>JBEKEU010000001.1:0-714552 GCA_050013675.1 Sedimentisphaerales bacterium
TTTTGCCCACTGTAAAATAGCTGTCGTAGGTAATATGCCATACTCCGTAGGGCTGGACGTCCATTACGCAGGGAGTCCAGTATGTAGTGGAAGGTGTAGCATAGGCAAAATTCGAAAAACAAAATCCAGATGCCAACAAAGACAACATCCAACAAAAACTGCTCAATCTTAACGGCTTCACTTGCTTCTCCTTTCAAATTCAACTCTGCCCCTATTATCTACCAATCATCATCAAATGTTCCACAATCGGTCCCAAAGCCAGGGCCGGTATAAAGCTTAACGCACCCACAACAATGACAACGCTAATCAGCAGGATGACAAACATCGGACCAGACGTGCTCAGCGTGCCTGCGCTTGCGGGGACATATTTCTTGGCCGCAAGCGAACCGGCGATTGCCAGCATAAGGATTTTGAACAGGTATCGCCCGCCAAGCATCGCGATTGCGAGGGTGATGTTGTAAAACGGCGTGTTACAGTTAATACCGGCAAATGCGCTGCCGTTATTGTTCGTTGCCGACGAATAGCCATAGAGAATTTCGCTGAAACCGTGAGGGCCGGGATTGAACGCACCCGCCTGACCGGCTTTTGTCGCCACGGCCACCGCCGTGCCAATTAATGCAAGAAATATCGGCAATAAAATTACCAGCGATGCCATCTTCATTTCATAGCTTTCGATTTTTTTGCCTAAGTATTCAGGTGTGCGACCTACCATTAACCCCGCGATGAAAACCGCCAGAATCGCAAAAGCCAGCATGCCGTAAAGCCCCGAGCCGACACCGCCGAAAATCACCTCTCCCAATTGTATCAGCCACATCGGGACCATTCCGCCCAAAGGCGTGTAAGAATCGTGCATTGAATTTACAGCCCCGCAGGATGTGCCTGTCGTGGTGGTAGCAAACAAGGCGGAGTTGAAAATACCGAAGCGGACTTCCTTGCCCTCCATATTGCCGCCGCTTTGCATTGTGCTTGGTTGCAGGTCTGCGCCCGCCGAAATCAATTGCGGCGTCCCTTTTTGCTCCGACCAGCAACACAGGGTCAACAGGCCGATGAAGATTATTACCATCGATGCCAGTATCGCCCAGCCCTGCTTTGTATCACTCACCATTTTGCCAAATGTGTAGCAAAGCGCCGCCGGAATCAAAAGTATCGCGAGCATCTCAAGAAAATTCGATAAAGGCGTAGGGTTCTCAAGGGGATGAGCAGAGTTGGCATTGAAGAATCCGCCGCCGTTGGTGCCTAAGTGCTTTATAGCAATCTGCGAGGCCGTCGGCCCAACCGCAATTGTTTGCTCAGTAACACTATTGCCGTCGGCCATCATAACCGGCTCAACAAGCGTCGCCGTCGGATATGACTTGAACGTCTGCACCACACCCTGCGACGCAAGCAGGATTGCAATTATCAGCGATAGAGGAATGAGGATATACAAGAGCGAGCGAGTCAAATCGACCCAGAAGTTGCCGATTGTCTGGCTGTTTCGACGAACAAATCCCCGGATAAGCGCGACCAGCACCGCCATACCGCTCGCCGCGGAAACAAAATTCTGCACCGCCAAGCCGAGCATTTGCGTCAGATAGCTCATCGTGGTCTCGCCGCCGTATGCCTGCCAGTTGGTATTGGTAATGAAACTGACGGCCGTATTGAATGCCAGGTCGGGAGCAACGGCGGGAAAATGCTGCGGGTTCAATGGCAAAAAGCCCTGTAATCGCATCAAGGCATATAAAACGACGAAACCAGCCGCGTTAAAAACCAACATCGCGACCGTGTATTTCTGCCAGCCCATTTCATTTGCAGGGTTAACCCCGCATAGCCGATAAATCGCACGCTCGACCGGCCCCAATATCCGGTCCAGACCGCAGGGCTTGTTTTCATACACCCGCGTCATATACCAGCCCAGCGGCTTAACCAATAACAAAACCACGGACAGGAACAGAACAATTTGTATTATCCCGTAAGTCATTAGAATTTCTCCGCCAACAAAACCGCCACGACAAGATAAATCATAAGCAGCACCGTAATAATCCCGCTAACCCAATACGCCCAAATCATAATATATCTCCTTGCCTTTGCGCGGACTTTTCCCGCAAACAATTTTATCCGAGACGTCTGTTTTGAGGCAGGTTAGACCAAACGCGCAACAAACCAGAGAACTACCCCTGGTTTATCCCTTCTTTAACGCCTACGAGGTTAGCTGTCGGACTCAGGCAGAAGCACCTTAATCGATTTTACTCGATATTCGCCCCAAGACCTTTCGGTCAACTTCGGGTCCCCCGTTTTCTTCCTGCCCTTGAACAGACAAACAGCAAAGAAGAAACTCGGCTACACAAATTTCGGCAGTATACATCAGATTTAGCCCGATTCAAGAAAATTATGGAAAATATTTTCGCAACGGTCGGCTGCTGAAATCCTAACTCCTGTTGTCTATTGGGGTTACTGGGTCAATAAAAAGCCAACAAAATGTACCGAGGAAATATACGCCCGCGGCGACATACAGGGCGACATTCCAGTTGTGATTCGACCAGGCGAGGATATAACCGATGGCGACTGCGGCAAAACCACCGCCGAAATTGCCCATCATATTCATACTGCCGGATAGCGTCCCCGCGAATTTTCTGCCGATATCCATACATGTCCCCCAGCTTGTGGGCATCACCAGGTCATTACAGAAACTTGCCAAACCCATAACTACCATTGCCAGCCAGGGATTTGGAATGAGAGTCGATATCGCCAGGCAGGATGCGGCGCCGAAGAATCCGAATCCGGCCAGTAATCGTCTTGCGAATAACGTGCTTCCGAGAAGTTTGGCAAGCGGTGCGGATATATAGCCGCAGAATAGCGAACCAAGCCCGCCGAAAAATAACGGGAAGCCCGCCAATAACGCGCCATAAGTAATATCCATTCCCCGTCCCTCACGCAGGTATTTGGGCAGCCAGGTGATATAAAAGACCGCACCGAAATTCAGGCAAAAAAACTGTAACCAGAGCAGCCAGACGGTTTTGGATTCGATGATTTTCGCCCAGGGGATTTTCTCGTGGCCGAGCACCACATCCTGCTGACGGGGTACTATTGCCAGCTCCGCTTTGTTGATGCTTTTATTGTCGCGGGGATTATCACGAAACCAGATATAAAAGAAAATCGCCCAGATTATACCCAACAGGCCGAAAATCCCAAACGTGTATCGCCATGAGATATGCTGCAAGATCAACGCTACCAACAAAGGCGTAAATGCCCCGCCCCATCGCGAGCTTAGCCAAATCAATCCCTGTGAGCGGACCCGTTCGGACTGCGGCAGCCAGTTTGTAAATGCCCTGGTCAGGTTCGGGTAGCAACCAGCTTCACCGGCGCCGAACAGCGCGCGGGTAATAACCAGCCAAACGAAACTGAAGGCCCAGCCGGTGGCGGCGATAAAAAACGACCACCACATAACTACCCGCATCAGGACTTTGCGTGCCCCGATACGGTCGCCGAGCCAGCCGCTGGGAACCTCGAACAGGGCATACGCCCAGAAAAACGCGGAAAGCGCCCAGCCCATCTGTTCGGTTGATAAGCCGAGGTCTTTCTGGATTTCCGGAGCCGCCTGCGAGATGCAAACCCGGTCAATGTAGGTAATGACGGACAAAGTGACGGCGAACACAATGACCCAGTAGCGGACACATGTAGGACGTGTTCCTGAGCCATTCATAAGCGTTTTATCGTCGGAATCCATCTAAGCGCGCAACGATTACTTTGGCGGTTCGATTTTACTCACCGCAGGCGGCAAAACGGCTTCCAACAACGGCTTGCGGAAGGATTTGGTCTTCTGGGCATATAAGCCGAATTCGTTTGCGCAAAATTCCCAGTAATGGAAGCTAAAGCCGCGTTCGATTGCGGCGTCGGCCATAAACTTTGTCCAGCGTGCGCGGGAATCCATATCCGCCTTTTCGTATGCGCCGAATTCGCCTAAGTTAATCGGGCGGTTGTTTTTCTTCGCCCAGACGGCCGCGAAATCCAAGTCCCTTATTACTTCCTGCTTTTCGTCCTCGGTGCCGGTCCATTTTGTGCCGAGCCAGTCATTGGGGTCTCCCCTGCTCAGCCAGGCAGCACCCTGATGGGTAAACGTCAGCGGGAAATAATCGTGAACGGTAATGATGATGTTGCGGTCTTTTTTGGGGATATCGAGCAGCGCAAGATAATGAATCTGGTTATAGTGCGCCGGGCCTATGACGATGGTTCTGTTCGGATTGGATTGCCTCACGACCACCAGTGCTTCTTTAAGTTGCTCATTCCAGGGGCCGGCCCTTAGCTCCTTCTGCGGCTCATTCAAAAGTTCGAAGACAAGAATATCGGGGCTATCTTTGAAGTGTTCCGCGATTTGCTTCCAAAGTGCGAGAAATCTTTCCTTCTCCTTAGCAGGGTCGGCATAAAGCTCGCCATAGTGGTGGACATTGAGCATTATGGGCAGGTTTCGCGACAGAGCGCAGTTGACTGCCCAGTCAACTCGTTTCATAAATTCCGGATTAATCGTATAAGGAGGGGCAGACAACGCGTGCGCTGACCAGCGAACGGGCAGCCGGACGGAGTTGAAGCCGGCGTCTTTTATAATCTGAAAGTATTCTTCCTGAATAACAACGCCCCATTCGCCCTCGCTTGGCGCGTCAAAAGCGTTGCCGAGGTTCACGCCCCTGCCTAAAAGCTGGTTCATTTTGAACGGGTCCGGTCCTTTGGCGGCGTTCGGCTCACTAACGGCCCTGCAACCTGATACAAACATAACTACGGCCAATAAGGAAACGATAACGAACGTGAATAACATTGCTGACTTCGACATGATTTTTCACTCCAACAAAATTTGAGTATAAGCCGAATCTTTTCACGACAACAGTATAGCTGGTTTACAACAAACAGCAAGACAGGAATAACTACGGTGAACAATAGTCGGATTTCGACAGGGAATTACCCCGCCAGACGTGAATCCCTGAAACCGACAAAATGCGCTGTTGCCGGGTATTACTTTACCTCTACTATCGAATTGTAGCCGCCAAACGGGTTCAGCTCCGTTATCTCGTTATAGGGGTCCTGCTGCCACTGCCCATCTACAACCAATCGATAACGGTACTTGCCGGGCGGCAGCTTTGCCGACGCCTGCCAGACCCCGTTTGCTCCCACCTTTTCCATAGGCAGCTTTGTCGGCTGCCAGCCGTTGAAGTCGCCGGCAATCTGTACCGATTCGGCCCGGGGATACAATGTCACGAAAGCCACCGCGTCGTTGACCTGGTTGACGCCATAGTAGTCGCTCAGCTTCGCATCCGTCGTCGTAACTTTGGGCTGTTGGGGTTCAGTCCGCACGGCAACCGGCTTTACCTCTGGTTTAACGGCAACCACCGGCTTTGCCTCTGACTTAGCAACCGCCGGCTTCGGCTCGGCCCGCACTGCAACCGGCTCCATCTGCGGAATCCTCTGTTTCGGCGGTTCTATCACCTTAATCTTCGGCTTTGCCTTTTCCAGCAACTCATCCGCCGTAATGCTTATCGCATCCAGCTTCTCCGACAACGATTCGATAATCTGCCTGCGCTGCTGCTCTGGCTGGCCCTGCGTCATTTCCTTTACCAGGTTCTGGAAGTCGTTGTGCCCCTTGCTCGCGGGGTCGTATTCGCTGATTGGCTGGCCGAATGACGCGGCTTCCTTGAGCTTCGTATTGAAATTCACCACCGTCTTGAACATCTTATCGCCAAAATGCTTGCGAAGCTCGCCGAGAATCTCGCGGGCCATTTTCGTGCGAATGTCATACATACTCGCCAGCACCTTGACGTTGACGGTCTGATTGCACCGCTGGCAGAGAATCGCCAGCGTCTCAAGCTGTTTGCTCAGGCCGTGGAGCGAAAAATAACCCGTCTCGACCGGCACGATAACATCAGTCGCCGCCCGCAACGAGTTAAATGTCAGCAGCCCAACCGCCGGCGGACAATCCACGATAACGTATTCATATTGGTCTTTGACCGCGTCAAGCACCTTTTTCAAACACAGTTCGCGGTCAGGCACACCCGCCATTTGCTGTTCAAAGGCCGACAGGTCGATGCTCGCCGGCGCAAGCTCAAGTTTATCGCTTACCTCCCAGAGGATTTCGCCAACCCGCATCGGCTCTTCCCTGCTGAAACTTATCAGCACGTCGTAGATGCTCTGCTCGATTTGCTCCTCCGGCACCGCAAGCCCAACCGCGCAATGCGATTGCGGATCCATATCAACCAGCAGCGTCTTGTGGTCCTGCTCCGCCAGCGCACTGGCTAAGTTAATCGATACGGTGGTTTTGCCTACGCCGCCCTTTTGATTGACAACAGCTATCGTCCTCATAGGTACCCCAGAATCCAAAGCAAATAGTTAGCGAGGCCGGTTTGACTCTTCGCCGGCCAAATCCTTATTTATCAGCATTACGAGGCAACAATTGCCCTCTGATTTTTCGGCAAAAGACGGGGCAAAACTTTATATTTTTATAGGACGAGCCGATAAAAATCCCCACTATCAGTATTACAGGCCTAAACTTATCACACTATTGGTGACAGCAGTATAATGCCGTTAAAGAAACAAGGGCCGATTTTCAGGGCTGATAATTGGCATGATACATGCCGGTAACTATGGTGATTATCGTTCTCGGCGACGACTATCCCACATGTGCGCCGATAAGTCGGTCGATTTCCGCCAGCAGATTGTCTAAATCATATGGCTTGGACATGAACGCGTATCGATCGGCATCATGATATCGCAACCCAATTTCCTGCGTTTTCTTTGTGATAAGGCAGGTCAGGAATATCACCGGGATATCCCGGGTTGCCGGGTCTTTATGCAGCGCAGCCGCCACCCGCGTGCCATCCATATCAGGCATCAGGATATCGAGCAGAATCAGGTCCGGCTTTTCCACCTTTGCCAGATTTATTGCTTGAAGACCGCTTTTTGCCGTGGTTACTCTGTACCCTCTTGCCAACAGCGTCTTGGCAAGTATCAGCACCGCATCCGGCTCATCATCGACCACAAGTAATTTTGCACCGGACATTTTTCTCCTTTCAACATATCCGATCTTATGCTTTGTTCAACGCCAAGCAGGCGACGCCTGCCTCTCTTGCCTTTTCGATAAGTGACTGACCTGTTTGGCCGTCATCGGGATACGCGGCATACCCTATCAGCAGGTCAAGTTTTGAACTAAGGTCTTTATCAACCAGATGGCGTTCAATCGCCTGCGTTAACCTTTGGCATACCGTCGTGGCCTCGGCGATGTCGCAGTTCTCGAGTACTACGAGAATTTCCTTTGTGTTCTGTATGACGGTATCGTGGGCATTTCGCCGCAGGTTCCGTTCGAGAACCCCGGAGACATCTTTGAGAATGACTTGCATCTGCGGAGAATCTATCTGGATAACGGGCTTTGTCGAAATAAGAACGACCGCGGCCCCGCCGCCGGTTTTGAGCGACGATGCGACTGCGTTATCGACGCTTTCAGTGAAGATATATTTGGCGCTGAGGCGCGGTATGGTGAAGGACACCTTCATTCCGCTGCCCGTGTCGGACTCAGCCCAGATTTTACCATTGTGCAGATTGACGAGGCCCTTGCATATAGCCAGGCCCAGGCCGGTGCCTTTCTCTCCGGGACCGACCTTTCTGTTAAACTGTGTGAACTTTTCAAACAGTCTGGGGACATCGTTCTTCGCAACGCCGCAACCCGTGTCTTTGACGAAGACGAAGACGTCATCGTTACGGTCTTCACAGCAGACGTCTATGGAGCCGCCCTCCGGCGTGAACTTGAGACTGTTAGAAAGAAGATTTGCGATAACTTCTTTTATTCTGTCGGCATCGGCGTACAGAATAACCGGATGGGCAGGGAGCTGACAGGACAAATTAATGTGTTTTTTTCCCGCCGGCAGATTGTATTCATCGACGGTTTCCGTTATGAGCCGGCAGATGTCGGCATCAGTTCTGTAAAGTTCTGTTTTGCCGGATTCTATTTTGGAGATGCTCAACAAAGCGTCAACTATCCGCGCGAGTCGATTGAGGTTCCTCATCGCCATATCGAGTATCTCTTTCTGCCCGGAGACAATTCTTCCCGGTATCTCGTCGATGAGCAGCTTGACGGCCCCGGAAATAATAGACAGCGGCGTGCGCAGTTCATGCGACGCTATTGAGACAAATTCATCTTTCAAATCATTGAACTTTATCAGCTGCTCGTTTGCCTCTTTAAGCTCTATTTCGATTTTCTTGCGCTCGATGAATTGCTCTTCGTTCTTCTGCAACTTCTCCTCTGCCCGCTTACGCTCGGTGATGTCATAAATAGTAATGAGGATCATCTGCACAGCGTCAAGACGTCGGGCATTGAAAAGCATTGTTTTCGGTCCGATGGTCTCAAAGTCGTGCTCAATCTCGTAGTTATCAAAGGCGCTGTTCTTGGGAAGAACCTCCTCCAGGAGCTGTCGCAGCTTGGGAATGTTCCACTGCCGGTTGCCCAAATCGTAAATAAACCGGCCCTCGGTTTCCTTATGGTTAACCTTAAAGGTCTGGTAGAAGGCACTGTTGGCTGAGATTACCTTCAGGTCAGTATCCAGCACTATCAAGGGTTCCTGTATTGTCTCTACAATATTTTCAGCATATACACGAGCTTCCTCGATTGCCTGCTGTGCTTTCTTGTGCTCGGTGATGTCATCGATAGCCAGGAGGATGATTCGCTCTTTTCCCGACGCCATTTGAATTTGCCGGGCATTCAAAAGCATTATATGCTTGCCAATGGTAGTAAAATCGTGTTCAACCTCATAGTTATCAAAGGTCGATTTTTGGGGAAGGATGGTTTCCAGCAGTTCCCGCAGCTTGGGGATATCCCACTGTTTATTGCCCAGGTCATAAATAAGCTGCCCCACGGTATCTTCAGGTGTTACCTTGAAGAATTCATAGAAGGAACGGCTGACTTTGACGACCCTTAGATCTTGGTCCAGAACGATTAAGGGTTCACGCACGGTATTGATGACGCTCTCGACGAATTCACTGGTTTCATCTGCGGATTTTTTAATAACCTCCAGTTCTTTCCGGGTGTTTTCCATGCCGGCTTCCATCTCCTTACGCTCGGTGATGTCGCGAGCAATTGTGGAAGCTCCTATTATTTCCCCAGAGGGGTTCTTAACCGGAGAAATTGTCAGCGAAACATCGATTATTTGGCCGTCTTTTCTCCTGCGTTGAGTTTCATAATGCTTTATGGTCTCTCCGCACGCTATCTTTGTTAAAACTTCTTTGTACTCATCAGGGTGACTGGGCGGCATTAATAAAGATATGGATTTTCCTACGATGTCCTTAGCATTATACCCATATGCAATTTCTGCCCCCTTATTCCAGCTTGTAATGATACCATCTAATTCCTCACCTATTATTGCGTCATCAGCAAATTCCACAATTGCAGCCAATTTGCTGTGGGCTTCTTCCAATTTCCTGCGCTCGGTGATATCTCCTAAAAGTTCCCCAGCCTTCGCTAAATTTCCTTTTAAGGCCTCCCCGGCGGAAGCCCCGACACCAACAATGGGAAAAGATGTTGTTTTGGAAACCGCAGGCATAATCTTTTCCTTTTTTGGCGTTACTCTTGTTTTTTTCCGCATATTTCCTTCCTAAATAAAAAACCAAAGACCTGTATTTCTACAGGACCTGGGTTGCCTCAGGAAAAGTCCTGTTTTTCCTTGTTTTTGCGTTCGGTGACGTCGCGGAATATCCCCAGCAGATATTTGGTCTGGTCGATCATCACCGTACCTGCGTTTATGCTCACGGATATTATCTGGCCGTCCTTCCTTACGCACTGCAGGTCTTTTGCGGTTATCTTGGCCCCGGAGGTCTGGGCCTCGAACTCGGCGATCACCTGCTCGAACGACTCTTTCGGGTGGATGTCAGCCACGCCCATCTGTGTAAGTTCCTCCTCGCTGTAGCCCAGCATCCTGCATATAGCCGGGTTGGCGTACCTGAACTTCTTTGTCGTGGCATCGGCTATGAGTATCCCGTCAATGTTCGCCATAAACAGATTCTTGTATCGCTCCTCGCTCTCCCGCAGAGACTTCTCGGCCTGCTTGCGCCCGGTGATGTCGCGGACAATTGCCTGAAGCCGCGGTCGCCCGCCAATCTTGATAAGGCCGAGCGAGACCTCTGTATCGAACGGCGTACCGTCGAGTCGCGTATGTATCCACTCGAAGAATTGGGGCTCACCTGCATACGCTGCATGGATTTTCTCCATCGCTTTCTCCGCTGAGCGCCGGCCGTCGGCCTGGAATTCCGGTGAGAAGCGAATAGGCGTTTGGTTAATAATCTGCTCTCCCGTCAAGTCGAACATTTCGAGCGTTCGTTTATTGCAGTCGACAAAGTATTCGTTCTCCATCAAAAAGATGGCGTCGTTCGCTTGCTCGAAGAGAGCATGGTATAGTTCGCTGTTTTCCCTAATAATCTCCTCCGCCTTCTTGCGCTCGGTGATGTCGCGCGAGATCGTGGAAAATACTTCGACCTCTCCGTTAGATGTCTTATGCGAAGAGAGCACCATCGAAACGGGTATCTCGTGTCTATCTCTTATGTTCAAGAAAGCACATTCACCCATCCATACGCCGTCGCGCACAGCAGCAGGCAATATCTCCTCGGCGAACATTTTGTTTGTCCACTCAGGGTGAAGATCGGAGATCTTTAGCTTCGTCACGTCTTCATCGTTACCGATACCGCACATTTTACGTCCGGCCTTATTTACATAGATAATGTGTTTATCTTTTGCGTCGGCAAAGCCGACAAAGTCGGGAGTTGCCTCAATAAGTGCGACAAGCCGTTTCTGCGTTTCTTCCGCCTTGTCGCGTTCAGCCATTTTCCCTAATCGCTCGCCAATCGCATCTATCAAATCCCACTTCTCCTCAAGAAACGGTCCTTCATCGGATTGAGGTCTTTCTTCTATATAGCAGACTTCTACCGTTCCAACCTTTTGTCCCTGAAGCGTAATATCAACCGACTGTGTCCACTTGCTCGGCTTGAAGTTGTCTGTCTTGTACTCCTTGCCCTCAAAGACTATTCTCGCGCAAGCGATGTCTGGGTATTGCCATCCGGCAGGAATAATGCGTACCGTCTTCTCAAGCATCTCCTCCAATGAGATTCCAGGGGTTTCGACAAGTTTGGATATTCCATAGAGGCAATTTAGCTCCTTCATGCGCTCATTGTTATCGTGCGCAAGCTTCAGCGATTGCATTTGTATCTTCTTTCGCTGTATCGCATATACGATTGTTCGCACGAGCACGACGTCCAGCGGAAGGTCCTTGACCAGATAATCAGTCGCGCCGTCCTCTAACGCCGAGAAACCGGTTTGTTCATCATCCAGTTCGGTGAGCACCACGACAGGTATGTCAGGCGCAACTTTCACAACTTGATGAAGTATCTCGATTCCGCTGCAGTCAGGAAGCTCAAGGTCGAGCAATATGACATCGTATTGCTTTTCAGTTAGGTTTTTAATGGCTTCTGACAGGCGTACGGCCGATTCAACAGTAAATTCAACGGGCGATGAGCAAGTCCTTAGAATCCGCTCCACGGGTATCCTGTCTGTTGCCTCATCATCGACCAGCAAGACCTTCAGTAAACGCTTATCCAGTAACGTCTGTGCTCCTTTGTCTGTTGCTGTTTCCATATCGCAGTTCCCTTAAAGATAGATGCTTATTTTCTCGCAGTAGCCGTAGCTGTGCTTTTTTCGTTTTCACTCGTTGCCTCACGCTTGGGCAAGGAGAAAAAGAACGTGCTGCCCTTTCCCGGTTCCGACTCGAGCCAGACGCTGCCGCCATACATCTCAACAATCTTCTTCACCGTCGCAAGGCCGATTCCCGTCCCCCCGCCTTTATCGGGCGGCACTAATGTCTTAAACAACTCAAAGACCTTATCAAAATGCTTCTTTTCAATCCCCGGGCCGTTATCCTTCACACTAAACTTCCAGAAGGATTCTTCTTCGACGCAACCTACTCTTATTTGGCCCCGGGGTTTGTCCATGTATTTGACGGCATTGCCCAAAAGATTCTGGAATACCTGAGCTATGCGAGTTTCGTTGCATTCATAAACAGGCAATTGATTTTCAATAGTAATAGTAACTTTCTCTGGTGCGTCGATAGTTTCTATGACACTATTGACCAGTTCGCCTAAATCGACAATGCTCTTATCTTCGTCTTTGTCTTCGACACTCGAATATTCGAGTATCTTGTCTATAAAGGAATACATTCGGTCCACTCTTTCTGTAATCTGCTGGACATGCTTCCTTCCATCCGGCGTGAGTATGTTGGCGCAATCCGCGGCTATCCACTCCGTGAGACGTCTGATTCCACGTAACGGGGTCTTCAAGTCGTGCGAAACAACGTGTGCGAACTCGTGCAACTTGTGGTTGGCCTCTTCTAACCTCCTGTTCAGGTTTTTCAACTCGCTTTCAGTTTTGGCCTTGTAAAGCGCCACCTCAATGGCGGCCTTTAGTTCCCCCAATTCCACAGGCTTCACGACATAGCCAAACGGCTCTGTGATTTTGGCATGTCTCACGATGAAATTATCTGTGTGGCCGGTCAGGTAAATGACGGCTGTGCCGAAGTCCGAGTGTATCTGCTCAGCAACCTGGATGCCATCGAATTGTTCCTCGAGCGCAATGTCCATCAAAACCAGGTCTGGTCTGTTCGTTCGCACTATGTCTAAAGCGTCGCAGGCGCTCAAAGCGGTAACGACGTCATACCCAAGTTTCTTTAACCCAAGCGCTGTTATGGCGCAAAAGTCGGCCTCATCATCTACAAGAAGTATCTTCGGCCTTGCATTTTGTTGTGAATAATTCATCGAACAACTCCTTAACCCGCTTTTAAGTCAATCAGGCATTCTCCGCCTTGGTTTTTTGCCTTTGGTTTGAAGCGAAGATATCGCTAATCTTTTCAAGCAAAACTGACGGGTCGAACGGCTTGGCAACGTAATCTGAAATGTCATAAGCAGCAGCGGCAGCTATATCAAATTTTTCGTAGCGCCCAGTTACCATTATTACCGGGATATCCCTTGACCATGGCTGTGTCCTCAGTTCTTCAAGCATTTCCCGGCCGTTCATAACCGGCATCTGTGAATCTAAAAGTATAATGTCCGGATATTCCGCGGCTGCCTTCGCAAGTCCCTCTTTTCCATCCGGCGCCGTCACCACTTCATAGCCGTGAAATGTCAGATACCTTGCTATTATCTCAATCATCTCCGGCTCGTCATCGACGATGAGCACCTTTTTTGCCAACGACTCGTTATTGTGCATACGGTTTAATATATCTTTCTCACAAATATTATGGTTCCTGTGGTTCCGCTTTTATGCTATGCGACCCGCACCATGTAAAGTGAACATCGTTTCCGCCTCACTCGTCCAGGTTGTAGCCCTCCGGCAGCGAATATACCCGCTCTTTTTGCCCCCGCTCGCCGGCGCCAACCGGCTGGCCCAGCGAATCGTCGATAAGAGTCAGCAATTGGTCGAAATCAACCGGCTTTGTAAAAAAGGCCACCGCCCCCTCTGCCATTGCCCGCTGTTTGCCCGACAGCAATTTTCCTGTAACCACTATGATGGGTATCCGCGAGGTGAGGTCGCATTTGGCCAGCCGCTCCATAACGGTAAAACCGTCGCCGGCAGGCATAGTAATATCGAGAATAATAAAATCCGGCCTCTCCTTTTGAGCTGCCATGACGGCCAGTACCGCATCCGGAGCTCCGACGACGTTGTATCCGTGCGCTTTCAGGTGGGCGCTCAGAATGTACGCGAAATCGCTATCGTCATCGACAACAAGAATCTTCTTTTCACTCATAATCATATCTCCTGCTATAAGTTATCCAACTAACATCGTCTCCCGAAAAGCCGGCATCTCGACTCTGCTTACCAGAACAGGCAATTGTCAATCCAGGCCCGCTCCAACCGGTTGGCCCAGCAAATCGCCGATAAGAGCCAGCAATCGGTCGAAATCGACCGGCTTTGTAAAAAAGGCCACCGCCCCCTTTGCCATCGCCTTCTGCTTGCCAGACAGCACTCTTCCGGTAACCACTGCGACGGGTATGAGCGCGGTGTAGTCGGACTTGGCCAGTCGCTCCATAACGGTAAAACCGTCGCCGGCAGGCATACTAATATCGAGAATAATAAAATCCGGCCTCTCCTTTTGAGCTACCGTGATGGCTCCGACCGCGTCTGAAGCCATAACGGTGTTGTATCCGTGCGCTTTCAGGTGGGCGCTCAGAACGTACACGAAATCTATCTCGTCATCGACAATAAGAATCTTCTTTTCACTCATAATCATATCTCCTGCTATAGGTTATCCAGCTAACATCCCCGAAAAGCCGGTATCCCGACTCTGCTTACTAGGGCAGGCGATCATCAATCCATGCCCGCTCCAACCGGCTGACCGATATGTTCACGGATACACTCCAGCAGAGTGTCCATATTTACCGGCTTGAGATAGAAATCCACCGCCCCGGTTGCGAACGCCTCTGCTTTCGTTCCTGGCTCCATCCCGGTCACCACGATAACGGGTATCATATTTCTCGGATTCGAGGCATTCAGTCGCCTCAAAACGTCCAGCCCGTCACCCCCTGGCATAGCAACGTCCAGAATCACAAGGTCGGGCTTCTCCTTCTGAACTGCCTTGATGGCTTCGTCCACATCCGATGCGGAAGCGACGCTGTATCCGTGCCCCTCCAAGTGGGCGCCCATAATACGCACCAACTCCGCGTTGTCATCGACAATAAGAATCTTCTTTTCAGGCATAGCGCATCTCCTGCTGTTAAATTATCCAACTCATCATTACCTCCCTGAAAGAGAGGCGTTCCGAGAAACCGCCAAATCACCTGCTGACTCCCGCGTAGCAATTGGGCGCAACCGGTCCTACTTTTACAAACCCCCATATGTTGACAAAACCGATATTAAAGACATCCCCAATGCGAAATGTTTCGGCGGCCAAGCCGACCTTGTTTAGCCCTACCGTCTGCCTTTATACCTGCTTTCGATGGACGAGTCCGGGATCGCGGTATGCTTTGTCGCTGAAAATCGCTGTTATCAATCCAATAACCGCTAATTAACCCGTCAGCCATAGTTTATTCCTATATTAACATTGCGGTTTTACGAAGTCGTTTTTCAGGAATTGCCGGCATCAAGTTGTTTCGGGTATTTTCCACAGGTCCTATAACATGGTAACCGGAGTTTTGGGGCCGCACATATATCTTCGTGGTCTTCCATCCCTCGTCAGGGCCTCGATAATATCCGTCATCGAGCATCAAGTACGGAACGGCTATTTATTTTAAGTTGGCGGGGTCTTCGAGTGTCTTTTTGACGAAATCGAGGAATTGCGCCGCATAACCGCCATTGGCGACCTTGTGGTCGACCGACAACGTCATATTCATAACCCTGCGAACACTCAGCGTATCAGGGCTGTCGTCCGTCGGCACACAAACATCGGCGATTTTGCCTATTCCGAGTATCGAGCACTGGCCGGGCACAACTATCGGGATAAAGGAATCGACCCCGAATGCGCCGAGATTGCTGACCGTTATGCAGCCGCCTTCGAGGTCTTCGAGCGTAAGCTGGTTATTCATTGCCCTTTCAACAAGCTGCCTGCTGTAACTGGCTATCTCAACGACCGTCTTTTTATCAGGGTCTTTGACTATCGGAGCAATCAGTCCTTCAGGCGTTGAAATCGCCAGCCCAACGCCAATCGCCTTGGCCAACTCTATATCGTCGCCATCGATTTGGCCCGTCATTATGGGGAACTTTTCCAGCCCTACGGCAATTGCCTTGATAATAAAGTCGTTATATGTAACTTCTATTTCGCTTGTCTTGTTGAGTTTGGCCCGGTATGCAACGAGGTCGGTAACATCCGCCCTGACGTTGAGATAAAAGCAGGGTATTTCCTGTTTCGAGCGCAGCATTTTCTGGGAGGTAATTTTTTGTAATCGGCTGACCGGTATTGTCTGGCCGAGCTTGATATCAGCGGGCAAAACCGGTATCGGCATCGGCAAATCACTTATTTTTTCTCGTTTTGCCGGCTTCGGTTTTGCGATTGTCGGCGTCGCGGGGGTTGAGGCCTTGAGCGACCGCAAAAATTCGTCGCTTATCCGCTCATCCTTGTCTCCCAGTATCAGCAGGGGCGTCTCAATGCGGTAACTATTGCCCACCTCGGCGATTATCTGCTTAACATAGCCATCCGCGGGCGATTCTATCTCCAAAGTCGCCTTATCGGTCTCAACGTCAAAGAGGACATCGCCGCTTTTGACGTGGTCGCCAATGCTGACCTTGCAGTCAACAATCGTTCCTTCTTCCATTGTATCGCCGAACTTCGGCAGCCGAACTTCTTTGGCCATCACTGACCCCTTTTCCACTGGTTATAGAAAACATAAGGATTCTACAGAATTCTACGCTATCGGCAATCCGCAATCAACTTTCCTCTGGCAAGACCCATTGCAAACGGTATAATGTTAATCCGCTGGGTTCGCGGGCGTAATTCAGTGGTAGAATGTCGGCTTCCCAAGCCGAATGCCGTGGGTTCGAATCCCATCGCCCGCTTTCCTTTTTCTCACAAGGAGTTACAGCAATTTTTGAGCTTGGTTTTTTGCGTTTTTTATCCTGTTGATACCACAATATATAGTGGTGTGGGTCAGTTTGGTTAGCTTTTAGGCACAGACTGTTCGACAGCCTTTCGTGCCGTTTCAATCAGCTTGGGTTGGACCTTCACGTAGTACTTTTGCGTCGTGCGAATGTCACTGTGTCCGGCCAACTCCTTTACATTCTTTTATCAGTATTTTGAACCAATTGGCTAAAAAGGTACTAAACGGATTGAACATACTATTGTCGCTGTGAGCGCAACAGGATTATATAACCTATCGACTTCCATTTCGTGTTGATCTCCTACTGGATATCTTATAATGCTGGTGAACCTAAGGATTTGAAGAGATAATACCCAAGAACGGTTGTAAAGGTTAAGAAATGGGAGAAGAAGATTGTATGAAAAAAGTTGTTTTTTTTACAGATATCGCTAAATTAGGAGAATCACTAGATCATTTTCCTATTGAAGGTTTCTCTGGTAAAAAAATCCCTTTTAAGCTTAATATGGGGGAAATAGCAAATAGGTATTATCCAAAAGCAGATTTTATTAAACTGGTCATTGAGGAACTTAAGAAAAGAAATGTAGAGCCATTTCTCTATGATACAACTGTTGCTTATTTTAGTCCTCGTTATTTGAAGGTAGGATATGAAGTAGTTGCTAAAATGCACGGTTATGGAATGCTAGAATGTAAAGTGATAGTTGATAATTCTGGTGTTAATGTTAGTGTTGAAGGGTGTGACTATGAAGTCGGTGAAAATCTTTATAATGCAACCCATATATTTGCGTTTTCACATGTAAAAGGGCATATTGCTACGGGTATGAGTGGTGCGATTAAGAATCTTGGAATGGGTGGTGTTACAAAAAAAACTAAAATAAGAATGCATCATGCAAGTAATCCGATTTATCAGAGAGATGCCTGTACGTTTTGTGGTAAATGCTCCGAGCAATGTCCTGTTGATGCGATAAAAGTGAGTAAGAGCAGATGGGAACTTAGTGAAGGTAAATGTGTTGGTTGCGGAGTTTGTGTTGAAAACTGTGATAGTGAAGCACTTATAAATAAAGATAAAGATCTGCAATATTTTCTTGCTTGTGCTGCTAAGGCATGCATTCAGGATAAGAATGTGATCTATGTTAATGACGTAAATCGTATCTCAAGAAGTTGTGATTGTGACCCGTTTGCAGGACCTCTTATTTGCCCGGATATAGGTTTTTTGGTTTCTGATGATATTGTTGCAGTTGATAAAGCATCCCTTGATCTTGTAAATGTTGTAAGAAAAGATGTTTTTATTGAAACAAACAAAGTTGATCCAGTTAAACAAATAAAACGCGGAGAAATGATAGGGCTTGGGTCACCCTTATATAAACTTATTAGTATTTAGGTTTTATTGTTGGTCCTTGAAGCTCCCCGACTTCTCCTTAATGATAGCAGGATAAGAATCACTAGGTCAGACTAGGTTAAAAATATCTTAATGCATTCAAAACAGCCGATGGTTTTAACCTTAATGTTTGATGTATTTCAGCATAGCTTAGATAACCGCAGTTCCGGCATAGTTCAGGGTCTCCTGAAAATCTGCAGCATTCATAAACAGCTCCTTTTTCATAAACGCGACAGATGTCTAACGGACGCTTCCAATCGTTATATAATGCCGACTTAAGACCTGCTCGGGAGTTCAATATTTTGTATTTCTTTTTACCGGCTAATAACCTCAGTAAAATATCATTTCTTTCGGCAGGTTCTATGTATAAATCATCGTATCCGTAATATGGTGTATGAAAATAAAAGAATATGCCGCGTATCTGATGTACCGCATTTATATGTTCACAAAACTCTTCTATTTCGTTTTTATTATAGTTATTTATCGTGTAATTTACATAAAGAGACGGGTGTGACGATTCGCGAACATTTTGCATTATTCTGACAAATGTTTCTCCTCGCAGGAAGTCATGAGTTTTTTGAAGGCCGTCTATGCTGATAAATACAGTATCCGCTGATGTATCTAACGGCATTGTGCCGTTTGTGTAAACAACTACTGTAATAAAACCAGTCCTATGGGCATTCCTGACGATATTATTGAGGCCATATCGTCCATCGTGCCAAATAAATGGTTCGCCGCCTTCAATATATACCGTGCGGCCCCCTTCCCTGTAGAATGAATTAAGTATAGTAATTGCTTCTTCAAAACTCATGTCATCTGTTCCGCGTTCCGGCACCCTGCAATGACGGCATCTCAAATTGCATCTGTTTGTTATGGCCAGTCCCGCAATAAGAGGCGTGTTCCGCCCAAGCATCCGGCGATTAACTATGTATCTGACTCCGAAGAATATTTGTTTCATATTTTATAGCACTACCCTTAGCCACGAAGACAACACCACCATCCCAACAATAAGATTGGCTGCCATAGAACTAAGCGTTGAACTCGCTCGGACATCGTTTACCAGATAGGTTTTTGTTTTTATGACTCTATGCCGGGCAAATCCTGTTAAGTCTGGGAAGACCATAACTATTTCTCTCTATTAAACACAAGGCTATTCCGACACATCGGGACCGAGCCTTTCAATGGCGCGATAGTATCAAAATCTTCTTTCGGCTGCAATCGCTGAAATTTTAATGACTTTGCGGCTGTAAAAAGTGATGCCAATCCATACAACTACTCTACAACCCCGAGGTTAAATAGCGTGTAAAATCTCAAAAACCGCAAGTTCATAAGATTTGTAATATCAGAGACTTAAAAAAATCTTAGAAAAGGCAAACATTTTATATAGCCGATGGACTTTTGGCATAGCTATTGACTTTACCCCGTTTCTCGTACCACTAAATATTAGAGCAATTTCTTTTTTTGTGCCGACATTACTATCAACCGCATCGACAACCCTCTGTCTTAATTCCGTAGGATATATATTCATTGAACTTTCATTTGTATTTTTGCGTAGGACGGGTTTTATATTTAAACGATTATTTGTTTATCAAAGAATACACCAATTCAATACCTTCACCCTTATTTAAATTTCGGCTGTATTGTTTGTCTATCGGATTGTTCCAATGTTCGGTAACGCCCAAGCTGGTTAATTTTGTACCGTCACGTTCCGGATCATAAATTGCTCCTGAAGGTGGATTGTTGGCCAAAGCCATTTCTTCCATGGCATAATCGCTATACATCATGTCTGGCGCATCTGGCCATTCGGTAAGTGCAAAGTCAAGCACAACAGATTCAATGGCCACTGCATCCTGAGAAGCGAATAAGCTATTGGGCCAATCATTATTAAAAGGAGTTAATTTCCACCTGAACTCGGGCACACCATCTACAAATTTATTGCTGTAAATGCCGTCAATTAAGTAAAGTATGGTTTTTTCGCCCAGGTTTTTATGTCCAATAAAATCAGGATAAACTGAATATTGACGTTTTCCTTCCCTACTCTGACTAAAGCCACTGCAGTGGGCATTTTTTCGCCAGTCTGTTTCAATGTCCACACATCCAAAAAAGTTTTTAGCTACCAGGCTTACCCCTTGAGTGACATGTCCTTTCATTAATGCCATATTTATAATATAATCGGCATCCACAAAAGATTTTGCCAGACCTTTGGTTTGTCTGTCGAAATCAAAAGAATATAGAAAACCATTTTCAACAAAAGTTGCTTTCTCGCGCCCATCACCACCGTTATGATCTTCGAATCTTACTTTTGGGAAAACAGCATGGCATTTATCGTAAATATTGTTTGTAATAAAACGGCTGGGATCTGATACTATAATATTTTCCTGTGCAACACCAGCTTCATTTATCAGGCTTCTCAATAAGGATAAAATAAGTTGTGGGTTGGCGTTGATCCTGTTTGAACTTTCATGTGCATCGGTATTGTTCATGTTTATTTTAATGGCAATTTTTTCACCCTGCTGATATCCTGTATTGTGATTTCGCTTATTTTTGTTGTAGAATGTAAATAGAGCTGCCCAGGCATCCTTTTCAGTTTTTTTGTTGGTTAAACTAAACAGGGTGTTCTTAAATAGTTTATCAGTTTCGTTCTGGTTGTTATATTTGTCTTCCCACCAGAATCCGTTTTTGCCATCCCACGATGCAATTTTTGGATTATGTCCCCATGCTACCCTGCCTGGAAACATTCCTTTGGCAACTCCAAGCGGAATATTTGCTCTGTACCAGATTTTAAGATTATTGGCACTCGCCTGGGGTGATGAACTGACAGCAAACAAGGACACTGCGCCAATGCCTAAAATCAAAAACAGGAGCGCTGTAGCGTATTTGGCTTCAAATAATTTATGTTTTGCTTTTTTAAAAGCCAAAACAGTTCCTGATATTGTCAGAATCCAAATGACGAAACCCGACATAATGGGTGCTGCCACCTGCATGCATGGATACAAAGCCCTTGAAGGTTTTGGGATTACTCGAAACAAAAACCAAAGGGTAGCAAATAAAGAGATAAGGACGTACACTATTTTTGCTGGTACTTTTATTTTTGTTAAGAATCGTGTCGTTCTTTGTATCCAGTCGGGAAGTTTTTGGAGTCTTTCCTCAGTAATCATCATCTTTATCACCTTTATTTTAAGTTATTATTTTATCAATTCGAATTTTGTAAAGTCGTAATTCGTGTCACCAATCTCAACAGTATGGATGGTAAAAATTTGGAGCCTTTTTTCAATCGAACCTGTGCAATATTACCAATTCGGATTTCCCATTTAAACGGTTAGCTACGCAACCAAGCCTTTCAATTTCATGATAATATCACAATCTTCTTTCACCCGCAATCGCTGAAATTTTAATGACCTTACGGCTGTAAAAAGTAAGGGAAATCCGTACAACTATACTACAACCCAGAGGTTTAATAGCGTGTAAAGTCAAAAAATTGCATATCTATAAGATTAGTAATATCAAAGACTTAAAAAAATTGCAAAAAACGCAAACATTTTATATATCCGACCACGGGTAGTTCATCCCAGAGGATGGTATAGCGTTTGGAGCTTCTTTTGAAATTCACCTGTCAGGGCTGATTTATTCCTTCGACTGCACAACTAAACTCTAACCTGATAATACTTAGTTTTCGGGTTATACGAATCCTTTGTATATATCCTCAAAAGGAATTTTGATCCCAGGGTGATACGATTAGCTCGTTCGCCATTATAGAATGTCATTGCAGCTAATGCCGGTACCGGTATGGATATTGTTTTTCATTGAACATATCGATTCCAATAATTATCTTACAGTGTGGTAAAATATAAATATTTGTTCAATATTGCGGAGTTAAAGCCATGGGAAAGCACGACCAGTCCGAGAAATTTAGAACCTCCGGAAAACATTCTCAGGGCGGCGCAACGGTCGGCTTTTTATTTGCTGTTCTCTTAATGCTGGCGGTCCCCGCCTGGGCCGATCCGGTCAAGGTGTGGAATTCCAATCCCCACTATTTTTTCTATAAGGACAAACCACTTGTTCTCATCACCTCCGACCATCATTACGGAGCGGTCATCGACCGGGATTTTGACTTTGCCAAATATCTGGATTTTCTCGCCGCCCAGGGAATGAATCTGACGAGAATTTATCCGGGGGCAATGTTCGAACCGCCCGGCAAGTATATTACCGGCAGTCCGCTTGGTCCTGGTCCCGGTCGGCAAATACTGCCCTGGGCAAAGTCCGGTCAAACTGGTGCAAATCCCGCACTGGCGGAACCGGGGCAGCCCTCCTACCGGTTCGACCTCGACAGTTGGAATCCAGATTATTTCACCCGGCTGAAGGCTTTCGTTGGAATGGCGCATCAAAAAGACATCATTGTCGAAGTCGCTTTCTTCAACGGCATGTACGCGGATTGCTGGCCGTTGATGGCTATGTACCACGGCAACAACATCCAGAACATCGGGCAATACGAAGCCAACGACTGCGGGTTGTTCACCACGATGGATAGCAGGAACGAGGGAGTAGTCCGATACCAAAAGGCCTACATTGCCAAAATCACGACCGAATTGAACGAATACGACAACGTGATATTTGACCTTTGTGATGAGCCGTCGCTGGTGGGACAGCCGGACGGCAACATCATAGTAATGCCGGATAGCAAGGTAGCGCCCTGGCTGCTGGCAATGAAAGACGCCTTTCTCAAAGCCCAGGAGCCGCTGCCCAAAAAACATATTCTCGGCCAAACGGTGCAGAATCTCTCGCCCGATTTGTCCCGCGCATCGTGGTGCGAATGGCTGCCTACCGAGTATGTCACTCCCGCCGGAAAAGCTATTGACAAGGACTACGCGGCCAACAAGCCGATTGTCGATGTCGAATCGGATTTTTTCGGCTATGGTCTGACGGGGGCCTATACCGTGGATGACATTCGTGTTGAGGGATGGTGGTTCATGTTAAGAGGCGGCGCAGGATTTATCAATCTCAACGGCGAATACCGCCATGGGCAGGAAACAGGCGGAAAAAGCACACAGAGCATAATCGTTCCGCAGAAGAAAATCCTGCTGGATTTTATGAATTCCCTGAATCTTGCCGGGCTGTCGCGTTTCACCGATTTCGAGGGCGTGCCTTCCGATGCTTTCGCCAGCGCTCTCGCCGAGCCGGCCAAACAGTATGCGCTTTATCTTTTCCACGGCACCAGCGACGGAAAATGGGGTGCGCACTTCATTGCCAGGGCCGGGACTTACCGTGATACCATCACCCTGAAGGCAGTTCCGGCTGGAACATACGTTCTGGAGTGGATTGAGCCGGCGACCGGGTCCGTCACAGGCACGGAAACCATAAACTGGCCCGGAGGAAATTTCAAGGTCATGACACCGGTTTATTCAATTGATGTGGCGATGCGGATATGCGCACGCTGATAATCTAAAACCAACAGAAAAATGAACGGATATAATCTCTATTCGGAAAGGAGCCCATCTATTCCCAAGAAATGGGTGTAATTCTTCGGTCAACAAATAAATACCTTCAACTTGGGACTGGTAGGAGTGCATGATGTTCATTGGCTATCCTACTTTTAACATCCATTTTCCTTGACTGTCTGGCTGTAAAGCGTATAATGAAACACACCTTTGGCTGGGGGTAAAAGGCACAAAGGTCGTGTTTGTTTGTCCAAGCGTTTAATATGGGAAATGTCATTTCAAAAGTTTTTTGAGAATCCGGTGATGTCGCGTAAAGGCAAAATTAACAGGCGTGAGTTTATAAAGGGCGTCGGCGGCGCAGTCGCCGCAGGAACCGGCATACCTTTTGTGCTTACGTCGTTTGCTCGCGGCGAGGATATCACAATACCGCCAAGCGAAAGGATAACACTTGGCTGCATAGGCACAGGCGGGCAGGGTACGTACAATATGAATGCGTTTATGCGAATTCCTGATGTGCAGGTTGTGGCGGTCTGCGATATAGACAGGGGGTATGCGAGCGATGGCGGGGGCGGTTGGTTCGGCAGAGAGCCGTCGAAGGCGCTTGTAAACAATTATTACGCGCAACAAAATTCGACAGGAACTTATAAAGGCTGTACTGCTTACAGCGATTTCCGAGAGCTTCTCGCTCGCGGGGACATAGATGCGGTGACGGTTTGCACTCCGGACCACTGGCACGGGACAATCAGCGCAGCGGCGGCGAAAGCAGGCAAGGATATTTATTGTGAGAAGCCGCTGGTCAACACAATCGCGGAGGGTAAAGCTGTCCGCGACGCTGTTGGACGGTACAAGAGGATTCTGCAGACGGGCAGCCACGAGCGTTCGAATGACAGTGTACGGTTCGCCTGTGAATTAGTCCGAAACGGGCGGCTCGGCAAGCTGCACACAATTACGGTCAATATGCCGAACAATGACCCGCATCATCTTCAAATCATGAGGACGAATCAGCCGCAGCCGGTGATGCCTGTGCCTGAGGGACTTGATTATGATATGTGGCTTGGGCCGACACCTTGGGCGGATTATACGAAGAGAAGGTCGCATTTCTGGTGGCGATTCATTCTGGATTACGGCGGCGGGGAAATGACGGACCGAGGTGCGCATATAATAGACCTGGCACAGTTTATCAATGACGCGGACAAGACCGGGCCTGTTGAAATTTCAGGCACCGGCAAGACGGCGCCGGGGGGCGGGTTGTTCAACGCATTTATGGAATATAGTTTTGAGTGCATGTATGCCAATGGCGTTCGGCTGGTGGGAACGAACAAGGAGCCGAGAGGGCTGAAAATCGAAGGCAGCGACGGCTGGATATTTATAAACATTCACGGCGGGCGGCTCGAAGCTTCTTCTGAGTCGCTGCTTCGCGAACAGATAGGCCCCGGGGAAATTCACGTGGGCCGCAGCCGAAGCCATCAGCAGAATTTTATCGATGCGGTAATAACGCGGCAGCAGCCCTTCGCGTCGGTGGAGATTGGCCATCGGACAGCCACGATTTGTCATCTGGTAAATATAGCGATGCTGACGGGTAGATCGCTGAAGTGGGACCCTGAAAAAGAGGTCATCGTCGGCGATGAAGCAGCAAACCGGATGCTCTCGCGTCCGATGCGAAGCCCATGGCATTTGACGTAAAAAATAAAAACGAATCACTATTTGCAGCAGTACAGGAGTATGAACTATGTCTTACACAAAGAATTGTATGTCAAGAAGAACTTTTCTAAAAAGCACAACGACAGCGGCAATGTTGGCCGCCGTAGGAGCGGGCCAAATGGCAATAGCGCAAGGCGCATCAACAACATTACGGCTTGGCGGTCCGGTATTTGGTAATCCTATGAGCCCGGATGAATGGATAGCGGCATTGAAGGCGCTTGGTTACAGGGCGGCATATTGCCCGGTCGATGCCAAAGCTACGAACGACGATGTAAAGGCATATGAAGAGGCAGCCAAAAAGGCAGATATAACGATTGCCGAGGTTGGCGCATGGGGCAACAATCCAATTTCCCCCGATGAGAAAACGCGTAAGGAATCGATTGCGAATTGTCAGAAGCAACTTTCGCTTGCCGACCGTATTGGCGCTCGATGTTGCGTAAACGTATCCGGCTCACGTAATCCGAAGAGCTGGGCCGGGCAGCATCCGGACAATCTAAAAGATGAAACGTTCGATATGATTGTCGAATCGGTTCGATTGATTATCGACGGCGTAAAACCGACGCGAACTTTCTATACGCTCGAGACCGGAATGTGGTGGTACCCGATTTCAGCGGATTCTTATCTGCGGCTGATAAAGGCGATCGACCGAAAGCAACTTGGAGTGCATCTCGACCCGACAAACCTAATTTACAGCCCTCCATTATACTATAGCAATGGCAAAGTCATAAGCGAATGCTTCGAGAAGCTTGGCCCCATGATTAAGAGCTGCCACGCAAAGGACGTGAAGCTTGGGGATGGAGCGCTAGCACATCTGGATGAGATTAGGCCGGGCCTGGGCGGGCTTGACTACAAGACGTTTCTGAAAGAATTGAGCAAATACCCCGATGTTCCGCTGATGATTGAGCACTTGAAAGATGCCGAGGAATACAGCCAGGCTGCGGAGCACATACGCGGTGTAGCTAAAGAAGTCGGCGTGTCTTTCGGATAATAAGGAAATCATACCGCCGGCACGAACAATGCCGATTTATATATATCGGCTGTCGTATTATCATTTCCTTAACCAGATGGAATGAGGTGATGGTTGTACGTCGTTAGCACGAATGAGACAGATTTCACTTTGAGTTAGGAGACTATTTCAGCTCCTGTTGAGAGTGTAGTGCTCCCCGTACTGTAAAAATATCCATCCCATCCATTAGGCCGCTCTCCTGTATGACTTCAAAAGCCTACCACGACGCTCCCAACATAGGAATTATATCGCAGAACCAAAAGAAAGTCGATCAATTTCAATAAAATCAATGGTTTATAAGGCCGCCTGTTGAATAAGCTTAGCTTGGGATGAGTTTTTTTATATACCTGCTAAACCAGAATCTTTGAATGGAATAATTGAGTTTAAATTGGCTGCCGGCACACAGATGTCCGGTTCAGTTTTGCATTCAACTAATTTACTACTAACGTTTGATTTCTGTCGCTGACCGGCCAGAAACTTAAAAAAATAACTGACAGCGAACATCATTTAAAACAGCATCATTAATCTTTGCGGCCTTTATCCTGTCGGTAAGATTTCTGTGCCATTTTATATCCCGCCACATACCGGCAAATTGCGGGCCGCAGAAATTGCTGGTCGCTATGGCTATCCACTGCCCTGTGTCGGCGGCAGTCAATGTCCCAATCTCGCACAACTGTTTTACCCAGTCCCAGTTAAGCAGTGGCCAGTCCTTGTAATCGATAACACCCCAGCATTCGGTGGTTATCAGAGGTAGTTTTGCTTTTTGCGCGTTTTCTGCAAGCAGTTTGATTTTATCAGTCAGAAGTTTTTGCCAATATTGAGGTTTCTGACGGTAGTTTGTTTCGCCTTTAGCGACGAGACTTTTAAAATCCTGGGGCGAAAACCGGTCGTAATTGTATCCGACAGCTTTAGAAAACTCGCCATTATTTTCCTTTGCCATCCAGACGTGATGTTCAATCAGGTCAAAGAAAGACAGGTCTTTTTCGCTGTAATATTCGACCCGTTCGCTGTCGAACGAATAACACAGCGGCATATGAGGGTAGTGTTTGCGAACAATCTCAATGGATTCTTTCATCCATTTCATTGATTTATCGGTATGCCAGTATCCCCAGGTATTTTCAGGCGGGTCATTTTTAAAGAAAGGAGCCCAAAGGTCGCCCGGCCATTCGTTGCATAAATCGACGTACATAATGTTATCGATTAAGCCGTCCTTAGATATTGTATCGAGGGTTTTGAGCCAGTTATCCGCCATCTTCTGGGGCGAACCAATTTTCATCCGAATATTGTCTGCGTCTTCCCGATACCAAGTTGACAGCGCGACTTTGATTTTCCGGTTTTTACATTTGGAAATAAATGTATTGAGGGCCGGCTGAACAGAAACTTTGTTAATGTCAGGACTTCCCCAGACCTGCTGATTCCAGACAGGAATGAGGGTCCATTCTTTGGCGGGATTTTCGGCAACCAGATGAGGATAAGCGTCGATGCGCACGGCATTGTAGCCGCGTTCAAGCAATTCATCGAGAATTTTATCCCAGTCCTCATAGCCAGCGCCCGGCCAGCGACGCTCAAGCCAGGAGAAATCCCACATTGTAATGGCCAACGGCTGCGCCTTCCTTTGTTTCCCTGATTTCACATCGCTCGACAACTCAGATGCCTTCGATACAACATCCCCCAAACCGCCCAGGGCGGAAACCGCCGCAAATTTTTTCATAAAATCACGTCGTTCCATTTTTCATATCTCCGATTAGCGCCATCGCTTTTCTATTTCTTCGAGCGTTTTACCTTTTGTTTCCGGCACAAACAGCAAAACAAAAATAACGAGGACAACGCACATGCTGCCATAAACCCAGAACGGAAAGGCCCGATTGAATTTTCCCACGAGCCATGCGTTCTCATTCATTATGGGGAAGGTTTGTGAGACGAAATAATTTGCGACCCACAGGAAAATTGTGGCGACGGCCATTGCCCTGCCTCTGATTTTAGTCGGAAATATTTCCGAAAGTATCACCCACGTAACAGGCCCGACCGAAAGGGCGAAGCTAGCCATATAGCCCAGTATGAAAACAAGAAACCACAGTTCGGTTTTTTGATAGAACGCCGAAAGTCCCATCGCGAACAGCGTGATTCCCATCCCCGCCGCCCCGATTGTCATGAGGAGTTTTCGTCCCAGCTTATCGACCGTCCAGATTGCAATGATTGTAAAGGCAAGATTTACCGTCCCAATGACAACTGTTTGCAATAAGGCCGCGTCCATACTGGTCCCGAGCTTTTTAAATATCTCAGGCCCGTAGTATAAAAAGACGTTTATACCGGTAATCTGCTGCAGGACAGCGAGGACTACTCCGATTACCAGAACGATTCTCATCCCCGGCTGGAAAAACTGCGACACCGACTCGCTTTCATAAGCTATAGCTTCTTTTATTGCCGCCATTTCTGTTTGAGCATGTTTTTGCCCGTCAACTTTCGCCAAAATCCGGAAGGCCTCTTCCTCACGGTTTTGTTTGGTCAGCCATCGCGGACTTTCCGGCACGATAAACATCAGCACCAGCAGAAGGACCGATGGTACCGCCTCCGACCCCATCATCCATCGCCAGCCGGAATGAATGTTCCATGCCTCATCGCCGAGCTGCGCGATAAAATAATTGACGAAATAGACCAGCAGCATCCCCGATACGATGGCGAATTGATTAACTGAAACCATACGCCCGCGAATTCGAGCGGGAGATATCTCGGCGATATACATCGGCGAAGCTATCGACGCCGCCCCTACACCAATCCCGCCGATAATACGGAATATTACAAATTCCGCCAGATTCCTTGGCAAGGCCGTGCCGATACCGGAAGCGAGAAAAAGAATCGCCGCGACGATTAAAGTTCTCTTTCGTCCAAGCCGGTCACTCAAAATACCGGCAAATGCCACTCCGACAACGCATCCGAGAAGCGCCGATGACGCCGCCCAGCCGGTCCATTTGGGGTCAAGCTCGAACCGCTTCTGAAGGAAACCGATCGCGCCCGAAATAACCGCCGTGTCGTACCCGAACAACAGTCCCCCCAGCGCTGCCGCAATACAAACCAGCCAGATATAAACCATACTTCCCGACTCTTTCGCAATTTCGTCGATATCCGGCTTTTGAAAGATATTATTCATATATGTGACTCCCGGCCGCTAATTCCTTAATCCCTGCGGCTTATAAAAAAAGGTGCTGTCCCCATTATTCCAATTTTGCAGGAAGCAAGTTTCATTGTCCCGGCATAGGCAATATTGTCATTATTATCCTTAAAAAACCATAGTGAAGACGGCATGGGCCGGACTTGTATATTTCAATGCTTTTCCCTCCACCCAGAGTTGAAATATTTGTTCGGCATCTTTCAGATTAAGAATAACCACGGCAATTTTCCCATCCGGATTGACAAATGCAGTAGCAATAAAATCATCACTATTTGAGGTACATGCGATCCGCTTGGCGCCCGGTTTGATAAATCTGGAAAAATGCCCGAAAGTATAATACGGAGGATTGAAAGTAAGTTCACCTGTGCGTGTATCTGCCGTCACAATATTCGACCCGCCAGTACCGCCCGCATGCCGAGGGCCGTTATTTTCATCAAGAAGCAGGTTCCAATGCACCCAACCATTGGTCCAATTGTTCAAATCAATAATCATATTCTTGGCGAGACGAATCGCCGACGACCATGACCCCCTCATACCAGCTTCGGTATAAATAAGCATTTTATCCGGAAATGCGTCATGAACCATGCGGACATTGTCAAAATGGTCCCCGACATACCAATGAAATGCCGTTCCCCATACATATTTCGAGGCCTTGGGGTCATCATACACCACTTCAGAGCGTTGATACATGATTCCCCGATTATGGTCCCAAAGCATGAGTTTCAAATCTGCTAATTTGTTATTATGAAGGGTTGGTCCCAGATAGTCGCGAATAAAGTCCCGTTCCTCTTCAGCGGTAAAAATGCACGATTCCCAAACCTGGACCGCCATAGGTTCGTTCTGAACCGTTAATCCCCAGATAGGAATCCCTTCAGCCTCATAGGCTTTGACATATTTTACAAAATAGTCGGCCCAGGTTTGAAAATACTCCGGTTTGAGCTTTCCGCCATGAAGCATCTCGCCATTGGTTTTCATCCATGGAGGAGGACTCCACGGCGAAGCGAAAATCTTGATATTCCCATTGGCTGCTTTCAGCGCTCCCTTGATAAAGGGGAGACGGCATTTGCGGTCGTGAGCAATAGTGAAGTGCTTTAACTCTTTGTCGTCCGGCACTTCCGCATAAGTATATTGTTCATCGGAATAATCACAACTGTGAATGGTAGTGCGACACAACGTATATGCATTACCCTCGTTAGGGTCAAAAGACGCCTTCAGGAACTCTTGCTGTTTCTTTTCCGGCAACTTGGCAAAGGTAATCGCAGCGGCATCCGTAAATGCTCCGCCAAAACCCTCGATGGTCTGAAAAGTTTTGTCAATGTCAACCATAATGGTAGGATAACTTTCATCAGGCTGATTAAGCGGCTCAAAGGCGCGATTTCCGCAATTGGCTAATAGCTGCTTCGTTGATTCCGCAGTCATATATACCGTAGCCTCTTTGAATTCCTTCTGCCGGCCTTTTGCATGGGAAATCATTGAGCAGAAAAAGAGCCCGACTAAAAACAATACCCAAATACCGTTTTTCCAATTTGTCCTGAACGCGTTCATAATATTTCTCCATGAATTGGTCTAAAATGTTATTGGTTTAATAACTATTTATTGGTTCGATAAAAACGTTATTTGATTTTTTCCAAACAGGATTATATTTGACAGATATTTCTCATATTAAATGCCTGACTGGACTAAATGGGGACAGCTACCGTTTTTAGTTCTCCAAACTAACATTTTATTGCTTTACTTTCCTTTTCGGTCTTCCAATAGCAATTTCGGGGCCAACCGTCATTTGGGAGATATTACTCATATTTTCAACCTCTGGCCGCTAAACCTTTCTGCCCAGTGCCCTGAACATCGCAAGGACGTTCTCGATGGGTGTGCCGCACTGAATGTTGTGAATGGTGTTAAAGATGTAACCGTTTTTTTGGCTGAATATCCTGACGCGTTCCTTGACCTGTCCGGTGACCTCGTCCGGCGTGCCGAATGGCAGCGTCTGCTGTGTATCGATACCACCTCCCCAGAAGACGATTCTGTCGCCATAGTTGTTAACCAGATGCTGCGGGTCCATGCCAGCCGCCGAGCATTGAACTGGGTTGAGTATGTCATATCCTGCCTTGATAAAACCATCAATCAGTGGTTCACATCCGCCGCAGCAGTGCTTTATTGTTTTCCATTTCGTATTGGTGTGTATCCAGTCGTTAACACACTTGGCGTAAGGCAGGTATAGTTCTCTGTAGCTGTCGGGACTGCAGAAAAGCGAGTTCTGGCTCGACAGGTCTGACCCGTCCATCCAGACGATTTGAATTTTGTCCCCGACAGCCTGATAGGCGAGTTTCAGGTTCTCAACCGCAATCTGGGCCTGTCGCGCAAACACTTCTTTGATGTAGTTCCTTCGCGTCACTGTGCTGATATACCATTCCTCAATATCACGAATGCCCTTTGAATGTTTCAGGAACGGTGCAGGAACAACCGCTATATCCCCGAAAGCGGTGCCGGGAAAACTCGTAACAACCACAAGGTCGGTATTGCTGTGCAAATCGCTGGCGTGCTTCTCGTAGTACTTCAGGTCGTCTTCGCCAAGAATAGTAAACTCTTCAAGATTATCCTCGGGATTGAGCTTCAAGTCGTCGATTGGCTCCTGACGGATAATCGCATCGAAGTAGAATCCGCCATTTGGCATACGCCCGGAAGCAGGTGAGGAGGCGTCCCCCTGCGGATACTGCAAAATATCGCCATTGGGCTCCGGCCTGGTATTGAACTTACCAGGAACAAGAACATCTGTTCCATCGAAGGTCCGCCATTTTTTCCAGCCGGTGTTCTCAAAACCGAACATATTCCATCTGGCAGGCAGCATCACAATATCAAGCCCAAGCACCTCAATCAAATCAGGTGCAATCTCACCCAGCATCTGATATATATCTATTACCTTTACCCGCTCATTCTTTTTTGAAAGCCCAAGGGCTTTGCGAAGCTTCGCTATGACACTTACTTGAGCCCCGCTGCAGTGCGTTCCTCCGAGGTCAACCGGGACACGGTCGGCCGGCTGGTGATTGAGCGCAGCCAGCACACGTTGTCTGCTAGTCAATCGATTTTGTTTGTTCTCTAAAGATATGACGTTATCCTTCATAAATTTCCGCACTGAGTTTGTCGCAGCTCTTAACCAACAGGTCGAAGAAAAGGATACCGTAACCGGCGCAACTGTCAAGCTTTGAACTGTATTATGCTTATCGCTGCGACGTGCATTAGACCTAGAACCATATCTGCGACCTTTTAACAAAAGGCACAAAGTCAGATGTTGATAGCGGGTTAATTGAGGTACATAGGAGAATTTACGCCTTGTGGCTTTTTTGATTTGGCTTACGATGTTTTCCTTTGACATCTTCGAGCTCCTTTCCTGGGAATTATGTCCCAGAATATGGAGCCAAATCGGCGATTTTAAGTAGATTCCTGTATGCAGGAATCTACTTGAAGGTATTCCTTAGGTTACACACCTAACTGTTCCACTTTGTGCTGACGCTGCACAGTTGGGCATTTTCATTGGAGGGGCACTTTGGTCGTGGTGTTACTTGAGATATCAGTCAATTTGGCCTGGATATATTAGTCATGCAATTGTTGATATAACAGTCTACGCAATAGGCTATCACTTAATATTCCAATAGATACAATAGTATTGGTGAACCGTCGCGTAGTATATAAAAATTCATCCGAAGCATACAACCTTACTACAACCCGACTACAACTGTACACCCGATTATATGCTAATCTCATAAAAACGGTCATTTTGTAAGTTCTGTTTTATCAAAGACTTAAAAAATTCTCGAAAAACGCAAACATTTTATATATACTATCCCCGAACCCACCACGCTCCTGCTTCTCGGCCTCGGTGGGGTGATGGTAAGAAGGAAACGCTAAAAGAAATTACCCGTCAAGCGGCGAAAAAAGACAAGAGCAGGACAGGTCAAAATCAGGCGGCGCAAAAAAAGCGACGCCCAGGAGGGAGGAAGAGGAGAGAATAGAGCGCCGCCTTATTTTTTAAGTCAGGTTAAGCATTTTTCGCCTTGAACTGACCGCACCAATCATCATGTTTAACTGTCGGCCAATTGTATTCAGAGAGGCCAGTAGTTGGGCCGTTAACAAGATTGTATTGTCTAACTGGAGGCATTGCGCGGCACTGGCCAGAACTTACGTCATAGAAATCACACTTAGAACATTGTCTTTCTGTGTTACTCATAACCTACACCTAAACTCATAACCAGCAGATCAACTTATGTCTTGGCTTCATTAACTTTAACCGTGTAATCACCACACTTTTTTCCATCCAGTGCATTTATTGCTGCTTGAGCCTCGCCATCACTACTCATTACGACAAAACCGAAACCTTTGCTTTGACATGTTTGACGATCAGTGACTATATAAGCTTTTTCAACTGTCCCAAATACAGAAAATAAGGCTTCCAGGCTGGCTTTATCTGCATCAGGACCTAAATTTCCAACATACAGTTTTTTTCCCATGACTATTCTCTATTTGGTCTGAAGCCAATTTTACGATCTTTATTGCCATTTCTGACCCGATATTTCTAATAGTAAACGTTCAGCTACACAACCTAGTCTTCCAACTCTACAATAATATCAAAATCTTCTTTCAATTGCCATCACTGAAATTTCGATGACTTTATGGCTATGATTTGAGAGGAAAATCCATACAACCACCCTACAACCCAAAAAACAAATAGCTCATAAAGTCCAAAAAAGTGGCAATTCATAACATGCTTGATATCAATGACTTAAAAAAAATGCAAAAAACGCAAACATTTTATATATCCGATGAATGCGATTCAACGCTATCAGTTTGTACGCCGTAGTATAAAAAAACTCATCCGATGCCAAGTTTATGGAACATCTTGCCTTACAAGCAGCTTATTTTGCTGAAATTGGTCGCCTACCTTTTTGGACTACACTATGTCTGGAGTGTCTTTGCGGACGATACCATGGGCATCTACTATCAGTACTTTCATGCAGCTTTACCTCTTCTCGTCCCTGTTCGGACTTCTTCACCGGGGCCGTCATAACGAAGCGAGCCCCCTTTCCCGGGCGAGATTCAATCTCCAACTGTCCGCGAATCGTCGTAATATTTTTTAGCATTTTGCTAGTCGAAAAATAGTTGTCTGTTCGAAAATCCAGGCAATATTTCTGTGTGATTGTGAAGTAGATCTGTCCAGAAAATTGTTGCCTAACCTCCCATGAAAAGCCCCATCAAGTGTTAAATCCGGTTCGTCTCTGAATGTGAGTTTTATAAGTCCGAGGATAAGTTCTGCTGTTAATTTAGAAATTGATTCTTCTTGAAAAGTTCTGTAAAGTCTAACCTAAATAGAATTGCGGTATTTTACATCAGTCCTTGTAAATAAACAAGGACGGAATTTTTAGTAGGAACAATATTCGATCTTTGCAGATTGGAAGAGTAAGGAAAAAATAAAATGTAAATTTCAAAATCGGGCTGTCACTATTATTTCTGATGGAAAATACCGGGGTGTAATAGGATATGGAAAATAAAAGCGGAGATATGGAAAAATTATACGCACAGCGTCTGAAACGATATGTCACAGCTATGCGAAACGGAAAACCTGACAAGATACCAATTCGTCCCTTTGTAGCGGAATTTACAGCGAAATACGCCGGTTTTACTTGTCAGGAGGTAACGCATGATTACGAAAAGGCCTTTTTGGCAGCCCGGAGGTGCGCCGCGGATTTCGACTGGGACGCGGTCGTCGGAAATATGGTTTATGTCTGGACGGGCTTAACCGAAGCAATAGGGCTTAAATACTATGCTGTACCGGGCATAGAGATTTCTGAGCAGACTGGATTCCAATACCGCGAACCGCCCGAAGAGCAGGCTTTCATGAAACCTGATGAATACGATGAACTGATAAGAGATCCTACCGCGTTTTTGTTCAATGTATGGCTCCCGCGAGTATCGAAATATGTAACTGCAAAGGGCGAGCCGGTATCCTACCACAATAACCTTTCATTTTTGAAAGGCGGCATGGCAATGCTGTCTTATTTCAACTCCTTCGGCAGACAAAATGAGCTTCTCCGAAAGGAATCCGGTACGGTTTCCGCGATATCCGGGATTTTCAAGGCGCCACTCGATATCATTGCGGATAAACTTCGCGGCTATCTGGGTCTGCTTACAGACCTACATGAAAGACCAAGGAAGGTAATGTCAGCCTGCGAAGCACTTATGCCGCATCTCGAATTTATTGCTCTGTCAGGCGCTGACTCCGCTAAGAATATCCCCATAGGATACTGGATGCACCGAGGGTGTGTGCCGTTCATAACAATGGAGCATTTTAATAATTTTTACTGGCCGACAGTCAAACCGATTATTGAGCAAATCTGGTCCAAGGGACATCAGGTCCTGTTTTACGCGGAAGGCAGCTGGGACGCACACCTGAAATCCTTTGCCCAGTTACCAGATGCTTCCATTGTTTATCATGTTGACCATGGTGACATTTTCCGGGTCAAAAAAGAAATTGGCCATAAGTTCTGTATAAGCGGCGGAATACCAAATTATCTTTTAAGTTACGGCACCGCCGACGAAATCCGCCAATGCTGTAAAAAAATCATCGACGGTGTCGCCCGTGACGGCGGATATATAATGGACGCAAGTGCTATTATCCAGAACGATGCTAGTATAGAAAACATTAAGGTTATGACGGACTACACGAGAGAATACGGTGTTTATTGAGAGTTCTTATTAAATCAAGGATTCTGAAATGGAAGAATTAAAAAAACAGACAACCCCAAAACCAGGTGTGTGTTTTCCCTGGGAAGAAAAACTCAGGGAATTAAGCGAGACAAAAGGAGATAAGGAGCTTGTTAAAAAGGTCTGGGAAGATATAGATACGCTTGGTTATATCTATATCTGGCATTGTTTGCTATCATTTTGACTGTAGAAGTTCCAATTAAGCCGGCAATCAAGTATAGAGTAATGAGATTATTGAAATGCTTAGGGAAAATAATCAATATGTTTCAGGTGAAAACAAAAATCAAATCAGCCGGCGGGGTTTTTTAGCCGGCGCCGGCGCGGCAGCATTGTCATTCGCGGTTATGGATTCCAGGCTCGCACACGGGACCGAGGAAAATTCCAAAATTAATATCGGGTTAATCGGCTGCGGCGGACGCGGCAAGTGGATTGTGGATTTGTTTGCCAAACACGGTGGTTACAATATTGTCGCCGCTGCAGATTATTTTGAAGACAGGGTCAACGCGATTGGCGAAAAATTCAACATCCCAGCATCGAAACGATATACCGGTTTATCCTGCTACAAGAAAATGCTCAATGATCGTCCCGACGCCATAGTTATCGAAAGTCCTCCTTATTTTCATCCTGAGCAGGCGGCCGCTGGCGTCGACGCGGGCGTACACGTATATCTGGCCAAACCCATTGCCGTAGATGTCTCCGGCTGCAATACTGTTTCCGAAGCCGGTAAAAAAGCAACCGCTAAAAAACTATGCTTCTTGGTTGATTTTCAGACCCGTGCTAACGAGTTTTATTGCGAGGCCCTCAAACGCGTTCATAACGGTGACATCGGCAAATTAGCGTTCGGCGAGGCCACTTATCACGCCGACAATCCCTGGAAGGGAATGGTTGATGTACTCGCGAAAGACCCGACCAATCCGGAATATCGCCTTCGCGCATGGGGCTTAGACAAAAACCTTTCTGGCGACATCATCACCGAGCAGAATATTCATACAATCGATGTGATGAGTTGGATTATGGACCAGACCCCGCTTCGCGCTTTTGGAAAAGGCGGCCGGACCGTGCGTACCGACGCCGGCGATATCTGGGATCATTTCGTCGTTACATTCGAGTACCCTGAAAATATCGCATTTGCCTTCTCTTCGAGGCAATTCAACGGTCACGGCACAGTTCCCGAAGGTATCAGAAATCGAATGTTCGGCTCCAAAGGCGTCCTCGAAACCGAATACGGCGGCACCGTCCTTATTCGCGGCGAAAATTTCTACCGAGGCGGCCAAACCTCCGATATTTACGAGGAGGGGGTTGTCAGCAACATTCAGACGTTCCATAAAAATATCACCGCGGGCGATTTCTCAAATCCGACGGTTGAGGCTTGTGTCCGCAGTAACCTCATAACTATACTCGGCAGAACCGCCGCCTACGAGACGCGCCTTGTTTCATGGGATGAAATTATAAAAAGCAATCAGAAATCAGAAGCAAGCTTAAAGGGGCTAAAAGACTAAGGACATACAACACATTTTTTCAGGAAATAAAAAATGAAAACTTCAGCAATTAGTCGCCGTGAGATGATTAAACAATCCGCAGCCGGTATCGCTGGCCTTGTCCTGCTGGGAGGATGCGCATCATCCGAAATCTCATCTTCGAGGTCATCTCAAAAAGGATTCAAAATTGGCGTCTGCGGGTGGATTCTTGGCAAAGGGACAAGCCCTGAGACAGTCGAAATTGCCCAAAAAATAGGTGTCGATGGAATCCAGCTGAATTTTAATACATCATCAAGGCCTGTATATCTCCAGAAACCCGAAATCCGCGACGAGTATATCAAATCAGCCCGCAAATACGGCCTACAGATTCCTTCAATCGCTCTTGTAGAGCTTAATAATGTTCCGCTTAAAGCTGATGAACCGCGTGCGGAGCAGTGGCTTTCCGAATGTATTGATGTGTGCCGTGAAACCGGGAGTAAAACAATTCTTGTTCCTTTTTTCGGCAAAGGTGATTTATTAGGGGATAAAAAAGGAATAGATGTCGTTGTCGAAAAACTCAAAAAAATTTCCCCTAAAGCAGAAAAAGCAGGCGTCACCCTTGCCGTTGAATCGTATCTCACCGCCGAACAGCAAATGGATATCCTAAATCGCGTCAACTCGCGAGCCGTCGGCATTTACTATGACCTCGCCAATTCACAGTCAAAAGGTTACGACATTTGCAGGGAGATTCGTCTTCTTGGCAAAAATATCGCTGAGTTTCACGCCAAGGATAATGACGGCCTTTACGGTAATGGCTCCATCGACTTTAAAGCGGTTCGTGGTGCCTTTGACGATATCGGTTATCGTGGCTGGCTTGTGATGGAAGGCGTAAAAACACCCCTCGGCATTGAAGACAGCTTCCGCTATGATTTGCAATATCTAAGACAAGTTTTTTCGCTCTCAGTTTAAAAAAATATTTAACTTGTGGAGATTAAAAAATTATATGTGCAAAGCAAATCATTTCCGGATGGCCATTCAAGGGGTTTTAGTGGTTCTTTTCTATTGTATTTGCTATATGTCGCTATCATGCAGTACTGGAGATATGTCAAAAGGACAAAAAAAGATTTTGTCCACTTCCGATTTCAACGACTGGAAAAACTATGCCGGCTGGCAGATCGTTGGCGATGCTATGCTCAATTCGGATAACTCTAAACTGCTCGCTAACAAACCTGGAAAAGGCGTCCTTATAAATGGCCCCGTTGGTAAAACCGGGGACATTAAAACTAAGGAAAAGTTTGGGGATATTAATCTTCACATTGAGTTCATAATTTCGGAGGGTTCGAATTCCGGCGTCTATCTTCAGGGTCAATACGAGATTCAAATCTTCGATAATTATCGGATGAAAAATCCGCCTTATCCAGGTATTGAGTGCGGCGGCATCTACGAGCGATGGGACGAGAATAGAACACCAAAAGGTTATGAGGGCCATTCACCTCGCGTCAACGCGGAACTCGCTCCCGGAAACTGGCAGACATTCGACATATTCTTCCATGCCGCCCGCTTTGATAATAACGGCAAAAAAATTGCCAACGCCAAATTTGAAAAAATTATTCTAAATGGCGTCCTCATCCACGAAAATGTCGAACTCACAGGACCTACAAGAGGCAGCATGCTTTCGAATGACATACCGGTTGGCCCTCTTCGCCTCCAGGGTGATCACGGTCCTGTAGCCTTTCGCAATATCTGGATTTGCCCGCTTAACTAAATTTGGCGATAGAATATTGTATCTCTGATTAGGCTGTTCGCCGTCAGCGTAAAGTGGGGCAGAGCATAGTAGAGAGGTAAGGGTTTAAAGGGGATAGTCCCTTCCTAAGATAAGGATTTGACCAATTTCAGCAAAGTAAGCTGCTTTACGGTCATACTTATTTCGAGGAGCAGACCAAGCTAAGGAGCATCTTATTCACATTGGTAAGTCAGGGACATAATGGCTCGACACTGGGGGTTTGGCTTATGTTGAACTTCCTCTTTGCTGACGCTGCACAGATTTAAGCTCTGATGAATTTTTGCACCGTAAACTGTTAATCGAGAGATTTTATTTTCAGGTTTTTATACCATATTGGCGTGCCGTGATATTGTAGCCCGATATTTCCTATACGCGGCATATCTTTATATGCTGTAGTAAATTTATTCGGCGTGCCGTCGGGATTTTTGTGTGCCTCGGTCCACTTGTTCAAATCCATATCGATAATCTGCTCGCCGTTCAATTCAACGCATATCTTATTATCGAGGCAGGTAATTACATAATGGTTCCATTCGCCGGTTTTCTTTTCAGCGTTTTTTGATGGCGACAGGCAGTCATAAATCGCCCCGCATTGCCCGTGAGCAGTGCCGTCGGTAGATTCATGAATCTGCACCTCAATCGCAGTATTAATCCAGTTTTGAATGCTTCCCGTGCGAAGGAAAACACCGCTGTTGCTTCCATGGGCGACTTTAAATTCCAAATCTAGGATGAAATTGCCGTATTTTTCTTTTGTCCATAAATCGAGGTCATGCCCCTGGACACCTTTTGGCGAAAGGACACCTTCTGCATCGAATGCCCATGAACCTTCCTTGTAAATCGCGTTGGAAAGGTCTTTATTGAAAAGGTCTTTCGTCTCAGCGTGACTTAATTCGGCGGCAAACCTGTTGAAATTCGCTATACAGCCCGCCAGTTCCGGCATGCTCTTTCCATAATTATATTCATATTCAATTACAAATTGCCCCTTGAAGCCCTGTTTATCCAGTTCTTCCAGTATGCCCTTGAAATTCCCCGCTCCTGTTCCCCAAATTACATCATGGGCTTCGGGGTCATTGGCTTTATTGAGGTCTTTAGCATGCAGTTCAATGATTCTGCCTTTGAGCTTTTTAATCGCTTCTATCGGATTTATTCCCGAGCGCATCCAGTGGCCGATATCGGCGCAGGCTCCGATATATTTGCTCCGGCCTTCGCAAACTTTCAGAACCGTATCAGGATTCCAATAATGCGACGGTCTTGGATGGTTATGAATCGCAAGATTGATTTTGTATTCCTGGCAAAGCTTGTCGAGCATATCGAAGGCGTTTTCATTTGGCTCTGAGACTATCGTTTCAATTCCCATATCTTTCGCGAACTCGAAAAACTTGCGCCATTCTTCTTCCGCATTTTGCGCAGGCGTTACGACTCCGAAACTTTTAACCTGTATTCCCGCCTGGGCGAGTTTGGCCTTTATCTTCTGTTTGGTTTCCGCGGACATCGTAAAACCCGTCGTTTCTTTCGGGAATTCCCTGCTTAACGGCTGGTTTCCGTATGCCTCGATATATTTCAATCCAAGCTCATGTGCATTATCAACGGCTTCAAAAAATGTTCCCGTATGAAAAGTCCAGGCCTGGGTTGCCAGTCTCCAGCCTTTATAAATTTCTCCTGACATTTCTTTCTCCTCTGCGATTACCGGCAGACAAAAAGATACAGTCAATAAACCCATTACCAATATTAAAATTTTTGTTCTATTCACGTTTAGTCTCCTTAACGTAAATTAGTTTTTATTTTTTTTTCGACTATAAAGTCCAGCCTTCGCGATACGGCCGGCTGAGCATTTCATTTGCCGCAGCGTTATTGTTGATTTTCATATTGGGGCCGTCCCATTCGAGAATCTTGCCCGGCATACGAACCGCGATACAACCGAGAAGAACAGCCTCAGTCAACGGCCCTGCGACATCGAAATTCGAACATGGAGCGGGACCGCCCTTGCAGGCATCAATCCAGTTTTGCTCGTGTGTGCCGATTATCCGTGGTATCGTCTTTTTCGGACGATTATAGCTCTTCATTTTAGACTCAGGGATAATTCTTCCTTCCAGTATCACGCCTTTATCACCAACGAACATAAAGCCATTTGTGCTTAAATTGCGTTCAGGCTCAAGCATCGAAGGTCTTGGGGGTTTCAAACCGCCGTCATACCAGGTCATTGTTACTCCCTTTGACCAGCCCTGGCCGGGGAATGTATAGCGGACAATCGAGGCATCGGGATAAGTATCTTTATGCTCAACCTTTTCCCAGTTTTTTACACATCGTTCAGAATCGCATGCTTCCACTGAAATCGGGTAGTTCAAATTCAACGGCCAAAATACATGGTTCATTAAATGACAGCCCATATCGCCAAGAGCGCCTGTCCCGAAATCGACCCAGCCCCGCCAGGTAAACGGGTGATAGCGTGGATTATATGGACGAACCGGCGCCGGCCCAAGCCACAAGTCCCAATCCAAATCAGCGGGTACTTCCGGCGTGTCCTTCGGCGTTTCAATGCCCTGAGCCCAGGTAGGTCTGTCTGTCCAGACGTGAACTTCCTGAATTTTTCCAATTGCTCCCGCCCAGATCATTTCACACAGAACGCGAATATCCTCAGCGGATTGCCCCTGGTTACCCATTTGAGTTACAATTTTTTTCTTACGGGCAGTCTCGATAAGTTTGCGCGCCTCGATTACCGACCAAGTTATTGGTTTTTGAACATAAACATGCTTGCCCATTTCCATTGCCATCATCGCGATTGCTGCGTGTGAATGGTCAGGAGTGGCAACTATTACAGCATCGATATTCTTACCCTGCTCATCGAACATTTTGCGGTAATCCTTATATTTTTTTGCGTTGGGGAAATCCGCAAATGCCGGACCGGCGTATTTCCAGTCCACATCGCAAAGGGCAACGATATTTTCATTTCCGCAGGCTTTGACATTATTCCTGCCCATTCCGCCGATACCTACTGCTGCGATATTGAGTTTCTCACTGGGCGGTTTTGACTTACTGATGCTTTTGCTACCGACCACGGTACAACCCGGAACAATCGTAAAAGCAGCAACGGCTTTAGCCGCACCTGCAATAAAATTCCTGCGTGAGATTTTGTTGTTTACTTCATTGGCATTACTCATAAAGTCCACCCTTCTCTGTAAGGACTGCTTACTAATTCGCTGGCTTTATCCTTATCGGTAAAACCATCCCACAAAAGCAACTCCTATGGATTTCTCATTGCGAGTTTACGTCTTTTTCAAAAGTGGAACAATTTAATAATCGGCATATTTCCGATTTAGCTCCTAATTGTAATAATAGTATTGTTAAACCGCCTTATTTTTCCAATGTTTTTGTCTTACCATGTTGTACTAAGGCAATTAATATAACACCAATCTTCGAAAATGTCATTAATGGTTAAGGCCTGTAAAAATCATGCCTTAACTGAATTTTTAAGGCTAAGGGATTGGGTTTTGGCGAAATTAGTCATAAAATTTGTAAGCAAATGTCTTCTCTTAGTGTAATCCGATGAGAATTTTGATATTACATAATCGGTAGGCTTGGTTGCGTAGCCAAGCGTTTAATATAGGAAATGTCAGCTTAATAAAATCAATGGGGTCGCTGAAAAATGAACAAGAGTGCTTACTATCTTAGCTCGCAACTGATTACACTTATTCTGGCCATCATTACATGCCCGGCTGGAGCAGTCACAATCACATCGCTGACACAGAACGGCTCGACTATCGGTAAGTTCGAAAAATTCGAGATGACTTTTACCCTGGACCGGACGTATAGCAATCCTTTCGATATAAACATCATTGACATAACGGTTATTATCAACAAGCCGGATGGCAGTAAGGCAGCAATTGGGGCATTTTATTATAAAGAATACGATGAAGATTCGGACGGCAACTATATTAACGGCAGGAACCCTCGCTGGAAGGCACGCTTCGCGCCGGCTCAGACGGGCATCTATGACGTCGGTCAAATCAGGATTATCGACTCAAACAGCACCTATGCATATGATCCCAATATTAGTTTTACCTGTGTCGAAAGCGGTAAAAAGGGATTCATCAGGGTTGACCCGAATAATCGGGCATTTCTGAAGTATGACGATGGAAGCACCTGTCTGAATATCGGCCAGAACATCGGCTGGATCTACGGCAGGATTCCCGCCTGGGACAAATATCTGACTAAATTACATAAAGCGGGCGGAAACTGGGTTCGGCTGTGGATGTGCCGGTACGGGACCGATGGGGGAACGCTGCTGGAATGGAAAGACGGGACATACAGCGGATATTTTCAGGGGGCGGGAAAGCTGTCGATGCAGATTGCGCTTCGATTGGACAGATATCTCGAAATCGCGGAGCAAAACGGGATTAACATTCAGCTTTGTCTTCAGCATCACGGCCAGTTCAGCACAACCGCAAATCCCGACTTCAACGACAATCCTTATCGAGACGCGGCAGGCGGCTGGCTTAGCAATCCGGAGCAATTTTTCACTGACCCGGAGGCGATAAGATACACCAAGAACAAGTATCGTTATATTGTTGCGAGGTGGGGGTATTCACCATCGATATTCGCCTGGGAACTTTTTAACGAAGTGGAGTACACCAACGGCTGGAACAATAATCGGGAAAGCGTGGTCAAATGGCATGATATAATGGCCAAATATATTCACAGCATAGACCCTTATCAGCACCCGGTAACCACCAGCAGTCACGGCAGCGGTTTTGAAAATTTATGGAATTTGCCGGATATCAACCTGGTCCAGGAGCATTACTATGGACCTGACACGATTCACATATTCGAGCGGGTTGCCTCAATACTGGCGAGATACAATAAGCCGGTGATTATGGCGGAGTTCGGATTAGGGGGTAAACCGGAAGGAAGTCGACAGCAGGAACCGATGGCAACACAACTGAAGGAAGGACTGGAAATGCATAATGGCATCTGGGCAAGCTTCTTTGTCAAAAGCAGCGGACATATGTGGTGGTGGGACAATTATATCGACCCTTGTAATCTTTACAGTGTATATACGCCGCTTGCGATTTATGTAAAAAACGAGAATCTTGCAGACTATAATTTAGTCAAGGCGCAGAGAGCTGTTTCGGGAACCAAGGCATATTATGCCATTCCGGGGCTTAACGCATTCTGGGCGGTATCCACTACGATGGAGTTAACCCTTGAGGGGGATTATTTCGATGGAATGGACAACCTTTCGAAGTGGCTCCAGGGTTCGTCGCAGGAGGCACTGAAGTCGGACCCCAATTTTCATTTGAATATGCCCACTGGAGGTAATCTTAAAATCCACATCGCAGAAGCAGCAGCCAAAGGCAACAATAAAATTCAGGTGCTTGTAAACGGCATTGCGGCTTATGATAAGGTCCAGACCAATCGCGCAAAAAATTACATAATATCGGTGCCGTTACCGGCAGGGACGCGGACGGTGCAGATAAAAAACACCGGCGACGAATGGTTTCGTATAACTAGCTATGTATTTACTCCAGTCGATGCATCGGCCCTGGAATCGATTGGCCTTTCGAATAATAAACGTGCTTATATCTGGATTTACGACGTGAATAGTCAATATGGATTGACTGACAGCGGGACCTTCCATAACGAGAAGATGATAGTCAAAGGTCTCGATAACGGTCAATATTTTGTCGAAGTTTACGCGACCCGCGGCGCAGGCGGGGTTATCGCCTCGGGCACGGCAAAATCCTCCTCAGGCATGTTGACTTATACACTGCCGGATTTCACAAAGGATATCGCTGTAAAAATCAGACCATTTTGATGTTTGAATTTTGCCGGCCGCATATAGGCAGTTAAGCTTTAGGCGTTCCTGAAAGGGGTAAGTTTTACTTGAGGAAAGAGGAGAATTGTCTCAAAATAATGCAAATAGACTGAGATCAGGATCTGATACAGCAACGATAAAAAGGCTGAAAATTTATGCATGTTTTGTGCCTTATCGCTGATGAAAATAGGACCATTAAACTGTTAAATTAGAAGGATTTAAGCTCAGATGAGTTTTTACACCGTAAGGGATTTCCCCTATCAAACGTTTGGCTACGGAACCCAGCTTTCTAATTCCAATGAAAAAAACCTGATTATAAGGTTTTTAAGCGTACCACTGACGCTGTCTTTCTTTTGTCTTTTCGATGACATCGCAGACAATGCCCGCATCCTCGGCAATCTGGAAATCGAACATGCCAACTGTAATGAAGTCCGCGCCGTTTTCAAACGCGTATGTGAAGCCGCTTTTGGGCGTTATTGCGCCGGCAGCTAATGTCTTGAAAGCAATCCAGGGCTTCTTTTCTGTCTTGAAGAACTCTATTGTCTCTTCCGGCTCAAGGCAGAACATATTGTCGTGTATTTCATTATGATTATCGGATTGTTTGACGTCAACGCTGAACGGCTCTCGCTTATCCTTAGGATGTGCCGACCAGTATTTGTCGTGATGGAAAGTTTTGACCCAGTAATCAGGTTCAATTTTCGCATCTCTGCACTGCTCGAGGACATAATATGAGTGACAGCCGACGCCTGCCTGCAGGCCTTTCTTTTGTATATGTTCGAGTGTTTTGGAAATAAGTTCCACATGCCCTTTTTTCACGAAAGAATCGCCAGCTGCACCGTGCAGATATATTGTTGATGCGCCTTTGTCCGCAGCCACGTCGATGTTGGCGATCGGATTTTCTTCTGGCGGCAAGACGTTTACTATCATCTGGATTTTGCCGCCGGTTTGTTTTTTGTATTTGTTGACTATGTCTATCTGGCTGACATCAATTAGGATTGTATTGATGCCGTGCTGTTCGGCAATCGCCAGCGTCTCAAATATTTTCTCCTGCGTGTTGTACGCCTTGAAAAGTTTCGAGACGTAGATGAGGTCGCGTGAATGCGCCCATCCTCCGATAAGGTTGCCTCCCAGAATCATCCTGCTGATTTCGAGTTTGCCCAATTTGCCGTTGGGCATTTTTGCGGTTTGAGGCGGAGGTGTTTTGGGTTTGTTCGGGTCGTTGCTGTCTGCCATTGCTGCCAGAAGGATTCTTTCTTCTAGCCCCATAATCCCAGCTGCTCCGACTATTGAACCGGCCATGAGGCCCCGACGAGTCATCTTTTGCGACATAATTTTACCCCTTTCCCAGGGTGTGATTTGGCATTCGGCTATTATACAACATTTATCACGAATCTTGGGATATTTTTTTACAGATTTCCCTTGTAGTCTACCAATGTGTTTCCCTTCTTCTCCGTTTTTAACCTGTTGCGTTTGTAGGTTTAATATTGTTAGTAGATGGCGTACTATAAAAAACTCATCCGTTGCGAAGTTTTTGGTAAAGCTGACCTTAAAGCAGCTTATCCCATCTTGTATCCCTCTTGTGCCTTTTTGCGTCTAACTATAAACTATGATAGTGGAAATCCGGAAAAGAACGTAACGGCAAATACAGAAAGGGTCGGGTTTATGGGCAAGCAGTCAATTATAATATTGGGCGCATTAATCGTTATGATTTCAGGTTGCGAAATGGTCAACCAGCAAAAAACATATACACCAGCAGGGGTGAAATTAGAGCCAAACCAGCCATATATTCTCACGCCAAAGGAATCACCAAAGCCGCAGATTAACTGCGCCAGGGTCTTTGGTGTTCGGCCTGGAAACCCATTTTTGTTCACTATCGCCACAACTGGCACTCGCCCGATTACATTTGAAGCACAGGGATTACCGGAAGGGTTAACCTTAGACAAGCAAACCGGCCAAATCAGCGGCAAAATAGATAAAGCAGGCACATACCCTGTAACGCTCAAGGCATCCAACTCACTCGGAACAACCAATCGAGAATTAAAAATCGTTGTCGGTGAGCAAATCGTCCTGACTCCGCCTATGGGTTGGAACAGCTGGAACTGCTGGGCTAAAAATGTCTCGGATAAAAATGTCCGCGCATCTGCAAAGGCAATGTTCGATTCAGGCCTGATTAATCACGGCTGGACATATATCAATATCGACGACACATGGCAGGGCGCTCGCGGCGGCGAGTTCAATGCAATACAGCCAAACAAAAAATTCCCGGATATGAAAGGACTTTGCGACTACATCCACTCACTTGGCCTGAAATCCGGAATTTACTCGACACCATGGATAACCTCATACGCCGGCTACGTAGGCGGCTCCAGCGATAACGAGGACGGCTCCTGGGAAAAAATCGAGGGTCCTTACGACAAATATTCCAAAAATAACCGCATGGGAAAATTCACCTTCGATTCAAATGACGCCAATCAGTGGGCCGCGTGGGGAATCGATTATCTAAAGTATGACTGGAATCCCAACGACGAGAAAAACACAAAGCGTATGGCAGACGCACTTCGCGCAAGCGGGCGTGACATCGTCTATTCGCTTTCCAATGGCGCACCGTTTAATAAGGCGGCTACATGGGTGAAATTAGCCAACTGCTGGCGAACCACCGGTGATATTTACGAACTCTGGAGCAAAATGCAACTGCCTCCGGGCAAAAGGCAGTGGGTGCTGGGAGTGTTTGACATCTGGGGACAGCACGAAAAATGGGCGACATTCAATGGCCCCGGCCACTGGAATGACGCGGATATGCTGATTGTCGGCAAGGTCGGCTGGGGAACGCCCCATCCCACAAAATTGACGCCCGATGAGCAATACACGCATATCTCGCTTTGGTGCCTGTGGTCTGCCCCCCTGCTGCTGGGTTGTCCTTTAGACCAGCTCGACAGCTTCACTCTGAACCTGCTTACCAACGATGAAGTTTTGGCATTAAATCAGGACCCCTTAGGCATTCAGGCAAAAACAATCGCTAAAGCAAGTGGTGGCGAGGTTTTGGCAAAGAATCTCGAAGACGGTTCGAAAGCGGTCGGCTTATTCAATGTCGCAAGCGAACCAAACACCGTCAAAGTAACGTGGGAGCAATTAGGTATAAGCGGCAAACAGGTTGTCCGCGACCTCTGGAGACAAAAGAATATCGGCATATACAGCAACGGCTTCGAGGCAATGGTTCGGCCTCACGGGGTCGTTCTGGTTCGTATATATTCCGAAAAAAATAATAAAGGAGACGCCTTGAAGAAATCAGACGATCTCGAAAACAGTCCAAAATTGAAATAAGGATTATTTGATTGTTATCGGCGGTGCGGGTGGTTTCATAGCAGGCGCTTTGAGAGGATACTTTCACGACCGCGGTTTTACCCGGATTCACGCTATAAATAAAAAACCCTTGCCCGTACTATAAAAAAACTCATCCGCTGACCTTAAAGCCGCTTATTTTGCTGAAATTGGTCGACATTCATTCGGTTCTGTGCTATAATTCCCGCTCTTGAATAAAATAGCCGATCTGAAAGCGAAGCCTCATGTCGATTGGGGCTGGCCTGCGAAAGCCCAAATCGTCGAACTTCTAGAAACTCCGGCAGGTAGTTGATCGCTTCCGGAAGGAGAATGGTTTCTCTGTTCGCAGGGCAAGATTCTCAAGGACAAGATTGGTTTTATCTCTGAAGATGAGCCTTATAAGGCCGAAGATAAGTTTTGCTATTAATTTAGACATTGATTCTTCCTGAAAGTTTCTGTAAAGTCCAATCTAAGTGAAATTGCGGAATTCTACATAAGTCCTTGTAAATAAACAAGGTTGGGATTTTTAATAGGGACAAAAAATAGGATTGCCCAAAACGTCAGGAGAGATTTTTATGTCGAAAGTAAATTATTGCAATCCGGTAATAATCGCGGCTTTAGTTCTCGCGGGCACGTTATCTGCGCCGGCCTACAGTGCCGACCAGGACAACACCATACCTCATCTCAGCAAACAGGGCGCGGCTACGCAACTTATGGTGGACGGCAAACCGTTTCTTATGCTCGCCGGCGAACTGCACAACTCAAGCTCATCTAGCACTGAATATATGAAGCCGATATGGCCGAAACTTGCCGACGCGAACCTCAATACGGTTTTGGCCGTGGTTACCTGGGATTTGATTGAGCCGCAAGAAGGCAAATTTGATTTTTCACTCGTGGATGACCTGATAAAAGACGCGAGACGCTATAATATGCGTCTTGTGTTACTCTGGTTCGGAAGCTGGAAAAACGGCGTGTCCACTTATGTCCCCGTCTGGGTAAAAACCGATTTTACCCGTTTCCCACGCGCCAGGGACGCTAAGGATAAAGCACTCGAAATTCTCTCTACTTTCAGTGACGCCTCCAGAGACGCTGACGCCAAGGCGTTCGCGGCACTGATGCGGCATATCAAAGAAGTCGATGGCCAGCAGCACACGGTGATAATGATGCAGGTGGAAAACGAATCGGGCGTTCTCGGCGATTCACGCGACAGATGCAAGGCAGCGAATGAGGCGTATAACAAACCAGTCCCGAAGGAGCTTATGGATTATCTTCAAAAACATAAAGATACGCTGCTGCCGGAGATTCACAATGCCTGGCAGGCCGGCGGATTCAAAACTTCGGGAACATGGGAAGAGGTTTTCGGCGTCAATAAGCCGCACGAGAAGGACTGGCGGAATCGTTCGTCATTTACAGATGAAATTTTTATGGCGTGGCAATACTCGCGTTACATCGGGCGTGTAGCCGAGGCGGGCAAGGCCGAATATCCGATTCCGATGTACGTGAACGCATGGCTTGACCAGGAAGGGTGTCCCCAGCCCGGCGAATTTCCAAGCGGCGGCCCGCTGGCGGAAGTTATGGATATCTGGAAGGCCGGCGCGGCACAGATTGATATGCTTTGTCCGGACCTTTATGTGCCGGATTTCGAGGCACGCTGTGAATGGTACAGCAGGCTTGGCAATCCCCTGTTCATACCTGAAACACGCGGAGACCCAAACGGCGTAATTAATATATTTTATGCCATCGGGCAGCACAACTTAATGGGTTTCTCGCCCTTCGGTATCGAAAGAATAGCGGAACCAAACAGCGAACTTGCCAAATGCTACAGCGTCCTGTCAAAGCTTACGCCGTTTATTCTGGAAGGTCAGGCCAAGGGTACAATCACGGGAGCTATGCTGGATGGGCCTAACCAGGTTGAGAAAGCGCAGCTGGGCGGCTATAACCTTGAACTCAGGATACTGAGACGATGGGTGAGCGGGCCGCCGGAGAGTTCTGTTGCCGCAGGAATTGTAATTGCGACGGGGCCGGACGAGTTTCTGGCGGTTGGCAAAGGTCTGATGATTTTATTTTCCACGAGCACGCCTGATGAGATTGTTGGTTTTGCAACCGTCGAAGAAGGCATATTTATTGACGGCAAATGGATGCCCGGCAGGCGGCTTAACGGCGACGAGATAATTTCCGGCAGAGGTTGGCGATTTCCGGGCGGCGGTTACAGCATTCAGAAAGTCAAACTATACCGCTATCACTAAAACTTGCGGCCGGATTTTGGCCGCATTGGCGGCGTGTGGTTAGTGATATAAACGAAGGGAGGCACACGCTCATTTATGGCTGTCCCGTAGTAGTATAAAAATTCATCCGAAGCAAACAACCTTACTACAACCCGACTACAACTGTACACCCGATTATATGCTAATCTCATAAAAACGGTCATTTTGTAAGTGCTGTTTTATCAAAGACTTAAAAGATTCCCAAAAAACGCAAACATTTTATATATCCGAGGGCATAGAGTTATTTTCGGCAACAAGACCTGATAAGCAAGTATTATCATGTTATCACTACTAATGTCAGCTTTACCAAAAACTTGGTATCGGATGAGTATTTTTACAGTATGGGATATGATGTTCATTTCCAATCCTCAAAAATACGCCAAAAAAGGTTGCTTTTGGGGAATCAGAGATTTACGATGTTGACCAAAAGGAAGCATTCCATGAGTTAACGCCAGAAGCGAGGCCTGTTGTGCGTTTGTGGCTGAACGACTGGTATGGGAATTAGAGGAGGATTAAAGTTGTCGAGGTGCTTTAGTCCAGAAGAGTTGCGTAGGTACGTTGCGGGAGAATGTACGGCGGATGAGAGGTCCGAGATTCAAACTCATCTCTCAGAGTGCGAGATATGCCGTCAGAATGTGCGCTATACACAAGAGAATAACCCTGTGATTGCGGATGAATCTCCTACGAGGTCAATGTCGGGGGTAACGGGTTCTTTGGTTGGCGCATGGGTCTCAGGTAAGGACACGAGCCCGGTTTTCGAGAACTACGAGATAATTCAGGAACTTCCGCAGGGAGGCCAGGCGATTGTCTATAAGGCCGTTCATAAGCCGACCAAAACACATGTAGCGATGAAGATTCTACTGCCGACCTTAGTGGCTTCAACCAGGGCGAGGTACTACTTTGAGCGAGAAGCCGAATTGATTGCAGGTCTCGACCACCCCAACATAGTCAAGATTCGCGACAGCGGCATTATCCACGGGCAGTATTTCTTTGTAATGGAGTATATCAAGGGGCAGCCGCTGTACCGTTATGTCGAGGCACAGAATCTGTCTTTTCGTGAGCGCATAATCCTTTTCAAAAAAATCTGCGAAGCGGTGACGTACGCCCATCAGCAGGGAATCATCCACCGAGATTTGAAATCAGGCAACATCCTGATAGACGAGCGCGGCGAGCCGCACATACTGGATTTCGGACTGGCAAAGGCGATTGGAATGAGCGAGTTTGAGCGCAAGGACGCGATGCCTACGATAACCGGCCAGTGGGCGGGGTCTCTTTCGAATATGTCCCCCGAACAGGCGGCGGCAAAGCCCGAACTAATTGATGTTCGTACGGATGTATATGCCCTCGGTATGATGCTATACCATATATTGATCGGGCAGGACCCATACGATGTTACAGGCCCTGTTTTAGATGTTCTCAGGAATATCCAGGGGGCAGAACCGGTAAGGCCAAGCAAAATCATCCGGAAATTCGATACTGATATTGAGGCAATTGTTCTCACTGCGATTGATAAAGACAGGACCCGACGATACCAGTCCGTCGCGGGCCTTCAAAACGATATTGAGAACTGGCTTGCCGGCCGTCCAATCAGCGTCAGGTCAATCAGCACCCTATATCTGATAAGAAAAGTTATCGCCAGGCACCGCTACGTGGCCGCAGTCGTCGGCCTGCTGCTGGTTATCATCTTGTCGTTTTCATTTGTGAGCTTAGAGCTTTATCTGACCGCCAGGGCAGCACAGAGAGATGCGGAAGGTATTTCAAAACAATGGACCAAGAAAGCTATTCAACTTGAGAAGGAACAACGTGAAACTTTCAGCATAGTAGCGCCGCTGCATTTTATCAACATTCTTGAACTATTGCGCGAAGGACGGATAGCGGAGGCAGAAAAAAGAAGTCACATTTTTGCCAAGGGTTCGAAGGAGTTTGTAGCCGCGATATTTTTGGTCAGTCCACAGCCGTTAAAGGATAAAGAAGTCGAATTTCGCCGGCGAATCAGCGAGGAACAGGTCGGGTTTGCGGATTTTGTCATAGGCGAGCATTATTTGAAAGATGGGAATAAAGAGCAGGCCCTGAATACTTACAGAAACAGTTTCAAGGCCCTGCAAAAAATGAAGGCGGACAATAAGCCCTTTGAGCCGTGGCTTATCAACCTTGTAGAGGCAAGGCTATACGAGCTGACAACAACAGATGAAAAACCTGAGCGATTTTCAGCGGGTGAACCAAATGAATAAGCGGAAATCGCATGATTGCTGCGAGCAATATAGACACAGAAATTATAAAAGGGGATTTACTCTGATAGAACTTCTTGTGGTTATCGCGGTTATCGCGGTGCTGTTGGCCATATTGCTGCCCGCACTGCGTCTTTCGCGAGCCGCAGGAAAACGTATTGCCTGTCAGGGCAATCTCAAGCAGCTCGCAGACGCGTGGGAGATGTATATCGACCACTATGACGGCCGCTTTTATCAGGGAGTAAACGCCAATGTTGATTATGGCGGGTGGAAAGGATTGATGGATATGTCACCGCGTCCGCTTAATAGATTTATGGGTCTGGATGTTAATCTGGCGGATAACAAACCAGCCAAAGTTTTCTGCTGCCCCGCTGATACGGGTGGTGTGGCCGACTCGCCAAAAGAAAAGGCCTTTATCCTTCTGGGGACAAGTTACCTGACAAATGTCTTTTTGATTGGTCAAAACCACTTCATCCCCTATAACATTCAAACAAGGGCTCTCGATTTGGCGATTAACAAGCGAATTGGGACTCTTTGTATCAGTCAGGTGACTACAAGTCCGGCTCAATTGTTGCTTCTCGGAGACCAGGGATGGTATAACCAATGGGCGCCGATGTCATCATCGGAAGAAGCGACATGGGACCAGCGATGCAAACCCTACGCTGAATGGCATGTAAAGCCCGGCTGTTATAATATAGCGTTTATGGACGGCCACACCGCTTTTGTAAAAATCCGCAGGTCATACTATGTAACCGATGATTACACCGTGGTTCCGTTCAAGGATTTGTTCGAATTAGCTTATAAAATGCAAAGTGGACTGCCGTAAACTCAGGCCGGCTGATTTCCACTGCTGCTAAGATACGCTAAATGAGTAACTTATGTAAAATCCTGTCGGGTTATAATTGCATTTTTGCTCGAAAAAACAGTTGACCTTTTGGATATGCTATGTTATAGTATTTGCCACTTCTATCGTAATTTTTGATGGGACAACCTGCTTCTTACAGCGTAAAAGAGGGCTCTTTGAATTAGGCAAGTCGCGTTTTACTGGAGGATTTTAACACTTTTTCTGATATTTTAAGTTGGCGGTCGAGTTTCGCCCCCAACGGAGGGTAGGAAAATGAAAACTATTACACACTCGGCAGGTAATTGGTTGCTTGCGACGAGGGATTACGCACTTCTTTTTGGTCTGGTTCTTACGATTTGCACTTCTGTTTTCGGCGAAGAGCCGCCGATTGAGGAGTGGGTGGCACTTTACAGTGTACCTAGTATGCCTGGGACTGGTTACGGCCTGGCTATTGATAACTCCGGCAATGTCTATGTTACGGGCTTCAGCATGGGAATCGGTTATAGTAATGATTACGCCACGATTAAATACAGCCCTGATGGTAATCGACTATGGGTGGCAAATTATAACGGACCGGGAAATGGCAGCGACGTTGCTAATGCCCTGGTAATAGATAACTCGGGTAATGTCTATGTTACGGGCGGCAGCCTTGGCAGCGGCACAAATTCCGATTACGCCACGATTAAATACAGCCCTGATGGAAATCAACTATGGGTGGCACGTTATAATGGCCCCGGGGATATCAATAATAGCAACGATGCAGCTGTTGCCTTGGCAGTAGATAATTCGGGGAATGTTTATGTTACAGGTTGGAGCGTTAGCATAACAGGTGCTACTGACTATGCAACGATTAAATACAGCGCTGATGGCAATCAATTATGGGTGGCACGTTATGACGGGCCGGGGAATGGCGACGACAAAGTTCAGTCCATCGCAGTAGATAATTCGGGAAATGTTTATGTTACGGGCTATAGCTACGGCAGCGGTACAAATAACGATTACGCCACGATTAAATACAGCCCTGATGGTAATCAACTATGGGTGGCACGTTACAACGGACCCGGACATCCTGGTAATGACACTGCTAAGGCCCTGGCAATAGATAACTCGGGTAATGTCTATGTTACGGGCTACAGCCACAGCGACACAGGTTGGGTTTACGCCACGATTAAATATGACCCTGACGGCAACCAGTTATGGGTGGCACGTTATGACGGGCCGAACGCATATAGTAACGACCAAGCTTGTGCCCTGGCGGTAGATAATTCGGGCAATGTTTATGTTACGGGCTACAGCAACGACAGCGGCACAGGTGCTGATTACGCTACGGTTAAATACAGTCCTGATGGTAATCAGTTATGGGTATCATGTTATAATGGGCCGGGGAATGGCGAAGACAAAGCTCAGTCCATCGCAGTAGATAATTCGGGAAATGTTTATGTTACAGGTTATAGCTCGGGCAGCGATACAGATCACGATTACGCCACGATTAAATATAGCCCTGACGGCAACGAGTTATGGGTAGCACGCTATAGCGGACCGGAGTATAGCGACAACAAAGCTAATGCCCTGAAAATAGATAGCTTGGGTAATGTCTATGTTACGGGATATTGCTTGGGTGGCGGCGCTAGTTGCTACGCCACGATTAAATACAAACAGGAACTTTGCAATGTCCTTTATGTTGACGCCAGCGCTAGAGGCGCAAACGACGGCTCAAGCTGGGCCAATGCGTATAATTATCTTCAGGAAGCCCTGAATCCGGCCCCCTCAGGTTATGAGATTTGGGTGGCACAGGGCACTTATAAACCCGATATGACCGCTTGTCGAACTTCCACTTTCCAGCTTAAAAACGGTGTAGCGCTCTATGGCGGGTTCCCCAGCGGCGGAGGGCGAGGGCTATGGACAAGCCGAGACCCAAATACATACCAGACCATTTTAAGCGGCGACCTTGCTAGAAACGACGGACCGAATTTTGCTAATAACGGCGAGAATAGTTATAACGTTGTTACCGGCTCCGGCACCGATTCCACGGCAATCCTCGACGGTTTCACAATAACCGCCGGCAATGCCAATGACGATGTGTACAACTATGCCGGTGGCGGGATGTATAATTCCTACGGCAGCCCGACGGTAACAAACTGCACATTTACCAGCAACTCGGCATATTGGTACGGCGGCGGGATGTACAACTATGGCAGTAATCCAATGGTAACCAACTGCACTTTCAGCGGAAATTCGGCGGGACAAGGCGGCGGGATGCTCAACTTTGATAGCAGCCCGGCATTGACTAACTGCACATTCAGCGGCAACTCGGCAGGCGGTGGCGGTGGAATATGGAACTACCATAGTAGCCCAATTCTGGCTAACTGCACATTTACCGGCAACTCGGGGACCAGTGGCGGCGGAATAGTTAACACAGATTTCAGCAACCCGACGCTGACAAACTGCACATTCACCGGCAACTCGGGGACCAGTGGCGGCGGAATGCTAAACATGTATTCCAGTAGTTCGACGCTGACTAATTGCACATTCAGTGGCAACTCGGCAATTCAATACGGCGGCGGAATAGCTGCCATCATCAACAGCGTTATCAACCTTGGAGCAGGTGGAAGTGATTCTATGATGGATGAATTTTATATCAGCGAATCGCAGATTCGAGGTACAGGTAGCATAGTTATCTCGCTTGGCGGGAAAATGATAATTGATTCCAACGCGGTAGTTGACCTCAACGACCCCTATGACCCGAATGTAAAAGGCACAATCCAGTGCGATGGTCTGCTGAAAGTCCAAGGCAACGGACAATTGAAACACGCGACGGTGAATGTCAGCCGGCAGGCAGGTGGATATTTCGGCAAATTCCAGGTAGAGGACTCCGCCACGGCGACAAACCTCGATATCTATACGAATGGCGACCGATTTATGGATGTGAACTCCAGCACATTCACCGGCATTATAGCGAATAACCGCATCTACGTTACGATAACGGAAGGCCAGAATGGCACGGATGAGGGCGTACTTGAACTTCGAGGCCGGGACCTGCCATCGCATCCCTGCGATTTTAATGATGTGAATGTATTGGGCTGTTATCTTGACAGCAACACTATGCCCGCATTTGATACTAATTCCTGGACTTTGGAGCGATTAGAGGTTGCAGCCGGTGCCAAGGTGACCCTTGTGGATCGTTCTGACTCCGGCAACGGTTATCCCGAGGTCTTGTATGTAAAGAACCTTGTTCTTGACGCCAACTGCGTTTTAGATGCTGGCTTTGAGCATCTTTACTATACGAATCTCACAGGCGACCCGAACTCAATCAAGAAAGGGGCGGTATTGGGATTTTCGCTGGGCAAGGTGGATTTCGACAGCAATGCGGAATACCAAAGTCGTGTGAGCAACAACAATTACATTGACCCTGTGGACCCCAACAACAGCAGGATACGCGTCAAAAGGGTAACTGGGCAGGACCCCGACCCCAACGGTATGATGACATTGCACAATTTTGGAGGCGGTGGTCTGCTTACGACTGGTTACGGCCTGAACAACATTGGGACATCCGGGCAGACAATCAACGCTCGCGCCAAGGCCCAGTTCGCGGAGTGCTATGAGGACAGAATCCGGATTCGATTCAATTATCTGTTTGATACAACTGATACCGGCACGTATCTGAATGTCTATCTTTCGGATGTGTCCGAGTTATTGGACTCGAATGACCCCAGTCGAGAGCAACACTATTTATATGTCGGTCAAGTTTTTGCTCCGCCGACGCCTCGGCCTGGTTCAGCAGGCGGCGGCAGGTTCGGCAACTTCGATATGTTTGTCTCGACCGGCGACCTTTGTCTTTGGTATGGAACATGGGTTGAAATCGAGCTTGTTGGGCCCGCGTCCGGCCAGGGCCAGCTTTCTGTGATGGGCAGTGCCAAACAGACGCCGATTAAAGCCGCGTCAGGCAGTACTTCTGCCTCTGTGGACGACTGGGACGCTGGAATTTACTGTTATGGGGGCGTTTGCTTAGACGTGGACCATACTGGAATAGTTACTACCGGGGACTTGCTGAAGGTTGTCAGCAGCACCGGAGGTTTCGGCACGACCGACACGCCTTGTCTGGACGGCGGTTTCACCACCGACGGCTACACCGACGACTACGATATCAAATCATGGGACTGGACGCTGAACCTCAACGCACGCGAGAATCTGTGCGGGGAGATCCCAGTAGGTGGGGGCGTAAGCGGTCTTGGATTCAGCGGACTTGCGAGTTTAAGCGGCACCCCAGAACCCCTCGGCCTTTCCGGTTTGGACGACCTGCTGATATCCGGCAAGAGAGGCACCCCCGGCTATTCGACGATATTGATGGACCAATTATATGTATTCAACAGCAATTACCTCTATCTTCGATTGCTCAATACTACTATGCCGAACCGGTGCAACGTCAGGATAGTTCGCGGCACAGGCGACGACTTGTATCAGGTTAATTCGGAAAGCGGAGTATTGCGGCTCGATGATACCCATGCGTCAATCGTGCCTCCGGGCCAGACCTACGTTGACAGCGAACCACGTTATGGTCAACCAGCCACGGTCTATGTGAGTGTCCAGGAGACGAACGACAACCCCTATGGCCGGCCAATTTTTGACGTCGCCTTTGACGCAAGCTATGTGTATATTGTGCCCGTGGTAGTTGTTCCCCACGGCAACATCCCTTATGCCGCTGCGGCAAAACTCCAACTGGACACTCACTCGACTCCTCCTTACCATGTGGTCAACCTGTTTGATGGGCCTCTTCTTATTAACGACAATCAGCGTGAATGCCGCAACAACCTCCGAGAAATTGAACTTGACGCGGCTGGAAATGTCTATGTGACTAATGCAAATGCCATGAACGAGAGCGACATATTGTGGAAGTTTGAGCCAGACGGCGTCGTTCGCCGGCTTAACCTGAGCGAACAGAACGGGCCTTTGTCTGTGCGGGCTCCTTCCGCTATGTGTGTCTCAAGCGCCACAAATACGCTTTACCTGACGTCATCGATATATTGCGGGGCGGACCACAGCTCATCGGTAATCTACGGGCTGTCAACGGGGAACCTGAATCTTGTCCGGACTATTACGATATCGGGGATGCAGCACATTACGAGTATCACCGAGGACCCTGTTACTAAATCGCTCTGGGTGGTTGGTTTCAACTTTAATTCTACGCCGAATCCTCCTATCAGCCCGTTGGCTGCGCCATTCTACGACCCGTATATGGCAAAGGTGCCTTTAGGAGTAAACAGCGTCTCGGCAGTATGCGTTTTGGGTGCCAGTGACCTCGCAATGCCTCTGTCTATATGCTGGACCGGCGCTCTTCCCCCGCCGGTGAAATGCGGCGGCGCCGACCTTAATAAAAATGGAACAGTAAATATGCAGGACCTGGCAGTCCTTGCGAAATATTGGTTGAGAACAGATTGCTTTGCTTTTAGCAACTGTGAAGGAGCCGACCTTGAACCACAGGGAAATCCGGATGGCGACGTTGATTTGAAAGACCTTGATGTTTTCGCCGACCATTGGCTTGAGACCAATTGTCAATAAAGTTGACGACTGCACAGGTTGCAAGGTAGGATATTAAGAGCGGTGTTTGCTCTAATTGAATATTCAAGGAGTTTCAAAAATGGCCTCATTAATTGTTTTGGATGGCCTGCAGAAGGATGATTATTACCCGCTTGGTCGTCGAACAACTGTGATTGGCCGGGATGAGGCCCTTATGATTCAGATACTTGATGACCGGATCTCACGAAAACATTTGAGGATAAGGTATGATAAAGACAATAATTTGTATTACGCATTAGATATGAGCAGCAAACACGGCGTGTTTATCAACGGGGACAAAATTAAAGAGGAAACACGCCTTGTCGATGGCGACTACATTACCATTGGTGCCATTACGCTTTGGTTCACTGTAAGTGATTTCCCCGATAAAGAAAGCGCGTTATCTCATTACAAAAAAGTCGGGGAAAGGTCTCGCCCCACATTTATTGAGTAACATAGAATTCCCGTTGGCCCGATGCCCCTGAAGACCGATGGGGCTGTGACCCGAAAAGAAACACCGCCCTCGGAAGAACCCGAAGGCGGTGTGAAGCGGCCACTATCAAGCAACACAGAGAACGTCTGCACCAATAATGAAGATTCTGCAAAAAACACGTTCCGGCCAGAGAAAGCCTTTTCCAAATCAGTCAATATCAACTTGCCAATGAGCAATTTCCGCCTTCCGAATCCGAAAAACGTCAACTTTTACGGCCGGATGAATTTTTGAGTAGGACAGCTCACCCGTGCGAATCAGGCCGATAAGGGCGTCGCGGAGGAACTTTTTGTCAGGCAATGGAAGATTTTCGCTGACCTTTTTGAGAAAATCGTGTAGATTGGCCGATAAAGATTCCATTAGAGCATAACGCTTAACCATAGCGCACCTCTTTGTGTAATAATGGCTTATGAATGTTTTTCAAACTACCCCTTTTATCGTCATACACAAGGAGTGCGCCTTGAATTGAATCGCATCCAAAAAAAAATCTCGTAAAACCCTTAACTTTGACCTGTTTTTTCTTGCACTGGCTAAAATCCGTGTTATAATCACTAACTATCAATTCGGTGGTTTCCCTACATGTGCAGCAACCAAGCCGATAAAGCGTTTTGTAGAAAAAATCCGAGGAGGAGAAAAATGCAAAAGGCACACCTAATCACATTCATGGCAATTCTTCTTGCAGTGCAGGCAGCCAACGCCATTACCACAGCCGCGGCTAACCGCTTTGGGATGGGAGAAAAAATATGAAAAAGAAGATTATTTGTATTTTCTGCCTACTAACTGCTTTTGTGTTTAGCGCGAGCGTGGTGCAAGCCCAAGATTACGCCTACACGGACAATGGCGACGGCACGTGCACCATCACGGGATACACCGGCCCCGGCGGTGCGGTGACCATCCCAGACACGATCAATGGCCTGTCGGTCACCAGCATTGGGTGGTCGGCGTTCTATTACTGCACCAGCCTGACCAGCGTCACGATTCCCGCCAGCGTCACCAGCATCGGGGTCTATGTGTTCGCTGGCTGCTCCAGCCTGACCACGATCACGGTGAATCCAAGCAACTCCGCCTATAGCAGTGTGGCTGGGGTCTTGTTCGATAAGAGCCAGACCACGCTCATCGAGTGTCCGGGGGGCAAAGCCGGGACCTACACGATCCCCAACAGCGTCACCAGCATCGGGCAAGGGGCGTTTTTTGAGTGCTCCAGCCTGACCAGCGTTACGATCCCCAACAGTGTCACCAGCATCGGGGTCCAGGCGTTCATGATGAACAGCACCAAGTACACCAGCCTGACCAGTGTCACGATCCCCAACAGCGTCACCAGCATCGGGTACGAGGCGTTCAGGGACTGCACCAGCCTGACCAGCGTCTATTTCCAGGGTAACGCCCCCAGTGCTGATTCGTCTGTGTTCTCCGGTGACAACAATGCGACGGTCTATTACTTGCCGGGGACCACGGGCTGGCCGACGGTTCCAGACACGTGGGCCGGTCGTCCGACAGCGCTGTGGCTCTTCCCTGACTTCCTTTACATGTACAATAACGGCACAATCACCATCACGGGATACACCGGTTCCGGCGGTGATGTAACCATACCCGACACGATCAATGGTCTGCCGGTCACCAGCATCGGGGACTGGGCGTTCCGAAACTGCACCAGCCTGACCAACGTCACGATCCCCGACAGCGTCATCAGCATCGGGGACTATCTGTTCTTCAACTGCACCAGCCTGACCAGCGTCACAATCCCCAACAGCGTCACCAGCATCGGGAACTTTGCGTTCTATTACTGCCCCAGCCTGACGGCGATCACGGTGGATACAAACAATCCCGCCTATAGCAGTGTGGCTGGGGTCTTGTTCGACAAGAGCCAGACCACGCTCATCGAATGTCCAGGGGGCAAAGCCGGAAGCTACACCGTCCCCAACAGCGTCACCAACATCGGAACCTATTCGTTCGCATACTGCACCAGCCTGACCAGCCTCACAATTTCCAACGGCGTCACCAGCATCGCGCAGGATGCGTTCGATTTCTGCAACCATCTGACTAGCGCCACGATCGGCAACAGCGTCATCAGCATCGGGAACGAGGTGTTCTATGGCTGCAGCAGCCTGACGGCGATAACGGTGGATACAAACAATCCCGCCTATAGCAGTGTGGCTGGAGTATTGTTCAACAAGAGCCAGACCACGCTCATCGAATGTCCGGGGGGCAAGGCCGGAAGCTACGAGATTCCCAACAGCGTCACCAACATCGGTTACAATGCGTTCGGGAACTGCGGCCTAACCAGCGTCACGATCCCCAACAGTGTCACCAGCATCGGGTTTGAGGCGTTCTTTGACTGCTACGGCCTGACCAGCGTCACAATCCCCAACAGCGTCACCAGCATCGGGGGCGATGCGTTTGCATACTGCTACAGCCTGACGGGAGTCTATTTCCAAGGTAACGCCCCCAGCGGTGGTTCTGATTCGTCTGTATTCTACAACGACAATGCGATCGTTTATTACTTGCCGTGGACCACGGGCTGGGGCACAACGTTTGGCGGTCGTCCGACCGCCCTATGGATCCGTCCAATGACGGTGGATTTGAATCATGATGGGATACCCAATTTTTACGATTTCAGCGTCTTTGCAACGTTCTGGCAAAATATCTCCTGCTCAGAGCCAAATTGGTGTAATGGCAGCGATTTCGACAAGAACGGAATTGTTGACATCTACGATTTGCAGATATTTGCCGAATTATGGCTTTGGCCGGTGGCAGATGTAGATATGGACCGCGCAGTCAATTTCACTGACTATGCCATTTTTGCAGACAACTGGATGGATGATACGTGCTGTGACCCCAACTGGTGTGGGGGAACTGATTTTGACCACAGCGGCAGCGTTGACATGCTCGACTTGGCGATCTTCGCCGGATATTGGCTTGAGGGTATATAAAGGTGTATGTCGTCAGCTTAAATGAGACAGTAAAAAAGGGTTATTTTGGTTGACGACGTACACAGGCCGCCTTCCTGTATGACTTTAAAAGCCCACCAAGGCGCTCCCGACAAAGGAATTATATCGCGGAACCGAAGGGACGTCGACCAATTTCAATAAAATCAGCTGCTTTAAGGTTAGCTTCCCCAAAAACTTCGAATCAGATGAGTTTTTTTATAGTACAGGTATCAATATGCAGACAGCAATTTGGTACAGAACAACGTGTGTATACGAGGAATTGTGCCCGTTCAAAACTCTATAACTTTTTACTGGCCTAACGAGGAAAATTACAGTAGTATCAAGGCTGAAAGTGGGTCACTGAGTGGGTCAGTCGTCACGTGGTAACCACTTGTTATTGACTTGATATTCACTTGTTAACCACTTGTATGTCTCGTTTTTGCTTAAAAAACGTGTTGTAACTACTTGTTAAACCAGGATTTATGGCGCGACGTTAGGATTCCCAAGCCGAATGCCGTGGGTTCGAATCCCATCGCCCGCTGTGGTTGAAATTGTATTCCACATTCCGTTACTCACTATAGGAGACAATTTATGTTCAGCCCCTCAAAATCAATCACCGTCATATTACTGGCACTGGTCTGGTCAGGATGCGCCTTTTGTACCGAGGCGAACGTTAATCTCAATGACCCATGCGTGGTTAACAAACTAATCGGTCGCGGAGTGAATATCGGCAACGCCCTCGAGGCGCCAAAAGAAGGCGACTGGGACGTTACTTTGCAGGAAGAGTATTTCCAGCTAATCAAAGACGCCGGCTTCAACTCAATACGCCTGCCCGTCCGCTGGGACAGCCACGCAATGGAAAAAGCCCCTTATACAATCGACCCCAACTTTTTCGCCAGGATTGACTGGGCCGTCAAAAACGCGATGTCGCGAAATCTCGTTTTGATAGTCAATATGCACAACTACTACGACTTTTTCACTGACCCCAACAACCACAAGGAAAGATATCTTGCCATCTGGCAGCAAATCGCGGAACGCTACAAGAATTACCCAAATACTCTCCTGTTTGAGGCGATTAATGAGCCGCAGGGCAATCTACAAAGCGTCCCTGCGTGGAACGCGATGCTTAAAGAATGGCTTGGCGTCATTCGCAAGTCCAATCCGAACAGAATGGTCGTTATCGGCTCAGCCAATTTCAACAGCTTTTATGAAGTCAAGTCCCTCGACCTGCCCAAAGACGACCGCAACATAATTGTTACGTTCCATTATTACCTGCCGAATAAATTCACCCACCAGGGAGCACCATGGGCCCCTGATGCCAACAAAACTCTCGGTATGAAATGGAACGGCACCGACCAGGAAAAACGGGCAATAGCGAGGGATTTCAGAGTGGCCGCCAACTGGGGAAAAGAAAATAACCGTCCGATTTACCTTGGCGAGTTCGGTACCTTCTACAAAGCGGACCCAAACTCCCGTTTTCAATGGACCAAAGCCGTCGCGGATGAAGCGGTCAACCAGGGATTCAGCTTCACATACTGGGAATTCTGCCACACCAACTTCGGCATATATGACCCAAAGACAAAAACATGGAACAAACAGTTGCTCGAAGCGCTGATTCCGCCGAAACAATAAACTTATATCACAGGAGAAAAAATGATGTTGAGAATAGCGAAACCATACGCGTTCATTACATTAGCCGTTGTAATCCTGTTCGCAGTTAGCTGCGCCACAACAATAAAAACGTCGAAGAGCTCCGCCGAGACGAGTGCGTTCAAAATTAACAAGCTTCTGGGCCGTGGCGTGAACCTTGCCAATGCCCTTGAGGCGCCCAACGAGGGCGAATGGGGCGTGACGCTCAAAGAAGAGTATTTCAGCATCATAAAGCAGGCCGGTTTTAATTCAGTTCGGCTGCCCGTCCGATGGTCGGGTCATGCGCTTGCTGAAAAACCTTACACCATTAATCCCGAATTTTTCAAACGCGTTGACTGGGCGGTCAACTGTGCAATTAAAAATGATTTGTATGTAATGCTGAACATCCAGCGATATGACGAATTAACGGCCGACCCCAACAGCTACCACTTCGAGCGATTCGTTGGTTTATGGGAGCAGATTGCGGAGCACTATAAGAATTATCCCGATTCCGTTGTGCTGGAGTTGTACAATGAGCCATACAAGGCGTTAACGCCGGAGCTGTGGAATGACCTGCTCAAGAAAACCTTGCCCGTCATTCGAAAATCGAATCCCGACAGAACGATTGTAATCGAGCCCACTATTATAATAGACCCCGCTTTCGTTGTTTGCCTTGACAAGCTCGATATACCAAAAGAAGAGCGGAACGTTATTGTTTCTATTCACTATTATACCCCGCTGGAGTTTACGCATCAGGGGGCCCCGTGGATGGGCGCAAGGTCCGCGGCATGGGTGGGTACAAAATGGACGGGCACCGACGCGGAAAAAAAGGTGGTAACGGACTTTTTCGACGCGGCGGCGGCGTGGGGAAAACTGAACAATCGGCCTATTAACCTGGGCGAGTTCGGCACTTACAAAAAGATCGATACGGAATATCGCGCCAAATGGGCGAAGTTCGTTGCTGATACAGCGGCCGAACGCGGGATGAGTTTGCTATGCTGGGATTTCTGCGCCGAATTCGGCCTGTATGACCGGGATACGAAATCCTGGAACAAGCCGCTGCTTGACGCGATTATTCCGCCCAAATAGTAAAAGGAGTTGGCTTTTATGGCAAAGCTGTTGGCGGTTATTCTCATTTCGCTGACATCGGTCTGTGTGGCCGCCAATGAACCTAACGCCTTTACAACCAACAAAATGCTTGGTCGCGGCATCAATATCGGCGGCGCGCTCGATACTCCTAAACAAGAGGGCGAATGGGGAGTCACTCTCCAGAACGAATATTTCCAGATTATTAAAGACGCGGGATTTAATTCGATTCGCCTGCCTGTCCGCTGGAACGCTCACGCCGCAAACGAGCCGCCTTACACCATAGACCCGAACTTCTTCAAAAGAATTGACTGGGCAATCAATAACTCGCTGTCGCGAAATATCCCCCTTGTGCTTACCACTCATCACTACGACGACCTGTACAGCGACCCCAACGGGCAAAAAGACAGGTTCGTGGCTATATGGAAGCAAATCGCGGAGCGATACAAGGATTATCCCGATATCCTTATCTTCGACCCTCTTATGGAGGCGCTGGAAAAACTCGACGCCGATAAGTGGAATTCGCTTTTGAAAGAGACGATTGTTACTGTTCGCAGATCCAATCCAAAGAGGACGATTGTCATCTGTGCCGCCGGGCTTTCCTGCATTGAGAATCTTTCTCGCCTTGAATTGCCCAAAGATGACCGCAACATAATCGTCAGCATTTTCTATTACTCGCCGCTCGAATTCACCCAGCAGGGCGCAAGCTGGATTAAGGATTCCGAAAAATGGCTCGGCACAAAATGGACCAGCTCAGAAGATGAAAAACAGCGAATAGCAAAGGATTTTGATATCGCTGCCGAGTGGTCAAAAAAGAACAACCGACCGATTTACTTAAACGAGTTCGGCGCTTACGAAAAAGCGGATATGGAATCCCGCGTCCGGTGGACTAAGTGTGTAGCCGATGCGGCGACAGCACGCGGCTTCAGCATATCATACTGGGAATTCTGCTCCGTTTTCGGAATGTATGACCTGCAAACCAAATCCTGGCACAAAGAGCTTTTGGATGCCGTCGTTCCAACCAAACAATAAAACAAATTTAACGTAATATGTTTTTTTGGCATTATTAGGAGTAACAGATTATGTTAAAGCTGAGTTTTTTGGCCGTATGTTTGACAAGTATAGCTACGTTAGCATCCGCCTGTGCAGCAGCAGGCGAGCCAAACGCGTTCGAAATCAACAAAATCATCAATCGCGGAATCAACTTCGGCAATGCACTCGAGGCGCCGAAAGAAGGCAACTGGGGCGTCACCATCAAAGTGCAATATTTTAACATCGCAAGAGAAGCTTGGTTTACTTCATTCCGCATCCCCGTCTGCTGGTCCGCCCACGCACTGACTGAAAAACCTTACACAATTGACCCTAACTTCTTCACAAGAATGGACTGGGTAATATACCAGGCGATGCAGCGGGAAGTAATTGTGATAGTCACTATGCATCACTATAACGAGCTTTATAAAGGCCCCGCGGGCCACAAAGAAAGGTTCCTCGCAATATGGAAACAGGTTGCGGAGCACTACAAGGATTACCCCTTTGTACTCGTATTCGAACCTCTTAATGAGCCGCATGATAATCTGACTGCCGGCGAGTGGAACAAGCTTCTTAAGGAAGTGCACGCCGTAATTCGCCAGTCAAACCCGAATAGAACCATTGTATTCGGCCCCGCCAATTATAATGACATACACCAGCTCAATGCGCTCGATTTGCCAAAGGATGACCCCAACATAATCGTTACCGCACACTATTACCTGCCGTATGAATTTACTCATCAGGGGGCTCACTGGGCAGCCGACTCAAACGCCTGGTTAGGAACAAAATGGACAGGGACGGATTCGGAAAGGCAAATGATAACAAAGGACTTTGACGATGCCGCGGCCTGGGCGAAAAAGAACAACCGCCCGATTTTCATAGGCGAGTTCGGCGCAAACAGCAAGGCCGATATGGATTCCCGCGTCCGCTGGACAAAATTCGTCGCCGATACCGCGATTGAGCACGGCTTTAGCTTCACATACTGGGATTTCTGCGGTGAATACTTCGGCATTTGTGACCCAAATACACTCTCATTCCGCAAGCCGTTACTGGAAGCGTTGATACCGCCCAAAAAACGATAAATATCAATCGGCATTTTTGCTGCTTGACGAATGAGTGACAAAACGTTAATTTAGCCGATGAAAACTGCTCTTTTTAAAATGCTGTTGTCAGGTATGAAAGCGAGATATTACTTTTTGATTCAGGAAAGGGGTTAATAAAATGAAAGGTAACGCACAATTACTTAAGGCGCTCAACGGATTGCTCGCCGATGAGCTGGGCGCAATCAACCAGTATATGGTTCACGCCGAAATGGTCGAAAACTGGGGCTATGGGAAGCTTGGCAAACTGATACAATCAAGGGCGGTTACGGAGATGAAGCACGCCGAAAAGCTCATCGAGCGTATGCTTTTCCTCGAAGGCACGCCGACAGTCAACAAGCTCAGCGACATTCATATCGGTGCAGACGTGCCAAAGCAGTTCGATAACGACCTCGGTGCGGAAATGGGAGCCGTCAAGTCGTATAACGCGGCGATTAAGCTTGCGCAGGAAGTGGGCGACAACGCCACGAAGGAACTTCTGGATTCGATTTTGAAGGACGAGGACGCCCACGTCGATGAAATCGAGACGCAACAGGACCAGATTAAGCAGATGGGGCTGCCTCAGTACCTGTCCAACCAGGCAAGCTGATAAGCATTACTTCTGCGTCCCGGGTCTGGCATCTTTTAATTGCGGGTCATTTCCGCTTTATCTTCCATTGCGCTGCCGTCGGGCATCGTATATTTTTCAGTGGAGATAAACTTGTCGTCGCTTATTTTTTCGGTGACGCGAGTGCTTGAACCCTGCCCCTGGCCTGACCAGACCCAATTTATAATCTCTTTATTACCTTCGCGTTTGCCTGTTCCTTTGGCGACACAACGCAAACTGTCAAAAAGGTATCCGGTAATCTCGCTGGTTTTCGTGTCTATGGTGTAAACTTCCATACTCTCGAAGGTTGAATTACGCATCTTTTCAATATCTGAATCGGACAGGCGCTGCCCTTTAAGTTGTTTTATATATTCGTCGGACAAACTGGTTATCTGGGACTGGCCTTTACGGACAAGGAACTGACCATTCAAGGCCAATTCAATACTCAGCCGGCATTTGCCTTTTACCCAGTCCTTGTGCTCGCCGAAATCCGATTTAGCCGTGCCCTGCCAGTTGCCGACAAGCCATTTGCTCCAGCCATCATTAAGTGCTTTAGGCGGCTCAAGCGAAGGCATATTCTCCTTGCCCGATTCGTTACACACGAAGTTGTAGCCAGCATTATAACAGTAAGTGCGATAGACAACTTTTTCATTTAAGACCTCCCGTTGTTTTGCCAATTCCATTAATCCTGTGACCCGGCACGAGCAATATAATCTTTCAATATTCGGTGGGCAAGTGTGATTTGCTATTGTTTCCGGCCGGTGTATAATAGCCGACGATGGAAACGCTGAAATCGTTATACGAGTATTTCCCGACGGCCGTTTATACCGGCAAGTGCCTGGTTTTTATAAGCGAGGACTGGCGAGTCGAGCTGACCGAACACAAAGACAGCGACTACACCAGGGCCGCATCGCAGCCGTCGGTTATTCGCGTGCGGGTCTTCAAAAAGGCCCTCAACGGCGAATTCGTGCCGGGACATTTCGAGGATTTCCAGTTGCCGTCATTTAGTGAATTAGCCGAACAGATTGAAAAATACGTCCAGCTTGCCATTGGCGCAAACCTCCGCGAACGAACGGACATGTCCTGAGCAGAGCCGCGATATATGGACCAGTTGAAAATACAACAATCGGCTAACGCGGTAGTTTTCTCAGTCAAGGTCGTTGCCCGTTCGAGCAAAACTGCGGTTGCAGGCATATTAGGGGGTATGCTTAAAATTAAACTTGCCGCTGCGCCGGAAAAAGGCAAAGCCAACGAATCGCTTGTCGAATTTTTAGCCGACACACTCGGCGTCAAAAAAAACGCGGTATCAATAACCTCCGGCCTGACCTCACCCGTCAAAACAATTCAAATCACGGGCGTTTCGACTGAATCCCTTTTAGATAAACTAAATCGTTGCTGTAGATGAACACACAGATCAAACCGCCCATCGTTGATGAGACCTCGCTAAGGTTTATGCTCAAGCTGGCGGGGCCGATTGTCATTACCACCATTTCTTTTACGCTTCTGCAGTTCGTTGACCGGATAATGGTCTCGCGACTGGGGACAGCTGCTCTTGCCGCAGTGCTGCCCGCGGGATTCACCGCCTCGATACCCGCAGCGTGTGTGATGGGCGTTTTCGCCGGCTTGGGCACATTTGTAAGCCAGAGCTTCGGACGGGGACAAAAAAAGGAATGCACCAGCTACTTCTGGCAGGCAGTTTATATGGGCGTGGCGTTTTCGCTTCTGATTATGGCGATATGCTGGCCTCTCGCGCCGGCGATATTCCGGTCCTTCGGCCACGAACCGGAGGTCGTCGAGCTGGAGGTCGTCTATTTTCGCATTATGCTCATCGGCAACATATCCGTGGTATTCGTATGGGCGGGAGTGCAGTTTTTCATGGGCATTCACAGACCCCTGCTTTCGATGTATGCCGCATTGATTGCGCAGGTCGTCAATATCACGATGAATTACGCCCTGATTTTCGGCAAGTTTGGTTTTCCCGCGATGGGAATAGCGGGCTCCGCGTGGGGGACGGTCATCGGCATAACGGTCGGCGGCGGGATAAGAATGGCGACATTTCTCAGCGGTGACTTCAGGACCGAATACGCCAGCAGCCGTATGCTCAAACCAGATTTGCGAAAAATGGCAGACCTGCTGAAGGTTGGACTGCCCGCGGGGGTTGAACTGGCACTCAGCGCAGGCGTTTGGGGCGCGACATTGTTCTGGTTAGTCGGCAGGTTCGGCAAAGAGGCGCAGGCCGCGACGAGCGCCGCGCTTGCCTGCACAAATCTTTCCACAATGCCCATCGAAGGCCTGAAGACCGCGATAACCGTCGCCGTCGGCAAATCCATCGGCGAGGACAAAGACCTCACGGCAATCAGACAAACCCGATTGTGTCTGCGTCTTGCGCTTATATATATGGGGGTTGTGGGGCTGAGCTTCCTGTTATTCGGCAGGATATTTATGCGGCTGTGGTCATCCGACGATATGGTAATACAGATAGGAGCGGAAGTGCTTGTTTTCGCCGCTATCTACCAGCTCTTCTACGCATCCAGAACCGTTTACAGCGGCGCATTACGCGGTGCGGGCGACACGGTCTGGCTGGCCATTTTCGCTCTCGGTGCGGCGGCTATTCTCGCACTGGGCGGATTTGTTATAATAAAGGTGTTCCCGAACTACGGGTCGCTTGGCCCCTGGGCCGCGGCAACAATGAGTATCATCGCGGCAGGGCTGGCCAACCGTATAAGATTCAAGAGCAACAAATGGAAACAGATAGATCTGTTCAGCCGTCGGCCGGTCGAATTGGAAATGACTGAGGAATAATTCAGGAAGCGTAATTTTATGAAAACGGTTTTTAACCTGATAATCTGTTCGATAATCGCTTTAGCCGTTACGCCCTGCCTTGCAGATGAGCCACTGGCAAACGCGAACCTCGACGGTCTGTATGCCAAGTCAATCGAGCAGGTATTGCGACTGCCCCCCGAACAGATTGACACGGGCACGGCCGCCTTGATTGTCTCCGAGGCCTGGAGCGATATGGTCGCGGGCAGGCGTTACCAGCAGCAACTCGACGACATCGCGACGGAAATCCGCAGCCGGCTCAAAGCGAAGAACACGCCGATGGGCGCTGCAGCAATCCCCATTATCAACGATTACCTGTTCAATGAATTGAAATTCAAAGCAATTAATAAAGCCACCGACCCATACGACCTGTTTCTGCACTCCGTTATGGACAGGCGCCAGGGTTATTGCCTGAGCTTGTCCGTTCTATACCTGGCTATCGGTGAACGGCTGGGTTTGCCGCTCTACGGCGTAGTTGTGCCGGGACATTTTTTTGTCAGGTACGACGACGGCCACGTGCGTTTCAATATCGAAACTACCGCCAAAGGCAGCAGCGCCACCGATGATTACTATATCCAGAAATTCAATGTCCCCAAAAACAACACCATTTATATGACCAATCTCAACAAGCGCCAGACACTCGGCTGTTTCTTCAACAACCTCGGTAACGTCTATAACGACGTTAACAACGTTGACCAGGCAATGGCCTCACTGCAGTGGGCCGTTTATATCAACCTATCGCTGGCCGAATCCCGAATAAACCTCGGCAATATCTACCTGCGAAAAGACCGAGTAGATGACGCTATAGCCGAGTATCAGGCCGCCGCGAGAATCAACCCCGACGACAGCAAGGCACACAACAATCTCGGCAACGCCTACCAGAGACGCGAATGGTTTAACGATGCCGTGGCTGAGTACACAAATGCTATTCGCCTCGACCCAAATTACCCCGACGCTTATAAAAATCTCGCAATTGTATATGTAAAACTCAACCGGCTGGGTGACGCCAAAACCGCGCTCATCCAGGCACTATCAATGGAGCCGAAGAACGCGATGCTTTACTGCCAGTTGGCCGATGTTTACAGCCGGTCAGACAACTGCAACGAGGCAATCGCCCGCTATCAACAGGCCCTCTCAATAAACCCCGACATAGCCGAAGCGTACTTTGGCCTGGGCATCTGTTACAAAAAACTCGACCAGACGGGCAGCGAAATCGACGCATACCTCAAGGCGCTGGCGATTAACCCGAATATGTTCGAGGCACTGGCGAATCTCGGCAACGCGTATTTCAACAAAAGCAAATTTGACGCCGCCATTGAACAATACAACAAGGCCGTCCGCGTAAGCCCGGGCAACGCCGGACTCCATTACCAACTTGGCGCCGCGTATTCCAACAAGGGCGACTATGAAAACGCCATCAAGGCACATCTCAGGGCCGTGGAGCTTGACCCAAAAATGGCCGATGCGCATTATGGCCTTGGCTTTGCCTACTACAAGTTGAAAAATTACGACCTGGCTCTGGAACACATAAAGACAGCCGAACAACTCGGCAAAACAATCAACCCAGACCTCATCACCGCCATCGAAAATAAAAAGTGATTGTTCATGTCCGGCAGTATTCTCGATTTTACGGACCTCGGCTGTAAGTCGGGACATACGCATATTGACAACCCCCCGTAAAACCGTACGATTTCACTCACAGCACTTCAACTTCGCAACAAACGGCGAGCGATTTAATATCAAGTGAATTAATTAAAAGGAGATGGCTATGAAATGGTTACAGGAATTCAAGACGTTCGCGGTCAGGGGTAACGTGGTGGATATGGCGGTTGGTATCGTAATAGGCGCGGCATTCGGCAAAATCGTGTCATCTTTCGTGGCTGACGTGATTATGCCGCCGATTGGGCTGCTCATAGGCGGCGTCGATTTTAGCAAGCTCGTGATAACAATAAAAAAGGCCACGGAAACGACCGCTGCCGTAACGCTCAATTACGGCAATTTCATCCAGACCGTCATTGATTTTGTTATCATCGCCTTCGCGATTTTTATGGTGGTCAAGGCAATCAACACCCTGAAAAGAAAAGAAGCCGCCAAGCCATCGGAACCGCCTCTTCCGTCGGCTGAGGTTATGCTGCTGACCGATATCCGCGACATCTTGCGCAAGGGCTAACAAAAAACCCGGAGGCCGTTTTTTGCTTGCGTTGTGGGCCGGACCGGGTAGATTTTAGCCAATAGTTCGGCACAGGGGTTGATTCATCGGCAGTTATTGTTACGCACAGGACCGAATAATGTTGCCTTCTCGACGATTTCGGGAAAGGACAAATTTGAACATGTTTTTTGGGGATACCAAATGAAACTTCAAATCAAAAAGATAAGCATTTGTTGTTTGGCAATATGGGTAATCCTGCTCGTAAGCGTTATCCCTGTGATGGCGCAGGATGTAAACTCGGCTCAAAACGCCGTCGAAGCCACAGTGGCAGGTTCTCAAAACATACTCGCAACCATAAAAGATTTCCTGATTACAAAAGGAACCGCTTTCGCTATCGACCTGGTGGCGGCAATTCTTATCTTCGTGATAGGTCGCTGGCTGGCGAAGTGGATTTCCATACTTGTCGGCAGGGCAATGACCAAGGCACACGTTGAGCAAATCCTTGTTACCTTTGTCCAGCATATGTGCTACTTCGGCTTGCTCGCGTTCGTGATTATCGCGGCATTGGACAGGGTCGGAATAAAACTGACCGCCGCGATTGCCGTTCTCGGCGCCGCGGCATTAGCGGTTGCCTTCGCCCTGCAGGGTTCACTGTCTAATTTTGCTGCAGGAATACTTATGGTTATCTTCAAACCCTTCAAAGTCGGCGATTTAGTCACGGTAGGCGGAGTGCAGGGAACAGTTCAGGAAATTCAGATCCTCAACACGGTGCTTAACTCGCCCGACAACGTCCGCATCATTGTCCCTAATGCTCAGGTTACGGGCGGCACTATCAGCAACTACACCGCCAACATTACAAGAAGAATCGACCTGACGATTGGCATATCGTATGACGACGATATCAAAAAAGCCAAACAGGTCATCGAAGGCGTCCTCGCTGCTGACGCGAGAATACTTAAAACACCGGCCCCAACGGTGGCTGTCTCGGAACTTGCCGACAGCTCCGTCAACTTTGTCGTTCGCCCGTGGGTGAAATCAGCGGATTACTGGGATGTTTACTTCGACACTACCGCCAAGCTTAAAACCACCCTGGAAAGCAACGGCATAACAATGCCGTTCCCGCAACGGGACGTAAATATCAGGAGCAGTGGCCAGAAACTGCCCACCGGTACGTAAATGTTTTGGAAAGGATAGTTACTGATGGCAAATAAAATACTGATAATTTCCCTGACGTTGCTGATTTGCTCAGCGGTCTTGGCTGAAGGCGGCAAACAAAATTCGCAGACAGACCCCAATTCAATGCTTTTGGCAGGCCCCGGCGTGTTAATCACAGTCAAACCCTACAAGGGAATGGATTCGACCATTTATCCAATACCGGTTATTACCGCCGTCAGCGCACCATTTTATTTCTTTATTGATACCGCGGGCTACCGACTGTTCTCCGATTCCAATATGGCGTTTGACGTTATCGGCAAATGGCGGCTCGACGGTTACAACGCGGACAAAAGCGATGATTTAGATGGAATGCACAACCGGAATATGACCGTTGACGTCGGAGGAGAATTTTCGGTAACCGGGGACTGGGGCAATCTTTACGCGAGAATCCTTACCGACGCCATGGGCCAGCACGATGGCCAGGAATTTCGCGTAACATACGCCAAACCATTCAAATTTGAAAAATCAAAGATATCGCCCTCCGTCGGCGTCGCCCTGCTCAGCAGTAATCTCGCTGATTATTACTACGGCGTCCGCGACAACGAAGCGCGCCCGGGCAGACCGGCTTACAACCCGGGCGCATCCGTAAACTGGTTTGTCGGCCTGGATGCACATTACCAGCTAAACGACGACTGGACCCTGCTTACCAGCATAACTTATTACTGGTTAGACAGTGACATTCGTAACAGCCCCATCGTGAACAAGGATTACACAATGTCAATTATCGCAGGAGCAATGTACAGGTTCTAATAATAACTATGCGGATGAAATCTATGATACCTAATTTCGGCAACCAACTAAAACCATTTGGAGGACAAAAAAATGAAGTCAGCAAAAAAAATCCTTACCTATGTGGTTGTGACAATTGCGGGAATCCTGCTGGTTCTGATTGTCGGTTTTCATATTTTCGGCGCCGGCATGATTAAAGCAGTCGTTGAAAAAACAGCCAGCAGCACCCTCGGCGTGCCGGTAACGGTTAAGAGCATCGACCTGTCGATTTTGCGCGGAAAAGTCGAAATTAAAGGATTAGTTGTCAAGAACCCGCCCGGTTACGCCAACGAGACGCTGCTGGAACTTGGCGAGGGAGTGGTAAATCTCGATATCGGCTCACTGATGAGCAACACGATTAAAATACAACTGGTCAAGCTCGACAATACAAAGCTGACGATTGAGCAAAAAGGAATCACAAACAACCTCAATGAGATATTGAATAAGCTGCCCAAAGAAGAAAAAGGCGCGGCGCCAAAAACTGAAAAACCGGGCAAAAACCTGACCGTCACCAAGCTGGAAATAACCAACACAAACGTCAGGGTAAAATTGCTGCCTATCCCTGGAAAGAGCGATACCGTTAGTTTGAAGCTCGACCCGATAGTAATGGAAAACCTCGGCACCGACAAGAAACTCAGCGTAGCCTCGCTTGTGGCAAAGGTGATGGGCGCACTGGCTACGGGCGTCGCCAAGCAGGGTGCGGGATTACTGCCCGACGATATGGTCAAAGGTATCGGCTCAACGCTCGGCAAAACCGCCGAACTCGGCAAGAGCGCCGTGAAAACAACTACCGAAGCGGGCAAAAACGTCGTTGAAGGCGTCAAAGGAATTTTCGGCGGCAGGAAATCAGAGCCGAACAAATAAAAAATCTTCTTACAGGCTTTTTAATAATACATTTGCCGGCGATTTTTCGAGGGTCGCGTCGAACTGCCGCAGACAATCGGAGAGCTTGTCCATTTCAGCGGACCGAAGCACCGGTATGCTGGATGTGCCGCGCCGCTCCAGTCGGTCGATGACAAATTTCACGGTTATTTTATCAACATCGATGGCGGGCTGATATGCAAGCTCCTTGTCTTCTCCCTTTTTGACCTCCGATAGAATACCGGATTCTGACAGGTCATACAAAAGCTGCCTGACCAGGCGAACGGGAATCTCCAGCTCGTGCGAAAGACCGGATGCCTCGCTGGGTTTTTCGCCTTCGCAAAATCTGTGCACAAGCCGTTGCGTGATAAAAATCGAAAGCAGTGTCTTGAACGAATGGCTCGCCGAAAGGCAATCCGGCTCAAACTCGTATGTCTCCACATTTTGATGCGAAAATGACACTTCTGCGCCGAACAGCACAATAAGCCAGCTTATCTGAAGCCACAGCAAAAACAAAGGCAGTGCCGCGAAACTGCCGTATATGGCGTATCTTGCGGTAATATGAACCTGGGAATTCACGTATCCCCACTGAACGAGCTGGAATAAAGTGCCGGCGACTATCCCGGCTATCAGGCCAGACACAAATCTCACCTTCGTATTCGGCATAAAAATGAAAATAAACGTGAAAGAAATCCAAATTGTCAGATAAGGCAGCAGTTTCATCACCAGCCAAAACGCCGGTCCAAAATCCTTCAACATGGGAAATTTTTCGGTTAAAGTTTGAACCTGGCCGCTGAGAAAAATAGTTACCCCGCCGGCTATGGCCAGCAGAATCGGACACACCAGCATCGTTACCAGGTAATCGCTGAATTTTCTGCCAAAAGTCCTGGGCTTAACTATGCCCCATATATCGTTGAAGGAACCTTCGATATTACTAAGCAAACTGATTATGGTCCAGAACAAGAAGACGACACCCACTCCGGCGATGACACCGCCGCTCGTTTTGTCGAGAAGTGAATTTGCAAAAGCAACAACCTTATTAGCGACTTCCTCCTGACCTTTCATCTTTTCGAGAATCTGCGCTGCTACGCGCTCCTGAAGTCCGAATCCCTTGGCAATTCCGAACATCAAGGCAATAACCGGCACAATCGAAAGCAATGTGTAAAAAGTAAGGGCGGACGCCCGGAACTTGCACTTGTTCTCGTTAAAGCCACGGACGGCAAGAATGACTATCCGCAGGAACCGGATAAAAAGCGACTTGCCTCGTGAATGGTCTCGCAGACGCATCCGCCATATATCCGTTTGGATGAAATTTGTGACTTTCGCAAGCATACTAATACCCTTTCTGCCTAAAAGGCAAAATCGTCGCCGCAGACAAGTATATTAAGCATTAAAGCGACTTTCAATGATTACCTATTATTCTGCATTAAATTGCCCACACTCTAACCCCCTCCGCTATAATCCTCAACAGTTTGGTTGTCGGGAGGAACGGCAATGAGATATGTATGGAGAAGATTAACAGGGATTCGTCCAGCGATACCTGCTGGTCGATATCGTCTGAGCGCCTCCGGCACATCAAAAAAACATTTCCTGTCGATTGACAAACCGCATCTCAATTTGGTATACTTCATCCTTTGTTGAATAGCTCAACATTGTGGGGTTTATCCGTAGTCACAACCAAAAGTTATAGCAGTATCCTGTGTATGATAATGGAAATAAAAGCATTTAAGGCGTACAGGTTCAACGAGGCGGTCGTAGGCGACGTCGGGAGTTGCATTGCACCCCCTTATGACGTCATCGACGCCGACCTCCAGGAACGGCTCTACAAAAAAAGTAAGTACAACATTGTCCAGATAACTAAGGGCAAAACCAGCCCTTCTGACGGCACGAACAACAACCAGTACACAAGGGCAGCCAAACTGCTTAACGACTGGTTCCAGACGGGCGTACTCAAACGTGACACCGAAGACACCGTTTACGGATATGTCCAGGATTTCGAGATTGCAGGCATAAAGGCACAACGGCTTAGCTTTATCGCGCTCGCAAAACTCGAAGAGCTTGGCAAAAACATTAAGCCCCACGAATACACACTTACCGGGCCAAAGGCAGACCGCCTGAACCTGCGAAGGGCAACCAAGGCCAGCTTCGGCCTTATCTTTATGCTTTACCATGACGCCAAAAACGTCGCGGACAAAATCATCAAAAAAACCCTGAAGCAAAAACCGCTCATTGACTTTGTTGACGAACAGAACGTCCGCCATCGGCTGTTCGCCGTCACGGATAAAAACGACATCGACGCAATCACAAAAATGATGGACACGCAAACCTGCGTCATAGCCGACGGCCATCACAGATACGAAACTGCCCTCGATTACTACAAGGAAACCGGCAACCCGACCGCTCAATACGTCCTAACTGCCTTCGTTAATACGCGGCAGAAGGGTCTGCTTATACTGGCAACACATCGGCTTATACAAAACGTCAAGACCTTCAACGGTAAAAAATTCCTCGCTGGACTCAAAAACGACTTCGACCTGACAACCTTTGCCTTCGGCGATGAAAAGACCAAACAACAGGCCAGACAAAAAATGTCGGACAAAATGAAATCCGAGTTTGACGCCGACAAAAACGCCTTCGGCATATACACAGCCGACGGCGCTTTTTACGTCGCTGTGCTGAAGGATAAACGTCTTATGGATACCGTCGCGCCGGACAAAAGCGAACACTGGAGATCCTTAGACGTGGCAATTCTGCATAAGCTCATTATCGAAAAACATCTCGGCATCGATGAAAAAGGCCTCGCCGAAGGCACTAACATCGAATATGTAAAAGATACCGGTGAGGGAGTCGACGATTCCATAAACCAGGTTGATAAAGGCGCCAAACAGGCCGCCTTATTTATGAATCCCACAAAAATGAAACAAATCGAAATGGTCACCGCAACCGGCGAAAGAATGCCACAGAAATCGACTTTCTTTTATCCGAAGGTCTATACCGGGCTGGTGATAAATAAACACTAACATTTTATAGAGGAGAAGTTTATGGCTGACTGGAGAAAACCCCCAAGATTGTTCATTCCTGGACCTGTGCTGGTCAAGGAAGATGTCCTTCAGCAACTGGCGCGTCCGACGCTGGGACATCGCGGCAAAGAGTACGCCCAACTGCATGGTGAAGTGATTGATATGCTCAAGAAAGTCCTCTTCACCAGTCAGAATGTCTTCCTTGTCACGTCATCAGCGTCAGGACTCTGGGAGGCCTCCATCCGTAACTGCGTTGACTTCAACGAAACGGTTCTCGCCACCTGCTGCGGCGCCTTCAGCGATAAATGGGCTGATGTTGCGAAAAGCTGCGGAAGAAATTGCGACGAGCTAAAGGTCGAATGGGGTCAGGCCGTTACCGCTGATATGATTGACAAAAAGCTTGCGTCCGGCAAATACGCCGCGATTACGCTGGTCTACAACGAGACAAGCACCGGGCTTACGAACCCGCTATATGAAGTCAGCGAAATGATGAAAAAGAAATATCCCGATGTGCTGGTCCTTGTCGATGCCGTCAGCGGACTGGTAGGCCTGCCGATGCATTTCGACCAGCTCGGCTGGGACGTCGTATTTGCCTCCGTCCAGAAGGCATTCGCGCTGCCGCCCGGCTTTACCGTCGCGGCTGTCAGCAATCGCGCTATGGAAAAATGCAAAAAGGTCCCGCAGAGGGGTTACTATTTCGACTTCCTGCCCTTTGTCAAATCCAATGAGAAAAACCAGACGCCCACCACCCCAAGCATACCGCACATCTTCGGGCTTCACTATCAATGCACCAAGCTGCTGAAAGAGGGTATGGAAAACGTCTGGAAACGCCACAAGGAAATGGGCGACTACACAAGGGCCTGGGCAAAGCAGAAGTTCGGGCTGTTCTGCGAAGAGAAATACGCCTCCAACACGCTGACAACCGTCAAGAACACAAGGGGCATCGTCGTCGGCGACGTGATTAAGGCGGTTCAGGAAAAGCACAATACCGCTTTCGGCAACGGCTACGGCAAAATCAAGGACCAGACCTTCAGAATTGCTCACATGGGTGACATCACCCTGGCGGACCTGAAGGAGTTGACCGGCTGGATTGACGCAGAATTGAAATAACGTTAGCCCGCTAAAACAATGGGTTCTCACAAAGACCCCCGATTTATCGGGGGTCTTTTTTTGCCCACACCGACTGAGTTTACGAACCGAGGGGGTAGCTGAATTCAAGCACTTTCGGCTTGACTAACTTGCGATAGTCGGCCATCTTTATCCGGACCGCATTCTCGTGCGAACCAGCCTGGAACATTATGTGCTCGTCGGCCTCAAGGGCTTTATCCATTATCGTGGGTATATCATACAAGTTCCCAAAAGGCGGCTCCGCCCCAAGCTCGCAATCCCCAAAGAAACGTCCCATCTCTTCTTCTTCCGCAAGCTCCACAGATTTGGCCCCAAGCTGCTTTTTCAGCGCCCCCAAATCCACTTTATAGCAGGCCGCAAGCACACACATTACATATTTGCCGTCAACCTTGACCACAACCGGCTTGACAACAAACCTCCCCGGCTCATGCTCAACCGCCGCCATTTGCTGTGCGCTGAACGTTGGTTTATGCTCCCTTGATTCGTATTTTACCCCAGATTTTTTTAGATACTCCAGCACCTGCATACCTTGACCTCCCAAAAATTTCCTTTTATTTAACGCTATCGCCTTATTACTGCTTCTAACCTCGTCCCGGCACTCTGTCAACCCCCATTTCAAAAAAGCTTTAGACCAGCCGAACCCGCGGTCGATAAAATCGTATTAAAATCATTGTAATCCCAAAGGTAAAAACGGGTTTTAGACGTGTACTTCTAAACATCGACTATTTGGAGACCAGGAAAATGACTACTATAGCAAGGCCGTTTAAGCACATAACACTATCCCCTATCAGCTTCGTTCTCATCGTTTTTTCGCTAATTCCGCCATTATCAGCCCTTGCCGAGGATTCAAAAAGCATCGATACCCTTCGCCAGTTAGGCAAGGCATTTGCCTCAATCGCCGAAAAGGACTCGCCGGCCGTAGTAAGTATCAAAGCAAACCAGGCAATCACCCAGACATATTCCCGCGACTGGCCCTTTGGCAATTCGCCTTTTGACGACGAATTCTTCCAGCAATTTTTCGGCAGGCAGTTCCGCCAGCAGCAGCCACAACAACAGCAGCGACAGCCCCAGCAAAGAAAAATCATCAGGCCCGTTCAGGGTTCCGGCTTTATCGTCTCACAGGATGGGTATATCCTCACAAATAATCACGTCGTCGAAGACGCCGAAAAAATCACGGTAACCCTGCTGGACGGCCGCGAATTGCAGGCAAAACTCGTCGGCACCGACCCAGCCACCGAAGTCGCTGTTATCAAAATTGACGCCAACAATCTGCATCCCCTTGAAATGGCCAACTCCGACACGCTCGAAGTAGGCGAATGGGTAATCGCCATCGGCAATCCCTTCGGACTCAGCCACACCGTTACCGCAGGCATCGTCAGCGCAAAAGGCAGAAGCGGCCTGGGGCTTTCAACATACGAGGACTTTATACAAACCGACGCGGCAATCAACCCCGGCAATTCAGGCGGCCCGCTGGTTGACCTCGACGGAAAGGTCGTCGGCATCAACACCGCGATAGTCGGGGCAAACATTAACATAGGCATTGGTCTTGCCATACCCATAAATATGGCCAAAGGCATTTATGACCAGCTTGTCCAAAAAGGAAAAGTCGTCCGTGGATTCCTCGGTCTTTTACCCCAAGACATCACGCCTGAAATGGCGGAGCAGTTCAAGCTGAAAGATACAAAAGGCGCTGCCATACCCGATGTTACTCCCGGCTCAGCCGCCGACAAAGCCGGCATTAAGCCGAATGATATAATCATTGAATTTGACGGCAAGCTCATCGAAAAGGCCGACCAATTTCGCAAATTAGTCGCAATGAAAAAACCGGGCAGCGAAGTCGAAATTGTTGTCCTTCGCGACGGGAAAAAGAAAACTATCACCGCCAAGCTCGAAGAAAGACCGTCCAATGAGCAGCTCGCCGAAACCACAAAAAGCCAAACCGCTGAAAAGCTCGGCATCACCGTCCAGAACCTCACCGACGATACGGCCGAACGCCTGGGGTTTGAAGGGCTTAAGGGAGTTGTTGTCACCGACGTGGAATCCGGCTCGCCGGCGGCAATGGCAGGTATTCAGCCAGGAAGCTTAATCCAGGAAGTTAACCGCAAGCCGGTCTCTAACGCCAAGGAATTCAAAGAAGCGATTGATACGGCTGCGAAAGAAGGAAAAGTAATGCTCCGCGTCAGATACGAAAAAAGCAGTATATTCGTCGTCCTGACAATTCCGAAGGATTAATTACGCTGCAAGTGTATATTTGCTGACCTGATTACAAAAGCCTCGCCCCCGCGGGGCTTTTTTTCATTGCCGCCGCAATATGGCAAAGGTCTGCACCTGAAACTCAAAACTAAAAACTTTTATCCGCCTTATGTTTGGCGAACAGCACTCAAACCTAATCTCAACCCTTAATTCCTGAGACAATAATTGATGAAAAGCGGGCTTGCTTTTCAAACCCCGAATTGATATAATTTTCCAAACTTAAGCGTGTTCAAAAAGAGGGCTAATAGCGACAAATGAAGGTATTGCTGAACGCCAAACAAATCGACAGCGTTCTCAACAAGCTGGCAAATCGTATTGTCGCCGATATTCCTGAAGGCGTTGAAATAGCCGTAATAGGAATCCGCAGCAGGGGCGAAATCGTCGCACAACGATTGGCCGGACGACTATCCAAAAAAATCGGCAGTGAAATACCCTGCGGAACACTCGATATCACCCTCTACCGAGACGACCTAAATTCGCCCAAAAGCGGTTCGCAGCCGCAGGTTCGCACCACTGAAATCCGCTTCGATATAGACGACAAAATCATAATCCTGGTCGATGACGTTCTGCATACGGGCCGGTCAACGAGAGCGGCGATGGACGCGCTGATTGACCTGGGCAGACCAAAGGCAATTCGTCTGGCGGTGCTCGTTGACAGGGCCGGGCGGGAATTTCCCATCCAGGCCGACTATGCCGGCTATAAAGCCGACGCAAAACCGGGAACATTAGTCCAGGTGCTGTTGAAAGAATCGGACAACAAAGAACAGGTCATAGTTGAATAACCTGATTAAAAATTAAATTAAGGCGGTCGCCAGGTATGGCTGAAAAGGGCAAAACAAGGGAATTTAAATGGCAGCGCAAACATCTGCTCGGCCTTAGAGAATTAACCGCTGAAGAAATTACTTATATCCTCGATACCGCTCAGGGCTTCGAGGAAATAAGCGCAAGAGCAGTCAAAAAAGCTCCGCCCCTGCGAGGCAAGCTCGTGGTCAATCTTTTCTTCGAGGACAGCACCCGCACGCGAAACAGTTTCGCCCTGGCCGCAAACCGGCTCAGCGCAGACGTCGTTGAGTTCACCAAAAAAGACAGCTCCGTCAGCAAGGGCGAGACGCTTCTCGATACCGCTCGCAACCTCGAAGCAATGGGCATCGATATCGTCGTCATCCGGCACAACGCGGGCGGCGCGCCGACACTTCTCAGTAAATATATAAACGCCTGCGTCGTCAACGCCGGCGACGGCTTCTGCGAACACCCAACACAGGGCTTGCTCGACGTCTTCACCATCCGCAAACACAAAGGTTCACTCAAAGGACTCAAAATCGCAATCGTAGGCGACATATCACATTCGCGGGTAGCACGCAGCGATATGTGGGCAATGACAAAACTCGGGGCGGAGGTAACATTCGTCGGGCCTCCGACGCTGATGCCGCCAAAAGTTGAACAGCTGCCCGTCAAAGTCAGCTATTCACTCGACGACGTTATCGAAAAAGTTGACGTTATAAATATGCTCCGCATCCAGTTCGAACGATTAGGCGGCAACCCGTTCCCGTCGGTCCGCGAATACTCGCACTACTTCGGGCTGACCGTCGAACGTATGAAAAGGGCAAAGCCCGACATCCTCGTTATGCACCCAGGCCCAATAAACAGGGGACTTGAAATAGAAAGCGAAGTGGCCGACGGCAAAAACAGCGTAATACTCCAGCAGGTAACCAACGGCGTCACAGTAAGAATGGCCACGTTATTCTTAGTCAATCAGGCCGCAGCCGAAAAACAGGCAGAAATACAAAATGGTTAATAAAATAAAAAAACTTATGGGCGATGAGCTGCTGATAAAAAATGGTCACGTAATCGACCCGGCGAATAAAATCAACAGGAAGTGCGACGTGCTGATTGCCGATGAAAAATTTGTCGAGGTCGGACGCGTTAAGAAACCGGTCGCTAATGTAATCGACGCGACGGGCAAACTCGTCGTGCCGGGCCTTATTGACATCCATGTTCATTTCCGCGAACCGGGTGATGAGGAAGAAGAAACCATCGCCAGCGGCTCAGCCGCCGCGGTCGCAGGGGGATTCACATCGGTCGTCTGTATGCCCAATACAACCCCTCCAATAGAAGATGAAACCGACGTCGAATACATCCACCGCAAAGCAAGACAGGCAAGAAAAACGCACGTTTATACGATGGGCGCTATCACAAAAGGTCGTGAGGGCGTCGAGCTTGCCGAAATGGGCTTTATGGCTCAGGCAGGCGCGGTCGGCTTCACCGACGACGGAAATGGCGTCCAGGACCCCTCGGTTATGCTGCGGGCGCTCAAATATGCCCAGATGTTCAACGTGGTTATCGCCCAGCACTGCCAGGACGATAAAATCGCAGGCAAAGGCGTGATGAACGCCGGCTACTACTCAACAATACTGGGCCTGCCGGGGCTTGACCCGCTGGCCGAAGAAGCAATGCTGTGGCGAGACATTCAGCTTGTCAAAAAAATCAAGGCAGGAACAGTTCGCTATCACGCACAGCACATCTCGACCGCCGGCTCAGTCGAACTGATTCGGGCCGCCAAAAAACAAGGCCTGCCCGTAACCTGCGAGGCAACGCCTCATCACTTGCTGCTGACCGAAAAATGCTGCGCCGAATATGACACTAACTACAAGGTAAACCCGCCCCTGCGAACTCAAAAAGATATCGAAGCCCTCAAAGAGGCGATTGCCGACGGGCTGATTGACGCACTGGTTACCGACCACGCCCCGCACCTGCAGAGCGAAAAGGAACTGGAGTTTCTGGCGGCGCCGTTCGGACTCATCGGGCTGGAGTGCGCTTTGGCTCTTTACATCAAGGTGCTGATTGAACCGGGAATCCTCGACTGGCCCGGACTGATTCGCCTTATGACCGAAAAACCTGCAAAAATAATCGGCGTCGATAAAGGAACAATGACCAAAGGCAGGCAGGCCGACGTAACAATCATCGACCCCAACGCCGAATACAAAATCGACATAAGCACCTTCCGCTCAAAAAGCAAAAACTGCCCATATAACGGCTGGACCGTTAAGGGCAAAGTTGAAAAAACGATTGTCGGCGGAGAAATAAGGTTTTCTGCATAAATTTGTCCGCCGAAAGTAAGGCGTAATTAAACAATGCCGGTTATTATCGACGGGCACAATCTGCTGTGGGCCATTCAAAACCCTGACGAAGACACATCCATAACCGATGTCGCGATGTGTCAGGCACTCGATATATACTTTGGCCTTACACGCGACAAAGCCGAAATCATCTTCGACGGCATCGGCCCGCCGGACAAAACAGGATTCAATAATATAAGCAATCTGGAAATTACCTTTTCCGGCCGCAATACCGATTGCGATACTATTATCGAACACAGAATACTCGACAGCACCGCCCCGGCACACCTCACCATTGTCAGCACCGACCGCAAAATTCGCGACGCCGCGTCCGCACGAAAAGCAACCTCCATCCAATCCGACGACTTCTGGACCATAGTAACAAAACGGCTCAGCAAACAAAAACAAGGCAAAGAGCCGGCTGCCAAACGCACCGGCCTGACCGAAAGCGAAACCCAACTCTGGCTCAAAACCTTTGGCCTTAACCGGTAACGACCGCAGGAAAATAATGAACGACTCCGACAAAACCAAAGAACAGCTTATTCAGGAGATTGAACTCCTGCGGACCCTGATAGATGCCCTGCCCGACCGTCTCTATGTCAAGGACACAAAAAGCAGATTTGTCATCTGCAACAAGGCGGTCGCCGAGGACGCGGACCTGCCGTTTTCGGGAGATCCGATTGGCAAAAGCGATTTTGATTTATTCCCGCCCGAATTAGCCGGCACTTTCTACGCAGCCGAGCAGGAGATAATGATGACCGGCAAGCCGATGGTAAACGAGGAGGTATTAAGGATCCGCCGCAAAGACGGACAAGACAACTGGAGCTTGTGCACAAAGCTGCCCTGGCGGGACAAAAACGGAAATGTAATCGGCATCATCGGCGCAAACAGGGATATCACCGAAGAAAAAAAAGTCGAACAGGCAATGCGAGAGTCCGAAACCAAATACAAAGCTATATTCGAATCCGCAAGGGAAGGAATCCTCGTCGCCGATATCGAAACAAAGCGGTTCAAATTCGCCAATCCGGCTTTCTGCAGAATATTCGGTTACGCCGCTGAAGAACTTGCCCGGATGACCATAAACGATATCCACCCCAAAAAACATTTGCCAGACGTGTTAGCTGAATTCGACGCCCACACACAAGGCAAGAGCGCATTTTCCTACAACATACCCTGCCTCCACAAAAATGGAGATATATTTTACGTTGACATCAGCTCAACCGCCACCGCGATAAACGGCAGACCGTCCATCGTAGGTTTTTTCACCGACACAACCGAACGCAAACACACCGAAGATGCCCTGCGTGAATCCGAAGCCAGATACAAGGCGATATTTAATTATGCCACCGAAGGAATCGTCGTCACAGATATTGAAACGAAACAGCACAGGTACGCCAACCCGGCTTTCTGCAGGATGTTTGGATACACCGCTGAACAACTGCAGCAAATGGCCGTGTATGACATACATCCGAAAGAATACATACCCTCTGTAATCGCCGAATTCGAGGCCCAGGCGCGAGGCGAAAAAACGCTGGCCCAAAATGTCCCCTGCCTCCACAAAAACGGAACCGTCTTTTACGCTGACATTGACACAACCTGTGTCGTCATAGACCAAAGGCCGTGCAACGTGGGATTATTTACCGACATCACCGAACGCAAACGCACCGAAGAGGCCCTGCGGGAATCCGAAGAAAAATTCCGCGGACTTGCCGAGCGAAGCTCCGATATGGTTTTTATGACAGACACAAGGGGTTTCATAACATATTTGTCGCCCGCCTGTAAAAGGATATTCGGCTACAAGCCGGAAGAAATGGTCGGAAAACATTTTACGAATTTCCTTATTGAATCTGAAATACCAAAAGCCACAAAAAAATTCACCGAAAAACTGCAAGGTAAAAAACTCGACGTCCTCTACCTTGAGGCCAAAAAGAAAAACGGCTCCAGCGTCTTTATCGAACTGAACTACTCTTTGGTCATACAGGATGGTAAAACAAGCGGGACGCAGGGAATCATAAAAGATGTTACAGAACGCAGAAAGGCGGAGGAGCAGCTTCGAAAGGCACAAGAGGAACTTGAAATAAGGGTCAAGCAAAGGACCGCCGACCTTGCCGGGGTGGTTGAAGATTTGCAAAATGAAATCGCGGAACGCAAGCGCGCCGAGGAATCTCTCCGAAACGCCGAAGAACGATTCAGAACCATCTTCGAAAATACCGTTGTCGGCCTTTACAGAACCACGCCCGACGGCCGAATACTCATGGCTAACCCCGCCCTGATTAAAATGATGGGCTGCCGGTCTTTCAAAGAGCTGGCCAAATTTAACGTCGAAAAAAGCGGCTTTGACCCTTCAACGCCGCGCTCCATATTCAAAGAGCGTATAAAAAAAGAAGGCAAAATCATAGGTCTCGAGTTCGTCTGGCGCAGGCCTGACGGCACAAAGCTCTTCGTCTCCGAAAGCGCATTTGCCGTAAAAGACAGCAAAGGCAAAATTGTCTATTATGAAGGCACGGCTCAGGACATCACAAAACGTAAAGAGGCGGAAGCAAAACTTATGCTCTATCAGCAGCAACTGCGCTCCCTTGCTTCGGAACTGTCGCTGGCCGAGGAACGGCTCAGAAGGCGAATCGCCGCCGAACTCCACGACCACATCGCCCAGAATCTCGCCATCTCCAAAATCAAACTTGAATCACTGACAGGCGACGCCGAACCGGATTTGGTCAAATCACTGAATGAGGTAAACGGCCTCATCTCGCAGACAATCGAGGCAACCCGTTCACTGACATTTGAGATAAGTCCGCCCGTTCTTTACGAACTCGGCTTCGAGGCGGCGGTCAACTGGCTGGCCAAGCAAACAAGGCGGCGATTCGGTCTGGAAGTCGAGTTCGCCGACGATGGCAAACCAAAACCTCTCAATACCGATATCCGCGTCCTGCTCTTCCAGGCGGTCCGCGAGTTGTTAGTCAACGTCGTCAAGCACGCCAGGGCAAAAAAGGCAAAGGTTTCCACCTGCAGGATTCAAAAAAACATTCAGATAACCGTGGAGGACAACGGCGTCGGCTTCGACACCGAGGCGATTAGCTCCGTCAAGGACCCCGCAAAAGGGGGATTCGGCCTGTTTAATATCCGGGAACGACTTGACCAGATAGGCGGAAGCGTTATTATAAATGCCAAGGCAGGAAAAGGCACACGAATCACCTTGACTGCCCCTATAGAAAAACAGAAAAAGCCACGCACCCGTTTTTCAGGCACCCGCTCTGACAAAAACAGGAAGCGGCGGAAAAAGAAAGAACGATCGGCTTAATCCGGACTATGTCGAAAAATCGCGGGATCCGCCCCTGGCGAGACCTCGCCTACCGGCGGGCAGGAGCAAAAAAATGAGCACAAGAATCCTATTGGCAGACGACCACAAAATAACCCGTCAGGGCCTCCGCGCGCTTCTCGAAAAACAGCAGGATATGGAGGTCATCGCCGAGGCGGATAATGGCCGAACCGCCATCCGACTGGCGGCAGAGCTGGCTCCTGACATAGTCATTATGGACATCACTATGCCCGACCTCAACGGTGTCGAGGCCACAAAGCAAATACTCTCGAAATCCCCGGACACAAAAATTATCGCCCTTTCAATGCACTCCGACGCACTTTTCGTCACCGAAATGCTCAAAAGCGGCGCCACTGGGTACCTCCTCAAGGACTGCGCCTTCGAGGAGCTTACAAGGGCCATACGGGCCGTAACCGACGACAAAACCTATCTTAGCCCCGCCATTTCAGGCGTCGTCGTCGAGGACTACCTCCACCGGCTTGCCACAACCGAGTTCTCCGGCCCGGATATCCTGACCGACAGGGAAAAAGAGGTTGTCCAGCTTATGGCCGAGGGCAATTCAACGAAACAAATAGCCCTCAAACTGCATATAAGCGGCAAAACCGTTGAAACACACCGCAGGCAGGTAATGAGCAAGCTGGATATCCACAATGTCGCCGAACTGACCAAATACGCCATCCGCAAGGGGATTACCTCGGTCGAAGGTTGACCAAAAATCCCAGTCGGCCAGTCAGGTATTTTTACCAGCAAAATCAGGGTAGCTCTGATACCCCCAGGCAGTGCTTTTCCGATATAATACAGTGGTATCAATTAGGATTTGGAATTCTCTGCTCGAACAGTTGGGGGGAAAACAAAAATCCTTGGATATAAGGAGTATTTGGATATAAGGAGTATCATCTGGCGGCTTTTACAGAGCATTTTGGGTGTGGGTGCTCGTGAGACCCCAGTGATGCTCCTTATTTTTTTCACACTTCCCTCGGCACACAACTAAGCAGTAGTATTAAAGAATCGCTACCCGCTTCGCCGACACACTATTATAAGACCCTGCTTTGTTAATGAAGCTCATCTAACGCCGCCCGAAGGGCGCCAAGGGGGCCTCTTCGCTTATTAAGAAAAGGATTTTTATGAAAAACAGAATATTGCTTTCAGCCGCATTAGTCGCCATTGTTCTGGTAGCCGTCGGCTGCCAAAAACCCCAACGTATCGTCGCACCGCAATATGACAGGCCTCTTGCGCCGGGCCAGCTTGCTCTGCGAAAAATCACCAACCCAGCCGAGATACCCGATTTCACCGACGCCTGCCACAACCTTGCCAACCTCTCCACAGGCATTGATAATTCTCTCGACTACCTGAAAAAACCGCCGAGTAAGAAATTTTATCCATACACAGACATCACCCACGAACAGGTCGTCAAATCCCTTACCGCCTTCAATGACCTGCTCAAATCCGGCCTGACGGGCAGCCAACTCAACGACGCTATCCGTCAGAAATTCGACGTCTATGAATCCGTCGGCTGCGACGACGCGGGAACTGTCCTGTTCACCGGCTACTACACCCCCATCTTCTACGGCTCAACAGTTAAAACAGCGCAATTCCAATACCCCCTGTACAGCCAACCCAAAGACCTGGTCAAAGGTGAAGACGGTAAAATACTGGGCAGGAAAGCCGCGGACGGCAGCATTTCTCCATATCCCGCTCGCGCTGAAATCGAAAATTCCAATATGCTCACCGGCTCTGAAATCGTCTGGCTCGATGACCCCTTCAAGGTCTATATCGTCCACGTTCAGGGCTCAGCAGTCATCCGTATGCCGGATGGCCGGCTCGTAACTTATGGCTACACCGCTAACAACGGCCACGAATACAAAAGCATAAACAAACAACTCGTCAATGATGGGAGAATACCACCCGACCGCGTAAATCTTGACTCTATGATAGATTTCTTCAAAGCCAACTCCTCATTAGTCCGCCAATATACCCAGATTAATCCTCGTTTCGTATTCTTCAGGCAGGCAGAACAAGGCGGCCCGCACGGCAGTTTGAATGAGCCGGTCATCGCTTACAGAAGTATCGCAACGGACAAGTCCATCTTCCCCCGCGCCGCCCTGACGTTTTTCGCCACCAAACTCCCACGCCAGATAGGCGATACGACCTATACCGACCCCTTCGCCGGCTTCGCTCTTGACCAGGATACTGGCGGCGCAATCCGAGCCGCGGGCCGATGCGATATCTATCTCGGAATTGGCGACGAGGCAGGCAAACTCGCAGGACAAACATACCAGGAAGGCAAACTCTATTACCTGTTCCTGAAACCCGGCTTCTAAACAGCAGTATCCTTGCTTGTTCAGTGCAATAAACATTGACGTCTCGCCTCGAAACTATATAATGCTTAGAAACGCGTTTCATGGACGAGACCTAATATGAAAAATAAAAGTTTAAAGCACATAAACAACCTTAAAGATAAATTCCCTCCCTACTATGAAACTGAAAACGGTGCGGCTTTTTTGGGAGATAGCATTGATTTCATCAGGGAAATTGAATCCGAGAGCGTAAATCTTATTCTCACTTCGCCGCCATTTGCGCTTACGAGACAAAAAGAATATGGCAATAGAGCATCGGAGGAATATGTTCAGTGGTTCTTGCCGTTCGCCAGAGAGTTTAAACGCATTCTTGCTTCTGATGGGTCCCTTGTTATAGACTTAGGTGGTGCATATTTACCTGGATATCCGGTGCGAAGTATTTACCAATATGAACTTTTAATAAAACTGGTTACCGAGTTGGAATTCTTTCTTGCACAAGAATTTTTCCACTACAATCCAGCCAGATTACCTGCACCAGCTGAGTGGGTTAATGTTAGAAGAGTGAGGGTTAAGGATTCAGTTAATGTAGTATGGTGGCTCTCCAAATCAGAATACCCCAAAGCCGATAACAGAAACGTTCTCAAACCCTACAGTGATAGTATGAAGACCTTGCTCAAAAATGGTTATAAGCCAAATTTGCGACCAAGCGGACATGATATTTCTGATAAATTTGCAGCGGACAATGGAGGCGCTATTCCTGCTAATCTTCTGCAATTGGCAAACACAGAATCGAACAGCAGTTATCTCCGCAAATGCAAGGAGCATGGAATAAGGCCGCATCCAGCCAGGTTCCCGCGCGAATTTGCAGAATTTTTTATCAAGTTCCTAACCGACAAGCAGGATTTGGTGATTGACCCATTCGCAGGGTCGAATACTACCGGCTATGTCGCAGAGCAGATTAACAGACAATGGATAGCATTTGAAACTCACCAATCATATTTGGAGGGGAGCCGATTCAGGTTTGAGGAAGAACCGAATCTCTTTGGCTCTCGCATACACTCAAATGGCCAAGTACAGAAAGTTGGAGCTTCTTGACACTGTAGTACAAGCGGTAAACGAATGCGGATGGAATGTCTTATATACCTCAGACCCATCCGAACACCCATTCAGATTACGAATCTACAAAGAAACTGAAGGGTATTTTCTTCGTATTTACATATGGAACCTTACTCATGGCGGGGGGTTAAAAAGACCCAAAGATGAGTACAGAGTGCAAATAACGGGGATCGAAACTTTTCAACGAGCACTAGATGAGAAAACGCTTATTTTAGGTTGGTGGGACCCGGCAGGTGTCTTTGCCGGATTCGACTACAACAAGCACGCAGGCACATTAGGTCTTTCGCCATCCATACAAATCAAAGAAGACGCTCTGCAGAAGGCACAAACAAATGGCTTCGCCATCTGCGACAAGGGCAATAAGGAAATAGCCGTCGCTTTTAGACCTGATTTTTTCGTTACGTATGTAAGAAATCTTGAGCAGCTTCATACATTTGGAAATGTTAGGCGTGATTTTGAAATTTTAGAGCATGTTGCTGCTAAACCAATAGAAGTCAATGACGAAATCATCCAGCAGGTAAGCAGCCCTCGGCGCAGCACTGTCCAGACCATAAGCAGGCATCTTCGAGACAGCGGCTTTAAACGTAGAATCCTTACAGCATATAGCAATAAATGTGCAATATGCAGTTTGCAACTCAAACTTGTCGATGCCGCTCATATCTTGCCAGTAAGTTATGAGAAATCAACCGATGAAACCCGTAATGGTATTGCTCTATGCGTTTTACACCATCGGGCATATGACCTCTCACTGGTTACTTTCGACGATAAATATAAAGTCCACTATAATCAACCACGATTGGTCGGTCTTCACAAGATTGGCTTTGATGGTGGAGCAGATAAATTTGTTTCCGATTTACAAAAGAGTATCTATACTCCTCAGGCTAAAAATGACCGACCACATAAAGATTATATAATCGAGGCAAACAAAATAAGAGGGTGGGCTTTAGCTTCTTAAAATATCTCACAACTTCATTTTAACGATGGTATTTACAACCGCCTGTTCCTTCGGTATAATACTGCGATAATTACCGCGGAGACCGCGGACATTATAAAGATTTTCTCTGCGTTCTCCGTTGTCCGCCCCCCGTAGCCCGTTGTATGGGTGAATGAGGGTCCCCCGCCGTAAGGCGTCCCTTACGGGAGGTGGTAAAATATACGCAAATGGCCGGAAAAATTATAATCGATATCGAACGTTGCAAGGGTTGCACCCTTTGTGTTACAGTATGCCCCAACAACGTAATCACCATTTCGGAGAAATCCAACAGCAAGGGATACTTCCCCGCTGTATCCACGGGGCCAGATTGCACCGGCTGCGCCAACTGCGCGATTGTTTGCCCCGATTGTGCCATCGAGGTCTATCGGGACAAAGCCGGCTCTGATAAAATTGACATAAAGTCCGTCAACCCGGTAAAAAAAACAAAATAAATAACTTGGCCAGAGAATCGAAGTGAACGATAGAGTTTTAATGTGCGGTAATGAAGCGATGGCGGAGTCGGCAATACAGGCCGGCCTCGACGCATACTTCGGCTATCCCATCACGCCACAGAATGAAGTTACCGCCTATATGTCGCAAAGAATGCCCGAAGAAAAAAGGGTATTCATCCAGTCAGAAAGCGAACTGGCCGCGATAAATATGGTCTTCGGCGCAGCGGCGACGGGCAAACGCACTATGACCAGCTCTTCCAGCCCCGGCATCAGCTTGATGCAGGAAGGTATAAGCTACCTCGCCGGAGCGGAACTGCCCTGCGTCATAGTCAACGTTATGCGCGGAGGCCCCGGCCTGGGCAATATCGCCCCCTCGCAGGGCGATTACTTCCAGTCCGTCAAAGGCGGCGGCCACGGCGATTACCACTGCATCGTATTCGGCCCGTCGGGCGTTCAGGAGTTTGCCGATATTATGCCGCTCGCCTTCGACCTGGCGGACAAATATCGAATACCCGCTATTATTCTCGCCGACGGCATTCTCGGCCAGATGATGGAACCTGTCGTGATACCAACAAACTCAAAACTTAAAACTCAAAACTTAAAACTCCCGAAGAAGGACTGGGCTTTAACAGGAGCCGATGGCAGAAAACAAAATATCGTCCGCTCGCTCTGGCTGGCCGAAGGTGCAGTCGAGCAGCATAACTACGACCTCCAGGCCAAGTATCGTCAAATCGAAAAAAATGAAACACGCTGCGAGCAGTCCGATGTTGACGACGCAGATATCATCATCGTCGCTTACGGTATCTGCGCCAGAATCGCCCGACGCGCCGCCCAGCAAGCCAGGGAGCAGGGAATTAAAGTCGGCTGCATCAGGCCGATTACACTTTGGCCATTCCCGTCTGAGCAGATAAGCAAAGTTGCTGACAAATCACCGATTTTCCTCGTTGTCGAAATGAGCTGCGGCCAAATGGTCGAGGACGTCCGCTTGGCAGTTGCGGGCAAGACGCCCGTCGTATTCTGGGGCAGGCCCGGCGGCGGCGTCCCAACCGTCGAACAGGTCCTCGAAAAAATCGAACGGTTGATTACAAAAACGAAGAAATAAAACCGATGCAAACAATATTCAAAAGAACGCCGACGCTCAAAGATTGCCCGACGCATTATTGCCCGGGCTGCGGCCACGGCATCGCGCATCGGCTCGTCTCCGAAGTAATCGACGAGTTGGGCATCCACGGCAGGACCATCGGCATCGCACCCGTCGGCTGTGCGGTTCTCGCTTACGATTATTTCGACGTTGATATGGTCGAGGTCGCCCACGGCAGGGCGCCAGCGGTTGCCACCGGAATGAAAAGAACCAACCCCGACAAAATCGTCTTTTCCTATCAAGGCGACGGCGACCTAGCGGCAATCGGAACAGCCGAAATTATCCACGCCGCCCATCGCGCCGAACAATTAACGGTCGTCTTCATCAATAACGCCGTCTTCGGTATGACCGGCGGACAAATGGCCCCCACCACAATGCTCGGCCAAATCACCGCCACAACCCCACAGGGAAGACAAGCTGACGGACAAGGTTATCCACTCAACGTCTCCGAACTTTTGGCCGTCCTGCCAGGGGCTATCTATGTCGAACGATGCGGACTTTGCAGCCCCGCCCATATTCGCAAGGCAAAAGCCGCACTCAAACACGCCTTTGAACTACAAATCAATAACGCCAAAGGCCTCTCCCTTGTCGAGTTGCTTTCGCCCTGCCCGACCTACTGGCGATTATCACCGCCCGACGCTATGCTCTATATTCAAAACGAAATGACCAAGGTATTCCCCCTCGGCCGATTGAAGGGCTGATAAATGGCAAACAACGGACTATACGAAGAAGTTACCATCGCCGGGTTCGGCGGACAGGGGATTATCCTCGTCGGCAAACTTCTCGCGCAGGCCGCGATGAAGGCGGGTAAAGAAGTAACATTTATGCCCTCCTATGGCGCGGAAGTCCGGGGCGGAGCATCCAACTGTATGGTCGTCATTTCCGACCAGCTAATCCCTTCGCCGGTAGTCAGTAATCCCCAATGCGTAATCGCTATGAGCAAGGCGGCGCTCGCCAAATTCGAAAAAACCGTAAAAAAAGGCGGAACGCTGATAATAAACAGTTCGCAGATAGACGTGCAGCCCAAAGTTGATGATTCCGTTGAGGTCGTAAAAATCCCCATCGACGAAATCGCCGTCGGACTTGGCAACGCCAAAGTCGCGAATATGGTAGCGCTCGGCGCTTACCTGCAAAAACGCGGGCTTTTCAGCCCCGACGAGGCCGCCGAGTCCCTGCCCGACGTTCTGGCGGAACGATACCACGTCATAATACCGTTAAATAAAAAGGCGCTGCAAAAAGGCGCTCAATTTGTAAAAAAAACCGGCAGTTAATACTAACGCCGCTGACACGGAGGTTAGGCGATTGCAAACTCTCGGACGCTTCAATAACGGCAAAAGCATACTCAGCAGGGCAATCGGCTCACGCCGGCCGACCATAGGCCTGCGAATAGCACCGATGATTGATCTAATTTTCCTGCTGCTGATTTTCTTCATCCTCGCCGTAAGGTGGAGACCGCAGGAGAATTTCCTCCCGCTGCAACTGCCCGTCGCAAACGCCGGCACAGCCATTCAACCCACTGTCAAACCGGAACCGCTGTCCATTCAAATCACGCCGACCAATGCCGGCTGCCGGGTTCAAATCGGCGCATCCTATGCCGTCAATATACCCTCCCAAAACCCCGAACAGGGACTTGCCTCGCTGATGGAGCAAACCAGACAGTGCCTGCTCGAACAAAAACGATACGCCACCGACCCCGTCGAAATCATCTGCGCGGGCAAAGTCAAATGGGAGAACCTCGCCAGGATTTACAACGTCCTTTACGGTATGGGCCTGACCGATATCACGTTCCAGATGACCGAGCCGCCAAAAAATGACAAGTCCGATTAGCAAAAGATATTTACTACCGCTTGTGCTGCTAACAATCTCGCTGCCTGCAATTGCGGCTGATTCTCTCCCAACTGCTCAGGATATAAACGACGCCGCTCAAAAAGCAAAACAGGTTTCGGACTCGTTCCTCTCACAAACCTTCACAATACGAATGCAGTATGAATACTCAGGCCGATTCCTGAACCAGCAGGATAAAGACACGCTCTGCGAAGCCGCCCGGCAGGCATCAGCCGACCTTGAGCAAATCGCGAACACTCAGCTCGCGATGAAACAGGCAATCGAATCATATCAGAAAGACGACTGGGAAACTCTCTTCGGCCAAACAGGCCTGTGGCGCAAACTCGCCGCAGACCTCACTCATACACAAACCAGCAAACTCGAAATCGACTACTACCTCGCACGGATAAATGGCAAATTTCAAAGCCAGGCCGAACAACAATTTTTCAAACAAAAAGCCAAATCCAATTTGAGCCAGTGTGAATCCCTGAAGAATTCGCTTGAAAAAATAAAATACCTCGGCCATTCAGAACCCAACGAGCTTGAGGAAATAGCCCGGTCACTGGAAAAAAGCGAATGTAAAGACAATACCGAAATGCTGCTCTCGCTGGCAATCCTCCAGAATAAATACACTCCGGGCGCACTTCAAAATACTTTGTCTCGCTCTCCGCAAACAACAAACCTTCTCGGCAAAATCATCCTCGCGGACCTTTCTTCGGATGCGAACCTCAATTCTCTCAATCCAGTTACCGCCGAACTGGCCGCGTATTCGGCCCGGACAACAAACCCGTCCGCATACAAAGAACTTCTTCTGGCTCTTGCCGATATCGACAAATTCAAATCGCCGATGGTTCTTTACGCCGCGGGCATCTCAGTCGCCGACTCCGCACCCGAAAAAGCCATAAAACTGTTGACGGAAGCAAGCACACTCCAGCAAAAGAAAAAATATTGGCTCATTGATATCGAAGCCGACCGAACCGCCGAGCAGGCGGCCCAACTTGCTTACGACAGCTTCACTCAAAAAAATATCGATTGCACTCCTGCAATCGCCGCTTTCGATAACTACACCCTTATCGCCTCAGATAAAATAACCGAACAAATGCAGTATCTTTACGGCACGCTGCTGCTCGATTGCGGCAAAACTCAGGAGGCCTCCGAAATGTTCACTCGTCTGGCCAATGACTCGAAAACCATCTGGCGCGACAAGGCATCTCTTGAACTTCTCAAAATAAAAATTAACGCCGGCCGCGAAGAAACCCTTCCGCAACTGCGAAACTTCATCCTCAACTGCACCGGTCAGGATGAGCAAAAACGCCTGCTTCGCCTTGAAGCGATGGATATATACTGCCGGGCGATTCTTGGCAGCGACATCAACGATTCCGCAACACAAGTCCTGAACCTGCTCGATACCGCAGAACAAACGCCGGGCCTGCGATATGACCTCTTCAAAGCACAAGCGTTTCAGCAGTTAGGCCGACTCGAAGAATCGGCACAATATATGTCGAAAGCTGTCATCGAAGACAGTAACTCATCGGCAACATTAGCCGCTCAAATCGCCTCCTACACAATCGATAAAATCGAGCTTTGGCAAAAGGACGCCAACGACTTCAATGAATTGCTGCGAAATTGCGACACCCTTGCCGAGTTTGCCCACAAATCCGCCAACTCCCGCCAAACCGCCCTGCTTTTTGCTGAAGTATCAACCCTGGAGGGAAAAAGGGGGCAGCCCGCCCTGAGCACTGTCGAAGGGGCCCCTTTTTGGCCCGCAGATGAAAATGACATAACCTGGCTGCGCGTGCAGGCACGAATTTTGATGGTAGAGAATAAATTCGACCAATCTGCCAAGCTTTGGGCCAAAATCGTAGAGCTGCGGCGAAACGACACCACTGGGCAAACTCAAAAAAGCTGGCACTGGTGGCAGGCCAAATTTTACGAACTCGACTGTCTCGCAAAATCACCCTCAGCAGACAAGCAAAATATCGCCCATATCATCGATGTTTTTCGCAGCAGTTACCCCCAAATTCCCGCCCCTTGGGCCGAAAAACTCGATATTCTGAAACGGCACTGTGCAGCCAATTAAGTTGCAACGAACCTTCAGCCGATTTAGAATATATAACTATAACAACACTCGTCTCGGCGAAGGCACTGCTGATGCTATAGAAGTAATAATGGCGCCGAGCCGTAGCCGGACTGAAACTTGAATCTGACTTGGAATAACCAATGGCAAAGCAAAATGATACCAATAAAACCAGGGCCGTATGCAGCTTCTGCGGCAGGGCGAGCACCCAGCAGGATACCTTCATCGAAGGCCCGAACAAGGTCTATATCTGCCCCGACTGCGTAGGGCTTTGCGGCGACATAATCAGGCAAAACAAAAAACAGGCCAGCCGGGCAGCCATCGGCAGCAAAAAAATGCCGACCCCGAAAGAAATAAAAGAATACCTCGACCAGTACGTTATCGGCCAGGAGCACGCCAAGAAATACCTCGCCGTCGCCGTGCACAATCACTACAAACGCCTGCTCCACGTTGACAGCAAAGACAACGACATCGAGGTGGACAAATCCAACGTTCTGCTCATAGGCCCCACCGGCTCAGGCAAAACGCTTCTCGCCAAGACGCTCGCCCGCTTCCTCGATGTCCCCTTCGCAATCTGCGACGCAACCACCGTCACCGAGGCCGGCTACGTCGGCGAAGACGTCGAAAACTTCCTCCTGCGCCTTCTGCAAAACGCCGACTTCGACCTCGAAGCCGCCCAGCGAGGAATCGTTTACGTCGATGAAATCGACAAAATCGGCAAGACCTCCCAGAACATCTCCATCACCCGCGATGTATCAGGCGAAGGCGTCCAGCAGGCGCTCTTGAAAATGCTCGAAGGCACAATCGCCAATATCCCGCCCCAAGGCGGCAGAAAACACCCGGAACAGTCCTACATCCAGATGGACACCTCTCACATCCTGTTCATTTGCGGCGGCACTTTCGTCGGCCTCGACAACATCATCAAAAAACGACTCGGCAAAAAAATGATTGGCTTCGACTCCGAAATGTCGCAACTGCCCGATGAACAGGCCGAGCTGACCCACGTCCTCGAACAGGTCATACCCGAAGACGTCATCGAATTCGGTATGATTCCCGAATTTGTCGGCCGAATGCCCATTATCACGGTCCTTTCGCCTCTCGATGAGAACGCCCTTATCGATATCCTCACCAAGCCCAAAAACGCCCTCATCAAGCAGTATCAGAAATTCTTCGAAATGGAAAACGCCGAGTTGCAGTTCACCGACGAGTCCTTGCACACCCTCGCCAAAAACGCGCTCAAGCACGCCACCGGAGCCCGTGCGCTTCGCTCGCTTGCCGAAAAGCTGATGATTGATTTGATGTATCAACTGCCCGAAGAACCAAAGCCCGCCAAATACGTCATTACAAAAGACATCGTCGAAGGAATAGTGCCGCTCTCCGCAGCAAGACAACTCCCCGCAAAAAAAGAATCCGCGTAAGTTTGGGCTCCAACGCCAACTATCTGGCAACAGGGGACTCTTTTATAGCCGCCAAGCGTATGTCGGTAGCGGTGCTTTTGGCGACCGCGGCAAGGGCATACTGGGCCTCGGCGTATGGAATATCCTTATCAATCCGCAATGTAACAATCCTCTTGTCTGCAGGCAGGTCCTTCAAACGTGAATCTATCAGCCCGGCTAATCTGCCGGAAATCTCCTCATAATCGGCCCCCGTTACCTTTTCCGCTCCGACCGTGAAATCGCTCCTGCCGGCCTCGTTCCTTATAAGTGTAACTGTGGCGACCTGAGACCCCATCTGGTCCTCGGCAACGGTGAAATCGCATCCATCGGGAAGTGATACCGCGGGGGCCTCCGTTTCGAGGAGCTGCCCCATAAGAGAAAAGAATATAATAAGCAGAAATAAAATATCCACAAACGGTATCACGTTAAGTGTCTGCACGGTCCCTCGATATCGTTTTGGAATCTCAAAAGACATCAGGTTTTCCTGTCCTGCAATGGCTTCGGCGAAGCCGAGGGCCGAAGCGTCCCGCTCTGCCTGGAAGGAATCTCCGTAATCGGCTGCGATGTCTTCTGCTGCTCAACCAGTTTTTGCTCCCTCAGCATCCGGGCTAACTGCAAAAGAAGTTTTTCACTTTCCTCAGCCGCTTCACAGGCCAGCGTCTCGATACGGTTCTGGAAAAAACCGTGTATCGTCAGGGCCGGTATTGCAATCATCAGCCCCCAAAACGTCGTCACCAGTGCCACCGAAATGCCGCCCGCCAATTGCGACGGATGCGGCTGACCGCTCACCGCTGCTATCGCGTTAAACATTTTTATTATACCCAGCACCGTTCCGAACAGGCCCACCATTGGCGAAACGTTGCCGATGATGTTCACCCACTCGATTTTGCGTAAAAACCTCATCGCCTGCTCCTGCAGCGATTCTTCGACCAGGTTCCGCATCCGCCCCAGGTCACCGCCGCCCTGGGCGACCGCCCTGGCAATTGCGACACTGATAAAATCCTCCCCGCCGGCAAGTCGTGCCGGAAGCTGCGAAAGGCCGGTCTGCTGCGCCGCAGAAACGATTGTCCCGCTTATATCATCCGGCAGAAGCCGTCTCCTGCGAATAGTAATAAAATATTCGGCTGCCAGATATACCGTAACCACCGACATCGGCAGAAGCACAAACCAGACCACCGGCCCTCCCGCCGTAAAAAACTGCTCGAAATACGTTCGCGGCCGGGCCCACCCCGCGGCGCCGCCGCCGCTGCTGAAATCAACACGCCACGCCACCGCCAGTATCGCTGCCACACCTACCGCCGCACACGCAAGAAAAATCGTTTTTGTTAAATTTCCTTTATTCATCACCGTGTCCGTTCTTCTCCTGTCAGTTATCCGTCTTCTTCTGTTCCCTGCCGCCGGTAATAAAAGTAAATTGCCCGCCGCTTTCCTTCGCTATCGTCTCAAGTACTTTGCCATCCTCCTCGGTGCACCAGAAACCAATCGTGTTTATCTGTGTCTTCGGAGCAAAACTCCTGTGCATCGTAGCGACCTTATGCGCGAAACGCGAGCCGTCCTGCTCACTCAGTTCAAAGCCATCTGTAAGAAAATATATCACCGAAGCCCCGACGCCGGCCCTGTCACGAATCATAATCGCTCGCTCCAGAGCATCCGTCGCGTTTGTCATCCCTCTCGGCTGGATGGAACTGATAAAACTATACGCCTCTTTCTTGGCCCGCTCCGTCGCCCGCACCATTTTCCCCCCGCCTGATTCCAGTATGCTTCCCCCGCCGAAAACAATCACGCAAAAATAATAATCCTGCTGCAGCTTCCCTATCGAATCAATAAGCTCTTCCTGCACGCGTTTCCACAATCCCCGCATACTCCCCGAACAATCAACAACGTAACAAATCCTCCTGCCCTGCGCCGGGCTGTCAAAAAATTCTATATTCCCCGCCGATTCCCTGCCGCTGGTCGCCGCAAACGCCTGTGACTCAATCGGCTGTTTTACTTCTTCCGCCTGCCGCTGATAATCTTCTTTCGGCGCGTCAAATACAAGCCGAGCATTCGCCTGCGTTCCTTTTCCGTCTGCTTTAACTATCGGCCTGCCCTTAATGATGCCCGCCTTGAGTGCACCGGAAGAATCGAATGGCTTACTATCAACGGGACTAACCTTTGGCTTGGGCGTAACCGCCTGCCTGTCAGCAAGTTTGGCCGCCTGACTGATACTCACAACCGTCGTTGTCTGCAGCCGCACAGGAGACGATTGCGAAATTTTTACCGCCGCGAAAACCGACAACCCCACGATATGCGCAAAGACAGACACCCCCAACGCGTATAATTTTATCCTCCGATGCTTTTTGACCATTCCCTGGTTCACAACGCCGGATTCCTTCTTACTGCTGAGTTCGCAGATTTTATTTTACAACTTTTCTCTGCGGTAATAACACTCAATCAACCACATCCACAAGCGACTGCCCCGGCATCATCAGGTTATATACCAGTATTGCGTCGCCGTTGTGCAGCCGAATACATCCCTGAGAACCAGGCGTCCCGATTTGCTCAGGGTTCTTCGTGCCGTGAATCGCAAAACCCGTCTTGCCCACCGCCGCCCCTTCAAGGCCCTCAAGACCTATCCACCGCGAACCAAGCGGATAATCAGGGTCTTCAGGATGATACGTCTTGCCGGTCACAGGGTCCGTCCAAATCGGCTGTATCAGTTTGCCGCCTTCTTTCGCACGCCATCGCCCTGTCGGCGTTTCCATCCCCGACTTGCCCAGCCCCACCAGAAAACTCTTCACGTAAGTGTTCTGCAGATACAAATCCATCGTAAACGTTGAGCGATAGACCCTCGCGTGGAAAGGCCCGTTGATTACCTTTATCGCCACGCCCGCCTGAAGTGCCTCCGGCTTTGCGATATTATTTATCTGCATCAAAACCTCATACGGCACGTTGTGCTGTTTGCCGACCGTCGAGAGCATATCGCCCGGCTTGACCTTGTAACTTGCGCACAGTTTGTCCTCGGGGTACACAACTTTGCTGAACAGCCATTTGTCCGCAAGGGACGCAAGCTGCCCCTTGATAAACACAAGCTCCTGTCCCTGCGCCAGGGGCAATAGCTCATTAAGCCGGTCCCTCGCCTCGATAACTTTAGGCGTCGGCTGATTCAGCAGTTCCATCGCCTGGGCAATCTGCGCCGACACAACCGAGCTGTTGGCATCCATCGTAACCGGCGCTGCGACTTCTGGTTTCGCAACGCCCGGTTCCGTTTGCGCAACAGGCGATGCCGGCTGACCAGCCACCTGCGCAGGCGCAACCTTCTGTGAACCGCCTCGATTCCGCAAAAGAATATATCCCGCTATCGCGATAACGCCCACCACAATTACAACTATCGAAATATACAAAATTCTGCGAATCTGAGCCGAACGATGCTCATTGTAACCACCCGGATAAACAGCCATTTCAATCTCCTTTTATTTGTCCTGCCTGCTCACTCTCGTCTTTTTGGCCTTGACGCCGGATGCCGGTTTGTCCTTGCCAAAATACAGCACTTCCTCATCGGTAACCAGCATACCAACCGGCACGTCGTGCTCCGTCACCGGCACCGTTTCTATCACCTGCTCCGAAAATGCGAAACCGCATTTCGGCGCCTTCAATTCCTTGTTGGTGAAAAACCTGTCGTAATACGACCCCCCGCGCCCGAGCCGATTGCCCTTGCGGTCAAACCCAAGACCGGGCGCCACCACCATATCAATATCCTCAAATGGAACCGGCGCTCCTGTTGTCGGATTTCGCAAGCCCGGAACCTCCTCCGAAAAACCCGTCTCCAATGAGTTTATCTGCACGGGTATCATATGCCTCTGCTGCCAGGAAACCTTCGGCACAACCACCGTCTTGCCCAGCTGCCAGGCACAAAGTATCGCCTCCGACGTATCAAGCTCGTGCGGAAGCGACATATACATCATTACTGTAGAGGCGTTTTGAAACTCAGGCGTCGCAATCAGATTTCGACACGCCCTTCGGCTTTTCTCTTTCCGCTGCTCAGCCGATATACCTGCCAGACACTTTTGCAACTCCAGCCGCAACTGCGCCTTGTCCATATGGTACTCCATTCAACCGTTACCCTGCTCCATTCGGCCGTTCAATCCCTTTGGCCTTGTTATCTTTTATCAGTATTTCGAGCTTTTGTAAATAAGCCTGAATATTTTTTTCATATCCCCGTTCGCTCGGCTTGTAGTATTTCTTCTTTATATCACCGGGCAGGTATTCTTGCACCACAAAACCGCCCTCAAAACTGTGCGGATATTTATATTCCGCCCCGAAGCCCATCTTTTTCGCCGCCGAGTAATGGCTGTCCTTCAAATGCTTAGGCACCGCCACGGTCTTCTCATTTTGAACATCGCCAATCGCGCTGCCTATCGCCGCCGACGAGGCATTCGATTTCGGCGCGCACGCCACGTATATCGCCGCCTGGGCCAATGCTAATTGCGCCTCAGGAAGCCCCACAAACTCGCTTATATGCACCGCCGACGCCGCCAACACCGTCGCTATCGGGTCCGCGTTGCCCACGTCTTCCGCCGCACAAACTGCGATTCTTCTGGCGATAAACCGCACGTCCTCCCCGCCCGCAATCATTCTGGCGAGCCAGTAAACCGTCGCGTCAGGGTCGCTGCCTCGCATACTCTTTTGAAACGCGCTCGCCAAATCGTAATGTGTATCGCCAGTCCCGTCATAATCGATTGTCTTGCCCTGAATCGAGTCCTTGGCCGTCTGCAAATCAAATTTTACTTTATCGGTTCGCCTCTGCGACAAAACCCCCACTTCCAGCGCATTCAACGCTTTTCTTGCGTCGCCGTCGCATACCGCCGCAAGATACTTCAGGGCCTTGTCTTCCGCCTCAATCTTATACTTGCCAAGCCCTCGCTCCTTGTCGGCTATCGCCCGCTTCAACAGCCCGACAATATCATCTTCGCTCAATGGCTCGAAATGAAACACCGTGCTTCTGCTAATCAATGGCGAATTAACCGCGAAAAACGGGTTCTCCGTCGTCGCCCCGATGAATATCACTACCCCCGATTCCACGTCATCCAGCAGCACGTCCTGCTGTGCCCGGTTGAAACGGTGTATTTCATCGATAAACAAGACGGTTCGCTTACTCGACGACGCTAATCGGTCTTTCGCCTCCGCTATAACGTCCCGGATATCTTTTACGCTCGCCGCCGGTGCGCTGATATATCGAAATTCCGCCTTTGTCTGGTTGGCAATCACCATTGCCAGCGACGTCTTTCCCACCCCAGGCGGGCCGTAAAATATCAAGCTGCTCAAGGCGTCGGCCTCTAATATCCGCCTAAGCAATTTCCCTTCGCCGATAAAATGCCCCTGCCCCGCGAACTCATCCAGAGTCCTCGGCCTCATCCGAACCGCCAACGGCGCAGCCGCAGACATCCTTGCCTGTTCGCTTTTGCCAAACAACGTCTTTTCACCTTTGCTCAAAACCATTGCCGCCATTATACGCTTGTCTTCGATGGCTGTCGATTTATCTTAACGCTGGCAGAATATTTGTAAAAAGTGAAAGATAGCATAAGATACACTTATTATTTTACGATTTTCGTAAAAAACTTTGAGAAGAAATAGACGGATAAACGTTACAGATTGCCCAGATTAACGAAGATGGGGGATATGGAGAAGCCCTTCGACGTGCTGCGCTTGCTCAGGGTAAAATAGGTAGGGTGAAAAAAAATTTTCATCTCAGAAAGTGCTCGAAAAGTTAGCCAAATTGGGGTCAAATTGATGAAAAGTGAGGTCATTTTGACAAAAAGTGAGGCAAAAGTGGGCGATTTTGTGCAATTTTGTACAGGTTTTTTCAGTTCGATATATTAGCGGAATTAATTGTAAAACTGGGGGGTTTTTAGTTTTGAGTGTTGAGTTTTTAGTTGGGGGAATGAGGATTCGCCAGGCCGACACTGACGCAAGACACAAGACCACAGACGGAAAACAGAGGACGGATGACAGAAGACAGAGGACGGGTCGAATAACCGATATCGAATATCCAACGTCCAATGATGAAGTAAATTCCACCGGACGGCGGAGAAGGCCGCGGAGAACGCAGAGACGGTTTTGAGTTTTAAGTTTTGTGGCTTGGCCATCCCTTACGGAAGAAAAACTTCGGTGGATAAATTATTGGGATGTCCCCGGATTTCAGTTGTTTAGATTGGAAGCGTCTATGAAAACCGTACTCCCAACTCTCGCAACATTACGAACGTGTCAATATAACGTACATTGAATGGTTCGCATACATTTGGTATCGGGACCTTTCTTCTTATATCAACCTTCGGAACTTCATGGGTTACAACCACACGCCCTTTGGCCACAGCGTAAGCCACTAGCCACCCATCTGCTCCTTTAGCAAAATCGGCCTTGGCTGCGTCGGAATACTGGGGCTGGCTCTGCACCCAGCTCATGATCCTCCCATAAGATTCAATGACATCTTTTTCGTCCGTCGAGCAGAATGCGTGACTGAAGCCACCCTCGGCCCATATGGCAAGTTCATCTTCCTCTCCTTCTTTACCTTTTCCTTTCTCTAACTCTTTCTTAACCCAGTCTATGCTTTCAATAATGCCATTATCCGCATGCTGAAGCAAACTATCCCAGAATGGAGGGGCTATATCGAATGCATAATAACGATTTGCGGCCTCAATGAACACGTTGGTATCAAGAATGTACACAGATCGGTCCATCGCTACGACCTCCCAAATCCAAGAGAAGCCGCATAGCTATCGAATGTCTTTCCGTATAACCCTGTCAATCGATAAGCTTCAGAATAGAGAAGCTTGCCCTCCTTGACCGCCCGAGCCACTTCTAAAGCAAACCGATGTCCTATTCGAAGATTTTGAGTTGCGTAGAAATCGCCGCCCTCTGAGCGAAGGGCAACGTGACGTCGTTCATCATTCAGGTATTCATGATAGAATGTCATAAATTCGCTTTTTACAATCAGGCCTAAGTCTAAGGCCCTACGAGCGGCAACTATTGCACTGACCTTGAACTCTCTTGCAATCGATTGAAAACGTTCTGTTTCGTTCCGAATAGAAGGCCATATCTGTCGAATCTGTTGTTCCGGAACAAGGAACTCTGCTGCCACCCTGTTGCATGCCTGTTCCGTTGGGTCGCTTGCCGGAGACATCTCACGAAGATCGAATGCGGCACTGCTACCAAAGAACACGTGTGCCAATTCATGCGCGAGCGTAAACATCTGAGCGGCTTTGCCATCAGCGCCATTGACAAATACCAGCGGTGCTCTATCGTCAATCAGAACAAACCCGCGGAATTCGTCTGTATCAAGCTTGCGGTGCGTGTTGTTCCCTACAACTCCGTTAACAACCACTGAAATCCCTGCATTTTCCATAGCTTCGCGAAGTACTATAAGTGCTTCCGTCCAAGAAGTTTGTCGAGAAGCCCATCCTATATCCAGATGAATCGCTTCTCTTATTCGTTGACCAACCGACGCAGGTGGTTCGCTAAGCCGCATAGACCGCACAAATGCCAACGCTTCAGCGCCTTGATCAAACAAGTATTCTCGTAACCAGTCCTGCCGTCGTTGCATCGTATGAATGGTCTCAAGAAGATCAGGGCTATGTCCATAAGATGCTTCGTCGCCGAATGTTCGGAAGTATGGTATAGGAAATTGTTCTTCGGGTGGTTCTTTGAGGAAGAAAAAGCCAAACGGTGTCAGAGTGGCTTTAGCGAGGGATTCCAATTGTCGAAGCGTAGGGAAACTTTGACCATCTACCCATTGACGCAATTTAGGAAACTTACCCTCTAAATCAGACAAGGTCAGACCAGAACGGTCTAATGCCCAACCCAATATCTTTTCACTTACGACTACTCTGCTCATGTGCCCATTTCCTGCTATATGATGCGAGTTACTATTGGTCTTCTGTTAGATTAAATGTATCACACCATCAAAAATTTTGGGACACCATACTTACATTATAATACAAAAGCTGCATCTTCCGGCCTTAAACTTGTTAAATTGACTATAAATCCTCGCGCACTCACTGTCAATTATCAATCCGCAATCTAAACCGTCTTCCGTTCCGCTGTAACTATCCGCTATACGCTACCCGCTGTCCGCTAAATACCCCAGGTAAGGCCCAAAAATAGTGAATAAATTTTCTTGACAGATGCGCCCTAATGTTTTAGCAATAAAGGCCTTATAAGTTGGCTAAATATAACCGCAATTCGACTTGGAGATAAAAAAATGGACGTTAAAATTCATCTGAAAGAAAAAGACATACCCCGCAAATGGTACAACCTCGCCGCCGACCTGCCCACGCCGCCGCTGCCGCCACTGGGACCCGATGGCAAACCCATCGGCCCCGAAATGCTGGCACCGGTCTTCCCGATGAACCTCATCGAGCAGGAAGTCAGCACAAAACGCTGGATTGATATCCCAGAGGAAATCCTCGATATCCTCTACAGATGGCGGCCGGCACCCCTGCGAAGGGCGGTTTACCTCGAAAGATTCCTCAAAACACCGGCCCGCATATACTACAAAGACGAAAGCACCAGCCCCCCGGGCAGCCACAAGCCAAATACAGCCGTCCCGCAGGCCTGGTACAATAAGCAGTTCGGCATCAAACGGCTCGTCACCGAAACAGGCGCAGGACAATGGGGTAGCGCGCTCGCCTTTGCCTGCCAGCTGATTGGCCTTGAGTGCAAGGTCTATATGGTCCGAATCAGCTTCGACCAGAAACCCTTCAGAAAACTTATGATGCAGGTCTGGGGCGCAAATTGCGTCGCAAGCCCGAGCAATGAAACAAACGCCGGCAGAAAAATCCTCGCAGAAATGCCAAACACCCCCGGCTCACTCGGCATCGCCATCAGCGAGGCAGTCGAAGCAGCCGTAACAGACCCTTCCGGCAAAACCCGCTATTCGCTCGGAAGCGTCCTAAACCACGTTCTGCTCCATCAGACAATCATCGGCCAGGAAGCCAAAAAGCAACTCAAACTCGCGGGCGAAAAGAAAGTCGATATCGTCATCGGCTGCGCGGGCGGCGGCTCCAACTTCGCCGGACTTTCGTTCCCGTTCGTCACCGACAAAATCAACGGCGCAAATATCAAGATTATGCCCATCGAGCCGAGCTCCTGCCCCTCCCTGACTCGCGGGCCATTCTCATACGACTTCGGCGACACGGCGGGAACTACGCCATTGCTTGCGATGTACACAATCGGACATACCTTTATCCCCGCCCCCATTCACGCGGGCGGCCTGCGTTACCACGGAATGGCCCCTCTCGTCAGTCAGGCCGCAGTTGAAGGATTAATCGAACCAAAGGCATATCCGCAGACCAAATGTTATCAAGCGGCCATGACCTGGGCAAAAACAGAAGGGTTTATCTGTGCCCCAGAGACCAGCCACGCCATCGCCGCGACCATCGATGAGGCCAATAAAGCCAAGGAAGAAGGCAAGGAAAAGGTCATCCTGTTCAGCTACAGCGGACACGGCCTTATGGACCTCTCCGGCTACGATGCTTTTTTGTCTGGAAAACTAACCGATTACGAACTGCCCGAAGAAGACCTCAAAAAATTCACCGCTCCCTTGAAAAACTTCCCGAAGGCAGAAGCAAGAAAAACAGGAAAATGGTAATTTCCTTGACAGCGTAAAGCTCGAAGATAAAAATATCTCAAAACATAGGCCTATAAAACAGCCGTTCGTAGTGTCGTATGGGCGAAAACGGGGTTTTCTTATGGGGCAGGCAAAAAAAATAAAAATTTACTTGCCCACCTTATCAGTGTTGTTATACTGCCTTAACCTCTCGGCGCGGTGCCGAGGGAGTGGATAAAAGCATAGTAAAATTATTATGTGAGAGTTTTTTTAAGGAGATGAAAGAAATGAAAAAACTGGTTTTGTTAACCGCTGTGGTTTTGTTTGGCATGGTTGCCCCGGTGCTCGCCGCGGAAGGCGACCTCCACGGCTTTTTCGGAATAACCTATGACTCCCTGCACGTATGGCGCGGCTACGTCACTTATGGCGCTGATAGTGCCATAAATCCCTTCATCGACCTCGACCTGTTTGGTTCTGGTTTCCACCTTGAAACCGTTTATCACCAGGCAAACGGCGGCGGCAATGAACTCGGCAAGAGATTCGATTATTCGCTGTATTATGCAGGCGCTATTGACCCCGAAGAAACTCTTGCCACTATGTATAAGGTCGGCTACAGGTACTTTAACTACCCGCAAATGAGCGCAGCACACTCCGATCAATGCATCGACCTTCAGGAAGTCTACGCGGGAGTTGCTTTCCCGAAACTGCTCGGCGTCAAAGGACTTGTGCCGGGATATGCCTTCATACAGGCCTGGCCAAGCATGAGTAATACCGTCGTTGGCGGCGCAAATCCCAATGGCGGAACTTACCAGGGCTGTGCTCATGTATTTATGCTCGACTATGCCCTGCCGCTCGAGAGTATCTCTGCTGAAATTCCAAAGCAGGACCTCAACTTCCACGTAGAAACGGTTTACAACAACCATGTTGACCCGAGACCAGGTGGAGCTTACACCACCAGCGACTGGACACACGTTGCGATGGGCGTTTCAACCGACTTTGACCTCGGCAACAATCTTACTTTCACCCCCGGTTATTGGCACCAGATTACTATGGAAGACAATGGCAATAAGGGCGTCTCTCCGGACCATGACATTGACTGGGTAGAACTCACCGTAAAGTACAAATTCTAATAAATTGCCTCTCTGACGGTAAAAAACCAATAAAGCCGGCCTGAAACAGGCCGGCTTTTCTTTTGCCCAGAATTGCTTTACCAGTATTAGTAATCCGGAAAAATTGGACTTTTGACTTGATTTATGCCGATATGTTGTATATTTCTGTTATTTGAAGGTGTTGCGATTTGAGAAAATCGGTTGCGATCGGAATCGCTTTAGCCGCTTACTCAACGCTTTTTTGAAGTGGCACTCGAAGGAAACTTTTTTAGAAAGGAGTAGATTATGAACAAAAAATTGTCACTTGTGGTTGTCATCCTTGCTGCCCTTGCTCTGAGCGGTTCAGCAGCTATAGCCCTGGCGCCACTGGGAACTCCAACGGCTGACCTCAAAGCAGGCCAATTTGGAGTCGGTCTCGATTACGCCTATGCTGATACGAAAGTCAAAATCGAGGACTCAAGTACCCACTTCAAAACGAACATGATTACGGCCAACTTGGGTTATGGCGTTATGGATGACCTGAAAGGTTTTGTCCGCCTCGGAACCGGCAACGCCAAAGCAGATAATTTCAGCGGCGACTACGGGTTCGCCTGGGGTCTCGGAACAAAATACACCTTCCTGAAGCAGGACAAACTCGACTGGGGCGCCCTGTTCCAAATTAATTGGTTAAGGTCTGATGATAAAATTGCCGGTGAGACGGTCAGGGTGAAACCCTACGACATCGTGGTCGCCGTCGGGCCAAACTACCAGATCAGCAATGGCCTCTCGATTTATGGCGGACCTCTTCTGCAGTGGGTGCGGGGAAAAGTCGACGCTGCCGGTGGATCATCCGACATAAAAGAAAAATCCGTATTCGGTGGCTATGTCGGCGCACAGGCCGAATTGGCCGCTAACACTTCCCTGTTTGGGGAGGTCCAGTTCACCGGTGATAGTTGGGGCATCGGTACGGGCATAAACTGGAAATTCTAACACCATTGATTACCTGATTGTCCAAGTTGCACAAAAAAGGCCGGCTTCTAAAAGCCGGCCTTTTTACTTGCTGTCGATATATTAGTCAAACCATCCGTCCCGCGACAAATCTCGCCGTCTCGACAAGGGTTTTGTTACCGTCACTATCCGCCACTGCCGCCAACGCCGCAATCGCCCCCTCGACAAACTCTTTCGCTCGCCTCCTCGAGTATTCGATACTCTTGCAGGAATTCAACTTTTCGAGCAGTTTCATCCTCTCGGCGTCCCCGGTTTTATGCAACAAAATCTGCTTTACCTTTTGCTTATCTGCTTCGCCTGCGGTTTTTAGAAAATGTATCAGCGGAAGCGTCAGCTTACTGTGATCGAGATCGCTGCCGACCGGCTTGCCCGTTTTGTCCTGCTCCCCGACCAAATCAAGCAAATCATCGGTAATCTGAAACGCGATACCCGTGTTGCGCCCGTAAGCCGCCAGTGCCTGCACCGTCGATTCGCCGGCTCCCGCAAGCATCGCCCCCGTCGCACAAGCCCCCTCAAACAACGCCGCCGTCTTTCCGGCTATTATCTCGATATATTCCGACTCGTCCAGCGACCAGTTACCCCTTTGCGATATCTGCCTAAGCTCTCCTTCGCAGGTCCGCATAGCCGATAACGCGATTATCTCCGCAACTCGCTTGTTCAGCCCAACGCACATCTGTATTACCCGGCCAAGCAGAAAATCGCCTAACAAAACCGCCGACTCATTCCCGTGAACGCTGTTTATCGTGGGAACTCCTCGCCGGCTTTCCCCCTCATCCACAACGTCGTCGTGCAGAAGCGTCGCGTTATGCATCATCTCGAAAATCGCCGCCGCTTTTATATGATTCTCCGTCACCCCTCCGCACGCCACGCCCGAAAGCAAAACCAGCCCGGGCCTTATCATCTTGCCCTGCCCGGCATTCACACAGGCAACCAAACTCCGAACCGGCTCGCTGCAATCCCGCAAATCCCGTTCAATCAACACCTTCACCCGCGTAAGTTCTTCTTCGATAATGGAAAAACAATGAAGTGAACGACCACCTGTTTGTGTCGATGATTGCATTGCGCCGACCCGCAGTCCCGCGTCTTGCTGTCGCAAGACAGCAGCGGGGACTACTTCTCCTTTCCGTGTGCGTACCGGAAGAACTTGTCTCTTAATTGTTTCGTAACGGGACCCGGCCTGCCGTCGCCGATTACCCGGCCGTCTATCTCCACGATACCGATGACTTCCGCCGCGCTACCCGTCAAAAACAGTTCGTCGCTGATATACAAATCAAATCTCGTCAGGTTCTTCTCGATTACCTCTATACCTTCTTTTTTCGCCAGCCGAATCACAACCTCCCGCGTTATCCCCTCAAGACCACCGGCCTCGGCGGGCGGCGTATAAACAACACCCTTCCGCACCGTAAACACGTTGTCACCCGTCGCCTCCGCGACGTATCCCTCGTGGTTATACATTATCGCCTCGGGCACGTCCCTGTCCAACGCCTCAATCTTGGCCAGGATATTATTCAGGTAATTCAAGCTCTTTGCCTGCGGCGGTATCGCCAGCGGATGATTACGCACTGTCGTCGCGCTGATTATCTTCATCCCCGTATCGTAAAGCTCCTGCGGGTACAACTGGATATTGTCCGCGATAATGAAAACCGTCGGCGTCTCACAGGTAAACGGATTAAGCCCCAGCGACCCCACTCCGCGGGTAACAACAAGCCGGATGTAGCCGTCAATAATCCCGTTGGCTTCAACCGTTTTGCGAGTCGCCTCCATAAGCTTTTCCCGGCTCATAGGTATATCCAGGCGAATCCCTTTGGCCGAGTTGTAAAGACGCGTGATATGCGCCTCAAACTCGAATATCCTCTTGTTATAAATCCGTATCCCCTCGAATACACCGTCTCCGTAAAGCAACCCGTGGTCGAAAACGGATATCCTCGCGTCCTGCTCATCGACAAGTTTATCGCCAAGCCAAATCTTCAACGCCATAACCTCACCATTGTTCCTTTTACTTTAATTTCCGTGTAATCTATGGTTGCTTTTTACTTTACTCTGCCGTCCGCCAGCGTTATCGTCCGCCCGGCGCGCTTGGCAACCCTTTCATCGTGCGTTACCATAACTATCGTCTGACCCGCACGATTCAATCTTTCCAGCAACTCCAGAATACCATTTCCCGTCGCGGAGTCAAGATTACCTGTCGGCTCGTCCGCCAAAAGCAACCTCGGCTCATTGACCAGCGCCCTCGCTATCGCCGCTCTTTGCCGCTCTCCTCCCGATAACTGATACGGCTTGTGCGTCGCCCTTTCTTCAAGGCCAACCGCTTTCAGCAGTTCCCGCCCGCGCTTTTTCACGCCCACCCGCTTCGACATCCACCCAATTATCCCCGAAGGCACCATCGCGGGCAAAATCACGTTTTCCAGCACATTTAATTCGTCCAATAAATGATAAAACTGAAAAACAAACCCAATCATTTTATTGCGGTATTCGTTCAACTCGCCCCCGCCCATCCCGCTCAGGTCCCGCCCTTCAAATCGCACTACCCCTTTATCAGGCCTGTCAAGAGCGCCGAGTATATGCAGCAGTGTGCTCTTGCCGCTGCCCGACGCCCCGACTATCGCCACGAACTCACCCTTTTTGACCGCGATGTCGGCCCCCTTCAAAACCTGCACCTGCGCCGCTCCCATCCGGTACATTTTATGAATACCCTGTGCCTCTATTATAAATCCGTCTTTACTCATAACTGGCTCACCTGTAAAACATCCGCCGGCCTGGCCCTCGCCGCGCTCACGCTCGGCAATGCCGCGCCCGCCAAACACGCCAAAATCGCACAACCTGTCACCACCGCCAACATCGTCAAATCCAATCGATGCGGTATCTCGCCTATCGCGTAAATTGTCCGGTCCCACAACTGAAAACCGAACCGCTCAAACAACCAGCCCTCTATCCTGTTTATATTCCGCAAAAACAGTATCCCGCCTGCGACCCCCACTGCCGAACCCACAACGCCAAGCCCCGCCGCAAAACCCAAAAACAAAACAATCACGTCGCCGCACGATGCCCCTATGCTCTTGAGAATGCCGATGTCCTTGGTCTTGTGACTGATAATCATATAGAAGACCACGTAAACAATAAACACCGTCGTCAGCCCCACCAGCCCGAACATCATCATCAGCATCGCCTGTTCCTTTTCCATCCCCGCGATGCTTTCTCGCCTGTGCTCCTTCCAGCTCCGCACACTCACCTGCGAAAGCAACTCCGCATTATCTTTCCCTTTATGCTCATCGTAGAACTTCGCCCACATCTGGCGAACCTGCCGGCATCCATCTTCGATGTTTGTCCCCGGCTTGAACTTGATATGAATCCACGACGCCCTTTTCACCGGCTCAGTCATCCCGCAAAGTGTCTGCGCCTCTTCAAATGGCAGATAAATAATCGACCCATCCACCCTCGCCAGCCCGCTTTGCGAACAATCGCTGAAATAAAACGTCTTCGTATTCACCGCGTCCGTCCCCGCCTTGGCCAGTGCGCCTTTCGCCGTCAGCGGAAAACAGGTTACAGACAACGCCGTCGCATCAGGGTTTGGGGCATAATAATACTCACCCTTTTCATTCCGACCACCCCACAGGTCCGCGCCGATTACAAAACCGGGAAGATTTGAATCGCTCCCCGCCTCAAACGCCTTCGATGCGTCGCCTTTATGATAATACAGCGTCCGCCCGAAACCCGTTACCCTGCTGTAGCTTGCCGCCTCAACACCCATCAATTCCACACCGATATTCCGCCCCGAACCCTCCGTTCCAACAAGAGCGTAACTCTTAATCACAGGCGTCACCGCCTCAACGTAACTTGCCTTCTCCGCAATCCTCGCGAAGTCCTCGTAATACGCAAACCCGACAAGCGACTCCGTCCCCACAACACAATCACCCGTGTAATTATGGTTCTTCTGTTTGAAATCCCCAACCAGCCCGTCCATCACCGTCATAACTACAACGACGATAAAAACGCATAGCGCAACCGCCGCAAGCGCAAGATAACTTATCCGCCTGCGATAAAGATAACGAAATGCCAATATCAGCTTATACAATATTAAATCCGCTTATTCATATCGAAGAACATTTACCGGCCGCGTAAACGCCGCCGACAACGCCGGTATAACCGCGCCAATCGCCGCTCCCAGTATCGCCGATAAAACTATCCACCATACCGCCTGCCAATAGACCTCGCTCGGTATCCTGCTGAACATATAAACGCTCGCTTTCCACAATTTCAAACCGAACGCGACCCTTATCCAGCCCTCGACCTCGTTGATGTTCTTCGTAACTATGTACCCGGCTACGGTCCCTAACAGCGTTCCAAGTATGCCGACAAACGCGCCGAACCCGACAAATATCAATGCGATAGACCCGCTGTCGGCCCCGCAGCTTTTCATTATCGCGATGTCCTTCCGGCGTGTCTCCACAATCATATAAAATATGCAGAATATCAATAGCACCGCGCTCAAGCTAATCACCCCGAATATCAAAAGCAAAACCCCCATCTGCTTGCGAATCTCCGCCACGAACCGGCTCTGCATCTGCCTCGATGTCTCTGTTATCGTTGACTCTATCTGGTAATCCTCCCACCTGAGTTTCTCCGAAGCGAAAACCTTCCACACGCCGCGAATCTGCGCTATCGCGACCTCCGCGTCAGCCCCGCCACGAAGTTTAATCTGAATACGCCCCGCAACCGGCTCCTGTGAATCCGGATAAACCGTCCTGCTCAACTGCTCTATTGGCAAATACACCAGCCGGCTGTCAAAATAATAAATCCCCGTAAATACAGCGTCCGCCATCGTAAACTGTATGGTCTTGCGTCTGAACTTCTGTCCACCGTCTTTCCCGTCATTGGTTGAGCCAGTCGTAATTACGAACTGTTGTCCAATCATTCTTTCCGCGCCGTTGACATCATATTCATCGGTCTGTTCATTCGGCTCAGCCAGAACACCTATCCCAATATAACCCATTGTAGAAGAAAAGGGGTCAGGAGTCGTTTTTGTCTGGCCCTTCAGTAACGACTTATCAAACGCCGTCACCTTACCGAATTTTGCCGGCTCAATACCCCAAATCTCAACCGCCCGAACGTTGCCCTTGCCTAAATGCAAAAGCCCCTGCGCAGACAACATCGCCGTCGCCGCCTCTACCGATTTAATCTCCTCCAATCGCTTCTCAAGCTCCGCGTACCCCGCAAAATTCTTCCCAGGCGACAAAACAACGTCTCCCATACCGTCAACCGCACTCTGCTCAAATGCGTTTATAAACCCGTTGAATAAGCTGGCAACTACTATCAGAAGCGCCGTTGAAAGCGCAACCGCCGCGATACTCAGCAGCACTACCCTCCTCTTCCTAAGGTATCGCAGCCACAAAAATATCTTCAGCATCCCTTACCCATTCGATTTATCTTTGCCACATAGCTTTCTTTTTGCCACCCTGCTTCGCTAAAGCTACGCAGGGCAGGCTGAGAGCAAACAACTTCTTTATTTTAGCCACAGAGGGCACAAAGAGCACAGAGAATTTTAATTAGAATTTTCCGCCGCTAAGACACCCCCGGCCTATAGCTTGCCGGGGTTTGTGGCCAAATCCCGCCGAAAGGCGTCCCTTACGGGAGTGGTTAAAACAAAAAATCTTCCCCCTCTCGGAGTTACGAATTGGTTTGAAATTAGCATAAGGTAGCGTTATACTACCGAACTCAAAACCAAGAACTTGAAACTTAAAACTAAGGAGATTTTTATGCCATTGGTAACGACGAAGAAGATGTTTGAGATGGCCTATAAGCACGGCTACGCAGTTGGGGCGTTCAACGTCAACAATATGGAAATCACACAGGGTATCATAGAGGCGGTAGCAGAGGAGAAGGCGCCGTTGATTTTGCAGGTGTCGAAGGGCGCCCGCGAATACGCGAGCAACAGCTATTTGACCGCGATAATGAACGTGGCAGTGAAGGAAAACCCGGATATACCAATCGCGACGCACCTTGACCACGGCGACAACTTCGAGACGTGCAAGCAGTTCGTCGATGACGGGTTTACGTCGGTGATGATAGACGCCTCGAAGTTCCCCTTCGAAGAGAACATCAGGATGACCAAGGAAGTAGTTATATACGCACACAAACACGGGGTAGTGGTTGAGGCGGAACTTGGGCAGCTTGGCGGCATCGAGGAGCACGTCGTTGGCGTTGATGATGTCGAGAAACACCTGACGGACCCCAAGCAGGCGGTGGAATTCGTCGGAAAGACCGGCGTCGATTCGTTAGCGGTCGCGGTAGGAACGAGCCATGGGGCATACAAGTTTAAGAGTGTGCCGAAGCTCGCGATTGACAGGATAAAAGAGATTCAGAGATTACTGCCAGGTTTCCCGCTGGTGATGCACGGCTCAAGCAGCGTTTTGAAGGAATTTGTGGACCTGATTAACAAATACGGCGGCAAGATGCCGAACGCGATGGGTGTGCCCGAATCGGCAATAACCGAGGCCTCCAAACTGGGGATCTGTAAAGTTAATATAGATACGGATTTGCGGCTGGCGATGACGGCCAAGATTCGGCAGGTGTTCGCGGAGAAGCCGAGCGAGTTTGACCCGCGGAAGTATTTGGGGCCGGCCAGAGACGCGATAAAGGCGATGGTAAAGCACAAGCTGCACGTGTTGGGATGCGCGGGCAAGGCGGGCGAGTGCCTGTAAGACATTTTCAATTTATGATTTTTGATTTATGATTTATGATTGACGCTGGCGAAAAAGCAGCGTCTTGTTGAGAGATATTCTATGCAGGTTAGTCGCGGGTTTTGGATAAGGTCGCGGGTTTTATGGCCCGCGATGATAATAATTGGATTTTGCGCGGCGGCGATATGTCTGTGGGCTGCGCCGCATGGCTTGGAGATTAATCGTCCGGCGGAGGTTGGGGAGCCGTGCGGAATTGCATCCACGGCGGCTGATTTCAACAGCGAACGAGAGGTTGTGGAGCTGGTCTGCGGGCTTATTGAGAAGGGCAAGTTTGATGAGGCAGGCAAGGTAGTAGAGGAGTCGGGTGGCGTTCAAAAGGGTTGGAAGCCGGTCGAAGAGTTGAATGATATAGTGGCTCAGTGGCAGCGGATGCAGAAGAGCCGGCAGGCGCAGCGAGATACCGCCTACAAGGAACAGCTGGCGGAATTTGAGCGACTAAAGGCGAGCAAGCCCCCGGATGGCAACAATGTTCTGGAAAATATGCTGGCGTTTGCCCAGCGATGGCTGGAAGAAACCGACCCGACGAAGCTGGAAACGGACGCCAACGACCATGAACAGACGCGCGGCCCTACGGCCATATTGGCGGCGGTGGTTCGGACGATGGAATTCGCGGATGAGCAGCAGAAGCAGAGGTTATTGAATGAGCCGTGTTTGCTGGACGCGATTGCCAGGGCCAAGGCGGAGGCGACGAGATATGAGCGGAGGGGTAAGTGGCTTGACGCGTATATGACGTGTTACAGCTGGCTTGCCGCTCTTGAGCCGAACAACAAGGCATACTCGGATTACGCGGAGCAGTTGATAACCAAGGCGGAGATAGCTGGTTCGTTTCAGGATAGTCCGTGCGAGACGGGCAAGCAGCGGCTGGAGAGCGTAAAGAGGCGGATATTTGTTCGGGCGGTTGACGAGCTGAGTTTTCGTTATATAAGCAAGATTGACTACCGTGAAATGGCGTCGAAGGGGATTCGGCGATGCAGATTACTTGCGGATGTGGTAGGGACGCTGACGTCGTTGCGGGATACGAACACAGCCGGGACAGCGTCGGCTGCCCCGTCTGCGATGCTAATACCCGGTCCTGAAGGCGGCGGTGAGATTATTGAAGATCGCAAAACCGAGCCGAATAACCGGGTGGCGGTGCTGGGAGAGAGTTTCAAGGATTTCAAGCCGGATGCCAACGCGATAGCAACGTTTGGTTTGGCGATGGTTTCGCTGGAAGATGAAGTAAATAACTGGCCCGAGGGTGGGAGCAAAGACAGCTTTATATCGGCATTCGAGAAGGTTTTGGAGCGAAATCTGACGAGCGCCAGGATGCCAGAGGGGGTTGTGATCGCTCAGTTTTCAGAGGCATCATTTTTGACGCTCGACCCTTATACGATTCTGGTCTGGCCGAGAGATGTTTCGGAATTTGAACAGCAGATGACGAATGAGTTTACGGGGATAGGAATAGAAATATCGAGGCAAAGCGGACAGCTTACGGTTGGAAGTTTGCTGCCTGATACACCCGCGTATAGCTCGGGGATTGACGTTGGAGACGTGATAGAAAAGGTTGATGGTATGCCTACAAAGGATGTGCCGCTTTCGTGCGCGGTCAGTCGTATAAAAGGGCCGGCGGGGACGAAGGTTACGCTGACGATTCGTCGCAACGGCAAAGACCCCACGCGTGATATAACGCTGACTCGCGCCAAGATAGTGGTTCCTACACTTAGGGGGTTGCAGAGGAGCGGCGAAGGCAAATGGCTGCGGATGGTTGACGAGCAGGACAAGATAGGGTACATTCGGCTGACGAGTTTTGCGGAGACGACTGCGGCAGATGTAAAGGCGGCGTTGAAGTCGCTGGAGGCGTCGGGGATGCGCGGATTGATACTGGATTTGCGGTTTAATCCCGGTGGTTTTTTCGACAGCGCGGTTGACGTTACGGACGAATTTTTAGATGACGGGCTGATAGTTATAACGCGGTCGCGGTTCGGGATACCGTCATACGCGACGGCGCACAGCAAGGGAACACATCCGAAATACCCAATGGTTGTGCTGATTAACGCCGGCTCGGCGAGCGCATCGGAGATAGTCGCGGGCGCCCTTGCGGACCCGTCGCACAAGCGGGCGACGCTTGTCGGGGAACGGACGCACGGTAAAGGTGTTGTGCAGGGGATATCAATGTATCCGGGCGAGGGTTCGCAGTTGAAATACACGATGGCAAACTGGTATCTGCCTTCGGGTCAGAAAATAAAGAGCCAGGACGAGGCGAAGAAAGAAAACAAAAATGACTGGGGCGTTGGGCCGGACGTCGCGGTGTCGCTACGAAGTGATGAGTTTCGCAAGATGTTCGAGTTGCAGCGGGACAACGACGTTCTTGTGAATGCCGGGCACGACGATGCCAATTCGCCTTTGAAGAAACACACGATTGCCCAGACCGTCGAGGTTGACCCGCAGTTATCGACGGGGATATTAGTGATAAAGAGCAAACTGATACGAGAACAGGCGCGAAGCGCGAAACCCTAAATATCAATACCTAAATCTTAAACAAGAGCCAATGACTGAATTTAAAAATTCCAAAGATACGGCGGACAGGTTTGAACAGGCGAGGCAGGAGAAGTTAAATGCCATAAAACAAATGGGTATAGACCCATATGGCGGGCGGTATGAGGGGGCAGAGCCGGCGGCCCAGACAAAGGCGCGATACAAAGACGGCGAAGAGGGCCAGAAAGCGAAATGCGCGGGGAGGATAATTTTACTGCGTGATATCGGCAAGCTGATATTTATTACGTTGAGAGACAGTTCAGGCGCGATACAGGTTGGCTTGAGCAAGAGCTTGCTGGAATCGAAGTGGAGTTTTATGAAGCTGCTCGAGCTTGGGGATATAATCGGGACATCAGGCGGGTTAGGGAAGACGAAGACGGGCGAGATAACGATATGGGCGGACGAGGTTGTTCTATTGAGCAAGTCGCTGATGCAGCCGCCGGAGAAGTGGCACGGGCTTGCGGATATAGATTTGCGATACAGGCAGCGATACGTTGACCTTTGGGCGAACCCAGAGGTGATGGAATTATTCAGGAAACGAAGCGCGATAATACGGACAGTGAGGGAGTATTTGACGGGTCGCGGGTTTATGGAAGTTGAGACGCCGATGATGCAGACGATAGCAGGGGGAGCAGCGGCGAAGCCATTTATCACGCATCATAATTCGCTTGATATGGATTTGTTTTTGAGGATTGCGCCGGAGCTGTTTTTGAAGCGGCTGCTTGTGGGCGGGATGGAGAAGGTTTTTGAGATAAACCGCAACTTCCGCAACGAGGGTTTGAGCACGCGGCATAACCCGGAATTTACGATGCTGGAATTGTACCAGGCGTACGCCGACTACAATATTATGATGGATTTAACGGAAGAGATGATTTGTCTTCTGGTGGAGAAATACTGCAAGGATAGTAAGACGACTTTCGGCGAAAAAACCGTTGATTTTGCGCGGCCTTGGAAGCGGGCGAAATACGCAGAGCTTTTGAAGGAATACGCGGGCTGCGATATCGGGGATATCAGGGGCATTCGCAAAAAGGCGGAGTCGCTGAAAATTGAGCATAAGAATATGGACGACGCGGTGGTAATCAACGAGGTTTTCGAGCAGACGGTCGAGGAGCATTTGACTAACCCGACGTTTGTGATTGATTATCCGGCGGCGTTGTGTCCCCTGACGAAGCGAAAGAAGGGGCAGCCAGAGATTGCGGAGCGATTCGAGATGTATATCGCGGGGATGGAATTAGCGAACGCTTATACTGAGCTGAATGACCCGGCGGTGCAGGAGGAGAATTTCCGTCAGCAGCTTCGGGGACAAAAAGAGACGATGGCGACAATGGACCACGATTTTGTGACGGCGTTGAAATACGGGATGCCGCCCGCGGGTGGCCTTGGAATCGGGATAGACCGGCTTGTGATGGTGTTGACGGGCGCGACGAGCATACGGGACGTTGTGCTGTTCCCGTTGTTGAAACCGATAGTTTAGCCACATAGGTCTCGTATTTTTTTAGCCACTCCCTAAGGGATGCCTCCCGAAAGGGATGGCCAAGCCATTACGGCAAGAAGTCACAGAGAAATTTGCCCGGGGATGACACTGCGCGTCAATTTAAGATTCAAGAAAAATGACCCCGAAGCAGGCTTCGGGGCTAACCACCCTGTCCGCCCCTGCCAATGATATGCTGGGGCAGGCAACAGGGAGTTAAGTCCTAAAAACAGCGCAATTACGCAGGAAATGCCGGGCAAACAACACAGCAGGCCTTGAGCGCAACGCCATAAAACTGATAGGACGTTAGTTATGGGGCTGGTTGCTGCTAAAAGCAGGCACCTAAAGCCGAGGCCGGTAAAGGTCGATTTTAACAGCGTGAGAAGGGACACCAACCATTACTTTATGACTATATGACATGAGGACGCGGTGAACGACGAAAGACGAAATAAACGGCTGCGACTGCTGATTACCCGGCTAAACAAAGAACGCAAAAAGCAGGCGAAGCAAATCGATATTCTGTGCAACGACTTTGTTGCAGCCCAAAAGGATTTCATAAAGGCGCTGAATACAATCGGTTTTGCCGCGGACTTTTACGAAGCAATAGCGGGTCTTACCGAACTAAATGAATTGCTCTGCACCGCCGGCAACCTCATCAAAGGCCAAATCCCGGACGCAAACGTCGCATTTTTCCTGCTTGCCCCGACCATCGCCGAGGGGCGGCAACACGGCAATTTTGAACTGCACATATTCGAGAGCGACCAGCCAATCGACCTTGAGGACAGGCGCATCGAAAACTTTTTCACCGCAGAATTAGTCGGCAACATCGCCAAATCCAACCGAATCTGTACCATCGAAGATATGCTGGCGATGGGGCTTGCGGGTTCTCCCGCCTGCCTGGAAAAAATCTCGACGGCAGCAATCCCGTTATCAACCCCAGCCAGCTCAATGGGGTTCATTCTCATTTACCGTTCTTCGCGTAATCAATTAACCGCAGACGAACTCAAGGCCGTCGCACAAATTACGCCGGGACTGGGGCATTCAATCGCATCCTGCCGGGCATTAATCAGCAGCACCTAACACATAGTCACGCCGCAAAATAGTACCGGTTCAATTCCCAACAGGAGCAGTCTTAGCAACCGGCACCATTACTTCCGATTTCATCTGACTATAGTCGCCGCCTATTCCGGTTCCTGTAAAGACCTCGACAGCGTCATCGGTTCGGTGATATCCTTCTTTGGCAATCCGCTCATATAAAGCGCGGTAAAAAGCTTCATAATCCGTCAGCCCCGACTGCTTTTTCATAACCGCATATTCTGTCGCTTTCAGTGTTTTTATATCAGTCATTGGGCCTAAAGTTCCCGCCTGTTGAAGGGCATTGGAGTCAACGGGTATTCTAATCTCAACAAGAAAGTGTTCCTGAGTTGTGTTCTGCGGATTGTTCAGATAAACCATCGCGACTGGGCCACGGGGCCTAATACTTTTCTGCATTGCAAGTCCATAAAGCTCACCGATGGGCTTACCAACATTCTCATAGGGGCCGCGATAAACGGTATAGAGCACGGTCTGCGCCTCGGATTTTTTTATCGAAAAATCCGATTCCCCACTGCCCTGCTCGGCGAATAATTCGACTGTAGCCGCAGCAACTATTACCACCAGCAACAACACCAACATATTCCTCATCTTACGCATCTCATTTTCCTTTCAAATTGGTTTTCTGTTGTGCACCTATAATCTGTTTCAAAGCACTGATATGCTCTTCGAATGCGTCTCGACCTTTGCCGGTTGCGGTAATAAACGTGCGAGGCTTGCGGGCGACAAACGTCTTTTTTACTTTCACGTATCCCGCCTCTTCGAGCTTGGCCAGATGCGCGCCGAGATTGCCGTCGGTGAGGTTGAGCAGTTTTCTCAAATACACGAACTCTATTTCCTCGCCGGCATAGAGGGCAACCAGCGACGACATAATTTGCAGCCGGACCGACTGATGGATTGTATTGTCAAGCTCAGCCATAGTTACCTCCACCGCAATTTCATATAAAGTCCCGTGCCCAGGAGACCGCCGCCAGCCGTAACGGCCATCCATAAGCAATAGTAATATGCAGGAATAAGGTGAAAACCAATGAGGGTAAAGCCGGTTACGACGATTCCCAGAACAACCATCAGCCAACTGCCAAACCAAAGACCAATCACAACATAGGCAAACATAATCGCGGTCACAAGAAAAGCGTTAAGCACAACGCCATTGCCGGGCTTCACGATACTGAGCCACACAAACGCGTATGCGAAAAACAAAGGCCAGAACAAAATCGTTCGCAAGACAAGCCCTTTGTCCGACGGGTTCCTTGTTGCGGAACCGCGTCCAAATAACCGCCAGAATATAAAGATGGTGCCGATACAGCCCAATCCGCTGGATATGTTCCATATCCAGTCAACCCACATCAGAAAAAAGTGCGTTCCCAAATAAGATACGACCCATATAAAACCCCACAGAATCAGAAAAGGCCCCGCATAGGTTGAAACAAGCGACTGTCTCGTTTTTGCCATTACCTCTTCGACCTGCGCCAGCGACTGAACAGCATCTTCATTCGTAACGTTCATAAACTAACCCTTTCAAAACAAATTCGTCGTTTACATAGAGTACTCTATATTACAGAGCACTCTATGTCAAGGACAATTTTGGATTTTTTGAAAAATATTTTCAGGCCTGCTTAGCATCAAATGGCCGCCCAAAACAGTTGCATAAAACCAGTCATCCTGCGCATAATATGAGCGTAAAACAACCTGACTCCGGAGAGCTTAAACTATGGCCGGCAAAAACCAAAGTGACCCCGAATCATTCGAGACAATCGAACCGGTAGGCAAACGCGTGCTTATCCGCAAGGACGAGGACAAGAAACGAACCAAAGGGGGCATTCAACTGCCCGACAACATCGAGATTCCGACCATAACCGGCAGAATCGTGGCGATATCAACTGAGATTGAAAACACGCCGGAGATACCTCTGCAAAAATACGACAAGGTTCTGTTCAATCCCAAGGGGGCCATACCGGTTGACTTCGAGGGGGACAACCGGCTATTTGTCGTCGAGGTAGAAAACGTCGTTGCCGTATTCAGAAAGACGTAGCCGGCACATCACGGCAACTATTGAAACACAAGCAAAAAAATATGCCAGAAGGTGCTTGAGGCCTTCTGGCATTTCCGGGTTGCCGGACCGAAATCGGCAAACAGGGGGATAAGCTTTGATTATTACGTTTTCTTTGTTATGTTCGCGCCATTGCGTCGGCTTTTTGCCAACATAAGGGACCCGGCAAAGAACAATACTACTGTCACCGGCTCAGGGACCGGAGTCGGGATATGCTCATGCGACGTGGACGACCGTTTGGGGCCGCCTTCGGCCTGTTCAAGAGACGTGTCAGATGATGCCCCTCCACCTCCACTTCGTACCAGCCCACCACCGCCACTACTGTTGTCGCTACTGGTACTGGTGGTGCTCACACTCACAAAATCTGAACCGCCGCCCTCTTCTCCACCTCCCACCATTTCGAATACATTCCGCTCAAAAACAGCGATGACCATTTTCGGAGAATCAAGAAATACAGAGGTGGAACTATGCGTGGATTCGCTCACATTGCCCAGCCAGTAAACAAACTGATAGCCTGGTCTAGGTGTGGCTATCAGAGTGACCTCTGCAAACCTGTCGTAAGTGTGAACGCCAGTCGCAATGTTCAGATAGCCGCCCTGGGAAGGACTTACCTCCAGCATTAAGGCAGTCCTGTCTTCCTCGCAGTATGCAGGCACAGTGAGACAAAGCAACAGGATTGCACAACAGGCAGCCGCTGCACAATGCCCTGATTTTGAATTATCTCTTTTCATCTTCCTCCATCACACAATTCCCCGCCCAAACCAGGCGTGTTCTAATTTTACCCCGCCTGGCGTTTCTTCCCCCGCTTCACCGCGTATAAAGCTGATGCAACACCAAACAATGCCATTGTGGCCGGCTCGGGAATGCAACGGGTGTCCACAACGATCTGGTCCAAACGAATGTCCCCATTTATCGTTATCTGTTCAGCCGACGGGCTTGGCGAGATGGTGATTTTGTAAAGTGAGGCCTTCCAATTGTTGTCAAGTTGTTGTACCCCCATAAACTGTTCTGTGAAATTATTTGCCCAAACGCCTATAATCGGCTGATCCGGGATAAAATTGCTGAGGCCGGCTGCCTCCCATGTCAGCTCAACCAATATTTCTTTTACGGGCTGGGACACCGGGTTATTCGGGATATCTAAAAGCACCCCGCTCCCAAAGCCCGAAAATGTCCAAACCCCCTGATGCCCGTCGAGGTTATTGCTCCACACACTGTTGTACACAGAAAGCTGCGGCGTCCCAAAAGGATTACTCGCAGCGGGAAAAACATCGGGTGATGGATTAGCACTCCCATCCAAAAATGACCATTGCTGAAAGGTGGTTCCATCTTGTCCGCTCCATGAAGGGGCAGGAAAAACCCTGGCACCAGCGCTGACAGCCGCACTCAGAATCACCATAAAAGTGATTACTGATACCCGTACCCCTGTCGATTTTCTTTTATTCATCACTTACCTCCGCGTTCTGTTTCCGGCTACTTTTTGTCTTCTAATATCAAAGCACAACAGTAGGCCGTGTGCATAACGCCTCGACCTGCGCACCGTCCGCATTCTGCGCGTGGAATCGGCGCATAATTCTTCTCTATTCTCTTCTCGTGGAATTTCCCCTGCCCTGTCCCGATAGCAAGACCCCGTGCCCGGCTATCGGCTCAAACGGCTGTAAGTTGCTAAAAATAAAGCACTTACAACGCTTTCACTATGTGAGTTTCCTCTTCCCCCGCTTCTCGAATGGTACTACTGTGACACATAATGAGAAAACACTCACTGTCAAAGAGCAACACTGCTTAATCTCTTGTACTGTGAGTTTTCTCGCCAGCCCCCAAGCTGACAATTGTATTAAAACATATTGCTTAAATAAAGTCAAGTGTTTTTTGGGAATTTTTAAAATTTTTTTTTGACCCCAAAATGCCGTCAATATCCTGACAAGACCGGAGGTCCCAAAATAACGGCATATTTAAGAGTCGATTTGCCTGTTACGCCGAAGATTGTCTCAAGAATCAAGGCGAAATGCCACTACACATAAACCCTAAACCAGCCATTCCCTGTCGAGAATTTGCTACTTTGGCGGCAAGAGCTGGTAACTTACAAACGCGACACGTTTGCTGTCTGGCGACCAGGACGGAACGTTCATTGTTCCCTGCCCGCCAAACAAATTAGTCAGCACTTTTGGCTTTCCTCCGCTAAGCGGCAGATATCTGAGGACTACATCTTTGTTAGCGGGATGATCTTTAACGCTTTTATCATACGAAACAAACACAAGCCATTTGCCATCGGGCGACGGATGCGCAAACCAGTCAGCGTAATCCTTGTCGGAAGTAACCTGCTGCTGGTCGCTGCCGTCGGCGCTCATACGCCAGATTTTCATTAGGCCCGTTCGGTCGGAATTGAAGAAAATATATTTGCCATCGGGCGAATACTCAGAACCGTCGTCCTTGCCCGGAGTATTGGTCAGTCGCGTTTCTTCGCCGCCATCAACTGGAATTATGTAAATATCATATTCGTTGTTTCTTTGGGCGCAGTACGCGAGGGTCTTGCCATCGGGAGACCAGCCGTGCCAGTAGGAAGGCGCATTCGGGGTTACAAGGCGAGCTGCGCCGCCCGTGATTGGCAGAACGTAAATCCGGGATTTGCTGTCGAGAGCATGCTGGCTGCTGACGGCGAGAAATTTGCCGTCAGGCGACAAACCGTGGTCGTTGTTGCATTTTTTGGCTTCGCCGGTATCGAGCAATTGAGGTTGGCCGCCTTCGACGGGAATAGTGTAGATAAGCCCATTGCTGTTAAACACAAGCGTTTTGCCATCGGGCGTCCAGTTGGGCGCCTCAAAATGCTGGCGTGCACGATATACGGTTTTTCGTTCGCCGTTTTCGACAGAGATTGTTTCGAGTGTGCTTTCGAGAACGCGACCTTTCATATTTACCACCCCTTGTTTTTCAAGTTTAACATTGGTGAAGACAGCCGTTTCGGCCGTATTGGCATCGTGAGAGCAAACCACCAAACCCGCATAAACCGGGTCGGTCAGTTTCATTGTTACCGAGCCGACAATCTGGAATGTCTTGCCGTCAGGAGCGACGGAAAGCGTGTAAGTATCCGCGTGGCGTTCTAACATTATTGTCGCGAACCCTTTTACGGCTCGGAGTATTTCAAGGTCGTCGCTCATTTGGCCGCCTTTGACTGTTCGCCACTGCAAGGCGATAAGGCCGTCGCCGTGGACAATGGCACCGATAAAGGGAGAATCCTTGTCAAGCGTCTGGCGGACAATCCAGCCGGCCTTGCGGTGTGCGACTTTGCCTTTTCCGACAAAGTTAATATCCGCAACCATAACCAGGTCGCCTTCGAGGCGATTATAAAGGAAATAAAAAGCGTCCCTGTTAAACCACATATTGTAGCCGCTGGCGGTGATTCTATATTCGTTTTTCGCCGCGTCAAACGCAGCCGAGCCGGGTATGCCGATATCACAGGCATCACCGACGTCGCATTGTCCTTCGAATTGGCCAACCGCTGCTGTTGATATGTTGCCAAAAAGAGCCAAGAAACAAATCGCAGCACAACACAACATCACTCGCGCCATTTTCGCACTTCACTTTTTATCGTTTTTACTGCTTAGTTTTTTTTATCGGCTTTTCGCGAACAAACCGGCTTATATTGCGAACCGCCTGGCGCAGGCGCTGCTCATTTTCAACCAGCGCAATCCTGACGTATCCTTCGCCGTTTTCGCCGAACGCCCCGCCTGCCGCAACGGCAACCTCTGCATATTCCACGAGGTCCAGAGAATAATCTATGGTGTTTTTGCCTTTGAGATGCTCCTGGGGTATTTTAGCCCAGACGAACATACCGGCCCGCGGTTTTGGGGCATCCCAGCCAATGCGAGTCAGTCCATCGCAGAGAACGTCCCGTCGTGACTGATATTTTTTGTTCTGCTCTATAACGTCCTGTGCGCAGTGGCGCATCGCGATGATACCGGCAATCTGCACCGCCTGGAAAATGCCGTAATCGTAATAGCCCTTTATGGTGGCTAAGTAATTAATCATATCCTTGTTGCCCGCGGCGAACCCGACCCGAAAGCCGGCCATACTGTATGGCTTGCTCAAGGTCGTAAATTCGACGCCCACGTCCTTGGCGCCTTTTGCGGAAAGGAAGCTCGGGGCTTTATAGCCATCGAAGCAGGTTTCGCCATAAGCGAAATCGTGGATGACTGCTATGCCGAATCGTTTGGCGATATCGATTATTGGCTCAAAAAAGCCCTCATCCACCGTCATCGCGGTCGGGTTGTGCGGATAGTTCAAAATCAACAGTTTCGGCTTGGGATACAGATGCTCACAGACCATAATGATATTATCTATGAACTTCTGGTCGCAGCCCAGCGGTAGCGATATTACATTGGCGCCTGCAAGGGCGACGGCGTAATTATGAATCGGGAACGCCGGGTCGGGCACAATAGCCGTATCGCCAGGCCCCAGCATTGCCAGGCACATATGACTGAAACCTTCCTTAGACCCGATGCATGCAAGCACTTCCTTTTCGGGATCCAGCTCCACGTTCCAGAGACGGGCATATTTCTTCGCCATTTCGATTCGCAGCCCCTTGATGCCGCGGGATGCGCTATAACGGTGGTTTCGGGGGTCTCTGGCGGCCTCGCAAAGCTTATCAACAACAATCTGCGGGGCCCCGTCAACAGGGTTACCCATACCGAGGTCTATAAGGTCAGCGCCCGCCTGCCGTTTGGCGTGCTTCAGCGCATTCAGCCGCGCAAATAGATACGGCGGCAGTCGCGTTATCCGCTGTGATGGCTCAATCTTAAATTCGCTCATAATCTTCTCACAAATTAAAAGGGGTATTCAAATCCGCCTGCGGCGGACAAGTATAATCGACAAGCATACCGCAAAAGGGTTAATTTTCAAAGGATTTTGTGGCAGAAGCAGAACCGCTGAATCAAACAAGCTCGCCGAAGAGTGTAAGCGGGGTTGTTCGGGTGATTTTAACGTTTGCGAACCGGGCTGCAAGTGTTTCAGGGCCATTGAAGACGGTTATCCAATCGCCTGCGGTCCTGCCGATAAGCTGAGGGAGATTATCGACCTGATGCGCTTTTTTGCTTGGTCCTTCGACGAGGACTTTGACGGTTTGGCCGGTGAACTCAGCGGCAAGAGCCCTGCTGATTTCTTCCTGCACCTTGAGAAGCTCGTGGTTTCGACGTTCCTTGATTTCCTGAGGGACGTTATCCTCCAGCCGTTTGTCGGCGATAGTGCCGGGTCTGGGTGAGTATTTGAAAATAAAGGAGTTTTTGTATCGTGCCTTTTTGACAAGGTCAATGGTTTGGGAAAAGTCATCATCGGTTTCGCCTGGGAAGCCGACGATAAAATCACCGGCAATTGCAATATCGGGCACGATTTGCCGGGCAATATCGAGCAGTTCGAGATATTCCGCCGAGGTGTAGCCGCGGTTCATCGCCTTGAGGATTTGGTCTGAGCCGCTTTGCGCAGGGATGTGCAGGTATCGGCAAACCTTCGGCAGATTGGCCATCGCCTGCATAATTTCTTTGAAATACTTTTTAGACGGGTAACTTGTAACGAACTTTATCCATTCGACACCGTCTATTTTGCTTATCATTTCGAGCAGGTCCGCAAGGCAATATGTCTTGTCGCCCGCTTTGTATTCGTAAGCGTTGATCCTCTGGCCAAGCAGGGTAATTTGTTTGATACCGTTTTGGGCAAGACGTTTGGTTTGCTCGATTATCGCTCCGGGCGGACGCGATGTCTCCGGCCCGCGGACATAAGGCACAACGCAGTAAGAGCAGAATTTGTCGCAGCCGTGCATCGCCCGGACGTATGCCTGCCCCGGTATATCTATATCATCGCCGCCGTATTCGGTTTCAAACCGTTCGAGCGATTGAGCATCAGGCGATATTTGGCGAATTTTTTCTGTAATCGCCACCACCTTTTTCTTTTCCTGTATTGCCTCGCTTATCAGCCGAGGTATTTCGGCTATTTGGGCGGGGCCGCAAACAATATCTACGGCCGATTGCTTAAACAATTCACTGCCCAGCCGTTGAGCCATACAACCAATCACGCCCACTACCAAATCCGGCTTGGTCTCCTTGATGTGTTTTAGATTTCCCAGGTGTGACATAACTCGCTGCTCGGCGTGGTCACGAACCGAGCAGGTATTTATCAGGACAACATCTGCTTCTTTGGCGTTATCGACAAACTGGTAGCCGGTATCCCGAAGCGAGGATTCAACAATCGCCGAATCCAGCTTATTCATCTGGCAGCCGAAGGTTTGGAGGAGTACTTTCATAGTATTCCTTCAAACCCAAACTCGGATGCTTCATTGTTCCGCGACTCTACAATTATTTTCAGCATAAATTCCAGTTAACCTTAGCTTATGTCCCCTTGTTTTATATTTTTCCCTTCGCGGCAAGCCGAACGCCCATCTCAAAAGCCTTTTGGCAATCCTGAGGGAATATTTCTTTTCGTCTTTTTAACTTCTGCACAGGGTCAAACCGCGGCGCGACTACTTTTGAATAATCCTCGAACTGCAATGTATCAAAGCTTAAAAGCGTTTCACCTGAGCCGAAGATTATTCTCAGAAGGCGTTCAATAGTTGCGAAGCGTTGTTTATAACCGAACTCGTTCATTGCTTCCTCGGTAACGCCCATCGTATAAATAAACCCCGTGTGAATCTTTTTCGGGAAAAGAGACGCCGGCGGGTCAGTATAAGTCAAATACGGGAATACCAGCCGCTCCATAAACGACTGCATTTGGCCGGTGACAGTTCCCAGATAAACAGGCGAACCAAAAATAACGGCATCGACCGTTTCCACCTTTTCAAAAATCGGCTTCAGGGCGTCTTTTACCACGCATTTGCCGTAGCTTTCGCCGCCTTTCTTCTTGCAGGCAAAACAACTGATACATCCCTTATACTTCAAATCGTACAAGTGTATGAGTTCTGTTTGGGCCCCCTGTGAAGATGCGCCTTCAAGAGCTTTTTTAAGCAGGGTTGCCGTATTCCATTCTTTTCTCGGGCTGCCATTAAACGCTATGATTTCCATTAGAATATACCTCCTTAGACACCCTCCACAACAATTGCATTTGTTTTGGCGGATTGCTCGCGCAGAGGGGCAATCGCCCGATACTCCGGCGAACGCCACCAGGCATGAAACTTTTCCATTGAGGCAAACTCGACAATAATCAGCCGGGCGGGTTTCCAATCGCCGGAGACAACCGTTACATCGCCTCCGCGTGCGAGATATTTGCCGCCATACTTTTCGATAGTCCGCGGCACTTTCTCGATATACTCGCCGTATCTGGCTCTATCCATAATCTCTTTGGCTTCGATAATCATATAGACCGCCATAATTTCCCCCTTTCCTTCCGTAATAATCCCGATTAGCTGATGAGGATTGGATATACCATCAGGATTTCAAAAGTTCCGCATTGTTTTTGCCGGCGAATATCTTCACCACTTCAAACCATATAACGCTAAGCACGCCGGCCAGCAGTGAAATAAGAATGTCCCAGCCGTGCAGTCGCTCGAAATGGAACAATTTTTGTAATACAGGCACATAAATCACCAGCCCGAGGAACAAAATAGCGCCTGCCACCACCCGGACGAGCCACTTATTATGAACCGTCAGTGAACTGAGAATACTTCTTGACCAGGAACGGTTTGTGAGAATCAGGCAAAGATTGGATATAACCAGCGTGGCAAAGGCGAGCGACCTTGCGCCTGCATCGGTCTGGCCGAGCGATAACGCTACCCTGAAAACGCCGGTTACGACAAGAAGCGAGAACAATCCCTGCAACAAGCTAAGAATTATCAGCCGACGGGAAAACATAGATGTTTTGGGCGGCCTGGGCGGACGACGCATAATGTTCGATTCTTCCGTCTCCGCTTCAAAAACAATAGAGCACGCAGGGTCAATTATAAGCTCGAGAAAAACGATGTGCACAGGATATAGAATTATTGGCCAGCCAAGCAGGACCGGAATCAGCGAAGAGCCGGCTATAGGAACGTGGACGCTGATGATATAGGCGGTCGCCTTCCTGAGATTGTCGAAAATCCGCCTACCCATCCTGACCGCATCAACTATGGATGTAAAATCGTCGTTCAAAAGCACAAGGTCGGACGACTCTCTTGCGACGTCAGTCCCGCGTTCGCCCATCGCGACTCCTATATGAGCGGATTTCAACGCGGGCGCGTCATTTACGCCATCGCCGGTCATAGCCACCACTTCGCCATTGGCTTTGAGGGCATCGACAATAAGCAGTTTTTGTTCCGGGACGACTCTCGAGAAGATGTTTACCGTCCGGATTCGTTCGGCAAGCTTCTCGGGACTTAATTTTTCAAACTCAGGGCCCGTAATGACGTTCTCGGGATTTTTAAGCCCTATCTGTTTTGCGATGTTGCACGCGGTAGCCGGGTAATCCCCGGTAATCATCACAACTCGGATACCGGCGTTGTAACACTCATCGATAGCACAAGGCACGGTTTCGCGAACCGGGTCTGCCATTCCTATCAAACCTACAAGATAAAAATCAAAATCATGCTGCGACGTAGGCAGTTTCTGTTTCTCAAAATATGCCTTGGCCACGCCCAAAACCCGCAGCCCCTCTCCCGCCATTAAATTTATTGTCCCGATGAGCGATTCTCTTTCTTCTTCACTCAAATGACAAAGGTCCGCGATTGCCTCCGGAGCACCTTTGGCGGAAACAATGTAACCTTCACCATCCTGGGTTTCCCACGCGTTGGACAGTGCCCTTATTTCCCTGGAAAGAGGATATTCTTCAATCAAAGGCCAGTTATGAAGATGCTCGGTATCATAAAGCGCCTTGTGGCCAAGCTCATTGAGGGCCTTGTCCATCGGGTCAAACGGGTCCTTTTTGCTGGCGAGAATTCCATATTCCACAACTTCGTGGAAATCCTCGGGCAGTGTGAAACTGCCGTCGGTTTTCACTTCGCAGAACTTGCCGCGGGCGAAGAGCTTCTTTATGGACATCCTGTTTTGCGTAAGCGTCCCGGTTTTATCGACACACAAAACAGTCGCGGCCCCCAGGATTTCGACCGCAGCCACCCTTCTCGTCAATACCCCTTTGCGGGAGATGCGCCAAGCGCCCAGCGCAAGGAATATAGTGAGAACAACGGGGAATTCTTCGGGCAAAATCGCCATCGCCAAAGTAATGCCCGCCAAAATACCTTCGAGCCATTGCCCACGAGTTAAGCCGTAAACCACAATAACAATAAGACAGAGAACCATCGCTATGAAGAAGATTATTTTGACCACCCTGGCGGTCTCTTTTTGCAGAAGGGTCTGCTCGTCTTCTATTGTGATGAGGACTTTGCCTATCTTGCCGATTTCGGTCTCGGCACCCGTGGCGATTACGCGGGCAATCCCCTGGCCCTGAACAACAAGACAGCCGGAATAAAGGAAAGGCAAATCATCCCCGCCCGGCCGACGAGATTCCATATTGACCGTATCCGCTGGCGTTTTGCGCACTGCCAGTGATTCACCGGTAAGAAGCGATTCATCAGCCGTCAGGTGCAAACTCCAAAGCAAAACAGCATCAGCAGGTATTCTGTCGCCCTCTCTGAGAACAATTATGTCATCCTTAACTACCGCTCTGCCGGCGATTCTCGTTTGAATACCATCGCGAATCACAAGTGCGCGGGGGCTTGATAAATCCCTCAATGCCTCAATCGCCCTTTCGGTTTTACCCTCCTGGTATATCGTGATACCCATCACAACAAAAACGAACCCCAGCAGCATCGCCGCTTCGCCCACGTCGCCAAGAATCAGGTAAATGGTGCCGCAGGCAACCAGCAGCAGGAACATCGGCTCGCGGAACACCTCGATTATGATTTTGAAGATGCTCCTTTTTTGGGATGAAGGCAGTTCGTTATAGCCGTCTTTTTTGAGACGTTGCTGAACCTGGGCCGCTGAAAGCCCCTTTAGATTTTGCAGTTCCGCTTCGGATAACATCGAATACCCCTTTTGCTCGAACCAGTGAGTATATTTGATATGCCCCGCAAAAGCAACGAACGCAAACAACGACCTCCGAAGGTTGTTTATTTTACGCCGACTGACGATTATATTGTTAAGAGCAAAAACCATACGCAATTAAGGGGTCAGAAATGACACAGTGGTGGCAAATCGGCATCGAGCAGATATCCAAAAATCTTGAGACGGATTTATCCGGCGGGCTGACCTCTCAGGAAGCAGCCGGCAGATTAACTAAATACGGCCCCAACCAGTTGCAGGAGAAAAAGGGTGTTTCTCCCTGGAGGATTTTCTTCGGCCAGTTCGAGGATTTTATCATCTGGGTGCTTATCGTAGCGGCGATTGTATCGGGTTTCCTGCAGGAATGGGTTGACGCATTAGCGATTATCGCAATTGTAGTTCTCAACGCGATACTGAGTTTTATACAGGAGTACCGCGCCGAAAAATCACTCGCGGCGTTAAAGAAGCTCTCAAGCCCGTCTTCGAAAGTAATCCGTGATGGCCGGCACGCCGTCATATCGTCTTTCGAGCTTGTGCCGGGCGACCTTATCGAGCTTGAGGCGGGCGACAATATACCCGCCGACAGCCGGGTGGTCTGGATAACCGCCAATTTTGCCGTGCAGGAAGCGAGTTTGACGGGCGAATCGACGCCCGTAGCGAAAACAACCGAGGCGCTGGAAGAAAAAGACGTCCAATTAGCTGACAGGGCAAATATGGCTTATATGGGGACATCGGTCGCGGGCGGCAAAGCGAGAGCGATTGTCGCGGAAACCGGAATGCAGACCGAGCTGGGCAAAATCGCCGGTATATTGCAGGAAATCGAACGGGATTCAACGCCCTTGCAGAAGAAGCTCGAGCAGTTCAGCAAATGGATAGTTTACGCGTGTTTCGTGCTTGTGGCGATGGTTTTTGTTCTTGGCGTTATGCGGGGCGGCAAAATACTGGATATGTTCCTCACTTCGGTGAGCTTGGCGGTCGCCGCTATCCCGGAGGGAATGCCCGCGGTGGTAACAATCGCCCTTGCGATTGGGGTTCAGAGAATGGTCGCCCGCCACGCCCTTATCCGCAAACTGCCCTCAGTTGAGACGCTTGGCTGCGCGACCGTTATATGCTCCGACAAAACAGGGACGCTTACCAGAAACGAAATGACCGTCCAGGCGGTTTACGCCGACGGCAAACAATTCAAAGTTACCGGCATCGGCTACGAACCAAAAGGCGATTTCCTTTTAGACGGTAAATTAATAAAACCAGCCGACTATCCGACACTCGCCAAGACGTTATTTTGCGGGACGCTTTGCAACGGCGCGCAACTGATTCGTGAAGGCGAAAGATTTAAAATTTTCGGCGACCCGACGGAGGCGGCAATACTCACTGCCTCGGCCAAAGCGGATATATGGAAGGAAAAGGCAGAAACCGACTGGCAGTTCGTAACAGAGATACCTTTCGATTCCGAACGAAAGAAAATGACCATAATCCGCGAAAATTCCGGCAGGCGAATCGCCTTTGTAAAAGGAGCGCCGGATATCCTGCTCGGCGACTGCACTAAAATCGAATTGGCCGGTGCAATCAGAAACCTGCTCCCAAAAGACACGGAATATATTTTGAACGCCAATAATCACATGGCCAACGACGCGATGCGGGTACTGGGCCTGGCATATAAGGAATTGGACAGCGCCGACACAAACTATCAGGCCGAGGTCATTGAAAAGGACCTGATATTTGCGGGGCTTGCGGCGATGATTGACCCGCCGAGAGAAGAAGCCAAAAAAGCCATACAGGATTGCAAGACCGCTTCGATAAGAACCGTGATGATTACGGGCGACCACAAGAATACCGCGGTCGCCATAGCGAAGGATTTGGGATTTTTCCTGGCCGACTCGGTTGCGCTCACCGGCGAAGAATTAGACAGGATAACAGATGAACAACTTGCGCAGCAGGTGAAAAAGGGAAGCGTTTATGCGCGCGTATCGCCTGAGCATAAACTGCGTGTCGTGCGTGCGCTTCGGCGTCAAAACGAGGTGGTCGCAATGACCGGCGACGGCGTTAACGATGCGCCGGCGCTCAAGGAGGCCGACATAGGAGTAGCGATGGGCATCACGGGAACCGACGTGACCAAAGAGGTCTCCGATATGATTGTTACCGACGACAATTTCGCCTCAATCGTGGCCGCTGTCGAGGAAGGCAGGGGGATTTACGACAATATCAAAAAATTCATTCATTACCTGCTATCCTGCAACACGGGCGAAATCCTTGTTATGTTCGTATCATCGCTCATCGGCTGGCCCGTGCCGTTATTACCCATTCAAATCCTGTGGGTAAATTTAGTAACCGACGGCCTGCCCGCCCTTGCACTGGGCGTTGACCCAATCGACCCCAATGTTATGAAACGCCGGCCCCGCCCGCCAAAAGAGCCGGTCGTCACCAAGCAACGGGCATTCCTGATGCTCGCGCAGGGTATATTTATCGCTTTTTGCAGTTTGGCCGCGTTTTACTTTGTGATATTTATCGAAAACGAAGGTCTGCCGCGGGCCAGGACTGCCGCGTTTGTGGTGCTCTCTTGCAGCCAATTGTTTCACGCTTTTAACTGTCGCAGCCAGACCGAATCGCTTTTCAAAATCGGCGTATTTACAAACACAAAACTACTATGGGCGGCGGGAATATCCTTCCTGCTGCAAATGATGGTTGTTTACGTGCCCTTCTTCCAGACGATTTTCAAAACGGAACCGTTGATGGCGTTTGACTGGTGTATGGTAATCGCGATTTCATCGCTGCCTCTCTGGGCGACGGAAATCATGAAGACGATTAGAAAACAACTGGGCGTTATGCAATCGATATAGCCCGCCGTTAACTGCTCAATCACCGAAACAGGTGCCGACCGAACGAGCCGAGGTTATCAAGGGATGTTCAACAGGGACATTTCGCGGGCCTTTGGCGGCCTCTTCAATCGGGACAGCTGTTATATCATTGCCCTTCACCGCAGCCATATACCCAAACTGCCCCGCTTCAATCAGCTCAACCGCTTTTGTCCCTAAGCAGGTCGCGAGCACCCTGTCTGTCGGGGTGGGAGTGCCGCCCCTTTGCAAATGGCCAAGAACAACCTGGCGGGTCTCAATACCCGTCACCTGCTCAATCTGATTCCCCAACACAAAACTTATGCCGCCGAGACGCACCTGTTCGGGGCTGTTTTTTAAGATTTGGCGAACAACGACCTCGCCGCCTATTGGCTTTGCCCCTTCCGAAACAACCACGATACTGAATCGTTTGCCCATCCGATTCCTGCCTTTGACTTTGCGGGCAACAGATTCGATATTATAAGGAATTTCGGGTATAAGAATTATATCGCCCCCGCCTGCGACCCCCGAATAAAGCGCAATCCAGCCTGCGGTCCTGCCCATCACCTCGACAATCATCACACGGTGGTGCGACTGGGCGGTGGTATGCACGCGGTCAATGGCCTCGGTCGCAATTGAGACAGCGGTATCGAAACCAAATGTAACGTCTGTCCCCCGCAGGTCGTTATCAATGGTCTTGGGGACAGCCACAATGGGGACGCCTTGTTTGTGGAATTTGTTCGAAACAAACAACGTCCCGTCGCCGCCTATGCAGACAAGGCACTCGACGCCGAGTTTCTTAAAATTGGCAATAACCGTTTTCGAGACGTCCCGAAATTGGAGTTTCTTTCCATTTTCAATTGCGTATCTGAAGGGGTCTGACTTGTTTGACGTGCCGAGAATCGTGCCGCCTTCGGTCAAAATGCCTGATACATCCTCATAACGGAGCTTTCGCCATTTGCGGTTAATAAGCCCCTCGTAGCCGTCCTCTATGCCTATGACTTCCATCCCAAACTGGATAATCGCTTTCTTGGCGACCGCCCTGATTACCGCGTTTGTTCCCGGGCAGTCCCCGCCGCCTGTAAGTATCGCAATCGACCTTGTTCTTTTCATATATTCCTCACGAATCCATGTGTTTTTGCGGAAAGTATAGCATCACTACTTCACAATATAAACAACTTTGGGAAAATCAGCTTATCGAGAACTAATACTGCGATTTAACTGCCGCTGGAGGTCTTTGAGGCGGTTTGTTTCGTCGAAGCCCAGCAGGATAACGGGAAAAGCCGTCTTGTTGTGTAACAACGGCTCATCAATATCAACCCATTTGCGGCAAAGCTCGCCATCGGGCGTCCCCGGTATAGGCGAGAAATCAGCGAGCATCCCTCGTATGCCGAGGCGATTCACAAAACGCATCGACTCTTCCAAATCAGCAACATTGGTTTTCGGATGTCCCAGAATCTGGTAGGCAGTGATATTATTCGGCTCTGCGCCGGCTGTCTTCAAATTCGCCACCGCTTCGACAAGCTCCCCTGAAAACACCTTTGAGCCGGTTTGCTTCTGCCAATCTCTCGAGGCGCTTTCAAAGCCAAGATAAAAACATTTGAAGCCCGCCCGCACCATTAACTGAGCAATTTCCTTTGTCACGAATCTCGCGTTAATCGCGTTGGGGCTGTGAAAATTTACTTTTATATTCCGCCGGATAACCTCATTAAAAAATGGAATCAGAACATTCTTCGCGTCGAACAACAAGGCATCATCATAAAACGCGATATTCCTCGCCCCAAGTTTTACAAGGAGTTCCAGTTCCGCCAACGACCGTTCCAAAGACCGAGGCCGAAACCTGCCATATACTTTTGGCACAAGGCAATACGTGCATTCAAACGGACAGCCGTCGCTTAGTTTTAACGCCCCGACGCTTAATTTGCCGTATGCCTCCCAAAACCCCGGCTGGCTTAAATCCGGTGTAAGCCCCGTGAAATCCCAAACCGGCCCAAGGTCATTGCCTTCAACAAGCAAATCTGCTCCGAGCTTTTCGGCGTGGCTATGGCACAGCGTTACATAGTTTCCGCCCATGATTATTTTGGCGGCAGGTATCGTCCGACGAATGTCCTCTATCACCTCTCGGACGCCCGGATACCAGTAGGTCATTACCGTGCCCACAAATACAAAATCGTAACCCGTGTGCGTGGTGAGAAAATCCTGAAAGACCGACCTCGGCAGGCCAAACCGCCTGAATGAACGCGGTATGTCCTTCAAACAATCAGGATTGGGAATTTTCTCGGAATAAAACCTGCCCCTGCCCCACTGGTCGCTCTCGATTTCTTTGTGAGCAGCGTAGAAAGGATGCAGGCGGTCAAGGTAATCGAAGAGGGTCAATTCCACCCTGCCGCGAAGGTATCCCGCAATGCTCAACAGACCGTAGGGCTTGAGCCAGAAGTCATAAGCGGCGAAATCGTATATCGGCGGATTTACAAGTAATATCTTTGGCGCTGCTGACACAGTTCGATTGCCTTAAAAACAATATCAAAAATAATCGACCAGCATCGGCAATCGGCGTTTTTTGTCAACAGTTTTCTGATTAGGCGGGAACAACGGGTGCGACTAAAGATTCTGGCGGGGTTAAGCTGCACGTTTACGGCCTTGCCATACTCAAACTTATTCAGAAAACCTCTGCCTATACACCTAAACCTGCCAAGTTGCCCATATGCCCCTATTTATAGGACTATGCCCACCGCCTATTTGCCATTTACCCCCCTAATTAACACACACATCAAAAACGCCGATTTATACAGCGAAATGCCGTACGACCCCTTTGGATATAACACAAATATCTACAATACTTTAGGTTAGAGGATGCACGGTTGCGAACTCTTTTTCAGCCAGCAACTCCTTATTTTTTAGGCCAAATAATGAATACTCTGACATATACATCTCGCAAAAAATCGCAACGCGACGGGCTCACCATCGTGGAGGTAATGGCATCGGTCGCGATTATCACCATAGTCGCCTTGGGCACCCTGTCTTTCCAGTATTACAGCGTAAAGAACAGCCGCACTTCAGAAGCCCAGGTTACCGCAACTCGCCTCGGCCAACTGCTCCTCGAGGACTGGAAAAGCACAGGCGGCGACCCCACCTATGACGCCAATGCCTTGGGACTGGGTTTCGTAGCTTCAACACCCCCGGCAACCGGAAGTTACAATATTACCCTCGACAACCAAACATTTTATATTCAAATGGCCCAGCAACTGGTCCCTATAGCCAATAATCCCGACCCGGTTGCGGGCGTAACGCTCCAGGAACTCAGCGTCACTGTAAGCTGGCGAAAAGATTTTGGCAACGGCACCGTCAGCGATTCAGACCCCACCCTGACCTTTACCACTTTTGTCAGACGTGACTCGTAACCATCCCGATTCATCGGGGCAAAATTATGAAAAGAAACGGATTTACAGTGATTGAACTAATGGTGGCAATAGCCCTCGCCTGTATTGTTATGCTCCCCGTTGCCATGTTGATTCAAAGCGGATATCGAAGCTGGAACCAGACATACGCCACTGCTAACTGTAATTCCCAGCTCGACTCTATAGCCACAACGACTTCCTTCGGCACAATAGGCCGTAAATCCAACAAAAATGATTACTACGTCTATCAGGTTGCCGGCAGCACTTTCACCGCGCCGCCAGTCAATCCGCTCGATCCGGATGAAATCCTGACCGGCCAGGCCGTCGAGTTTAGATATTGGAGTACCGACCTTACCGCCGCTATGCTGACTCCCACAAGCGTAGCGGACTGTTATGCCCTCTTCTATCTCGATAACGGCCAACTCAAACTCGAAATAAGTGACCCCACGCATGGTGGTATCGGGCCGCCGGCCATCAACGCTGCCGGCCACAGAGTAAATGGAACAGGCGCAACTACAACCATCCTCGCCAATCACGTCACCAGCGTCGCATTCACCCACACAAAAAAAACTCCGACCGGCGGCGGCTGGGGCTGCGTCCGGATGAAACTGATTATTGACCCCAACAGCCCCACCGACAAAACCAAAACCGTTATTGCGGCCACTTATATCCGAAACGTTTGGCCTCAATAGTGCAGTACAGGAGTCAAATTATGAATACTCGATACTTGAAGCTTGATACTCGTAATACCCGGCCCGTGACCCGTAACTCGACCTCTACGAGCGACGAGCAACGAGCGACGAGTAACGGACCTGTCCTCCATAGCAATAGCGAAGGAGGATTCGTCCTGCTCCTGGTCCTCTTCGGCATCGTGATACTGATGGCACTCATTATAGGATCAGCAATGACAAGCTATAACTCCCGACTACAGGCCGTCCAGACAAAATCCCAGACCGAAGCAATGCTCGCCGCTGAAGCCGGCTACGAACAAGCCATCTTCTGGATGAGCCAGCGAACAGACCTCCTCGGCGACATCCAGGCCGGACGCGGCCAGGACACCATCAATTTCGCAACAGGCAGTTGCAGCTACATAATCAGCTTCCACGGCTTCATCGGCGCAAGACCCGTATTCAGAGTAACCTCGACTGGTATATGCGGAAGGCCATCTTTCACAAGAGTCGTTGACGTGGACGTAGTACAGGAAACCAGCGGCTGGGCTATGGGCTCCTGCAGGGTCCCTAATGGGGCATCCTCCACAACCGGGGTTTATTTCGGCAACGGCGAAGTAATGGATATGCCTCTTCATATAAATAAAGCCAACGACAACCCGGACGTCGCCGATATTTTCATAGACACTTCAAACGGCAGCCCTACATTCCTGGAAAAAGTCGAAATGGGCGAATCCAGAAAAACCGCCGGCGGCGCCGACAAAATAATTGTCAACCCCTCGGGACAACAAATCGGCACCTATACCTCTGTTATGCCACTATTTCACAACGGTATAGCTTTCGACCAGCCCAATGTCCACATTACCGATACGACAGCCGTCCAAAGCAAAGTTACTCGATTCCAAAACAGCACCTTAACCGCCTACCAATTTTCGCCGAATCTCACCGGCTGTCCTACTACAAGCCCATTCGACTCTTCCAGTAAGTGTCCCGCTGTCCAGCTCGAATTCTTCGTCCAGGGCGGCGTCGGAATGGTCAGAATCACCAACAACTGCGCCGTAAGATTAATGGACCCGGGTCCCAGCGATTATAACATCGTTACCGGAAGTAACCCCGCCACGTTCAATCAATACAAAATCTACGGCTACCACTACAAACCAAACGATCCGGCGTGTCAAATCACCGTCCCCATCACAAACACCTACGTAACCCAGACCATCGGCGGCTATACAAGCGACTCAGGCGGTCAAATCTACGTCAATGGCAACGTCATAATCGGAGGCGACAGCAACGCCACTTTGACCGACCCCAATCAGGTCGTCAAAGGCAAAATCACCGTCGTCGCCACGGGCAATATTTGGATAGCCGACTCGATAAGAGTCGATGGACCTCACGACACCAGCATCGACCCCAATGGCATTCCCGACGTGAATACTAACACTAACGTCCTCGGGCTAATCGCACAGGGTGTCATAAAGGTCGTTGACCCGGGCCTGTCCCCGACTTCACCTGTAGACCTAACCGGCTACGGCTACACCTATCAGCCAATCGGAAACAGCCGCACCCCCACGGGAACCTATCCCGGACGCTGGCTGCCAGACCCAACCGTCGTTGAGGCCGCCATCACCGTCGGCGGCGGCGGATGGGGAGCCGAAAACGTCAACTACTACAACACACCAACCCTCCCCAGAAGAGTTTACAGCAGCCCACAGGATTACCTCGTCGTTCACGGCAGTATCACTGAAGTCGTCAGAGGCGTTGTAGGCCATCTGGGCCATGATGGTTATATTAAACAATATTACATCGACACCCGACTGATGTCAGGCATATTGCCCGCCGACATATGGTTCAGCGGCAAATATATCCCCGCCCCGGCCGGCTGGCATGACCACAGCGCCAACTAAAACCGAAGACGGATGACCGAAATCGGAGGGAGGAATAACCGTCTTCTGTCTTCCGCCTGCCCGGCGTAGCCCCTTGGGCGAAGTCGGGTCATCTGTCCTCTGATTTGCGGTTAAAATAAAAAGGCCATCCTGACCAAATTCGAAGGATGGCCCGTTGGTTCGCAAAAACAGTTCTAACTTAAGAGTTTCATCTACTTAAGGAGGGCGAGGCGGGGGACGTATCCTGTACGCTAAATGACTAACTCCAAAAAAATACCCCCAAACTTGCGAATCTCCTTCATATTCAAAAACTACTTTATCCCCAACCAAACCCGCCGCCGGCGAGAGGTTTATTACCACCATCGTCAGCCCTATAGGAGATATCATCAATTCCACGGTCAAATCTCCACTCGTCTCGGCGAAGGCGTTGCTTTGGACATACAAGCAACAGTGGCGCCGAGCCGTAGCCGGATAGATTCTGATTGTCTCATCGACAACTCTTTTAATTTTTTATTAGTCGAAATCCCTCACCCCTAACCTGCCGAAAACCCTTATCCCCAAAACCCCCTTATCAGTATTGATAATGCAGATTGATGATTAGCAAGTGATTATTGATTGATTTTAGACGCAAACCGCTTTTAATAATCAATCATCGATCCGACTTCGCCAAGGGCTACGCCGGACAGGTTATCAATAATCAATTTACCTTGTCCTGTTCAAAAGCGATTCCGCAAGCCGGCGAAGCGCCCCCGCCTTTTCGCCGGATGGCCCTAATGCCGCAACCGCCTCATCAGCGAGTTTCCCAGCCAACTTTCTCGACTTCTCCAGCCCCACCACTGCTGGATATGTTTGCTTTCCCTGCCTGGCATCCTTGCCGCTGGTCTTGCCCAACTCCTCACTCGTCCCGCACACGTCGAGTATGTCATCGGCTATCTGAAATCCAAGCCCGACCTTCAACCCGTATTCCCGCAGCCGCTTCAATTGTTTCTCGTTGGCCTCTCCACATATTCCACCCATAACAGCAGCGCAGCTAAACATCTTCGCTGTCTTGTTGGTGTGAATGTATCGCAGCATCTTCTCATCAACGTTTTTATTTTCAAAATCCAGGTCCGCCATTTGTCCCGCGACCATTCCCGCAGGCCCCGCTGCCTCCGCAAGCTCACCAACAAGCCGCGCCGCTATCGCAGGCGTTTCTATTTCTTTCGCCAACACCTCAAACGCCAGCGTCAGCAGCGCATCGCCCGTCAGTATCGCCGTCGCCTCGTCAAATTTCTTATGACACGTCAGCCGACCTCGCCGGTAATCATCATCATCCATCGCCGGCAAATCGTCGTGTACCAGCGAATATGTGTGCACCATCTCTATCGCCGCCGCCGCTATCTCCGCGTCGCGATTAACCTCCCCGCTTATCATTTCGCAGCACCACAACGCAATCGCAGACCGGATGCGCTTGCCCGGCCCCGTGAGAGCATAACGGACCGGTCCTCTAAGCTCTTTGCTGATTAAATCCCTCCGCGATAAAATCCGTTCAAGCGTCTTATTGACTAACTTGACTTTACGTTCGAGCTCTTTTGAAAAACCATTGTCAGCGACAGCCATAAAACCTGCCCTATTGAAAGTTGCCTTACATTCTTAAAAACCGTATTATACACTCGCCCCGCGGGGCTTCGATAAAAAATTATGAACCCCAAAATGATTCTTATTCTTGGCGTCACCGCTTCAGGCAAAGGCAAACTCGCTTTCGCCCTGGCAAAATCCCTCGGTGCTGAAATTGTCAGCATCGACTCGATGAAAGTCTATCGCCGAATGGATATCGGCACCGCCAAACCCCCAAAAGAAAACCGCGACCAGATTCCTTATCACCTAATCGACGTCATCGAACCCAGCGAATCATTCAGCGTCGCTCGATTCCTCGAACTAACACAGGCCGCAATCAATGACATAAAAAAACGCAACAAACCCGTCGTCGCCGTCGGCGGTACGGCCCTCTACATCAAATCTCTTCTCTACGGCCTCTTCGAAGGCCCCGGCGCTGATGAGCAAATCCGCGATGAACTCAAAGCACAGGCACAAGCCGAAGGCCTCGATAAACTTTACGAGCAACTTAAAACAATCGACCCCGACGCCGCAGCCAAAATCAGTGCCAACGACCCCAGACGCATCATCCGCGCCCTTGAGGTCTATAAACTCACAGGCAAACCCATCTCCGACTTTCAACAGCAGTGGGACGCCAATGCTCCGCAGAATTGGACAATAATCGGCTTACGCAGGGAAAAAACAGAAGAAAGCAAACGTATCAACGCAAGAGTCAAAAAAATGATTGACGCCGGCTTGGTCGATGAGGTCAAACAACTCCTCGCGGAACCAAAACCGCTCAGCAAACAGGCACGCTCCGCAATCGGCTACGCTGAAATCATCAACCACTTGTCAGGCCAGATAACTCTCGACGACGCAACAGAACTCATCAAGAAAAACACCCGAAAACTCGCCAAGGCACAGCGAACCTGGTTCAAAACCTTCAAAAACGTCAACACCCTCGACCTTGCCCCCGACGAAACCCCCGACCAGGCCCTTGCTCGCACACAAAGGATTCTTAACAATGGAACCTGATACCAATCAGCCAAAACTGGTTACGTTATTTCTCGCCTCCAGGCCACAGTTCCTGACCGCGAGCATAAGCCCCGTTCTCGTCGGCTCCGCGCTGGGATTCGCAATCGCAGGAACATTCAACTGGCCGCTGTTTCTGCTGGCGTTATTTGGCATGATGGCATTACACGCCGGCGCCAATATCGCCAATGATTACTTCGACTCCGTATCCGGCAACGACTGGGCCAACAAAAATGTTACACCCTTCTCAGGCGGCAGACAATTCATCCAGCAAAACATCCTCTCGCCCCAGGCAACACTGGCCGCATCATTTTTTTGTCTCACCCTCGGTGCGTCGCTCGGCTTAGTCATCCTGTACCTGACACGCAGTTTGTTCATTTTAATCCTTGGCCTCATAGGCCTGCTCGGCGGGTTCTTCTACACCGCGCCGCCGGTCAAACTCGGCTATCGGGGCGTCGGCGAAATAGCCATCGCCTTCCTCTTCGGCATCCTCCCCGTCTATGGCTCTTACTATCTCCAAACCGGAGCTATCGATATTATTCCCCTGCCTGCCGCCTGCGTCGTCGGCATCTTAATTTTCCTCATAATTCTCATAAATGAATTTCCCGACCTCCCCGCCGACGCCGCCGTCAACAAAAAAACCCTCGTCGTCCGCCTCGGCATCCCTGCCGGCGTCTGTATTTATCGAATCGCCGTGATAGGCACCTTCGTTATTATGGTCGCGGGCGTATTTGTCAGCCGGGTTATGATCTGGCCTCTGTTGCTGTATTTCCTCTTTGGCCTGCCAGCATCTGTGGCCGCCATAAATTTCGCAAACGTGCCAGACCTCTCCACCCCCGGCCCCACCCAGCACCGCGCCTGCGCAATTACCATTATCCTCCACCTCATCGGCTGTCTCGCCCTCGCCGCCGGCTTTATCATAGGCAAATTCATACTTAGCCAAATGAGTTGACGACGATACGAAGCCGCCTTAAACTTGCCGGCAATGGAACGACGACTAATAATAAACGCCGACGACTTCGGACTTTGCGAAAGCGTCAACAAAGGTATTGTCGAGGCACACACCGAAGGTGTCCTGATAAGCACGACCATTATGGTCAATATGCCCGCCGCCGAACAAGCGGTCGATTTAGCCAAAAACCTGCCCTCGCTCGGCGTCGGCGTCCATCTCAACCTCACCGCCGGAAAACCCCTCTGCCAGGATAACACCGTAAAATTAATCCTCGACTCACAGGGACATTTCGCTTTATCGCCAGGCAAGCTCGCACTCACCTCGCTGATAACCGGCAAAGCAAGGGCTGCCATCGAAACCGAACTCGCCTTCCAGATTCAATGGCTCATCGACAAAGGCATAAAGCCCACGCATCTCGATTCGCACAAGCACATTCATAGTTTCCCAACCATATTTCCGATTGTCTGCCGATTAGCCAAACGCTTTGGCATACCCGCTATTCGCTATACCTTCGAACCAAAACAGGTAAGCCAATTGCCCTGGCCTGCAACCGACCGTGAAAGCAGAAAAAGGGCCTCGCTCGTGCGAACAATGGCGAAAATTAACCACTGGCAAAATCCCTCGTTCTTCAAAACAGACGCACTTTTAGGCGTCAACCACGTCGGAAAAATAAATACCGTTTTTATGCGGGCTGTTTCACTGTATAATACCGCCTCGACAGCAGAGCTTATGACGCATCCGGGATACACCTACGACCTCGATGTGACTCGAACTCGCCTCGTCAAACAGCGGGAAGTCGAGCTTGAGGCCCTTTGCAGCGAAAAAACGAAAAAATTCTTCAAAGACGCAGGTATAAAACTTATACATTATGGCCAACTTTGAAAAACAACCGCAATCCTCAACGGACCCGATTATCGATTGCTCCGTCGTTGTGCCGCTCTACAATGAATCGAAAGTAGTCAGCGAGCTTTACCAGCGACTGACAAAAACAATGACCGCAACGGGCCTCTGCTATGAGCTTATCTTCATCGACGACGGCAGCGCGGATGACACTCTCCGGATTCTCAAGGAAATCGCCGCAGCCGACAGTAAAGTCGTCGTCGTCGAGCTGCGCCGCAACTTCGGCCAGACACCGGCGCTCGCCGCCGGCTTCGATATAGCAAAGGGCCAAATCATAATCTCAATGGATGGCGACCTGCAGCACCTGCCGGAAGAAATACCGATTTTCCTCGAAAAACTCGGCGAGGGCTACGACGTCGTCAGCGGCTGGCGAAAAACTCGCGTCGATAACCTCGTTATGCGAAAAATACCCTCAAGGGCCGCCAACTGGCTCGCCTCTAAAATCTCCGGCGTTGACATCCACGACTTCGGAACAACCTTCAAGGCGTACCGCAGGGAAGTCATTGAGCAATTGCACCTCTACGGCGAAATGCACAGATTCATCCCCGCGCTGCTCTCACAATCCGGAATGAGGATTATCGAAATCCCCATTACAAACATCGTAAGACCCTCCGGCTCAAGCAACTATGGGCTGGGCAGAACCTTCAGGGTCGCTTTCGACCTGATTACACTGCGATTCCTCCTTGGCTACCTCACAAAACCACTCCACTTTTTCGGAAGGGCCGCCTTCTATTGCATCCTCGCTGGCGTGCTTATGGCCGCCTATGTCCTCTTCGATAAACTCTACTATAATGTGCCGATCCTAGTCGCCCACGGCCCCCTCGCCGGACTCGCCGCGATGCTGCTTACGGTCGGAACAATCTTCATCGCCACAGGACTCATCGGCGAAATGATTAGCAGGGTCTATTTCGAATCCACCGGCCAGAAAATCTACTCCGTCCGAACAATTTATCGCAGACAAAAACCGGCGGGACAATAAAAATGAGAAAGAAAAAAAAACCGCTCAAGCCACTGATAATAGCCGCAATACTAATCACCGCGGCCGTCATCCTCGTCCAAAGTTTCTGCATTAAAAACTTCCACGCCGTCCAGCCCTCCCTGCTTTACACAAGCGCTCAGCCAAAAGGTATGGACTATACGCGGCTGCTCTACAAATACCATATCGCCACAATCATCAATCTCCGCTCGCCCGCCGAACACCGCGAGCAAAACTGGTACAGCGAAGAAATTACCTGGGTCCGAAGCAACGGCGTTAAGTATTTCGAGATGCCGTTGGATAGAAACGCGAACAATCCTGCCTATTTCCCCGACGCCAATATGCAGCAACAATTTCTCGCCATAATGGCAAACAAAGAAAACCTGCCCGTGCTCGTCCACGACGGCAGCGGCAAAGGTCGTGTCGCTATGCTCGCCGCCATATGGCTCGCCAAAAGCCGACAGCAGCCCCTCGAACAACTTCTTGCCGACGCCGTAGAAATTAAACACGGACAGCTTACTGAAGAGGAGATAAACTTTATCCGCGGTTTACTCAGATAAACCGGAATACTAAAAGAATTGCCATATGACTGTTAATGATTCAAAAGTATATTCCACGACCGGACGCAGGCGGGTAATTGTCGCTGGATTGCTAATCGCGACTGGATTGGCAATATGGGCCTGGTTCGGCATTATCAGATATCACGTCATCCCGAAAAGATTCGGCGTTGTGGAGCAGGGACGCATCTACCGCAGCGGGCAGCTATCGGCACCCCTAGCCAAAAAGGTCCTTGCCGACCACAATATCCGCGTCATTGTTGACCTTACAAACGATGACCCGAAAAACCAGGACCAGCAGGCCGAGAAAAAAGCAGCAGCCGAACTGAACATCAAGGTATTAAGGTTTCCTATGAGCGGCAAAGGCACCGGCGATATAAATGAATACGCGCACGCTATCGTCACGATTGTTGACGCCCGGAAAAATAATCTGCCTGTGCTGGTGCATTGCGCCGCAGGAACGCAAAGAACCGGCGGCGTCATCGCAATGTTCCGGCTTTTAGTGCAGAAAAAAGACCCTGCCTTTGTCATAAGCGAAATGAAACATTATGGCTGGAACGCCAAAGACAATCCCGACCTGCTGCCATACCTCAATGGTAATATGGCATTACTTGCAGAAATGCTCAAACAAGCGGGTGTTATAAACGAAACGCCCTCTCCACTGCCAAAATTATCTCATAACTAATCGTCGCTGACGCGACAGGTCATTATTACTCCAACTGCAGCAACTGATATTCATCAGGCACCGTATCGGCGGTCTTATAAAGAACCCGTGGGGAACGGGACGCAATCTTGTCCTGAATACTTTGCGTCTTCAAATATTTCTGTCTTATAAATATATAATGGACTTGCTCGTTGATGTCATTGGCGTCGTGGAGGTACCCGATGGGCGCCCTGAGACGGAAAATCGCGGGGTAAATAAGACTGCCGGGCCTAAACAGATTTATTGTCTCCCCCGCCGGCACAATCCTGTTGATATCCGTCGCAATCGGAGCACGGTTTTCCATCGGCACCGAAATATCGAGAATTGCGGAAGAATACTGCAGCGATAAAATAATAACCAGCAGCATTGTAGCAAGTGAAAGCCCCGGCTTGCCTCGAATCGCCTCGCGTTTCAGGAAAATAAATATCGTCGCGCAAATCGCCGCCGCCAGCGCGATAATCGTCCCAGCCGAAACCGACACAAATATCAATCCTGCCGCCGCAGTCAGGCACGACACAACAAAACCCGCCAGCAGTATGTTCTTCCAGAGACGGTCTGTCGAGACAATTTCCCTTTGAAGCGAGAGCATCCAGCCCAGCAAAACAGATACCAGCGGAATAAGAGGCATTGTGTATCTCGCCTCCATTTTCGGCATCAGGGAGATTATACAGAAGCCGATTACTATCCCGAGCCGACTGCCGCGGAAAATCGCCTCGTATTGCGGAGCAATCCGGCCCGTCAATTTCTCGCTCCATAGTATCGGCAAAAAAACTAACCAAGGCAGAAAATTTAAGAACTCTCTCACAAAATTCCGCCCCCAGTACAGTATATCCACCTTATCGATGATTCGAATGAGCAATTGATTGGTCATTTGAGATGACATTTTAGACGCTGACGTCTGCTGAAACGCAAGCAAGAGCCATATGCAGAACGGAAGTAAAGCAATCCCCAATCCGACAATATGCCAAATCGAAAACAAACTCTTCAGCTTCTTTGCGTAATATAACACCAAAATCACGACACTGTAAAAGAACACGAGAATAAACGGCCCCTTAACCAGCATCCCAAAAGCAAGCACTATTGATGGCGCAAGCCACAGCAGCCGGCTTGAACCATTCCTTGACCAGATGCTCAGCCATAAAAGCATCGCTATACCGGTAAGAGTTATATAAACCATTTCAATTTCAATCAGCCGGCCTTTTTCTATAACGGCACTGGTGGTCAGGAAAACTATCGCCCCAATCAAACGGGCTTCGAGGTCCATCCAGGGAATCGGCATCCAGATTAAAAACGTCACAAAAATCAGAGCAAATATCACCGAAGGCAGCCGCGCCGTCAGCTCCGATTGCTCCCCGGTCAGCACAAATGAGGCGGCCACAAGCCAGTTTATCCCAGGCGGTTTGTTATAGTAATCCTGGTCTGCGATGCGAGGCAACACCCAGTTGCCGGTCTTCAGCATTTCGACCGCCGGCAGGACCCGCCGCCCCTCCTCACCCTTGAGCCCCTGTCTGCCCAGACCCGGCAGATATATCGCCGCCCAGGCAGCAAGAAGAATCAAAAACACCTTACCACGACTATTAGTAAAAGCCATTCGCTTATCTCTCCGGTAAAAAATAATGAATTCTCATATTAGACGCATGGACTGCAGAGGCGGACTTATGAAACAATCCCCCGGGAACAATGTTGCGTCTGTCTCGTGCGACATCCTTCGACATATATACAAGGTCAAAATGACTGTCTTCCTTCAACTGGTTGATTTTTTTACCCAAAGCCACAATCCAGAAACCCTGCTCATAAAACCGGTTAAGCTCCGCCTGGGTAGTAACTACGGGCACAGTTCGTCCAAAATAATGAACAAACTCAGGTAATACCGAACCGTATGCGACAAGCGTGTCCGTAACAGGCACCTTTTCCGCCACTTCCCGTGCGAACCGTTTCGTCGTCTCGACAGGATTAACGCGGTTTCTGTATTCGACATCACAAACCAGCATTATTCCTGCCGCCCATAAAAACATAGCTGCGCAACCGGCGACATATCGCTTCTTCGCAAACAATATCGCGACAATAACCGCCGGAATTGTTATCACCACTACACCGATAACAGCCAGCGGCAGCAACCCACGACCGGCCGAAAGCATAACCTTCGCTACGACAATCGCCAAAACAGGAACCGCCGCAAGATACCCCAGCAAAACCTTCCTTGCAAAGCTCGGGCTAAATGCCTCCCGGATAAAAACCATATCTTCGAGCAGTATGCCCGTCAAAATCGCCATTGCAGGCATCAAAGGCAATATGTAATGCTGACGTTTTCCCCCCGACAGCGTCAAAAACACAAAATCAGCCACAAACCACAACCACAGAAACCGCATAACCGGTTGTTTCCCGCCCCAGATTCGATAAAAAGGAGCGATAACCGCTATCGGCAAAAAAACGACCCAGGGCGCTGTGTACTTGAATATTATCAAAAAGTAAAAATACACGGGATAATCTCCCGCCGCGTATTCACCTAAAAACCGGTCAATGAACTCCCGCTTCCATACCGTCATATCCCAGTTCACCCTGTGAGCCGCCGCAATAGGCCAGGGCAGCATTATCGCAAGAAAAATCAATATCCCCGCAACTGGCAGCAGTTTTGGAACCTGCCGCCACTGCCTGAATATCGCAAGGTAAAAAACCGCGGGAATAAGAACTAACGGAATCGGCACCGGCCCCTTGGCAAGATTGCCCAGGCCAAAGCTGACCCAGAAAACAAGCATATATGCAATTTGCCTTCTGCGACTCTGTGTGTTTACCGCAGAATAGAAACTCATCAGGCACAACGAGATAAACAGGGTAAGCGCCATCTCAGGCCTGGCATTATGTGAATAGCGAATATATCCAAGCGATGTTACCCATACCCCCGCAGATATGACAGCCGCACGAAATGACAGCCAGCGATTAACAAAATATAAAATCGCGCCAGCGGACAAAAACGCGAAGACCGCGCTTGGCAACCGGTCCGTAAACTCGTCAACTTTCTCCGTAACTTTCGCAACCGACGCGACAAGCCAGTATGAAAGAGGCGTTTTTTGCAAACGTGGCTGTCCGTTAAACGTCGGCATAATCCAACTGCCGCCGTCGAGCATCTCCCTGGCGGTCACAGAAACATAACACTCGTGGTCTTCCAGGGGCTGTACCGAAAGCTTCCAAAAAGCCGTTATTGCTGATAAAATAAGAACCCCCAAAATCACAAACACCACGCCGCGATTAATACTCAAATCCATTTTTCCCGCCCTAAACGTATTACCTTCAAAATTCAACCGGTTTCAAATCATACCATATTATGTTGTTTTACAAACTCCCGGCAAGATATTTTAGAAATCAGCATGCGCATAAAGCTCTCAAAAAAACGCTTTCTCTCATCATATTCTCATTTTCCGCTCGGTATTCTGGTGCTGGAAAATACTCGTGTGAGCCGCTCGGCCCGCATGGGGCGGCCTGACCGCGTCGGCGGACCGCAAAACCTTTTTTAGGAGATTTAAAATGAACGTACGAATCTGGAAATGGATTGGTCTTGTGGCTCTTGTGGTATCAATGGTTTGTGTGATTTCATACGCAGACAAAGGTGAGGGCAAGAGCGTTACGCTTCCCGATGCGGTCAAGAATGCCATACAGAAAGCTTATCCTAAAGCCGTTATTGGAAATGCAAGCGAGGAAAAGGAGTTCGAGGTATTCGAGGTTATCGTAAAACAGGATGGGCAGGAATCCGAGCCGTCGATAGCGGCGGACGGCACTATCCTTTCGGTGGAAACCATAGTGGGCAAGGAAAAGCTTCCCGATGTCGTTGCCAAGGCGTTATCTAAAGCGGCAGAAGGAGCGGAGATAAAAGAAGTTGAGCAGTCAATCACATACGCTGTTATCAAGCCGGTAAAGCTGAATGCGCCCGAAACAACATACGAAACTATGCTGACCAAAGACGGCAACGCTTGCGAAATCAAGCTTGCGGCGGATGGAACCGTTCTTGAAAAATCAGCGTGGAAGAAAGCCGAAGGCAAAGACGGAGGTAAAGAAGGGGATGATGAAGAGAAGGACGAGCAAAAGGTTTCAATAGACCGGGTCCCGCCTGCGGTCAAGGCAACTATTCTTAGTCAGGCCGGAACTGGAACCGTTGAGGAAATTGAGCAGGAAACCAAGGACGGCAAGACCATTTACGGGGCCGACTTAATCATTGATGGAAAAAAGTTCGAGATAAAGGTGTCTTCTGATGGAAAACTTATCGACAAGCAGACGGAAGACAACAATGGCGCCCAAAAGGGTAAATAAGGAAAACTAATCTGCTGACGTGCCTGGTTTTTGCAGTTAGAATATACGCCGCTGGGGAAGATGGCTTTTCCTCAGCGGCGTTTTTATGGCGGTTTGAAATGCGTGTGTTATTAATAGAAGATTATCGACCTTTGCAAACATCCCTTACAAAGGGTCTGCGCGAAGCAGGTTTCGCCGTGGACGTTACCGGCGACGGGCAAGAAGGCCTGTGGTATGCGATGAGCAATGATTATGACGTGATTATTCTGGATTTGATGCTGCCGGGCCTCGATGGGCTTAGCATTCTTAGCAGGCTAAGGGCAGAAGATCGTCAAAACCACGTATTGATTCTGACGGCCAAAGACACTTTGCAGGACAAGGTGAAGGGATTAAACCTTGGCGCCGACGATTACTTAATCAAACCATTTGCGTTCGAGGAATTGCTGGCCCGGCTGCGCGCGCTGGTGCGTCGCAGTTATGCGAAGAAGAACCCCAGCATTGAGGTTGGAGACCTTCGGATTGAAATGGCCTCACAGCAAATTTGGCGCGGCAAAGAAGAAATTCATCTTACGCCGCGGGAATATGCGCTTTTGGAATACCTCGCGATGCACACAGGCGAGACGATATCTCGCGCTGATATATGGGAGCACGTTTATGAGTTTGGTTCCTCCGCATCCAGTAATGTGGTTGACGTCTATATCGGGTATCTACGCGGCAAAATCGAACGACCAGACAAGCCGGTCCTGATTCATACCGTCCGAGGTCGCGGGTACATTTTAGGGGCGCAACAATGACGCATTCCATACGGACGAGATTGCTTACGGGCATATCTGTTGGTATGGCGACACTGTTGATTACCTTTAGCTTTGTAATATATGGGGTAATGCGTCGTTCGCTCATCAATCAATTCGACGCGTCGCTGCTGTCCACGGCGCGACTGTTAGAGGCGTCTGTAGAACAGGACAAAGGCAATATCAGCTTAGAGCTGGAACCGGAACAAATGTCGGAGTTTGAGAGAACGGATCATCCGACCTGCTATGAACTGTGGCAGAGTGACGGCACAGTTGTGGCAAAATCTCCATCAATGGGCGCGGAAACTTTCTTGCCAGATAATAATCTTGCGGATACGCCTGTCTTCCGGTCGCTAATTATGAAAAATGACCGACCCGCACGCGCCGTCGCATTCAAATTCATCCCAAGAATGGCAGACAGTGAAAAAAGAAAAGATGACCAGTCGGCTGAGACGCCGCAGGTCACATTAGTAGTAGCTCGTGACGCGAGCGATATGGAGCACAATTTGCGATTCCTGCGATGGCTCTTATTAGTATCTTCGGCGAGCATTATCACGTTGTCTTTTGTCGTTGGAGGTTTCGTAGTCCGACAGGGGCTGGCTCCTTTGAATATACTCGCCGGGGAGATTGCTGCCATAAAGGAAAATAATCTCACTGCTCGAATCTCAACCAAATCCCTCCCCGTGGAGATACAACCCATCAAGGACCGGCTCAATGATATGCTGATACGGCTGGAGGCCTCGTTTAATCGTGAACGCCGCTTTACTTCGGATGTCGCCCATGAATTGCGGACTCCTTTGGCGGGAATCAGTTCTACCATCGAGGTGGCACTGACACGGATTCGCGAGCAGCAGGAATATCAAGCAGCTCTTTCTGATTGTCTGACAATAGCCAGGGGAATGCAAACTATGATTAACAACCTCCTGGTTCTCTCTCGCATTGACACCAATCAGACGACCTTCCGTAACGATACGATTCGGCCCGCCGAAATAGTCGATTCGTGCTGGCGCCTCTTGTCACACCGAGCGCTCGAACATAACGTTACTTTCGAGAACCGCCTTGTTGCGGAAATGACCTGCAACTCTGACCCCGACGGTCTTTCGATGGTGATATCAAATCTTTTGGACAACGCCGTGGAATATACCAACGAAGGGGGCCAAATTTGGACTCAAGGCAAACAAACCGGAAACAAAATAGAAATCGCTGTATCAAACACAGGATGCCGCCTTACAAAAAATGAGACCCCACAGGTATTTGATTGCTTTTGGCGAGGCGACACATCACGCACCGATACGGGAATCCATTGCGGCCTTGGCCTGGCATTGGTTCAAAGAATCATCACAGCATTAGGCGGTTCGGCTTCTGTCGAAGTGCTGCCAGGCGGGATATTTACTATACGTCTTCTCCTGCCGGCTTAGAAAACCAATTTACTTGGTAGAAAAAATTGTTACAGGCCATTTCATATGCGCAGAGTGCCTGTGGACGCACGTCATTGGTAAATCTCGGCTAAACAATTTAACATTTGCTTGCATCGCAAACAAACGGGCTGGCAAAGGCAAACCTGTTTTTGTCTTTGCCCTTTCCTTTGCTACTTTATAAGCTTTAATATCTCGTTAAAATCGTTCGGCGCTTCAATCGGCGGGTTGCTGAACGGCCCCTGCTTTTCCTTGTGATAATTCACCGTAACATTCGGGTCCTTCAGCGCATGCCCCGTAAGCACGCACGCGACTCGCTCATCCGTCCCTATGATGCCCTCGCTTCGCAGCAGCTTCAATCCTGCAACCGACGCCGCTGATGCCGGCTCACAGCCAAGACCGTATTTGCCTATCACCGCCTTGGCGTCGCAAATATCCGCGTCACTGACCGCGCGCACGACGCCATTGCATACGTCTATCGCCCGCAGACACTTCTTCAAATTCACCGGCCGCGAAATCTCTATCGCCGATGCGCAGGTATGTGGCGAAAACTTCCTCGCAGTCAGGTCCGCGTAATAATCCGCGATTGTATTGTTATTCACATTACCATTGTTCCACACTAACTTCTTGTTGTTAACCATATCCGTCAGTGTATCTGCGCCCGTCGCGTTGATGATGGCTAATCGCGGTATCCGTTTAATCAAGCCCAACTGCTTCAATTCGTAAAACGCCTTGCCGAATGCGCTCGAGTTGCCCAGATTGCCCCCCGGCACAACAATCCAGTCAGGCACTTCCCATCCAAGCCCTTCGATAATCCGAAGCATTATCGTCTTTTGCCCTTCCAGCCGGAAAGGATTGAGCGAGTTGAGCAAATATAACCCGAGTTTCATGCAAACATCCTGCACCTGCTTCATACAGTCATCGAAGTCGCCATTTATTTGTATCGTCTGCGCGCCGTAATCCATCGCCTGTGATAATTTACCGAAAGCGATGCGACCCGACCCGATAAAGACCGTACATTTCATTCCGCAACTGTGCGCATAAAGAGCTACCGACGCCGACGTATTGCCCGTCGATGCGCATGCGCTCGATTTCGCCCCCACCATCTTCGCGTGGCTGAACGCCGCCGTCATCCCGTTATCCTTGAATGACCCCGACGGATTCAATCCCTCATACTGCAAAAACAATCGCCCCGCCTTCATCCCCGCGTACTTGCCTACCTCATCATTTAGCTGCAAAATTGTCTGCCCCTCCGCGATTGTTACCTTGTATTTATCATCGCAGAAATTCAACAGCTCCCTGAACCGCCACACCCCCGACAAATCCAGCCGATTATTCCTGTTCGCCCAGCGTTTCCCGAAGTCAGACAGCTTCTTCGGGATATCTACTTGGTCCCAGTTGTATTGCGCATCCAAAAGGTCCCCGCACTTCGGGCACTTGAATATCACCTTGCTTACGTCATACTCCGCTGCACAATCCGGGTTTATACACCTTTGAAAAACAACCTGCTTACCCATTCAACACCTCTTGCATACGTCACAACCAGCGACCGGAATCTCAGCCGGCAGCCCGACACCGTCCGCAGATTTTATCGCGTTAACCTTTTCGATAATCCCCGGCAATTCACTTATTTGCTCTATTCTCCAGACGCCATTCGGAACTACTTTGCCCTTATTCGTATAAGCCGACTTCAACGCCGCCCGCATACCGACCTTCAACGCCGGCTTGATGTCCGTGTATATCCTGTCGCCAACAAAAAGTATATTCTCCGCCGGCTCATCAATCTTCGCTATCGCCGCCTCAAATATCCGCCTGTCCGGCTTGCGATAATCAAACTGGTAAGAATAAAGCCGATAAGGGAAAAAATCCAGCATACCAAGCTGCCCAAGCTGCCTGTCCAGCGACCCGGCACTTACAAATGTATTGCTCAATATACCTAATTTAAGCCCCATCCCCTTCAGCTTGGCAAGCGTCTCTTTTATATCCGGCTCAACCTTCACAATCCTGCTCAACGGCTCATACCACAGCCACCCAACCTCACGCCACTGTTCCTCGCTTAACGTGTAGCCGCGTCTCAAACCATATTTCTTCAGCAGTGATAACGCATCAAAATCCCTCCCCGTTATATTCCCCCATAAAGTCCTCACATGGATGGCAACCTGGTTCCGAATAAAATACCACCAGAAATTGCCCGCGGGCTGACCGTGGCTCGTCAGGTAATCGTAAGTCAGTTTTGCACTTTGCCGGAATACCCGCATCGTCTCCACCTTGCCGAAATTCAGCAGGGTCTCGCCCAGGTCAAACATCACCGCTTTTATCGTCGTCTCTTTCACCACAAAAACACCACTTCACCGCAGAGCACGCGAAGCACACAGCGTTTATTCTTCTCCGCGGTCTCTGCGAACTCCGCAGTGAACTACTTACCTCAAAGGCGGCATCTCGTCCCCGAACGCCTCTTTTATCCACTTGAACATCTCGTCATCCGATATCGCCGACGACCTGTCCGAAGCGTACTCCGCCGCTATCCGGTCTCTTATCTTTATCACCCGCGGGTCATGCTTCATAATTTCCATTTTGAACCGCGACTCAATCCAGTGTTTTATCCCCGCCGCGCCCGTCTTGTCCGTAATCGCAACCTCAACAGGCCGATTCAGCAGCTTATTGGTATCGAAGCAATTATATATCTCCTCGTTCTTCAGCAGGCCGTCCGCGTGAATGCCCGCGCGGGTTACATTGAAGTCCCTGCCGACAAGCGGATAATTGCTCGGTATATCGAAACCAAGTTCCTTCGCCGCGTAAGCCGCAAGCTCGGTTATCGCCGCGTAATTAACGCCCTTCATCATCCCCTTGATTTGAGCGTGTTCGATAATCATCGCCTCAAGAGGCGGGTTGCCCGTCCGCTCGCCGACGCCGAATATCGAACTGTTCGCCGCGCAGCACCCGTACAGCCACGCCGTCGCCGCATTGATCTCAACCTTATGCAAATCATTATGCCCGTGCCATTCCAACTGCTCGCTCGGCACCCCTATATTGCGAAGTCCCGCGACAAGTTTCGGCACGCTTCTCGGCAGCGCAGAACCCGCCCACGGCAATCCAAACCCAAGCGTATCGCACAGCCGAATCTTAATCGGCTTCTTATATTGCTCACCCAGCTTCATCAGCTCCGCGGAAAACGGCAGTATAAATCCATCGTAATCCGCCCGTGTAACATCCTCAAAATGACATCTCGGCAAAACCCCTTGGTCCAGCGCCGCCTTCACAATATCCAAATAGCCGGTAAGTGCTTGTGCTCGCGTCTTTCGCAGCTTCAGGAATATGTGGTAATCGCTCACGCTGGTCAGTATCCCCGTCTCGGCAAGCCCCATCTGCTTGACTAAGCGAAAATCCTCCGCGACCGCGCGAATCCAGCCGGTGATTTCCGGATACTTGTAGCCGCGGGCTTTGCAAAGCTCAACCGCCTTGCGGTCGCGGTCCGAATACAAAAAGAACTCGCACTGCCGAATCAGACCCGTATCGCCGTCTATCTCGTGCAGCAAGTCGTATATCTTCAAAACTTGTTCAGGCGTATATGGCGGCCGGGCCTGCTGACCATCGCGGAAAGTCGTATCCGTTATCCATATCTGCTCGGGCAATTCATACGGCACGCCGCGCTTCTCGAATTTCGTAATCGGAAATTCGGTATAAGGGAAAACTTCCCGGTACAGATTCGGCTCTGCCACGTCCGCCAGTTTGAAAACCTTTTTCGCCATTTCCACATCGCCTCGTTTTAAAATTTTTCCGCCACCCAACCGCGAAGTTTCAACAACTCAAAACTCAACACTAAAAACTCTTTAATAGTGGCCGAGATGGGAGTCGAACCCATATGTCCGTTAGGACAGGGGATTTTAAGTCCCCAGCGTCTGCCATTCCGCCACTCGGCCAGTTGGCCTTTGGCCAACAGAACACAAGTCGTAAATGCTTGTGCTCCTGTGCTCTTGCACACTTGCGCTAATTTACTCAATTTCGCCCCTTTTTGCAAACCGTTTATTCTCCCCCCAGACCGACAGGAGATTATATGTAATACTGCCCTTTAGAAACGGCTTTTTGTTCTTCAGGCAATGGTTTTCACCAAAAATTGTGACTCAAAATCTGCCCAGGTTGTCATTGATGCTGTCCAAGAAGGCCAAAGGGAATCAAGGTTTTTAAGGTGACCAACGCGGTATATATATCAGACGTTTATTCAATTACTTTATCCGCTTTTTTAGGAACCAAAACCTTGATCGCCCCTGGAATGACCTTGATATGAAGAGGAATTTTTTCTAATACCTCGCCGTCACATTGAGCCGCTTGTTTAGGGCTTGAGGAAACGCTGATATCCTTGCCTTGCCAGTGTTCCACTAATTCCAAATTGTCCGGCCGTTCCCGTTTAAGAAAGGTAACAACCATAAGCTTAAACATACTGAGATTCGCTTTTCGCACGACAATAACATCTAAGAACCCATCGCTGACGTCTATATGCTTATCGAAAGATATTTTACTAAACCCGAGATTACCTGTATTAGTAATAAAACATGCTAAACCTTGAACTTCGTGCTCTTGTCCATCGATTTTCAGATGATAGACGGCCTTTTTGGCTTTCTTTAATGCCGCGACCGCTGAAAAAAAATACGCCAATATGCCAATCTTGTTTTTGGTCTCGCGTTCCGCGCCTTTGACGACATCCGCCTCAAAACCAATGCTTATTCTTACAATAAAATAACGCTTGTCGAACTGCCCCACATCAATGGTTTTCGTCTCTAACGGGCCCTGATTCAGCAGTGCACATGCTTCTTTAAGGTCATTGGGTATGCCAAGCTCAGTGGCCATTACATTCGCCGACCCTCCCGGTAAAATAACCAAAGGAATCTCTGACCCAATCAGGCCGCTGATTGCTTCCATGAGTGTGCCGTCGCCGCCGTAAACAGCGAGAGCATCGACTCCTTCCTTGACGGCCGCCTTTGCAAACTGGATCGCATCGCCCGCCTGGTGGGTAATTGATACTTCCCACTTAATGCCGGCTTCTTTCATTGACGCGTTGATGACAGGTAAGATAGATTCTCCAATTCCTGCGGCGGGATTAATAATGATGTGAATGTTTTTTATTTTCTTTTCCATAGCGATTATCTTTGCCGCCAATATTTTTCGTGGCAAGTCCGGTGTCCCCGAAATTGCCCCTGGCCCTTTTTTATTTAAAAAATTCAAAACGGTTTGCTACCACAATATAGATCAACGCAAGTACAAAAAACGTGGCAAGTCCGGCAAGAATCGCCTTGTTCGGGCCAATCCTCGGCGAAAGATATGCGACTACAAGCATATATGGCACCCACGATATGAGTGTACCAACTAAAACAAATTTAGCATGCCGGCCGACCGCTATACCACCTTTAGTCTGACCTATAAAAAAATATGCTACAAGGGTAAACACTGGGATAAGAGTAGCAAGTTCGGAAAGCGTCCTTTGGCCCCTTTCTTCAAGTACCACGATAATGGTGGTAACCAATCCGCCAGTGATAAAATAAATAATGAGGTTGGAAATATTCATAATGACCTTACCCCTTTGTCTGGACCACTGTTAAATGAAATTAATCAGAACCGTCCCTTTTTTCTTTCCCACAGCGATGCTTCGACGTTTGCCTTGCATGCAAAAAAACTAAAACCTTGCCTTTGTTTTGACTGCCATTTCCCATATCAAAAAATTGGCTACGCAACCAAACCTTTCAATTCGATGATAATATCAAAATCTTCATTTTAAAACTACAAAGATGTTTTCCTGACGGCAATATTGCGGGCAAAGGTGTGATTCTCTTCCGGCCTTAAAGGGACAGTATATCGGCAATCTGAAATTAAACTGTCCGCTATACGCTACCCGCTGTACGCTGTTGTGTTTACGCTCTTGCGGTTTGAGTGATTTGGCTGGCTAACTGGTCGAGGGTGGCGTGCATTTTGGGGTCGCTTTTGCGGAGTTCCTCGATTTTGGCGTAGGCGTGCATAACGGTGGTATGGTCCCGGCCGCCGAGGTGGCCGCCAATTTCCTCCAAACTGTGCTTTGTTAGCTGCCTGGCAAGGTACATACAAATCTGCCTCGGTTCGGCGATACTCTGGCTCCGCTTCTGGCTCTGCAGGTCAGCCAGGCGAATGTTAAAATGGCGGGAAACGGTATCTATAATATCGCTGATTCTTATGTGCCTTGTGCCGAGGTCAACCTGGCCATTGAGCGCGGTCTGCGCCATCTCGAGGGTGATTGCCTCGCCGGTCGTCATCGACACCGCGTATATCGTCGTCAACGCCCCTTCAAGCTCCCTGATATTGGCGTGCACCTTGCGCGCGACGTAGCCGGCCACGTCCTCGCTGACGTCAAGCCCGCGAAGATGCGCCTTTTTCTGCACAATCGCGATTCGCGTCTCGTAACTCGGCGGGTCGATTCGCGTTACTAAGCCCCAGTTGAACCTACTGATGAGCCGCTCTTCGAGAGACGGTATCTCGCCGGGCGGGCTGTCGGCGCTGAGGATGATTTGTTTGCCGTTGCTGTACAAGGCGTTGAAAGTGTGGAAAAATTCCTCCTGGCTCTGCTCGCGTTCCCGCAAAAACTGCACGTCATCAATAATAAGGGTATCGACGGTGCGGAACCTGCTCTGGAACCCGGGCAAATCGCCCTTTTCAATTGCCTGGATAAAACGATTCACAAATTCTTCGCAGCTTAACAGTTGAATCACCACCGACGGGGATTTTCGCTTCACCTCGTGGCAAACCGCCTGAAGCAGGTGCGTTTTGCCTAATCCGGAATTACCATAGATGAACAATGGGTTATATGTATCCCCCGGCGACTGGCTTACGGCTATGCAGCTCGCGTGGGCAAGCCGATTGCAGGGCCCGACGACAAAATTCTCGAAAGTATAATCCGGGTGAAGAGCCGGCCTGTCTTGTTGTTCTTGTTCGGTTGATTCCTGCCTGACCTGGCCGTTGGTGGAAAACTGCACGCTGACAAGATGGCCCGTTATTTGCTGCGCGGCCTTTGTAAATGCGCTTCTGCATTTACTTTGCAAAAACTGGGCACACGCCTCATCCGGGCAGCCAACCTCAAGCGACCCGCCCGTCAAACGCACAACGCGGAGGTTATCAAACCATTTACGGGTGTTGACAGGGTCCAGAGTCCTTGCTCGGTCCAGTATCTCAGCGAAGATATTTTCTACTTCACCGCCGGCCAAGACACGCTCCTTTATAAAAATCCACCAATGGCGAATAAAACGATGCCACTATAAACAGAGGTTACCCGTTACAAATAACATCCGTGTTATTGAAACAGCTGACTTTTATCACCCTCTGCAGTTTTATGATGACCATCCCTGTGTAAATCAAAGCAAAGTGTAACAGCCGAAAATGATTTTGTCAAAACAAATCAGTCAACTTGCGACAAAAATCGTATGGCGGATAAAACTTGAATTTGTGGGCCGATTCTGCGAAACTTGTTCGCTAACTATGGGCGTATTTTCCAAAACAATCGGCTACTTCAAAGACCGGCTGAGCAAAACCCGCGACAAAATCGGTTCGTCGCTGTCTGCCGTCCTCAGTATCGGCAGAAACATCGACGACGACCTCCTCAACGACCTCGAAGAGACGCTCATAAAAGACGACATCGGCGTCGAAACCACCGCCAAACTCATCTCCGATTTGCGGGAGGCATACCGCGACAGGAAAATCAGCAAGGTTGAGGATATCGTCCCGTTTCTAAAAGAACACATCAAGGGCTACTGGCCTCATCAGGACAGGCAAGTGCGTCTGGCAGCCAAAGGGCCGACCGTGATTTTAGTCGCCGGCGTCAACGGCTCAGGCAAAACCACCAGCATCGCCAAACTCGCCTATATCCTCAGCAGGGACAACAAAAAAGTTATCGTCGCCGCCTGCGATACATTCAGGGCAGCGGCTGTTGAGCAATTGTCAATATGGGCGGAACGCATCGGCGTTCAAATCGTCAAGCACCAGATGGGTGCCGACCCCGCCGCAGTCGCCTATGACGCCTGCGAGGCCGCCACAGCAAGGAACGTTGATTTCCTCATCCTCGACACCGCAGGCCGACTGCATACGCAAAAGGACCTGATGAAACAGCTCACCAAAATCCGCGACGTCGTCGCCCGCAAAATCGAAGGCGCACCCACTGAGGTTCTGTTAGTGCTGGACGCCACAACGGGCCAAAACGCAATCATGCAGGCGAAGATGTTCACCGAGGCAATCAACATTTCGGGAATCTTCTTGGCCAAACTTGACGGCACAGCACGCGGCGGAATCGTCATCGCTATTAAAGACCAGCTCAACATCCCCGTCAAATTCATCGGCCTCGGCGAAAAACCCGAAGACATCGCCGAATTCGACCCCGACACATTCGTCGAAGCCCTCTTCGCTTAACATGTTCACCGCTGCGTTTTTTTAAGCCGGAGTTCTCTGCCCCATGTAATCAATCCATTAACCGCCAGGGCCAAAAAGAATATATACAGAATCGCGACGAATTTTACGTTGCGGGCGTAATACAGGCCGATGCAAATACTGTTCACGCAAAGCCAGAGAATCCACGCCTCGATTTTTCTGTGCGTCATAAGTGCAGCAGCAACAAAACCCATCACCGTCGCGGCCGCATCAATATACGGATACGCGGCTTGCTGAGGAAACAACGCGGGCAGCCAGGTATGAATCCTGTTCATAGCAAAGCCAGCGGTTGTTCCGCCGATGACTATTATCACGCACGCAATCAGCCGGCCTCTGCCGGAGGTGTATGAAACTTCCAGTTCTTTTCCCCCCTCTTCTGCTTTCTTTCTTGCGATTAGCCATACATACCAGCCGTAGAAGCAGTTGCCGATGTAGTAGAATTGCTCGAAGAAATCGGAATACAGGCGGACCTGGTAGAACAGCACTGCGAAAAGCGAAAACGTTACTATCCCCAAAGGCCACGCCCAGACGATTTTGCGGGTAATCAGCAGGACATAGACGGTGATTAACAGCGTAGCCGACAGCTCGATGTAGCTCATCGGATAGCCGAGAACCGTGAAAAACACGCTATGGATGTTAAAGAGATTCATCGAAACTACATTACCACGAAATCCCAGAGACGTAAATTTTTCCTTTTTATTTTACTTCCGTGAAATCTGTGGTTAAAAAATAGGCCTGTTCCGAAAGCAGAACAGGCCATTCGCCCCTCCTGTCCATCCATCATTTCGCCCGTTTCCGGGCGAACTCCGGAGGACAAGAAACTCAATTTTCACCCGCCGTAGCACCCGTACTTCGTAGCGATAGCAAAGAACAAAGAAGGGTCAGCGAAGGCGGGCTATACTCTTGGGTAATTTCCAAGGTATTCGGTTTTCGGTAGGCCGCCTGTAAGCGGCAACGCATATTTGACAAAGGCGTCTGTAACGCCGTTGCCTTCGGAATTGATATATTCATCGGGCAGCGACTTTGTTTTTTCGGCGACGCTGCTTAATTCCGTGGCGAACAATTCAATCGCGTATTTAGCGCCCTTGAGGCGTTTCATTGCGACGGAGCCGCTTTGCTGCGTGATGGAGTACTTAACCGCCTGTCTGCCGCAAAGACGCGCCTCTTTGGCATCAACAGGTGATTGCAGGCCGGCGAAGCTTCTCTGGAGATAGCCGAATGTGTCGGCGCGGACGCGTTTAATTTTCAAGCTGCCTCTGACCTGTCCGGCCAGAAAATCTGCTAATGCGCCGGTTCCTGAAAGCTGAATATTGCCGTGGGCGTCTTTTTCTTCGCTGCTGACGATTTTCTTCGTCCAGATGACGCCGTCGATATCAAGAATACCTTCGCTGACGGCAACGACGCATCTGCCGAGTTTGGTATATACGGCGTTAACATCGGCAAGGAACTTATCCATCGAGGCAGGCCGTTCGGGCAAATAGATGAGGTGTGGGCCGTCGTCATCTTTTCTCTTCCCGAGTGCGGCCGCGGCTGTAAGGAAGCCGGCGTGTCTGCCCATAATGACGTCGATTTTCACTCCCGGCAACGCGCGGTTATCGAGGTCATCGCCCATAAGAGCGCAAGCGACGAATTTCGCCGCCGTTCCATAGCCGGGACAATGGTCGGTAACGAGAAGGTCGTTATCAACGGTCTTGGGAACGTGCCAGGCGTGCAGCTCATAACCTGACTTTTGCGCGATGGTATTTATGATGTGGCAGGTATTCGCTGAGTCATTGCCGCCGATGTAATAGAAGTAGCGGACGTTCCGCTTTTTCAAGACATCGAGGATATTCGCGCAGCGCGCCTCGTCGGGTTTATCTCTGCTTGAACCTAAAGCGGATGATGGCGACGCGGCGATCATCTCAAGGGTTTTGGCTGATACCTTTTTGAGGTTTATGAACTGGTCTTTGACGATGCCTGATACGGCGTGAACTGCGCCATACAGGTCGCCGATTTGGGAATGTTTTTTGACTTCCTCGATTACGCCGACGAGAGACGCGTTTATAACCCCGGTGGGTCCGCCGGATTGACCGACTACCGCGTTTGCTTTTGCGGCCTTTGCCATTGCTGATACCTTTCCGTTAAAAAGACACCCTACAAACTTTTAAACAACCACCAAAAACAAGGGGCGTTAGTATATCAACCCGGCTGTAAATTTCAAATCAAAAGTGAATTATCTCGCCGCCGCAAATCAACCAGCGATTACTTGAAACGGCCGGCATACTTATGGTATTATTAGCCCATCTTAACACATAGGAGAAATCCAATGAGCGTTCTTTCGTCGATTGGCAATACGCCGATGGTTGAGCTGAAACGGCTGAACCCGAACCCCAGGGTGCGTTTGCTGGCTAAAATGGAGGGCAATAACCCCGCCGGGTCGATAAAAGACCGCACCGCACTATATATGGTTACAAAGGCCGAGGAGGATGGCTCGCTCACCAAAGATAAAACCATTCTCGAACCGACCTCCGGCAACACGGGTATCGCGCTGGCTATGATTGGCGCAGCCAAAGGGTATCATGTCAAACTGACATTGCCCGCCTGCGTAAGCAGCGAACGACGACATATTTTGGAAGCGTTTGGCGCGGAAGTGGTAATGACACCCGCCAACGAAGGCACCGATGGCGCTATCAGGATGGCCCAACGAATCCTCGAAAAAGAACCCAACATCTATTTTATGCCCAACCAGTTCACCAACCCCAATAATCCGCTGGCTCATTACGAGACGACCGGCCCGGAAATTTACAAACAAACCAACGGCCAAATCGAATTTTTCGTCGCCGGCATGGGGACAACCGGCACGCTTATGGGTATATCCCGCTTCCTTCGCGAAAAATTAAATCACGTCAAAATCGTCGGCATCGAACCAACGCCTCATCACACCATCCAGGGCCTCAAGAATATGACCGAGTCAATCGTGCCCGCTATTTACGAGCGAGACCGGCTCGACGAGGTTATGACGATGGAGGACGATGAGGCATACGAAATGACACGGCGATTGGCGGCTGAGGAAGGAATCTTCGCGGGCATATCGAGCGGTGCAGCCGTAGCGGGAGCGGTCCGAATCGCGAAGGACATGAAAGCCGGCACGGTGGTAACGATTATTTGCGACCGCGGCGACAGGTATCTCAGCACGATGCTCTTCCGCGCCGCTTGCGCGAAATGCCCGCCGTAGTTTGTCTCCCTAAGGAGACAGTGTTTAGTTTTGAGTGTTGAGTTTTAAGTTTTGAGTTGGGGGATTCCGCCTGCGGCGGACAATCCTCATTATTAAGCTAAAAAACTGGGGCGGGGAAAAACGGTTGATGGCCCCATTATTCTTGGGCTATTAATTTTTTACTATGAACAACAGATTCAAGAAAGTCTAAGAATTTGATGCTAAGAATCAGAATGCCTTTGAATACAGTAGATAAAGACTGGTTATCCACATTGAATTCTTTAGCAATTTTTTGATAGTTATTGCCTTTCCGGTGCGCCGTGCCGGCAGACCTTAATTCCTGTAGGTTTCTCAAGAATTGTATATGGTGCTCATAACCTGAGAATCCGCACACTTGCAATGCTCGTTCAAGTCGTGAAATGCTACCTTTAATCTCATTTCCTTCAGATGCTGGAATTAATTTACTAAACTCCTTTTCGTTCAGTGAATCTACAAGAATCTTTGTTAAGGCAAGAATCAGATCGTCAAAATCTTTCTGCTCATCTGTTGAAGGAACCCGTATTGCTTTCATATAATGAAAATCCTCTTGAGCCAATGGCAATAAAATTTGCCACCCCAAGAATTCTTCGCACGATGTCTGAAGTCTATCATAAAGCGTTCGAAACTCATGTTCTGGCCTATCCGAGTCAGCAAACTGAGCAAGTATCTGGCGACGGAAATAGGTTTCACTTACTCCGCCAGTAGGGGGTATATTGAAACTACGCCAATGCAATTGCTCCTCATATGGTAAATCACGGCCTAAATCTCCAAGCCAAGCAGCTACACGATCATCAAAATGGTTATCGATATACACAAGCCAAAGAGATCCACAACGCAATACGCCGCTCTCTATAGAATATTTCTTTGGTTGCTGGTAATACTTATCTAATACTTGCTTGCGGAACTGGACAGGTGTCAAATAATTCGGAGCACCCGGATTAGCTCCAAAATAATTAGCCAATTTGTCCGGGTCAGATGTGTGAACAATTTCATTTCCGTTTTCATCTACACCAATAATAAAATTAACATATTCTTTGGGCTCTACTTCGGCAAAACCCCACAAGCCACTTTTTTCTTTGGGCAGAGGTGGAATTAAACGTTTCCCAAGTAAGCGACTAAAAGCTCGGTCAGTGCCCGGATAACCTAAGTCTCCATAAAAAAGACCCCAGCAAAATAGGTCGCGATGATTTTTCCTACCTCCTTTTTTTAGGCCAAGTTCCTCAAGAGTATGTTCAGAATGCTCACGATAGTCGAATTGGATTGAAAGATACATTTCTTTAATAGCTAAGAACTGCCTTATTTCCTTAATTCTAATTTGAACACGGTTCGGTTCGACGATGGCGACCAGATTTTCGTTACCGCTATCATCATACTTAAAATAATGATCCTGTTTACGGTCATGATATAGTCGATGAAACAACCGAAATTCCTCACAAATTTCAACATAATCATCACGCATACCATAAAACTCTCGGTCAATAATTAGCGGTTCAAAACCACGATCATCACCGTAGCGAAGATATTCAACTCGTTTGTCCTTGCCCTCATAATATTCAACAGCGCCAGGCATTCCCCACCCATGATAGAAATCCCACGAAATATCCGCAAGACAGTTTTCAACTTTCGATACAGGGATTAGAGCACAGTATATACCATCAGAAGAGTATACTGTAATCATCTCTGTCATAGCTATATCTCGACTAAGCCATGCTATCATTTTGGACTGACTCAATCGTTCTCGATCAGATTCGATACTACTCATGCGGATACATTATCCTAAACCGGTAAAACCAAGGACAACAACTGTTTTTGAATACCGACTGTTGATGGGCAAAGGTGTGAATCTCTTCCGAGCCGATTCCGGCCATAAGGTGACAGTATATCGTTAAAGTGGAAGGAAAAGCAAGGATTTTAAGAATCCGCAACATAACCCGGCAATAAAGTTGCCGGGCTAAACAATAAGGAAACTGGACCCCAGATCGTAGTCTGGGGCCTTCGCTGCGCTGCGGGGGTGTCGGGCTACGCCGGATAAATTTCGCGTTCGATTGTGCCGAGGTAGAACCGGCCGTCGTTACGCATAAAGGTTGCGACGGCTTCGAGTTGGCTTTCGATAAAGGATTTGTCGTTGCCGACGACGGCGACGCCGAGAGTGGCGATGATTTTGCTGTCGTTGTGGTCAACTTCGGAAATGGATATATTGAATCGGCTTTGCAGCCGGCCGATTACGCTTTTGACGATGCTGCGTTTTTCTTTCAGCGAGCCGATACCGTGAAGGTGCAAGTTGGCTGTCATCACCCCGACTATCATAAACAATTGTCCGTCGTCCAAGCAGATGCTGTTAGGAACCCTCTACTTTTTGAGCTTCAGTTCGGCAGCTTTGTGTTTCACGCCAGAAGGCGTTTTATTCAGCCGATTGGCGATTTCCCAGGTTGCGGTTTCCTTGTAGTTTCTTCGCAAATACCCCAGCTGGGCGGCCGTCCAACCGGATTCTTTTCTTCTGCCGATGTGCATCTCACGGAGCTGTTTCTGCACCGAAACAAGCGAACGTTTGAGCTTGCCCGCCAGCACCACCGCGCTTGTGGCCGGATACCTCTTTTTCAAAAGCGCAATATCCGCTTTCGAGTACGGCCCCTGTATGTATGGTCTTTTTGCGATTTTAGTGCCCTGTCAGTAAAAGTTTCCAATATGGTTTTCTCCGGCTCCGCCGGAATTTACTCTCGATTTACAAATTGTCAACTTATCATCCGAACAAGCGGCAAAACCTCCAGATAGCAGCACTTTATAATTTACAATCGGAAAAGTCAACCATTAAAATAAAATTTTTTAATTAGCGGATAACGCATAGCGAGTAGGGATAGAAGATGAAAGACGCACAATACAGGACACATTACGCTGACACGGGACGAAACTCAGACGTCACGCACCCGTCGGCAGAGCAACCGAGCTGGTTACCTGGCCGCCCACACACGGTGTGACCGCAGCCAAATTTCCTGCGGGAACAGCACAAGTGCTTCTATAGAGGAACAGCCGATAGGATTTGAATTTGACGAAGTCCTCACTGGCCCGGTTCCCGTTGAAATATCTCTGGTAAACCTTGTTGATTCGCTTTCTGTATAACCAGCGAATAACCTTGCTCGCAAGCGGATACCTGCCTGCCAGGAAATCCAGTGACGAATCGATAACCGGACGGACGACATTTTTCATCGCGTCATCCATCAGGTCGAGATTGGGAGTCGCGTGGTCGGTTATGTCAATATCTTCAACCGGCTCGAATGGCTGGCTTGCGATGTGTTTATAGAACCTGCTCAACAAATGGCCGCCGCCGACGCTTTTAGCATCGGGTGTCGCCTCGACGTCTTTTCTGAAGATATCGCAGATGAGCATATAGCCGGCCGGGTTGAGAAGCTCGAACGTTTTGGCCATTGCCTTTTGCATCTTGATGTACTGAAAGCTCTCGCTGAACAGCACTAAATCGTACCTGTCTTCGGTCTGTAAATCTTCGTACTTGCACTCGAATACATGGCAGGCGTCGCCCATCAGCTCCCGCACCCGTCCGCTCAGCACCGGACTTGGCGAAACGCAGGCAACCTTATAGCCCATATCCGCAAGATGTTTTGACGTATGCCCGGCGCCGCAGCCGACGTCCAGAATCGTGCGAACGCCGGATGGAATGTGCGAAACCAGAAAGTTTGTGTAGTTCTCCTGCGCAATGTGCAGGTTGCTTACATTCACCGGCAGACCTTCGGGCCAGTAACCGTAATGCAGATGCTCAAGCCCGATGAAATGCTTACCGCAGAGCGCCGCAAATTCCAGGCCGAGGTCTCGCGACGTTATTGCCGACCGCTTTTTCATAAACCAACTCCAAAAGATTATTCGTCATATACGCTGACTCCTCGGCGAAATACTTACGCAAAGCAATCGACGTGCCCTTCACGACTCAACCGAGTCGGAACGAGGCCCTTAAGACGGGCCCGTTGAAATCGGGCGTGACTACAACAATCCGATGGGTTCGTTCGGGCTGTTCATGCTGCCCTGACCACCCATCCGCCAAAATACTAACAGCAGTATACTAATATTGTCTTCGACTTGCCAGATTATTCTTCTTGAGCATAATTCTATGGGACGAATGCTTTCCCGCACATTGTTCGTTTTTAACAGTCAGGACGCAGAATTTGGCCGGCCCTCGCGTCCGGCAACAGCGTGCAAAACGCTTGACTTTGGGGCCGGAGAAAGCTACCCTCAATTAAATAATTGTAACCTTTTATTTTTTTTGTAAGGAGGTTAGTTTTGAGAGTACTTTCGGGCATTCAGCCATCGGGTCGGCTGCATATAGGCAACTATTTCGGGGCGATGCGCCAGCATATACAGATGCAGCAGGGCAACGACTGCTTTTTCTTCATCGCCGACTATCATGCCCTGACGAGCAACCCCTCGCCGAAGGACGTCTCCGAATTCACCCTTAGTGTCGCTATGGATTACATAGCGCTGGGTCTTGATACCGAAAAGACGATATTCTGGCGTCAGTCGGATGTGCCGGAAGTTACCGAGCTGACGTGGTTGCTGTCGTGCATTACGCCAAAGGGCCTTTTGGAGCGGTGCACAAGCTATAAGGACAAGGTCGCTCAGGGATTAAGCCCCAATCACGGGCTATTCGCGTATCCCGTTTTGCAGGCGGCGGACATCCTTATATATAAGAGCGATGTTGTGCCCGTGGGTGCCGACCAAAAGCAGCATATTGAGGTAACGCGGGATATCGCGGGGTATTTCAACAATACATACGGCGAGATTTTCGTACTGCCCAAAGACCACATTATCGAATCGGTCGCGGTAGTGCCGGGTATCGACGGCCGCAAGATGAGCAAAAGTTACGGCAACACGATAGAAATGTTCGAGCCGGAAAAGAGCATCAAAAATAAGGTAATGAAGATTGTTACCGACTCGACGCCGGTTGAGGCGCCCAAGAATCCGGACAAATGCAACGTATTTGCGCTATTGAAACTTTTCGCGTCAGCCGACGAAATCAAACAATGGGAAGACAGATATCGTAAAGGTGGTATGGGATACGGCGAGGCGAAGAAACGATTAGCCGAGCTTATCGTAGAATACTTCAGGCCTTACCGCCAGAAGCGAACCGAGCTTGAGAGTAACCCGGATTACCTCAAACAGATTTTGGCAAAAGGCGCTCAGCGGGCAAGAGCCGTCGCGGTAAAGACGCTTACTGAGGCACGAAAAGCAGTAGGATTAGGTGAGTACTATGGCAGATAAACTTGTTACTATCGCTGAGTATATGGATTCGATGCAGGCGGAGATGGCAAGGCAAGTTCTCGAGGACTTTGACATTAAAGCCGTGGTGATAGGCGAGAACGCCGCTAATATCTGTTTGGCTCCGACTGTTATAACCGCCAAACTGCAGGTGTTAGAAAAAGACGCCGAAGAGGCCAGACAGATACTTGAAGACCAGGAGCAAGGATTTGAACCGGGAGAATTTTCGGAATTCAATGAACTGGGCAGCTATGAAGAACCGGAGGAGCAGTAAGTGGCTGATTATCGGGTAAATCTTGAGATATTCGCGGGGCCGATGGACCTGCTTTTGTACCTTGTCCGCAAGGAAGAGGTTGACATCTACGACATACCCCTCGCGAAAATCACCGACCAGTACATTCGTTATATCGACATACTCAAACAGCTCGATATCGACGTGGCGGGCGATTTTCTGGTAATGGCGGCGACGCTGATGCAGATAAAGTCGGCGATGCTTCTGCCAAAGACGCAGGGAGAGGAAATTGGGGCGGACGATTTGTCGGACCCGCGTGCGGAGCTTATCAGGCAACTTTTGGAATATAAGAGATTCAAAGACGCGGCGAATATGCTCGCGGCGTCAGCCGAGGAACAGGGCGACCGGTTTGCCAGACCCGATACGGCCATCGAGCAGTTCAAGCCGAACGCGGAGCCGGCGATTGACCTCGACCAGGTCAGCGTATGGAACCTGCTTGAGGCCTTCGACGCGATTATGGAGGCGACGGGCGCCAAATATGATATCCGTCACATAATCGATGACACGCCGATTGACCTGTATCAGATAGAGATTCTGCATCGGCTGCAAAAAGAGGGCCAGATGAACTTTGAGCGTATTTTTGAGCCGCGAGGCGGCCGGCTCGCGCTGGTGGGACTATTCCTGGCCATATTGGAGCTTATCAGGTCGCAGTTAATCTGGGCGGAACAAAACCAGGAAACAGGCAAGATATCCCTGCGTGCGCTGACCGATGTGCCCGCGGAAGAGGCGGTGCGCGAGGCGATAATGAAACTCGAAGCCGACGAGGCCGCCAGCCAGACAACGACACCCCAGGAACAACAGATAACTACTTCTACGCCGGAGGAATTGCCGGTTGAGCCGGATTTCACTGCCGAAGAGATAACCGAAGTGGCACATGAGCCACCGGTACCGATTGTGGAAATACCGTCGGCGGACAATTCGACAACCGAGCAGCCGGTCGAGGAAATGCAAACGGAATCGCCCCTGCCAATACCCATCACGGAATTGCCTCCGAAAGACAGGGCAAAACAGACCGCCGACGAACCAGAGCCGCTGGACGGTCAAACAAAAGAGCACTCATAAACGGAAAAACGCAATAAGCGTTTGACAGTGGTTGGCCAACTCTATAGAATCCAAATATATGTAAGGCCAATTTGGGAAAGGAGTCAGTAATGGCTGGCAATGTGACTGAGCTTACCGATGCGGATTTCGACGACGTCATTCATAAATCGGATGTGCCCGTGCTTGTGGATTTCTGGGCGCCCTGGTGCGGCCCGTGCAGGATGATGGCGCCAATAATCGAGGAGTTCGCAAAGGATTACACAGGCAAGGCGAAGGTCTGCAAGCTCAATACCGATGAGGCCAGAGACAGCGCTATGGAGTTCGGCATAAGCGCGATACCCACCATCATTCTATTCAAAGGCGGGCAGGTCCAGAAGAAATGGGTCGGCCTGACCAGCAAAAGAGACCTCGCCGCGGCTATAGACGAACTGCTTTAAGTGAAAATTAAAGTCCCCCGGCCACCGGCTGGTTCCACCACTTTGAATCGCGGAAATAATTTTTCAGCATCATCGCAGCATTCGCCCCGTCGCCTGTAGCCGTCGCGAGCTGCATCGCGGCTGCCACCCGGCAGTCACCCGCCACAAATACGCCGGGGACACTTGTCCGCAGGTGCGCGAAATCGCACTTGATGAAACCATCGTCGGTCAAGTCAACAAAACCCTTAAGAAACCCGGTACTGGGAATCATACCGACGAAAATGAAAACGCCGTCGCAGGGGTAATCCTCTTCTTTATTTGTTTTAACATTTTTAAGCCGGACGGATTCAACCCTGTCCTTGCCGTCAATGATTGTCGCCACGGTGCTGTATTTAACCAGCAGATTCGTATTCGGCTCTTTACTCTTCACGATAAACTCTTCCTGCAGGACTTTGGTTGCGCGGAATTCGTCCCTGCGATGAAGCAGTGTTACCTTCGCGGCAAATTTGCACAGGTGCAGCGTCTCTTCCAGTGCGGTATTGCCGCCCCCGATTGCGACGATGGATTTACCCTTGAAAAACGGCGCATCGCAGGTGCCGCAGTAGCTGACGCCCGCGCCGGCGTTGCGAAACTTGTCTTCGCCCGGAATACCGAGCTTTCGATAAGCACTGCCGGGGGCGAGTATGACCGAGCGGGCAAGGTATTTGTCTTTATCGCAGAAAATTTCGATATCGCCGTTGCTTAATTTTTTCAGGGCGGTAACTTCCGACCCTGTTTTGATTTCACCGCCAAAGGCGACGGTCTGCTTTTGCATTTTTTCGATAAGCTCGTAGCCGCTTATGCGCTCGAAGCCGGGGTAGTTTTCGATTCTGTCGGTGCTGTTGATTTGCCCGCCCGGGACAAACTTTTCGAGCAGCAGCATTTTGAACCGGTCTCTCGCGGCGTATAATCCGGCGGCCAATCCGGCGGGGCCGGCGCCGATTATTATGCAATCATATCTTTCTGACATACCTGTAACCCCTTACTGTTCGTAATTTGCCATAAGATAACATAGCGGGCTGATAAGTGCCAGAGTATTGACAATCGATGATTGATAATTGATGATTTAGAAAACGTTTTAAAGATAATCGATTGCGTGGAGGTATCCGGTGCGAACGATTAAGGGCACAATCATATTGTTATGTCTTGCGGCGGTTGCAACCGTCGCCGGCAAACCCATAAAAGACCTGCATAGTGAGCAGCAAAAGCAGGACGTTAATCAGCCGGACACAAACGGCCTAGGCGAATACTACGGATTCGGCGAGATGGAGATAATCAAGCTGGACTATGGAATCCAGAGCTTGCAGATTGCCGATTTTGACGGCGACGGCCGAAACGACATCGCCGTGGCCAACAACCGAAAAGCCGCTATAGAGATCCTGCTTCAAAAGGATTCAATCGGCCCGCAGGACCAAGACGTAGCGGTTGACCCCAATGACATTGATATAAACGCGCTGATAGGCCCAAGTCGATTCACCAGACAGACCGTGCCGGTCTCGCAAAGGATATACAGTATGGTTGCCGGAGACCTCAACGGCGACGGGCTGATTGATTTGGCGTACTATGGCGAGCCGCGCGGCTTGTACGTATTGTTGCAAAAGCCGCGACAGGAAGGCAGCAAGTCAAAGGTTTTAAGCTGGCAGCCGAGGAAAAGGATAAACATCGATGATGCGCTGGCAAATGAGAACGCCCTCGTTTGCGAGGACATAGACAACGACGGCAAAAAAGACCTCATTGTGGTTGGAAGGGATGCTATATACGTCGTGCTCCAAAAGAAAGATGGTACTCTCGGCGAGCCGGTTAAATACCCAAGCACGGCTCGAATCATCGGCGTCGAGGTCGGCGACCTCAACGGCGACGGAATAAACGACCTGCTGATTGTCACCGACGATACGGAGAGGCCAATCCACGTCCGGCTCGGGCAAAAAAATAACCAGCTTGGGCCTGAAATTCGGCTGTTGTCGGAGCTGCCGCTGGCGCTGGAGCTTGCCAACATAGACGGCAAAGCGGGCCAGGAGATAGTCGCCATTGACGCTATAAGCAGACGGCTGACCTGTTATAAGTTCGCGGCTCGACTGAGTTCGCCGAAGTCCTCCGACGGCTCGCAGGATGATGACTGGCCCGTGCTGTTTTATCCTCTGGCGGCAGGCCAGGGCAGCGAGAAACGAGACCTTGTGATTGGGGATTTTGACGGCGACGGACTTTCGGACGTGGTCGTAAGCGACCCCGGTGCGGCGGAAATTATCTGGTACAAACAAGTAGCCGGCGTTGGACTGGCGGAGCCGGCGAGATTCCCGAGTTTAGCGGAAGCCGACGCCTTATCGGCAGCGGACATCGATAGCGACGGTAAAAGTGAGCTTGGTGTTCTGAGCATAAAGGAAAAGACAATCGGCATAAGTAAATTCGAAGCGGGACGATTGACCTTCCCAAAAGCAGTCGATTTGACAGGGGAACCGCGGGCTATGGAGCTGACCGATATAGACGGCGACAAGTCGGCTGATTGCGTATATATCTCCCGGTCACAGTCGGACGTAAGGTCGCTTCGGATAATCTATAACGTGGCAAAAGCCGACGCCAATGACGCCCTGGCGGTTGAGCTTCCGCAGCTTGCCACAAATCCACAGGCAATTAAGGTTATCGATGTTGACCACGATGGCTTAAAAGATGTGCTTATATTTGTCAAATATGAGTTGCCCATTCTGGTTCGCCAGACCCAAAAGAGAAAATTTGAGGTTGTCGATTCGCCAAAGGCGCAGACAAGCTTGATAAAGGAAGCGACCCTTCGCTCGATTAGCACGGCTGATATTGACGGCAGGGATGAGCTTTTAGTTGCCCAGAATAATTTCGCCAGAAGTATGACATTCGCCAACGGTGAATGGACGGTCCTGGACCAGTATAACGCCAAAGGCGCAGAGAATAGTATTTCGGCTGTCGCCGCGGCAAAGATGAAGGTTGACGGCGCAAAAGACAGCAAAGCGATACTGTTATTGGATGGCCAAAAGGGCCGGCTGCAGATCCTTACACCGGGCACAGATAAAACGTATCGCTTCGACAAAGAACTGGACGTCGGGTCGTGGAACCCGGCGGGGGGAATAAAAATGATGCTCGCCTCGCTGACGGGGGGCGGCCCTGCGGATATCGTGCTGTTTGACGGCGAGAAATTCGCCATTGTTGTGCCGCCTGGCGGAAAAACAAACCGGTATCAGTTGGAACAGAAATTCACCTATGAAACCAAGATAAAGGACGGCGCTTACGGCAACCTTGCAACAGGCGATATAAACGGCGACAAGCGGGTCGATATCGTACTGGTCGAATACAAACATAACCATATCGAGATATTGGCCCTTGACTCGGCGGGCAAACCCATACCGGCAATGCGATTCAAGACATTCGAAGACAAGACCTACCGCGAATCCAGGCCGCAGGCGCCGATAGTGGAGCCGCGACAAATGAAGGTCGCGGATGTTACGAGCGACGGCAAAGCCGACCTGGTAACTATCATTCACGACAGGATTATCATTTACCCCCAGGATTAAACCGGGCTTGTTCCCAATAAAGGCAGGCCCTTCTTTTTAGTGAAAACAAATATATCCTTTCAGTATTAATACTGACATTTTACGGAATAACAAAAATTGCCCAAATTAACAAGCAATGTTGCGTCGCATAACCTCTTGATAATACAGCAGTTACGCAATATCGAGAGGCCTGTAATTTTTTTTGCATCCTATAATAATTTCTCTTGACATATAGATAGCAAATGTGGTATTCTCATTATTGTAAAGTGTTGTCACACGAATGTGTAGATATGGCTCCCTCACGAGAGGAGGGTGCAGCCAATTGAAAAGTGAATAAATGAAGTGAAGAAGTTGTCGCTTTATTTAACGTTAGGCAAGCGCAAGGTTACAAAAAAGTGAAAGTCAAACTGTAGTGCTTGTTGTTGTTCGAGACAAACGCATTTCTTAGAGAGAATGAATGTCGCGAACAACGAATCTCCCGGCTTGTGGCCAGGGATTAATGACGAAGAGAGTGATGACAAATGAAGAAGGAGGAGTAAGAAATGAGTAGAACATTAGTAGCAGTTTGTCTTGTTTTGGCTATGGCTTCCGTCAGCTTTGCCGGCACCCAAGGCCAAATTCGCCCAGGCGCCGTAATGATTGGTAACTGGGAAAATGGCGCCGATATGGAAGGCTGGGCAACTGATCCTACGGGCACAGCGTATATAGAGATAACTCCTGGGATAGGGAATACAGTCGGCGACAATAGCCTCTTGGTGGCCTACAATGGCGGGTATTGGCAGTTGATGTGGACAGCTCCGTGGAGCAATGATCAGCAACGTAATTTAGTTCCGGCATTAGGACCCTACTGCAAACTTTCGTTCGATCTGACCCTAACTGGTGGTGCAGCTGGCTGGGATGATTTCGACGAAAAATTGTCCCTCAACAGTGATGGCCCGAGCGGTTATCAGGAACTGTATCCCACCGTCTTAAACGATGATGGTAGTCCAAGCGGCCATGATTGGGGTTCTTGGACAGGTACTTTCAAAAGAACCTATACGACGGATGTCAGTGGCTACGATGCAACAGGAGCAACATGGTTTGTCATTAGGATATCAGGACAGGGCTGGCCGCAAAATGGCGTTTATCTCGACAACGTTGAGATTTGCCCCGAGCCGGCAACAATGGCTCTGCTTGGTCTTGGCGGTCTTGCTTTGATTCGCAGGAAGAAATAATTTCTGCCGACAAGGCATAAGGTTACAAAGTAGTATTAAACCGGGGCCTGCTTGAAAAAGCAGGCCCCGGCTGTTTTTATGCAAACAAAGAACGTCAAACGCTCCGTGTTAAGCTCGTAATCAATAGTAATACTTGAACGTCAGGTCAACATCCCAGGCGTCGGGCAGGCCCTTGTTCTTTCTGAGGGCTATCTTGGTGCACTGAAGACCCGACCAGCGTAACTGGATTGTGGACAGGAATCTGGCTGCCTTGGTTATCTCAACACCCTTCAGCGAGACGTTGGCGGACTGGTTTTTCTGGCCCTCGGATTTGGTAATTATGCCGGAAGACAACTTGTAATTGCCGGCGGGAACGGAGCAGAATTCGGCGGCCTGCTGGACAGCGGTGGCGTAATCGAAGCCGCTGGCCGTGTTCTTTCCCTTTGTGAAATTCAGGCGTTCGGGGTCTGCCGCGAGCAATTCCTCAATCAGTTGCTCGGCCTTGGTGAACTGGTCCATTTCTTCACTGAGATTGGCCCGTGCGGCCGGCAGATAGACGCCCCAGATAATGGCCGGCCAAAGGGCGGCAAGAGCAGGGATAAGTATGTAATAAAACATCGGGTTTTTATATATTTCTCTTATGTCTTTCATTGGCCGCCTCCGCCTTGTTTTGCGGTGGGTTCAACCGTTACGCCGAAGGTGCTGCGTCCGCCGTCGGGGCTGATTCGCTGCTGGAGAACGCTTAAGCCGGCCTGCCTGAGAGCTTCGAACACTTTGAGTGTGTTTTCCGGGGGAGTGTCGCCATTGATGGTTATCATTTTGTCGGTTATGGAGACGGATTCGATATTCAGCCCCGTGGCCGCCGCGCACTTATTGAATGCCTGAAGCACAAGGACAAGTTTCGCCGCAATGGCCTCTTCCCCGGTAGGAGAAAAGCCCTTTTGTGCCTCTTTGATGCGCCGTAGCGCGGTGCTGATTTTCCTGACCGCCTCTTTTGATTTGCTCGGCATCTTCTCGCCGAACATAACGGCCGAGAACTCTTTGGTGAATTTCACCCGCATCTGGGCACGATACTTGTTGAGTTGAACCGCCTGCATCAGGCCGTATAGGCCCGCGGCGAACATAAGAATGACGGCGGCAACGGCGAAAAACTTGAGGGTCCGCTGCAGACGCATCTTCCTGCCCTGGTAGGGCATAAAATCGCTGCGGAAGTTCGTGCTGTGAGGCAGGTCGAGGTGCGCAATCGCGGCGCCGTAAGCAATTGCGAATTCGACTGCGTCGGGGCAGTCAGCCAGGTTCTCGGCAGACAATCTCGCTGAGCCGACTATGTCGATGCGATTGGTTTGAACGGTGAGTTTTTTGGAGATATCCTCGCAGACCAGCGAATCGGCAACGTCGAAGATTTCAAGGCGATTAATGACCCCGGCCGTTTGAAGCAGCGCGGCGGTCATAGATACCTGTTTTACCAGCATCTCATTTCTGTTTTGTGATGCGCTGAGCAGAAAGGTTCGCATCGAGGCGGCCGGCGTCGGAGATACGCCCTGCCAGACAGAAGAAACGGGCGCGATAAAGTAGCCATTTCGCCTGGACAGGAACGCGAACAACGGGCGGGCATCAGGGGGCAGCGAGATATTCTGGCAGACGAACCTTGCCAAGCAGTTGACGTCGGGCTCTAAGCTGACGGGGTCAATGTTGTTGCTTTGCAGGGCGCCGAGCAACTCAGCGAGCAGTTGCTTTTGTGCGGTGAAGGCGCTGAGATTTGAGCCGGTCTGGTCAGTAGAATCTATTTTGAATGCAATTGCGACATCTGTGGCGTCGGTGCCGAGGGCCTCTTCCGTATCGAAGCGGACCGTCTGGATGATTTTTTTGACGTCTGAGAACTCGCTGTGGATGCTGTGCTGCATAAACATCGCACAATCCAGGGCAACCGCCGCTTCAGTAAATTTAATCTGCTTTTCGGCGCAGGCGGCCGCGATACGCTGGGCCAGCATCTGGTGGCCTGGTTGTTCGTCCTGCTCTATCGAAACACTAAAGCAGCCAACGAGGTTTCTGTCGCGGCCCTGGACGGCCAGGCAGACAACCGTGGCGTGGTCTTTGGCCAGGTATATTCCAAGAAAGTTAGTAGGTTGCACTTTCAGCAAGCTCCTAATCGACTATTCCTGATGTTCGGCAGCAAATCCATTTTTCAATCATCTACTTTAAGTCGGCAACGGTTATCCGCACACAATGGCGACTCGTTCGATTTTGCCGCCATCTTTCAGCACAACGACGACAGCCGAGGCCTTTGCCACGCCGCTTGAGGCGGTAACGCGTATCGCAAATACGCTGCTGGTCGTGTTAATGTAAGGTCTGCTTTTTTCGATAGAGTCGGAAAAAGCAAACAACTCTTTTTTCAGTTCATCGATATTGTCGAACGTCTTTTCTCGCCTTTTTTTTATGATTTCATCTGCTATCTTGTCGGCGTCGCCCCCGAAGGTAAAGGCAGCTTCGAGCACGTTTCTTGGCGCCGAGTTGATATTGACCTGAGTCGTCCCCCACAAACCCATATACTTTAGCGCCGACTCTTTTCTGTCTTCGCTTATAATTGTGGGTGCGGCGAGCATTTGCGTGTCGAGGAGGGAACTGTGGAAAAGTTTTGAAAAATCTTTGATTTGTTTGGTCGAAAGTTCTGCCTGCGAAACGCTTGTTGTCCTATAAACGACTCTCTGTGTCCTTGCGCCTCGCCTGGCCGGGGTGGGGGGAACCTGGGTTGTAACAGGCGTTCTCTGCATGACGGGTTTGAATTCGACCTTGAAGGGCTTTATTGAGCCGATTTGTTTTAGTTGGCCCTTGACAGATTCTATTTGGTCAGAATTAAATCCCATCCATTCGCAGAATGTTTCGAGGCCTGCCTGTGCCTCGCGCTGGACTTTTTCATTATCGATGATGGCCCAGCCCACCGGGTATTTTGCATTTTCATCTTCGATTTCTATTTTCACGGTTGTAGAGCCGATTTGAAATTCGACCGGCTCAGTTACGAAAGGCCAGGTCGGCCCATAAGGCCCGCGTATCTTGATGGCATTCGAGTCGGCGGCATGCTTCCCGTTCGAGTCGTTGACCTCCGGGGCGGAGAGGAGACCTGCGGTAGTTCTATTTTCGTCAACTCCTACCGAATTCGGAGATTCCGGTGGTTCGCCGGAGTTATTAAGTACCTCGGACTGATTTTTCGCAAGTTCTGCAGCCCATTGTTCAAGCAGTTGGCGGTAAGCCGGTTCACTGAGATGGAAAAGGTCGGAAAAATCCGGCTCATTGGGACGGGAAACAAACTTAATGCTGTTCAGGTCCTCCAGCGAAGCCAACGCGTATTTAATCGCCGAATCACGGGCGTAACAGGCGTTGGTGTAATCGACGACGTAATTGTCCCTGTGGCGCTGAGCCGCGACGCGGCTGGCCATGGTGTATCCAAGAGTCACCAGAATCAGCAGCACAACCATCGTTATCAGAAGCACGATGCCGCTGGACCTCGACGAGTTCAGTCGAGCCGTGCGAACCGACGGTTCAGCTTCTACGGCCGGCGGATTATTCTGACAACTAAACAGGTCACTACTCAAAGGGCTGCTCCTGTATTATTTTATTTTCGTAAGAATGGCATAGGACTCGCCGATTCCTCAACATTTGTCGGCTGATTGGCATCTGTCGGCTGATTGGCATCGGACCCCTCGTTGGCATCGGCTGGCTGGTTGACGTCAATCGCCGGTATAGTAAACGCCAGCTTGCGGGTTCTGTCGATAGCGATGGTGCGAACCAGCTTGTCCTGCTCCGGGACATCAAATGTGCCGGTTACCGTCTTATACGGCTGGGCGAACGACAACGTCACTTTAACCGCCGGCGGAAGAACTTCGCCCGTCCACCGGTCGATGGAAGTTTCCCCTTGCGGGACCTCGATTCTGAACAAGGTGAGACCCGTGCAAATCGGCACAAAAACCTCTCGCTGCCAGGCCTCTTTTTGCGTGTCGAGCAGTGTATCTTCGAGCGCAATTCCGGAATGGCTGCGGTACAAAGTGAGCAACCCGCCGTCGGGGTCAACACTGCTTTGCCAGATGATTTTTTCAAATATTTGCGATTGATCCTTGGCGTCGGTAATGTTCCGGACTATTTCAATCTTCGCGGCGGAAAAACCATCCTGAAGCTTGTTTAAGATATCAATTTGAGTCCCCTGCCCTGCGCCGGCAACCCGGTCAAGATCTTCAGCGATTCGCTGAAATATTTCGCGAGGCAGGCGGTTGCTTTCCATCCTGTCCATGACGGCGGCTGACCCGCTCTGCCCCCTGTTGTAGAGAGCCATGACTACGATTAGAACCATCGTGCCGACGGTCAAGGCGGCAAGCACCTCGACGAGCGTGAAGGCCCGTTCAAAAAAATATATTTTGTTTTTTATTGGTTGCATATCGACAATAAATTGCCGGCTACTGGCTCTTCTTCAATCCATCCATTGCTTTCTTCAATTTCGGGTCGAGTTCTTTCGGAGCCGTTGTTTCGGGGTTCGATGAATCGGAACCCGGCCGCACCTGCGATTCCGGTGTCGCCGGCGACTGCGACCCAGGTGTTGTTAGTCCGTCCTGGGTTGCTTTCTTCGGCCTGGTAATCGACAGTTCAGGATACGCAGCCAATGTGTCCTGCCTGTCCTGTTCCGTCGGGTTGCCGTTGGTTTGCAGGTACAAGTCCAGCCAGGGCTTAAGATATTCATTGGATTCCGTCATTGGCATACCGTTTTTGACCCACTGCCGGATGGTTTTGGCATCAACACCGGCGTATTCGGCGGCCAGTTCCTCGGTCGCGATAATATACTTTAAAAGTAATTGTTTCTGCATCGCCGACCTTGCCATCAACTGCTGCGACTGTGCGGCGGTCAGGTTGGTGAGCCAGTAGGTAAGCTCGACATTTTTGGTTTCGCCAGCCGAGTCGGTATATTCGGCGGAGCAGACCGCGCGAGCCCACATATGCTGCGATGTAATCGGTTCGTAGAAGCTCTCGACGGAGGTCTGCCAACGGATGTCCTGAAATTTTTCGCTTATGCCGTACTCGGTTCCTTCCTGCACAGAGTCGGAACCAAGGAGCTTTTCCATATTTTCGCGGGCAATTTCGAAGGCACGCATACGCTGGGTCGAGTCCGCCGCGGAGGCCGTGCAGCGTTCCAGCACTAACCAGACACTTGCGCCGATGAAGGCAAGCAGCGCGACAGAGACCATACTTTCAACCAGCGTAAAAGCCCGATGACGGAAGACAGATGACGGATGACAGACACTCGTCCCCTGTCTTCTGTCTTCTGTTCTCCGTTTTCTGTCTTCAGAAGGGCAGTTCATCTTTGCTCCTTGGCCAGACGATTTGCGCTTCGCCGGGCTGCACACGAACAATGTTACTTAGTCGGTCAACGATGATAGACCAGGGCTGCCCTTCCGAGTCTAGCAACACGATTATGCCGCCAAACTGCCATCCCGCCCGGCTTGCGCGAAACTTGGCCCTGTCTTCGTTTGTGAACTGGCCGTCGTCAAACATAACGTATGAAACCGTGCAGTTGGCGCCGAAATCCTCCTCGGCAATGATTTCTTCCTCAAGGACATCGGCAAGGTTGGAAGAGGAAATTTCGCGGAGGAGATAGCTTTGCTGCGGGATATCTATGATAACTTCGTACCTTTTGTCGCTCTGGCCGGCGCTGGTCGAGGCGACTTCAAGAGCGGCGACAAGCCCCTGACTTTTGGCTTTGAAGGAGTTTTTGGTAATGACGCCTTTCAGGTTTGTGGCGGCTATCAGTATCAGCAGCGAGATGATAACGACCACTACCATCGACTCCGCCAGCGTAAAAGCCCGAAGACGGAAGACGGAGGACTGAGGACGGAGAACGGTCAACCGCTTTCTATCTTCTGCCTGTCCTGCCACCGTAAGGCGTCTCCTATGGGAGTAGCCCTTTGGACGAAGCGGGGTTCTTTGTCTTCTGTCATCTGTCATCTGTTTTCCGTCCTCTGTTACTGGGCGTCCGTGCTGTAAAGGTCTGTGTTGTAACCCTCGCCGCCTTCCTCGCCATCCGCCCCATAGCTGATAATGACGAAGGGTTTGCCGCTTTCAGGGGACAATTGATAAACGAAATCGTGTCCCCAAGCATCCTTCGGCAGTGTCGTTGTTTCGAGGTATCCTCCCGTATTCCAGCCGGTTACATCGGTGGGTTGTTCGATAAGTTCCTGCAGGCCGGCCTCTTCGGTGGGGTATCGGCCCGTGTCGAGCTTGAACTGAATGACTGCGCTGTGAAGCATTTTCAAACTGGCCTTGGTGGCGGTAACTCGCGCCTGGTCGATTTTACCCACGACGCTGACGGCTACGATGCCGGCGAGAATGCCGATAATCACAATGACCGCCATAATTTCTATCATTGTGAATGCCCGGCGTTTTGCGTTTCGTATTTCGTATTTCGTATTTTGTAGTTTTTTCATAATCGACTCCAATTCCGGCTATCTGGGACTACATAGCCATTTGTGAAATTTTCAAAATCGGCAGCATTATGGCCAGAGCAATGATGCCGACAATTACCGCAATAAAAACGATGACGACCGGCTCGACCGCGGCGCTCAACCGTTCGATGACAATGTCGGTGTTTTCTTCAAGACCGTCGCTGATGTTTTTTAGCATATTTTCGAGCTCGCCGCTTTTCTCGCCGACGGTAACCATATGGGCTATCGACGGGTCAATGACGCCGCTGTCGCGCAACGGCGTGGCGACGTCTGCGCCGGCGAGAATTCTCTCCCTAGCCTGCTCGATAGCGCGTTTCATCAGGGTATTTCCCGTAACCTCGCCAACGACGCGGAACGACTCAGCCATACTCAGGCCGGACCCCAGCAGCGTCGAAAGCGTAGAGGCAAAACGAGAGACCACACGCTGTTTGATAAGCGGGCCAAACATAGGCAGCGAAAGCAGGAATTTGTCCCGCATAAGAGCTCCTCGCTGCGTTTTGAAGAACCGCCTTAACCCCCAGACCATCCCGATTATAGCCGCGATGACAAGCAACACCCACCAGCTTGTCATAATATAACTTACATTCATCAACTGCTTTGTAATCCAGGGTAATTCCTGTTTGGCGGCGACAAGCTGGGCGCCTATTTTTGGTATTACGAACGTGGTAAGAATAAGGATTACAACGACGGCGAAAAACATAAGAATCACCGGATAAACCATAGCCGTAATGATTTTCGATTCGACCTTTTGGCGTTTGCCCATAAAATTGCCGATAGTACCGAAGACGGTTCCGAGCGAGCCGGTAACCTCGCCGACGCGAACCATACTGATGTAGATTATGTCGAAATAATCGTCGTAGTCCTTCATAGCGTCGGTCAGCGATTCGCCTGTAATCACACGGTCGCGGATGTCAGTAAGGGCGTTCTTGAATCTCGTATCCGGCGCCTGCATTGTCAGGACAGTCAGGGATTCGGTAAGTTTTATACCTGAGTTGAGCAGCGTGGCCATCTGCTTGGTGAAGTCGATTATCTGTTTTTTGCCGGTCCTGGTAAAGACCGAGGCAATGGCGGATTTGCCCTCTTCGGCGGCTCCAATCTCGTTTATGGAGGTCGGGTGAATGTTGCGAATGCGCAACTGCTTTCGTGCGGCGTATGGACTTTCGGCGGCTATAGTGCCTTTGGCCTTTTTGCCGTCGGCCGCTATCGCTATATAGGTGTATCTTGGCATAACCGGAATTCCTATATCACATCGGCCTGTGTGACTCTAAGCACCTCAGAAATAGTTGTTATTCCCGCGAGAACCTTTCGAGTGCCGTCCATTCTGAGGGTTTGCAATCCCGCGTCAAGCGAGACCTTCTTTATCGCACCTGCGCTGGTCCTTTGATATATCAGGTTTTGAATTTCCTCGCTAATCAGCATCAGCTCATAAATACCTGTCCTTCCGCGATATCCGGTCTGGAAGCACTTGTCGCAGCCGGCACCGATGTAGAACTGGGCCTGCGAAGGCAAATCTCCAAGCCCCAGCTCTCTAAGCTCGCGAGTCGAGGGCTTATATTCTTTTTTGCAATCCGGGCAGACCCTTCGCAGCAGCCGTTGTGCCATTATGGCAATCAGTGAGGAACTGACCAAATATGGCTCCACTCCCAGGTCAAGCAACCTGCTTATGGCTCCTGCCGAATCGTTTGTGTGCAGGGTGCTGAACACAAGGTGGCCGGTAAGAGAGGACTGTATCGCCATTCGTGCGGTTTCCGCGTCACGAACCTCGCCGACCATTATCACGTCGGGGTCCTGTCGCAAAACGTGCCGCAGCGCGTTTACGAAGGTAACGCCCTTTTTGGAGGCGACCTGCATTTGGCTGATACCCTCGAGCTGGTATTCGATTGGGTCTTCTACGGTCATCACGTTCTTTTCCGCGGAATTGATGCGGTTAAGGCAGGCATACAGGGTGGTGCTCTTGCCGCTGCCGGTCGGGCCTGTCACGAAAATAATCCCGTGGGTGCGACCCAGCAGTGTATCGAATCTTTTGAGGTCGTCCTCCCATAGTCCGAGCTGGTCAAGCGTGAGAATGCCTGAGCTTTTGTCCAAAAGACGCAGAACGCAGCGTTCGCCGAAACTTGTGGGGACGGTGCTGACGCGAAGGTCTATTTCCCGCTGGCCGAGTCGGACGCTGCATCGGCCGTCCTGCGGCATCCGGCGCTCGGCGATGTCCATACCCGCCATAACCTTGATACGCGAGACAATCAGAGGCAATACGTTCCTGTTCAAACTTAAAGTGTCATAAAGGATGCCGTCGATTCGGGTGCGAATCTGTATTTTGGTTTCGTATGGATGGACGTGAATATCGCTGGCTCTCAACTGCAGGGCGCGAAAAAGGATGTCGTTGACTAACCGGATGACAGGCGGACGATTGACCACGTCGAGCAGGTCATCGGAGCCGGCGACCTCATCGGCAATCTGGTCGATGTTTTGCGAATCCAGCTCCTCCACCACCTCATCTATTACGGTCGTCCGCTGCTCGTAGGCGATGTCGATAACGGAGGTAATGACTGCACGGGTGGCGACAGCGGCCCGCACCGACATACCGGTCATCTTTGAAACATTATCGAGGGCGGCAATATCCAAGGGTTTGGAGAGAATCACGGTCAGCTCGCCATTGCCGGCATCGGTCTTTATTCCGACCAGAGAGTGGTGCTGGGCATAGGTGGCGGGGACGGCCTGGATAAATTCCGGGGGCACCTGCTTAGCAGGTATCTCGGAGAAAAATTCGCTCCCCATGGCCGAGGCGAACAGACGCAGCACCTGCTCCTCGGTAAAATTGGGGCAGGCAAGCAGCACCTCATCGATTCGCCGGCCCGCGGAGTTCTCCTCCAAAAACTTGGCCAGCACCTCGGCATCAACGATGCCGGTCTGCTTCGCGGTTTGTATTAGAAGCTCTTTCATTTACGTTTCACGGGCACTACTTTACCATTTTACCACGGCTACTCAGCGTCAAGCACCTTCACCGGTTCCACCGGCTGTGGTTTTATCCCGGGCCAGTCCTCGTATTTTTGGAACCGCGTTTCGTTTTCCTCCAATGCCTTACGGTTTCTTTCCGAAATTTTCTCAAGCTCCGGCAGTCCCGATAGCGCAGCTTCAGGCCTGAGTATGTTGGCCTTTACAAATACATACAATTTTGAATCATCGGCGCTATTCGAGGTGCTTCTAAACAATCCTCCCACTAATGGAATATCCCCGAGCAGGGGAACCTTGCTGCCGCCTTTTGACTGATTAAGTTTAAGCATCCCGCCAAGGATGATAGTTTTGCCGTCTGGAACCGTTACTGTTGTATCAATATTGCTCGACGTTGTATCAGGAGGTTTTGTTAAGTCAGCCCTTTTCAGGAAATCCGTCCTTTCGAGCTTGACGATAAGCAGCAACAGGTCCCCTTCGCTGATATTGGGCTGAATGGTAAGCGTTATGCCGGCATTGTATGGCTGATAATTGGTACTTGTCGTGATGGCATTACCGGTGGTCTGGCCGGCCACTACGGTACTGCCGATCAGTTGCACGTTGGTGGTATTGGCGGTCTTGATTGTGCCGACTTGGCCGTCGTTGACGAGGATTTTGGGTTTAGCAAGGACTCGACCGTAGCTTTTTGACTCCATTGCGGTCAGAAGCGCCTGTATATACTTGTCGCTATAGAACCCCTGGGCAATACCTGCCGCGGGATTGCTATATGCTTCGCGTGAAGAATTCTTCAGGAAGGTGGTCTGAGTGGCGGTGCCACTCGCTTTGCCGCCAATAATAGCCGGGAGGAGGTCCATACTTCCAGTACCGGGCACCATTTCGGGAAATTTTGAGGCAAGCTGCAGGTCGAGGTTAAATGCCTCGGTTCTGGTCACCTCAACCAGCGTTACATCTATAAGAACCTGAGGCCTGCGTCTGTCCAAAGTTTTTATCAATTCTGCTATCCAGTCCTGATTTTTCTTGTTGGCGTAAACTATCAGCGAGAAGGTATTGGCGTCGGGAACAACTATGATGTTTTCTTCGGTCTTCTTTACGACCTTTTCTATCTTGCCCTCTTTGTCGCGTACAACGTCCTCGATTAACTTCTTGAGGACCTCCGCGATATGGTCAGGCGCCTGATTCTGAAGCGGATAAACCTTGTAGGGTATCGCTTTCTGTTCACTCTCGCTATCGACGTAGGAGATGATGGTTGCAATCAGGGCGTGCTGTTCAGGCGAGGCATTGACCATCAGGGAGTTGGTTGACTCGATGACCACCACCTGCATCTCTCCGGTTGGCAATTCCCCTTCCGAACCGGGGGTTGCCATTGGAGCAGGCGTCGGCGATGCGGCCGGCTGACCCGGTGCGCCGGGAGCAGCGGTCTTGGCCGTAATCCTGCCTGATGTTGCTGTTGTCGCCCGACTGGCGCCTATTATGCCAAGCTCTTCCAGTTTTTTTCTTACCTCTTCGGCGTCAACGTGCTGCATTTCATACACGCGAAGCGAACGCAGGTCCTGTTGCGCGATGTCAAGGGCGTCAATGAGATTTTCCACAACGGTCAACTCTTCCGCCTGCCCTATCATCAGGATGCGGTTGGTCCTTTCGTCAGCATCAAGATATATCGACGGTTTTGAAGAGCCGGGTGTTGCCGCAGGCGTCGGCTGGGCAGGCGTCGGCGGGCGAACTGGAACACGTCTTGGCGGCTGAGACGTCGCGGCCGTGGGAGTAGAGGAAATCGCAATCGACATATCTCCGAGTTGTTCGACAAGCGCCTTGACCTTCGGGACGAGCGTGCTGGCCATAGTGTATTTTAACTGACGGAACTTGAATTGCTTTGGGATACCCGGCTTGTCGATGACTTCAAGAAGCTGCTCCACCCTGTTCATACGATACGCGTAGCCGGTAACAATAAGCGTTCCCCTCGCCGCTATTTCCGTTACGGCCCCTATTTTCATACCCTCCAGCAGGGCTTTGGCGCTGGTGGTGTCGATATAGTTAAGCTGGAAAATGCGGGTAACTATCACGTCGCCTGCCTTAACCTGGCCGCTGTCGGACTCTATTAAGGCAGGGTCTATGTCCAAGGTATCGGCAATGGGAACTATCGTAACTAAATTACCCTTACGGGTCATAGCAAGGCCTGTAAATCTCAGGACCGATTCAACAAGCGGGTAAAGCTCTCTTACCTTGATTGGCCCCTGCACCTTCAGATTGACCTCCATGCCCTTTACTTTTTTCTCATCATACACGTAATTGAGGTTAAGATATTTGCCGACCAGTTCGAGCAAACTGATGACATCAAGTTTTTCGGGCAATGCAAGCTCGAGTGTTTCATCGGCGTTGACGGCATATTCCGGCTCGTATGGATTACGAACTTTTTCCTCGTTTGGCTCTGTCGATATGGCTGTTTCAAGGTTTGGCTCGGCGGCTTTTTTATCTTTGCTTGTTATTTTTTTCTCATCTTTAGCCGCTTGTTTTCTGGGTTTGGTCGCAACGCCCCCTGCTTTGGGCTGTTTGGTCTGTTGTTTTGCGGTATCGGTCGATTTTAGATTACTTTCGGCTTTGGATATAGAATCGAGAAGCTCGCCGAACGCCTTATCCGGGTCGGCGGGGCTTGATTTCACAACGGGCCGAGAGGCAAGACCATCCTCCAGGTCAGGTAAAGGGCTGGCTCGTTTTACCACATCGGCATATTCAACAAATTTGTCCATAACCGCGACCGGCGCGACGGCAATAAGCTTATCCTCGTGGGTATCCACAATCGCTTTGTATCCGGTGCCGCCGGGAATATTAAAAAAAGTTCCTATGGATATCCTGCCGATTTCAGCTGCCATTGCCTCTGCGGACGGCATACGGTTTGCCTCGGAGGCGGGCAACAGGACCTTCACGGCATATTTTTCACGCGAATCAGCCAGCGTCAGCAGGGCCGCGGCTTTGAGAAGAGCATCCGGGCTGGCTGTAACCAGCAACGTGTTGGAATCATTGAGCTGAGAAGCATTCGTGATGTTCACGTCGGCCAGAAATTGTTTGGCCTTCTGTGGTGAGATGCATTTAAGTAAAAAAGCTCTGTATCTGTCGGGGACGGACGTTGCCGTTTCGTTTGGCGACGCAAGGTCGGCAGCCAGCCCCAATTGACAAGGGGCAAAACTGCCGAGTATTAAAAGTGCAAAGAAAGCAAACTTGACCATCCGGCAGGCGGGTCTCAGCTTTATTGCCATAGCACGCTCCATATCTCTCCTTACTCGTCTCTAAGGACCAGCCCTGATTCGCCCTGAGCACACGGTGTCTCAGCAATTCTGGGCAGGCACGGAATCACCACATTAAATGAGACAAAGAAGCCATCAAAAAGTTCCGCCTGTGGCGGGCTTGGCGACCTCGTTTTTGGGTTATTTTCAGGCCTCTGTCGGCGGAGGAAGCTGTATGGCCAATAGTCCTATAAAACAACGGTTTTTATCAAAAGGAGACGAAAGATGAAAAGGTTGCCCTTCGACTGGTTCGGCTGCGCTCACCACAGGTCGGCTCCCCTGCCAACGACTTGCAGGGGCAGGCAGGGCAAACTGCCCCTTTTTCGCTTCTACTTCGATGAGCGGTTAGGTTCTGTGACTCTGACTATGGAAACCGGCTCTCTCCAGTGGATGATTTTCTCAAAGTACTGCTTCTGGTTGGCTGCGTATTCCCCACTATGCTCAGCGGTATGGCAATCGCTGCAGGTTGACATAGGGCCTGAGGTCTCGATTGCGCCGAGCGACCTGAGATGCTCGGAACCCGGCCCGTGGCAATTCTCGCAGCCGACGTCCTTCAATTCGGGGGTTTTTGCTGGGGAGATATAGCCGGTTTGGTATTGCATACCGACGACGTGGCAGACGACGCATTCGGGGTCATATTCGGAGCCGACCTTTTCGAGCGTAGCGAAGGCGTCGGCGTGCCTGCTGTCCGACGACGCCTGTTTACTCAAACCTGGTATAAAAACCTGTTTGCTTGTCATCCACTTTTCGTATTCATAGTCGTGGCAGAGTTTGCAGTATTTTGAGCCGACGTATTCAAGGTTACCCGGCAAAATGAAACGTGGTTGCTTTTCAATTATGTTGGCGTCTTTGACCAACCGCTGGTAGTCCTTATAAAGTTCGACAAGCGGCTGATGCTGGGGAATATCCTCGGTAACCGGCACCGAAGTAAACTTCAGCCGGGGTTTTTGCCCTGCGCCGTCAAATATCGCCTGGATTTTACCGACGTATTTGCCTATCCGGCCTGACGAGATTACCAGAGGGCTGGCATTGGCATCGCTAACGAGCGTCGGCTCATCGGACTGCGGAGGGACAATCAGCAAATCAAAGAGACGCATTTCTGAAACGGTCGTGACTGTTTTTGCGTCGGTGCGGTTAAGAATCAGAATTTTTACCGCCGAAGGCGACCCAGCAGGCGATGAAAACAGGTCGGGCAGCCGGGAAATCTGGTCTTCGGTTTCGGCGGCAACAACGGCTGCTTCGAAAACAATCCCATTCAGCGTAAATTTCTTTGTGAATTTTGCGGGCAGTTTTACGTCATCGGGGCTGCCGGCGGTTATACAGTTGAAGAGCGAACCGAGGCCATCAAGAAGTCCCGCCTGGCGAGCGATAAGAATATCCTGTTCGGTGAGGTTGACTACGTTATAGCCAAGCTGGGCAAAGGCCTGCACGATGATGTTGAATTTAATGAGGTTTTGCTCGGTTGATTCCGGGACCAGCGAGCCGGTATCAATGATGAGGCGATTTTGCGGGCCGACGGCATTCAAGACGGCATAACGTCTGTCAAGGCCGCCAAGTTGCCCGCCCGAGCAGCCACAGGGCTGCATTGAGCCCAACTCGTTACCTGTGAAGAAAATAGTAACAAGTGCCCGCGGTTGCCCAGGCGCAGCTGGGACTGCGAACACCGTTGTCGCGGTCAGCAGGAAGATAAAAGCCGTTTTTCCCGTCATTGCCGGCAAGATTCAGTTTGTGTCGCCTTTATTGTCGCTGATAGAACCCACGGCAGGCGACCTCTATTTTTTCGCCGTCTTTGGTGGTTATCGTGAGCGTATCCGTAAACATCCTTGTTGGATTTTGAGTCGGAGGAGGAACTATCGCAAGACCGAACTTGCAGCGATTACCGATTTTTTCCTGACTGAGGACCTTTATGACACCTTCCTTGGAGGTTGCTGAGGCGATTTCAAAATCTTCGCTGTAATTATTGAGCAGCCACAATTCCCGCTCGACGGACTTGTTGACTTCGGCGTTGAGTATATTTATGGCGGGCGGGTCAACCTTAAATCTTGCCAGAACGCTGAAAGGTATGGTAATCGTAGGACACTCAGGATGAGTGGTTGTAATTTCTACGCGGCCGCTGCTGTTGACGCCTGTTTTTTGTGGGTCCATTTTGGTCTTAAGCACAAACTTCGCGGCCTTCTGGTTCGGGTCAAAATCCGCGGAGACGGCGTTGCCGGTGGCGTTGAATGCGGTAATTGCAAAATTCTGGTCATCGACGCTGTGCAAGGTTAGTACAACGACACCTGCGTTTTCACCCTTGAGCGTATAATCCAACTTTTCCGGGTCGTAAACAATTTTCTGGGCGATAGAGGCCTTGATGGTCAACTCGACTCTCGGGTTATCCTTATCGTTTGAGAGCACATAGAGGTGTCGAGTTCTGGGGCCGCTGGCCTTGTCGGCATTGTATCCGACATCAATCGTTCCTTCCTCACCGGGAGCATATTCCCTCTTTACGAGTTCAAAGACGGTGCAGCCGCAGGTTTTGGTGATATCACTAATTTTGAGGATACCGGCACCTTTATTTTTGAACTTGAACTTGCAGGGATTGAGGGAGCCGGGCGCAACGGGACCGAAATCGTGAATGGTCTGCTCGAAAACAATTTTCGGGGACGGGCCGTTAGGTTCGGCCGCTGCCTGTGGCTGGGCCGGGGCTTGCGGACTTGCCGCTTTGGGTTCAACCGCAGGTTTGGAGGCAGGCGCCTGCGCGCCAACCGCCTGACCGGCGAACCAGCACTGCAAAATCAATACAGAACTAATGATACCAGTAATTACATTCAATCTTCCGACCTTCATTTTTGTATCTCCCAATACAATATTTAAGAGCGAGGCAAAACCCCGCTTGGTTAAGTTGCTTAAAGTTTGCAGTATATCACAAATTCGGCTCATCCACAAGCGGTTTTCGCTGGTTTTGAGGCGGGCCAAAACAAACCTTTCCTGTCTCCAGACACGCTGGATATTGGGTTAAAAAACCAGCTTTGCGCCCTGTCTGTTATTTACCAGCCAGCCAGTTATCACACAGAACAGCCAAATCTTTTATATCTACGATGCCGTCGCCTGCTGGTGCGGGGGCAATGTCCGCCAAGAGATTGTTTTGATGCCAGTAGTCGGCCAAAACAGCAAAGTCGAAAAAGTCAACATCGCCGTCGGCATCAAGATCGCCGGGGAAATTGTCGAAGAGGTATGCCGAGCCGGTTGAATTGCCATCGTTAAAGTTGTAAGGCGCACCAATGATGATATGGCGACCTGATAATGCGAGCGAGGAGCCGAATTTATCGTATGTATTGGCGTCGCCAGCCGTGAACCGGTCGCTTTGAACCCAGGTTGAGCCAGTGCGGACAAATTCAAATACTGACCCGGTTTTGTTGCCATCAACGAAATCGTAGGGGCAGCCGACAAGTATTGCGTCATTTTTTATGGCGACTGCCCAACCGAAGTCCTCGCTGTAAGTGGGAGAGTTGGCGTCAAAAAGCTTTTGTTGTTCGACCCAGCCGGCGTCGGTATTGGCGAAGACATAAGCCGTGCCCGCACCAGAAACAATATTGGTATCGCCCTCATAAGCACCGATAACGGCCCAGTTGCCATCGAGAGCAACGGAAAATCCGAAGTGATGACTGGGGCCGCCATCGGAGGCCCGCAGAATATTTTGTTCGAGCCACGTTGTGTCCTGTCGCTGATAAAGATAGGCAGAACCAGCATCGCCGACACCGGAATAGTCATCATTTGGCGCACCGATAATAATGATGTTGTTGTCGATTGCGACGCTGTAGCCGAAATACTCACCCGACTGGGCATCTGATGCAGTAAGCTCCTGCTGGAAATCCCAGGTCAAACCTGTTCTGACGAAAACGTAGGCGCTTCCGGTGAAGCTGTTGCGGCGATAAGCGCCAATGACGATTGTATTATTATCGATTGAAACAGAGCAGCCGAATCTGTCATCAGGGGCAGCGTCGGGAGCGATGAGTTTTTGTTGTTGGGTCCAGACATCTCCTGAACGAGCGAAGACATAAGCGGAACCGGTATCCGGCGTATTGCTGTCGCCGTAATAGCTGCCAACAACAATTGTGTTGCCATCAATGGCGACTGACCGGCCAAATTGGTCGCCGGGGGAGCCATCTAATGCGGTGAGTTTTTGCCGTTCGGTCCATTGCGCGCCGGAAAGTTCATAAACGTAAACCGCGCCGCAGTCGCTGCCGTTGGAGTCATTCTGATATGCGCCAACTACAGCGGTATTGCCGTCGATGGCAACCGAAGCGCCGAAACTGTCGCCGGCGTTGGCATCGGGAGGGAACAGTTTGGCTGTTTTAAGATGAGCGAGGGCTGCGCGACTAAACACAATCTGAAGTAAAAACGCTGACACTATGAGATACCTGGTTTTGGGTACGGTAATCATCTTTTCCTCCTTGAATAATATTTTTCTCAAGGTTCATACCTCGACTTCGCAGCCGGGCCTTAGAAAATAGAGCCATTTGCTCTCTGTTTTTTGGCCAAGGATTATGCTCGCGGCCCGGGCATAAAGGTCTAATTGTCCGCGATATAATTCAGCACGCTTTGGCGCTCCATCAGCGGACACGTCATCGGTTTTGAAATCTATGACCACGAGGCCTTTGGGCGTTTTGACAAGCAAATCGATTATGCCCTGAACGATAATGAAGTCCTGAGTTTTAAGTTTTGAGTTTTGAGCTTCCTGAAACACCTCACTCCATTGCGAGGCGGGGACGGCAAAGGTGAAGGGCCATTCTCGCCGGACAGAATTGTCTTTGTCGAGGACTGTTTGGCCAAGTTTGCTTTTGAAGAATTTCGCAATAGATTCGGCATCTACTTGCGACACAATTTCCTGAATAAGGGCGCCATCTTTTACGAGTTTTTCAATAAGTAGATTTACAGCTTCCGTCGTTACGGATTTGGCCAGGTCAAGTTTTGACATAACAAGGTGTGTTGCAGTGCCGACAGACCTGCCATCAATTTGCTTAGTTGAGAAAACAGCTTTTGGTTTTCGGTCGAAGGCAAGCGAATAATCAATCTTTGTGAATTCGTCGTTGCGGTGAGTCCACTGGGTAACGGTTCTTTTGGCGGGCAGCGATGGTGCGTTGCCGAATGGGTATTGCCAATTAAGAGAGCGTTTAAGACCAGCCAGATCATGCTTAACGACTGGAGTTTTGAGTGTTGAATTTTGAGTTTTTAGCTTTGAGCGCTGGATAATAGCGGAAAGTTTCGCCAGCTCCGGCTGGTCGTAAAAATAAACGCTGAACAAATTATCCTGCGTGGCTTGCGCCGGCAGTTCGGTTTGAAACACCTGATGCAGGAGCGGCTCGCTGCCCAGCGCGGACAAAATCCAGTCGAGGTGATTTTGACGTGTTTCGAGATGCCAAGATGGGATTGATTGGCCGGCGAATGAATGGGCCGCGGTGAGAATGTTTCGGCAACTATCCCGGTCTTTGCAGCCGACGAGAATAAGCCGATTCATCGCCCTTGTCATCGCGACGTAGAGGATTCGCATTTCTTCGGCCAGTGACTTTCGGCGGTTTCGTTCTTCAATTACCTGGTACGCCGGCGAGTCGAGGCGCGAGTTGCTTTCGGCGTCGATGATTTTCAGGCCGAGGGTCAACTGCTCGTCAGTTACACAATCTTTGCTGAAGTCCTTTTTGCTAAACTGGCTGTCGAGGTCGGCGACGAAAACGACGGGGAATTCGAGGCCCTTACTTTTGTGGATGCTCATAACGCGAACCGTATTGCCTGTTCCGGCTTCGGGCTGAGGTTTCGACCAGTCCTCGCCGGCGGCGATGAGCTTCTCTATAAAATCGATGAAGCGGGTAAGAGAGGGGACACCCGAATTGCCCGCGAATCCCTCGAACTGGATTGCCCTGTCGTGAAGTTTCAGCAGGTTTGCCCTGCGCGCGGGGCCATCGGGCAAAGCGCAGACAAATGACAAGTAGCCGGTCTGACGGAAGATATGCCAAATCAACTCTGCGAGCCGGCCTCTACGCGCGACAGTTCGCCATCCGTCGAGTGTGTCGAGCGATTTAGCAAGTTTGTCGGTCAGTCCGCGTTCGCCTCCAGATTCACAAAAGGACTTTGCGCAATCGTAGAAACTGAGGTTGCGATCATTTTTTTTGCCGTGCAGGCGAATTTTCGCAAGTTCGGTGTCGGTGAACCGGAAAAACGGGCAACGCAACGTCGCAGCAAATTCAATGTCGCGTCGCGGGTTATCGAGGACCTTGAGCAGGCACAACATATCGGTGATTTCAGTCGCCTCGAAGTAGCCGGCGGCGGCGGCGCAGCTTACGGGAATGCCGGCGAGACGAAGCGCCTCGATAAATTCGCTTTTGCCCGCAAGCGAGCGCATCAGGATAACAATGTCACGATACTCGATGTGGCGAGGATTCTTTGTTTCTTTGTCGATGATTTGCTCATTTGAATCGGCGCCGACTAACTGCTTTATTCGCCGGGCAATCATCGCCGCCTGCAATTGCCTGTCGCTGAAGGGCGACGCATCGGAATCGTCCTGTGCTTCATCGAGTATGTGCAATTCAACGGCGGGAGAAATTTCAGCCCTAGCGGTATCTTGTGAATGGGGCTTAAGTTGTGCCGATTCATCGTAATCAATGCCAGCGAATGAGGCGGTCATTATCCGGCCAAATACCTTATTGGCGAAATCAAGTATTGGTTTGACAGAGCGGAAATTTACGTTGAGGTCAACTCGCAGGCCCGCGTTACTCGATTCTGGTTCTGTTGACGCTCGGCCGAGATGCTCGATAAATATTTCGGGTCTTGCACCGCGCCATCGATAAATGCTTTGCTTCGGGTCGCCAACGGCGAAGACGTTGCCGGGTGAGCCGACCATATCGATGATTGCCTGTTGGACGCCGTTGATATCCTGGTATTCATCCACAAAGACGTATTTGTATTTTTTACGCAGTTTCAACGCGGTTTGCGACGGTTCACCAGAAAAAGGGGCCTGACCCCTTTTTCCACTTTCCAAAAGGCGCAGGGCGTAGTGTTCAAGGTCGGCGAAATCCAGGCAGTTGATTGCCTTTTTGGCCTGGCGATACGAATCATCGAAACGTTTGACCAATTCGACGAGAACTTTTGTCTGCGTGCCGATTGCCCCTGCGAATTTGTTAAGGTATTCGGGATTTAAAATCGCCAGGTTCTTAAGCTCCCTGACGGAATCAAGCGCATCGCCGACAATTCCGCCGATAAAGTCCGCCTGTGGAACATCCGTTGGTTTATAAACTTTAGGTCTTTCAAATTCCCACCGGCCGGCGTTGAATTGCTCGATACACTGCTGAACAGATTTTATGTACTCGTTTCTGCATTTCGCGGCCCATTTGCCCGACGGATTCTGGTCATTATAAACTTTCATCGCGAATTCGAGCCGGCCAAGCGCGTCCTGAAGTTTATCCGTTACGATTTGCTTTTGGGCCTTAGCGATATCCGTTGCGAATGGGTCAACTGCTTCGGCTAAAACTTTTGCCCGCTCAAGCCAGTTATCGCGTGATACGACGCCGTCTAAAAAGTCGCTTATCTCGATTATGGTCGCGGGGAAACCTTCCGTCATTCGCAGGTCTCTGCGAGTCATAAGCTGCCTGAGGGCTTCGGCAATATTATTTTGTTTCCAGGCCCAGTCGGTTGTTTTTTCGAGTATCTCGGTCTTTAGCAGTTTCGCCTCGTCGGCGTCGATTATGCCGAAGGTCGGGTCAAGCCCAATTTCGTAAAAATGCTCGGTGATAATGCGTTTGCAGAATGAGTGAATTGTGCTTATATCCGCGGCACCGAGCAGAATCAACTGCCTGCGAAGATGTCTGCGAAGGGTGGCGTCCGAGGTCGTTTCCATCGCGGAGCTTAACTGACTTGCGATTCGGGAGCGCATTTCTTCGGCGGCCATTTCGGTAAAAGTAACGACAAGAATGCTCCAGACATCCGGGCAGGCAGACGGGTTGGTCACGATGTTGACGCAACTGCCCGAAAGCACAGCGGTCTTGCCCGTCCCCGCCGAGGCGGAGACGAAGACATTCCTGCCGTGCTCTTCAATCGCTCGGCTTTGCTGTGTCGTCCAGTTAACTTTACTTTGACTCATCCGTTGTAATCCGCTCAAGGACCTGCTCTTTATTGACGCGGGTAAGCAAGTTGTAATTGTTTATCTGCCAGTCGAATCGGCAGAGAGGTTTATATTCACATTGCTTGCACGGCGAATCTGTACCGAGGTGATAAGGCAAAGCGGTGATTTTGCCCGACGTGATTTGCCCGGCAATGTCGGTTATCTTTCGCGAGCCGAAATTCATAAACGCCTCGAAATCCGCCGGCCGAAGAGAGCCGAGGTAATTATATTTACCGTATGGGTCACCTTCTTTTGTAACGAAGAAATTATAATAATGGCTGTCTTTTGCGGCTGTGCCATCGAGTGAAGATGCGTAATCGCCGTTGAATATTCCTCTTGCCTTATGGGCGAATTTGGGATTGTTGTCGGCTGATTTGCCAAGCTCGACGTTTTCCGGGCCGACCTCAATTGGCATATAAAACGCGCCGGTGATATCATCGGCGATTTTCCCGGCGGCGTTGCGGACAGCGAGCATATAAACAGCGAGCTGAATATCGAGACCGTAGTAAAATTCCGCCCAGCTAAAAGAATCTTTGGAACGTTTTTTGTAATCGAAGACAATAGCGACCTTTCGCCCGTCAATTTTCGCGATATCCAGCCGGTCGATTCGGCCATTGAGGGTGAGCCGTCTGCCATCGGCAAGCGTTAACGTCAATTCGCCAATTGAATCGCCAACAGATTTGGATTTGCCGAATGAAATCTCGGACATTGCGGGCCTGAAAACGCCCGCTCGAATCATCTGAGATATAGCAATGGCACAATCTCGCAGATATTCCCGTGCGGAGCTAATCATAAAAGCGTTGTGCGGACTGTGGGCGGCGAATTTCGATATAAATGAATCCTCCCGGCAAAGTCGTTCTGTTTCCTCATCAAGTATTTTAATCAACGTGTCGTCAGTAGTTGTCTCGAAATTGATTTTGTCGGCGACGGCTCTTTTGGTAAATCTGTCGAGGACGCGATGATAAAATTCGCCAAGGTCAGGCGGCTCAAGCTTGAATTCCTCGCGTTTGCTTAAGTCCAGGATGTATCTTGAGAAGTGCCTGTAGGGACATTCTGCGAAGGTGCTCAGCCGGGACGCGGAACTTTTTAGTTGCTTATCGAAAAGCTCCCCGACAACAGCTTTATCCAGCGATGCTTCATTCTTATAGCCGACCGCCCCCGCTGCTCTTGAACCAATCGCTGAAAGCTGGTCATCGCGGGCAATTTTCTCCAACAACTCTTCCGGCTGCGGTGAACAGCAAAGGATATCCTCAAGCTCGTATGTTGTGCAGACATTTTCAATGGCAGTCGGGAAGGAATCGACCGATTCCTCTTTGAGGTCTTCAAACAATCTGCACAGGTTATCGACAAAAGGCGAACGGGCAACCGCGTTTGATTTCTGGTCAGCAGCAGGATAAGTAACGAAAAGAAATTCCGAAGGTCTTGTGAACGCGATATAAGCAAGATATGGCCTGTTGGCAAGCTCCTGGCGGACGCCGGGCGGCAGTTCAACGCCTGATGACTGGGCGGCGAGGCGGTCTTCTTCGCTTAAAATGCTGTCGAAAACGACAGGCGAGGGGAATTGTCTTTCGGTTGTGCCAATCAGGAAAACCGCCTTCAAATCGGGATGTCGGCTGCGCTCAATCGAGCCGACGAGCACCTGGTCAAGATTGGGAGGAATGAAGGCAAGCGTTATCTGCGAGAACGCGCTTCGAAGGATCGCAAGATAATCCTCACAGTTAAGGGATACGCCCTCAAATGCCGCGACCATTTCGTCGAAGATGTCAATTAGCCGGTCATAAAACTGGCGATGCTCGTCGGCGGCTGCGTAGTCGCCTTTCTGTATCGCCTGCTCGACCCAGCTCGACAACTGTTTACGAACTTCCGCTACTTCGAGAAAATCGAAAATTATTTTTGTGAACTGTCCCGGGGCAAGCGACTTATTATCGCCGGCGGTATCGCCAAGTTTCTTTTTTAATTCCAGCAGAGGAGCGATTGCCTTTTTGCGGATTCGGTTTACCCGCTCTTCGTCGAATTGTTCCGCGTTTTGGGCGGCGTATTTCCAGGGCTTGTCGCTTTTCCAGTCGTTGGCGGTGATGCCAAAGGCGAGACAATAATTTTCCAGCAGGTCAATTTCGCCTCGCTCGACACCCAGCAGGTCGGTCTTGAGATACGCGAATATCTCGCCTGCGGGAAAATCATTTGTTACCGCATTCATCGCCGAGCAAATTAGCTCGATTACGGGATGCTGATTGAGGGGCCTTCGTTTATCTATAAAGACGGGGATGCTGTAATCCTCGAAACAGGTCTTGATGTAATTTTCATAAGAGTCGAGGTCGGATGCGATGACGGCGATGTCGCGATACCTGAAGCCGGCATGCCTGACTAAGTTTGTTATCTGCCGGGCAACAAACTGTACCTCGGCACGAGTGTTTGGCGCTGATACGACGCGGATTTTGCCGCCGGCGGATATTACGGCGGAATCCTGATTGAATACGCTTTGCTCAATATGCGCAAGCGATGGGCTGTTCGAAAAGCGCATCGGCTTATTCAAAATTAACGGCACAGAAAGTTTGAGTTTGCACTTTTTTATCCGCTCGACAAGTTCGGCGTATGTCTCGGCGGTGTGGCCGAATAAATCAGTCGGGTCGATCTTGTTTTTATCCGGGTTGGCTATATCGATCGTCGCCGGGTCGAGGCAAAGGGCTATCTGGGCGTCTTCGACGACCTTGAGCAGTTCGGTAAGCAGGGCAAGTTCGCCTGTGGTAAAGCCCGCGAAACCATCGACCCACAGTTTCGCCCCGCGCACCAAATCCGCACCAGCGACCGCCTTGCAGGCCGAAGCCAGTTGGATATCCGGGTCAAGAAATTTACCTTCGATAAACTTCAGATACTCTTCAAAAACGATTCCCAAATCAGCGAACTTCGCCGTCGCCAGGGTATCGCCCTGTTGTTTTCGCAGATTTTGCACGAGATTTTTTATATCGTCCGGCGTGTTCGCGTATTGCTGCAACTGGGTAATCGTGTCGGCCAGACGCTGGCCCAGACCGGGCATCCTGGCGGAATCGGCGAATACGTTTAGTTTGCCCGCGCACTCGCGGAGTATTCTTTGGATTACCATTGTCCTGCCGAGGCGCGAAATAGCGGGCCTGGCGATATTTTTGCCGAGGACAAGATAAACTAAGCGGTCAAAAGACAGGATGTGCAGCCGATTATATCCGGTTATACGCGTATCGCTGAGTATTGCCTCGCTCGCCTGATATGTTGCCTGCTCGGGAACAAGAAGCACCAACGGCTGATTACTTGCCTGTGACAAAGCATCCACTATTGCCTTTATGCAATGGTGTGTCTTGCCCGTGCCGCTCCGTCCAAGTATAAATCGAACCGCCATAGCAAATACCAGCGAAAAACGGGAGAAACTTTTACAAGTTTACAGCTTAATCCACCATACTCAAGGCAGATAAAAGCGTAAAGTGTAAAATCAAAACTAAAAAGTTATCTCCTGATTCATCGAGGCCAAGCGCGAAGTGCAACGCGGCGTAAGCAGCGGCCAGGAAAGAAAAAAACTGTGAGCCGGCACGCAAATGAGGCCCGCGGCTTTTTTATTCACAATTTCTAAATCGTTCTACGCCTTTCGTTTTCTCAGCATCAAGCCACCAAGGCCAAGCAGTGCGAGCGTCATCGGCTCAGGAATGACGGCGGTAAAACCGTGGGCAGCATCATCGCTAACGCTATTCCAGTACCAACCAACAACATTGCTCCCGTCGATACCCCATACGTATGTTCCTGCCGCTCCGGGGTAATCGAGGGTAGTCCATGATGATGATGTGCCATCATAGAAAAAGCCATGGTCACCGGAAGCGTTAGTGTAATAACCAGCAAGATTGCCGCCGCTAATGCCATTGATCCACGTGGAAGATGCTCCAGGCATATCATGGATGGTCCAGGTTCCGCCTGTCATATCATAGACAGCGCCGTGGAAATCATAGTCACCAACGAGTTTGCTGCCGCTGATGCCATCTATCCATGTTTGAGTCGCCCCCGACTTGTCAATGGTAGTCCAGCTTCCGCCGTTATAGAGAACGCCATGGGCGTTATCAGAGGAGTCCGTGTAGTAGCCAACAAGATTGCCGCCATCGATGCCGCGCATAAACGTCCCCCTTGACCCTCCCGTTGCCGCTCCCGGCGCGTCGAGGGTATTCCAGGAACTACTGATATAGGAACAACCGCGGTAGCCATTATCGTAGTATGAGCCAACATAATTGCTCCCGTCGATGCCGTAAAGTACTGTCTGACCTGCCGGGTTGTCGTGAGTGACCCAGGTTCCGCCGTTATAACTAAAACCATTGTTACCCACAATATTATCAGAATAGCCACCGACAAGAGTGCTCCCGTCAATGCCGAATACGTATGTATCATAGGCCCCCGCCTTGTCGATAGGGGTCCAAGTGACAGCCCCGGCATAACTCACACAGCACAACACTACCACCCCACAAATCACAATCAACGCTTTCATAATTCCTTCCTTTCAAAAAATATTTCAACAGTAATATACTGTTGGTTGCCTTTCTGCAGCAGTGCCGAGAAAAACCACAACCACTTAACTAAGGAAATATTTTTTCCTCCTCATCCTTCTCCCCACCTTCTTCTTCGCAGGCCATTTCGACTCTGTGCGAGAGCCATGCGAACTCACTCAGGATTGACTCTTTACCGCAAATACCACTGGAAGTCAAGAACTTTTTTAAAAAAATTTGCAGATTTTCCAGATTATTTGGGATGGCCCTTTCGCCCCCCTGCTCACAGACAAAGATGTCTCTTGCGCTTACTGAGGGGAGGCGGAGGCGATCCTGCTGTTGGCATATCCGGTTTGCGGTGGTATAATGAATAGGGACGGGTTTTCCGGTGCGCAATATGTGCAGTAACGACGGCCGAGGAGCATAGAAGAGACAGGAGTAACATGAATAATTTTAAGGCAGTATTGATTTCGGCAGCGGTGTGCGTGCTTGCTGCGAGCGGGGTTTGTTTTTCGGACACGTTCACCAATCGTCAGACCAATGAAAAACTTCACGGATATATTACGGCCCGACTGCCCGGCTCTGCCCAAAGCGCCCGCCAGGACAGCAGTTCGCCGAAATCCGCCGATGCTGAAAATGGCCCGACGAGCGTCTTTACGCAGGAAAAAGGCCTGCTCAAACTGAATCCCAAAGAATGGGAAATCAAACGGGACAATCTCGGCAGGAACAACAAGGTAACCGTTGTACCGGTGGATGATGCGATACTGTATGAGATAGAAACTGACGCCTTCGAGAAAGCGATAGCTGAAAGCTCCGACGAAGGTCCTTTGTTCATACTGGTTGAAATCGATACGCCCGGGGGGCAGGTTGATTTAGCTCATCGAATGTGCACGGCAATTACAAAAGATACTGACTGTGATGTATTCGCGTTTGTCAAAGGCGGCCAATACGGCGGCGCAATATCCGCCGGGGCCGCGGTGGCGCTGGCCTGCAGCAAGATTTATATGGCGAACAACACGGTTATAGGCGCGGCCACCCTGGTCACTATGCCAAAAGATAAACAAGATTATGAAAATACCAGGAAGAAGAATTACGGCGAAGTAGTCGATGAAAAATTAAGTTCCGTCTGGCGGGCGTACCTTGCCTCATTGGCACAGCAGAACAACCGGCCCGGCTTATTGGCAAGGGCGATGGTTGACCGCGATATTGCGGTCGTTGAGGTAAACCAAGCGGGCAAGCGTCTGTTTATCGAGCCGGTAAACAAAAGGCCGGAGCAGCAAGTCGTGCGGACATGGAACAAGGCGGGGTCGCTTGTAACTCTGACGGCCCAGGAGGCCGTCGATTGCACAATAGCCGACGGGCTTGTCGGCTCGCGGGAACAATTGCTCCAGCAGCTTCAAGCCGGCGACGCGAATGTTGTTACCGACAAGAAAATAGCAAACGCCAGAAAAGAGCTGCAAATAGCGAAACGCCGTATGGATGAGATAGTAAAATCGCTTGACCTGAAGATAAAACAGTCGAAATACCCGCAGCCGGCGCCCAAATTCCTGAGTATTCTGCAGGGTGCCAGAAGCGATTTTGAAAACCTCAAAACCCTTGCGAAAAAGTATCCCGACCTGGACATGGACGTTAAGGATATCGAGAAGGTCTTGAATTCCATTCAGGCCGATTACGAAAACACATCAAGGGAAACGAGAAGCCGCAAGTAGCTTCTTTTAGAGGAAGTTATGAAGGTACTTGGGATATCAACCAGTCCGAGAGACAACAGTAACAGCGATATACTTTTGCGCAAGGCGTTGTCTGGAGCCAGTTCCGCCGGCGCCGAGGCGGAATACCTGCGCCTGTGCAAGTTCAATATCACACCCTGTTCGGCGTGCGGTGCGTGCTACGCGACGGGCGAATGTCCCGTCCAAGACGATTTTCAGGCGGTGCTTCCGAAAATCCTCGCTACGGACCGCCTGATTTTTGCATCGCCGATATTTTTTATGAGCGTCTGCGCGCAGGCGAAAATACTAATCGACCGCTGCCAGTGCCTGTGGGCAACCAAATATATTCTTAAGCGTCCCATCATTGGGCCGCGAGAGATAAGCCGGCTCGCTATGGTCATTGCCGTCGGAGGAAAAAAAGGAGGGAAAGCATTCGATTGCATCCGGCTGATGATGAAATACTACTTGGACGCAATTGATATGGGTTATTTTGCCAATCTGTTTGTAAGCAACGCCGACGAAGCGGGCAAAATCGCCGACAATGCCGATGCGATGCAGGAGACAATTCGACTTGGAAAAGAACTTGCCCTTGCGGCGGGACCCGTGGCGGGAAAAACCATTGACGTAGAACTTATAGGATAAAAGAGTTTGGAACAAACAGGAAAAACCACACCATTCAAGGAGACAAAAAGATGAAAACTGGACAATCGAAGGTGATGATTTTAGTTTTATCGTTGTTTATGGTTCTGGCCTGTGCTTCATGCTCGAATACGGCGATAACCGCTGAGCCAAACAAAGCCGTCAACGCTGCGCCACCCGCAGGTGCGAACGCTTCAAAGGCGGCAAAACCCAACATCGAAGAATTGAAGGCGGGCAAAAATTACATCGCGACAAAGGTTTACAGCGCACAGGAAGACGAGGAGATGCTGAATCTGTATAAGGGATTGCGCGTAGCCGATGTCGTGGACGGAATGGACAAAGTTGGCTTGAAGAACATAGGAACGATGTCGCCTGAAATTAAGCCATTATGGAAAGACACGGAGCATTATACGCACCGCATCCAGGGTATCGCGGTTACAGTCAGGTATGTCCCGACGAACAAACCGCAGGCACCGACGACGGAGGCCAAGCCATACGACGAATGGAGAGACAACTGGTACACTAATTTTTCTCCAGAGCCGTTTATACCTCTTATCCGCAAGGGGACCGTTCTGGTCATCGAAGAGGCCGGCGACGGCGACACAGGTTCCATCGGGTCCAACAACATAATGGTCTGGAAATTAGCCGGATGCATCGGCGTGGTTACCAGCAACACATCACGTGATACCGATGAAATCATAACAGAAAAGATGCCGCTGTATCTCAAAAAAGTGGGCAGGGGAATCAGGCCTGGCAGAAACGAAATAGAATCAGTGAACCGTCCCGTAGTTTGCGGCGGCACACTGGTTGAGCCGGGCGACATTATCGTCGCCGACGGCGAAGGCGTTGTGGTTGTCCCAAGGGCAAAGGCAAAAGATGTGGCTGAATACGCAAGAGTGATACTCGAAAAGGACAAGGCCGCAAGACAAGGCATCTACAAACAACTCGGTATGCCGATGGATGACTCGGTCAAATAAAATTGAAGATAAAGATAATAATAGGTGGCTGTCCCTATTTATTTCACCTGTGATATTAAAAGGGCGGATAATGAAAAAGCTTGTCCCACTAAGTTTGTTTCTATTAATGATTGCAACAACTAAGGCAGACATACTCCAGCAGGCGGATAGTTATAAAACATATAGCCAGCAATTGGATGCAATACCCCGCAACGAAGGTTGTTATAAGGCCGTCGAGATTTTTACGAACAAAAATGTCATTGCCATTTTATGCTTATGCGATCTCGACAGAGGGTACGAAATGCGATTGTTCTGTTTTGATGGCAACTCGTGGTCCAGCAGCAGGAAGCCATGGAAGCCACCAATTCAGGAATGGCACTTTATAACGGTTAGTAACATATTACAAGTATATTCGATAAATAATTCTGCAGAAGAAGCAGTAATTTCTTTTTATCCCCTTGATGAGACCAATAAGCTTTCTGAAACTCCTTCGAAGGTATTATCCTTTAAGACAAACGAGAAATATTTCCCTAATGAAACACATCGAAACTATCTCAGGGTCGTAGCGATCGATCCGAATGAGTTATTTATAATAGGCAATTACACTGAATTCAGACTTAATCCAATATCATTTTTGAGCGCAGTACTATCCGGCGGACATGGCCTCACTTCAGACAGATTATTCGGCATGCGGGTGCGTGATAATACGATTTTAGGCCAGTATAACATACCAGAGTGGATTGAAAATAATGACTACGCTGTCTTGAAAAGCGTAATTGTTACATCACAAAATATATTCATTGGCTGGTTAAAAGGGCGGCAATATGCCTTGATTGAACCGAGCAAGTTTATGTGTGCTCAATATGACCTGACGGAAAACCGCTGGGAAAAACCGATGGAACTGTTTCGAAAGAATGTTGATGGGTCTGACGGTCCTTTTTTAGCAATTGACGGCAATAATGTTCTTCATAGCGTCTGGTCATACGTGAAATTCCATAATACAAAACAGACGACTATTTATGAAGGATCAGGCGTTTTTTATAGGAGCGGTTATAAAACACTGACAAAAACGCAAACATTGAGCGATACAGCTAACTTAGCATCTAAGATTATAGCTGACAAAAATGGAAATATTCATATCTTTATGGCACAGGAAAATTTTTGGGGGACATTTTCTGAAACACCAGACTCTGGGTTATTCCATTTACAACCGGGTAAGATTGGAGCTACTTTGTTAATATCTGAGCCGCGAATGGGTTCATTTGATGTTGCTGTAAGTGATAATAATGATATACATGTTGTGCTTGTGAAAGCCACTGAAAAACCTCGGAACGCCGTATTAGAGTATGTGAAAATAGTAAAGCAATAAGCATGCCCTTTCGCACAAGATGGCATTGGCTTATGGTGATATCGCGAGCATCGCCTAATCAATCGTTACAGGCCTTCTCATCTGTTTTATTTCGCTGCGGCGGCGCTTGCGACGCAGGCGTTTCTGTTTTTCGCCGTGGGGGACACCAGTTTGCTTTCTCACGGGCATGTCTCTGAGAGCGGCCTTGAGCAGCTCAACGAGACGGTTTTGTGCTGATTTGCGGTTTGCGCTTTGGGTCCTGTGCCTCTGTGAGACAACCGTCAGCAAACCGTCATCCGAAATCCGCGACGAAAGACGGTCAAATAGACGCTGCTTTTGCTCAGCCGTCAGGCCTCGACTGTGGTCGATATCAAAAAGAAGCGTAACACGGGTATTGAGCTTATTGACGTTCTGCCCGCCGGGACCGGCGCTGCGGGAAAATCGATAAACGATATCACCCTCGCTGATGACCGTATCATCGGTTATCCGAATCATAACTCACTTCCCGCAACTGCCTACGCCAGTTTGGCTGCTGCGTCCGCGACAAGTTTGCCTATCGGCATACGGTTCGGGCAGCGGGATTCCGCGATGCTGTAATCGACGCTCAGTAAACGCTGTTTTACGTCAGCCGGCATCTCAGCGAATACCGCTTTGGCCTGGGCAATATCGCCGTAGCTGTCGTGATACATCAATGCCCGCATGATATCGCTGACCGGTACGCCCGAAGCCGCCGGCCCGCAAATATGCGCACAGCCCGCGCAATATCCGCTGCAGGTCGCCTGTGCGTATTGCCTGAGCGCTTCCATATCCTCGGCGGCAAGTTTGGTTTTATCGAGTGCGACAGCAATATTGGTCATCAGCATTGTAGTGCTGGTCATCGAAGAGCAAACCGCGCTGATGCGCTGGTCATCCATTACGGCCTTTATTTTCGCCTGGCCTTCGGTGAAACCCTTTTCGAGAAAATGAGCAAGCATTTTTTTGTCGGCTTCGGCTTCAGCGGCAGCAGCATTGGCATCGGCTGGCCCCCTGCGTTGCCGCATTGCCTGCGTCTTCATCGCGATAAGACCGATACCCGCCTTGTGGCAGGCGTCGATTGCGTCCTGCATCTGCTTATCCTGCATTAGCCGGAAGTCATATTTCATCATTATGGCGTCAATCCAATCGAGCTTCGAGGCAGCCATAAGGCACTGAGGCATATTCTCGTGGGTGGTGAAGCCGAAGTGTTTTATCACACCTTGCTTCTTGGCGTTTTCTGCCCATTTTTTTATGTCGTCGGTGAATCGCACCATATCATTTACCATATAAACGCCGAAATACAGGTCGATGTAATTCGTATTAAGCTGCTTCAGTGATGTTTGCAGGCATTTTTCCAAATCATCGGGTGTTTTTGATTTGTTTTCCTTTGTAACGAGGAATATATCTTTCCTGCGATCGGGATTTTTGGCGATAAATTCGCCGATACTGAGCTCGCTCGCCCCGTTTCCTGCCGCAAGCGACGTATCCCAGTAATTCACGCCCCAGTCGAGCGACTGTCTCAAGACCGCCGGCTCACCGGGTCTGCCCAATCCCAGCGACAGCACGGGAACTTCAACGCCGGTTTTGCCAAGTTTACGTTTCGGCACTTTTTGAATTGGTGGTTGCGCCGCCGGCGCATTCGGCTCATTGGCGCCAGCCGCGCTGGCTTTTGCCGCCGCGATTACGCTGCCCACCCCGACCAGTCCCGCCGTCTTCAGAAAATTCCTGCGATTGATTCTCTTGTCATCTTGTCTCGACATGTCCTTATACCTCCAAATCGATAACGGTGATATTGCCTGACCGCGCGGTTATTGCCGCGTAATCCGGTCATCCTGGTTTAAGTTAATATATTCGGACGGTATTGTCAAATCGGGCGGCCTTTGAGCAAGCATAGTCAGGTAGATTGCCTGCTGCTTTTCGCTGTTTGCGCCGGAGAAAATGAAAAGGCCAATCAGCGCAAGCCACGGGTTGTAGCGAAACCCGAGGACGATAAAAAGCAGGGCTATTACTTTGCCGATTGTTACCGCCCACAGCGTGGCTCGCAGAAAACCAAATTTTAACGCAAGGATGCTTCTAAAAACCCTGCCGCCGTCCATAGGCAGCGCCGGTATGAGATTGAACACCGCCAGCACTATGTTGGCCGCGATAAGATTCGCGATGAATAACTGAGACGCGGTCAGGTTGGCGCTCTTATTGAGAGCAGCGGCCATTGACGAACCGCCAATCAGGGCGAGCAGAATCGCTATCACGATATTTGTGGCCGGGCCGACGATTGATATCGCTATTTCCTGCGACGGTTTGGTCGGCATCATATCTATCGCGGCGACGCCCCCGATGGGCAGTAGAGTGATGCTCTTTGGCTCCCTGCCGAAGTGGCGGGCGACCAAACTATGGGAAAGCTCGTGAATGACAACGCAGGCGAATATCGCGCACACAAACAGCACCGACAACCCGGCCTGCCCAAAACCCTCCTTTATATCCGAGAAGAACACATACAGCAGCAGCAAAAAGAACGTGACGTGAATGCGGAGTTTTATGCCGAATATCCGGCCTGCGTTTATCGACCATTTCATAAAGTTACTGTTTCTGTATAAACAAAATCTTACGGGTTATACGAAAGTTGCCGCGGCAGGTGCTAAACTTTGTGGCTCGCTTCAATCAGTCCGCCAGACGTTTACCCAACTCATACGCCTCGTTCAACCGGTCCGGCTTTTTGAGAATATCGCCCTTCTCACCCACCCCGCCTACAACCACACTGCCGACCAATCGCATCTCAAGGTAGTCAAACGATTTTTTAAAAAGCTCAACGAGGGGTCTTGCGGTGTCGAGGTCGTCGTCTTCGAAAGGTATTATCGTAGCCGCGTTTTTGCCTTTGATTTTCACCCTGTTTTCGGGGCAGTTAAAATACACAAAGCGGTCGATAAACGCCTTCATCAGTGCCGTCGGCCCAAACCAGTAAACGGGCGTGCCGAATACAATCGCGTCGCTTTCGCTTATTTTCTGATACAGCCCGAGCATATCGTCGCGTTTGCAACAGGGTTTGCCTTTCCAGCAGACGTGACATCCATCGCACTCGCGGATATTCAGGCCGGCCAGCCAAATCGTATCGACCTGCGCACCTTTCGACGCTGCCCCTTCGGCCAGTTTACGGACAAGCAAATCGGTGTTGCCGCCCTTGCGGGGACTCCCTACTACAGCCAATATCTTTTTAATCATCGAATGTTTCCTCTATTCTTCATCTCGTTACGACCGTCAACAACCCGCTTCAAACCAGATTCAACTGTCTTGCCGCTGCCGAAAGATACTGGCGGTTATAATCAGGTATCACGCCGGTTATATCCGGGCCTGCATTGAGCAGCAGATTTGCCTGCGTCTTTCGCGCCCTCTGATACCAGCCACAGATTGTCGCTACCGACGGCTGCTTTGTATCATCACCTTTTTTCCAGAACCAGCCCGGTGGAAGAGAATCACAGTATTCCAGCGGCAGATATACCTTTCGGCCGTCGGCCCCGGTAAAAACCGGGTTTGTAATCGGCTCGCAGGTTTTCCCCTTCCAGACAAAGTCAAAACGTTCCGCCGTGCGAACATCCACGGGAAGATACTTCACCCGGCCCGGACTGTCGCTGCTGGAATTGTTCAGGACGAGGCAATCCGGCTGCAATTTATGAACGAGCCCATAAAGCTTATTCCACTGCCATCTTTCTCCGTGTTTGAGCCCGCTGCCGGGATTCTTTTCCCAATTCGGGTCCCACGGCCAATCTCCCGTTGGGTGGTCCTTCACCCACCCCCCATCAAACCAGAGCTCCAGCACATCGCCGTAATCGGTAAGCAGTTCGGTAATCTGGTTTCGCACATATTCATTATAGACCTGGTCGTCTCCAAACTGTCGAAAGTTTTTGTCAATCAGGCAATAATAGAATCCGGTTTTGAGTCCCGCCTTTCTAAAATCATCAACGAACAGACGGACGATATCCTTTTTCATCGGAGAATTCTTTACCGAATATTCGGTGTGTTTGCTTGGCCAGAGGCAGAAACCATCGAGGTGCTTGGATGTAAGCACAGCATATTTCATACCGGCTTCGGCTGCTGCACCCGCCCACTGTGCGACATCCAGTTTTTCAAATGCGACCTTTTCAGCCGGAAATTTTCCGTCTCCGTAACTGACCCCTCTGATCGTGTTGGGTCCAAAATGAATGAACATCCCGTATCCTAATTTCATCCAGGCCGCCTGCGACTTTGTCGGCTTCACATCTGTATTGCTTTCTTCAGCCGTGGCGTATTCGGCGGCAAGAGCGGCCGCAGCCGCGGCATAACCGGTGAGCCGGAGGAAATTTCTTCTTGAAATATTTCTCCATCTCATAAAATGCTCCAAGCTGCTTTGTGCCCTATACCGAACCGTCGCCTTCACGGGTGATTTTAGCGCCGACAGGGTTGAGCCGCTCCTCGATTTTTTCGTAGCCGCGGTCAATGTGATAAACCCTGTTGATTACGGTCGTTCCTTCTGCCGCCAGTGCCGCTATGACAAGTGCCGCCGATGCTCGCAGGTCCGACGCCATAACAGGCGCCGCGATAAGCTTTCCCACCCCCGATACAATTACAGCCGCGCCTTCTTTTCGCAGGTCGGCCGCCATTCGCGCAAGCTCCGCGACGTGCATAAACCTGTCCGGGAAAATCTTCTCGATTATGATGCTGTTGCCCTCCGCCAAAGCCAGCAACGCCATAAACTGCGCCTGAAGGTCGGTGGGGAAGCCGGGATAGGGTTGTGTCGTGATATCGGTCGGCTTGACATGGCCTGAGCAGGCAACGATACACCCGGAATTTTCGGCTTCGACAGTAACACCGATATTGCGGAGCTTGTCAACCACCGCCATCAGGTTTCCAAGCCGGCAGTTTTGTATGTGCAGGCAACCTTTGGTGATCGCTGCCGCCGCCATAAATGTCCCCGCCTCGATGCGGTCGGGTATAACTTCGTATTCGAAAGGTTTTAGCTGCTTGACTCCTTCAATTGTCAGTCGCGGCGAACCAATGCCGGTTATTTTTGCGCCCATTTTGTTGAGGCAGTTTGCCAGGTCGGTAACTTCCGGCTCACAGGCCGCGGATTCGATTACCGTCTTGCCTTTGGCTAACGTCGCCGCCATCATTACGTTTGCCGTACCAAGAACGGTTGAGCCGAAAGGCCCGCCCAAAAACATCTCGCTGCCCCGCAAGCCCTTGGTCGCGTCCGCGACGATGTAGCCGTTTTCGAGGTCAATATGAACACCAAGCTCTCGCAGGCCGCGAAGGTGGATATCGACGGGACGATAACCGATTGCGCAGCCGCCGGGCATCGAGACCTGCGCCTTGCCGCACCGTGCCAAAAGCGGGCCGAGAATGCAGATTCCCGCCCGCATCTTGCGGACAATGTCGTATTCGCCCACGGGTTTACCTATTGTGGTCGAGTCAATGCTGATATCGCCGTTGGGTTCTCTCGCCACCTTGCAGCCGATGTCCACGAGCAACTGTCCGAAGACCGAAATATCCGAAAGCCGGGGAGCGCCTCTGAGGACTGATTTGCCCGGCGCCAGTATCGCCGCGGCCATAATCGGCAGTGACGCGTTCTTGGAACCGTTGACGGTTACCGTCCCCGAAAGCCGAACCGGTCCTTCGATTCGAAATGTGTCCATATCTATTTTCCTTGAAAAGCGAAATCGACTTCGTGTATGGTAATACAAACGATTGTTTTTATCAATACTTGTACACCTAAGGTGGAGAGACCGTCGCAATTGTGGATATCGCAAATATAACAAGGATTCTCGAAGAGCTTGGCGGCCAGACCACCATAGCCGACCTCGTTGTCTGCGCGGGCGGCGCATTGGTGCTGTCGGTCTGGGCGCTCAGAACATCTCTGGGCACAAAGGCGCTCGACAATTCGCCGGTGCGGGAAAATAATATGCCGCCCCTTTGGGCTCTTATACCGTTTTTTTTGTGGTTTGGGACGGTATCGGTGTTGTTTTTCGTCAAGGGAAAATTATTGGCCGGCCTGCCCGACTGGCAGGACGCTTTTGTTGACAACCTGATACTCTGCATCGGCGTCATCCCCGTAATCGTAACGAGCGTAATGATAGCGAGGACAACTTTTGCCCGGGGTCTAAAGGGCCTGGGGCTTAATCCAACAACCATTCCGCGTGACTTTGTCGCCGCGATACTCAATCTGCTCGCCATTATGCCGGTCGTCCTCGGCGCGATTATCCTGACAACCATAATTGGCAAATTACTCCTCGGCGACAAATTTCAAATGCCGCAGCACGAGGAATTAAAGCAGATAATCGCCTATTCCCAGTGGCAGGTGCGAGCCCTGATTGTTTTCACCGCGGTTGTGGTCGTGCCGTTTGTGGAGGAGCTTATCTTTCGCGGGATGATTCAAACTATGTTGCGGTCATATATTGTCAGGCCCTGGCCCGCTATTTTTTTGGCATCGTTTGTCTTCGTTGTTTTTCACGCAGACGCGCCGCACTGGCCTGCCTTGTTTGTCCTGTCGCTGTGCCTCGGCTATACTTATGAAAAAAGCGGGTCGCTTTTCCGCTCCGTTTTTGTCCACTCGCTATTCAACGCGATGAGCGTTCTCGCTGCGCTGAATCAGTAAACAAGCCGTTTTTTGAGTCGTTTGACCGCGAAAAAGCCGATGACGAGAATAAAAACGATAATGTAAAGCATATCGAGCAGAAGATACCAGTGATATTGGCCTGCACAGACGGCGCGAGTCAGCCGGACGGAATGCGTCAGGGGGATAATCTCGGCAACGGGGCGAATATAAGCGGGCAGATTTGAAATCGGGAAGACCACGCCCGAAAAGAAAAACATCGGCGAGATAAAACCAGTGAAGTAAAAATTGAAATGGTTAATCGTCCTGACAAACGACGTAACCAATAACGCCATAACAGAAAACATCAGTCCGGTGAAAAAACCCACAAACGGCGCAAGCAAACCGCGAGGCAAAGATATGATGCCGAAACAGGTCAGCACGCACAGCACGGCAAACGAGAAGAAAAATCCCTTTGTCCCCGCCCAGATAATTTCCCCGATAATCAGGTTATTGGCGGTCAGCGGCGCAGCCAGCATGCCGTCATAGACCTTCTCAAACTCCATCCTGATAAATGTGCCGAACGTGCATTCGAACGACGCGGTGAACATCGCCGAGGTCATAAGAAGCCCCGTCCCGAGAAACTCGATATAAGTCAGGCCTTCCATCGACTGGGTAATGTATTTGCTTAAGCCCAGCCCGACGCCCGCCAGAAACAACAATGGTTCCAGAAACGGCGGCAGGCCGTTGCTGAAGATATTTTTGGTATAGACCCGCGTATGCCGGAACCACACGCCGAAAAGACGCTTTGCAAGCGGCGGATAAAGATATGGCCTATTGTCTTTCATTTAGTGCCCTGCCAGTCGCCTTCAAAAAAACATCTTCAAGATTCGCCTGCCTCAAATAATAATGCTCGCCCTGCAGCCGACCCGCAAGCTGCCTGAGAAGCTGGTCATCATCACAATACACCCGCATCGTCTCCTGGGTGCGGTCTATTCTGACTTTCTGCAGCATCGCGCCGTCGGCTATCGCTTCGAGCGAATGGCTGCCTGTAATTTCAAGGACGTGCTTCTCGACATTTTGCGCGAGAAGTTCAGCGGGCGACCCGCGAAGTATTCCGGCCCCTTTATCCATAATCAAAATTGTATCGCAAAGCGCAAACGCCTCTTCCATATAATGCGTCGTCAGCAGAATCGTCGTGCCGTGCCTTTTTAGCTGCCGCAGCTTGTCCCATATCAGATGTCGCACCTGCGGGTCAAGGCCGGTCGTCGGCTCATCGAGTATCAAAAGTTTCGGATTATTCATCAGCGCCCTGGCTATGACTAATCGCCGTTGCATACCGCCCGAAAGCTCCCTGATTCTGGCGGTGCGCTTGTCCGACAATTCCATAAACCCCAGCAGGTAATCAATCCTGCTCGTGGCGGCCTTGCGCGGCAGTGCGTAAAACCGCGAATAAACCATCAGGTTACTTATTACATCAAGCTCCTCGTCGAGATTGTTATCCTGCGGGACGACGCCTGAGAGATATTTGATTGCAAGCTCATTGCTCGTGGGGTCATAGCCCAAAACGTTTATCGAGCCGTTCTCGCCCCTCGTGCATTTGCCGTAGAGCATTTTCATCATCGTTGTCTTGCCCGCACCGTTTGGCCCCAGGAAACCATAGCAGGTGTTGGCCTCGACCTCGAAACTCAGGTCGCAGACGGCATTCACCTTGCCGAAGCTCTTGCTTGTGTTTTTAACTGTAATCGCAACTGGGGACATATTAGTCGAATGGCCATTTCCTAGGCAGAACACACAAGGAACGCTGAAAAAATTTGTTTTTATCTGCGGTCTCAGCGGTAAATAGTCAGTTGACTAAAACAGCAGAAGCCATATCCCGAATATGACCGCTATCGGGCTTATAATCTTGAATATCTTGCCGTATTTTTCGTGCCAGGCCTGCGCCTCGCCGGGGCTGATAAACTTATCCAGTTGCACCTTGTTATATGCAATCAGCGAACCCAACACGCCCCCAATTATCGCTATCAACGCAAATATTGTATTCATCTTTCTTCCTTTCTTGTGCTTGATACCATTCTTAAAAGCATCCCTGCGATTGTATTATTTCAATCCTAACACGTCGGCCATTGAATACAGGCCGAGTTTTCTATTTACGAGCCAGCCAGCAGCGCGAAGTGCCCCACGAACAAAGGTATCCCTGCTGTGAGCGGTATGATTCAGCGTTACCGTCTCGCCAAGCGTAGAGAAAATCACAGAATGAATCCCGACGATATCGCCCGCACGAACCGCGTGCATACCGATTGTGCCTTTATCGCGCAAGGCGTCTTTGCCGCTCCTGCCGTGAGTGAGGCAATCGGGGAAATCCTTGCCCGTTGCCTTCGCGATATTTTCTGCAAGCGTCAAAGCCGACCCGCTTGGGGCGTCTTTTTTGAAACGATGGTGCTGTTCGACAATTTCAATATCGTAATCGGGCCCCAGCATCGATGCCACCTTACCGACAATGGCAAACAAGGAATTCATACCCACGCTCATATTAGTCGCGCAGACAATCGGGATTTTAGAGGATGCGATTTCAATTTTCTTCCGCTGGGTGTCGCTGAGGCCCGTCGTGCCCAGAACTAAACCTGCTTTATTGCCAGCGCAATAATCAATCGACCCATCCGCGGCTTCAGGCAGCGAAAAATCGATTACCACATCCGCCTTGCCGGGGAAATTATCAACTACCTTCACATTCAGTTGGGTAACGCCCGCCAGAACGCCCGCGTCCTTGCCTAAATCGGGATGGCCTGTTTTTTCAACCGCTCCCGCGATTTCAAACACGCCTTGTTCCGCCGCTAAGGCCACAATGCGTTTGCCCATTCTGCCGGCAGCGCCGCAAATTATCAGTTTTGGTTTCATTTCGCTAACCTCTTATTATAATATGCTGGCTGTTAATGATAGCTGTTTTCAACACCATTGGCAAGAGTTACGAACTATTCGCTTGATGTCAAAAGGGGCAGGTGGTAAAAATGGGCAATGGTCTGAAACGATAATTTTTAGGAGGCATCGCAATGGACCGAAGGGCGTTTGTAGCAGCAGGTCTCGCCGCAGGAGTGGCGGCAATATCAAGTTCTCACGCGGAAGACAAACCAACAGCAAAACCCGCAGGTAAATTCAAACTCAAATACGCCCCGGAGCTTGGGAAGTATGAGGCAAGCGCGGGCAAAGACCCCCTCGACCAGTTGAAATTCTTCGCCGACGAGGGGTTTTCGGCGATGTTCGATAACGACCTCAACAAAAAGCCGCCCGAATTACAGGAAGCAATCGCCAAACAATGCCAGCAGTTGAATCTCGCTATGGGTCCATTTATCGCCTGCGCGGAATTCGGCAGGCCGACGTTTGTCCTGAAGGATAATAAAGTCCGCGAGTCGGCCATCGCCAAAATCAAGTCGGCAATCGAGGTTTCAAAACGCACCGGCTGCAAAATGGGCATCGTCGTGCCGGGGCAATATGCCAACAACCAAGAATGGGCCTACCAGACCGCCAACGTCATCGACAACCTCAAGGCCTGCGCCGAGGTCTGCGAAAAAGACGGCTTCATTATGGTTATCGAGTCGCTGAATAACTGGATAAACCACCCCGGGATGTTCCTCTCCAAAATCCCGCAGGCCTATCAGATTTGCAGGGCAGTCAACAGCCCATCCTGCAAAATCTTGGACGACCTGTATCACCAGCAGATTACCGAAGGCAACCTCATTCCCAATATGGACCTCGCCTGGGAGGAAATTGCCGTATTTCATCTGGGCGACACACCCGGACGAAACGAGCCGACAACAGGCGAAATCAACTATCGAAACATCTTCAAGCATATTCACGAAAAAGGATACCAAGGCGTTCTTTGTATGGAGCACGGCAAAAGCAAACCCGGCAAAGAAGGCGAACAGGCGGTAATCGACGCATATCGCTGGTGCGATGACTATTGAAACAATCCTTAACCAAAAGCTGAAAGGGTGATACTTATGCAGGAAATAAACAGAAGGTCGTTTATGAAGACCACAGCGGCGGTTTCGCTGGGAGCAATCGCCTCACAAATCGCAGGTTGCCAGCCGGCCGCCAAACTCGGCAGCGCGGCTTACGTAGCTGGTAATGATAAAATTCGCATCGGGCTTATCGGCTGCGGCGGACGAGGCACAGACGCCGTGCGCGACTGCATCGAGGCCTCGGAATCCGTCGAACTGGTAGCAATGGCCGACATTTTTAAAGACCGCCTCGACAGCTCATTCAAGGATTTGAAAGAGGGCATCCCCGACAGGAAGAGAGCTCCTCTGTCAAGAGGATTCAATGTGTCGCCCGACCAGTGTTTCGTTGGCTTCGACGCCTATCAAAAACTTCTCGCCTGCAAACTCGATATGGTCCTGCTGACGGCCCCGCCATATACAAGGCCGATACACCTCAAGGCCGCGGTCGAGGCGGGCAAACACGTCTTTATGGAAAAGCCGGCGGGCGTTGACCCCATCGGAATCAGGTCAGTAATTCAGACGGCTGAGCTGGCAGACCAGAAGAAACTATCAATCGTCGCAGGCACCCAGCGTAGACATCAGAAGCACTATCTCGACCTGATGAAAAAAGTGCAGAATGGCGCTATAGGTGACATAATGACCGCGCAGTGCTATTGGTGCGGCGGCGATATGCTTAACTACTGGAAATGGTTTGAAAAAGATAAAATGCCCAACGATATGGAATGGCAGTGCAGGAACTGGCCCTGGTTCCTCTGGACCTCCGGCGACCACATCGTCGAGCAGCACGTCCACAATATCGACGTTATCAACTGGGCGCTCGACGCGCACCCCGTCAAGGCATACGGAATGGGAGGCAGAGCCGTGAGAAAATACGGCAACATATATGACCACTTCGCCGTCGAATTCGAATACCCAAAAGGAATTAAAGTTACAAGTATGTGCCGACAAATGCCCGCCTGCACCGAACGCATATCGGAAAACGTCAAGGGAACCAAAGGAATCTGCTACACAGACGGCGCAACCGGCTATATCAAGGGCGAAAGCGCATATAGATACGAAGGTCCCAACCCGAACCCGTATGTCGTGGAGCACGCCGACCTGGTACAAAGTATCAAAGACGGCAAGCCACTCAACGAGGCCAAACGCGTCGCCGAAAGTACCCTCACCGGCATTATGGGCAGAATGAGCACATATACCGGAAGGGAAATTTCCTGGGACTGGGTTATGAACGCGTCAAAACTCGACCTGATGCCGGCCAAATTGGATTTCGCAGGCGAACTGCCCGCTGAACCAGTCGCATTACCCGGCAAGACACAGCTTATCTGATAAAATGATGCCCGGTTATCGACTGAAGCGTTTTTTAGTTTCCGGCCGATATATTAAAACACTGCCTGCGTTTTAATCGTATAGACGCAGGCAGGTGCTTTTTAGGGTTTTATGGAGTGTAAAAAAATGACAAAATACGCAGTTTCGGTACCGGTTACGGTAATATGTTTGGTTGTTTTGGTATTCGGCGTCGGCTGTGACAGCAATGCCAAGACCGGCGCGGTTGCCGGCGGGGCGGTAGGCGCCGGCGCAGGAGCGATAATAGGACATCAGTCAGGCAAGACAGGGCAAGGTGCGTTAATCGGCGGCGCAATCGGCGCCGGCACTGGTTTGCTCCTCGGCAACGCACAAGACAAAAAGAAACATGAGACGGCGACGACCGCTAAATCCGAAAAACAGGATGCCGCCAATATAGTCACTGTCAACATCACAAACAGCAACGGCTCATTTACGCCTGTCAAGCTGACCAAGCAGGGCGAAAATAATTACGTCGGCCCCAAAGGAGAGGTTTACGACCACCTGCCCACGGAAGCCGAATTGAAACCTGTTTACGGATTCTAAACAACGTCGATTATCGGGGCGCTATTATCATAGCGCCCTTTTTTTGCGCAGCCGGTGTCGCAACCGTTAAATCGAGATTACCAGATACAGGGTATAAGTCGGAAGCGGACTTGTTTTGTGTAGTCGGTATAGCCGGGGAGCTCTTTTTGAAGGGTGATGTCTTCAAGGTATGTGCGAATGATAAGCAGGAAGATATCTATCGCGGCCGGGATAAGAGCATAGATTGAGCCGAGAAGTAAAGCCAAGGCAGGCATGAAGATGATTAATCCGACGTAGCCGGGATGACGAACGTAATGGTATGGCCCTTCGGTAACGACATAGTGTCCTCGGTCGGTCTGAATGCGGACCCGGCTGGAAAAAAAGTTATTGGTCCACATCGCCCAATAGATAATACAGCAGCCGGCCAGAATCAAAACAAACGTCACCGGATACAGGACAATGGGTAATTGGGGCGACCAGTGAAACCGGCCCGCATCGAGGGCGGCAAGCAAACTGACGGAAAAAGACAAGGGAACGTGGATAGCGAAAAAGATTTTATCCCACCATTTGACGCCAGAGCCGGGTCCGACGCGTTCCTGCATAAGGTCCTGTTTTTTAGTGAAAAAAACGCCGAATCCCGTCATAAAAATCAAGAGAATCGAAAAGAAAAGCCAGCCCTGCCAGTAATCCAGCCGGCCCGCCAGCGCGAAGATTGCGACCCCAATAGCGATAATACTGATAAAGGAGCGTATCATCATCCTTCGGCAGGAAAACTCCTTTTTTGTCCCGGTTTTTGTGTCTTGCATTTTATTTTCTCAGGGCTTTCCAAACAGCCACGAAACGGGTAAACTCATTGCCGAAAGTATATCCTTATATCAAAATTTATTGAAAGGAGAAGATATGCACTGCACCAATATGACCCCTAATGATATGCTGCCTGTTTTTATTGTTACTATTGTGGCCCTGGCGATACTTCTTTCCCTGATTGTGGCCCTGGTAAAAACCTGGATTAACTGCATGATTTTCCGCAAGGCGGGCTATAGCTGGGCGTGGGGATTGCTGACCTTGGTGCCGATAGCCAACATAATTCTGCCGTTTGTTCTTGCGCTGGGCGACTGGCCCATACGCAAAGAGCTTCGCCAGATGAAAGACGCCGCCAGGACACAGGCAACCTAACTCCATCTCTTAAAAAATAGCGAAAGGAGTTACTCTATGGGCTTAGAGAATACACAACGCATTAGCGTAATCGACCCCATCGGCCAGGCCATTGAGCACGTCCGGCTGATGCTTTTTAAACCGTTTGATTTATCAAAATGGCTGATAGTTGGTTTTTGCGCCTGGTTGGCGCGACTTGGTCAGGGCGGCGGTGGTGGCGGCGGCGGAAACGGATGGAGAGCGGATGGTCACGAGCCCATCTTCCACGCAATAAAAGACGGCATACTCGCTCATCTGGCAGTTATAATCTTAGTTGCCGCGATAATCATCCCGATAGTCATAATTATAGCGGTGGTTCTTTGCTGGCTGCGAAGCAGGGGCCAGTTTATGTTCGTTCATTGCGTCGCGGGTAATAAAGCCGAAGTCGCTGTTCCCTGGAACAAGTTCGCCCGACACGGCAACTCGCTCTTCCTGTTCCGCATCGTAATCGGGTTTATTGGATTCCTTGTAATAGGAATTCCGGTAGCGGCCTCCGTCTTCGCAGGTTTTGTTATGTGCGCAACAGGATTTAACCCGGCAGCTATAATCGGCTTGACCGGGGCTATTTTTGTTGCCGTTGTTGTCGCGGTTTTATTTGGCCTAATCGCCAAATTCACCACTGATTTTGTCGTGCCGATTATGTTCCTTCACACCGAAAGCAGCATAGCCGGCTGGAAACAATGCCTCGAACTAATTAGCGGCAACAAAGCCCAAATAGCTCTTTATATCTTGTTTCAGATTGTAATATGTTTGGTTATAGCATTTATTGCTTTGACCATTTGCTTAGTCACCTGCTGCTGTTGCTGCTGCCTTCTCATACTTTTTGTTTTACCGTATGTGGGGACAGTGATTCTATTGCCACTTATCGCTTTCAAACGGGCGTATTCGCTCTTTTACCTTCGCCAGTTCGGAACGCAATTTGACGTTTTCAGCGTGCAGCCGGCATAGGCGGTTATGACCGACCGGAACAGGAAACAGACGATTTTTATAAGCGCTGCCGAACCCAGCGCAGACAGGCATTGCGCGGGTTTGATACGTGCCCTGCGGCAGACCAAACGCGACCTCGAATTTGTCGGCATAGGCGGACCCAAAATGGCAGAGGCCGGCTGCGCACTAATCGAAAACAACGTCGGACAGGCCGCGATGACTTATAACGCCTTTGCGCACGTCTCTCACTATTACCGGCTCATAAAACAAGTTGCGAAGTTTCTGGCAGCCAACAAACCTAATCTCGTCATTGTTTGCGATTCGCCCGCCTTCAACTTTCATATCGCAAAAGCCGCCAAAAAATCAGGCATCAAAACACTTTTTTACGTTGCGCCGCAGCTCTGGGCCTGGGCGCCCTGGCGAATCCGCAAGCTGCGAAAATACTGTGACAAGCTCTGCTGTCTTTTGCCCTTCGAGCAGGACTGGTTTACAAGTCGGGGTGTCCCCGCTGAATTCGTTGGCAACCCTCTGCTTGATGGACTTACGCAATTGGATTTGACAAGGGCCAAGCGAGATTACCGCGGCTTTAATCCCGCCAACGTCAAAATCGCGATTGTCCCCGGCTCAAGGCCCGCCGAAGTAGGAACACTTTGGCGGCCGATGCAGCAAATTGCGATTGCCCTGCGAAAAAAATACCCCAACGCTGTATTTACGACGGTGGCCGTCGATGAGGCGACCAGGGGCGCGCTTGACTCGACCCGTCTTATGGGATTTCGAACCGATTACTCGATTGACTCCGTATATCAGACGACAAGAAGCAGCGATTTCGCTCTCGTCGCGAGCGGCAGCGCAACTTTACAGGTGGCTTCCGCGGGATGCCCGATGGCAATTATGTATCAAACTAATCCGATATTGTGGCACCTGTTCGGCCGATGGTTAGTAACAACCAAATACCTGTCGCTGGTCAATATCCTCGCGGGTAAAGAGCTTGTGCCGGAGTTTATGCCCTATTTTCGTTCGACCGCGCCGATTATCGAAACGGCCCATAACCTGCTCGAAGATAAAACCCGGCTGGCCCAAACCAACTCCGACCTGCTGGCGCTCGTCCAGCCATTGGCAACCAAAAAAGCAGGCAACCAAGTTGCCCAAATAGCCGCATCAATGCTGCCCTGAATCGACAGCGTAAACCAAAAATACTACCGACTTGGTTCCATAAAACTGACTATTGACAACATATTCGCATACCCCATCTTAACAACTTTTGGCTCTGGCAGGGTCATTTCCAATACTTTAGTATGGATAATTTTCAATCCTAACAGGCGTTTTGTCGCTCAAAACGGACGAAAAACCGCGTCTGCGGCGTAAAAATCACTAAAAATGGATAAGACGATAACAAAACAGTAACGCTGCGCGTTATAATAATATAGAACATACGGATGGGATACGGCCAAGGAGGAGGCCCCCGGAACAACAGTTTTTATCATGAGAGGAGCAATTGTGAAGAAACGCAGAAAGTGGATTATTATCACCATAGTGGCGGTTTTGGTGCTGCTGGTGATTGGCGGGCTGGCGTACAAAAGCCAAAAAGGCAAAGCCAAAGAGGAAGTGGTGCGCATTGAGGAGGTCAAGCGCGGGGATTTGACCGAGCGTGTAAGCGCAACAGGTGAGATTGAACCGAAGGAAATAGTCCAGATAAGCACGAGGGTGTCCGCACGGATAATTGATATGCCCTACGGCGAGGGCAACGTTGTTACCTGCGGCGACCCGAACGCAAATCCGCCGATACCGGCATCTGTGCTGGTCAAGCTTGACGCAAAGGATTTGGAGAGCCAGTTGAAATTAGCTGAGGCGAGCAAGGCGGCACAGGAGGCAGAAGTAGAGGTTGAGAAATCAAGGATTGAGGCAAGCAAATCGAACTTGGTGGCTCTTGCGGCTACACTCGAGCAGTCACAAAATGACCTCGAAAGGAAAAAAGGGTTGTTCGAGTCGAGAGATATAAGCAAGGCGGATTTTGACCTGATAAAATACAAGGTGGATGAGCTTGCGGGGCAATATCAGTCGGCCAAGTTTAACCTTGAGGCGTCTGAAAAGAATTTAAGCGTATTGAAGTACAATTTGGAAGCGGCCGAAGCGCGTATAGAAGAAGCGAAGGAAATGATCGGCTACACAACAATAAAGTCACCAATCAACGGTTTTATAACACGGGTTAATAACAAAGTTGGCGAAGTGGTGACGGGGACGATTAATTACCCCGGGACAGTGATAATGGAGGTATCGGACCGCTCAAAAATGCTGGTTGTGGCTCAGGTTGATGAGGCCGATGTTGGGGAGATGGAGCTTGGTCAAAGGGCGGTTGTAAGTGTGCAGGCGTTTCCAAACATAAAGTTCAGGGGCGTGGTCAACGAGATTGCGCAAAAGCACAGGTTCAGCGATAACCGGACAAGATATTACCGCACAGAAATCCTGCTTGATGATGACCCGAATGTATCAAGGTTGTATAGCGGCCTGACCGCGGATGTTGATATTGAGACGAGGAAGCATCCCGATGTTATTTCGGTACCGAGCCAGGCGATACTGGCAAGAGAGGTTGACAGTTTGCCCCTGGATATTCGCGATAAAAGCACTGAGCTTGACAAAGGCAAGAAATTCGCGACGGTCATTTACAGATTTATTGACGGCAAAGCCGTTGCTACTCCGGTAAAGGCGGGGCAGAGCGATTTGACGCATACGATAGTTCTGGCGGGGCTTAAGGAAGGCGATAAAGTTGTAGTCGGACCTTATAAGGTTCTGGATAATCTCAAGCAGGACCAGAAATTGAAAGACGAGCGGGAAGCAGAAAAAGGAAAATCCAAAAACAAAAACGGCAAGAGCGACAGCAATGAATCTGCAGGCAGATAACCCAAACGGGAAAGTTGTAATCCGGCTCAAAGAGCTGAAACGATTCTACAGGGTCGGCGTGGAAGAGATACATGCGCTGGACGGCGTGGATTTGGAAGTGCGGGAGAACGAATATATCGCGGTGATGGGGCATTCAGGGTCGGGCAAAAGTACGCTGATGAATGTTCTTGGGTGCTTAGACAGACCAAGCCAGGGGGTGTATGAGCTTGATGGCGACAACGTTACAGAGCTTGCGGATTCGGAACTGGCGAAGATACGCAACGAAAGAATTGGTTTTGTATTTCAGTCATTTGAGCTTTTGCCCCAGATGAACGCCCTGAGGAATGTCGAGATGCCCCTGCTGTATGCGCAGGGCGGTTGGTTTGGCAGGGCGGCCAGGGCAAAAAAGGCGCTTGAGCGGGTTGGACTGGGCGACAGGGTTAAGCACAAGCCGAATCAGCTTTCGGGCGGCGAAAAGCAGCGGGTCGCGATTGCCAGAGCGCTGGTGTGCAATCCGAGCATACTGCTGGCCGACGAGCCGACGGGGAATTTGGATACAAAAACAAGCAACAGCATATTAGACCTTTTCGACGAGCTTCACAGGCAGGGGCAGACGATAGTGATAGTAACGCACGAATATGATGTCGCGCAGCGCACAAAGAGAATAATCAGAATGCAGGACGGTTTAATTTGCAGCGACAGAACAACGGCAGAGGACAATATACACGAACAGAAGCCGGACGAAAAAGCGGAGGAGGCAGGATGAGGAGATTGCTTGCCATGCCGCTTATGTTCATCCGGCTTGTTTATCAGAGCGTTTATCTCGCCCTTGGGCAGATATGGGCCAACAAAACAAGGTCGGTACTTACGACGATTGGGATAGTTATCGGCGTCGCGTCTGTGACGGCGGTAATCGCGGCATTAACGGGCCTGAAGGCGAAAATCCTCAGCCAGGTCGAGACATTCGGCAGCAACACGATAATAATTCAGCCGCAACTGCCGGATAAGGGACTTAAACGCACCCTGACGTGGTGGGATATAAGATTTAAAAATAGGGAATTTGAAGGGCTTTTGGAGCATTGCCCGTCGCTGGAGCGATACTCAAAAATAAGCGAGGCGGGGCAGTACACCGTCAAATATGGCGAGAAGTCCGTGCTTAATGCAAATGTGTATGGCATAGAACCGCCGTGGCATAAGATTGAGCACAGACCAATGGTAATCGGCCGCGAATTATCAGATATAGACGCGGGGCGGATGGTATGCCTGATAGAGCCGGAACTTCGCGACAAACTTGGATTGGACCAGGACTGCATAGGCGAAACAATTCGAATAGGACCCAGAAATTTCCGGATTGTCGGGGTTATTGAGAAGCGAACCGACCTCGGCATAGGTGGCGGCGGGCAGGAGCGATTCGAAATAATAATCCCCTTCGATACCGCTTCGAAATTCCGGCGTGAATTCTGGATATGGGCGTTTGCCGAGGCCAAGTCAGCAGATGTCCTCGAAGAAGGGGTGGGAGAGTCGAAATTTTTCTTCCGCCGCGAGAGGCACCTCAGTCCCGACGAGCCGGATACCTTCAGGATTGAGTCACTAAAAAGCGCGATAGAGACGTTCAATAATATATCGCTTATAGTAACGCTGGTTGCCGGCGGAATAGTCGGCATTTCGCTTTTGGTCGGCGGAGTCGGCATTATGAACATAATGCTCGTCTCGATATCGGAGCGGACAAAGGAAATCGGTCTGCGCAAAGCCGTCGGCGCAAAGAAATCCGCGATACTGACGCAATTTTTAATTGAGGCGATAATACTGTGCTTCGTGGGCGGCCTTGTTGGAGTGGGGGTTGGGTGGGGTCTGACTTTTGTGATAGCACATTCAAATGCGCTGCTGGCGAAGACATATATACCGGCCTGGGCGATAGCGCTGTCGTTTGGTTTTGCGGGGACAGTGGGAATAGTTTTCGGAATGTTCCCGGCGATAAAAGCAGCGAGATTGGACCCCATAGAGGCGTTGAGACATGAATAAGAGGATGAAAATCGCGAGAACACTTGTTTTTGTAATTGCGTTGGGCGCATTGGTTTTTTGGGCCGGCTGCGAAGAATTTGCGAAGGAGGATGATTTTCTTGATGTAAAGCAAACCAGGGCCGTTGATACGCTGAAGCTCGCCGCCAAAACGGATGCAAACGACGGAATAGACATAAATAAGCCGGCGGAAAAAGAGATAACGCTGAGCATCGAGCAGTGTCGGGCGATAACGCTGAAGAATAATCTGGATTTGAAAGTGCAATTGATAGAGCCGACGATAGCGGCTAAGCAGGTAAACGCGGAAGAGGCGAAGTTCGAATCGTCATTTTTCTCGAATTTAACTTACGGTAATATAAACCAGCCGTCGGTTGTAGTTGACCAAGCACAGAAATACAAAACCCAAACGGTTGATCTTGGGGTTCAGGTCCCGTTGCAGACGGGCGGAACAGCGAAATTTGACCTTGCGGATAATCGCACCAACATTTCCGCTGGGAACTATAGCGAGGTAATTTACACGCCGACGACCACGTTTTCGATAAGTCAGCCATTGCTGCGAGGCGCCGGCAAGCGTGTGAATACATATTCGATAAGGGTTCTGGAATACCAGCGGCAAATAACCGATGCGATGACAAAGTTAGAGGTGATACGGGTTTTGGCCAATGCCGACCGCGGGTACTGGCGGTTGTATGCGGCCAGAAAAGAGCTTGAGGTTCGTCAGCAGGAATACGAGTCGGCACAGGCGCAGTTGGCGCAGACGAGAAGAATGGTAGCTCTTGGGGAAAAGGCGGCTGTGGAGGAGACGCGGTCGGAAGCCGGTGTGGCGGAACGGTTAGACGGGATAATCACGGCAAAAAAGGCGATGGAGGATAGACAGAGGGAGCTGAAACAGATAATGAATGAAGCGGGCCTGGGCATTGACTCGCCTGTTCTGGTAGTTCCGATGACTGAGCCGGACCCCGTGCGATACGAGATAGATAAAGAACGATTGACGAAATCCGCGGTGGAAAATCGGATGGAGATGCTGGAAGTGGAATTGCAGCTTGCGCAGGATTCGAGCACAGTGGATTATTATAAAAATCAGATGCTGCCTTTGGTTGCGATGGACTACACATACAATATGAACGGCATTGGAGCAGCAAGAAGCGATGCTTATGATATGATGTTTGACAGAACTTCTGAAAGTTACACGGTTGGGATGAACCTGATTGTGCCCCTTGGTAATGAGGCGGCAAAGAACCGGCTTCTTGAGGCACAATATCGCAAAAGGCAGCGATTATTCACTAAGGAGAATCGGCGGATACAGATTGAGACGGAGGTTCTTGGTGCTATTGAGCAGTTGGAGGCGAACTGGCAAAGTATCTTGGCGGGCAGGCAAAATTCAATTCTGGCTGGCCGATTATATGAGGCGGAAAAGAGGCAGTTTGTGGTTGGGCTTCGAACAGCCACCGACGTGCTTGATGCGCAGGCAAAATTCGCGAACGCCCAGAGCACCGAGATTCGCGCGCTGACCGAATACCAGATAGCGCAGATTGACCTGGCATACGCGACCGGGACGCTTTTGGGTGCGGCGAAGGTCCGCTGGGAGCCAATTGTGCCAAATGTCAACAGAACCGATGTTAAGTAGATATCGGCTATGGGCTTTTTTTAGCTAATTAAAGGGGCCCAAAACGTAACATCTTGTTAAATAACAGGTTAGAAGTATCGAAAACTTTTAAAAAAAGTGAAAAAAGGGCTTGCACAAAGCGAAGAGTAAAGTGTATAATGAACAGTGAAAAGTAAAGAGTTCTTTTCTTCCAATTAGGGTTTTGGTTTCTGTAGGGCAGCGGAAATCTAAATAACTGTGTAATATTTTACCACTGTCTTACAATAGCCGGAGTGAATAACTCCGGCTTTTTTATTTGGTTTTTTAGCAGGGGCCGCTTGCGCTGATGTGCGCGGCCAAAAGGATGTGTCTGAGGCGGTCAACATTGAGCTGATTGAGATAATCTTCGGTGAAGTCCAGCTTGAAACGGCCGTGGAAGCTCTTGATGCGTCTTTTAAGCTCTTCCCTGTCAAGGGCTGCGATTGAGGTTGCGGTCTGTTCAAAAAATTCTTTCGAAGGCATTGCATCACCTCTTATTTCTACGACGCATTTGCGAAACCGGGCCTACAATTCGGACAAATTTTGTATCGACGGGGCGATAGCATCGCTTTTGCAGGAATTGACTCTTTGCGTCGAAACCGTTGAAATCCGCCTGCGATTGCGAAAAAAATAGTATGCGATTTGAGTATGGTCTGATAAGTTTCTGGTATGAAGACCGAAGAACTGGATTATTACCTGCCGGAAGGGTTGATTGCGCAGCAGCCGGCGAAAAACCGCAGCCAGTCCCGACTGCTGGTCTTAAAGCGGCAAAATGGGTCATTAACCGACACCAGGTTTGACAAAATCGGGGAATTTCTGCACAGGGGCGATTGCCTTGTCTTAAACGATACAAAGGTATTGGCTGCGCGTTTCTTCGCGAAACGTCAGACGGGCGGCTCGCTCGAAGGGCTGTTTTTGAATCAACAGGATAAAGGCGTCTGGGAGGTAATGCTCAAAGGCCTCGGCAAAATCAAACCGGGGGAATACATCTGGTTCAAGGATATCAAAGGTGACGATTTTTGTCGCGCGGAAGTAATTGAGAAAAAAAACGACGGCAAGTGCCTTCTGAAAATCGAAACCGAATTGCCGGCTGAAAAAACGCTTCAAAAAATCGGGTTTCCACCCCTGCCGCCGTATATCAGGCGCGACACCAATTTGCGCCAGGCCGCCAGAGACAGGCAAAGATACCAGACGGTTTACGCCCGCAATTTGGGGGCAGTGGCCGCGCCGACGGCCGGATTGCATTTCACCAAAAAGCTGATTGAGACGCTCAAAACGCGGGGCGTTGAATTCGCATACGTCACGCTGGCCGTGGGCGAGGGGACATTCAAGCCCGTAACCGCCGAAACGCTCGAAGAACATCAGATACACGAGGAACGATTCAGCATCGACGAAAGAAACGCAGGCGTAATAAACAAAACCAGGGAAAAAGGCGGCAGGATAATCGCCGTCGGGACAACCTCGGTCCGCGTTTTGGAAACCGCGGCCGCACGGGGACAACTGTCTGCAATCGCCGGCTCAACTCGCCTGTTTATCAGGCCGGGATACAAATTCAGAATGGTTGACGGTATGGTAACAAATTTTCACCTTCCCAAATCGACGCTGCTCGCCCTTGTCGGCGCTTTCGCCGGGCTTGATACGATACTCGCCGCCTACACGCACGCCATCAATATGCGATACCGTTTTTACTCCTACGGCGACGCGATGCTAATAACTTGACATTCGATGCTGACGGGGTTATATATTCCGGGCAATGGAATATTGGATAATGGATTATCGTATAAGAAGGAGTTTAGAAATGAACAAGAGAATTCTGGTTGGCGTGGTTTTGACGGCGGTCGTGGTTTATGCGAGCAGTTGCTGCGAAATGAAATGCTGTGCTAAAAAATGTAAGGAGCCAGGAAAAATGAGCGTTAAAGTCCAACCTTTTGGGAAAACACAGGACGGTCAGCAAGTTGATATCGTGACGCTTACAAACGACAAGTGCCTTACGGCCAAAATAATGACCTACGGCGGAATTATCGTCTCGTTTGAAGCACCGGACAGAAACGGCAAAACGGATGATATCGTGCTTGGATTTGATAATTTAGACGGCTATCTCAAGGGACATCCGTATTTCGGCGCGATAATCGGGCGTTATGGAAATCGTATTGGTGGAGCGAAGTTTACCTTAGACGGCAAGGAATATAAGCTTGCGGCAAACAACGGAGAGAATTCTCTTCACGGCGGGATAGTCGGCTTTGATAAAGTTGTCTGGAAAATTGAGAAGGCCGAGGCAAAAGGCAATAAAGCCGAATTGAAACTCAGCTATACCAGCAAGGACGGCGAGGAAGGTTTCCCGGGAAATCTCAAGTGCATCGTTACTTATACCCTTACATCAGATAATAAGCTGGAAATGAAATATGAGGCGACAACGGATAAGCCCACCGTCGTGAATATGACGAATCACGCCTACTGGAATCTTGCCGGGCAGGGCAGCGGAGATGTTCTTGGCCACGAACTGATGATAAACGCCGACAAATACACGCCCGTAGATAAGGGACTCATAACGACAGGCGAATTAAAAGACGTGAAGGACACGCCTATGGATTTCACAAAGCCGATGACGATTGGCGCGAGAATAAAGCAAATTGATATCGGCGGCTACGACCATAACTACGTCCTCAAGGGCAAGGTGAGAAAAATGAAGCTCGCCGCGAAAGTATATGAGCCGACCAGCGGACGAGTGATGGAAATACAGACGACCGAGCCGGGCATTCAATTTTACAGCAGCATCGGGCTTGATGGTTCGCTCAAGGGCAAGGACGGCAAGGCCTATAATAAATTCGGCGCGTTCTGCTTAGAGACGCAGCATTATCCTGATTCGCCTAACAAGCCGAGTTTCCCATCGACAGTGTTGCGGCCGGGCGAAAAATACGAGACGATTACGATACACACGTTCTCGACAAAATAAACCGTTGGTCGGCGTTTACTTCGACTCGGAGTTGCCGAATTCGTGAAAACCGGATTCTGCCGCTTCCGTTGTTTGCTGAGCATTCGACAGGTCGTTGCTCGCAAATAGCCGCCCGTTTGTCATATCAACGGTCTGCAGAAAAATGCCTGTCCCTTCAGCCGCCCTGCAATTTCGAATTATTGCGCCATTCACTTTGTCGAGGACAATAGCGGCCCTGCTGTCGCCGAGATGCGCCTGTCTGCCGACAAATCCGTCGATTTCAACGTCGCTGACACTTTGGCACCAGATACTATGATTGAAAAAGTCGGGCAAACCTTCCTCCCATTCGGTTTCGAATCCGCTGATTTTCAGTCCTGCGACGTTGGTGCAGTAAAGAGCCGGTATATCGTGCTTGAATTGCGCGGTCGCCAAATCGGCGCTCGTTCGCAGGTCAAAATTTCCGCCGTACGATGTGCTCAGCGGGCCATTTTTTATTTTTACTTTGACGTTGTCGAAAGCGAGGTCTTTAATGACGCTGTCCTTGCTGCCCCATATGACGATACCGCTTTGCGACTCGGCAATTATATTTGAGAAGCGAACGTTTTTTATCTGGCCGAGTTTTTTTATGTCTGGAGTGTTAGGAACGGCGGAAACCTGGATGGGTTCTGCGTGTCCCCACCAGTGGCCCGTATGCAGACGGGTTTGAATGATGATATTCGAAAAAAGCACGTTTTCAACCGATGCCTCGTCGCGGACGTTGACGAGCAGGCCGCGGTTTGATTCGCGGATGATAATATTTGAAAATGCACAGTTTTTGATGTCCCCGCCCGTGTAGCCGACGCGAAGCGCCGTCGAGCGGGATTGCAGCGTGCAGTTGGTCACGGTTATATTTTCGGTTTTCCCCGGCCCGAGCGGGTCGCCGCCGAGAATCTGATGATGGCGGGGGTCGCCTATAGAGGTAATCGCAATACCATCGTCGCCCGCGGAGATAATACAATCGCTGATATGAACATTGGCGCACGAGGTGCAGTGAATCCCGTCATTGTTGGGCACTCCCAGCGGATTATCTATATGAACACCTGAAACGACAACGTCCCTGCATCGGTCCAGATGAACCGTCCAGAGCGGGGCATCGGTGATTGTAACATCCCGAATCAGCACGTTCTTGCAGAGCGAAAAAGCGACAAGCCGGCCGGGTCTCTCGTAAGGAATAACCGGCCCATCCGCTGTGCCGAACTTCGGGTCCATATATTCCCTGCCCTGGCGCGTAAATTTCGAGTCAAAATCGCCAAACCTCTCGGCCCCGGCGCGTGTGCTGGCCATATCCATAAAACTTGTTCCGCTGCCGTCGATAACGCCCCGGCCGATGATGGCGACGTTGTCGGCGTTTGTGGCCGATATGAGGCCGTATCTTTGACCGTCGATGATGTAATCGTTGAGGTCTGCGCTGCCCTTGAGAACCGCACCTGCTTCAAGATGCAGGGTGGTGTTGGCATATATCCGTATCGGCCCCGTGCGGAATGTCCCCGGCGGGACTGTTACCGTGCCGCCGCCCGTCTTTGCGCAGGCGGACAGGACCTTGTTAATCGAGGCGGTATTGAGCGTCTTTGCGTCACCAACGGCGCCATAGTCGGTTATTACAAAGGTGCCGGACGTGTTCTTGGCGCAGGAACTCAAGCCAAACACAGATATTATTGCCGCCGACAGCAAAATAATTTTGTGAAGGCACATATTCCCTCACGCAAGATAGATTTTATCTCCAGGTTTTATTGCAGGTACCTTATCGCGTTTTTTAATGACGTCTTCTCTTGTCAGGGCAAAGCTCGGCGCAATCTCGACGATGCAATCGGGTAAGCCGTCCGGTTTTCTGGGAATCTTAACGCCCGCCGATTCGAGCCAGGCAGCCGCACGGTCAATCATCATTTGCCTTGTTGTTTCGACGCTGTCAACACCCGTGGCGTTTTTGGTCGGGGCGAATTCTTCGCTGCGGAGGGTTTGCAGGATAATCGACTTTTCGCAAAGCGGCAGTGCGTCGAAGACGAAGCTCTCAAGTTTAACGCCGTTCGGCTCTTTCGGTTCAACACGCTGCCCCTTATCATTTATATGGGAAATTTTCTTTACCGCCCTGTGCATCGGCAGGACAAATCCGCGATTATTGAGCCGGTCAACAAAATTGACGCTTATGATGTGGATAGCGATACTGCCAAGCTCAAAAACCAGCGAGCCGTCCGGATTTTTCTTTTCGGCAAGCTCGTCCGGCAAATCGATGTATTCGATGACGGTAACTTTCCCATCGGCTAAACAGAAGTTGCCGAGTTTTTCAAACGGGCCTGCTTTAACAAGCGCCTTCGAGGACATCTCCGCGCCGTCGAGGGCGTGCAGGCCGATGAACAGCGGGTCAAAGATATTGATGAGAGGATTATCGACCTGCCAGTAGCTTATGAACTCGACGCCGCGTTTTTTCATATCAGCCAGCGCGCCCGAGTTGTAGAGCGCACGCAAGCTGCCCCCGTGGCCATCGGGCGAGGTGGCAATGGTGTCAATGTCGGCCAGAAGTATTTTGCCGTCGAGCGAAAAATTGGGCAGCGTTCCCTGCTGGAATATGAATACGTCTTTTTTATTCAATCCGTAATAGTTGTTGGCGGAAAAAATATCCAGCGTCTGCTGGTGATTGAGGGGACTGGTCATAATATACCAGGGACAGCGGGTATTGTTTTTTTCGCAGGCGGCCAAAATATCCTCGGCGAATATCGCAAAGAGCGTCTTGTTTTTGACGGGGCTTATGGGAAAGTTCCCTTTCGGCCCGTCGAAACCCAGCCGGGTCCCCTGCCCGCCGGCAACTACAAACGCCGCGACCTTACCCTGCGAAATCAGCTTGTCACCCAGTTGTCGCGCCTGGTCGTATTTTCCTCGCTGGCCGGCATCGCTCGGCTGATGGGCGTAAAACGGGGCAGGCGCGAGCTTGCCGGGCAGCTTGAAAGGGGCGGTGTTCATAACAAACTCTGCCCGCCAGCGATCTAACTGGACAAAGTCCAGTTGGCCAATCTGGGCGAGAAGCCATTCCTGCCTGGCTGGGTCAAGCTGGGCCCAGAAGGCCAAAAGGCGGGTCTGTCCATATTTTTTTAGGACTTTCTGAAGGTTTTGAAGCTCACTTTGGTCAGTCATAGGCCTTTTCCCACGTCAAAAACGCCCTTTATAAGGTATCAGACCGAAATTTTCAAGGAATATAGCATTTTTTGCCGAAAACCCTCTTGACAATAGTATGGGACGGCACTATACTAAAAACAGAGTAAGGTAGGCAGGCAAATAAAGTTAATATCATAATGTTGGCCGTAATTATAAATTGTTCCCTACCAAATATAGTACCTGCCTATGAGAAGTGGTTTTGCCTTGCTTAACTTGAATTGGCGGCATTTCGAGTCGAGATTAAGGCAACCAACAAGTCCTATAAAATCTGGTCTAAAAAAGTTTTTTGCCGGCTGATTCCGAGCGAAACAGTGTAACAGAGATTCGCGGGGAATTACGGAAAGTATTGTGCGGTTAAGAGTAAGTTGCATAATTCGTCTGAAACCATGTTCGTTCGATTGTGCTTAGGACGGCCGGATAGCGAATCTCAAAATGTATAAAGGAGAAGACAAATGAGAAAGAAAGGTTTTACATTGGTTGAGCTGCTGGTCGTCATAGCGATCATAGCTCTGCTGATGGGTATCCTGATGCCGGCTCTGGCAAGGGTCAGGATGATTGCCAACCGTATGGTCTGCGGGTCAAACCTGTCAGGCATAGGCAAGGCGCTGTTGCTGTATGCAGGCGACTCTGCGGAGGCATACCCAATGCCAGGTTGTAACACAGGACTCGTAGGTTACGCCTTCATAGGCCACATTAGTACTGCTAATTGGGACGGCGGCTCCGGCGGCACCGCGCTGTGCTACCAGATTTTCCCCCCGATGGGGCCACCGACTGGCGGCAATGCAACCATTGGCTCACTGCTCTATATGCTCGTAAAATATGAGGACGTCTCGCCAAAACAGTTTAACTGCAAGGGCGACTCCGGCGCTGAGGTTTTCAAGATCACAACCTATCCCGTCACGACACAGACGGACCTGACCAAGGTCTATGATTTCGGTACGTTGCCAGGCAAGCATAACAGCTATGCCTACCATTTCCCCTTTGCCAGAAATCAAAGTGTCTCGGTTGCGGGTGTCCCGATATCCGTTAACAACAAGCCGAGTTGTCCGCTTGCGGCAGATAGAAACCCGGGGCTGGACAAGAATGCGTCCACTTATATAGTGGGCGGAGCGACTCCAGGCGGGACAATAGCTTCTGGCACGACAGCTGACACGCCCTATACGGCGTGGGCCAACAACAACAATGAATACAAGGACAAGGATTTGACGTTTAACGCGTATCCCCATCAGCGAGAAGGGCAAAACGTGTTGTACAACGACGGCCACGTGAAATTTGAGACGACGACCAACGTGGGCGTAGATAACGACAACATCTACCAAAGATGGGGAATTGACTGGGTAGACCCGGCCACCGGTACGTCAACAAAGCCGAATAAGCAAAACAGGGAATCGGGCGGGTACTTCCCAAAGATCATGCCAACGACACCGTTCGACACCTTATTTATACCGGCGGATGTCGAAGATGCGCTTTTGGTTAATGAGGTTAAGCCGTAATTAACAGCAACCGGTTGTTTTAGTGTTTACCAGGCGGCCTTATACCACACGGTATAAGGCCGCTTTTATTTTCACCCGGCAATGATAATCCCGCATTCGGTTTCAATCACGGCAATCCTCCCCCGGCACACCAGGGCAGAATACCGATTTGACGTAGCACTTGACCCAGTCCCAATGCAAAACAAAATGTGCTACAGCACAACAAAAACTATCCCTAGTCAGAGGTGAATATCACCCCATTCTCCCCTGCCAATTCCCAAAGGCCCTCTCGCCTCATTTGGCCCATGCTCGTGCGGCAGCGCGATTATTATCCCCGACGCCGATAATCCCAGCAAAACCACAAAACTCGTCAGGTTCACAATAAAATTCACCGTAATACACTTCATACGTTGTCTTTCTTATAAAGCTTCCTTCGCCCCGTAACTCAAAACTACCATTTCCACGTTGACCATACAACGGTGTATTCCAGCGTTACCGACGCATTTGCGCCGACCTTCACCGGAAACCGGGCCGTATAGGCGTCTTTCTTCTCATACTCCTGTGTTGACTTCTCAACCTCCCAATAAACCCATCTCGCGAACTTCTCATCCACCAGGACCGTAACCTCCTCATTCTTCCTGTTACGCAGCTCAATCTTGTGCGACTCGCGATGTTTGCCGAGCTGCTCCTTGCTGTCAACCAGCGTATGCTCCGCCACAATATCGAACGCGTCCCCGATATAAAGCGACAACTTCTCATCCGTCGGCGTATGGTCAATCTCATCCTCACCAACAAACTGCAAGCTGTTGTCCGCGGGGTCCTTCTTGAACACCCGCACCTTGCCCTTCGGCAGCGCTATCCCTAATTTGTTTTCCTTCTTGTTCTCGAACTCAATCTTGACCATTACCTTTTTATTCTGGTCGCCGCCTCTCGGATTCCAGTAATCGCTTCGTTCATAAACATAAATCTTCTTCGCCTTCACGCCCTCCGCCGGCTCAATAAACTCAATCTGCTTGACCTGGTTATTATTTATCGTGCTCTTTCGCCCAAGCGTGTACATATGATATTCCATAAACGACTTTTCCTCGAAGGCCGGGGTTGCCGGTACGGCTTTAGCCACCATATCCCTTTCATAAAGAACGCCAGTTTCCTCTGGCGGCTGAATTCTCCGCACGTCGCCCGCAATCAGTTTCAGCGTCGCATCCTTGTAGCCCGCGCCGCTTGTGTTATCAATCGTAACCCAGCCCGAAAAATCCAGCGCAGTATCACCCGCATTCAAAATCGCCGTGTAATCCGCCTTCCAGCCAATCGCCCCCGTCGTGTATGTCACCTCGCAAAGCTGTTCGCCGGCCTTCTTCGCATCCGTCAGCCACACAAGCGTAGGCCTTGTTACCAAATCATCAGGCATCTCCTTTAATGATATCCCTTCAACGCCTGCCCGCTCAATTACCTCAAGGCCGGTGCTTGCGTTACTCTTCACAATCAAGTCGCCGTCCACCCCCGCCAATAACGTCCCCTCGACAAATTTTCTCGTGTCCGACCCGCCGCCCCTTATCGCCACCACTACCTGCTTATCGATGTAACGCTTCAGTAAACTGTCGGTATTCACAAGGTCGTATTCGTAATTCTGTTCCAGAACCGATACCGCCCCCGGCGATGACAAACAAGTAAATTTCACGCTCGTCGGGTCTATCGCCGAGGCCACGTCTGTAAACCGCACTGTGTTTTGTCCCTTCTCGAAATTCATTTTGCGGGCCTCGCGCACCACCGCGAAATTATCATTGTAAATCGTCAGCCCCACACCGGGTTTATTCACAACGGCTGGTTCGCTCGACCCGGCCCCAAAACAGCACGTGCTTAAAATTGCCATCACCGCTAATGCATAAAAAGTTCCATATCTCATTTGGTTTCTCCTTAAATTTTATTTTCTATACTATACGTATGCGCACAAACCGGATTATTCGCATAAATTCTGGTGATTCGTCCTGTAGCGAGCCGGGTCGAGCTGCCGTATCCCGCGAATCGCTGGAGTATTGTCTCTCCGGGCCGTCTTGCAGTAAAGCAAAACCTTGCTCTGCAACGCCCGATAACATTACAAACTCGTTGCTCTCCTGTCGTGGCCACATAAATCTCGAAAATATAAAAAACAACGAAACCCGCCGCGTTGGCCGTTTATTGTGCCCGCCCGATCCCGCCTTCGTTATTGACGAGCCGACTAAAAACCGTTATTATCGGCTCAACAAGCGGATGTGGCGGAACTGGCAGACGCGCAGGCTTCAGGAGCCTGTGGGTTCAACCCCGTGGAGGTTCGACTCCTCTCATCCGCATTACCTCGCCGTTATTCTTGCGGGTTCCCCGCATTAACTCAGGACTTAACGAAGGGGTCTTGTCAGGCCGATAAATACCTGGGCTAAACTTGCATTTTCAGAACGCCTTTTTCGAGACGCTAAAAACTTATGACGAACTTATTATGGACATTTCAAAACCGCATAACGCATTTGCAGCCCTCGCTGCTTTTGACGCTCGCGGTCATTACTATCGCCGCGGGCCTGTTTATCTGGCTCGGCGGACTCGGCTTCAAAAAAATTGTGCTTGTCGCGATAGGTCTCTTTTTCGGCGCATTCTGCACATTATTCTCTTCCGGCACAAATCTGTTTCTCGCCGCTGCCATTATTGGCATCTGCGCAATGCTGGCGCTTACATTACAGGAAACGTTTCTTGTGCTGATTGCCTCGGCCTTTGCCGCCGCAATTGGTTATTCCATCCTGATTCGGCCTCACTTCCGTCCGTCCGGCAACATTTTGGCGGTAATCAGGCAGTTGACCATCGGCGTCCCCTACTACAACTGGCCCATACTGCTGGCGGTAACTGCCTTGCCATTCGCTACCATATCCTGGCCGGGTACCTCAGCCCTTTTTAGTTCAGCCGCGGGAACAACACTTATCCTGGCGGGGACGATTATGGCTCTATTGAATTTCGGTTATCCGGCCGTCGGCTATATAACCGCCAGGCAGGATATTTACATCGAGATATTCGTCGCGGCAACAATCCTCGGCACAATCGCCCAGTTGTGGCTGTTGCCGAAGATTAGCACGCTATTTGTTGCCGCCAAAGCCAAAGTTAAAAAAGTCAAGACCAGGAAAGGCGATGCCGAGGCAACGGCAAAAACCGCAACCTGGCGCACTGCTTAAACCCCCGACTTGTCGGGCTTGAATGTTGAAGAAGGAGAAGAGTAAATGAGTTTTTCGTTGCTTTTGGCAAAAACATCACATCATCTTGTTGACAACGCTACCGTTGAGTACGGCACTAAATATGTTCTCCGTGCCCTCGATTTCATCTGGCAGCAGACCACCCTGCTCACCTGGCTACAGGCCGTTATCGGAATATCATTCGGCATTATCGTTCTTATGTACGGCTGGCGAATTTACAAGGCCCTCACCGTTGTCGGCTTTGGCATCCTCGGCCTCTATCTCGGCTTGTGGATTGGCGAACAATTCCAAAAACCCCTCCCTGGCGCAATCGTCGGGTGTGCTCTTCTGGTCATCTTGGCAATCCCACTTATGCGCTGGGCTGTCGCTGTCCTCGGTGCAGTAGCGGGCGGCATTCTTGCTGCCGGTATATGGCACTCCTGTAATCTTCCCCAGGAATTTGTCTGGGCAGGCGGCCTTATCGGCTTCGTCGCGGGCGGGATGATTTCATTCATCATCTTCAAACTCGCCGTGATGCTCTTCACAAGTTTAGGCGGGACATCACTCATCGTCATCGGCACCTTCGCCCTCATCTATCGCTACGAAAACTTTGCCAGCGACCCGCCGACAACGCATCTCAACCAGCTCTATTACGGCAATCCATGGTTCTTGCCTTTATTGCTCACTGCCGGCACGCTACTCGGCATCATACTCCAATTCGGGTTTCTCAAGAACTCAAAGGAATAGTCTTTATAGCGCCGCGAATACCCTGGAACACTTACCCGCCTTCTTTGTGGCGGGTCGTTATACGAGGCCAATCTAACCAAATTTCGGGCGATTCTTTAATTTCTTGCAAATAAAATCGCCTAATTTAACATCAAAGGTCTTATAATATGTCACCATGGTATTCCTTTTGCCGGAAAAACAAGATTCTTTAAGTAAAACCCGCAAATTGCCCAAATACTCTAATCTACCCAATTTAACACTGCCGATAGAATAGGTATCGAAGTTAAATTACTCTAATATGGAGATTAGATTATGAGCGAAGCAACAACAGTAGCGACTGAACAAAGAAAAAACACACGAACACAGGTTACCTGGCCGGTAAGCGTCTGGCTGCCTGAAGCAAATCGGTTCTTCAACGGCAGAAGCTCCAATATAAGCAGTGGCGGCGTGCTCGTGCGCATTCCGGCGACTACCCCTTTACGGACTGGGCACGTTGTCGAGTTGAATTTCCCGCGCACAATGGCGCTTGCCAAGAGAAAAGGCAGCTTCGCGAGGATAAAAAGCGGAAGAGTGGTGCGAATCGAACGAGGCGAATTGCTTGACGACGCCACAATAAGCATCGGCATCGTCTTCGAAGATATCGAGTCGTAAAACGTTTTCTGCTTTAGTAGTAATCTCGCAATAAGAAATGCCGAGTGGCATTTTCTGACAGCACACAGGTTTGGGGAAAAGCTATTGGCCGGCGAAGAATTGGGAGATCGCCGGCCACTTTTTTGCCGCCCAGCTTCGTCAAAGAACTCCGCCGAGGTAAACGCCGCGGCAAGCAGAGCTTTCTTAACCGCAGAGAACACAACTTCAGCGGAACAGTCCCAAATACTGATTCGGCGTTAACTTTCTTTCATCCGGCCGAGTTTGTAACCCAAATAGCCGACTACAGCTATGCCAATAATATGAACGACAAACCATCCGCCGTGAAGAAACTGGAAGGACTCGGGCAGGGCCACTAACAGCAGATTCGTATGTTCGACCATTGTTCTACTCCTTAACCTAATTCAGGATTAGTTTCGAACGCCTGTTTTTTTGAGATACGATGCCGGCTGATATTGTCTCAAAGCCGTCATAAAACCGCAACTCTTTTCTGGTCATGCTGAGCTTCGGCTGGCGGAAGCTATGCTTTTCCGTTTATAATCTCGACTATGTTTTTGTTTAAGAAATGGCGACGCAAAAGGATAGCCAGCAGGCCTTTTCCGGCGGAGTGGCTTGGTATTATTGAGGCCAATGTCTCGATATATCGCAAATTGCCAACAGCCGACAAAGAGGAACTGCAACGGCACATCCTCATATTCCTCGCGGAGAAGCACTTCGTCGGCTGCGGAGGTTTGACAATTACCGACGAAATCAGGGTAACGATAGCGGCACAGGCGTGTGTATTACTGCTTCACCGCCAAACCGATTATTACCCCGGATTGCATTCCATATTGGTTTATCCCGCGGCATACGTGGCTAAAGCCACAAGGCACCTGGCGGGCGGGATTGTGGAGGAAGGATTCGACGTGCGCTTAGGCGAATCGTGGCATCACGGGTCGGTGGTGCTTTCGTGGGATGATGTTCGGCGTGATTCGGCGGACGTACGCGCGGGGCACAACGTCGCGCTGCACGAATTTGCGCATCAGCTGGACACCTCCGCCGGGCAGGGAGACAATAGCGCGGTCCTTCAGCGCCAGTCCACATTTATCGCCTGGGCGAGGGTGCTGCATAAAAACTTTATCAAGCTGCAGCAGGATTTAACGAGTAACAGACCGACGCTGCTGGGTTCATACGCGGGCCAGGACCCGGCGGAGTTCTTCGCCGTGGCGACTGAATATTTTTTCGAACGGCCAAAGGATTTGCAAAAGACATATCCAGATTTGTATCGCGAGCTGAGTAATTTCTATCACCAAAACCCGGCAGGCCTGTAGGGTCGAGCAAAGCTTGTATTCTATGGGGAATTGATGTCGGATTTTGTAACCAGCATCCATTCACAGATGTCGGTATATTTTTTGTCACCTTTATAGCCGATTACATTTACCTGGTTATTTCCCGGCACAAGCCCGACGTTTTCCCAGCTAATCTTGTGAATGTCTGAATCCATTTTTTTCTTCGATATCGGTTTGCTGTTGATGTACAGCTCGACTTCGTCAAGATTTGTATAAACCGCGACCTGCACATTGCTTTGGGTGCGCTGCGTATTGCGTCTGCTGAGGATATACAGGACCGGCTCATCGGACCAGTTTGCCTTGTAGAAATAGAAGGCGTCTTTTTTCACCTGGCGGTCGTGCGTAACAAGCCCTTTGTGATTAATAAAATCACGGTCACCGCGTTTGGCAAACGTCCAGCTGAAGTCGAACATGTTCCATATAAACTTGCACCAGATGTCATTTCTGTCTTTTATACTTCTCCAGACCTCCTCGTGGTAAAGACGCTGGTATTGCTCGGGGAAAAACCTGCCGAGGGGATTCGGGCGCTTCGGGTCTTCCTGCTGCTGGCTGATACAACCTTCGGCGCCGTATTCGCTCAGGCCGCCTTTTAGTTCCGGGTGTTCTTTGTGAAGTTTGTCATACCATGTAATGTATTTGTCAACCTTGTCATAGTACCAGCCGAAGTACCAGTTCCAGGCAGCGACGTCCGTCATGAAATGCCTGTCTGTAACCTGCGTGAAGTCCGCCTGGGTGGTTAAACGATAGGGGTCCAACTCTTTGGCCGTCTGATGCAGCGATTTTACATCTTCGGCGGAGATTGGAATTTCGTTGTACATTCCCCAGAAAAAAATTGAAGGGTGATTGTAGTTTTGTTTGATAAGTTCCGTCAGTTGCTCTTTGCAATTCTTAAGATATGCGGGGTTCTCCTCTCGATACGCGGGAGTATTCGGGATTTCCGCCCAGACAACAAGGCCCCTCTCGTCGCACAAGCTATACATCTTATCCGCCTGCTGATAATGCGCCAGCCGAACGCCGTTGGCGCCGAGTTCGAGTATCATCTCGATGTCTTTTTTGTGTTGTTCATCGGTTAACGCGGAACCAAGCCCCTGCCATTCCTGATGCCTGCACACACCGTACAAACGATATGGTGTGCCGTTCAGTATCAGGCCCTTGTCCCTGTCAACCTCAAAGAACCGAAGTCCCATCGGCTGGTCTATTTCGTCTATTTTTACTCCCTGTGGGTCTTCCACGCGGACATTCAGCTTGTATAAGTGCGGGTCTTTTCTGGCGTTCCAGAGATGTGGATTGTTTATATGAATCTTCGAAACGCTTCTGCTCTGCTGATTGTTTTTTACAATAACTTTTTCACTGCTTTGAGCAATCACATCATTATTGTCCAGCACGATTGCTTTCAGTGTTACTTCAGCGTCGTTTGGGTCTTTTGAATTCAAGAGCGTCACCACTTCAATATCCGCTCGTTTCTGTAAAACATTCACGGGGCGGATATATACGCCACTCGAAGCATAATCGAGTGGTGATATGCATATATTATCTGTGCTGAATACTGTAACAGGACGGTAAATGCCCCCGAACAAAGGATAAAGGTAAGTCCCGGAAGGCGCTACGTCCGGTTGTATCGAATTATCCACCTTGACGGAAATGCTGTTTTTGAGGCCAGTCCTGACCCGCCGGGTAATTTCGTAGCAAAAAGCCGAATAACCACCTTTGTGTCGGCCAATGTAAACGCCGTTGACATACACATCAGACACCAGGCATACGCCTTCAAAACGAATAAAGTATCGCCTGCTTTTTTGCTCCTTTGGCAAATCAAAACTGCCGCGATACCATCCAACCCCCTGATAACAATGGTCTCCCTCAGTCAGAACGTCTTTCGCATTCCAGGTATGAGGTATAGTTACATCTTCCCAACCTTGTTCTGATATCTTGTCGCCGCTTTCAGCAGAGTGTATATCGCCTTTATAAAACTTCCAGTTGGTGATATTGAAGCTGTCGCGATACCCCAAAAATTCCTGCGAAAAAGCATTTCCGGCTCCAAAGAGAACTGCCAAAACCAAAACAACATAAACTTTAATCCTCATTCGCTTAATCCATTACTGCGAAACCATGTTTTAATTGTTCGAGCTTACCGGTCGCGCTGTTCATTATTCTGATAAGATAATAATATGCAAACATATAAACGTGAAGAGTAAAAGGTGTGGATTTAGGTTGCAAACGGGCCGGTTTTTTTATGCGCGGACTTTGCCGGGTTGATTATCGACGGCCAATGGCGTATCATTTGGGCAAAGATTTATATGGAGGTTAATGGATATGAACGGACGGAACGTATTTTGGTCGGCGATTTTCATCGCGATGATTGTTATGGGAAGTGTTTCAGCGGAAATGAGTAAGGTTATACCTTTGGAAATCTGGTCTGCGGCGCCTGATTTCAATTTGCCCGGGGTGGATGGTAAAAATTATCGGCTGGCGGATTTTGCCAAGGCGAATATCCTTGTCGTTGTCTTTACCGCCAACCACTGCCCGACGGCGCAGGCATACGAAGGCAGGATTATGCAACTTGTGACGGATTATAAGAGTAAGGGGGTGGCGGTTGTGGCGATATCGCCGAATGACCCGCTGGCAATCCGGCTGGATGAACTGGGATACACCGACCTCGGCGATTCATTCGAGGAGATGAAGATTCGCGCGGCTGAAAGAAAGTTTAATTTCCCGTATCTTTACGATGGCAGGACGCAGGAGGTATCGCGTGCTTATGGGCCGGTGAGCACACCTCACGTTTTCGTATTCGACAAGGAACGCAAACTGCAATATACAGGCGCGGTAGATAACTCGGACGACCCAAACAAAATCAAAAAGAGTTTCGCGCGGGACGCGATTGAGGCATTACTTGAGGGGCGAGAGGTCGCGATAAAGAAAATGAAGCCGTTCGGCTGTTCGATAAAATGGGCGGACAAACGAAACTCGGTGCAAAAGGCGTTTGCGGAATGGGCAAAAGAAGCGGTTGAGGTGAATATGATTGACGCCAACGGCGTGCGTGAGATTATGAAAAATAATTCCGGTAAATTGCGGCTGGTCAATATCTGGGCGACATGGTGCGGACCATGTGTGATTGAAATGCCGGAATTAGTCAATATAAACCGGATGTATAACAAAAGGGCATTCGAAATGGTAACAATCAGCGGGGATATGCCGAGCAAAAAAGACAACGTTATAAAATTCCTGAAGGATAAGCAGGTTTCCTGTACTAATTACCAGTTCAATTCGGAGGACAGAACCGAATTAGGTGAAGCACTGGACAAGGGTTGGGAGGGCGGCATCCCTTACACGATTATTATAAAGCCGGGCGGAGAGATAATTTATCGGCATTCCGGTCCGATAGAGCCCCTTGAAGTCAAAAAGGCAATAATTGGCTATCTGGGCAGATACTACTTCTGACATCGAAATGACAATGCGATGGGTTTGTGTTTTTGAGGGGGGTATGTTAAATTGTCGAGGCGGAAAGACCCCGCAATAAATTGCGGGGCTAAACATAATTTAGGATGATTGGAGTTACGACTTGGCTGAGACGCTTTTTTACAAGATACTTGGTGTGCACCTTGTAGAAGGAAAACTCGCGGCAGGCGAGCAGATTGGGATACGGATTGACCAGACGCTGACGCAAGACGCGACGGGAACAACGGCGTTCTTATTGTTCGAATCAATGGGGGCGGGCCGAGTCCGGACAGATTTGTCGGTCAGTTACGTGGACCATAATATGTCTCAGTTTGGGCCGGAGAACCATAACGACCATTTGTATTTGCAGACGATAGCGGCGAAAAGCGGTGTATATCATTCGCGGGCGGGCAACGGGATTTGCCATCAGGTTCATCTGGAACGGTTCGCAAAGCCGGGCGTGACACTATTGGGAAGCGATTCGCATACGCCGACAGCCGGGGGAATCGGGGCGATAGCGATAGGCGCGGGCGGATTAGACGTTGCGGTGGCAATGGGCGGGGGGCCATTTTACTTAGCTTGCCCAAAGGTTGTGGGCGTTAAATTGACGGGGCAATTGCCTGACTGGGTGGCGGCGAAAGACGTAATTTTGAAACTGTTGCGCATATTGACTACGAAGGGTAACGTGGGCTGGGGAGTTGAGTATTTCGGGCCTGGGGTTGCGACGTTGACTGTTCCGCAACGGGCGACGATTACGAATATGGGTGCGGAATTAGGGGTAACGACGAGTGCTTTCCCCAGCGATGAGCAAACCAGAAAATTTCTTGCGGCGCAGAAGCGAGAAAAGGATTACCAGCCGATGAGCGCGGACGCTGGGGCGATTTATGACCGGCTGATTGAGATTGATTTGTCTAGTTTAGAGCCGATGGCGGCGTGCCCATCGTCGCCGGATAATGTGAAAACAATCACGGAAATCGCCGGCGCCCCATCGAAACAAATAGCGATAGGAAGCTGCACGAATTCAAGTTACGCGGATTTGATGATGGCTGCGATGGCGTTAAAGGGCAGGAAAATCGACCCGACAGTGGAGTTCGCGGTTGCGCCGGGAAGCAGGGAAGTTTTGAATATGCTGGCGACAAACGGCGCACTTGGGGACATTATATCGGCGGGGGCGAGGATTCTGGAGAGCGGGTGCGGGCCTTGCATAGGGCTTGGTTTTTCGCCCGCGGACGGGGTTGTGAGCTTGCGGACGTTTAACCGGAATTTCGCGGGCAGGAGCGGAACGAAAGATGACAAGGTGTTTCTCGTGAGTCCTGAGACGGCGATCGCATCGGCTTTGACGGGAAAAATTACCGACCCGAGAGAAATGAAAAAATTGTTCGGGATAAAGTACCCAAAGATTGAGCAGCCGGCGGAGTTTATTATCAATGATAATATGATTGAGGCGCCTTTGAGTGAGAAAGAGGCAGCGAAGGCGGAGGTTATTCGGGGAACGACAATAGTTGTACCCGAACAGCCCAAGCAATTGCCGGCGGATTTGAAGGCGGAAGTGCTGATAAAGTGCGGCGATAAGATTACGACCGACCATATAATGCCCGCGGGGGCGTTTTTGAAGCTTCGCAGCAACGTGCCCGAATACGCGAAGGTCGTGTTCCACTGCTTCAATGAAAAAGGTAAGCCAAGTTTCGCGGAACGGGCGATGAAGGTGAAGAACGAGGGTAAGGGCGGAGTTATTGTCGCGGGGGCGAGCTACGGGCAGGGGTCGTCGAGGGAACACGCGGCGCTATGCCCGATGTATCTGGGCGCGCGGATGGTAGTAGCCAAGAGTATCGAGCGGATTCACAAGGCGAACCTGATAAACTTCTGCGTTGTGCCGATAGAACTGGCCAACCAGGATGACTACGAAAAAATCAGCCAGGGCGACAACCTGCGGATAGACGGTTTAGTCGATGCGATAAAAAGCAAAGACGAAGTAAAGATTGTCGAAGAAAAGAGCAGATATGAGATTATCGGGAAATTAAACCTGTCGGGCAGGGACAGGGAGATTCTGCTTTCGGGCGGGTTGCTGAAATATACGCTCGAACAGGCGAATAAAAAATCCGGCAAAACCAAACGATGAAGATAACAAGATTCATACTGGCAATCGCGATTGCGGCGGCAATCTCGATATCGGCGACGGCGGCGAAAAACGGCGGCGAGAAATCGTCTCGCGCGGTTAAATTACCGCACAGCGATAAATTATTGCCTGATGATTACGTTTTTGCGGGGGTTGACGGCAAACTGATTCAGACGGCCCCCGACAAATGGGCGTTTGAATTTGAGTCAGCGGCAAACATCGGCGGGGTGGAGATAAAAGCGGGACAGACATTAGAGATGCTCGGTTCGTCAACGCTGGAGAAAATGGCAGCGGACGCGAAGGAGCGAAGCGACGCGATGTTTCGGATATGGGCGAAAGTAACGAAATTCGAGGGTAAGAATTATTTGTTCGCGGTATATTATCTGTCGCTTCGCAAGATTGACCAGCCGACGGGAGAGGCGGTTAAAAATGAGCCGAACAAAACAGACCAAGTCGGCACCGGACAGGCGGTAAACGCTCCGAATGACGTTGTGAATATACCCGCGGAGATAGTGGCATTGCTTAGGCAATCGGAGGTTTTGCCGACGACTGAGGCACAGGCAACCCGAGCTGAAGAACTGCAACTGAAACAGGATACGATTTTTGCAAACAGGGCCGGGCGAGTGGCGGTCAAAAACGGTGGTTACGTTTTTGAGGCGGATGCACTGGGACGCGGAGTCGGGAAATTCGCTATAAAGTTGCTGCCCTGCCAGAAACTCGAAGACGCACTTTTGCAGGTGCGAAACGAATCAAACCCGGTGAGGTTTGACGTGGCGGGAATTTTGACGAGATACAAAGGCGAACAATACCTGCTGCTGCAAAAAGCAACGAGGATGTATAGTTACGGGAACTTTGGGAGATAATTTTGCCACAGAGCTTTTTAGCCACAGAGGACACAGAGAGCACAGAGAATAAAAGGTAAAAGTAATGAATGAGCTTGATAAAATTCTGATTAAATACGACCAGCCGGGTTTCATAGAACAGTCAACAAAAATCCGGGCAGACGTTTTTAGCTCCACCAATTTTGATTTTGATAGCGAGAAAGAAAAACAATTAGAAGCCATTTTTAACGAAGTAATCAAGCGTGGGGATGAGGCAGTAGCCGAAATCACAGAGAAGTTTGACGGTGTTAAACTTACCCCTGAGCAATTCAGGATATCAGATACAGAACTGAATGATGCCCACAAGAATATCGATAAAAAACTTTTGAAGTCGATTCGACAGGCGATAAAAAACGTCAGGCAATATCAGTCAAAAATTTTTGTCGGCAAAGACAAAAGCTTCAAGTCAACAGGCATAAAATACACGTCAATAAGACGGGTGGGAATATGTGTGCCGGGGGCATCTGCGCCGCTGCCATCGACGGTCATAATGACAGCCGTTCCAGCACAGGTCGCCGGGGTAAAGGAAATTGTTGTGGCATCGCCGCCAAGATACAACGGAAGCATTCATCCTGTAATATTGGCGACCTGCAAAGAATTGAAGATTAAAGAGGTTTACAGGATAGGCGGAGCGCAGGCCGTAATGGCGTTGGCTCAAGGAACGAAAACGATACGTGACGTTGATAAGATAGTCGGGCCGGGGAATCAATGGGTTCAAAATGCAAAGAAAGCGGTTTTTGGTCTTGTCAGTATCGATTCTATAGCAGGGCCAAGCGAGGTTCTAATAATAGCAAACAAATCAGCTAATCCTGCCTGGGTAGCGGCGGATATGCTCAGCCAGGCGGAGCATAATCCCGGGTCGGCGGTTTTATGCACGGATTCCGAGAAACTGGCTCTTGAGGTGTTGGCAGAACTCAAGCGGCAAGTTACAGAACTGGACAGGTCAAAGGAAACGATTGATTGTCTGCTGAAATTCAGCGCCATTGTGGTCTTAAAAAATATGGCGGACATAATATTTTACGCGAATCTTTTCGCGGCGGAGCATTTGCAGATTCAATGCGGAAAACAAAGCAGGCAGATTGCCAAAAGAATAAAGAACGCGGGGGCGATATTTATCGGGGACTATTCACCTGTGGCGGTTGGTGATTACTGGGCGGGGCCAAGTCATACACTGCCTACGGGCGGCAGCGCGAGATTTTTCAGCGCGTTGAGCGCAAACGACTTCATAAAATCCACGAGTATCATCGAATACGACAAAAATAAATTAGCTGCGAGCGCAGAGGACATAATCAGATTGGCCGAGGCGGAGGGATTGGACGCACACGCGAGAAGCGTTCAAATACGTCAGCAAAAATAAGGCGACAACAGCAGATTAGATTCCCCAATCAAGTTTCTTTTTGTATCGCAGATAAAACCTTCCTAACAGATGCGCTGAAACAATCGACAAATACACAAAAGCGATTTTATACCAGAAATAAGCCGTGCCCAAAAGATAATCCATAAGTAATTGGAGGTAAACAAGGCCAGCAATTAAATCCCCCGGCTTTGGCAACCCCAATATGACAGGAGCGATAAGTCCGGCAAGCACATAAAAGGCCAATACAAGTCCGCAATACGGGAGAAATGTTCTGTATATTGAGGTGATAATCATAACCGGTTTGAGTGCATTTATTGAATCGAACAACACCGCTGTCAATACAGCTATTGGAAGAAAGAAAATGCAGACCGCCGACAATAGCCAAAACCACAAATCGGTTCGTTCAGTAGTGATGTAATATATGACTGCCGGGAAAAAGCAAACAGCCACGACACCAATCACAAGAAAAACCTGCGAACATAATTCGATTTTGTCGGGGGAATCATAAATGGTGACATCCGGCGCACGAAGGCCGCCCCTTGAGCTGTCGAAGACGCAATAGCTAATGTAATAAAAGGCATAGCCGGCAAGCAGCAAATAAAGAATCAGATACGGGACCCCCCCGAAGGGACGAATGTAACGCAGAACAAGAAGCCAAAGCAACGGCGGTATAATCGCAAAAATTACCATATGGATTACCCCTGAATAACTCATTGGATATAAAAATATATCGATAAGCCACGGCAGGGTCCTTCTCGGCAACGGGTCAGGTTTAAATACTTCCCGCTCCAGCTTCTCTACCGCCAGCCGCATCTTTTCGGTGGATTCCTGAGACCTCTGGTTCGGCGAATTTCCCTCCATTGCCGACCTTTCTTTCAAACGAGCCGGGTTTTACAATTTTGTTTTTATAATTTCAGCGGCTTTAGCGATTGCGTCGTCGAGTTTGTCGGGTTTTTTGCCGCCCGCCTGCGCCATATTTGGTCTGCCGCCGCCGCCGCCGTCGATGATGGGTGAGATTTGTTTGAGGAGGTCGGCTGCGCCGATTTTACTTACGAGGTCATCGGTTACGGCAGCAAACAGGGTCGCCTTATCGCCTTCGGCGAAGCCGAGGACGATGACCGAAGATGGGGCTTTCTTCTTTAGCATATCAATAGCCGCGCGTGCCTGTTCGGCGGTCGTGGGCGAAAGTTTACCTGTGATTATCGAGGCGTCGCCGATTTTCTCGCATTTATCCAAAAGCTGTTTTGCTTCGGCGAGCGAATCGGACGCGGCCTGACGCGAGGACGATTTAAGCTCTTTGGCGAGCCGTTTATTTTCGGCGAGGAGATTAGTGACTTTTTCGACGATGCCCGCCGCCGGGATTTTCAGCACAACGGCAAGCTCATCAACGATGTCGCTTCTTTGTTCGAGGTATCTGGCAAGGCCTCGGCCCGTGTAGGCGGTGATTCTGCGGACGCCGGCGGAGATGCTTTCTTCCCTGATGATCTTGAATCCGCCTATAACTCCGGTCCGGTCAACGTGTGTGCCGCCGCAAAATTCCTTGCTGAATGCCTGGTTGAGGCCATCCTGGTTTGGCGCACCGACAGCAACAACTCGAACGTCGTCGCCGTATTTTTCGCCGAAGAGCGCCATCGCGCCGAGCTTGTCGGCCTGGTTTCGAGGCAGGACGGCGCAGGTAACGGGCAAATCAGCCGCGATTTTATCTCTGACGAGTGACTCGACCTGTTTTGTCTGCTCGGCATCAAGCGATTTGGGATAGGTGAAATCGAATCGCAGGTAATCGGGACAGACCAAACTGCCCTGCTGAGCGACTGAACTGCCGAGTATTTGCCGCAAAGCCCATTGCAAAAGATGTGTGGCAGTGTGGTTTTTCTTTGTGGCGTCCCTGTCAGGGCTGACTATGGCGGTAACTTTGTAGCCAACGGCGATGGTTCCTTCGAGCAATTTGCCCTTGTGGATTACGCAATCAGCGATTTTGGTTGTAGCATCGACAACGAATTTGCCTTTGTCGGATTCTATAACGCCGACGTCGCCGACCTGTCCTCCCATTTCGGCGTAGAAGCAGGTTTTGTCGAGGACGACAGCGGCTTCTGCGCCAGCTTTGATTTGGCCTGTCGTGTTGAATGCGCCCTGGTCAATGAAGCCGAGTACCGTTGCAGGACAGCGGTCGGCGATATATTTGAAGTGGTCCTGTGTTATGGGCAATTCCGTATTGGCTACCGTAACGAGAGTTTGTGCGCCTTTTTGTGCGGCCCTTGCGCGGCTGCGCTGCTCGCCCATCAGCTTATCGAAGCCGGCGGTATCAACCTTGAGGCCTCGCTCCTGCGCCATAAGTTGAGTAAGGTCAACAGGGAAGCCGTAAGTGTCGTAAAGCTGGAAGGCATCGTCGCCGGAGATGGTTTTGTTTTTGGATTTCAACGACTTATCGGCGGCGGCGGTGAAAATCTCAAGTCCCCTGTCGAGTGTTCTGCCGAAGCTTGCCTCCTCGGATTCGATTACGGTGGAGACATAATCCTTACGTGCCTTTATTTCCGGGAATGCCTCACCGAGGCAATCATCGACGGCGGGGACAAGTTTGAAGAGGAACGGGTCGTGAAGGCCAAGCTCCCTGCCAAATCTGAAGGCGCGGCGAAGAATTCTGCGGATGACGTAGCCGCGGCCCTCGTTGGATGGTGTTGCGCCATCGGTTATAGCCATTGAGAGTGCGCGGATATGGTCGGCGATGACGCGGAAGGCGTTATCGGTTTTGTTGTTCAGCTGCGAGGTGAATTTTTTGCCGGTCATCTGGGCGAGCCGGTCGATTACGGGCATAAAAAGGTCGGTGTCGTAATTGCTGCGTTTATTTTGCAGCACGGCGGCGATTCTTTCGAGGCCTGCGCCGGTATCGACATATTTTGCGGTCAGCGGTGTGAGCTTGCCGTCTTCATCGCGGTTAAATTGAATGAAGACGAGGTTCCACAGTTCGATGAATCTTGCGCAGCCGGCATTAACGGCGCATTTGTGTCCGGGGACGTTCTTTTTGTCGCAGCGGTCGGGGCCGAGGTCGATGTGGATTTCGCTGCAGGGGCCGCAGGGGCCGGTTTCGCCCATTTCCCAAAAGTTGTCTTTTCTGCCGAATTTGAGGACGCGGTCTGCCGGCAGTGACGTAACCTTTGTCCAGAGGTTCGCGGCCTCGCTGTCCTCGGGGAGATTATCGTGGGCGTCGCCGGCAAATACGGTCGCATATAATTTAGAGGGGTCGATACCCCAAACATCTGTGAACAGTTGCCAGGCCCATTCGATTGTCTCGGCCTTGAAATAATCGTCGAATGACCAGTTGCCTAACATTTCAAAAAAGGTGTGATGGTAGTTGTCATGGCCGACTTCTTCGAGGTCGTTGTGCTTGCCGCTGACGCGGAGGCATTTCTGGCTGTTGACCGCTCGCTTGCAGGATGGCACGCTTAGGCCGAGGAATATATCCTTAAACTGGTTCATTCCCGCATTGGCGAAAAGCAGCGTCTGGTCGCCGATGGGGACAATGGGCGAACTGGGGACAAACTTGTGGTCTTTGCCTTTGAAAAAGTCGATGAAACCGGCTCTTATTTGTTTTGCGTTCAGGGTCATATCTGGTTTGCGAAATTACGTTGTTGTATCTTCTTTTTTGATAATGATGCCCTTGTCCATACTGTTCGCTATTTTTTCGTGGGCCTTGACGAACCTGTAAACCATCAGGACCATAAAAATAATGATAAAAATAACGATGGCGATATGGAAAAACCAATAGCCATAGACAAAGGCCTTTGTGGCCAAAGACGGTTTGGCAACAGGCCTGTCGGGCTGTACCGTTGTGTTCTGGTAGGCCTGATTCTGATAAGCCGGATTCTGGTAAACCGGCGATGATTGTGTCGGCGTTGCTGCTGCAAGTAAATTCATAGAGCTATCCTTTCTGAATTAGTTCTTAACCACAGATTCCACAGATTACACTGATTGTAATTTCTTTTTTGAAATCCGCGGTTCGGTGTTCATTTTTCCTCGACCAATCCTTTAGCGACGAGGATTTTGTGTTTTATCTGCTCGCAGAGGTCTTTGTTGTCGATAAGGAATTGTCTCGCCTTTTCTCTGCCCTGGCCCAAACGGATTTCGCCGAAACCCAGGTGGGTGCCTGATTTTTCGATTACGTTGCACGCGACGCCGAGGTCGAGCAGGTCGCCTTCGTAGCTGATGCCGTGGTCGAACATAATGTCGAATTCGGCTTCGCGGAAAGGCGGAGCGATTTTGTTTTTCACAACCCTGGCGCGAACCCTGTTGCCGACTGAGCCGGTATCTTCCTTGAGGGTTGTTATCCTCCGCAGGTCAACGCGTATCGAGCAGTAGAACTTGAGGGCGTTGCCGCCTGTGGTGGTTTCGGGGTTGCCGAACATCACGCCGATTTTCATACGGATTTGATTTATGAATATCAGCGAGGTTTTGCTTTTGGCGATAATGGCGGTGAGTTTCCTCATCGCCTGGCTCATCAGTCGTGCCTGAAGACCCATGTGGCTGTCGCCCATTTCGCCTTCGATTTCGGCTTTCGGGGTCAGCGCGGCGACTGAGTCAACGACTACAACGTCAACAGAGTTGGAGGCAATCAGCATTTCCACGATGTCGAGCGCCTGTTCGCCTGTGTCGGGCTGGCTGACGAGAAGCGAGCTAACGTCAACACCGAGGCGTTTTGCCCAGGTGGTATCGAGGGCGTGCTCGGCATCTATGAACGCCGCGACGCCGCCGGCCTTCTGGGCGTTGGCGATGATGTGCAGGGCCAGCGTGGTTTTGCCCGATGATTCGGGGCCGAAAAGCTCCGTGATTCTGCCTCGCGGTATGCCCGCGCCGCCAAGGGCGATATCGAGCGATAAAGCACCGCTGGGTATGCCTTCGATTCTGGCATATTTGTGCTCGTCCATCTGCATAATTGAGCCGCGGCCATATTGCTTTTCGATTTGAGCAATGACTCTTTGCAGGGCGGATTCAGCGCCTGATTTATCCGCTGCGCCCGATTGCTGTGGTCTTAATGGTTCAACTGCGCCTTTGGTCTGCTGGGTGGTCTTTGTCTTAGTCATTTTTCTCGACTCCTCCTAACTTTAAAGTTCAAAGTACAAAATGCAAAACCATAACTAAAAACCTAAATCTCGCGTTTTCCCTTCAGCGTCAGCAAACTTGCCCCGAGCATTTTTGCTATCTGTTCGGTTTCGTCGATTAAAAACCTCATCTCTGGCCCATCTACTTTCCTGGTATCTTTTAACAACCCAAGCCAATATATGGTCTCGTTTGCCGACTTGAGCGAATAACTAAAAAAGTTAGCAAAATCTCTTTTCGAGCTTGAACCCTTGGCCTCAACAATGTTTGCGCCTATAGACGTAGCCGACCTTAACAACTGATTCGCAATAACCTGAGTCGCATTATCCTTTGGCAAAGTATCAATAAAACCTATTACTCTTATAGAGTGAGCATACGCCCTGTCCTTCAAACTGGCTTTCGGTTTTACGCTTTGGTTTTGCATTTCACGATTTTGGTTATCAGCTAATCTTCGGCTCTCAGTTTTTCGCTTTGGCTTTATACTTTACGTTTTCAGCTTAAAACTTTGTAATAGAGTATAGGTTGGGCCGGCCGATGTCAACTGGCTTTGGTAAACGCAAAGCGCGTCGGCGGCGATTGAGCCGAGCTTGAGATTTGAAAATTGTTTGATTGCCTCGCCCATCTTAATACCGGCCATTGGGTGATTGACCCGGCAAAGTGTCAGGTGCGCGGAAAATTCTCTTTCCTCTTTGGGGTAGCCGGCCTGGGCGAGGAGGTCGTCGAGGTCTTTTTGCAATGCTAATAACGCGTCAGTTCCCTTACCCGCGCCAACCCAGACGACTTTTGCGCTTCTGCCACCAAATGAGCCGACGGACTCGATTTCGAGGTTGAATTTCTGGTGTGCCTGGGCGACCGTATTTGCGATTTCGCTTGTCTCGGCGACCTGCTCATCACTTATTTCACCCAAAAATTTCAGCGTCAGATGGATATTATTCGGCTCGACCCATTTGAGGTCGCCTTTTTTGACATCAACCTTCGAGGCAATTTGCTTTTGCAAATCAGCGATTGCCTTTCGGATTTTATCATCGATATCGATGGCTATGAATACTCTCACGGTATCACCTGCCTGTTAAAAGGTTGTGGTTTTTCGCAAGGTATTGAGGCGTTTTTCGATGTCGCGTTTGGTTGTTTTTGTCAGGCCTTTGAGGGAGAAATTGGAGATTGTGAAAGACGCAACAACAGTACCATAAGCCACGGCTTTTTTTAAGGTAGCGAAATCGGTCTTGTTCTGGCCCGCCAGATAACCCATAAAGCCGCCCGCGAAGCTGTCGCCCGCGCCGGTGGGGTCTTTGACGACTGTGGCGGGATAGGCGGGCAGGACGAATAATTGGCCATCTGATTGTCTTATGATTGAGCCGGATTCACCCTTCTTGATGACTACGACGGTCGGCCCGAGTTTCTCGATTTTGGCCGCAGCGGTTATGAGATTATGTTCATTTGCCAACATCCTTGCTTCAGTTTCGTTGAGGATGAGGCAGTCGATTTTTTTCAGGAGTTGTTTCAAATCGGCAAGATTGTTATTTATCCACAGGTTCATCGTATCCGCGGCGACAAATTTGGGCTTATGGAGCTGGTCGAGAAGCTGGATTTGCAGATTCGGCGCGGTATTTGCTAAAAAGACGAATTTGCTGTCTTTGTATTCCTCAGGCATTTGGGGCGGTTCTTCCGCGAGGACGTTCAACTCGACGAAATCTGTTATGGCCTCGTTCATCGCGCCCTGATATGAGCCGGCCCAGCGGAATGTCTTGCTTGTGTGTCGCAGTTCAAGCCCGTTCAGGTCAACCTTTTTGCCTTTGAAGATTTTTTTCAAATCGAACGGACAGTCGGCTCCGATTGCTCCGAGAAATCGCACCGGCGTAAAGAAGCTCGCCGCCATACTGAAATACACAGCCGAGCCGCCAAGACAATCTTTACTCACGCCAAACGGCGTCTTTACAGTATCTATCCCGATTGAACCGGTTACTAATAGTGACACGAGCGTTTTCTCCTTATTTGCCTGCGAATTTTTTCAACGTATTATCAATTCTTGTTAAGGTGTTTTGTTTGCCAAGCATTTGGACGGAGTCGAAGATGGGCGGGCTTATGGTTGAGCCGGTGATGGCGACACGGAGGGGCTGGGCGACTTTGCCTAAGCCGACGTTATTTTGATTGGCAAGCGCCCGCAGCATATCCTCAATACCCTGCTCGGTTAATTCCGGCATCTCGGCTAATTTATCGCGGACGAGTTTGAGCATCGCAAGACCATTATCTTTCAATAAAACCTTTTGCACGGCTTTTTCATCGAATTCAATCCGGTCATCGGCAGTAAACAGAAATTTCGTTTTGTGCTCGATGTCAGCCAATGTCCTTGCGCCTTCGCAGATTTTAATAAGACGAAGCAATGTCTCATCGTCAGCTTTTGCGACGGGCGAATCGACGATTTTCAAATACGCCTTCAAATGGGCAAGAAGTTTTTCTTTGGGGAGCATTTTCAAATGTTCGGTGTTGTAGGCGACGAGTTTGCCCCGGTCGAATAAGCTGTTGGATTTAGTCAGGCGGGTGATATCGAAAGCGGCAATCAGCTCATCCAAGGGCATAACTTCGCGTGTATCGCCGGTGCTCCAGCCGAGCAATGCGAGGAAATTGACCATCGCTTCGGGAATATAGCCGCTTTTGAAGAAATCGACGACGTTTATTTCAGGCAGCTCCACGCCCAGGTATTTTGCCATTGCCTCGATTGCGGGGACATCGGGGACGCTTTCGCCTTTAAGGAAATCTTTCATCTCATCTGTGCTGAGTCCGCCGACACCGGCGAGTTTGTTGAGGTCGATATCGGTTCTCGCTTTGATTGCCTTGCGGAGGGTTTGCGGGCGTTCGCGTTTCGAGAGTTTGCCGCCCGATTCGCTTATGGTTACGGACATATGGGCATATTGGGGCGGCTGGCCGAAACCGAGCGCCTGCCACAATGCCTGCTGGCCCGGTGTGTTCATTAAATGCTCCTGACCCCTTATTACGTGGGTAACGCCCATAAGATGGTCGTCGATTACGCAGGCGAAGTTATAGGTGGGAAAGCCATCGCTTTTAATGATGATGAAATCGCCGAGTTCGGCTGTATTGAAGCTGACCTCGCCCCGGACCAAATCATTGATGACGATTGTGCCTTGCGGCATCGCGAAGCGAATTGTAACGGATTTGCCCTCAGCTTTTGCTTTCTCGACTTCCGCTTCGGTCGGGAATACCGCGGGCCTTTGATATACGAAACCCTTTTTCTGTGCCTCGGCCTGTTCGCGGAGCTGTCCAAGCTCTTCAGCCGACTCAAAGCAATAATATACCCTGCCCTGCTCCAGCAGTTGCCCGACGTATTTATCGTAGAGTTCTCTTCGCTGGGATTGAAAGTATGGGCCGTTTGGGCCGCCAACTTCAGGCCCTTCATCCCAGTCGATACCAAGCCAGTGAAGGTCGTCAATAACCTGCCGGGTTGCAGTTGGGGTATTGCGTTTGAGGTCGGTATCCTCGATGCGCAGGATGAATTTGCCGCCGGTTTTCCGGGCCAAAAGCCAGTTAAACAGGGCTGTTCTTGCTCCGCCTATATGCAGATAACCTGTCGGCGACGGGGCAAATCGTGTTACGACCATTACCGGAACTCCAAAAAGGTATTTAAGGCCCGTCAGGATAAGCGTAAACGCCGCAGAAGTCAATTTTCAAAACCGCCGGGATAAGGTTAAAGCTTGCTTGACGGCGACGGGCGGAGGGACTAAAATGACGATTATTGACAATCATTTTGAATTAGGATTGGTTTATCGGATTGACTAATGGCGAGAATTAAACTGCCGGACGGCTCAATTATAGAAGCCGATGACGGCGTGACGGCAAAGCAAATAGCGGAGAAAATCGGCCCTGGACTCGCAAAGGCGGCCATAGCGGCAAAAATCAACGGCAACCTCGTTGATCTGTCCACACCGATAAACGGAGACGCGAGCATACAAATCATCACAGCCAAAGACGCCGAAGGGCTGGAAATAATGCGCCACAGTTGTGCGCATATTATGGCCGAGGCGATATGCGGCTTGTGGCCCAATACCAAACTTGTTTACGGGCCGACCGTGGACGACGGATTTTATTACGATATTGACCTCGATGAGCCGATTCGCCCGGGCGATTTCGAACGCATCGAGGAAAAAATGGGCGAAATCGTCAAGGCCGACAAGCCCTTTGTTCGCAGGGAAATGACCCGTGCTGAGGCGATTGCCAAACTGGCGGGCGAAAAATACAAAACCGACAACGTCAACCGCGCGACCGGCGACATAATGAGTTTTTACTCATCGGGCGATGGATTTGAAGACCTCTGCCGGGGGCCTCATATCCCAGGCGCAGGCAAGGTCGGCGCATTCAAGGTTATGTCGGTCGCGGGGGCGTACTGGCACGGCGACCCGACGCAAAAAATGCTGCAAAGGGTTTACGGCACCAGTTGGCGAAACCGCAAAGAGCTTGACGAGTATCTCACCCGTCTCGAAGAGGCGAAAAAACGCGACCATCGCGTCATCGGCAAACAACTCGATTTGTTCAGCTTCAACGACGCAGGGCCAGGCTTTGCGTTTATGCACCCAAAGGGGATGATTATCTGGAATTCGATAGTCGATTTCTGGCGGGGCGTTCACAAGCGATTTGACTATGAGGAAATCAAAACGCCCATCATTCTTAATAAGGAACTATGGCACAGGAGCGGCCACTGGGACCATTACAAAGAGAATATGTATTTCACCCACTTTGACGACGCCGACTACGCGATAAAGCCGATGAACTGCCCGGGCGGCTGCTTAGTTTATCAAACCCGCAAACATTCCTACCGTGAATTCCCGTTGCGGGTAGCGGAGCTTGGTCTTGTCCACCGTCACGAGGCGAGCGGCGTAATTCACGGGCTGTTCAGGGTTCGCCAGTTCACCCAGGACGACGCCCATATTTTCTGCACGCCGGACCAGATTGAGGCGGAAATCGCGGGCGTTATCGAACTGACCTTCGAGATATACAGGGCGTTCGGCTTCAAAGATTTCCACATCGAACTCTCCACCAAACCCGAAAACCACATCGGCTCCGATGAAATCTGGGAAACCGCCACCAACGCCCTAATCAATGCCCTTAAGCACAAGAATATCGATTACAAGGTCAACGAGGGCGACGGCGCCTTCTATGGCCCCAAGATTGATTTCCATATTGAGGATTCACTGAAACGCTCGTGGCAATTAGGCACCATCCAGCTTGATTTCTCGATGCCTCAGCGATTCGAGCTTGTCTATACCGACAAGGACAATACCGAAAAGGCGCCGGTTATGATTCACCGCGCGGTGCTTGGCTCGTTCGAGCGGTTTATCGGGATTCTCATTGAGCATTACGCGGGCGATATGCCCTTGTGGCTCGCTCCCCAGCAGGCGATAATACTGCCCATAAGCGAAAAGAGCAACGATTACGCCAAAGCGGTCGAAGCCCGGCTAAAGGCACAAGGATTGCGCGTCTGGTGCGATTTGACGGATGAGAAAATCGGGGCAAAAATCGCCAGAACGCATAGCGACAAGCCGGCATATATGCTTGTGGTCGGGCCAAAGGAATCGCAGTCGGATTCCGTCAACGTCAGGATTCGCGGGCAGGAGCAGACAAAAGCGCTGAAAGTCGATGAATTTGCGGCAATCGCGGTAAAGAAAATTGCCGATAAGCAAATAGAACTGGCCTTGTAGGCCGATGAATTGGTTTAAGTTAACCGATAAGTAACCGTTTTATAGTTTTTGGAAAGGTGATAGTTAGTGATAATAAAGGTAAAGGGTTTGAGGATAAACGGAGGGATACGGGCTGAAAAGGTTCGGCTCGTCGATGCAGAAAACAATCAGGTCGGCATAGTTGAGCGGCTTTTCGCACAGGAAAAGGCCCGCGAGGCCAATCTGGATCTCGTTGAGGTATCGCCGACCAGTGACCCGCCCGTATGCCGGATAATGGATTACGGCAAGTGGGTCTATGAGCAGAAGCGAAAAGTCCGCGAGGCACGCAAAAAAACCCACCATGCCGGTTCTCTTAAGGAAGTCCGGCTGCGGCCCGAGACCGACGCACACGACATCGAAATCAAGGTCAAGCATGCCCGCGAGTTCATCGAAAAGGGGCACAAGGTTCAGTTTACGCTCATCTTCCGCGGTCGCCAGATGCTCCATAAGGACAAGGGCGCCGAGGTTCTTGCCAAGATAGTCGAGTCCCTCAGCGACCTGGCCAAGGTGGACCGCTCAAATGAAATGATGGGCAAGCGAATGACCCTTGTGGTCGCGCCCAAGTAGCGATTTTCAATTCTTCAGATATCGCCGGCCGAGCGACGTTTCTTGAATCGAAAATAGAAAGTTGAAAATCATAAATCAAGGCGGTTGACCTGCTTACGCAAATAGTGTATACTTCCCCCTTCGCTCGTGGCAGACAATTTGGTTATGCGCCGCGATTTGGTGAAATTTTTCAGGGTAGAAACAAATGCCTAAAAATAAAATGAAGACCCATAAGGGGATAAAAAAGAGATTCAAGCTTACCGCCAGAGGGAAGCTGTTGTACAAGCATCCTTCCGGCAATCATTTAATGAACAGCAAGAACGCCAAGCGGCGAAAAAGGATAGCCCACCCCGCCATTATTACCGGGGTTTACGCCGAGAAAATCAAGGCGATGTTTGGCAAATAGCTTATTTCGGCCCGCGTCGCCTGGAAAAACGAGAGTCCGCGGCGGGTCGGCTGAGCAGTGAGTTGAGAAAGGAAACCGGGTATGCCAAGAATCAGGAAAGGTGCCGCAAGACGGCAGGCGCACAAAAGGGTTATTAAGCTGGTGAAGGGATATCGCAGTTCCGCCGGCCATCTTTATCGTGCCGCGAAGGAAGCGGCTGTGCGAGCGGGCGTTTACGCGCGTGCCGGTCGCAGACTGCGCAAACGCGACTTCAGGTCCTTATGGATTACGCGATTGACCGCCGCCTGCCAGCAGCGTGGCATTATGTACAGCCGGCTTGTCAACGGCCTGAAAAAGGCAAATATCGCCCTGAACCGCAAGATGCTCAGTGAAATAGCAATCGCCGACCCGGTTGCATTTGACGCAATCGTCGCCGCAGCCAAACCCGCTGCAATATAATGTTTAGCCCCCGCCCCTGCGGTGGGGGTTTACCCTCCGAAGCCGGAAGGGCAAAGGAGGGCCATTCCCGCGAAAACGGGAATCCACTTTGGGAACGAAAATGCTCGAACAGTTCACCAAAATCGGTCAAGACGCCCTTGAGGAGCTAAAAGCTGTCGCCGATTCCGCGGCACTGGAGCAATTCCGCATAAAATACCTGAGTCGCAAAGGTCTTGTCACCCAGATACTCACGCAGATAGGAAAAGTTTCGGCCGAGCAAAGACCGGCAGCGGGCCAGTTAGCCAACAAAATCAAAAACGAGGTAAACGCCGCGTTTGAACAGCTCAAGGCAAAAATCACACAAACCCAGCAGGCCAAAAGTCGGCATCTGATTGACGTTACCCTGCCCGGGACACGACCCCGAATCGGCAAACGGCACGTCATCAATCAGACCACAAACGAACTCCTTGAGATATTCGCCCGGATGGGCTTTTCAGTCGCATACGGCCCGGAGGTCGAGGATGAATGGCACAATTTCGTCGCGCTGAATATCCCCGCCGAGCATCCCGCGCGAGACCCCTTGGATAACTTTTATGTCGATGACCAGACCCTTTTGCGGAGTCAGACATCGACAATCCAGATTCGCGTGATGGAAAAGCAAAAGCCCCCCATCCGCGTCGTCGCGCCGGGCCGGGTTTACAGGCCAGACACCGTTGACGCGACGCATATGTTTATGTTCCACCAGCTCGAAGCGCTCGTCGTCGATGAGGGCATTAGTATGGTCGATATGAAGACCACCATCGACCAGTTTATTAAGGTATTCCTTGGCAAGGACGCAAAATGGCGTTTCCGCCCGAGCTTTTTCCCGTTCACCGAGCCGAGTGCGGAAGTGGATTTGTTGTTAGTTGACAAGACGGGCAAGGAGGTCTGGGTCGAGATGGGCGGCTGCGGTATGGTTGACCCCAATGTCTTTGACGCCGTGGGTATCGACAGCGAAAAATATACCGGCTGGGCCTTCGGCTTCGGCATTGAACGCCTGGCTATGAGAAAATACGGCATTACTGATATTCGCCTGTTTTACGAAAACGACCTTCGCTTCTTACAGCAGTTCTAAAATTGAATCGCTAATTGCGGAGACAGCGATATGAGCTACAAAGGCATAATCCTGGCCGGCGGAAGCGGCACTCGGTTGCACCCCGTCACAAAGGCCATAAGCAAGCAGCTTATCCCCATATATGATAAGCCGATGGTTTACTATCCGCTGACTACGCTGATGCTGGCGGGCATAAAAGAGATTCTGGTCATCAGCACGCCAATCGACCTGCCAATGTATAAAAAGGTCCTCGGCGACGGCTCGCAGTGGGGTATCCGGCTCGAATACGCGGAACAACCCAGGCCCGAAGGACTTGCTCAGGCATTCGTCATCGGCAAAAAGTTTTTGGCGGGTTCTCCCGCGTGCCTGATTCTCGGCGACAACATTTTCTACGGTCACGGCCTTGTAGATTCGCTCAAAAGAGCCGTAAGCAACGAAACCGGCGCGACAATTTTCGGCTACTGGGTAAGAGACCCGCAGCGATATGGCGTCATCGAGTTCGATAAAGCCGGCAAGGTCATATCAATCGAGGAAAAACCGCAAAAACCGAAATCTAACTACGCGGCCGTAGGACTTTACTTCTACGACTCGCAGGTCTGCGACATCGCCGCGACCATCAAACCCTCGGCCAGGGGCGAGCTTGAAATCACCGACCTCAACAACGCTTACCGGAAAAACAACAAGCTGCAGGTCGAATTGCTCGGGCGCGGCACCGCCTGGCTCGATACGGGGACACCCGAATCGATGCTTCAGGCCGCCAATTTTGTCCAGACCGTTCAGCAAAGACAGGGCCTGATGATTGCCTGCCCCGAAGAAATAGCGTTTCATCTTGGCCTTATCGACGTTAAACAATTGACTAAGCTCGCCGAACCATTAGCCAAAAACTGGTATGGGCAATACCTGCTTGCCCTTGTGGATGAGCACCGCTAAATGAAGGTAACGCAGACAAAACTCCCCGGTGTGCTGATTTTTGAACCAGACGTGTTCGGCGACGCCCGCGGCTGGTTTGCGGAAACCTTCAGCAGCAAACGCTATGAAGAGGCGGGATTGAAATTGCCGTTTGTGCAGGATAACGTCTCATTTTCAGAAAAGAACGTCCTGCGAGGCTTTCATTTCCAGTATCCGCATTCGCAGGGTAAATTGGTGCAGGTGCTGTCCGGCGAAGTTTTCGACGTGGCCGTAGATATTCGCGTCGGTTCGCCAACTTTCGGACAGTGGTTCGGCGAAACGCTGTCAGCGGAAAATCACAAACAGATGTATATCCCGCCGGGTTTGGCTCACGGCTTTTGTGCCCTCAGCGACAATACCTTGTTCTCCTATAAGTGCACCGACTACTACAGCCCCGCAACTGAGGGCGGCATAATATGGAACGACCCGGATATTGGAATTACCTGGCCGGCTGATGCCCCAAAGATATCTAAAAAAGACACCAACTATCCCCGGCTAAAGGATATCCCTAAAGACAAACTACCAAAATATGGTGAAAATAAATGAGCGATTCACCTGATAAAGTGATAATCCTGGGCGGCAAGGGAATGTTAGGCACCGACGTAGCCGCGGAGTGCAAAAGCCGGGGCATTGATTTCGAAGTGTTCGACCTGCCCGAATTCGATATGACCAACGAACGCCAGTTGCTGAGCGTAATTCATCCGGCCCATACGATAGTCAATTGTGCCGCATATACCAACGTTGAAAAGGCCGAGACCGAAACCGAGCTTGCCTTTCGCGTCAACGCCGAAGCCGTAGGCCTGCTCGCAACCTCCGCGAAAAAATCCGGCGCCTGGGTCCTTCACATAAGCACCGACTTTGTTTTCGACGGCGCTTCCGACAAGCCATATACCGAGAAGGACATCCCTCATCCCATAAACGCCTACGGCAGGACCAAGCTGGCGGGCGAACGCCTGCTGGTTGAAAACCACTGCCACAACTGTATAATGCGGGTCGAGTGGACTTACGGGATGAAAGGCGATAACTTCATAAAAAAATTTCTGCAAAAGGCACGCACACTTGCCTCGGCGAAGCCGGGCGAGGCCGGACAAAAGGATATGAAGGTTGTCGATGACCAGGTCGGCTCGCCGACAGCGACAACCGAGGCAGCCAAAGCCGTTTGCGACCTTATACATAAAAAACCGACGGGTATCTATCATTTCGCAAGCCAGGGATACGTCAGCCGATTCGATGTCGCGCAGTTCATCGCCGAAAAGCTCGCCCTGGACGTTCGGCTGACCGCCTGCAAAACCAGTGATTTTCCTTCCGCAGCGGTCAGGCCGCTAAACAGTAAATTTGATTGCAGCAAAATCAGGCCCCTGCTCAGCGGCCCGATTAAACCCTGGCAGGTACCTTTAGAGGAATTTCTTAAACAGGCCCAGTCCTGAGCGGAGTCGAAGGATATGAGAAGATTGCTCGTTACAGGCGGCGCAGGTTTTATCGGCAGCAATTTTGTGCGAATGGTTCTTTCCGAACAACCCGATTGTTTCGTGGTCAATCTCGACAAGCTCACATACGCCGGAAATCTTGAAAATCTCGCCGGCTTTGAAAATCATCCAAATCATAAATTCGTAAAAGGCGATATTTGCGACGCCAAACTGATTGAGCGCATCATCGACGAGTTCAAGATTGATTCTATTGTAAACTTTGCCGCGGAAAGCCACGTTGACCGTTCAATTTCCGAGCCGAAAATATTCATCGAAACCAACGTTACGGGGACATTGACCCTTTTAGAGGCCGCAAGAGATAAAAAACTCCGGCAGTTCGTCCAGATTTCAACCGACGAGGTTTATGGCGCCCTCGGGACTAAAGGCATGTTTACCGAAGATACCCCGCTTAGCCCCAACTCGCCGTATTCTGCCAGTAAGGCCTCCGCCGACCTTCTTGTTCGCGCATTCGGGCACACTTTCGGCGTGCAATACAACATTACCCGCTGCTCGAATAATTACGGCCAGTATCAATTCCCTGAAAAACTCATCCCGCTTATGATTAACAACGCCCTGAATGACAAGCAACTGCCGGTTTACGGCGACGGGATGCAAATCCGCGACTGGCTCTATGTTTACGACCATTGCACCGCTATCTGGAATATTCTTGCCGACGCACCGCCGGGCGAAATTTACAATATCGGCGGCTGCAACGAGAAAGCCAACATCGACGTCGTCCGGCTGATACTCAGTCGCTTAGGCAAACCGGAATCACTCATCAAACACGTTACCGACCGCCCCGGTCATGACAGGCGATACGCCATCGACGCTTCAAAGATAATCAACAAATTGAAATGGCAGCCCTCGGTATCATTTGAGCAGGGGATTGCCAAGACGATTGACTGGTACCTGGCAAACCGTAAATGGCTGGCCAACGTTGTCTCGGGCGATTACCAGAAATACTACGAGTCAATGTACAAGAACAGATAATCAGCCGGACGGACTGATTTGTTAATGCCACCCTAATTAATAATACCCCCGATGCCGGCATAACAAAGCAAAAGCCTAGGGAAGAGGTTTTGCTTGCGTTACACAACAGATATGGTCATAATCTAACATAGAGAACTTCAAGCTAAAAAAGAACGCATTCTGGGCCAATGGTATGAGAATACAGAATAAGCAGGACAATCGGCTGGAAGGCCTGAAAAAACTATCGAATACTTTGGCCGCTTCCTTAGCAGAAAAGAACATCGCACACCCGTACCAATAAAAAGTGTTTCTTCAAAACGTCTCCTGTCGGAGAAGGTTCGGAGGGCATTGAGAAAGTGAAGAGTAATTTCTGCGGCCTGAAAGAATTGAAGGATTTAGGTTTTAAAAATATCGGCGAGAATGTACTGCTCAGCCGAAAAGCCAGCATTTATGGTTCGGAAAATATTGAGCTTGGCTCAAACGTGAGGATTGACGATTTTTGCATTTTAAGCGGTAAAATTAGAATAGGCAATTATGTCCATGTGGCCGCATATTCTTCTTTATGCGGCGGAAAAAAAGGTATAATACTCGAAGATTTCGTTAATTTGTCCAGGAAAGTGGAGATATTCGCGGTAAGCGACGATTTCAGCGGCGTCTCGATGACAAACCCTATGGTTCCCGATAACTATAAACATCTCGTGGAAGCAAGGGTGATTTTGAAAAAGCACGTTTTAGTAGGGACGGGAAGCGTTATATTGCCGGGTGTGATTTTGGAAGAGGGTTCCGTTGTAGGGGCTTTGAGTTTGGTAAAAAACAGCACGTCCGGTTGGAGTATTAACGCCGGCGTGCCTGCTAAAAAAATAAAAGACCGGAAGAAAGATTTGCTCAAGCTTGAAAAAAAATTCTTGGAAAGAATACAGCAATGAGTAAACCCCAGAAATTTCCAGCTCCCCTGTATGTAACAAGTCCAATTTTGCCGCCGTTGGACAAGCTCAATGAAAAGCTCAGGCCGATATGGCAATCAAAATGGCTGACAAACCATGGTGATACTCACGCAGAGTTCGAAAAAGCCCTTCAAGCTGTCCTGAAAGCAAAAAACGTATCTGCGTTCAATAACGGTACCATCGCCTTGCTAACGGCTCTGAAAGCGCTCGACCTGCCTCAAAACAGCGAAGTTATAACCACTCCGCTTACATTCCCCGCCACGCCACATTGTATTGCATGGAATGGCCTCAAGCCCGTCTTTTGTGACATTGAGCCCGATACAATGACAATTGACGCGGATAAAATAGAAGGATTGATTACCAAAAATACATCCGCAATCTTAGGTGTTCACGTTTACGGTTTTCCCTGTAACGTCGAAAAAATTCAAACGATAGCAAACAATCACAACCTGAAGGTCATCTATGATGCCGCTCATGCCTTTACGACGGAAATAAACGGCGCCGGTATCGGGACTTTTGGCAACATCAGTATGTTCAGTTTTCACGCCACCAAACTGTTTCATTCCGTAGAAGGAGGGTGTCTGGCTTATAATGACCCTCAGTATAGAGATAAAATTTATTACCTGAGAAACTTCGGCATAAAAAATGAGGAGCAGGTGGTTGATATCGGCATAAACGGCAAAATGAATGAGATTCAGGCCGCCATCGGTCTTTTGAACCTCGAATTGTTTGAGGAAGAAAAACAAAAACGCCAAACAATAAAATCAATATACATCGAAAATTTAAAAGCACTCAATGGTATTGAGCTTATTCAAATGCCCCCAAATGTAACGGACTCAATGCAATATTTTGTGATTCGAATTGTTAAAGAAAATTTCGGCCTGTCCAGAGACAAGGTTTACGATAAACTGAAGGAATATAATGTCTTCGCAAGGAAATATTTCTACCCGTTATGTTCCGAGTATGAGCCGTATAAACGGCTGCCTTGCTCTAAAAAAAGAAATCTGCCGGTGGCGAATAAAATCAAGGACCAGGTGCTGTGCCTGCCGTTATATGGCTCTCTGGGTCGGGAAAATGCCCTGAAAATTTGCGAAATAATCAGATTCATAAAAGGCGGATTTAATGTTGCTTTTTACAAAAAGAAAAGCCCTCAGCATTTTGAGCAGATTCAACAGGGAAAATAAACCGGTAAAATTGCATATCGGCTCCGGCGGAAATTATAAAGAGGGCTGGATAAATATCGATAATAATCCTCACGCAAAAAAAGATTTACATCTGAACGTGCTCAAAGGGATCCCATTTCCCGACAACTCCGTGGATTTTATTTTTAACGAGCATTTCATAGAACACCTGTCTTACAAAGCCGGCCTTGATTTTTTGAAAGAGACGTTCAGGGTTCTCAAGCCCAAAGGGGTCATCAGAACGGCGTTTCCCGACCTCGACACTTTGATTGACAGCTACATAAAAGATTACTGGCGAAAAATGGATTGGGTTAAGTTAATAAAAGCCCAGTGGTACCCCTCCGGATGCTTTATGCTCAACGAATGTATAAGAGAAAAAGGTCTCCATAAGTATATGTATACCGTAAAGGAATTGAAAAGAAGACTCAGCGAGGCCGGCTTTAAAGAAAATAATATTTTCACCTGCAGGGTCAACCAAAGCCGATTACCAGAGTTGAACAATGTGGAAAAAAGAGCAGATTCCAGTGTCGTAGAGGCCATAAAACAGGAGTGAGTTAATGGACGTTATGACGGCGGTGCTGCTGACATATAACCACGAAAAGACGATTGCCAGGGCGTTTGATTCGATCCTGGAACAACAGACCGGCTTTGACTTTGAAATCTTTGTGCTCGAAGACCACTCCACTGACGCAACCGCCGATATTTGCAGGCGGTACAAGGAAAGGTTCCCTGATAAAATCCGGCTTTTTCTCAACGAAAAGAATCTTGGCGTCGCACGGAATTTAAAACAGGGATTGCTGCGGGTAAAGTCAAAATATTTTGCCTTTTTGGACGGCGACGATTACTGGTGTGACAAAAACAAACTGCAAAAGCAGGTTGATGCCCTGGAGCAAAACTCCGACTGTACGATTTGCGGGCATAATACATTATGCAAAGATTTGATAAAACAAACAGAATGGCTTATCGTTGAGAATTCCAGGTTTAATGGAAAGCGTAAATATACTCTCAACGACAACTTTCCCTGTCATCCGTCGTCGAGAGTTTATAGAAATACCATTGATTTGACCGATGTGCCCCCGAATATGCTTTTTGATACGCGCATTTATATGCTGTATCTTACCAAAGGCGATTTTTATTACATAAACGACGTTATGTCTGTTTTTAACAGCACGGGAGCGGGCTTCTGGTCCGGCAAAAGCAGGAAAGAAAGGAAACTTTTGTCCCTCGAACTGAATTACCAGACGAACAGATATTTCAATTTTGCTTATGACCACAGATTCTATCCAGGCGTGAAATACTTAAACTTGTTAAAAAAGTTATTGGGTGTTGAACGGGGGTGGGAATGGTTTTATCGTCTCGAAAAAATCAGATTGCAATTGGCGTTCCTCGGTCGCCGATAAAAATTCCGGTCTTTATAAGGAAATCGCATATTGGGTTTTAAAAAAACATTCAAAACTTTCAGATTCCTAAAACAGACCCTTTTCACAAAAACGCCGAGAATCGGCTACGTCGGAGGTTACCAGGGTCACAAAAACCTCGGAGATGAAACTCTTTACGCCGCTCTAAGACAGTTGTTTTCATCGGGTAACTTCATTGACTATAACAAGAAGTTTTTGCCCCAAAGTATTGTCCGGCATCTTCCCAAATGTGACCTTATGCTGATGGCAGGGGGGACAATTGTCGGCGGACAAAAGGCGTCCTCGTATCAGTGGGTCCAAACATGCTTTACCCTCGCGCCTCACAGGATTATCTTCGGTTCGGGTGTCGTCAGCCCCGATTTTGCGACCGACGCGCTGAAGACCTCGCTCGACGTCCACAGGCAATGGGTGGACGTGCTAAGACAATGCGACTATATCGGAGTAAGAGGGCCTTTGTCTAAAGCCGTGCTTATGGATTTGGGAATAAATAACGCTGAGGTCATCGGCGACCCTGTGCTGAGCATTTCTCGAAACAAAATGCCCGATACCTGTTCCATCAATAACAATCTGATTGGCTTTAACGTTGGTCAGGCAGGAGGCAATGTGTGGGGTAACGAAGAGCACATATATGAACAGTTCGTAAAATTGGCGCAAATTGCCGATAAGGCCGGTTTCCGTATCAGGTGGTTTGTCGTCTGGCCTAAAGATTTGGCTGTAACCGAACAGGTTGTTCACAATAGCGGTGTGCCTGCCGATATTTGTGAGATTTACAATGACTATGAAAAATACCTCGATATGGTGAGCCAGACAAACGTCTTTGTAGGAATGAAACTGCATGCAGTAGCGCTGGCGACGTGCGCTTATGTCCCATCTTTAATGCTCGAATATAATCCAAAATGCAGGGACTATATGGATTCGGTTGGGCAGGGCGAATTTACGCTGCGCACCGATAAGTTTACCGCACAGCAGGCATGGGAAACAGTTGAAAAGCTGCTCGCAAATCGCTCCTCTGTCGCAAAAAGTTTGTTTGAAGCTGTCTCAGGATTTCGTAAACTCCAGGTTTTGCGGGCTTCACAGTTAAGTGCAAAATTAGGTTTGAAGCCGACTAAAGATTGAAAGGATTAAAGCCATCAGTAAAGCTAAACGCATTTTGATTGTCGCCGACCTGCTTCACAAGCCGGCCAAGACGTTTATTTACCAGCCGCCGAAACTGGCCAAGGGCTTTATTCGCCTCGGCCACGACGTTCGCCTGTTTAATTACACCGGCGCTCTCAATGAGTTAAGCTGTTTCAAAAGTAAAACCCTCACTCGATTATTTTACAAGCGAAAAGCCGACCATCTCCTATCAGTTGAAGTCAAGGCCTATAAGCCCGACGTTGTTCACATCAGCTTCCCAAGAGCGCTCGATGGAGATACCGTCGAACACATGCGAAAGGCCGCCCCCAATGCCGTCTTCATAGGTTTCGATGGCGACCTCTGGCCTACTTTGCGAGGTGAAAGAATCAACGTAGCGAAGAAGCTCGACATCGTTACCGCGACCAATAACGGCGAGTTTCTCAGGGCGTATGAAGACGCCGGCGTGCCGAAATGCGCCTTTATGCCCAATATGTGCGACCCCGACACCGACCATCGTTACGATGTTGAGGATAAATGGAAGAAGGACATCCTTTGGACGGGCCTTATTATTCACGACCCTAAGCGGTATCCCGGCGAGCGGATGCGATACGAAATTATCAGCCGAATGGCGAAAATGCCAAACTGCGTCGTTTATGGTTGCTGCGGCAAATCCGGCATAGGCGGTATCGATTACCTGTTCGCAATCAGCGGCGCAAAAATAGGCCTCAGCATTAATGCCGATAACAACATTCGACTTTATCACTCCGACCGTCTCACGCATTATCTCGCCTGCGGCACTTGTGTCCTTGCCAAAAAAGTCCCCGATAGCGACCTGCTTTTCAAAGACAAGCTGCACCTGCGGTATTTTGAAACCGCCGAAGAATTCTTTGAATTGGCGGATTGGTTCCTTAAACATGAGGATGAAAGAAAAAGAATAGCCGACGCCGGTATGAAATGGATGCACGAGCAGTTCAATTGCGTCAAGATTACAGGTTACATTCTCGACCTGATTGAAAAAGGCGATTATAACGCTCCGTGGAATCAGGCCCTATGACACAAGGCATTAAGACAAGTCCTGCTTTGTGTAATGTTTGCGGAGGTGATAATGCAAGGCCGCTTTGGACGGCGATCGACCGCCTTCACGGGTTTGAAGGACAATTTCAATACGTTCAGTGCGCAAACTGCGGCCTGATTTATATGAATCCCCAGATTGCGCCGGAGTGCATCTCACAGTTTTATCCCGATGACTACGCCCCGCATCAAGCCGGTTCTACGTCAACAAGCAAAAATGTTCGCAAACCCGATTTGCCTCGAATGATTCTTGATTCGCTGAACCATCAATCGAGGGTGCTTGATGTTGGCTGCGGCAACGGCGAGTTTCTTGACAGGGTGCGTCAATTCTGCCACTGCCGGGTTTACGGAATAGATTTTTCCGAAAATGCCGTCCTCTGTGCAAAAAAACAGTATGGCCTTGATGTGTTCCAGGGAGAAATTACATCGGCTCCTTTTGAAGAAAAATCCTTTGACCTGATTACTGCCTGGTCCTGCATCGAACATATGAATAACCCGGCACAGGCCGTTAAAAAGATGTTTGCGCTTTGTAAACCCGGCGGCTTCCTGTTTATCAAAACCCCAAATTACGACAGTTTCGCCGCAAAGTTATTCAAAGACAAATGGTATCATCTGGACTGCCCCCGTCATTTATATATATTTTCTCCTTCTACCATTACGGCCTTGCTCGAAAAATGTGGTTTCGAAATGGTCAACGTGTGTTACGAACCATCATCCAAAGGGTGGCTTGGTTCGCTGCAATATGTTTTTTACGGCGACAATCATCATCCCGCAACAAAAAATAAACTTCGCCGTTCTGCTTTGACCAAGGCGTTTGTCTCGCCGTTGTCTCGTTTGTCGGCATGGCTTAAAAAAGCCGATACTATGATGGTAACGGCCCGGAGAAAAAAATCGTGAAACTTTTGATTCTGTCAAATAACACCGGCCGGGCAAGTTTCAGGCAGCGGATAGCCGTTTACCTGGATACTCTCAGAGCCAGTGGCATCGATTGCCGCGTTGAGCAATTGCCGCAGTGGATAATGTCTCGTCGCCGGCTGTTTATGCAGGCAAAGGATTTCGACGCCGTTTTTCTTCACAAAAAGACGCTAAACCCCTTCGATGCTTATTATCTGAGGAAACACGCAAAGAAAATAATTTATGACTTCGATGACGCGATAATGTTCGACGACAAGCACCCCGAAAGGCCCCACCACAAACGGCAAGCTTCTTTTAGAAGAACCGCGACGCTGGCAGACCTTGTCATCGCCGGTAACGTTTACCTGGCCGAATACGCGAGAAGATTTAATTCTAATGTCGAAATCCTGCCAACCGGCCTTGATACAAAGGCCTACAATACTATCGCCAAAAAAGCCGGCGACGGGAAAATACGCCTCGTATGGATAGGCAGTCGTCCCACCCTGCCTCACCTAAGGCAAATTGCTCCGGCACTCGAAGAAATCGGCTCACTTTTCGATAATGTTGCCCTCAGAATCATCTCAGACGAATTTTTTGACCTGCAAAATATCCCCGTGGAAAAACACCGGTGGTCTTTGGAAACCGAAGCAACAGAGCTTGTTAACAGCGACATAGGTCTGGCGCCGCTGACCGACAATAATTTTACAAGAGGTAAATGCGGCTTCAAAATCCTCCAGTATCAGGCCGCCGGTCTGCCTGTTGTTGCCAGCCCGGTTGGTGTCAATGCGGAGCTTGTCCGCAAAGGCCTCAACGGTTATCACGCCGCCACTGTGAAGGATTGGGTTGAGAAATTATCTGCCTTGATTAAAGATGCATCATTAAGAACCATGATGGGACAGTCAGCGATACAAACGATTCCGCCTTTTGATTTGGATGCCATTGGCCCGCGGCTCGTTGCTCTGATTACAAGGATAATTGCTGCCTCGAAATAATTCGCAGAGCTTAACAGCTACTTGCCGATAACGCATATTCCCATCTCGTTTGCCAGGGCAAGCGTCTGGGATTTGTCGATGATTATCGTTTTGTCGGCTTCGACCACAAGGCACTTTGCGCCGTTTGCGGCCAGCGCTCTTATCGTATCGGTCCCCACGCAGGGGACATCGAACCGCATATCCTTTTTTGCTTTGGCTGCCTTGAGAAGTGTCCAGCCGCCTGCTTTACACAAACGACCGGCTCGTTCAATCATATCCGCCGTGCCTTCGATCCCCTCGACCGCTATAACTTCCCGTTCCTTGACGGCAATTGCCTGGCCTATGTCCATCTCCGCTATTTTTTTTACAATGGGCCAGCCGAATTCGATATCGCCGGCAAGAGACGCACCCGGCCCGCCTCCTGTCATAGGGCCATTTGTCGCCAGATGTTCTTTGCAGTATTTCGTCGAGTCCTCCAGGATTATTCCTCCGCTTGCCAGCTCATCCGCCAGGGCTGACAGCAGCGTTTCGTTTTGTTTGTTTTTTACCCTGAGCCGCCAGTACCATATTCTGACCGCCCGCCAGTCGGGCAGGTATCTCAGGATTCGCCACGGCGTAAAAATTCGCCCCTTCGCAACCCGCCCCGCCATTACAGTGCTGGTTACGCCGTGTTTTTTTAACTTGCGAATCCAGTTACCGGGTCGTGCCAGCGGCACCGTATAAAAAACATCAACTTCATCCGCCAGCGCCTGTTCCGTGCTTCCTTCAAGGCCAACGCAAATAACTTTCGCGCCCGCCCGCCTCGCGCCGGCCGCTATCATAAAGGGGAGCCGGCCTTCGCCCGCAATCAGCCCGACAACATTGGCACTATCCATTTTACTCCCAGGCCAAGAAAAAATCCTACAACTCTTCAGAATGCTGCGAATCTTCCGGGCGGGACGGCTTATCTTCTCCGCTGGATAAAAGCTGCTTCATCTGCGCCTGAAGTTCGCGGATGCTTTGTTTAATCTCGGGAAGATACTGAATCATACCGTAGGCACGCTTGCCCTTGCCGGCGTCTATCGCCGGGGCGCCCACTATTACTTTACCGTCCGAGACGTTGTTGATTACGCCCGCCTGCGCCCCGATTGCGACCTGGTTTCCTATGGTGATGTGCCCGACGATGCCCGCCTGGCCCCCGACAATGCAATGATGTCCCAGCGTCGTCGAACCGGCGATACCCACCTGCGCTACCAGCAGACAGTGCGGCCCGACTCTCGTCCCGTGCCCAATCGCAATCAAATCGCCCAGCTTGCTGCCCTGTCCGATGATGGTGTCGTTCAGCGTCCCGCGCTCAATCCCGCAGCAGGCGCCTATTTCAACGTCATCTTCTATTATAACGCTGCCGATTTGCGGTATCTTGTGGTGAACGCCGTTATGCGTAGCGAAACCGAAACCGTCTTCGCCGATTGTGGCATTGGAGTTGATAATCACGCGGTTGCCAATTTTGCAGCCCTCGTAAACCACCACATTAGGGTACAAGAGGCAGTCATTGCCTATCTGAACGTTCTCCCCTATGAACGTGCAGGGATAGATTACGCAGCCGTCGCCGATTTTTGCGCCGTCGGAGATTGTAACGAAATCGTGGATATTGCAGCCGGCGCCGACCTTGGCGCTGTCGGAAATAATCGCTCGCGGACTAATGCCAACCTTCTTGTGCTTGCGGTGTCCGTGCAGCAGCACCATAATCTGCATAAATGCATAATACGGGTCATCCGCAACCAGCAGAGGAGCTGAGGCCGCAATAGTATCCTTGCCCACAATCACCGCGCTTGCTTTGGTTGTCAGCAGTTGCTTTTCGTATTTATCGTTGCTCAGGAAACTTATGTCGCCGTCGCCGGCCCTGCCCAGCGTTGCCGCGGAGCTAATCTTGACGTTTGCGTCGCCGAGTACCCGCCCGCCAACATACTGAGCCAATTCGCCTAAGGTCTTGGTTATCATAAAACCACCTTTTCGGAAAATCTTTGCTTGTTCGCGGCCCGTTCTGCCTCAGGCCAGAGGTATTATAGCAGATACATCACAGCGGTCAACATTCGCTGCCAATCCCTGAAGCGGCCGATTATGCCAGCAACGCCGCCGCCTGTTGTTGCAGTTCCTCCGAAATTGCCCCGGCAAAATCTGCCTCGTCGCTCCGCAGGATTGTTACTGCGGGGCCAAGAGGACCGTAAATGGCCGGCTCTGTGGGGCCGAATACCACAACCGTGCGGATGCCCACTGCCGCCGACAGATGCGTTATTCCGCTGTCGTTGCCGATATAACCCCGCGAACAACCAAGAACGCCGAGCACCTCAGCCAAAGACAGGTTTGTCAGCAGTTTTCCGGCAGTCCTGATTTCGGCGATTGCCGGTTCGCTGAACCTTTCCGCCTCGGCAGGCCCAAACAGGAATACCACTTCTACCCCCTCTTTTGCGAGGATTCGCGCCACCGACAGAAAATTATCCAGCCGCCAGCATTTATGCGCCCCGCCGCTGCCGGGATGTATGACAACCGCTTTCTTCGTTGGCATAATACCGTTCTCGGCCAATATCTCTTTTCCCCTGTATATATCCGCCGACGTCGGCCTTATAAGGGGCATACCGACCGCCGAATTGTGCTCTTGAGATAACAATTGGCTTTGTTCAACAAATTGCTTCCTGTAAAAATCGCTGATGTGCCCGCCGTGTTCCGGCCCCGGTTTCGTCGCCAGCGTAATTATCTCCGCGCTGTGGCTGCAATTGACCGTGAAAATCAGGTTTTTTTCGAAATGGCTGTCCGGCTCACCTAAGAAGCTGGCTATCCAGGAATAACCCGCAAACGCCATAATCAGCGGGTCGCCATCGGCAAGCTCAAAATCTCCCTCGCCGGCGAACAGCCGATGCAAACTCATCGAATCCAGCGACTTGACCGCATCGACACAACTTCTGCCCGGCAGCATCCCGAGATATTCCGTATGGCCTATGATATCGACCCCGCCGGGGCAAACCGTCTCTTTCATAAGTTCCGCCAGAGGCAGCGTCAAAATACAATCGCCTATCGCCCCCGGCTGCAAAATCACCCCTCGCCGGCCCTGTTGCGCCGCAATCGCGAGTTTTTCCAGCAGCTTGTCTATGATATTGCTTCTTCCGCACATATTTCGTTTACGTAATATATCTTATCGATGGGCCTGGCAACAAGAACGCAGGGGCTTTTATTGAGATGTGATTTTGAGTTATAATTGTGAGGTTTTTGGACGGGAGCGAAAAATAGTATTAGATAACACTTATGATTTTGCGATTTTCGTAAAAAACTTTGGAAGAAAATGAGCGGATAAACGTTACAGTTAGCCCAGATTAACGAATATGGGCAAGATAGGAAATACAGGGTAGGGTGAAAAAATATTTTGCATTGAAAAAGGCCTCAAAAAGTGAGCCAAAATGGGGTCAAATTGGTAAAAGTGAGGGCGTTTTGAACGGAAAGTTACTGAAAACGCGCGCTTTTTGACTACTTTTGATACCCTTTTTTGAGTTCGATATATTAGCGGAATTAATTGTAAATCTGGGCAATGTCCTCTTGGCAGCTTACCATGCTTAGCGGGTAGCGCGTAGCGGACAGCGTACAGTTTAAGATGGAAGGGAAAAGGCAGAAGTTAGAATTAAGAAGTTAGAAGGGAAAGGACGGAGGACGGATGGCGGAGGGCAAATCGAAGGCAAATCGCTACGGCTCCAAGGGTTCGGGACGGCCTAATAATTTTTTTTGTTCGGAGATAAGCCGTCTTTCCACTTTTTTGGCATCCTCTGCCGGGGGAAGTAATTCTGGTTTTATATTCCGCTTTACGAGCAGATTTCGAACTTCCCGGTTATTCTTTACGTGTTCGCCGGTAATGCCGTCTTCGGTCCGCAAATCATCCCGCTTGATTGTAAAATTGGTGATTTCGTTGGCAAAGTCCTTTGCCTTGATAGTTATTGTCGGGAGAAAATCCGCCAGCGGCCGGCCTTTTGGCACTTTCATTCGGTCTTTCATCTGCTCGGTGGACTTGCCGCCGAATAATGCCTTGTCGCCTTTGCTGCGGATTCTGCCGAAGCTCTGCTCATCGCCGAGACGCTCGAATATGATTCCCGAAAGCTCTTTTTCTGAAAACGTAAGTTTTCTGCGGGCGGTCAGTCGTTCGACTTCGCCTATTCGTTTTTCTATGATTTCCTGCCTGCGGGTCTGGACGGCAAAATAGGTCTGGGCAAAGGCGATTTGGTCTTTGGACGGGTCGCCGTTTTGCGCTATCAGGTAACAGGCGTAACGGGTAAGCATAATATCGTCGATCTGCCGTTCACTGCCCGACCCAAGCTGGACCATTTTGTTGACGTCAACAAAATGGTCGGACACATTCTGGCCGGAATTCAAACAAGCCGTTTTGGCCTTATCAATAACCTTGAGAAAATTTCTCCATTCGTCATAATCCAGCAATTTTTGCAAGTCCCTCGCCATCCAGAACTCAAGACCGGACGCAGTGTCTTTTTGCACGCTTTTCTCGAAACTGCCGTGAAGCTGAATTATTATTTCCTTCTTCATTTTTCTCTCATTTTTTACCACGAAGGGCACAAAGATACGAAGAATTTTAACCGTTTTTAGCTCGGCCGAATAATTATTTGCTCAATTCTGCTATTATTTTATCCAGACGACTGAGAGAAAAATATTGCCGTTCGTCTTTCCATCGCATTTTTTCGCCGGTCTTATTAGCTTTGGGAGGGTCTGAATACAATTCACGGAATCGGATGATTAGGGCGCGTTCGAGTTTTCTCCATGTTTCAACGCCTTGTAATCGTCCACAAACAACTATATTAAACTCAAGATGCTTAACGCCATAATTAGACAAAAGCTCTTCTCCCTTTTTGGCTGCGCTTACGGCAATCCTATTTGCGCCGACTCTTGTTGTTCCGATGTATACAATTCTTGAGCGAGCTAATTTATATCGTAGTTTTCTATTTGCTCTGGCGACGTAAACCAATCTTGTGTCTTTGAAAGCAGTGCGGTTAATTATGACAGATGGTTGCTTTTGGTATTTAAGTGGTAGCTTCCTCGACATTCTTGACCCTTTCGTTTATATACGATTTGCATTGCTTATCAAACTTGTATCACACATATATCTTATATCGGCAAAAGATGTTATGCAAAAATATTTTTAAAGGTATTTCGTCAAAATCACTGCGACAAATCAGGGTCATTGATTTTGGCGCTGTGAAGAGAAACTACTATGATGGATTTCGCTATGATAATGGGAAATAATTCAGGATTTGAGTATAATGGCGAAAACGAACAGAAACTGGATTCTCTGCTTCTGGACCAAAGTAAGCAGGCACTCGGGAACAGGTGCGTAAATAAGGAAAGTAACTGACTGATAATAAATGTCTAAGTTTGAACTGAATAACGCGATGAAGCCGGCGGGGGACCAGCCGGCGGCGATAAGCCGGCTGATGGAAGGGTTGCGCACGGGTAAAAAGCTCCAGACGCTGATGGGCGTAACCGGGTCGGGCAAGACATTCACAATGGCAAATATAATCGCGGCGTATAATCGGCCTACATTAGTCATATCGCACAACAAGACCTTGGCGGCACAGCTTTACGAGGAGTTCAAGGATTTATTCCCCAATAACGCGGTCGAGTATTTCGTGAGTTATTACGATTATTACCAGCCGGAGGCGTATATCCCGCAAAGAGATATATACATCGAAAAAGACGCCTCGAAGAACGCGGATTTGGACCGATTGCGACTTTCGACTACGATGAGCTTATCGACCCGCGAGGACTGTATCATTGTGGCATCAGTATCGTGCATATTCGGATTGGGCAGCCCGGAGGATTACAAGGCAAGCGTTGTGGGCGTGAGAGTCGGCGATATGATTGACAGAAATACGCTGCTTGGCCGATTGGCGGATATCCAATACTCAAGGAATGACTTTGATTTTCAGAGGGGCAAATTCCGGGTCCGCGGGGACGTGGTCGAACTGCACCCTTCTTATGAGTCGTTCGCGATTCGATTCGAGTTTTTCGGCGACCAGATAGAAAAAATCAGCTACATAAACCCCGTCAGCGGGGATATTCTCGCAGAGGAGGAGCAGGTCTTTATATACCCGGCGCAGCATTACATTACGGGCGGGGACAGGTTGCTTAGCGCGATAGAGGGGATAAAAGCGGAGTTATCGCAGCGACTGATGGAACTGCGCAGCCAAGCCAAATTATTGGAAGCACAGCGTCTTGAGGCCCGCACGAAATACGATATCGAGATGCTTCAGGAGGTCGGGTATTGCAGCGGGATAGAAAATTACAGCAGACACTTAGCGGGATTACCCGCGGGGGCAAAGCCATATACGCTGATAGATTATTTCCCGAAGGACTTCCTGTTATTTATAGATGAGTCGCACGTTACGATTCCGCAATTGCGCGGGATGTGGGCTGGTGACAGGAGCAGGAAAGACGTATTGGTTGAGCACGGGTTCAGGTTGCCGAGCGCATTGGATAACCGGCCTTTGCGATTCGAGGAATTCGAGGAGAAGTGGAACCAGGTGGTTTTTGTTTCCGCGACGCCCGGGCCATTTGAGATGGCCAAGTGCGATAACGAAGTGGTGGAACAGATAATCAGGCCAACGGGGCTGATTGACCCGGAGATTTTTGTTTGGCCAGCCAAAGACCAGGTGGCGCATCTTATCGGCGAAATTGAGAGGCGAATCAAGGTTGGGGAGAGAGTCCTGGTAACGACGCTGACGAAAAAAATGGCTGAGGACCTGTCGGGATTTATCGCGAAAAAGGGAATTAAGTGCCAGTATCTTCACAGCGAGATTGAAACACTGGAGAGGGTTGAAATCCTGCGGAATCTCCGGCTGGGGCAGTTTGACGTTTTAGTGGGGATAAACCTGCTGCGTGAGGGGCTGGATTTGCCCGAGGTATCGATGGTGGCGATATTGGACGCGGACAAGGAAGGATTCCTGCGGAGCGAGACATCGCTGATACAGACGATAGGCAGGACCGCCAGAAACGTCAACGCGACGGTGTATTTGTACGCGGACACCGTCACCGAATCGATGCAGAAAGCTATTGACGAAACGAGCAGACGTCGTAAAATTCAGCTTGAATACAACAAGGAACACAACATCACACCCGAGACGATACGCAAGGAAATACGTTCGGGGTTGAACCTGGAGCTTAAAGCCAGGCAGGCCGCGCGCGAGGCGGTGCGGTTTGAGCCGGACGAATTTGAGAAGGTTGAGCTGGCCGGGCAAATCGAGAAGGAAATGCTTGAGGCGGCGGAGTCGCTTGACTTTGAGCGGGCCGCCTTTTTGCGCGATAAGCTCAAAGAGCTTAAAGAACTGCCGCAGTTGGTGCTTTTGGATTCGAAAAAGAAGAAAAGTAAATTTTTAGCCACAAAAAAACTGAAGAGATTCGATAATCAAAACGAAAGGTGATATGGACAAGCTTGAACTCGAAAAAATACAGCCGCTGCTGAAACTGGCGATAGAAGAAGACATGGGACAGGGGGACATGACCAGCGACCTGTTCTTCGGGAACAACGTCGCCGGCAAGGCGGATATTGTCTCCCGCGAAGAAATAGTCGTATGCGGGATGCAGATAGCGAAAACGATACTGCATATGTATGACAAGCGTTTGAAGCTCGAGACGCACGTCAAGGACGGGCAGCAGGCCTACGTCGGGTGTCACCTGGCGACAATCAGGGGGCCGCTTGGCTCGATATTGACCGCAGAACGGGTGGTCCTGAATTTTATGCAGCGGCTGTGCGGGATAGCGACGACGACGCGAAAATACGTTCGTGCAATACAGGGGACAAAAGCCAAAATTTACGATACACGAAAGACGCTGCCTGGCTGGCGGATACTTGAGAAATACGCCGTGCGATGCGGCGGCGGGTACAATCACCGGCTGGGACTTTACGACGGGATACTGATTAAGGACAATCACATTGCGCAATTGGGCAGGAATTTTCAGTCCAAGCTGAGAAAGATTATCAAAGAGGCGCGCAAGATAAAACACGCCAAATTTGTCGCCGTCGAAGTTGACCACGTTGACGACCAGCTCAACTACGTGCTGGCGATACCAGGCATCGACATAGTGCTGCTGGACAATATGGGACAGTGGCAGTTGAAGCACGCCGTGGAAATGAAACGCAAGATGTGCGGCAAGGGTAAGCCCCTGCTGGAGGCATCGGGCAATATCTCGCTTGCCAACGTCTCGGCGATTGCGCAATCCGGCGTGGACCGGATAGCTGTTGGGGCAATTACGCACTCGGCGACGGCTGTGGATATTGGGGTTGACAGGTGAGTAAAGCAACACCATCGCCGGACGCGCTTGACCCGGACAAGATAAAATCGCATCTCAGGACAAAACGCATCGGCCAAAAGGTCGTTGTTTACAACAGCACCGCAAGCACAAACGACGTCGCCGCCCAATACGCCAAAAACAAAAATAACGACGGCCTTGTCGTGCTCGCGGAGGAGCAGGTACAGGGGCGAGGCAGGAGCGGCAATAAATGGGTCGCGGGCAAAAGCGACAGCGTAATCTGCTCGATACTCCTGACCGATTGCGGCATAAACGCTGAATTGCTGTCATTAACAATCGCGGTTGCGACCGCTGAAGCAATCGGCAAATGCGCAAAGGCCGAAGCGAAAATAAAATGGCCCAATGATATCATCCTCAACAATAAAAAAGTCGCCGGCATTCTCGTCGAATCGAAGAAAGCCAATAAACATACCGCTTATGTCATCGGCATCGGTATTAACTGTCATCAAAGCAAACTGGACTTCCCATCTGAATTGCGGAAAATAGCGACAAGCATCGATATCGAAACCGGCGGCAGCATCGACAGAATATCGCTTATCAAACGACTGCTTACCTCGACTGATAACTGGCTTGACATCGCAGAACAGGACAAAGAAGAAATTATCGAACATTGGCAGCGATTGAGCACCCAGCTTGGCCAGAGGGTATCGCTTGTTTACAACAAGAAAAAATTCGCCGGCAACTGCATCGGCATTGACCCGGAAAAGGGGCTTGTTTTGCAGTTGGACACTGGCGGAATCAGAATGTTCCAGGCAGCACAGACAACAATCGAAAAAGAATAAAAATGCAAACACTCGAAGGTAAAATTCGTTGCGAGCCATTACAGATACACGACCGCGGAGTGGAGGATTTTCGCGAAACGCTGGAGTTGCAGCATCAACTGGTTGAGCAAAGACGGCAAAACGAAATCGGCGATACGGTTTTGATTGTCGAGCATCAGCCGGTGATAACGTTGGGGGCAAGGCAAAGCGCAAATAAACTGCTTATTGAGCGAGACAAAATATCGGCTAAAGGCATTGATATCGTCGAAATCCGCAGGGGCGGCGGGGCGACTGCTCATAATCCGGGGCAGATTGTGTTTTACCCGATTTTGAACCTGCAGGAATTGCGCCTTGATATAAACGAATATATCAAAACGCTCGAACAAATTGGAATCGAACTTCTCGAGCAGCTTGGCGTCAAAAGCGAAAGACGAAAGGGCTTTCCAGGACTTTGGGCGAGCAATAAAAAAATCGCATCAATCGGCGTGCGTGTTTCAAGGCAGATTACGCATCACGGGATGGCGATAAATATCCAAAACGATTTGAGCATCTTCGAGACAATCATCCCCTGCGGCCTTGAGAATATCAAAATGACGTCGGTTCTTAACGAAACCGGAAAAAAGCACCCGATGCAGGAAATAAAAAACCATTTATCACAACTTCTGACGAAGTATTTTAAACCCGAAATACGAAATACGAAATACCAACGACGACTTCCTGACTGGCTGCGAAGACCTATGCCAATGGCCGGGGAATATAGAAAGACAAGCGATATTGTGAGTTCGCTCGGTCTTGAGACGATATGTATGAGCGCTAATTGCCCTAATCGCGGCCAGTGCTGGGCGAGAGGAACAGCCACGGTCCTGATTCTGGGCAATATCTGCACACGGGGCTGTAAATTCTGTTCGGTCGCCAAAGGTAAACCGACGCCGGCGGATACAACCGAGCCGGGAAGAATAGCAGAACTGGCGAAAAAACTTAACTTACATTATCTCGTAATCACAAGCGTCAACCGCGACGACCTGCCTGATGGCGGAGCGGCCCATTTCCGCGATTGCATTAACGAGGTTCGCAGACAATGTCCCAATGTCAAATTTGAAATCCTTACGCCTGATTTTCGCAATTGCCAAAATGAGGCGATTGATATTCTCACGGAAGCAATACCATTTGTATTTGCTCACAATGTCGAGACCGTGCCTTCGCTGTATAAAAAAGCCCGTGCGGGCGGCGATTACAAACGCTCGCTGAACCTCCTGAAAATCGCAAAAGACAAATACGGCAACATCCCGACCAAGTCATCGATTATGCTCGGACTTGGTGAAACCGATGAAGAAGTTGAACAGGTTTTGAAAGATTTACGGGCCGTCGGCTGCGACCGGCTGACAATCGGGCAATATCTAAAACCATCGAAGGATTCTCTTGAGGTTCTAAAATACGTTACGCCTGAGAAATTCGACTGGTGGAAACAAAGGGCGATTGGCCTTGGTTTCAACTGGGTCATATCGGCCCCCTTCGCCCGAAGCTCCTATTTCGCGGAAATGGAAGCGGCGAAGTAGAAGCTGTCTAAACGCCGGAGACGACAATGTCGTTGAAAACCATACTCGGCGTTCGCCAGTCGCTGTAAAGCCAGGGGTCGCTGGCACATTCGGCGAGCTTATGCCAGAATTTGAGGTGATTGTCGGCGATGTTCATTTCGGAAACGGGGTGGACTATTTTGCCGCCGTCGAAGAATTGCCCGAATATGCCGACTGAGAAATCGCCCGTCGTCGGATTAGAATTTCCGCCGAGAAACTCTGTAACAAGAATTCCTTTGCCGAGGTCTTTGATTATCTCATCGACCGAGCGTGAGCCCGCCGGGATAATCATATTGCCGGTCGAACCGGAAGTCGGCTCACAGCCAAGTTTCCTGCTGTAATACCAGTCAATGTAGAAATCCTTCAGGACGCCCGCCTCAATAATGGTCCGCTTTTTCGCCGCGAAGCCGTCACCGTCATACAGCCGGCTTCCCTGCCCTTCCGGGACGAGCGGGTCATCAACAAGAATGAATTTATCGCTACCGATTTTTTGCCCCTTCCTGTCGGCCAGAAACGACTGCTTGCGATAAATGTTGCGACCGTCGAGCGCATCGAAAAGACCTTTCGTAATCCGGTGGACGTTTCGGTTCTCGATGATAATGGGCAATGTGGCCGTCGCGATTTTCTTTGCGCCAAGTTTTGCCAAGGCCTTGCGGGCGGCGTTAGCGCCAATGGTTTCGGGGTTCGCCAGTTTTTTGTGCATCCGGCAGTCCGCATAGTCATATGCTATCGGCCTGCGGTTGTCATCGTCACGAACGCTTACCGAAGCTCCGGCACTGAAATTTGTTGACCTGCTGTCGCCTGAAAAACCGTTGCTTGTCAGTGTAACCGACTCGCCCAGTTCGTCGTTAAACCAGGCCTCGACAGTAACGACTTTTTCTCCGCCCGCCGACCACGCGGCGTTCTCCGCAGCTTTTACTATTGTATGCTTCTGCTCCGCCGACAAATCATCGATAGATGTGTCCGCGATTTTAAGGTCTATATCCGCTCGACCCTTGTAATACTTCGGGTCGGGCAAAGTCCTGTATGGGTCTTCCGCAAGAAGTTTTGTAGTCGAAACGGCGTCCGAAATAAATTCCTTCAGCGCGTCTTTTCGTAAATCGCAGGTATTCTGCGAAGAATATCGACCCGCGACAAAAAGGTCTATTCCCATCTGCAAGGTGGTTGCCTGCTTGATTATTTCGGGCTTCTTGTCCCTGTATTGTATTTCCACGAACCGGTTTTTGCCCAGCGACACTCTCAAATCCTTCGCGCCCGCCTTGCCCGCCGTATCCAAAACCCACTTGCACAGGTCATACATTTGTTTGTTCATACTATGCTCCCTGTTTTTTTGTCCCGCCTACCGTTAAAGACCGAACCAGGACCGTAGGCATTCCAGCGTCTATGGGCACAAGTTGCCCATCTTTGCCGCAGGTAGACAAACCGTTCCAGCTTAACTTCAGGTCATCTGCGACCATTGTGATATCCTGCAGCAGTTTCGGGCCGCTGCCCATTATGTTGACGTCCTTGATTGGCGCGCCGAGTTTGCCGTCTTCTATCAGCCGGCCCTGTGAAACATAAAACGCGAAATCGCCCTGGCCGATATTCACCTGCCCGTTGCTTACGTCCTGAATATAAATGCCTTTTTTGACGCTCTCGATAATTTCCTGCGGCTTGCTGGTGCCGGGAAGGATATAGGTATTTCGCATTCTTGGTATCGGATAATTTTCGTAACTTTCCCGCCGGCCGTTGCCGGTGGATGACAATCCGTAATGTTTGGCGGAAATCCTGTCGTGAAGGTAACTTTTCAATATGCCGTTTTCAACAAGCACCGTTTTCTGGCTCGGCGTGCCTTCGTCGTCAAAGTTAATTGAGCCGCGTGCGTTAGGCCATGTCCCGTCGTCAACAACCGTCACCATCGGCTCAGCGACTTTCTGCCCCATCATCGTGGAGTAAATCGACGTCTTCTTGCGGTTAAAATCCGCCTCGAAGCCGTGGCCGACTGCCTCGTGCAGCAAAACACCCGGAGAACCCGGGGCAAAAACAACGGGTATCTCGCCCGCGGGCACAGCCACTGCGTCAAGAAGCGTTACCGCGCCATCGACAACGCCCTCGGCCACTTCCCTGGCGATATCGTCTGTGAAATATGAAAAATCGCGCCTGCCTCCCCGCGCAAACCAGAATTGCTCTTTGCGACCATTTTTCTCAACCGTAACCATACTGGATAGCGCGCTGCCCGGAAGCAAGTCCTCCGCCTTGACTCCGTCGCTTGTAACAATCATTATCCGCTTCCTCGCGTCGCTGAAACGAGCGATTGTCTTGATAACGTAATTTGAGCGTGCGAAGCATTTTCCGGCGGTGCTTTCAACAAGCGAAAGCCGCGGGGACAATGGCACGGATTTCGTGCCTGTCAGCGGATAGTAGTCACCACCTTTGACAGCCGTGAATTTGCCAACCACTGGAGTCGCTGAACCATCTGCAATCGTCGCAGCCATTGCCGCCGCGGCCATCATCGAGTTTTCAGTCAGCTCCTGCGTAAACCCGAACCCCACCTGATCGCCCTTGACCGTGCGAATACCCACGCCGAGATTGACCGATGTAGATGCCCGGTCAACCTTTTTGTCTTCCAGACCGAGCGAGTTTGATATGGTATGCTCGAAATACAGGTCCGCGAAATCGCCGCCCTTCGAGAGCGCCTTACCAAGCACTTTTTTGCACAAAGCGTCGGTAATGCCGAATTCTTTTTCAAAATACCCCGTCTTTTCGGTCCCCGCGAAGGTCAGCCAGCCATCGAACAGGACTGGCGCTGCGATTATAGCGCCACCGGCCAGCGATGTGGTTTTCAAAAAAGTGCGTCTGTCAAATCTATCCATAATCATTCCTCGTTTTTCCCAATAATCTCCTTTATACTTACCGCCAGTTTATTCTGTTCGCTTGTCTAAAGCAACCCGATTCCCGGAGTCCAAAAGCAAAATGGCGAAACTGGACAGGCGTGAGTGAATCTGATAGATTTTTGATAACCAAGGCTCACTGCCTCACCATCGATTATAAATACGAGGAATTGAAATGACCGGAGAAAACGAAAAAGATATCAGGCGTGATTTTATAAGGGATATGGTTGCTGAGGATATCGCCCCTGGCGGCCGGTTCGAAGGAAAGACCGTCTGCACGCGTTTTCCTCCCGAACCGAACGCCTATCTTCACATAGGCCACGCAAAGGCCGTCTGGATTGACTACGGCATAGCCGAGGAATTCGGCGGACTGTTCAACCTCCGCTTCGACGACACCAACCCCGCGAAGGAAGAGCAGGAATTCGTCGATGCCATCATCGAGGACGTCCGCTGGCTTGGTGCAAAATGGGATGGCCGCCTCTTCTTCGCCAGCGATTATTTCGGCCAGATGTATGAATGGGCCGTCGAGCTGATTAAAAAAGGCAAGGCATACGTCTGCGACCTCACCCCCGACCAGGTCAGTGCGCACCGCGGCACACTTACCGCCCCGGGCAAAAACAGCCCATATCGTGACAGACCCGTTGAGGAAAACCTCGACTTATTTACCCGGATGAAAAACGGCGAATTTCCCGACGGCGTAAAGACCCTTCGCGCCAAAATCGATATGGCGCACCCAAACCTGAATATGCGCGACCCGATTATGTATCGCATCCTGCACACCGAACACCACCGGCAGGGCAACAAGTGGTGTATTTACCCGATGTACGACTGGGCACACGGCTTCGAGGATTCCATCGAGGGCATCACCCACAGCTTATGCAGCTTGGAATACGAAAACCATCGCCCGCTGTATGACTGGTTCATCGACGCCGTAAACGAAGGACGCACCGACGACGGCTCAGGCCCGTGGGGCAAAAAAATAAATCACCCCCGCCAAATCGAATTCGCACGCCTCAATCTCACCTACACGGTTATGTCCAAACGCAAACTCATCGACCTCGTCCGAGGAGGCCACGTCCGCGATTTCGATGACCCGCGCCTGCCCACGCTCGCAGGCCTTCGCCGAAGGGGCTATACGCCCGAAGCGATTCGCAACTTCTGCGCTACTATCGGCGTCAATAAATTCTACAGCACCATCGATGTCGCTCTGCTCGAACACTGCGTCCGCGAGGATTTGAACAAAACCAGCCCGCGCGTTATGGCGGTATTAAAACCCTTGAAGGTGATTATCGATAACTATCCCGAAGGACAGGTCGAACAATTAGACGCGATAAACAACCCCGAAGACCCGTCAGCCGGAACACGCAAAGTGCCTTTCTCAAAAGAGCTTTACATCGAGCGGGACGACTTTATTGAAACCCCGCCCCCGAAGTTCTATCGGCTAAGTCCCGGCAAAGAAGTCCGCCTGCGCTACGCCTACTTCATCAAATGCACAAACGCCGTAAAAGATAATGCCGGCAACATCGTCGAACTGCGTTGCACCTATGACCCCGCCACAAAAGGCGGCGACGCACCCGACGGCAGGAAGGTCAAATCAACAATTCACTGGGTCTCGGCCAAATACGCGATACAAGCCGAAATCCGATTGTATGAGAATCTGTTCACCAAAGAAAATCCCGATGATGTCCCCGAAGGCAAGGACTTGACCGTAAACCTGAATCCCAAATCGCTTGAGGTTTTGAGAAATTGTTTTGTCGAGCCGGCCTTGAAGAACGCCCAGCCGCCTGCCCGCTATCAGTTTGAACGATTGGGTTATTTCTGCGTTGACCCCGACACCGCAAACGGCATACTTACCTTCAACCGAACCGTCTCCCTCCGCGACGAATGGGCGAAGATACAGAAAACGCAGAAAGTTTAGGGGTGCGAAAAATGAGATACGTAACGCTGGTTGCGATGGCGATGATATTGGCAGGAGGATGTCAACGGAAATACGTGGCTGTGGAAGCCGAAAAGGCGGGGTTGACGGACGCTGAATCAAGGGAAGTGATGAAGGCGGAACGCCTCGGGGAGGAATTGTATTTACAGGATGTAATCGCCGATAAGGCAACGGATGCGATGCTGCGGGTAGTTGGCCCGATAAAGCCGGGCGAACTGAATGGCTGGATTGTCGTTAAGGACGGAGGCGGAAACCTGACGCGATTCATCAGGCAAACAGGGGAAGATGTAAATGTCGTTTATGACGTGCGGATTGACATCAAGGGCAACACCGAGGTTACGAAGGAAAACCTGCGGCCTTTGTCGGCGACGGAGATGGCGATGTTCCTCGCCAGGCGAAACGCCCTGCGTGCCGCGCCAAAGGATTGTGCCAAAAACTATAATACCGCGGTAATGGAAGACATCGATTCCAGCGGATGGCTGGTGTATATTTTGGCGGCAACGGGGGAGGATGTAGTCATTGTTGGAGGCCACAGCCGGGTAAATGTGTCGGCGGACGGGAAAACCGTTTTGGCCGTAACTCCGCTTTATCAATCCTGTCTTACGCTGCAAAAGCCGGCTGCCGACAAGACCAGGGAATTGCAGGCCCTTTCCGTGAGTTATCCTCTGGGAAACGTCCCATCGGAGATTCACGTATATCTGAACCGTCTTCACGGATACCCGGTGTATGTGTCCACGGCAAAAGGCGTCTGGCTGGTGAAGAATGGGAAAATATCGTTAATCAAGTCCGTCGAAAAAGCAGGACAACAAAAATAAATCGGCAGACCGGTGTTTCTTTTGAGGCACGGGTCATTTGGCTAAAATCATTTTGATAGAGACCACCAGCATCGCCGCACCGAAAATTCTCGAAAGAGTCACCCCCGAAAGAGCCGTCGCGAATTTGGCCCCGAAGAACCCACCGATGAAAAATCCGATGCACATCAGGCCCGCGACCTTGATGTCCACAAAGCCCGCCTTGTAATACGCCCACGCCGCCAGCAACCCGATTGGCGGCACCATCATCGCCAGCGTTGTCCCCTGTGCCGTTTGCTGAGAAAAGCCCAGCAGGAAGACCAACACTGGAATAATAAAAATGCCACCCCCGATACCTAAAAGCCCGCTCATAACCCCCGCAACCAATCCGAACGCCAAGTAAAGTGCTATCGACATTTTATTCGTCCTTATAAAATTGAGTTTGCATACTACTTGATAAGCAGCACAACAAGGTCGATTATGAAAAGCAGGACTATCGTCACTTCAAGCAGCAACATCACAGAGTTTAACCTGTTTTGAAGCAGAATCTGGTAGAGACCATCGAGCGTCCTGGTTTTTTCCCCGATAATACGCTGCCAGTCGCCCAAGTGGAACCTGTCCGCGAGATTTCTGTGCGTCTTCGCAAGGTGCCAGTCGCCAAAAAACTTTGTTATGTTTGACAATTCATCGCTTATCCTCGCCAAGTCTATACGAAGCTCTCGCAGATTCTCCAGCATTTTGCGGGTGGAACGAACTGTTTGCCTGTTCATATCGCTGTAGGCAACCTGAAGCGCCTCGTCCAGGACCCTGTCATAGGCAGCAAGCTCCACCAACTGGACGTTCGCAAGCTCCATTATGTGCAGAACGTCATCGAGCGCGTCCTGCTGGCCGACGACAATCGCAGAATCCCAGTCAACCACAACAAGGTCGTCCCCGTAATAGCTCAGGTAAAGCCCCGTTGATTCGCGGACCTCCTGCTCTGATAGCGATTCGGCGTTTTCCTCCTGCATAAGCAGTGCCGCCACTCGCCTTCTGTTGGCCGTCAGCCAGTCCTCCGCACGAACCCTTTGTCCTTCCACCCCCGGCAGTCCTGCCACGCAGAACACCGTATATGCCTCCGCCTGCATCAGCGCCGGCACCGGCCGAACACAGTAAGGCACAAGGTCTTTTCGAACTCTTTCGGCAAATTCCGCGACCTCTTCCTCAAGACCTCGTTCGGCGAATTTCAAATCGTGATAACCGACGAGATCCTCCAGCCGCTCAACTTCGAACGGCACTCGAACCTGAACAGTCATTGCGCCGACGCCGAAAATCTTTACGCTTTTCCTGATTTCAAGTGATTCCCCGCTGCGCAGCATGCGCTTCTCCGGAGCAAAATCGGCTATCCGCGGTCGATAGAAAAACATCTGCCGGGGAATTCGCTTGCTGGGCCCCACAAGATAGTCCCTCGTCGGCTGCGTTAAAATCTTCTCCACCGGCTCATTTTTTATATCGTACGCAATATCATAAGCATAGATATAAACAACCTCGCCGCGGTATGGCGGGCCGCCATCAACTTTTTCCCTGGCTTGCGTCTCCATTACGTGCGCCTCATATAAGGAAGGGGCCAGGTGCGTTTTTCGCACCCAGTGCCCGGCAATTTCAGTCAAACAACTCTTTGAATCTGGCGGCTATGTCCGCACTTTCACAAAGCGTTTGTCCCACAAGGACTGCGCTGACGCCCGCTGCTTTTAATTTTTTCACGTCTTGTCGCGTTTTGATTCCGCTCTCAGCGACAAGCTCGACCTTGTTATCCAGCAGGCCGGCAAGGCGCGAAGTTGTATTCAAATCCACCTTCATTGTCGCAAGGTCACGGTTGTTTATACCCAGGACGCTGTAGCCCTTTCTGGGAAAGCCGACCATGCTTCGCACTGCCAAAAGCGAGTCGGCATCGTGCACCTCCAAAAGCACCGTCAGCGTCAATTCGGCGGCGGCAATCATCAGGTCGATAAGCTCGGCGGGCTTCAACGCCTCGGCAATAAGCAGTATCGCGTCGGCGCCGGCAACGCGGGATTCATAAACCTGCCAGATATCTATGATAAAATCCTTTCGCAGGATGGGCAAATCGACGGCGTGTTTCACGTGGTCGATGTATTCGAGCTTGCCCTGAAAATACTTTTCGTCGGTAAGAACACTGATGGCATCTGCGCCGCAGCGTTCGTATGCCTTTGCGATTGTGACGGGGGCGAAATCCCTGCATATTACGCCCGCGGAGGGCGAGGCCTTTTTTATCTCGGCGATGACGTTGATTCCGCGACTGTTTGCCTTTGTGACCGCCTTATAGAAATTACGGCATTTGCCGAGAAGCACAAGCTGCTCTTTAAGCTCTTCGAGCGGCTGTTCCTTTTTCCTCTTTTCTACTTCTTTCCTTTTATCCGCGATGATTTGTTCCAATATGGTCACAAATGTCCCTTCGCACTTTTTATTCGCTAATTTTCAGTTGTCCCCGCGACTTTGACGTAAGCCATACGAAGCTCATTGAGCGCAGACGTAATGGCCTGCTGCTCGTCTTCGCTGAGATTGCCTTTGGTCTTTTCTTCGAGCGTCTCGATCATATCGATATTGTACTTAGCCAACGCGAGGTCCGGCTCACGTTTCTCCTGCCCCTTGACCTGGATAAACCCCAGCGAAAAAAGTGTCTGGGTAAAAAGCATACTCACCAAAGCCGTCAGGTCGCCCTGCGGCAAAGGGCCTTGACGCTTATCCTGACCGGCCTCTTTCTTTTCCGCCTCCTCTTTTTCAGCCAGCACCTCTTTTTCTTTCTTGGCCTGCTGCTTCCAGTCCTCATCGATAATTATCTTCTTTTTGTCGTTCTTTTCTTCGGTCATAATCCTTGTCTCCCTGTTTTCAGTTACGGAATTTTTTCATTCGCTTGTCGATGTCTCTTTTCTGTTCGCGTTCGGCAATTGCCCGGCGTTTGTCATATTGCCGCTTGCCTCGCGCAAGAGCGACCTCCGTCTTCGCCAGGCCCTTTTGATTAAAATATATCCGCAACGGCACAAGCGTATAGCCGCGCTGCTCCAGCTTGGTGTAGATTTTGTGAATCTCGTGCTTATGCAAGAGGAGTTTTCTTTTTCGTGTCGGGCTGTGGCCTGCCAGTCCCGTTACCTGGTACTGGGAGATTTTCGCCCCGACCAGCCAGCACTCCCCGTTTATGATTCTCGCGTATGACCCGCTCAGGTCGGCTTGACCTGTGCGGAGCGACTTTACCTCGCTGCCCAAAAGTTCCATCCCCGCTTCGAACTTGTCTTCTATCTCGAAGTTGTGCCAGGCCTTCTTGTTGACCGCCACCGAACTTCCTTTATCGTGACCCGATTTCGCCGCCATCTAAATTATCATAGCCGGGGATGCTGCCGTCTGCAATAGCACAGGTCTCGTAGCCAGCGAGATTGCCTTAGATCGGTCATGAGTGTCCATGTAATTCGCTTTAAGATATGTTGTCTTGCGATATGAGATACCGCAGCGGTTATCAGGTTGTTGACTTGCCTGTTACTACCGTTGCCTTATCCTTATTTGCCCAGTCGGCCTCTGCCTCTTTGCTTTCTGACATATCCCGGATGATGCCAACAGCATGCCATTTGCCGCCCAAATGGACTGAATTGACAGACAACTCTATGCTGAATTCTTCTCCGTTCTTCCTGATTGCCTCCAGCTTGAGAGTTTTGCCTAAGGCGTTGCCTTGCCCTGTTTTTTGGAAGCAGGAAAGACCTTTTTGATAGGCATCGCGGAATCGTTCGGGGGCCAGCAGCTTGTGCAGGTGTTTTCCGATTGCCTCATTGCGGGAATAACCGAATATTCTCTCTGCGGCGGGGTTCCAAAAGAATATTTCTCCTTTTGGCCCCATCATGATGATAGCGTCCTTTGCGCATTCAGCTATTTTTTTTTAATGGTTTCGCTTTCTTCGAGTTGAATCCGAGCATGTTCACGCTCAATAGTGTCTCTGGCCACAGCGACTATATACTCCCGGTGGTCCAACTTGACGATGCTGGCATTCACCTCAACTGGAAAGGTAGTGCCATCCTTGCGTTTGTACCGCTCCGCTAACATATATCCGTAGTTCCTGACCTTCCCGACATATTCAGCCCAGGCAGTATTATCAGTAATGTGTCCCCCAATATCCAATAAGGTCATATTAAGTAATTCAGGCCGTCTGTAACCAAGCGTAATGCATGCCCTGTAAGTCACATCCAGAATCTTCGCGGTTTCGGGTTCGATTATAAAGATGCTGTCGTTCGATTTATCAATTAGATTTCTGAATAAATCAAGCTTTCTTTCCGCCTTCTCGCTTGTTTTCAACATTTCATTTATGGGGTTTACTATCCAGTACAATATTGCCGCGCTAATTATTGCCAGGGCAACCGGGTTGATAACTATTTTCCAAGTTTTCCAGACACCCGGCACCTTTTCCATCGCCACCATTATGACTGCTTCGCAGGCGAATATTACAACCACGGCCTTAACGAACAATGCGACAGGTCGAGTGCGGACGTATGACTGGTCGTGGCCGACAAGGCCAAGTGCGCTATCATCGCTTTTGTCTTTATGTAAAGTCGTGCTCATTTGACAGTTCTCCGACTTGTTATTTTAAAAGTACGATGTATGCATCCCAATAACGATGATTGGCAGGTTGTAATCTAATTATCGCCCTACCGATGAGACAGGTTAAGTGATTTATAAGCAATGCGTTAGCGAAATAAAAGGGTCGCTATGATGGTTTGTTGGTGCCGCGGCCTCATGGACCGATAATGTATAGTCACAACCGAAATTCTCGACCCCTTTTTGCAAGGTCAACGGTTACGAGGGCCAAAATATCCACCTGCCGAGTGCTGCCTTATTTATTCCAAACCTGTCCGCTACTCGCTAAACGCTCGCTTTGCGATTCTCCTGGCAGAACTTGCCCATCAGCATCATCGCGTTGTTGGTTGCCTCCGCTGAGCCGTCCATTTTCGCGAAGGCATCGACCAGCGCAACCAAATCCGGGTCCGCAGGCACGCGCCCATAGTGATGAGCAATGTTGACTATCCCGGCATCGAGGCCATATTCCATCGCTTTCGCCACATAAGCCCGGCAAACGCCAATCCTCCGCCCCGGCAAATCGCGAACCGAATTGCTGATGCCTAATGAACAATGCACGCCCTTCATAGCCGGGTCGCTCTTTATTTTTTTGATTGCCTCGAATGCACGGTAAGTATATCCCGGCACTCCCGGCTCCATCGGCATATCTATCGCCAGCGGGAAGACCGTCGAATCCAACAAAATCTCCCCCGGCTTGAAACCATACTGCCCCACCGCCTTGTCGTAAATCTTCTTCGCAAGCGAATACAATTCTTCCATCGAATGCGACCCGCCCGGCCCGGTCGGCTTGTCTTCCGTCATCAACAGCCCGATGAACGCGTAATCGTAATCCCTTTTCAGCGGGAAGAATTTATCCATCGTGTAAATCTTGACGGAGTTTATCAGCGGCTGCTTCACCGCCTCCTTTGTGTTATACCACTCTTTCAATCCCGCTATCAGCACGTCGTTGTTGCCGCTGTCGATGCAGATGGGGACACCATTGCTCCACCTGCGAACCAGCTTGATATATTCGCGCATCATATTGACCGCGACCTGCTGGTCGTCCTCGCCGAATGCGTCAACGTTGACCGCGATATAATCCGCCCCGTCGTTTGCCTGTGACTCCACCAACGCCTTGATATAATTCAACGGCCCGCTCGGCTTAGTATAAGCATCCGGCCCAAGCTGTGCCAGTTGTTTCATTATCTGTCCCGTCTTTGGTATCGAGGCGTGAATCGATTCGCCAATCGAAATCAGGGCGTTTTTCATAGTGTGGTCCCTCCCGAACAGGTAATTCAAAATCGACGCGGTATGCTCCAGCGTTTTTATTCTCGGCTTGTTGATTATGCGTTTGAGTTTCGCAAGGCCGAGTTCTTCAGAAGCCGCTGCGTCGTAAATAAGTTCGCCGATGCAGACGTTTTCGAGGTTGTTGCCGCATTTGCCATCAGCCGTAGCATCCCCGCACGGCGCATTTGCAAGCCCCTTTTCGCATCCCCCCATCGTGCAAAGTCCGAAATTCTCAGGCAAATAACAATCACCGCATCCTTCGCAGTCAAATGTCAAATACTTGAACGCACCCTCGCCCGCGTGGAACAATTTATAAATGGCGCCTTCGCCTTTTTCGGTTCCCAGAGTCGCCATAATCCCCCTGAATGCGCGGAAGCCGTGATAATCGGGATTCAAAATCGCCCTGTGCATAAAATTGAAAAATTTATGATGAAACGTCTTGCGCGGCTTAGACAAAGTTCTCTCTCGACCATTATCATCATAAAGATAAAACGCCTTCTTCGCGGGCCAGTACAAATTATCCTTGTATTGTCCCCAGCCATCACCAATTTCCGCGGCCCTTTTCAAAATGTCCGCGAACGTCTCAAAATTGCTGACACCCCCGATATCCACCCCCGCAGCGCCAATCGCCTTATACATCGCCACCTGTTGCGCCGCCCTCTCAATATGCTGCGACAAATTCTCAGAATACAGTTTCGCCAAAAACTCGTCGCTCACAAAACACCCGGTTAGTTTCGCGTCGTGCATCAACCTTGGCGCCGCCGTCGTCGTGCTCAAGAAGTAAACGTTGCCCAGAACGGGGATATTTAGTTTGTTCTTCTCGATGTATTTGAAAAGCTCCTGCGATTTTTTCCAGTCCCACCCGACCTGCGTAATCAAAAATTTCGCCCCGCAGGCAATCTTCTTCTCCATCTTGTAATACTGCTGCATTTGCGATTGCTCGGTATATTTAAATGGCGACACCGCCGCGCCGGGGAAAAACTGTTGAACCTTGTCCAAATCCTGGGGCCTCGCTTTTATGTACCCCTCATTGTTCATATCCCCGATGACTTGCAGCAATCCAATCGAATCAAGGTCGAAAACGCTCGTCGCGGAAATCGGCTTGTCGCCTGTAAGAATCAGCACGCTCTCAACGCCCGAATCTCTCAGCCCCACTAACGAGCTGACAAGCGAATTGGCGTTCTGGTCCTTGCACGAAATATGCGGCACACAATCCAAATCGCCCAGCAGCCCCTCCGCGTTCAACCTGTCAATCGCGTGACCCGGATCGATATTCGCCACACCGCCCGGATTCTGAGGCAGCGTAATGCCCGCGAAATCAAACCCAGCCGGTATCGAATCAGGCCCCGCCTTTTTGTATGCCGACAAAAACTTCCCTATCGGCCCAAAGTCAAAATTCGGCCCTCCCGCAAGCTCCGCCACTACAACAAACCCGGCTTTTGCTTCCAGCCGTTCTCTTAGTTTTTTCCGCTGTGCCATTTATCGTTCCTGTAAATACCCCTGACGCAATAGATACCGGTTTAACTGGTGTTTTTACCACGAAGGCCCGTATCCACAAAGAAAAATCTTAACGCCTTTGCGTCTTAATGGCGAAAATTTTTCGCCCGCCTACAACATATAACATACTGATATACAATGACTTCGGTTCAAATATGTGTAATCTGCCTGCCCTTCGTAGCGCAGCGAAGAAGGGCCTGCCCTGCCTGTCCCGAGCGTAGTCGAGGGGGGCTTACCTGTGGTGAGCAATCTGTAGTGAGCGATGTTGAAATCCTGCAGGTTCGTTCTGATGGTATGTGGCAATTACAAATTGTGAATCGACGAGAGTCGCCGGGGACACAAGCTTGTAAAACGAAAACGGGGCGCAACGCGCCCCGTTTTGACATACTTCTCATCGAGCATTGCCCGATTTCCAGATGTTGTGACACAATCTCCGAAAAACCGGCTTAATTCCTGATCTTCAGACAGTCAACTCTGAAGCAGCACTCGGTCCACTGGCAGGTCCCATTTGTCGTGCTGTAGCAGGGGTTGTTACCCTCGGCCCGCTGTATCGCCTGAATCAGTTCCGTCTTCTTCATATTCCCAGGCGTAATACCGAGATTCTTGGCCTTGTCCTTTATCTCGCCCATTGTCATTGGTCTTTCAACTACTTTTACCGGAGTCATGTCATTCTCCTATTCACTGTGTGGTTGTTTGAATTTAATTATTTATACTTACGTGGTCCATTTCGGGACCCGGTTTTTCGTAAGCACGTTCGCCTACATTCTTATTTCGGCTATTTTGCCCGCCCGCATTATCGACTTTGCAACAAATAGCAAATTGGCTCAAAAACCGCCGAAACTTGTTCCTGCGAGAGGAATTTCTCGGACTTTCCGTCCGCCTCAGGATGACCTCCACATCCTGCCCTCGCCGGCGGCGGACATCTGGTAAATTTCAACGGCCATTACGCTCTTTTGGTCCGGAAAAAACGCCTCTCCCAGTAAAACCCCTGCGTGTGCCATTCATAAACATTTGACCCTGAGGCAAATCTGTGATATGCTCACTTTGTTGAATATGATAGCCAGGGGAGCCAGGGCGAAATTGGGCTTGTGGCTGAGAAATCCCGAATTGTCGGGGTGACCCTATGAACCTGCTCAGGTTAAGACCTGCGAAGGGAGGCGGATTGATTTGGTTTTGAAACGCTCCTTTCCGGGAGCGTTTTTTGTTTACGGCCTCGATTTTCAAGGGGTATGTATGGGCCTATTAAAGATAAACGGCAAAGAGGAAATATTTCCTGACAACAAAATGCCCGCGACGATAGCGGACCTGTTGAGACATCTCGGCGTTGATTCCACAACCGTCGTCGCTGAACTCAATGGCCAAATCATCGAACGGAAAAACTTCTCGACTACACCACTGCGCGCCGGGCAAGCAATCGAACTCGTCAGATTTGTACCCGGGGGCTAAATATGGATAAGCTTGTTATCGCTGGAAGACAATTCACCTCGCGCCTGCTCATCGGCACGGGAAAATTCTCATCCAGCAAAGCAATGGCACAGGCGATAGAGGCCGCTGGCGCTGAAATTGTTACCGTGGCTCTTCGCAGGGTCGATATCACAAACAAAGACGACGATATGCTCGCGGCAATCGACAGGAACAAATACCTGCTTTTGCCCAACACATCAGGAGCACGCACTGCCGATGAGGCCATTCGTTTAGCGCGCCTCGCACGGGCTGCGACGGGCATCAACTGGGTAAAACTTGAAGTTACGCCAGACCCGTACTATTTACTGCCCGACCCAATCGAAACATTAAAGGCCGCCGAGATTCTCGTTAAAGATGGTTTTGTCGTTTTGCCATATATAAACGCGGACCCAATATTGAGCAAAAAACTTCAGGATGTTGGAACTGCGACCGTAATGCCTTTGGCCAGCCCCATCGGTTCGAACCAGGGATTAAAAACACGGGCGGCAATTGAAATCATAATCGAACAGGCCAATGTCCCCGTCATTGTTGACGCGGGGCTTGGTTTACCCTCGCACGCCGCTGAGGCGATGGAAATGGGTGCAGACGCCGTTTTAGTCAATACCGCAATCGCGACAGCCGTTGAGCCGGCGAAAATGGCTGAGGCCTTCAAGCTCGCGGTTATGGCTGGCCGAACTGCGTATCTTTCCGGCGCCGCAGCTGAATCAAAAAAAGCAAACGCCTCAAGCCCGCTCACCGGCTTTTTAAGAAACGAGTAAGGTAATTATATGAGGTTTACTAAGTATCACGCACTTGGTAATGATTACATTGTTTGGGACCCAGACAAACCCTCAGCTTATTTGACTGAAAAGCAAATACGCAGGATATGCCATCGCAACTACGGAGTCGGGGCCGATGGGATTCTCTGCGGGTCTGCAGGCGCGGAAGGAAATCCTTTTACTCTTCGCATTTTCAATCCCGATGGCAGCGAGGCGGAAAAAAGCGGCAACGGCCTGAGGATTTTTGCGAGATATTTGTGGGAACAGAGCGGTAAACGTCAAACGAGGTTTTCTATAATTACTGCGGGAGGTCCCGTAGAAGCCGAAGTGAACGAAGATGGAAGCAATGTTGCAGTCGATATGGGTCAGGTCAACTTCCATAGCAGTAAAATCCCCGTTGCAGGCCCTCCACGCGAGGTAATTAACGAGAAGATGGAAATAGAAGGTCAGACACTAATATATTCAGCCGCAACAATCGGTAACCCGCATTGTGTGATTCTGCGCGAGAATGTTTCCGCTGATTTGGCACGGCGTCTTGGACCTTTTATTGAACGTGATTCTCGTTTTCCCAATAGAACAAACGTGCAGTTTATGGAAGTGACGGACCGCCATAATATAAGAATAGAAATCTGGGAAAGAGGCGCCGGTTATACTTTGGCGTCGGGCAGCAGTAGTTGTGTGGCTGCTGCGGTTGCTTATCGCCTCGGTCTATGCGATTCTAAAATAACAGTGCGTATGCCCGGCGGGGACATCGATATTGCAGTAGGTGCAGATTATTCCGTGCGAATGACGGGGCCGGTTACAAAAGTGTTTGAAGGCACAATATCAGAAGAAATGTTTGGCTGATTTTTGTTGAGCCAATATGGCAGATGTGAAAAAGCATACCGTTGCAGATATAAAGACCCTTTTGGCCGACAGGGGACTCGATGGCCCAGGAAAAGATATCTGGACAAAGCGTCTTGGTGAAATTACGGAAGACGAAGTCAAATGGGCATTATCTCGCCAGCCGGGATATTACGTCCTCGATAGATTATTGATACTCATCTCGCCCGCTGCTGAAAATTACATCGAGCAAATGGCGCAAATCGCTCATCAGCTCACCCTTCAGCGATTCGGCAAAACCGTCCGATTATATGCCCCGCTTTACGTTTCGAATTTCTGCGTCAATGGCTGCATTTACTGCGGCTTCAGCACAAATCATCGATTTTCTCGAATCCGCCTCACAGTCAAACAGGCCCTCGCCGAAGCCGAAACAATCGCCAAAGAGGGTTTCAGGGATTTGCTGCTTGTAAGCAGTGAAGACAAAAAATTCATCACCGTCGATTACCTGGCCGAATTAGCGTCGAAGTTGCGACCCAAATTCAGCTCGCTGTCCGTTGAAATCTATCAGATGTCCACCGAAGAATACGCGAAGCTTTTTGCCGCCGGCATCGAAGGCGTAACGCTGTATCAGGAAACCTACGACCGCGAAACATATCGCAAATATCATCCCGCAGGGCCAAAAGCCGACTACGATTATCGATTGAGCGCAGCGGATAGTTTTGGCCAGGCAGGTATGCGGGAAATCGGGCTTGGCGCACTTCTGGGCCTTGATGATTGGCGTCTCGAAACGCTCGCTCTTGCCGAGCATGCCCATTACCTGATGAAACGCTACTGGAAATCGCGCGTGTCGTTTTCTTTCCCGCGGTTGCGTCCCGCCAAGGATGTTGACAGCGCACAGTTTAATCTTCTCTCGGATAAGAATCTCGTCCAGATGATTCTCGCCCTTCGGCTGTGCTTCGCCGACGCGGGAATGACCATTTCAACGCGCGAGCCGGCTCATCTGCGCGACCAGTTTGTTAAATTAGGTATTACTCGAATGAGCGCAGGCAGCAAAACCAACCCCGGCGGCTACTCTACTCACGCCGATTCAGTCGGCCAATTCGATATCGATGATTCCCGCTCTCCCGCCCAAATCGCCGCTATGCTGAAATCTCAGGGCCTCGAACCCGTCTGGAAGGACTGGGACAGCGCATTTACCGAAACTTAAAAGGTGGCTTGTTCCGTCTTGCGGAGTTCTCTCTGTTTCCACATTGCATACAAAGGCGGGTAAACTAACAATTCAAGTATGAAGCTCGTAATTATGCCGCCAATCATCGGCGCAGCTATGCGCTTCATCACGTCCGAACCTGTCCCCATCGACCACATAATCGGTATAAGGCCCATAAACATCGCCATTACCGTCATCATTTTTGGCCGAATCCGTTTGACCGCGCCGTGAATAATCGCCTCTTTCAAATCCGCGAAGGTATTCATCCTGCCCTGTGCCGCCATATCATTGTAAGACAAATCGAGGAACAGCAGCATAAACACGCCCGTCTCCGCGTCAAGCCCCATAAGCGCTATCATCCCCACCCATACCGCTATGGAAATGTTATAGCCCAGTATATAAAGGAACCACACCGCACCAATAAGCGAAAAAGGCACCGCAAGCATTACGATACCGGTCTTGACGATGTTCTTTGTGTTGATGTAAAGCAGCGTGAAAATAATCAGAAGCGTCAGCGGGATTACAACCTTCAGACGTTCTCTCACCCGCAGCATATTCTCGAATTGCCCGCTCCATTGCAGGGCGTAACCGGCAGGCAGTTGCAATTGCGAGGCCACCGCCTTTTTCGCCTGTGCGACGTAACTGCCGATGTCAATACCTGCGATATCAACATATACATAACCCGCTAACATCCCGTTCTCATCGCGTATCATCGCCGGCCCAAGCGAAACGCTTATCTCCGCAAGTTCGCCAAGCGGTATCTGCGCACCAGACATTGTTGGCACAAGCACCCGCTGCAGCTTTTCCAAATCGTCGCGGTAGTCACGGGCGTATCGCACATTTATGCTATAGCGTTCTGTCCCCGCAATCGCCGTTGTAACATTTTCCCCGCCGATTGCGCTCGTGATAATCTCTTCAGCATCCTGTATGCTCAATCCGTATCGGGCTAACTGCTCCCGCTTCAAATTAAAATCCACAAAATACCCGCCCGATACCCGTTCCGCATATACGCTGCGCGTTCCCTCAAGCGGCTTGATAATTTGCTCAAGCTGCATTCCTATTTTTTCAATCTCGGCGAGGTCTGCACCGTAAATTTTAATCCCTATTGGCGTTCGTATGCCGGTCGAAAGCATATCGATTCTCGCCTTTATCGGCATCGTCCATGCATTAGTCACGCCCGGTATCTGCATTTTGGCGTTCATTTCCTCAATCAGTTTTTCCCACGTCATTCCCTCTGACCAATAACGCTTGTCCTTTAAAACAACCGTCGTCTCCATCATCGAGAACGGCGCCGGGTCCGTCGGTGTATTGGCGCGACCCGCCTTGCCGAACACCCGCTCGACCTCAGGGAACGACATAAAAATTTTGTCCTGTATCTGCAAAAGGTTCGCCGCCTCCGTAACCGATATCCCCGGCAACGTCGTCGGCATATAAAGAATCGTCCCCTCATTCAAAGGCGGCATAAACTCCGACCCAAGCTGAAAATACACCGGCACCGTCGCTACCATCAAAATCGCGGCGCAAATCAGCGTGAACTTGCGATGCTCAAGAACAAAATTGCACGCCGGCTCATATATCGCGAATAATCTCCGGCTCACCGGGTGCTGCTCTTCGGGATAATATTTACCGACGGTAATCGCGTTATATAATCTCGAAAGCCACGCCGGCTTAAAGTGCCGGTAATCCATCCGCGTGAAAAGCATCCGTATAGCCGGGTCGAGCGTTATCGCCAGAATCGCCGCTATCGCCATCGCGAGGTTCTTGCTGTATGCCAACGGCTTGAACAGTCGGCCTTCCTGGTCAACGAGCGTGAATATCGGCAAAAACGCGACCGCTATCACTAACAGCGAAAAGAATACCGATGGCCCGACTTCTTTTAAAGCGTTCAGCCGGATGATGTGAAAATCACCTTTGCGCCCGCCCGCCTCCCACAATTGCAGTTTTTTATACGCGTTCTCAACCTCCACTATCGCGCCATCCACAAGCACTCCTATTGATATCGCGATACCAGACAGGGACATAATATTGGATGTCAGCTTGATGCCATACATCGGGATAAACGACAGCAGCACCGCGATGGGTATCGTAACTATCGGTATGATTGCCGACGGAAAGTGCCATAAGAATATCAGTATCACCAAACTGACGATAATCATTTCCTCGATGAGCTGGTGTTTAAGCGTGTCGATGGCCCGCTTGATAAGGTCTGAGCGGTCGTATGTCGTAACTATCTCGACGCCTTTGGGCAGCGACGGCTTTATCTCCTCGATTTTGGCCTTGACGCGATTGATTACGTTGAGCGCGTTTTCCCCCTGCCTCATTATCACGATTCCGCCGACCGTGTCCCCCTCGCCGTCCAAATCCGCTACCCCGCGTCGTATATCAGGCCCGATTACAACATCAGCAACATTCTTAACCAAAATGGGTGTACCGGAACCATCTGTACCTATTACAGTATTCTCCAAATCTGCGGGTGATTTTACATACCCCTTTGCCCGAATCATATATTCCGTGCCGGACATCTCAAGCAGCCGGCCGCCCACATCGTTGTTGCTTTGCCTTATTGCCTCGACGACTTTTGTAAGGGGGATATTGTATGCAAGCAGCGCATTGGGGTTGACGTTGACCTGGTATTGCTTTTGAAAACCACCCACCGCCGCGACGTCCGCGACTCCGGGCACAGTTTGCAGCGAGTATCGCAAATTCCAATCCTGAAAACTTCGTAAATCCGCCAAACTGTTGTTGCCGGTCTTATCAACCAGCGCGTATTGATAAACCCACCCCAGCCCCGTCGCGTCCGGCCCAATCTCAACCGACACGCCCTGAGGCAGTTTCGCGGTGATTTTGCTCAGGTATTCCACCACCCGGCTTCGCGCCCAGTATATGTCTGTCCCGTCCTTGAAGATTATGTAAACGTATGAGAACCCGAAATCCGAAAAACCCCGAATCGCCCGCACGTTCGGCGCACCGAGCATTGCTGTAACAATCGGATACGTAACCTGCTGCTCGATAATGTCCGGGGACCTATCCCACTGGGAGTAGATTATCACCTGAGTATCCGACAAATCCGGAATCGCGTCCAGCGGCATAATCCTTATGCAATATACCGCCCCGACTATCGCGGCAATCGCGAAGAATATGACGATAAACTTATTTTTAGCGGAAAATTCTATTATCCTGCTAATCATCGCTGCACCGAGGCCTTCACTTGTTTGGTTCCGCTGATTTGTTGAAACCTGCGTTCAGTTTGCTCTCCGAATCTATCAGAAAGTTGCCCGATGTAATAACTTCTTCATTTTCCGACAATCCTCGCAATGCCTCGTAATATCCTTGTGCTTTTGAGCCGAGCGTTACAACCCTCGGCTCAAAGTAGCCGTCCGGCTTGGCGACAAAAACGATATCACGTGTCCCCGCGTGCATTACCGCCTCCTCCGGCACGGCAAGCTTGTCACCGAGGTCATACTTTATCACCACGTTGACAAACATCTCAAGTTTAAGCTTGTTTTCGGGATTATCGACCAAAGCCCTGACCTTCAGCGTTCTCGTCGCCGCCTCCAGTATGGGAGTAACTGAAATAACGCTGCCCTCGAAAAGCTCGCCGGGATACGCAATGGCACGCACCTCGATGGGCGTTCCCGTTTTAACCAGCCCCGCCTCATATTCATAAATAGTTACATACACCCAGACGTTTTTGTCTTCGCCGGTGGGCAGATACAGATTCTGCTGCGGCTTACCACGATTTTCCAGTTCAGTTATTTCATTCTCGCTCATTCCCATAGCCAGCAGCTTTTGCTTCATTGACTTGATAAGGGCTCCTGACTGCTCATCTATATAACCTTCGTCCTTGTGTATCGTCCGGCTGCTTTTGAACGCCTGCAGGTATTCCTGCTGTGCGGTAAACAGCGACGGGTCGTATGCAACCCTTCCCACCGTCAGAATTTGCCCTGACAGCTTCCGCTTTCCCACCTTTCCTTTTTTCACCCCGATTAACTGCTGCTTCTCCGGGCCTATGTAAACCATCGCGGAATTTGTCGCTTCCTGCTCATATACCGGCACATAATCCATCCCCATCTGGTCCTTCATAGGGACAGGCGAAGTAACCGCGGGATTCATCGGGTTGCGATAAAAAAGTATTTTGCCGGATTTACCCGGTTCCGTCTTTTGTTCGGCTTTCGGGGCAACAACTCTCTTCACAAGCGACATACCACAGATTGGGCAATCACCGGGTCTGTCCGACGTGTAGTTCGGGTGCATCGGACAATAATACAAATCCTTCGCTGTTTCTGAAATGGTTCCTGTGCGTTGTGTGTTATTGTGCCGACCTGGTATAAAAACCCCAATAATCGCCGCCACAATAATCACGCCGATGATAATCGTTCGCTTTTTCATTATTCAACTCCGTCTTACAGCAACAGCAATTTTCCCCGCAGAGCATACAGAGTTAGCTCTATGTTTTTCTCTGCGGTCTCTGCGTGCTTCGCGTTGAAATTTTATTTCTGGAACTGCGGCAGTTTGGCTATGTATTTTTCAGGGTCTTTTTCAAACTGCCCTTTGCACATCGCGCAGCAGAAATAAACCTTCTTGCCCTTGTATTCCACGAAGACGTTCTTATCGATTTTATCCCCGGTAACAGGACATAGCGTCTGTTCTGTTGATGCCGCTGCTGCCGTTGTGGCTGTCTTATTTGTATCTTCTGCCGTTTTAGCCGTCTGCATCTGCATGCCTTTCATTGTTGTCTCTTTGGCAGGCATAGCCGGGCTTTGTTTCTTTTTGCACCCAATAAGACCCAAAGCGAGTGCCACTGCAAAAGTTGATAAAATTATTGTCGAAGTTTTCATTTTTGTTCCCTTTCCAAAATAATATCTCCGCTTTTTGCTATTGGCTCGCTATTCTATACTAATCCGATAGGAATGTGTTCTGCTAAATCTATCCTTCCAGATTATCAATGTTATCTCGAATCCAACTCTGTCCCCGCTAACATTTCTAATTCAGCTAATTTCTGCTGATTATCCGCAATCGCCCGCTGGAGAGACAGGTGATAATCCAGAAGCATCCGCTGTGCGTCAATCAAGCTTAAAAAATCTATTGTCCCTTCCCGATACGCCGCCTCCGACGCCTGCAGCAGCTCCCTGCCCTTGGGTATCAGCGTATTACGATACAATCGTATCTTTCGGACGCTGTCTCTGTATTCGTAAAGCGATTGTGCCGCCTTTGTCAGAAGGACGTTTTCCGTCTCAATCTTTTGCTGCTCGATACTTGCCTTTTGTGCCTGTGCCTGTCTTTCTCCTGCGCTATAGCTGTCACGCCACAAAGGCAAATTCATTGAAAACACCAAACTTACCCCGTCTCTTCCGCCGCGGCTATCCATATCTTCCCAATTTATCCCCACGCCTATATCCGGATAAAAATTCTTCTCCGCAAGCGTAATTTTACTCCCCACAGCCATTGCCTCATAGTTCAAGCTCGCCAGTTCCGGATTCTTTTGTCTTAAGATGCTCACCAATCGCTCATAATCCAGCTCAACCGCGTTGAATTCTTCGGTTTTTGGCCACGGCAGATTTGTATCCGCCGGCAGGGTCAGCGCCGTCCTAAGCCGGCTTACCGTCGGCTCTCGCAACTGCCCCAGCCCTCTCAAAACATCCTCCATTCTCGCTATCTCCACCTGTGCCCGAATCACGTCCGGATGCCCGGTCGCCGTTGTCATGTGCCTGGTTCTGGCAACCTCCTCAAAATGTTTGAACAATTCCAGGTTCTCCATCGCTGTATCGGTCGCCCTGGCGAGATAGGCAAATTCGTAAAAACCCTCCTTTATTTCTTTGAACAACGCTAATCGCGCCGCCTGGTATTTTTGTTGTGCCGCCGATGTTTCCTTTGTTGCCGCCTGGGTTCGTGCGTCAATCTTGCCAAACCACGGCAACGTCTGCATCACGCCTACCGTCTGCTTCATCTGCAGGTCCGATTGTTTCGTCCAGTAGTTATATGTAACCTGCGGGTCCGGCAGCGACTTTGCCTGCGGAACCTGCTCTGAAGCCATCTGCAATTGCTGATAGCTGCTCTTTAGCCCCGCGTTGTGTGCCTCGGCATATTCCAGATAATTTCTGAGGGTCAGGAACCTGTCTGTTTCATTAGGTTCGCCAAAAGCGCACGCATACGGTGATACGATAATGACTACAGTAGCCAGAGATATTGTTAATATGCCCGTTCTCATCGCATATTCCCTCGAAACGATTTCTCGCTCAATTTACTCATCTGGGAGTTTTATCTTATACAGGTTTAAACCTGCCATACAAGAGAATTCTTACTTCCTGAATTTGTCCAGCAATTCGATAACCTCATCTATTTTTTTCTGCTTTTCCGTCTCGGATTTGCCCCTCAGCGCGCCGGCGACGCAGCCGTCGAGATGTTTTTTGAATACCTCTCCTTCGACCCTGTGCAGCGCGCCGATACAGGAGCGTATCTGGGTCAGGATATCGACGCAGTACCTCTTTTCTTTAATCATTCGCTGGATACCGGCGACCTGGCCTTCGATTTTCTTCAAAAACTGCAGTTGTCCTTCGTGCGTAGTCGGCTGCTCCATATTTATACCCTTCTTTCTGTGTATATTATACCATACCCCCCCACCCTATGTTCAAGTATTTTTTTAAGATTATGCCGGTTTTTTTTAAGGTTTGGTTTAAAAAAGCGGTGTTCTGCCTGTTATAGCTGAAAAGTTTTACTGCTGTTTGTCCAGGTCGGTTCCCGCCGGCATCTCAAACTCGGCCAATTACCTGTTGTTTGAATCCGCCGGGCCGACGGGGCTTGTCAGCCGTTCGACGAGGAGCTTTTCGAAGGCATCAAGATTTTTCCACTTCATCGCGCAGCTTATTTTCTTCGCCTTACCGTCTATCACCGTGCGCCCGTCATCCGTAACGCGAATGCCAAGGTTTTCCGTCTCCAGCAAATCGTGACTCGTCGCGAGGTAAATCGCCACGGTATCAAACAGCGTCGAGCTCCTGCTGCCCGCCTGTGCCTCGTTTGTGTTGCCGCTTTTTGCCCACACGCGGTAGTTTTCAATAACCGCATTTGTTATTGGGCTGTTGCAGTCCAGGACCTTCTTGTAGTCGTCACCGGCCAGCGATACCATCCCGCAGGTATCTAAAGGCGTTATTGTCATATCCCATTGGGCCGTGAAAACCGTCTGCGACGCCTTGATAAATGAAACAATGTTGTATTCTTTTTCCGGCTTCGACTTCTCGCCGTAGCCCCTGCGGATACTTCCCTGCATACCCACAAACCGGGCCTTCTTCGCTATATTCGGCTCACGTTCCAGCGCAGCCGCGACGTTCGGCAGTGGGCCTATTGCGATTAGCGTTATCGGCTCAGGCGAATTCATTATCGTATCTATCATCGCCTGCACGCCGTCTGAGTAAATCTTCCCGGGATACTTCGACAAATCGAAATCTTTAACCCAGCCGTCCTGCCTGTGCCCGGTTTTCATATCCCCTATGGCCACCCCCGTCCCGATGGGTATATCCGTCCTGCCTGCCGTCTGCAGTATCTTCGCCACAACCTTTGTTCTGGCCGTTGTATCGCCCACCGCCGTGGTAATCAGTTTGACGTCGAATTCAGGCGATTGAAGCAGCAGCGCCAGTGCCCACGTGTCGTCGATGTCGTCGCAGATGTCGGTATCGAGAATAACCGCTTGTTTGGCGTTCTTGTCTGCCGGAAAAATCGCGGACTTGACTTCGGTCGATACTTTTTCGGCTTTCTCGCACCCGCCAAATATAATAATTAATGCCGCCGCCAGAACCGCAACCGGCAAATATCCTTTCTTTGCGTTCATTACCAATCTCCTTTCAAATGTTGTTTCTTCTATAATAATCTCCCGCCAGTCCATCCGCTAATATAAATCGCCTGCCCGGCCCTTGACTTTGCGATGAATTTTCATATTGTTGCATAAGTTTTGAGCAAGGAGGCCGAAATTGGCAAAAAAACAGGCAGCAGGAACGTTTGTTTTTGAATCGCCGGCAAGTTCGCCGGTAGGCAGCATTTTATACAACGAACACTTAAAACTCACCGATAAATCCCACATCGCGGAGTTTGCCGGCTATCTTATGCCGTTGTGGTATTCGTCGATAGGCGAAGAACATTCGGCGGTTCGCAAGCGAGCGGGCGTGTTCGACTGCACCCATATGGGCGCATTAGAGGTCGCAGGCCCAAACGCGGAAAGCTTTCTTGACGCGATTACGACCAACAACGTCCGCGCTCTGCAAGTCGGCTCGGCGCAATACAGTTACCTTTCAGACGCCGCGGGCAACATCCTTGACGACATAATCATCTACCGACGCGAAAAAGATAAATTTATGGTCGTCGTAAACGCCTCAAATGAGCCGAAAGCCAGGGCGTATCTCGCCGCATTGCAGGCAGGCAAAGCAAAAATAGATTTGGCGAAGCCCGACAGGCAAATAAAGACCGCGCCGGTTCGTGATATGCGGGACACAAAAACCGGCCCCGATTGCAGGGGCGATATCGCTGTTCAGGGGCCTGCCGCAGCGGATGTTCTTTGCAAACTTGCGGATACCTCGGTCGGTCAGCAGATAAAAACGCTAAAAAGCTTTACGTTCTGCCAGGTGAAACTGGCGAATATCGATTGCATCATCTCCCGCACCGGCTACACCGGGGCAAAGGTATGTTTCGAGCTTTTCGTGCATCCGAAAGATGCCGCGAATTTGTGGCAAAAGTTGATTGACGCCGGAGCTTTGCCCTGCGGCCTGGGCGCACGCGATAGCTTGCGGGTCGAGGCGGGCCTGCCTCTGTATGGCCACGAGCTTGCCGGACCATATAATATTTCGCCGTTCGAGGCGGGTTATGGCTGGGCGGTAAAACTCGACAAGGAGTTCTTCATCGGCAAATCAGCGATGGAGAAAATTGCGAACAGTTTCAATATGAAGGTCGCCCGGCTCGAACTTTCCGGCGAAAAGGGCGTTCGGCCCGTCCGGCAGAACGACGCTATAATATGCGGCGGCGTTTGTGTCGGCTGGGTCCTCAGCTCCTCCTTCGCTAAAGCTACGGAGGACAGGAGCGCAACCGCAGGGACAAGACAGGTCGCGATTGTATATATGGACAAGGACAAAGCAACTGAAGGGACTTCAGTTGGTGTTTATTACCTGGCTCGCAGCGAAAGCCAGGTAAGCAAGGGAAGAAAACAGGCCGCGAAAAAAGGCGAGCGGATAGATGGGGACATCCAGGGTAAAGTGATAAGCCGATTTGAAAAATTTTAACAGTGGAGGCAAAATTATGGTTGTGAAGGGACTGCTTTACACAAAGGACCACGAGTGGGCCAAAATCGAAGGTGGCGTTGCGATTATCGGCATAACCGACCACGCCCAGAACCAGTTGGGTGAGCTGACTTTTGTCGAACTGCCCGACGTCGGCAAAGAGGTCAAACAAAAAGGCGAACTCGCCGTCGTCGAAAGCTCAAAGGCCGCCAGTGACGTTTATTCGCCCGTCACGGGCAAGGTAATCGAGGCGAACACTAAACTCGAAAAAAATCCGGAAATAGTAAATGACGACTGTTACGGCGACGGCTGGATTTGCAAAATCCAAATAACCGACAAGGCAACGACGAAAAACCTTATGGACACCGCACAGTATGAGGAATACCTGAAAGGGCTTTAAGATATGCCGTTTATTGCCAATACCGCCGAGCAGCAAAAGCAGATGCTGGCCGAAATGGGCCTTACGATGGAAAAGCTCTTTTCGGATATACCAAAAGGGCTTCTGTGCGGACAACTGAATCTGCCGGATGGATTGCCGGAACAGGAAGTCCGCGGCGTTCTCGCCGAACTTTCGGATAAAAACTCGATAGACCTCACGCTTTTCCTGGGAGGCGGTTTTTACGACCATTTCATACCGGCAGCCGTTTATTCGATTATATCCCGCAGCGAATTCTACACCGCCTATACCCCGTATCAGCCCGAGGTGTCGCAGGGGACATTACAGGCCGTTTACGAATATCAGTCAACAATTTGCCGGCTGACCGATATGGAAGTCGCCAACGCCTCAATGTACGATGGCGGCACCGCGATGTACGAGGCGATGATGATGGCCCTTCGCATAACGGGCAGAAACAAAGTAATCATCGATACAAGCGTCAATCCTATTTACCGCGTTATGATTGAATCATACACGCGGAACCTCAAAATCGAGCATGTCCTGACTCACTGCGAAACTGGCCTTGTTGACCGCGAACAGATATTAGCCAAACTCGATAATGATACCGCCGCTGTTATTTTGCAGAACCCCAATTTCTTCGGCTGCATTGACGATTTCAGTGACATCGCCGAAGCCGCACACAAAAAAGGAGCGCTTTTAGTCGTGTCCTGTTACCCCATATCGCTCGGAATACTGAAAACCCCCGGCTCAATGGGCGCCGATATCGTAACAGGCGAGGGCCAGAGTTTGGGTATGCCAATGTCCTTCGGCGGACCGTATCTCGGCTTTATGGCGACGCGTATGGAACACGTCCGCAAAATGCCAGGCCGCATCATAGGCCGAACCAAAGACCGCAATGGTAATGACTGCTTCGTTATGACCCTTCAGGCAAGAGAACAGCATATACGCAGAGAAAAAGCCACGTCAAATATCTGCTCAAATGAAGCACTGTGCGCAATGACCGCTCTGGTGTATCTGTCATTATTCGGTAAAGAGGGTTTGCGCGAAACAGCGCAGCTTTGCGCCGACAAGGCCAGTTACGCTTATAATCGCCTCACCGCCATACCCGGCGTAAAATCTCATTTCAAGGCCAAGTGGTTCTTCAACGAATTTGTACTCGACCTGCCAAAAGACGCCGCGGACGTGATAGGCAAACTTATAGAAAAAGGTTTCGCCGCCGGCTTCCCGTTGAGCAGGTATTATCCCGATATGAAAAACTGCATCCTCGTATGCGTAACCGAAAAACGCACAAAACAGCAGATAGGCATGTTCGCCGAAGCCCTGGAGAGCGTTCTTTGACTACAGATTCATGGGGGTTTGTTTTGCCCCACTGGAATTAATTGGTTAATTATTAGCGATGAATAATCAGAAGATTAAATTGCACGATATTCCTGAAGAATTTAACCTAAAGATCCCCAAAAAATTGGTTAATTATTCTGTTGCTTTGGGAAGAGTGAGAAATAACGATCCGCGAACTTTCAGGATTCTCGGCTCAGGCACCCTTGTGCAAAAAGCAGGTAAATATGGAATTCTAACAGCACATCATTGCCTTCATGATATTAACCCCGAATTAACGTTAGGAACCTTGAATTCTGACGTATTAGTATGTGTTATAAAAAGAAATCAGACTGTGATAATAAAAAACTATGAAATTAGCGAACAGCCATTAGCTGGTCCTGCAAATAGAAGATATGGACAAGACGGTCCTGATATAACCTTCATTGACATCCCGAATGGACCGCGACTATCAACATTTAAGGCCGTATCTTCGTTTTGGAATCTTGATATCGACGCAAATAAGGTAAACGAAGAATTCGTAATGCACGGTGACATATTAGTGAATTCAGGTTTTCCAGAAGAGAACTATAAAATTGAAACTGTTAATAATCTTATTTTCTCGAAAGTCAGGCTAATGGCGTTCATCAGTGACATGTCTGATTGTCACATAGAAGATATCGATGGATGGGACTATATAAAATCAGATTGCAATTATATGCGTGCTCAAGGACGGCCACGTTCGTTTGCAGGATTAAGTGGCGGTGGTATTTGGTCTATAAAATTAAAGTTTAACGAAACTACTAAAGAGTGGGATATTCATGACTTTGCTTTAATAGGAATGACATTTTACGAAAGCCCAATCGAAAATGACGCAAGATTTCTGAGAGGGCATTTCATTGATTCGATATATAATCGTGCTTGGAATAATAGCAAATAAAAATTTAAGTGGGAAATAAAATGAAACTGATATTTGATAAAAGTGTGCCCGACAGGCGCGGCGTTACAACAACACGAAGCGACGTTGCCACCACCGTAAATATCAAAAAGGAATTTCTGCGTAATAAACCCGCCCAGCTCGCCGAGCTTAGCGAGCTTGACGTGGTGAGGCATTTTACGGAACTTTCGCGTCGCAACTTCGGCGTCGATACCAATTTTTATCCCCTCGGCTCCTGCACAATGAAATACAACCCAAAGGTCACGGAACGCATCGCGTCGTATCCGGGCTTTGCGCATCTTCACCCGCTTCTGCCCCAGTTGCGCGGGGGCGGTATGCTTACCCAGGGCGCGCTCGCCGTCCTTTATGAAATGGATATGCTCCTGCGTGAAATCACTGGTATGGCGGGCTTCACTATGCAGCCGATGGCGGGAGCTCACGGCGAACTGACAGGTATAATGATTATGGCCGCCTATCATCGCGACAAAGGCAATAAAAAAACAACCGTTCTCATCCCCGATAGCGCACACGGAACCAATCCCGCCAGCGCAGCAATCGCCGGTTACAAAATCGTCTCCGTCCCCAGCACCGACAAAGGCGTGATGGATGTCAACGCCCTTAAAAAACTCCTCAACGATGAAGTCGCGGGCCTTATGCTCACCTGCCCCAATACGCTTGGGTTATTCGACCCTAATATCAAACAGATTTGCGATTTAATCCACAGCGTCGATGGTCTCGCCTATTACGACGGCGCAAACCTTAACGCCATCGTCGGCAAAGCACGTCCCGGCGATTTCGGCTTCGACATCGTCCACATCAATCTCCATAAAACCTTCGCCACCCCTCACGGCGGTGGCGGCCCCGGCTCCGGCCCCGTCGGCGTTATAAAAAAACTCGTCGATTACCTACCCGTCTCAATAGTAACCAAACGCGACGACGGCACCTACGCCCTTGAATACGACCGCCCCAAATCCATCGGCTACATCGCCCCCTTCTACGGCAACTTCGCCGTGATTCTCAAGGCGTATGTTTATATCCTTATGTTAGGTAAAGCCGGCCTCGTCCGCGTCGCCGAAAACGCCGTCCTCAACGCCAATTATGTCCGCGTGAAATTGAAAAAACACTTCGAACAAGCAGTTGACGCGATATGCAAACACGAATGTGTGTTGACGCCATCAAAGGGGATGTTGGATTCAGGTGTTCACGCATTGGACGTCGCCAAGGCGCTCATTGACCGCGGCTTCCATCCGCCCACCGTATATTTCCCCACGACGGTCCACGATGCGATTATGATTGAGCCGACGGAAACCGAGAGCAAGGAAACGCTCGATGCCTTCATCGATGCGATGATTGATATCGCCGAAGTCGCCAAAAGCGACCCCGAAAAAATCAAGGCCTCGCCTTCAACTACTCCCATCTGCAGACCCGACGACACCGCCGCCGCCAAAAACCTCGACCTCGCCTGCCTGTAGGAAATATCACCAAGGTATAGAAGCAGCAAACCGCTGAAGAGCTATTTCAACTCAACAGACCAGTAGGCGCTGTCTAAGAATTGCTTCCAGCTGCTGTAACGCTGATGGCCTAAGTGAATGTGAATGAGCGGGTTGTGCTTGGGTTTGGCGGGCTTTTGAACCAGAGTCAACCCCGCCTGCTGAGGTGTCCTGCCGCCTTTCTTCACGTTGCAGTTGGTGCACGCGCAGACGATATTCGTCCAGGTGGCCTTGCCGCCCGCGCTTCTTGGAACGACGTGGTCGAGTGAGAGTTCGCTGGTGGGCTGTTTTTTGCCGCAATACTGGCAGCGGTTTTTGTCGCGGGCGAAGATGTTCCTGCGGTTGAATTTTACCTCGCTTCTGGGCAGGCGGTCGTAAAACAGCAGCCGAATTATCCTCGGCACGGCGACATATAGATTGACCGTCGAAACCCAGTCATAGTTATCCGGCTCAAAATTACGCTTTAACTCGCTGACCTCGCACCAGCTTTGAAAATCGTAATTGGCGTATGTGCCTTCCTCGCACGAAACAACCTCCGCCAGTTGGCGACAAAGCATGGAGAACGCCCTTCTGGCGCCGATAATGCGAATCGCCATATAGTGCTTGTTAAGAACAAGCACGTTACAATCCAGACCGGATTCAAGCCCTGCGGATAACATAGTCGGAAACTGCCTTATTTCTTTGCCTTTCCATTCACCGCCTCACTATTGAAATAGCACATATTATGGGAAGTATCAAGTAAAAAATGCGATGGTTTTGATAAGTCCCCAAGTTTATCCTGGTGGTTGGTTGGCAGATAATAGGTAGGATGGGCTGTGCCCACTAAATTTATTCGGCCTTCGATTTCTCTGGCTTGTCGTCTTTCTTGGCTGCGCCGGCCGAAAGAGGAACCACGTTCTCTGCCCTCGGTCCCTTCTCCCCCTGCACAATGTCAAAGCTGACCGGGTCGCCCTCCTTAAGCGTCTTGTACCCCTCGCTGCTTATGCTTGAGTAGTGCACGAAAACGTCTTTGCCGTCCGCGGCCGCGATGAAGCCGTATCCCTTCCTTGTGTTAAACCACTTGACCGTTCCCTCTGACATATACCGCCCCGCCTCAACAACCTATCGTGACACGGGCTTCGAACCCGTGAAGAAAACACGGCCATCCTGGCCGCGCTACGTTTTATTTTGTCCCCGCCGATTCGCGGGTGCCGGAAATCATGCGTTCCTTCATCAGTCGGCCCATCTTGAATTTCACCGTCCGCTTCGCAGGCACATCCACTCGCTGCAGCGTCTTTGGATTCTGCGCAACGCGCGACGCGCGGGTCCTGGTCTCGAATACTCCGAAGTCGCGAAACTCCAGCCGGTTGCCCTTCATCAGCTCAGCGGTCATCGTGTCGAGGAATGTCTGAATGATGCGCTTGACTGTTACCCGTTTTGCCTGTGTGTCTTTTGCAATACGATCGATAAGTTCTTTTTTTGTAACTGTTGTCATACGTTACCTCGCTTCAACGAACAGCAAGTGGCAAATATAAAGTATCCCTTTTCGCGGGACAACCGCTGCCTGACCCAAACCCACCTTCTGTCCATTCGGGTCCCATTGTCTGCCTCTGCAAATCCTGTTTAACCGTTGTCGCGGCAAATAAACCAAGTAGCCGCAAGTAACTATACTATAACGACTTCTACGCAACAAGAAATTTTTATCTAAAAATTTTCTCTGCTCAAAATCGCTTGACTGTTCCGCGGATAAATTATAAACTATGGTTTCTGTGAGCATGCGCGGAAAAAAACCTGTGATTGGCATCTTGGGCGGAATGTACTCCGGCAAGAGCACCGTTGCGGCTGAGTTGGCAAGGCTCGGGTGTGCCGTTATCGATGCCGACTCCATATCTCATCAGCTCCTCGAAGAAAAAGACGTTCTTAAAAAAATCGTCCACGTATTCGGCAAAGAGATTCTCGACGACAAAGGCAAAATCGACCGGTCCGAACTGGCAAACAGGGTTTTCGGCGACCCCGCAAAACTGGAGACCCTTACCGGCATACTACACCCCCTCATTATGGCTCGCGTCGAACAGTTGATGGCACAGTGCAATACCCAGCCCGCGGTCAGGGCAATAGCCCTCGATATACCCCTTTTGCTTGAAGTTGGCTGGGAAAAACGCTGTGACCACGTCATTTTTGTCGATTGCGCACCCCCATTACGCCTTGAAAGAGCCAAAAAAACAGGCGTTTTTGACGCCGACCAGCTAAAAATTCGCGAAAATCTTCAGATTTCTCTGGACAAAAAGAAACGTATCGCCGATAATATCGTCGATAACAATTCCGACTTATCGGGCTTGTCCAAACAAATCGCTTGTATTTTCTCAACCATTGTGGATAAAGGATAAGTGTGGTTCATCGTAGTGTTTGGATAAGCGTACCCGGTTTGGGAATACTGACATAACGCCTTAAAACCAATTCAGCCACACTCAGCGCAGTAAAAATTTCGCGCTGGGGTCCGGAAAATCAGCTTGATATTGGCATCTGCGGATTACCGGGCATAACCCCCCAGGCAAATGAACGCCGATGGGCGGATGATGGAGAGATTTGAGCGGCTTTGCTTCAGCTTAAAAAACCCCACGCTGTTAAAGCGGGCGGGATAACATTACTTGTAACTTGGTTGTTGGCAGATAATAGGAGCGAATATGATTAAAGGCGGCGGAAAGGGCAGAAGGAAAAAACGGGGTCAGGACGAGGCAGAAATCGTCGAGCAGCCCAAACAATCTGAGCAGCCCGAACAGGCAGAACCTCAGGCGCAGGCCGTGGTCAATAACGAACCGCAGGCCGCCGTCCAGGTCGTCGATGAGACCAACGGAACGCAAAAGACCGAAGCGGAATCCACTCACGAAAAATACGAACGGGTAAAAAAGGGGCAATTGTACCTTACGGACCTTCAGAAGCTGAGCGTCTCCGAGCTCCACGAAATGGCAAAGAAGGACGGCATCACCGAATATACCGCCCTCAAAAAACAGGAGCTTATTTTCAGAATCCTCAAGGAACGCATCCGCCAGAACGGCCTGATGTATGGCGAGGGCGTCCTCGAAGTCCTCCCCGACGGCTACGGCTTCCTGCGCAACCCAGACTATAATTACCTCTCAAGCCCCGACGATATTTACGTCTCGCCTTCCCAGATACGACGCTTCGGCCTGCGAACGGGCAACACCGTCTCGGGCCAGATTCGCCCGCCAAAAGATTCTGAAAAATATTTCGCCCTCCTTCGCGTCGAGGCCATCAACTTCGAAGACCCCGACCGCCTCGCCGAAAAAACCGTCTTCAGCGACCTCACGCCCCTGCATCCGCTGGAACGAATAATAATGGAGACAACCCCGGAAGAGCTGAATATGCGGATAATCGACCTGGTGACTCCCGTCGGCAAAGGCCAGCGAGGACTCATCGTCGCGCCGCCAAGGACAGGCAAAACCGTCCTGCTCCAGAAAATGGCAAATGCCATATCAACCAATAACCCGCAAATCAAATTGATTGTGCTTTTGATAGACGAGCGACCAGAGGAAGTTACCGAAATGGAACGCAAAACCGCTCCCGACGTCGAGGTAATAAGCTCGACCTTCGATGAGCCGGCCTCGCGCCATTGCCAGGTCGCAGAAGTCGTCATCGAAAAAGCAAAACGAATGGTCGAATATGGCCACGACGTGGTCATTCTTTTGGATTCGATTACACGATTAGCGAGGGCATACAACTCCGAAATGCCGCACTCAGGCAAAATCCTCACAGGCGGCGTTGACGCCAGCGCAATGCAGATGCCCAAAAAATTCTTCGGCGCCGCTCGAAAAGTCGAGGAAGGCGGCTCACTGACCATTTTCGCAACCGCCCTCATCGACACCGGCTCCAAAATGGACGAAGTCATATTCGAGGAATTCAAGGCCACAGGCAACATGGAACTGCACCTCGACAGGAAACTTGTTGACCGTCGCGTCTATCCCGCAATCGACATCAGCAGAAGCGGAACCAGAAGAGAAGAACTCCTGCTTGCCCCAAAAGAGCTTGCCCTTACCTATCGGCTGCGAAGAGTGCTCAGCGAAATGAACCACGTCGAAGCCATAGAACTGCTCAAGGGCCGGCTGCAAAAATGCCGAACCAACGCGGAATTCCTTATGACTATGAACCTCGACTAACCGCTTTGCTTTACATTACCCGGTTGTTTGATTAAGATTAGATTCCGGCAGGCAAGCGCCTGCCGGAATTTTTTATTTCAGGGAATCTTTTGGGCGTTATATGGCTGAAGAATTAAGCAAAGTTTACGAACCAAAGAACACCGAACAGCAGGCAGACCAGATTTGGGCCGCGGGTAATTATTTCCACGCCGAGCCGGATGGTGCAAAAAGAAAACCCTACACAATCGTCATACCCCCGCCCAATGTTACCGCCGCGCTGCACCTGGGCCACGCGCTCAATAACACCCTTCAGGATATCCTCATCCGCTATCACAGGATGCTGGGCCTCAATACCCTCTGGATGCCCGGCACAGACCACGCTGGCATCGCTACCCAGACCGTCGTTGAAAAAAGAATCCTGGCCGAAGAAGGCAAAAAACGCACCGATTTCAAACGCGACGAATTTGTCGCCCGCGTCCAAGCCTGGAAAGACGAATACGAAGTTCGAATCATCGACCAGCTAAAGGCGATGGGCTGCTCCTGCGACTGGCAGCGAACGCGGTTCACAATGGATGAAACCTGCGCCAAAGCAGTCAGGGCCACGTTTTTCAATCTCTTCAAAGATGGCTTAATATACAGAGGCAAACGCCTTGTCAACTGGGACCCCGCCACGCAAACCGTGCTTGCCGACGATGAAGTCGAGCACGAAACAATCCAGGGTAATTTCTGGTATCTGCGTTACCCGCTGGTCGAGCCGATTGAGATTCCTTGTGGCACGGGCTTCCAGCCCGTGGATGACCAGGTTAACAAACGAAATGGTGCATACTTACCTCACTGGACGCAGAGGGGGGCGATATATGCCGTAACATTCCGCCTCGCTGATTCGCTGCCTGCTAATGTGCTTGAGCAATGCCGCACAGAGAGTAATAAAATTATTCACAATGCCGAATCACAGGGACGAGAATTAACTTCGTATGAACAACAAGAACTTATTCGGCTCCACAGCGAAAAAGTTGAATCATATCTCGATACAGGACACGGACAATGCTATCTTCGGGAGCCGAAGATAGCGGACTTGGTTGCCAACGCCCTTAAACACTTCGACAGTGAAAGATACGACCTGATTGCCTGGGCTATTATGCCTAATCATGTCCATGCAGTGGTCCAACCGCGTGAGGGATTTGATCTACCCGGCATTCTGCATTCCTGGAAATCCTACACGGCAAACAAGGCGAATGAGTTGCTTGAACGCACCGGAGAGTTCTGGCAAAGTGAGTATTACGACCATTTGATTCGTGACGAAAAGGATTTTGCTTATCAGGTAAATTATATTAAAGAAAATCCTGCCAAGGCCGGCCTTGAAAACTGGCCTTGGGTGGATGTAAATACAAGCGGTGTCTGGCAGATTTATGGGTCGTGGCTCGGGTTTCAAGGTGGCACGGATACACGGCCAGGATGGCCGTGCAACGAAAACACGGCCAAGATGGCCGTGCCACTCAAGATTGAGTATATAACTGTTGCGACCACCAGGCCCGAAACAATGCTTGGCGATACCGCCGTGGCGATGAACCCCAACGACCCAAGGGCAAAAGCCCTTCTTGGTAAAAAAGTAAAACTGCCAATCGTCGGCAGAATCATCCCCATTATCGCCGATGAGCACGTTGTCCTGCCCAATCCCAATAGCGAAGACGAAAAAGCCAAATTCTCAACCGGCTTCCTGAAAGTTACCCCAGCACACGACCCTGATGACTGGGCGATTGGGCAAAGACATAAGCTCGAAGTCATCAACGTGATGGCGCCCGATGGCTCAATCAGCGATAAATTCGGCTGGACCGACTGGGAGCAAATCAAAAACCCCGACGTCGAAAACCTCATCGGTATGGACCGTTTCGAGGCACGCGAGGCAATCGTCGAATGGTTCCGCGAAGAAGGCCTTCTCGAAGAAATCAGGCCATACGCCCACGAGGTTGGCCATAGCTACCGAAGCCACGTCCCCATCGAGCCGTATTTGTCGGACCAGTGGTATATCGCGGTAAAAAAACCAATTGACCATCTCGCTCAAAAATTCGGCAAAGGCCTTATCGACGGAACTGATGTGCCGGTTAATTCACTTGCGGGTCTTGCTTTGAAGCCGCTATTAGATAGCCGATTGAAATTCATCCCCGAACGCTACGCCAAAACATATCAGGCCTGGCTCGAAAACCTCCGCGACTGGCCAATCTCCAGACAACTCTGGTGGGGACATCAAATACCAGTTTGGAAAGGAATGCCCAAGCAACTATCTTCATTTGGTTGGCAGATTATTCCTGAAGAATCAGATACTCTGCGATTCCCGATGATGCTTGAGATCGAAAATGTGCAAGTTCCATTTCAAATGAGAAAACAGGCCGGAGAATTGTCCGCATATTTCTGTGTGCCTCCCAATCAAACCAAGATTGAGCGCAGGTTAGAAGATGCTGGCTTCATCCGTGACCCCGACGTTTTGGATACCTGGTTTTCTTCGGCGTTGTGGCCTTTCAGCACCCTGGGCTGGCCCGATGAATCGCCATCATTGAAAACCTTCTACCCCGGCGACGTCCTCTGCACCGCCCGCGAAATCATCACGCTCTGGGTCTCGCGTATGGTTATGATGGGTCAATACTGCGCAGGCGATATACCGTTCAAAGACGTATATATCCACGCGATGATACAGGATGGCGAAGGCCGAAAAATGAGCAAAAGCTTAGGCAACGGCATCGACCCCCTCGTCGCTATCAACAGCCACGGCGCAGACGCTATGCGATTCACCCTTGCCAGTATGACCACCGACACGCAGGATATCCGAATGCCCGTCGCGCAAATGACGCTGCCCGATGGCAGGGTTGAAAACACCTCACCCAAATTGGATATTGGCAGAAATTTCTGCAACAAGCTCTGGAACGCCTCTCGTTTCGCGATGATGAACCTCGAAGGCACCAACCAGGCCCTCTTCGATAAAAATAAATTAGCGATTACCGACAAATGGATTCTCTCTCGCCTCGCGCGAACAATCGCCGAAGTTACCGCGGGCCTCGACACCTTCAAATACAACGAACCGTTGAACGCGATTTACAAATTCTTCTGGAATGATTTCTGCGACTGGTATCTCGAATGGGCAAAGCCGAGAATGTCGGATACCTCTCAAAAACCGATTGCCCAGAACGTCCTCGCCTTCGTCCTCGACCAGACGCTGCGACTTTTGCATCCCTTTGTGCCGTTTATCACCGAGGGCATCTTCCAAAAACTAAATGAACTCGCCCCGACACGAGGTCTCAAAGGAATTGCGGAATTAAACGGCGCTAAAGCATTAGTCATAGCTGACTGGCCAAAGCGAATTGACGCCCTGATAAATGAGCGGATTGAGCGGCAAATCGACAATATCCAGAGCGTTGTGCGCTGCGTCCGCGACATACGAAGCAAATGCAACATTCCGCCCTCCTCAAAACTTGTCGTCTCCGTCAATGCGCCGCAGGACATATCAGGAATCCTGAACGCCGACGCCGGCCTTATCTGTCAAATTGCGAATCTCAAAGAGTTTAATGTCTCGCATACGACCCAGAAGCCCAAAAACGCCGCCGCCGCAATCGCTGGACAAATGCAGATTTATGTTCACGACGCGATAGATATAGTTGCCGAGCGCAAACGCCTGACCAAACAGAAAGAACAAATCGAAGGAGCGAAAAAAGGCGTCGAAGCAAAACTTGCCAACGAAAACTTCATAGCAAGGGCAAAACCGGAAGTTGTCGCCCAGACCAAAGAAAAACTAACTGAATACACCGAACAGTTAAAGGCCGTCGAAAAACACCTGGCAGAATTGAATGATTAAAGGGGAGCGGAATGGAAATCGAAGTCGAACTTTCAAAAATAATAATAAACGAGTCGTCCGACCAGCAGATAATCGTCCTCAAGGAACGCTACGGTCAGCGAAGCTTTCCCATAGTCATCGGCATCGTCGAAATCTTCGCCATCGACCGCCGGCTCAAAGGCATCCAGCCCCCGCGACCGATGACCCACGACCTGCTCGATAGCATAATCACCTCCCTCGGCGCCCGCGTCGAAAGAATAATCATCAACGACATCCGCAACCACACCTTCTACGCCAGGATAGTCCTCAGTTTGAACGGAAAAACCTTTGAAGTTGATTCCCGTCCCTCCGATGCAATCGCCCTCGGCGCCGCCTCAGGCGCACCTATTTTTGTGGCTGAGCAGGTTTTTGACAAGATTCTGGGCTAAATAAACTCGATATAATCAGCAGCCCCACCGCCGTGCACAACATCGAATCCGCCACGTTAAACGCGGGCCAATGCCTCCCCGGCCAATACACAACGTCGATAAAATCACGCACTAATCCCCCGTTGAATACCCGGTCGTAAAGATTGCCCGATACCCCCGCCGCGAATAACGCCAGCGAAACGACAACGATTTTGCGTTCTCCCCGCGCGAATATAAATATCGCCAAAATCACCACCAACGCTATCGCCGATACCGCCACCAGCATCACCCGATACCCCTCCGCTATCCCGAACGCCGCCCCCGTATTCACCGCTAATTGCAGCCGCAAAAAACCGTCTATTATTGCTATACCCTGTCCCTGCAAACCCCCAAGCCAGCCAAACACTGCGTTTTTCGTCCACAAATCAAACGCCAGACCGCCTGTGAAGATTGGCCAAAAGATTAAATGGCGGATGACGGACGACGGATGACTGATAACGGATGACGGAAAGCTGGTTTTCTGTTCCCCGTTCATTACTTCGAGTATTTCTCTATCAGTTTGATAAGCCGGTCACTCCTCGGCTGGTCGGGTTTGATGCTCAATGACTGTCGCCACAATTCCACCGCCTGCGCCTTCAGACCCGCGTCTTCTTCTGCGAGCGCCTTAGTCATATACGCCACACCAAGCCCCCGGTACGCCTCCCAGTCCTGATTGTTTACCTTAATGGCCTGCCTGTAATTGTCGATGGCCTGATTTACGTCGCCTAACTGCAGAAAACAATAACCCAGATACTGATACGCGGAACTATTCTCCGGCTGCAATTGAATCACCGTCGCAAACAATTCCCTCGCCGGCTCTACGCGTTTCGTCCGCAGATACGCCACCGCAAGCGACATCATCACCCCGGTGTCATTGCTGTCCATCTCCAGCGCACGCTTGTATGACCGCACCGACTGCTCATAATCCTTCTGCGAGTCGTATATGTTGCCTAAAAGCTGGTGAAGCTCGCCGACATTCGGGTCTATCCGCTCCGCCCTTTTCCCATAAGCAATCGCCTGGTTGTAATCATTTATCTCGTAAAGACACTTCGCGGTATTCAGGTTCGCCTCAAAATGGTCGGGCTTTAGCTCACACGCCCTGCGATACGCCTTGACCGCCAGTGTAAATTCCTTCATCGTCTGATACACACGCCCCAAACTGAAATAATCCCTGAACGACCACGGATTCAGCCGGGTCGCAGCATCGTACGATGCCGCGCTCTTTTGATAATCCTGCTTCTGCTCGTAAATCTCCCCAAGCAGCGAGTGTGCCAGCGAGAACCGCTTGTCGGCCTTTGTCGCCTGGTTTAGTTTCTCGATGGCCTTGTCGTTCTCGTTAAACTCCTTCAACGACACCGCGTCAACGTATAGCTCCACCGCCTGCTGCCGGCCTGTACAACCACCGGCCAACTGCAACGCGATACACGCTATCGTCAACAGAACCAATAATCGAACGCCCCTTCTTTCGGACATCCTGTTTTCCCCATCTATAATTGAACTCAAAAAAAACCTTACTTAAAATATATCGTCATAACACGCTGTAAACCCTCAAATTATATCGTGATAACCAAATCTGTCAAAACCTTTCGCCCTTCCGCCCATATTCCCCCAAACCCCATTGGCAAATTCATTTCACCCACGCCCAATCTTCGATGTTGATTATTGCCCGCAAATGCTTTAGTATCTTCCGCTTACCTGTTAAGTAGTGGAATTCTTTGTCTCGTCTCGGCGTAGGCGTTGCTGGGACCACCGAAAGAATAGAAACGCCGAGCCGTAGCCGGAAAGGAACGCGAATATGGAAAATTTGTGGATAGTCGCACAGACAGCCGAAACGCAGGGCCAGTCGGAAATCCCGGCCGAACCGGTGGGGCAAAACCAGGGCACAACCGGGACTATTGCCCCCGCCGACCCAAACACCTCACGCACTACCGCCCCTATGAACTCACAGTCGTCAAACTATTTGCAGCTGCTTTTCATCGGCGGCATTTTTGTGATTATGTACTTTATCCTCTTCCGCGAACCCCGAAAACGCCAGAGACAACAGCAGCAGATGGTTCAGTCCATCAAAAAGAACGATAAAGTCAGGACAATCGGCGGAATAATTGGAACCGTCGTCGATGTCAAAGACGACGAGATTGTGCTAAAGGTCGATGAGTCGAACAATACAAAAATCAGGATCATGGCTTCTGCCATCGGAAAAAACCTCTCGAACGAAGAAAAATAAAGGCCGGATATAACAAGGATTTGATATGTATAAGAATCTCTCGTGGAAAATCATATTGGTTGTTGCTTTGGTCATCTTGGCGGCCTGGACGTTGTATCCGCCAAGCAAAACCCTCAAACCGGGCATTGACCTCGGCGGCGGAACAAGCTTGATTTACGAAGTTGACGCCAAGGGCCTCAACTCGGACGAAAAAAGAGGCCTCTCTGAAAGAGTCATTACCGTTCTGCGACGGCGTATCGACCCGGCCAACATACAAAACCTCGTCTGGAGACCGCAGGGCAGCACAAGGTTTGAAATACAAATGCCCCTCGCCAGCGCCGAAGCCAGGGATAAAAGAACACAATACGAGACGGCCCTGAGCAACCTCTTGGCGGAAAATGTCAACCAGGCCGCCATAATGCGCGCTGTCGCCAAGCCCGCAGAACAACGAGCAAAGGACTTCCAGAGATTCACTCGTGATTCCAACGAAAGAGCACGTATCCTCGACGATTTCGCAAAGGTCTATGATGAGCGAAAAACGCTCCAGCAGCAAAGAGACGACTTCGCAAACCAGATGGCCACCCCCGAAAACTTAATAAAACTTGCCGGGCTTAAACTTGATGATATCAAGATTCAGGTCGTCGATTGGGCCAAACTCGATGCCGATAAACGCAAACAAGCCATCATTAAGTTCCTCGGCTCCGAGGGCAATCTTGACCTGCTTACCCGCTATACAGAGATGTATGGCAAATGGGCCGATACAGTGGACCGCCTGACTGAACCCGAAAAGGGCGCAAATGCCCGCTTTGCCCAGGCGACACAGACCCTCCACAAGCTGAACTTGTCTAATGAGCAGGTAACCGCTGCGCTCGAAGCCGGAACACCGGGCTCCTCCAGGGCCAATAAGGCCATTGAGGCACTCAAAACAGAATTCCCCGAGCTGGCTGACAAAATCGGCAAAGTCGCGACCGCCTACAATGCCTATTTCCCCTTCAGAGGCCGACTCGACGACCCCAGCGACCTCCAGCGAATGCTCAAAGGCGCGGGCATTCTCGAATTCAGAATACTCCCGACGGACGGACACCCTGAAGTCGATTCGGCACAGATGAAGGCCTATGTCGAAACACTCAAAACAAAAGGGCCAAAGTACCCCCTTGATGACCAGTATGTCTGGCTCGAAATCGAAAAGCCCGCTGAATGGCATTCGGCCGACAGAGCAGGTCGCCAGGCCATCATCGCACAGTTCGGAAACAAAGTATATGTCCTCGCAAGCAACAGAAAAAACAAAGACGAGGTCATGCTCCACACGGGCCTGGGCCTGAAGGACTGGAAACTCGTCAAATCCTCCCCCGGCCAGGACCAGCAGGGCAGACGCTCCATTGATTTCCAACTTGATGACCGCGGCGGAGCGCTCTTCCTGAAAGTAACGGGCCAAAATATCGATAGGCCCCTCTGTATCGTCCTCGACGGTATCGCGATTTCCGCCCCCAATATACAGAGCAGAATTTCTACCCGCGGGCAGATTACAAGCGGCTCTACCGGTTTTAAACAAACCGAAGTTGAGGATATGGTCAGCAAACTCAACGCCGGCTCACTCCCCGCTCGACTCATCGAACAGCCCATTTCCGTCAAAACTATCGGCCCGTCAGTTGGCGCAGACAACCTCGAAAAAGGATTGAAATCCGGAATAGTAGGCCTTGTGTGCGTAATTCTCTTTATGCTCGTTTACTATACCATTGGCGGCGCCTTGGCCGATATGGCCCTGATGCTGAACATCCTGTTTCTCCTTGCCATTATGGCCGGACTGAGCGCAACCTTCACCCTGCCCGGTATCGCGGGCGTCATCCTCACAATCGGTATGGCCGTCGACACCAACATCCTGATTTTTGAAAGAATTCGCGAGGAACAGAACAAAGGTGCCTCGCTGGGGATAGCCATCAAACTCGGCTACGAAAGGGCGTTTAGAGCGATTTTCGACTCTCACGTGACTACGATTCTGACGGCCTTAATCCTTTACTGGGTGGCATCCGAGGAAATAAAGGGCTTCGCACTTACGCTGATGCTGGGTTTGGCATCGAATCTGTTCACCGCCTTCTTCGTAACTCGAATGACCTTCGACTGGCTCCTGAAAAAGAAAATCCTCAAAGACCACCTGGTATTTTTGCACCTCATTAGAAAGCCCAATATCGACTGGATGAAAGCCCTGCCGGTGTTCCTCGTCATTTCCGCCATTCTGACTATCGGCGGCGTGACCCTCTTCCTTGTCAGGGACGATACCAAAAACAGCAAATATGATATCGAATTCACAGGCGGAACCAGTGTCCAGATTAACCTCGTGAAAGGCGTCCGTCTCGACAGGCAGCAGGTCGAAGACAGAATTCATAAAAAAGGCGAAGAGCTTAATAACCAGGCCATTGCCGCCGCCACAGTTTACAGCGTCGGCGACACAGGCAACCAATACGAAATTACCACAACCGAGACAAATAAAACCCGGACACTCGTCGCCTTCTCAGCAGGCCAGTGGTCCGTCGAATCGGTCACCGCTGCTGTCAAAGCCCGGCAGGCCGATTTGCCGCATCTCGTTGTCACGCCCGAAAAGTCGGGCCAGGTGTTTGCCGTCAGCACAAGCCAGTTAAATAAAAACACAGTCACCGACGTTCTCAGATCGGCCTTCCCTGACGCCAATATCTCTGACCCGCAATTTGACGAAGTGGTTTCAAACGTCATTCTCGCTGCCTTTGGAGACCAGCTCGAAATCCGTAAAAACCTCAAGCCAACGATTACCTCCACGGAAAAAATAACCGAATCAATGCTCGAATCTTCTCCCGAACTCACCGATTTCATCGGCGGCGTCGCCATCAGGTGCGAGCTTGGAGCCGGCGCCCCAGCCGCTGAAATCGGTCAGAGATTCGAAGAGTTGAAATACAAACCCGATATGAGAGGCGCGACCTGGTATTCTTACCGAATACTCGACTCGAACCTCAAAACAATGGACCCGAATCTGCCGGTCAAGTCCTTCGTTTATCTCGCCGCCGAACCAGAGCTTGCCGCAAGCAGTTCCGACTCGGATATATGGACTCAATTTGTCGATGGCGAAAAAACAAAGGTCACCGACGCGATGCAAATCGCTTCTTCGCTTCCGCATGTAACACAGATAAGCCCCTCCGTCGGCAAAGAGGCCAAGACCGCCGCCTTGATTGCCGCGATTTTGTCCTTGATTGCGATGCTGATTTACCTGGGGATTCGGTTTGGTGACGTGCGATACGGCCTGGGCGGCATCGTTACCCTTGCCCACGATACCACCGCTACGATGGGTGCATTGATGTGCTGCGCATTTATCTCCACCACGGTAATAGGCCAGAAATTGCTTATCGCCGATTTCAAAATTGATATGATTATGGTCGGCGCCTTCCTGACCCTGCTTGGTTATTCAATTAACGATACCATTATCATTTACGACCGTATCCGCGAAAACCGCAAAAAAGGAACCCTTACGCCCCAGCTTATCAACGACAGTATCAATGCCACTCTTTCCAGGACCATCCTGACCAGTACGACTGTCTTCCTCGTGGTATTTATAATGTACATCTTCGGCGGAAAAGGGCTCAGGGGCTTTAACTTCGCTATGCTCTTTGGCGTTATCGAAGGAACATATTCATCAATTGCGATATCTGCGCCGATATTATTAATAAGGGCACGAGCGGCGGTCAACAAACCCGCCCCTAAGCAACAGCAGAACTGAGGAAAAGGGGGCAGCCTGCCCTGAGCTTTGTTGTCGAAGGGGCCCCTTTCCCCTCACGTTTGTATTTTGTGTCGGTGATATGCAAAAGGACTTTAAAATCGGTCTGGCAATCGGCGTAACGCTGGCTACAGGTGCCGTCCTTTGGCTCGCCACCCTGCCAAACCTCAGCGCACAGGCACGCGCATTCCAGGCCGCCTCTAATATAAATCCCTCCCCAAAAACCACGCCAATTGCATCCTCGCCTGTAACCTCACCCATACCGCCTGATACCGAAATACCAAATACCAACAACGACACGCAGCGACCTGTCCTCCATAGCTTCAGCGACGGAGGAAGCGCAGAGCCCGCTTCGGACACGAAGCAAAGCGGAGAGCCCGCTTCGGCAATACGCGCAACAAACAATGAACAACCAACAACGAACTCAGAACTAACCCAAAGAATCCACGTTGTCCAGAAGGGCGATACTCTTTCTGCTATCTCCGCCAAATACTATGGCTCCGCGCGCCAATGGCGCAAAATCGTCCTTGCCAACCGCAATAATCTCCCCGACCCCAACCGCCTCATCCCCGGCTCCAAACTCCTTATCCCCTAAAGAGAAAAAAGGGGTCAGCCTGCCCTGCCTGTCCCGAGCGCAGTCGAGGGGAGCTTTGTTGAAGGGGCCCCTTTTTACTTGGTATCCCGCCAGCAAATCATAAAGTGAAAATGGAAAATCAAAAATCGAGGACTGCCCGGGACAGGAGTCGAACCTGCATGAGCCGAAGCCCACCAGCCCCTCAAGCTGGCGCGTCTGCCAGTTCCGCCACCCGGGCGAGCTATTATTAATTATTGACGATTAGCGGGTAAAAGTCAAATGGAATGATAAATCAAGAATACCGAATTCCCAATCGGCAATCGCCAATCGTCAATCAGCAATTTCTACTTTCCCTTTGCCCCATCGTAAAGCAGAATATGCAGCCGCTGGCAGAAAACATATCCCGTTTCTTTACACATCTGTGCGACCATAGGCGATTTGGCGATTAGCTCATCCCTCGTCTTCGCCTGGGGCATAAGCATCACTTTCTCGGCGGATACCCCCCCGATTTGCTCCACGGCCTGCTGAATTTCCGGCAGGTCATCAGACGAATCCACCACGAATTTAAGCTGATATGGATATCGCCTGATTAACTGCCTTACGGGGGAAAAGGGGTCAGGAGTCGTTTTTGTTTTTTGGCCTGAATTTGACAGCTTCGGGCTTACACTCATCAGGTCGCATACAAGCCCACTGACAAACTTAATACCCGCTGTCTCAATCGTGATATGTTTGTTTCGCTCTTTTATCGCCTTGGCAAGGTCGGGTAACTGCGGATTCACCATCGGCTCGCCGCCCGTTATCACCACGTATCGGCAGGGCCATTGGACGATTTTGTTGACTATTTCCGGTACGGGGAGTTCTTCGCCCTCATCGGCGTCCCAGGCGTATTTCGTATCGCACCATTCACACTGGAGAGGACAGCCCGCCAGACGAATAAATACGCTCGGCGTTCCCGCCAGCAGCCCTTCTCCCTGAAGTGAATGAAAAATTTCGTTTACTACCATTTCAAACGCACGCACCGCCCTGTGTTGGTGCCGTTTCTAAAAACAAAGTGTCGTTTTTTGTCATTCCCGCGCAAGCGGGAATCCATTGTAAGTTAAAGAGTTATGTGATACTCCAATTTTATTAAAACTATGTTGTCTTTTTAGAAACGGCACTAAACCGTTTTCTTTGCGCCAACGATGCCTTGAACGTATTCAATCGGGTCTTCAAGCCCCGCGTCATGGAAGCCCTTCAGCCGAATCCGGCACGAATCGCACCTGCCGCAGCTTCTGCCCTGCCTGTCCGGGTCATAGCAACTGTGCGTCAGCGAATAATCAACGTTGAGTTTCATACCAGAAAGTATCGTCTGGCCCTTCGTCATATTTATGATTGGCGTATGAATCTTAAAACTCCCCTTCTTCTGTACCCCCGCCGCCGTCGCGAGGTTCGCCATCTTCTCGAACGCCTGTATATAATCATGCCGACAGTCAGGATACCCGCTGAAATCCGTCGCGTTTACCCCGAGGAAAATATCGAATGCCCCAAGCACTTCCCCCCACGCCAGCGCGTAGCTCAAAAATATCGTGTTGCGGGCAGGAACGTATGTCACCGGTATCTGGTCGGAATTGCCAAGGCCATCCCTGTCTTTGGGCACCTCCATCGCCAGGTCCGTAAGCGCAGACCCCCCGATACCGCCCATATCTATCGGGATGATTTTATGTTCTACAACCCCTATCGACCTTGCGATTCGCCTGGCACTCTCCACCTCGCACTGGTGCCGCTGACCATAACGAAATGTAAGGGCGTATAAAGAAAATCCGGAGCGTTTCGCTATCGCCAGTGTCGTCGCTGAATCCAGCCCGCCGCTTAACAGCACTACCGCCTTATCTTCTGCCATTCCAAGCTCCTTATTGAATTGGGGGTGTAATTATATTATACTAATTGAAAAGTTTTTGCGAGAACCAAGAAATGAGCGAAAAACCCCAACTGGAACTGTTCGACAACCCCTCCCCAAAGCGTAATTATTGTATTACCATCCGCTGCCCCGAATTTACCAGCGTCTGCCCAAAAACCGCCCAGCCCGACTTCGGCGAAATAACAATCGAGTATCGCCCCGATAAAACCTGCGTAGAACTCAAAAGTTTGAAGCTCTATATGCAAAGTTACCGCAACAAGGGTATTTTTTATGAGGCGTTGACAAACGAAATACTCGATGATTTAATCGTTGCCTGTAAACCCAGATGGATGAAGGTAACTTCCAGATTCACCCCGCGGGGCGGCATCACAACGGACGTGGCGGCAGAATATAGTAAGGACAAAAAAATAAACCCTGGCCAGAGGTAACAAAATGGGAATATCTTTTCACTGCGAACATTGCGGCAAAAAAATAGAAGCCCCCGATACCGCCGGCGGCAAATGGGGCAAATGCCCCGCCTGTCACAATAAGGTTTACGTCCCCGCCAACAACCCGCCGGACGACATGCTTCAACTCGCCCCCATCGACACCGAAGAGGAACGCAGACGCAAGAAAATGGTCGCTGAAGTTGACCGCCTCAGAGAGAAAATTCTTAACGAAAAAGATATTCCCGAAGAGGGCGTCGTCCCCAAAGACCAGCCCGCTGCCCCAGAACCCGGCGACCTCAGCGACGCCGAACTTACTATCTTCATTATCAGTTACCTGCGTCAAATGGCCGACGGCGAGCTTGACCTCGCCGAACAAACCGCTAAAACCATCTTGTCAAACGGCCAAAACGCCATCCGTCCTCTCGAAAGAATCGCCCTTAGCGAAATACCTGCACCCGAAATCGCCGACATCCCGCAGCAGGTCCTCTCAGGTCTCATAAAGGGCCTCCGTAGCCGCATCCGATGACGAAACCCATTTATTCTCGCAATCGCACAGTCCAATAAAACCCCTGCCATCAACAGGTCATAGTATCTATTAGGGCACGAATTACCGAATCGCCTCATTTGCCCCAGCCCATACCGTTTTTTATACTTTAATCCGGAGGGCGAGATTGTCCGATTCTGCTTTGAATGGCACCTTTGGAAAGGAACTTGTATGGGGATTAAGCCAATCCTTGTTCATATTACGCACGAAGCGGCAGCCAAAATGGGCGGCATCGGCGCCGTTCTGGAAGGTTTCTTCACTTGCCGGTCATACCTCGATGCCGTTGACCGCTCCATCATCATAGGTCCGCTTTTCACAACCGACGGCTCAGTCCTCGACCGCCTCGGCCACGACGGCGAAGTACTTTATTCCTCCATCGACGGACTTCTCAACACCGGCTACGCCTCCGCCTTTTCCAAAATCGAAACCTTCTACAACGTCGGCATCATCTACGGCAGACGAACCTTCGTCGATTCCCAGACAGGCATCAAATCCTCCCCGGAAGTCGTCCTCCTCGATGTCCGCCACGCCGACACAGGCGCAGTCAACGATTTCAAAGCCAAACTTTTTGAGGAATTCGAAATCCGCAGTGACCTCTACGAACACCTCTGGGAATTCGAACAGTATGTCCGCCTCGCACCAGCCGCACTGGCCGTCCTCAAAGCCATTGGCGCCGCCACCGACAAAACCGTCATTGTCGCCCACGAGTATATGGGTATGCCCACCGCACTGGCCGCTGCTCTCGACCAAACGTGCAATTATAAAACCGTCTTCTATGCCCACGAAGTCGCACCTATGCGGAAAATCGTCGAGGACCACCCCGGCCACGACACAATGTTTTACAACGTCATCAAAAAAGCGCACCAGCAAAAACTCTACGTCAAAGACATCTTCGGCAACCAGGACCTGTACTTCAAATATCCCCTTGTTGACGCCTCCAAACACTGCGACGCCATCCTCGCCGTCGGCGGACTCGTCGCCGATGAACTGAGGTTCCTCGCGCCGGAATTCGAGTCGGAGAACATCAGCGTCGTTTATAACGGCATACACGCCTACAAAACAACCGTCGAGGAAAAACTCGCCTCCAAACATAAGCTCCAGCAGTACTGCTTCAACCTCCTTGGGGTTCACCCCGATTTCGTCTTCACGCACGTCACACGACTCGTCCGAAGCAAGGGACTCTGGCGAGACCTCCGCGTCCTCGAACATCTCGACAGAGCCTTCACAAGGGCCGACAAAACCGCTGTTATGTTCCTCCTCTCTACCGAGGTCGCCGTCAGACGAAGTTGCGATATCTTCGAAATGGAAGCACGCTATAACTGGCCCGTCGCGCACCGCGAGGGCTGGCCTGACCTCTCAGGCGGCGAGGCGGCCTTCTATACCGCCATCCAGGAATTCAACGCGAAAAACAAAAACGTCAAAATCATCTTCGTCAACCAGTTTGGCTTCAATAGAAAACTCTGCGGCGCCAAAATGCCCGCCAATATGGACACCATCGATATCCACAGGGGAACCGACGTCGAATTCGGCCAAAGCATCTACGAACCCTTCGGCATCTCGCCCGTCGAACCCCTTACCTTCGGCGGCCTCTGCGTCTTCAGCAACGTCTCCGGCTGCGCCGGCTTCGTCAACGACGCCATCGCCGGTACAAACGCATCTACCAAAGACGGCACACGAAACGTCATCATCGCCGATTACACCTCCATCGATGACCAGCTCGCCGATATCAGCGACCTGCTCGCCATCGGCAGAAACGTCCGCGACCAGATTGAAGCCGCAAAAAGCAGGGAAGTCGCCGACGAAATTCTTATGCTCCTGCCGAAATCCGATGCCGAAATCGCCGCGATGATTGAAAATGGCCGCCATATCGCCCAAAATATGAGCTGGGACATCGTCGTAAACGATTACCTCCTGCCCGCTTTCGAAAAAATCCTCCACACCAATCGTAGCGCAGCGAAGATCTCGGTGTAGTCAAAGACGAAGACGGATAAGAACGCGACGCAAAGAAGTATCACGGCGAGTTTGCGAGGTTGAATCTTATTGTTTAGCCGCCGCCGGTACGGCGGCGAATTGCTCATTCCGAAATCATAAATTATTTTCACGCCTTAACGGCCAAAATCAACGCAACCCCAGTTTTTACAAGTAGTTACAAATCAGTGTTCATCTGTGGAATCTGTGGCTAAAAAAAGTTAGATTTTCCTTGAACTATTGGCTTTTGTTTGATACTATGCCATCGCACCGGCAGAGCCGGTAGTAGTAGCACAGAAGTGCAAGCAGCAAGCCCCCCGCAGGGCAAGGTATCAGGGACAGAAGTTCCATTTCGGATTTTAATTAAACCAGAAAAACTCTGTGAACTCTGTGGCCTCTGTGGCTAAAAAAACTTGCTCTGTGGCAAAAAGGAGAGAATTATGACCCTTCACTTAACAATTCGCGTCCCGAACTGGCTCGACTTTATTTTTGCTTTCCCCCTGCTCACCTTTCGCCGTTTCCGTTTCGGCTATCCCTTCCGCCGAATCCGCCTCACCGACCCGTCCGGCGGCCTGTCCTCCGTAGCTTTAGCGAAGGAGGAAGCGCAAGCGAAGTCGGGGGGCAAATTCACAATTGTTGACCCCGCCGACTTCTATCGGCTAAACTCCTTCTATTGGCTCGCCTGCGGAAAAAACGCCAATCTTTACGCCGCTCGTCTCATCCGCACCCCCACAGGCCGGCTCAACACAATTTTAATGCACAGGCAAATCTTTTTCACCCTGAGCAAGCGTAGCGCGTCGAATGGGCTTGTTGACCATAGAAACACTGATTCCCTCGACAATCGGAAGGCCAATCTCCGCCTCGCCACGCACTCCCAGAATTCCTGCAACTCCCGACGCGACAAATCAAACACTTACTCGCGTTATAGAGGCGTCTCGTTTAGCAAGCGAAAGCAAAAATGGTTTGCCGCAATCCGCGCCAACGGCCGAAAACTCTGGCTCGGCTACTTTGACTCCGAACTTGCCGCCGCCAGAGCGTATGATGAAGCGGCAAAAAAGTATCATGGTGAATATGCGACGTTAAATTTTAAGGAGGATATTTAAGGAGTTATATCTCTCCACAAAAAGTCATCGCTAATCTATGTCGTGGTATCCTTCGCGGCTTTTGAATCGCTGTCGTGTGTTTGGGCGTAATTAGCAATGAACTCACAAAAGCCATACGCTAGTTCAGTTAATCTAAAGTGTGGGTTAATATCAACTCCGCTTCGATCCGCATAGAGCCTACCTGTGAGCAGATATTTTTTCATCAGTTGCTCTTCGTGTATCTCAACTAGTGAAGTATGTGTTAATCCTGATTCGTCAGCAACCATTCTCAGCCATAACCCAGTTCCCACGCCATTTGGAATCTTGGCTTTCTTCGCGATTTTGTAGGCGGCTTGGAGGACGATAATTTCGCCAGATGTCATTTCCCGGCATAGTCGAAGAAACTGATAAGGCAAAAGACTATTTCGGTCTGATGCTTTTTCTGTGGCTGCAACGAGGAATATTTTTTTGAGGGTTTGAAATCTAATCTCGTCTGGACAATCTTTGTCAAGGGATGTAAGAAGTTCTTGAAGACATGCTTGATGTTGTTCAGTTCCGAGATAATCCTCCTTAATTCGTCCCTTATCTTTATAGGCGTTCCATTCTTCGAGCAGCCTTGATAGAAATTGGCCTTTGCGCAGGGATTGAAATATGTGACCAACCGATAATGCTAACTCTTTGCGCTCCGATGCTGCTATACCAGTAAGGCCTTCGGCAAGACATGCTAACGTATCCTTGAGTACATTGCTGGTATCTTTATTCCATTTTGCGAGTGAATTATTCTGCATAATAATAAATCTACATTCCCAAGCAATCTGTTATTCTCGTTTGGGGGGAAATATGTGCATTTTACCTGTCTACCACTCCTTTTTCAACGGCAAAATTCCTGTGTGTTTTCCGCGCCTGCGCCTGTTTTTTAGTTTTCACCTTTTTTTTGCCTTTTTCGCTTCGCAGTTGATATTTTTGCTTGTTCTGTGGGTACTGAATCTTGTCAAAGTGAAACAATCTCAACCAAATCAAAATTTGTAAAACCATCTAAATCCAATAAGCTGTATATTTTTGTGCGTTTTTGTTCACGAGTAGCATATTTTTATCTTGATAATCTTGCTTCTATAGAGTAAATATACTCTTGCAGGATGGACGCAACTTAGTTCGTTGCTTCATTGATTATCCGCAACTTAAGTTGATATAATCACAGTATCTAAGGATGAGGTGTAAGTAAATAAATAATTTATCTACCTTTAAGGCGGGAGGCAAGGCGTGCCAGAGGATATCCCCAAGCTGACGGACGTAATAAACGAGCGAGTCGCAGAATTGATACAAATCGGCTTCAATGCTGAGGTCAAGCTGCCTATGTCTATCGTCGAGAAGAGAAAAGGTATCTACCATCGGATACCAGAATGGCCTCTACCCGAGTGGACTGAATATTGTAAATACATCAGGGGATATACTGACCAATATGGAGCCAGGCCAGGTGACCAATTATGTTGCGCTTGCGATGCCACCAAGGCCGAAGAATTCTTTTCCGGTGGTAAACGAACTTCGGAGTCGTATATCTGCCACGCCGGCTTGGTCGACATCGCGATACCAATAACTGTGGGGGGAAAAGTAGTCGCCGTGTTTTTCGGTGGCCAAAAAAGATTGAAAGATGATGTAGAGTATAGCGCCCAACTGTCTCATAAAATCGACGACTTGATAGTTAATATCCCCGCCTTAAGTAAGAAAAAACTCACTCGTCTTGCACACAAGGTCCCTGCTTTGACAGAATCTGATATTAAGAAATTTGCAGTTCAGCTTTCAGAAATCGTATCATATATAGGTGACCTGGCACGTCGAAACTACGAGGCGAGACAAGCTATGGTTGTTATGGGGCGTTTTTCAGAAGAGTATATGGCCAGAAAGCATTCGTTATCTGAAGTTCTTATAGAGATCTTCAAAGAAGTAGCGGAGTTTCTTTCTGTAGAACACCTTATTCTCATACGAGACGTTGAGAGTGCCCCTATTGTATCTTCTCAACCGCTGGGATTTGCTCTCACGGAGTCTCTAAAGATTACGTCAGACCTTCTTCCTACTATTTTAAAAAAGCTGCCCAATATCTCCCTCGGCAAAGCATTCTTACTGTGTCGTAGCGGGGAGCCTGAACTTATCAATTATATCGCCGAGACTCTCATCCTGTCTAACTTAAATGCAGTATTTATCAAGCCCATTTCTTTTGCGGTGGGTGGAAAAGGGATTTTTCTTTATATTAATCCTCGGTTGGCTGACTGGGAATTCACAAACAACCAAATAATGGCCCAAAAATTGGAGTTTATAGATGACCTATCGGAGCGTTTACGAAGCCAGATAGATATGTTCGAATTGGACAGGGAAAAGGACGACCTTATGGCGGAGGTTACTCATCGCCTGAAATCCCCAATGCAATGGCTTATGTCCGAGGTATCCACAATCCTTCCAAGGTTTGAAGGTCTTAAGAAGTGGCTGGATATTGACCCCGAGATAAAAAAATCAATCGAAAGCGTTAAAGACATCGTTGATTTTATTAACGCGCAAACTTACAACTATACTATTATAGCCACAATGGACAAAGAGGGAATTGCCTGTGATATGAAGATGCATCCACTAGGTATACTTCTTGAGCAATGTGTCTCTCACTATACCATCTTAGCACAAGAACGGGATATCAAAATCAAACCAACAATTGCGGAAAATTGCTATAAACGTTCTCTATTCGATTGGAAACAGATTGAGGTTGCTGTGAATAATCTTTTAGATAATGCTGTCAAATATAGCCACTCCCGGCAAACTATTTGGCTTACGGCATCTCTTAATAAAGAAAAAAATAAATATATCGTTCGTTTTGACTCGTATGGTATAGGCATTGCTCCTGAAGAACATGAAATAATATTTAATAAGTTCCGAAGAGGTATGAAAATGAAGGATCCTCGCAGGCTCATACCGGGCACAGGAATAGGACTTACAGTTGCCCGAAAAATTGCACGGGACCATGGAGGTGATTTGCGTCTGGTTGAATGTAAACAGGGGCCGCGCATTCCTAGTAAAGGTTATAAAGAAGAAGGGTGGAAAGTTGTATTTGAACTGATATTACCGATAAGTCAAGAAAATGGAAGGAATATCAATGAGTAAGAAAATAATATTCATTGAGGATGAAGCTTTTACGGTAAGAGCATTAGCTAATTATCTTCGTGATAAAAAGGGCTATGAAGTCGTATTAGTCGGTATTACTAAGGCAGCTGAATTACTTTCTCAGGGTGTATACGATTTGCTGGTTCTGGACATTATGCTACCTCACGATGGGATCGTGCCACAAAATACACCTCCAAAAACATCGGGTATTGCGTTTGCCAAAATGCTAAAACGGGGCAAGCTTGGCAATTATGATGTAAAACAAAATGCAAAAATTCCTATAATAGTTTTGACTGCGGTTGTCGATCCAAATTCTATCAAAGAAATTAAGAGTCTTGAGCCTTCTGTCCTTTTGAGAAAACCAGTCACCTGGGAAGAGTTCTATGACGCCGTCAAAAATGCCTTGGGAACCCAATAAAGATTGCCATTAATTGTTACACCTTTACAATAAACCCGATAGAGACGATAGGAGACTTTGAGAAGATGGAATCTTCGGAGTTATCGAGACTGCGTTATTACTTTGACTTGTTAGCAAAACTTATTGCTAATCTTAACAATATCGCTCTAGTGGATGATTCTACAGAAAAAACGAAAATCCAGCGTGTTCTTAAAGCTTTAGCAGACATTCTTTCGTGTGAGGATGCCTTTGTTGGTAAATATGATGAGAAGACCCAAAGAATCGTGATTGAAGATGTATTCTCTCCTGACCACCTCATTCATGGGACTTTTCCCTGTCAAGAAGGAAGTATCTGGAACGCTATTATCCAAGAACAGAAATTTTATGCGGCAGGCTCGGGCGACATCGATTCTGCCGCAAAGGCGATAGGAATTCAAAATGCTGTTGTTGCCCCTTTCATTCGAAACGATGGCACCTTGAGAATCATATCGTGTTGTAACAAGAGAACGGAAATGCCATACCGCTACGACACCTATGGCTCGGATGAGGGGAAGATTCTGCAAACGGTAGCCATACTGACCGCAAGGCAGTTGGACATTGCTCGTTCCATAAAAATTGATCTCGAGAAAGCGGCCAGAGTTCAAAAGCATCTTCTCCCTGAAAAAGCGCCTGCTGTTGAAAAAGCGGACTTGGACCACATATATGTTCCTGCAAAGGGTGTGAGCGGTGACTACTACGATTTCATCTCACTAACTGGCCACGAACTCGGCATCGTAATTGGTGACGTGCGTGGTAAGGGCCTCGAAGCGGCACTTGTTATGGTGATGATTCGTTCTTCTATGCATTCCATATTAGAACAAATGGGCAAACGGTTCAATGTAGATGAGATTATGTTCCAACTGAACAATCTAATCAAAAAGAATGTTGAAGAAGGGATGTTCGCTACATTTATTTTCGCTGTGCTTGATACCAAAGCTAGGTTAATGCGATATTGCTCTGCTGGTCACTTACCACCTATGGTCTATCGATCTAGGCGATGCAACTTCGAACAAACCGAGGAAATATCTACTAATCTTGCCTTGGGTGTCGAGAAAAACGCAATATATGCGGTTCATGAATTGACTTTGGGCGAAGGAGACATCGTTATCTTTTGCACAGATGGAATTCATGAGGCGCAGCAAATCAATGGTGATGATCAGTTTGGTTTAGAAAGGCTGAAGGCTGCTGTCATAGAATCAGCACGCAAAGATGCGAAAGACATCATAAAGGAAATCTTGGCAAAAATGTCAGCCTTTTGCGGTGGATCTCAACTCCAAGACGATGCATCCCTAATAGTGTTGAAAATGAAGTGGCTTTCTCCTCAGTAACATTCTGTATATCTCCGCATTCTTAGCGTTCTCCGCGGTAAAAACACCCCCCAAAATTTTTTTATTTTTTTCTGATTCCCCCTTGACGCCGGCCGTATATGTAGTACAATTGCTTATCTCGATGGTCAAGCAAACAACGATGTTGCTTGGCCATTGGTGTCTTTACAAGACACGATTTTGTTCTTTTACAAGTGAACAGTTAAGCCAAACAGCAGCGAAAGTGCTGCCTTTTGCGGGAAACACGATTGCCCGCTTAGGGCCACAATTTATAGTTCAGCACTTTCGGTGCGTGTGCCAAAATTTAAGTGTTGAGCCTTTAATTAGACGACCTCCGTTGGCGATTCAATCGCCGGCGGATCGATGAATCAAACTGAAGGGTTTGATCCTGGCTCAGAACGAACGCTGGCGGCGTGGCTAAGACATGCAAGTCGCACGGATCGGTTTTTTGAGCAATCAGACGACCGGTCAGTGGCGAAAGGGTGCGTAATGGATAGGTAACGTACCCCGGGCTTCGGAACAGCGCCGTTACGGGCAACCGTAACTACCGAAAGGGGCGATAATACCGAATAACGTCATTTGCCGACAGGTGAATGACCAAAGATACGTTGGCCTGGGAGCGACCTATCTCCTATCAGCTTGTTGGTGAGGTAACGGCCCACCAAGGCTTTGACGGGTAGCGGGACTGAGAGGTCGGCCCGCCTCATCGGGACTGAGACACTGCCCGGACCTCCACGGAGGGCTGCAGTAACGAATATTGGGCAATGGGCGAAAGCCTGACCCAGCGACGCCGCGTGTGGGAGGAAGTCCTTCGGGACGTAAACCACTGTCAGGGGGAAGAAAGTCTGTCGCAAGACAGATTGATCCAACCCAAAGGAAGTCACGGCTAACTCTGTGCCAGCAGCCGCGGTAAGACAGAGGTGGCAAGCGTTGTTCGGTGTCACTGGGCTTAAAGGGTGTGTAGGCGGCCAGACAAGCGCGTTGTGAAATCCCCCGGCTTAACCGGGGAACCGCTTCGCGTACTATCTGGCTTGAGGCAGGTATGGGTGCGGGGAACTGTTGGTGGAGCGGTGGAATGCGTAGATATCAACAGGAACGCCGGTGGTGAAGACGCTGCACTGGACCTGTCCTGACGCTGAGACACGAAAGCGTGGGGATCGAACGGGATTAGATACCCCGGTAGTCCACGCCCTAAACGATGTTTACTAGGCTGGGGAGGTTCTGACACCGTCCTGGCCGAAGCAAAAGTGTTAAGTAAACCGCCTGGGGAGTACGGTCGCAAGGCTAAAACTCAAAGGAATTGACGGGGGCTCACACAAGCGGTGGAGCATGTGGATCAATTCGAAGCAACGCGAAGAACCTTACCTGGGTTTGACATGGTTGGATACTTTACCTGAAAAGGCTAAAGTTACCCGCAAGGGTGAAACTTCCACAGGTGCTGCATGGCTGTCGTCAGCTCGTGTCGTGAGATGTCGGGTTAAGTCCTTTAACGAGCGAAACCCTTGCCGTTAGTTGCCATCGGGTCATGCCGGGAACTCTAGCGGGACTGCCGGTGTTAAACCGGAGGAAGGTGGGGACGACGTCAAGTCATCATGGCCTTTATGCCCAGGGCCTCACACGTGCTACAATGGCGACTACAAAGCGACGCAAGACCGCGAGGTGGAGCAAATCGCATAAAAGTCGCCCCAGTACAGATTGCAGGCTGACAACTCGCCTGCATGAAGTTGGAATCGCTAGTAATCGTGAATCAGCTACGTCACGGTGAATGTGTTCCTGAGCCTTGTACACACCGCCCGTCAAGTCATGGGAGTCGTAAGTACCCAAAACCGGGTTGTCAACCGCAAGGAGACGCCTGTCTACGGTAAGTGCGATGACTGGGACTAAGTCGTAACAAGGTAGCCGTAGGGGAACCTGCGGCTGGATCACCTCCTTTCTAAAGGATATTTAGACGGTATTCGCCGCAAGGCGGATATTTGGGTTCCTTCGGGAACCAGTCAGGCATTTTCGCTGTGTTGGTTTGACTGTTACTTGATAAAGGCCCTGTGTAACCCACAGGGCCTTTTGTATTTTATGACCTCAAGAGAGCCCCACCCTACTTCGCTTAAGCTACGCAGGGCGGGCGGGGCCTTTTTATTGCGCGGATTTGGGAAAGCAATATTAGATAGCACTTATAATTTTACGATTTTCGGAAAAAAGTTTGGGAAGAAATTAACGGATAAACGTTACAGTTAGCCCAGATTAACGAATATGGGCAAGATAGGAAATGCGGGGTAGGGATGAAATTTTTTTTCATCTCAAAAAGGCCTCGAAAAGTGGTCCAAATTGGGGGCAAATTGATAAAAAGTGAGGCCGTTTTGACAAAAAGTGAGCCAAAACGCGCGCGTTTTGATGGTTTTTGGAGACCTTTTTTGAGTTCGATATATTAGCGGAATTAATTGTAAAGCTGGGGGCTTTTTTATTGCGCAGTTTTTTTAGCCACGGATTACACAGATTTCGCGGATTTTAGCGAAAAATCGGGACTTGTTTTGGGGGGAGTTTTGATTGTCGATTGACGATTTTCAATTTGGAATTGATGGGGATTAGGATTTTAGGAATTTTATTAGTTTGGCGGAAAGTTTTTCAGAGTTACGGATTTGACATTCCCAAATGGTAAGGATTTGCCAGCCCATTCTCTTTAACTCTTTGATATTTCGTTTGTCGCGTTCAACATTTCCCCGGCGTTTATCCTGCCAGAATTTGGTCCGCGTAGCGGGTATAACTCTGCCGTATCGGCAGCGGTGCATATGCCAGAAACAGCTTTAGCGAGAGATGCAAAATACTTGCATACTTGGGAAAATATCCTGACAATAGCAAAGTGGAAAACCTATATTTCGTTATATTAAGGTTGGAGTGCTGCGGGAATGGATAGAAAAGGGAAGGACTGGAGCCGAGACGAACTCATAATAGCGTTCAATCTGTATTGCAGGACGCCATTCGGCAAAATTAACAAATCGAACAGCAATATAATACGAACCGCGAACAGTATAGGAAGAACGCCAAGCTCATTGGGTATGAAGATGTGCAATTTTGCGAGTTTTGACCCGATTCTCAGAAACCGAAACATAAAGGGATTAGAGCATGGCAGTAAACAAGACGAAGCGATATGGAAGGAGTTTCAATATAATTGGGAAGGTCTTGCTTTTGAGAGCCAGCGCGCAATAGCAGAATTTAAGGGTTTTGGGAAAGAGCAATCGCACGAGGAGTTGCCGTTTGACCCGGACATACCCACAGAAGCGCAGAAGTCGGTACGAGTGCGATTAGTTCAGAGTTTTTTCCGTGAAACAGTCTTATCAAGTTATAACTTTTCGTGCGCGATTTGTAGATTGAATCTACCTATGTTGCTTAACGCCAGCCACATTATTCCGTGGTCAGCGGATAAAACTCGAAGGGCTGACCCGCAAAATGGTTTATCGTTATGCGTGCTTCACGATAGAGCATTCGACAGAGGACTTATAGCTGTAGATGATAGTTTTCGTATTGTTTTGTCCGAAAAGGTAAAGGTCACAAGGGCGCCTAAATTGCACAGGGTCGGACTATTAGAAATTGAAGGCAAGAAATTAATACTTCCGGACAAATTCAGGCCTGACAAAATCGCCTTTGCTTATCATAGAGAGAACGTCTTTTTACAGTAATAGGAGGACAAATATGGATAAGGAAGTTACATTAAAATTGCCGAGTAACATGGTTGGTCAGATGTTAGATGGCCTTCGTGAAAGAACAAAGGTTTGGCGAGATACCGAGCAATATATGGAAGAGGGATGCATAGACGACGAATCATGTTTTATTGAAGAGTGTACAAGTGCTCATGAGGCGAGAAGCATAGCGGAGTATTATGAGGAAATAATGGGTGCCATTGAGAAACAGTTAGAAATGGCGAAAAAGAAGTCAGCATCACTGTAAGGGAAATATCGGATTCAAAGATAGGAAGCATGCATTATTCTGCAAATAATTTATCCCGTTGCCATTGACATGGGTTATTAACAATATATTCGCGAACACGTCGCAATGATATTTCATCGCGGATAATCTGTTCGTAATAATTGCGTTGCCACAATTTGCTGTCAAACGGTTCCCAACGGTTTTGTTTCACGTTGCGAATATATTCATTGGTTGTCATTGTTTTAAACCATTGAATCATTTCATATATTGGCCGTCCCTGTAGGGGCGAACCTGCGTGTTCGCCTATATTATTAGGGCAGACACATCGGTCTGCCCCTACCGAATCAACAATATTTATAATACCGTGACAATGATTCGGCATTACCACATATTCGTCAATTTCGATATTGGCATATTTATTTTTCAATTCATCCCACCAGCGACTGACCATTTTGCCCGCATCATTCAAAACCATCCGGCCTTTTTCAATTTCCCCGAATAGACACCACCGCCCCTGCGTGCAAACGGTAACAAAATAATATCCGTGCTGCGAATAATCATATCCCTTTAATCGGATTGACTGCCGATGATAAATATCCGGATTATATTTCATTTTTAGTTGGGAATGGTTGACGGGGAAATCTGGCCACAAGGATGAATGTTAAGTTTCTCATTGTCTATATCCGCCGATGACAACTGGATTGTACGCGATTCCATTCTTAGTATTACTCCTAAATTTTGTTACAAAGACAACCATATGTTAAACACGGCAGTAAAAAAGTCAAGGATAATGCGTGGTGAGGCAGGTTCATAGAGAACAAAGCATGTCGAATGTGAGATTTTTTGAAAATGTTTTTCGTAGTCGATAAGCCAAGCCGTGATCGCCCGCCACAATGCGCTACCGGACCGGCGGTTAAACAAAGGATAAACAACCCGCCGTGAAACGGCGGGCTAAATAAGGTCGGAAAATTTTTTAAAAATTCTTAAAAAAGCGCTTGACAGATTAGTTTGTGTGTGTATAGTTAACGTGTGAACTGATTTTAGCCGATGAAAGGAATGATATGGCTTTGAAGGAAGAATTAGGGTTAAAAACGGACTTCGCGTCGCCGGCACACGAGGCGCTTTTGAACATATATTACACCGCCTCGATAATGAAAAAGCGTGCGGATGATTTTTTCGGTCAATTCGGCCTGACAGACGTGCAATTTAACCTGATGAACCTGCTATATTACGAAAGTGGCAAAGAAGGCGGCCTGAGCCAGGCACAAATCAGCGATATGATGTTAGTCAACCGCGCCAATATAACTTCGCTGGTGGACCGGATGGAAAAGGCGGAACTTGTAAGCCGGACCGCTCACGCAAACGACCGCCGATACAATATCATCAAGCTGACCAGCAAAGGGAAAAACCTTTACACAAAGGTTGAGCCGCATTACCTCAAACAAGTAAAAGAAGCAATGACTCCGCTGGATGCCGCGGAACTCAAGAGAATGGCAGGGATGCTGGAGAAAGTAAGGAGAACTCTCCGGGTTTAGAAGTTCAAGCATAAAGGGCTGTTGCCCAATTGTTTTGGGACAACAGTTAATATATTAACCATATATGTAGCAAGTAATATGAAAAGGAGAACAGAAATGGATGCGATAAAAACAGACGGTGGACAGATTGGATGGCGTTTTGGGTTACGATGGGTACTACTCACAATTGCCGGGTGGGCTATTGGCTTCCCCCTGGGTTTCGTCTTCGTGGCAGTTGCAGGATTGATTATCGGCGTCCACGAGGGCTCCATCATACTCAAATTAGGGCTGGATAATGCCGCGGCATTTATCGTCGTAGTCGCCGTGGTGAGCTTGATGCAGTGGCTTGCACTACGGCGTGTCGTCCAGCGGGCTGGTTTTTGGGTGCCGGCAAGTATAATAGGATTCACTATATCCTCAAGCATCCACGGAGTCGTGTGTCATGTCTACGGATACCCCGATGACCTCGGTCCGCTTGGCGCTCAGGTGTGGACATTATTTTTCATTTTGGGCGGAACACTAACGGGCCTGCTTCAACAGCGTATATTACGGCACCAGGTACGTCGGTCAGGATGGTGGGTGCCTGCAAGTGCGGCCGGCTGGGGCTTAGTCGTGATTGGATTTGGAATTGTAAGTCAAATCCTGGGGGTGCGTCTACAGGTGGTGGGTCTAATAGCGTCTTCGGGACTCCTCGGGATAGTAACGGGAGTCACATTGATTTGGCTGTTGAGGCAGCAAATGCCCTATACTACAACTTAGAAATAATCGACTTTTAGCCCAATCGTTTTGGGTTAATATATGTAAACCTTGTATGTAGTAAGTAACTTGGAAAGGAGAACAAAAATGGCTGCGAAAAAAACTGCATTAGCTGGATTGTGTGTTGTTGTAATGCTGGGTTTGTGCGTTCTGGCCGGGGCCGCGAAGGGAGAAACGGACTCAAAGAATGTCGCGGCGGATGCATACAAGTTGAGAATGCAGGGCAAAGTTGACGACGCAAGAGCGCTTCTTGAGCAAGCCATCCAGGAAAATCCGCATAATGCGTCTGCGCATTATGAGCTTGCGAGAACCAAGTTTTATATGGCGCTTCATCCAGACCCGCAATCAAGAGAGGATAGAATTGGAGAGGCACAGAAGTCGATTGAAAAGGCAATTGAAAATGACCCGAATAACGTGATATACCCTTTTTTTGAGGGACACATTGCCTTGCTACAAGCCTATCCCTCTTGGATGCAAGACCAACCTGACACCAAGGAGAAAATGGGCAGAGTATGTGAGGCCTTTGAATCAGCGCTGAAACTCAAGCCGGATTATCGTCAGGCGATGCTATACCTTGTTGAGATTTATGGAACACTTTCTGAAGACAAGGGCGGCGACAAATCAAAAGCAGAGCAATATGCAAAAAAACTGGAGGGAATGGACGAGGTATTTGGCGCCAAAGCCAGGTGGATACTCATGCCAAAAGACCCCAACAGGGTCGAGTACTGGCAAAAGGTCATGAAGAACCACGAAAGCAATACCGACGTGCTTGAAGAGATGGGAAAGGCATACTTAAGCGCAGACAATGTTAATGATGCCGTGTTGTGTTTTGAAAAAGCAATAAAAATCGACCCTGCAAAATCCTACCTGTTTTTGGACCTCAGCATATATCACACATGGGCCGCGATGGCAGCGAGAGATAATGCCGAATTGCGTCAAAAGGCCATAACGGCAGGTGAAGCCGCTGTGACGAGATATCTGGACTCCAATCCTGTACTGCCGATGCGGGCGTACGCACTTGGAGTACAATACAAGTACAAAAGTCATTCGGAACACAAAGAAGGGGCGGATGATATTCTGAAAAAAGCCAGGGAACTGGACCCTTATTTCTCAATGATGACAGGCGCTCCGAATCCTGACCTTTTTATTGCTGTCGATGAAATTTCACACAACCACAGATACCTTTTCAGGCCTGTACAGTAAAAGATACTGATTTGTAGAACAGAATAAGAAAGGAGTATCAAAATGTTGTTTATGTTGGGTTACAGAGCGTATCCGGGCAAAGGCGCAGAGGCCCTTCGCATGCGACAGGAATGGCAGAATAAGTACTCTGAAGCATTCCGCAAGCGGATCAAAGTGGTCCACGAGTTTGTCGACCCATCCGCGCTGGTGGGCTGTTTGCTGCTTGAAATCGATAACCACAACCATCTTGCCAGCTTGTTGTCGATTCAGGCCGTCTTCGGTGATACAGTCGAATTCAAGCTGCATCCGGTCATCGATATACGCCAGGCGTTGAAAGCGGGCGTGGAAGAACCGGCTGGGCTGCTGTAAAGCCGCCGATTCGACCTGTTTGCGCAGGGACAGGACTCGGCTATCGTGTATAAAGGGCTGTTGAAACAGACAATTTTATATTGTCGGAAAGGAAAACGCTTATCAAAAATGTTTAAGATGCTGGAAGATTTTGTTCGGACAGGTCTTAAAAGATTGCTGACGAAAGAAAAAACTTTTGTTCTTGAAGACAGGATTCCTTCTGTCGAAGAACTGGCGTTAAAGTTCCAGGATATCGAAGAATTGGGGTTTTATCTCCATATTCCCTTTTGTGAGCAGATATGTCCATACTGTCCTTATAACAAAGAAATTTACGCCCCCGAGGCAGCAGAAAGATACGCAACCGCCGTCAAAAGAGAAATGGACCTCTATTCCGCAGTGATTGGCGATAGACCTATTACTTCTTTTTATATTGGCGGGGGCACTCCCACAACAATGCTTCATACCGGCCTTGCAGATGTGCTCGAGCACATCTTTTCAATTTTCAACATGCAATGTGATATTCATATGGAAAGCCATCCGAATCATTTGACAACGGAAAATCTCAATGAGATTACCGCTATGGGCGTTAGACATCTTAGCACAGGCGTTGAGGCCCTGCAGGAAAAGCATTTAAAGACACTTAAAAGACCATATACCGTAGAACAGGCAAAAGCAGCAGTTGAACGCGCCGTGAATATGGGCTTTGAATGCGTCAATGTTGATTTAATGTTCGCATTGCCGGGCCAGACATTGAGCGAGATTGGGGAGGCGGGAGAAACTCTGGTTAAAATGGGCGTTGACCAGGTTGCGGCTTATCCTCTTTTCAGGTTCCCATACACCAAAATGGGCGGAGACGGCAAAGTTAACAACTTTACCGCCTCTCATCTCTTCCGGAGAAGAAAAATGCTTGGCATTCTTGAAGATATATTTTATGCCAACGGATATGAACGAACCTCCGTATGGGCGTTCACTAAAAAAGGAGTCCCCCGATATTGTTCTGTAACAGTGCCTCTTTATGTCGGGCTTGGCGCGAGCGGCGGCTCTTATTTGAAAGATGTTTTTTATCTCAATACCTTTAACGTTGCTGAGTACTGTAACGCCCTCGAAAAAGGAAGGATGCCAATCTCTCTTTCTCTCGAGCTGACCGAAACAATGCAAATGGCAGGCTGGCTTTATTGGCGGCTTTATGAAACAAGATTCAATAAAAGCGATTTCGTGAGCAGATTTCAAAAAGAGTTTAATAACGTGTATGGCAACTATATGAAACTGTTATCTTTCTCCGGATTCGCACACAATAATGGAGAACAGGCGGTCCTTACGGATAGGGGAGCATACTGGTTACACGCTTTTGAAGATTTATTCTCAATAAATTACGTAAGTAAACTATGGGGAACTTCAAAGCAAATCCCATGGCCTGATAGGGTGGTTCTATAAAAAAAGAAAACGGACTCTCGCGATTGACGTGGATATTTAGTATGTTGTAAAAAACATTGATAGACCACAATGACTATTATATTCTATTGATGATTTTAAGGATGGGTAACCCGTTTACCTGTTAAGGAGAGAAAAGTATGGACGAACAAATAACTCGTTTGGCAATTCTGTTAGCCATCGTTATCGCCGTGAGCGGACCTGTCGCCTTGATAATCAGCATAGTCGCTCTCAACAAAATAAAGGAATTACGAGGCCTGTTGGACAGGAAAGACACCTTGTCCCGGCGGGAGCCGGAAATTCAAATACCGATATCACCACCGAAGCCCGAAAAGCCGGCGGAAGTTATTAAGAAGCAGCCGGCATTTGAGCCGGTATTCAAACCGGCGAGTGTCCTCATGGCCGAAAGTGTACCCGCCAAGCCAATCAGCTTCGCCGACACCGCAGCCACTAAGCAGGCCGGCTCACTTGAGCAGAAAATCGGAACACGCTGGATACTCATAGCAGGTATTATCACCTCGATTGTCGGTGTGGGATTCTTTCTCAAGTATGCCTACGACAATGACCTGATTGGGCCTTTGGGCAGGGTCGTTATTACGGCGGTTGCGGGAATTGTCGCGCTAATTGTCGGCGAGGGGACCCGGCGTCGCGGCTACGGGATTGTCGCAAAAGGCGTGACGGCGCTTGGTTTCGCTATCCTTTATGCGGCGGTTTTTTCCGCGTATCGATTCTACGAGCTTATCGAGTCGGGGCCGGCTTTTGGCCTTGCGATATTTATCACCGCAACAGCGATGCTTTACGCGGTCGCGCTCGATGAGGTTGTTATCGCGTTTTTCTCGCTGCTCGGCGGATTTCTGACGCCGGTGCTTGTCTCAACCGGGGAAAACCGGCCGATGGCGCTTTTCGGCTATGTGCTTGTGCTGGGCGTAGGCGCAATCCTGTGCGCGTTTTACCGAAAGTGGCGTGCGATAATCGCGTTGTCATTCGCGGGGACATACATTCTTTACACCGGCTGGTTCGAGAAATTTTACAGGCACACGATGAGCGGCACCGACACGCCCGCGCAGATAAGTATCGCACTGGGCTGGCTGGCGGTATTCTTTGCGGTTTATCTTATTATGCCGGTCCTGTACGCATTAGTTAAAAAAATAAACGCCCAGAGGGAAGACGTGGTTCTTGTCCTGGCCAACGCGGGGGCGACGTTCTATTATCTTTGCAATATACTCTTTGATAAATTCCGCGTTGAGCTTGCTTTTTGCGCGGTCGGGTTATGCGTGGCGCATCTGGTGCTGATGACGGTCGCGGCTAAGCGATGCAAAGATGATATCGCGCTACGGTTATCGCTGCTGGTCATCGGATTATTCTTCCTGACGATTGCGGTGCCGTTGTATCTGAAGATGTACGCGGTGGCAATCGCCTGGGCAGCCGAGGGCGTGGTCCTGACAATCATCGGCCTGCGATACAAAAGTATCTGGACGCAACTGGCGGGCGTAATTGCTTTACTGCTGAGTCTGATTCAACTCATTTTGCAATTGCCTATACACAAGGCGGCGTTCCAGGCGATATTCAATCCGCATTTCGGGAGCTGGTGTTTTTTAGCCGCGGCGATTCTCGTTTGTCATATTATTTACAGGAGATGCTCGCAGCTCGAAAAATATTCGGATGTTCCGCAGTTCTTTTATGGCGCGGCCTGTCTGTTGTTTTTCGCTACCGTCATGATGGAGTGGTACTGGCACTGCATGTTCAACTTTACGGCCACGCCGATTTTACAGGAGTCGCTTTTCACAAAAGGCGTCATACTCATTTTGTCGACGTTTATAGTCCTGTTAACTCTGCGGCCTGTATGCCCGAAGGGGATGCCCTTGCGCAGTCTGGCAGCGGTATTCGCCATAGGGGCGGTGATTTTCACGATATTCTCGTTTAGTCAAATCTACGATAAACGTTTCCTGATTTTCGCCAACGTCGAATTTGCTGCCGCTATGGTTCTGGTCGCAGTACTGCTCGCCTCGGCAATCTTGATTGAGCAGCGGACTGAGGAAGATGAAAACGCGATAACGTTCGCGGTAATTTTTGCGCTCGCCGGGATATTCACACTATGGGTTCTTATAAGCGAAGAAATTTATTTCTACTGGTATTGCCTGGACCGCTACGGCGCAACAACACCCAATTGGCAGTTCCTCGCCAATATGTACACGTCCATCGCCTGGGCCGTTTACGGGACAGCGCTGATGATTGTCGGCTTCTGGAAGCATATCAAGACGTTGCGGTTTGCCGCGCTTGGCTTATTCGCAATTCTGCTGGTAAAAGTATTCATAATGGATATGAGCACCGTGAAGAGCGTTTACAGAATCGCCGCGTTCCTCGCGACAGGCATTACTCTTGTGGCGGTATCGTATCTGTATCAATACCTGAAAAATCACGGCTTTTTTGACACGCTTTCTGCCGCGCAAAAACAAAACGAAATATCGGGAGATTCCAAATGACCTGCGCAAAGGCGATTTTGTTGTCGGCTCTGGTCGTGGTGGTCTTTGCGCTCGGCGTGTTTATGCTAAGCTCGCTGCGGTCAATCCAGAGACAGGACAGGCCTCGTTGATTACTTGTTCGGCTCTGTGGCCTGATTCGGCTCGACTGGAGGCATCAACGTCCATTCGCATTTGTCGGCGTATGTTTTGCCGTCGCGGGTTGCGGATACCTCGATTGTATTAAGGCCGGGTTTGAGGCGGATATCGAACCACTTGAATACACAATTTTTTCCCGTCTGACTACCTATTGTTTGACCGTTAATTTTCAACTCAACCGAATCACAGTTTGAATAGACCTTCACCGTCGTATTCGGGTCTGTTCGCTCTGTGTGGCGACGACTGGTGATATACACAAACGGCTCGGTGGTCCATTTGGCCTTGTAGAAATAAAAGGCGTCTTTTCTTGTTTTTCTGTCTGCGGTAACAAGCCCTTTGTCGTTGACGCCGGGCGCGTCTCCTTCCTTGCGCCAGGCGCTTGAAAAATCAAACATCACCCACGCGAAACTGCCCCACAGATATGGTCTTGCCTCAATCGCGGCATAATTTTCCTCATGGACAATCGCCTGCCATTCTTCCGGATGCCATTTGCCGCCCGGCGTCGGCCCTTTTTTAATATTCTGCTCGTGCTGTTTGATGCTGGCACCTGCCCCGTATTCGCTGATGCCGACGGGTTTGTCGTTGGCGTCGCGTTTGTATTTATCTATGAGCTGGTTCATCTGAGACGGGCTGCCGTAATACCAGCCGGGATATGTATTCCAGGCAATTAGGTCGGCAATCGCACGCAGGCCCGGCCATTTGTTGCTGGGGTCATTAGAAGCGGCGGTGGTGAGGCGGGTGGAATCCTCCTGTTTTGCCAGCGATTGGAGCTCATTCAACAAAGGCCGAGGGTCATCGCATCTGCCCGAGTTGCCAAGCTCATTGTATAAGCCCCAAACAAAAATCGACGGGTGGTTATATTTCTGGCGGATAAGCTCCGTCAACTGCTGTTTCGCGTTTTCAGCAAAAGCGGGAGTGTCATATACCTGGTTGACCAAAGGTATTTCCGCCCAGACGACAAGGCCAGCTTTGTCGCAAAGTGAAATAAAATAATTTGAATGCGGATAGTGCGCCAGACGAACACAGTTGGCGCCGATTTCCAGAATCATGCTCGCATCTTCATCCTGGTCTGCATAACTGATTGCCCAGCCCTTGCCGATTCTATCCTGATGACGGCAGACGCCGTGCAGCGGATACGATTCGCCATTGAGGAAGAAACCCTTGTTCGCATCAACGCTGTAGTAACGAAGACCAAGAGCGCCCAGTGTGCCGCCTATTTCGTCAACCACATTGTAGTCGCAAAATAATATGACTTTCACCTGATACATATACGGGTCTTTCCTGCCGTTCCACAAATGCGGATTGGCAATTCGTATCTGGTCATACAGACTTACCGTTTTCCCGGCACCAATCTCTACTACGTTCACTCTTTTTCTTATTCTCTCTGAAAAAACACCATTAGCATCACCATATAAAGCTAATAAGTGTGCGGAAACAGGCCTATCGAGTCCGTTGGAAACCTTCGCAAGAACATCAACTATCGCTTCTTCTTTTGTTACTTTGGTTTGTTTTAGATATATGCCCGGCGAGGCGTAATCGAGAGGCGTGACGCAAACCTGGTTTTTAACAATCAGCCAGACCGGCCGATAAATGCCACCGTAGATATTGAAGTCGCCGCCCAGAGGCGGGACGTCCTCGAAAAACGAATTATCGACTCGCACCGCAAGAATGTTTGTGCCACCTCGTTGAATGTAAGGCGTAAGCTCATAGCAAAAGGCGGTGAATCCGCCGCGATGCTGACCGAGACGCACGCCGTTGAAATACACGTCAGCGACTAAACTTGCCGCTTCGAAATGAATAAATAATCGTTGTCCCTTCGCCGCTTCTGGTATGGTCAGTTTTATTCTATACCAGCCGGGGCCGCGATAATAGTTGCCGCCGCCGATAATGTCTTTATCGTTCCAGGTATGCGGCAGCACTACCTGCGACCATTTCGAATCGTCAAAAGCAACTGCCTCGGCGCCATTCACATCGGCCCTTACGAATTTCCAGCCGTCGGTAACGGGCACCACATTTTGCGGGTGCTGCAAGGTTTGAGTGCTGGTGCAACCAGCGGCTGCCATCACGAATAATAAGATTATTCTGCCGGTCATTCGGTATGCCCTTTCATTAAGACCGCCGCGCTCTTAGTAAACTCTTATGGGCAATATCACAAAAGGCACGCCCTGGTGGTAGAGCTTTCTCTGGAGTGCAAATACGATATGGTTGTGAAGCAGGCGGTGGACGAATGAATCTTTTTCAAAGACAAGCTGTCCGCCGAAGAACATTGCCAAGGGGAATCGCTCAATAATCTTCGGGGTGATTTTCATAACCTCGTCAATTACATCGACGCCTATCTCGGAAATGCCCTCCGAATAAAACCCGTTTTTCTTCATAAGATTCACGTAACGGTTCACCTCGTTTTTGGCCTGCGATTCGAGATTGCCAACCTCCTGCGCGCCTTTGAAATTACCGACGTCTATGACACCGACCTGGACGAAGATGAAATTCTTAAAGACGCCGCCGAACAGTCGCATAACGTTAAACAGCGTGTGCAACCCCATCCCGTTGAACCCGCTGACAAGCAATACTGCCGTTCTGGCGTTGGGGTCAAACTTCGGCTCGACAACCGGCGCGGCCGTGTTTGACAGGAGACCGGCATCCGAAAACTCCGGCTTGGTAACAAGATTATCGAGCCGGCGAAGAAGCAGCCAGACGCTGTTGTAATGCCGTTTTATGAGAATCGCCAAGATAACCAGCGTTCCTGTTATCAGCAGCGTTATCCAACCGCCCTCAAAGAACTTGAATATAATCATCATCGCGAGAATAGAGACGGTCAGAACCAGCCCTATTCCGTTAATAAACAACTTTCTGCGCCAGCCCCTGACGGTAAAACGGTCATTCCACCAATGCCGAACCATACCAAGCTGGGACAGGGCAAAAGTGATGAAAACATTGATACTGTAAAGAACAACGAGGAACCTGACTGAGCCCTTGGAGAGAATCATTATCACAAGGGACAATCCTCCCATAATCAGGATTCCCTTTTGGATTACCAGCCGGTCGCTAAGCGCCGAGAACCTTGTGGGGAACCATCTGTCGAGAGACATATTCGCCAGCACCCTGGGGCCATCCAGAAATCCGGTCTGGGCGGCAACAAACAGAAGCGTCGCCTCTGACACAAGCGCAACAAAAATGAGGGCGACAGCGTAACTTGCTTTCCAGCCCTGTGTTGCCCGTTCAAAAAGAATTGCGTTTAAGGTCTTGCCTAGCTCGGACCCGACTTGGTAAATCAGATACGCCAGCGCCAATCCGAGGACCATAAAGGCAAGCGAAGCGGCCATATAGCGCATCGTGTGCCGGGCGGTTTCTGCTCTCGGCTCCCTTAGAACCGGGATGCCGTTACTCACGGCCTCAATTCCGGTATATGTGCCTGCGCCCATACTATACGCACGCACTATCAGAAAAATCATCCCCCAGAAGCCAACCTCAGAAATGCTACTGTGCACGTCGGCGCCGGTGGAAGCCGCAATCCCTTTCAGTGCCGGCAGGTGCGTAAATATCGCGTACAGAATTACGAAAACGTGAGTAAACAAAAACGCAAGGAATATCGGCACTAAAGGCAATATCGACTCTTTCACCCCTCTCATATTCAGCACCGTCATCAGCAAAACAATGCAAACGGCGAAGCCGAGGCGGTATGACTGCCATTTCAAAGGAAGCAAACTGCATATCGCGTCCGCGCCGCTGGCGATCGAGACAGTGATTGTCAAGACGTAGTCGATTAGCAGCGCGCAGCCGGAAAGCATACCTAATCCCGGCGATAATAATTTGCTGGCGACGAGATATCCGCCGCCGCCCGTGGGGAAAAGTTGAACTATTTGTGAGTAACTTGCGCTGATGACGAAAATCGTAAACGCCGACGCTGCAGCAACAAAAATCGCCAGATACGGATGATGACCCAGCGCAAGAAACGCCTCCTGCGGACCGTAACAGGAAGATGACAAGCCGTCAGCGCCAAGGCCAACCCAGGCAAAAAACGCTATAAGCGAAAGTTTGTGGAAAATCCGCGTATCCCGCGGGCTGCGGGACTTGCCTATTACAAGATTTTTCAGTTTCTGCTGTAAGTTTGGCTCTGGCTGCATTAAAACCTCGTTTTTCTGATATCGCGACACAGTCAGGATGGCCGCGTCACAAACGATGACCCTGCCCACCTCGACTCGCCGTCTTCGGCGAGGCGGGAAAGGCCATAAATATAACCGATTTGGCCACCAATTCCAGTCAAGAACGGCTCGCAGAAACATTCTGAAAAACTCACCAACAGTGTTGCTAAACGTGCCCTCCGGCAATATCCTATTACCGGAATACTTAGATTTCGGAATTTGCTATGCGCACAAGGCGGCTGGGTAATACAGATTTGGAGTTGACCGTCGTTGGCTTAGGTACCTGGGCCATGGGCGGCCCCTGGCAATTCGGCTGGGGCCCGCAGGATGAAAACGAGGCGATAGCCGCTATTCTAAAAGCCATTGACCTTGGGATTAACTGGATTGATACGGCGGCAATTTACGGCTGCGGGCATTCCGAAGAACTGCTCGGTATAGCACTGAAGAAAACAAAAATCAGACCCATCATCGCGACGAAATGCAGCTTGCTCTGGAATGAAAAAAAAGAAAAAATTGGCTGCCTCAAGGCCGAAAGCATCCGCAAAGAATGCGAGGACAGTTTGAAACGCCTCGGTATTGAAACAATCGACCTTTATCAAATGCACTGGCCCGACCCGGAGATTGACCTCGAAGAGGGCTGGGGAGAAATGGCCCGGCTGCAAAAGCAGGGCAAGGTCAGATACATAGGCGTTTCCAATTTCAATGCCAAACAACTTGACCGGATTCGCAAAATAGCGCCCGTCGCGTCTTTGCAGCCGCCATATAGTATGATTCGCAGGGGAGTTGAGGCAGAATTGTTACCCTATTGCGCAAAAAATAATATAGGCGTAGTTACATACAGCCCGATGCAGCGGGGACTCCTGACGGGTAAATTCAGCAAAAAAAGATTAAGCGAACTCGCGCCGGACGACCATCGGCTCAAGAGCGGCGATTACCAGGAGCCGGAATTTTCCGCGACTCTTGCGCTTGTCGATAAACTAAGACCAATCGCCGAGAGAAACAAAAGAACCCTGGCCCAGTTAGCTATCGCCTGGGTCCTTCGCAGGCCTGAAGTGACCGCGGCAATCGTCGGGGGCCGAAAACCATCCCAAATCGCCGAAACCTCGCCCGCCGGCGACTGGATACTGACCAAAAACGATATAGCTGAAATCGAAAAATTACTCGCTGAACGCGAAAATAAATTAGCCAAGGCCAAATAAAAGGGATTGAAAATGGCAGAGAACACAAGCATTTATGCAAGTCCGCTGGTGGAGAGAAACGCGTCAAAGGAGATGGCGGAATTATTCGGACCGCAAAAGAAATTCGGCACGTGGCGGCGAATCTGGCTTGAACTGGCAAAGGCCGAAAGAAAACTTGGTCTGAAAATCAGTCAGGCGCAAATCGCTGAAATGGCGAGGCATCTTGACGACATCAACTTCAAGAAGGCCGCGGAATACGAAAAGAAGGTTCGCCACGACGTTATGGCGCATATTCACACGTTTGCTGAAGCCGCACCGAAAGCGGCGCCGATTATTCATCTTGGCGCGACGAGCTGCGATATCGCCGACAACGCTGATTTGATTATTATTCGCGAGGGCCTGCAAATCACCGCGGGCAAAGTCGCCGCTGTAATAAATCTGCTGGCGCGATTCGCAAAAAAATACAAGGCGATGCCGACACTTGGCTTTACACATTATCAGCCCGCGCAACTGACCACCGTGGGAAAACGCGCGACGCTTTGGTGCTATGAATTCGCGATGGACCTCAAAGAGATCGAACACCGATTAGACACCCTTCCCTTCAGGGGCATCAAAGGCACAACGGGCACTCAGGCGTCGTTCCTCGCTTTATTCGACGGCAACCAGGGCAAAGTTGACCGGCTCGATAAAATGGTCGCGGCGGCATTTGGGTTCAAAAATATATGCGCCGTAACGGGCCAGACGTATCAGCGGAAAATCGATACGCTGGCAATAAACGCCCTTGCCTCAATCGCGCAATCCGCCCAGAAGCTCTGTACGGACCTGCGATTGCTCGCAAACCTAAAAGAAATCGAAGAGCCATTTGAAAAATCGCAGGTGGGTTCATCCGCTATGGCATACAAACGCAACCCGATGCGATGCGAAAGAGTTACAGCGCTTTCGAGATTTGTCCTGTCATTAGCGACAAGCCCTGCAATGACCGCCTCGCAGCAATGGTTCGAACGCACATTAGACGATTCCGCAAACCGCCGGCTTGTTATACCGGAAGCGTTCCTTGCGGTTGACGGTATTCTCGAAATACTGACCAATGTATTAGATGGCCTCGTTGTTTATCCGCGGGTTATCGCTTCCCACGTCGCAGCAGAGCTGCCATTTATGGCAACGGAAAATATCCTTATGGCGGCGGTAAAGGCGGGCGGCCACAGGCAGGCAATCCACGAAAAAATCAGACAACACTCCCACGAGGCAGCAGCACAGGTAAAACAACTTGGCGAACCCAACGACCTCATCAACCGGCTGAAAGCCGACACCGCATTTGCGAAAGTCGATTTTGCCAAGGTCCTGAACCCGAAGGATTACGTCGGCCTCGCACCTTACCAGGTCGATAATTTCGTAAAACAAGTAGCAACGCCGACAATAAGAAAATACCGACAGCAGCTAAATCGAAAAGTTGACCTCCACGTCTAAAGGAACCGCAAAGTGACCAGAAGCGAACTCATCAAGCGTGTAAAAGAAACGGCGTATCTCGAAGGCGATTTTATTCTGAGAAGCGGGAAGCGCAGCAAATACTATCTCGACAAGTATCTCTTCGAGACCTGCCCGGATATACTCAAAGCGCTCGGCAAGGAATTCGCCAAACACGTCGGCAACGATGTAACGCTGATAGCCGGCGCGGAACTCGGCGGGGTTGCTCTTGCGGCTGCAACGGCAATGGAGACAGGCAAAAACTGGGTGATTATCCGAAATAGTAAAAAGGGCTATGGCACAGGAAAACTCGTAGAGGGCAAACTAAATAAAGGCGACGTTGTGCTGCTCGTTGAGGACATCGCCACAACAGGAGGACAGGTGCTCGAAGCCGCAAAGGTAATTACCGAGGCGGGGGCAAAGGTCAAGAAAATCGTCGCCGTAATAGACCGCAAACAGGGCGCGGGCGAAAATATCACGTCCGCCGGCTACAAATTCGAGTCGCTATTGACTAAAGACGACCTCGGTATTAAAGATTGAATCAGCGATAGTAGCCGGCGAGCGACTATCCTTTTTGGTGCACGTGCAATCCTCAGCCACTTCTTCCCGGCCGTTTTTACAAAGACCTCACATCGCTCACTGCCAATATCCGCGGGCGTGTTGGCGACAATCATATCCAGATTTTTCTCCCGCAGTTTTCTCTCGGCGCCGGTTTTGATGTCCCTGTCTTCAAGCGCAAAGCCGACGACAATCTGATTTCGCTTCTTGTGAGTTCCGGCCCATTTCAAAATATCCCTGGTGGGTTTTAATTTCAGCGTAATCGCGCCGGGGCTTTTTTTCATTTTATGCCGGGCGGGTTTAGCCGGCGTATAATCTGAGACCGCCGCGGTCATAATCAGGCAGTCGCACCCGCCAAATTTATCTTTTACCGCCTCGAACATATCACTGGCCGATTCGACTTTGACTACACCGGCTCTTTTGGGGACACGCAGGTTTGTCGGCGCCGTTATCAGCGTTACGCCGTGTCCAGCCAGAAGCGCCGACCGCGCGAGTTCGTAGCCCATTGTGCCGGTGCTGGCGTTGGAAATGAATCGCACGGGGTCGATATATTCTCGCGTCCCCCCGGCCGTAATCAAGAACTGAAGTTTTCGCCGTCGAGAATACATTCTGGAGAAGCCTATTTGCGTTTGTGTTTAAGTCCGGCAGCGATTTTCTCAACCGCCTCTAAAATTTCCTGCGGTTCGGCCATCCTGCCGATACCTTCCGCGCCGCAGGCAAGCCGACCCTGCCGCGGCCCTATAAGCTCCACGCCGACTCGTTCGGTGAATTTGACGTTTTCCTGCACCGCGGGATTGGCCCACATTTTGTCGTTCATCGCCGGCGCAAAAAGCATCGGTTTCGCCCAGCAGGCGCAAAGCGTCGTGCTGAGCAGGTCATCACAAATCCCGTTGGCGAATTTGCCGAGGATATTTGCCGTCGCCGGCGCGACCACAACAACGTCCGCCCAGTCGGCGAGATTTATGTGCCCGATTCTGAACTCCTCCTGCTCTGCCGCGAGGTATTCTGTGGACCACATACTCGTATAAACCGGCCCGCCTGTAACGGCCTCGAAACTCTTGGCACCCACCAAGTTAAGGGCGTTTTCGGTCAAGACCGTCCTCACCTCGGCGCCGCCGGCCGTCAGTTTGCTGGCAAGGTCAATCGCCTTATACGCAGCGATGCCGCCGCTGACTGCCAGCATAATCTTTACCCCGTCAAGTTTTGCGGTCTGTTTGGCCATATACGTCCGCCTCGGAGCGATTCCACCGGCCGCTTATGCGCCGCCCGGTTTGTCGATGTCGCTGTTCTCGTAATCGATGGCAATTTTGTCCAGCTTTATTTCCTCGACGACGATTTGAAGCTGGCTCATACCCTCGGTGTTTTCAATCAAAGGTCGTCCGCCCTGCATCAATTCCATCAGCCGTTTCTGAATCAGGGCCGTCAACTTGAACCGCCCGCCGACTTTTTTTACCAACTCGATATTTTTCAGGTCTTCAATCATTCATTCAACTCCACAATTTAGCTGTTTTGCCGCTTAACTCTTTTTCGCTTTCCTTGCCGCGTTAATGATTCCCGTAATTTCACTTACCGCCGCGTCGAGCTTGTCATTTATGACCATATGCCGGTAATCCCGCCAGGCGGCGGCAATCTCGGTTGACGCCTCGTCGAGCCGGCGCTTTGCCGTTTCCTCGTCATCTCTGCCCCTGCCCTGAAGCCGACCGGCAAGCTCCTTCTGTGTCGGGGCAAGTATAAATACCATCACCGCGTCGGGGTGCATCGTCTTAATCTGCCTGCCCCCCTGGACGTCTATCGCCAGAATGACCGTCTTTCCGGCAGCGAGGGCCTCATCCACCTTGTCTTTCGGCGTGCCGTAAAAATTGCCGAAGACCTCCGCATGCTCGAGCAGCAGGCCCTTTTCTACCCGCCGCTGAAATTCCTCACTGCTGACAAACCAGTAGTCCCTGCCGTCAACTTCCTTATCGCTTTTAGGGCGGGTAGTAACCGAGATGCTTCTATACGCGTTATCCAGCCGTTTCACCAGCTCTTTGCAAATCGTGCTCTTGCCCACGCCGCTGGGGCCGCTTATCACGACAATAATTCCGTTTGACGTCTGTTGTTTGCTCATCGGCAATGTGTTATTCCACGTTCTGGACCTGTTCTTTGATTCGGTCTATCCGGCACTTGATATCCACAACCAAATGCACAACCTCGGAGTCGCCGGCCTTGCTGCCGATGGTGTTGGCCTCTCTGAGCATCTCCTGACAGATAAAATCGAGCTTGCGGCCTTCGCCTTGCCCAGCACCGCCCTCCAAGCTCTTTGTAAACTGCACGAGGTGCGAATCGAGCCGGGCAATTTCTTCCGATATATCAGCCCTGTCGGCAAAAATCGCAACCTCGCGAGCCAATGTCTCGTCATTCAATTTTAGTTTGGCAACCGAGAGCAGTTCTTCCACTCTTCTTTTGAGTTTTTCAGCATATTGCTGCGGGCCTGCGGTGCTGCGAACCTGTATCTGCCCAAGCGAGGTCTTTATCGCCCTGCAATGTTTCTCGAGGTCTGCCGTCAGGGCCGCCCCTTCCGCCGCTCGCATCGCCTTAAGCCTCTTCAGTGCCTGGCGCGTAATTGCCAGCACCTTTCGCCGAATACTCGCGGCCGCCTTTGCGCCCGGCACCGCCGGCGACAAGATTCCCGGCAGCGCCAATAGTCCGCCCAAGTCAAGCTCGCGTTCCAACCCGCCCGACGGTGAGATTTTGCCAAGCCGTTTCAGCAGCGTCGCCAGGGCCTTTTCGTTTATATCAAAAAGCGCCTCGGCGGGCGCGCCCTTCTGCCTGAGCATATAGTTTACCGTCCCGCGCGACACCTCCCGGCGAAGCTCCTTCTCCACGTCGCTCTCGAGGAACCCCAGCGTCTCGGGCAGCCGCAGCGTCGGTTTGAAATAGCGGTTGTTCACCGCGCTGATTTCAACGACGTAGGTAACGCCGCTCAGCCGGCCCTCCGCATTTCCGTATCCGGTCATACTATTTATCATAGAGATTCAGCCCTCATTGCACATATCGCCAGCGGACAAACACTTTGCCCCAAACGGCAGCCTATTGCTGGGTCTGTCCCGGCTGATCCGTCGGGACCGGCGCAGGGGGACTTGCGGGCCGGCCCTGGCCCCTGCCGGTATCGGTGCTCGTAATCGGAGCGGTAGTTTGCGACTCCGGCCCGCTTGCCGTCGGACGCCACCACCTGTCCAGCACAAGGGCAACAATTATAAATAAGCTGGCCACGCTGATGGTAATCCACGTCAGGACGTCGCCCGTCTTGCTGCCCAATATACCGCTGGCCATACCGCCGGCAAAAGCGCCGCTAAGTCCGCCGCCTTTGCCTTTTTGAATCAATACCACCAAGATAAGCACCACCGAGCCAATAACAAAAATCGCCGCGAGAATGTTCATTATGAAACCTACCGCCAATACCGGATTCAATGCCATAATATGTCCCCTATTTCGTTAAAATTTTTATAATCAAACCGCCGCTTTAACAATCGCCACAAAATCATCCGCTTTCAAGCTTGCTCCGCCGACTAATAATCCGTCGACGTCTTCCTGGGCCATCAGCTCACCCGCGTTATCCGGCTTGGCTGAGCCGCCATACTGAATCCGAATCTCGCCGGCAATTTTCCTGTCGTACATTTCCGCCAGCAGTTTTCTAATCAGCGCGTGCACCTCCTGTGCCTGCTGGGGCGTCGCCGTCAACCCTGTCCCTATCGCCCAGACCGGCTCATACGCAATCGTAACCGCCGACATCTTCTCGGCGCTCAAGCCGGCCAGGCCTTTTTTCATCTGCCGCGTCACCACTTCGGCGGTCTTGTTCGCTTTTCGCTCCTCAATCAGTTCACCGACGCACAATATCGGCAAAAGCCCGCCCAATATGGCGGCGTGGACCTTTTTATTTATCAGCTCATCGGTCTCGCCGATAACGTGCCGGCGCTCGGAGTGCCCGCATATCGCGTAAGCGCACCCGACGTCCTTGAGCATCGCCGAGCTTATCTCGCCGGTGAACGCGCCTTTCTGCTCGAAGTAAACGTCCTGCGAGCCAAGCGCGATATGCGACGCCTGAAGGGCCTTGCCCACCTGCTGCAGGTAAACAAACGGCGGGCACACAGCCACGTCAACATTGCCCACAACATCTTTACAACCCGAAACGACGCCCTCGGCCAGTTTGACACTGCTGTGAACGTCGGTATTCATTTTCCAGTTGCCGGCCACAAACGATTTTCTCATCCAAAACGCTCCTAAAGTTATCCTAAAACCTCTGTCGCCCGCGGAAAGCTGCCCAGCACCGAAAGCTGCAAGCAGTGCTTGCGTGCCTCGTCGAAGGCCTTCTGAACTTTTTCGTCGCCACGATGCCCTATAAAATCCACAAAGAAGTAATACTCCCATTGTCTCTTTTTGCTGGGCCTCGATTCTATATTGGTCAGGTTGACGTCATACTTCTTGAAGACCTCGAGCACGTCAACCAGGGCGCCTGCCTTGTGTGCCGTGCTGAATATCGCCGCGGTCTTGTCCTCGCCCGTCGGCTTGGCGTCTTCCCGCCCGACAACAAAAAATCTCGTTACGTTGTTGGGCGTGTCCTCGATGCTTTCGCACACGATTTTAAGCCCATACAACTCCGCAGCTACAGCCGAACCAATTGCCGCCGACTTCGCTTCTTTGGCGGCCTTCTGCGCGGCTTTTGCGGTTGACGGCTCCGCGACGGTCTTTGCCTCTTTGAACGTCGAAGCAAGCCAGTTGCGGCACTGCGTAAAAACTTCCGGCTTCGAGTAAATCTTCTCAATCTGGTCTATGTTGCAGTTGGCCAAAAGATTGTGATGAATCGCCATCAAAATCTCCGAGCAAACTTTCACATCCGAATCCACCAGGGCGTCCAGTGTCTCAATCACGCCGCCGCCTAATGTATTCTCTATCGGAACAATACCCAAATCGCAGTGTCCCTTGCTGACCTCGTCGAAGATGCCGCGAATATCAGCAAGCGGCTCATAGTCCGCGCTTTGCCCGAACTTTAACATCGCCGCGGTATGGCTGAAACTGCCGGCAGGCCCTAAGTAACCAACCCGCAACGGCCTTTCCAGCACAAACGACCCGCTCATCAATTCTCGCCATATCGCCTGCAAACACTTATTCGGCAACGGGCCTTTGTTGTGACCGGCCACTTTTTCAAGCACTTCTTTCTCACGGTCCGGCGCATAAATCGGCTTACCCGTCTTGCTCTTGATACCGCCGATGTCTATCACAACATTGGCACGTTCGTTGAGCAACTCGACAAGCTTGCGGTCAATCTCGTCTATCCGTTTTCTAAGGTCTTCTAAAGACAACATTTCCACCTGCCCCCGCACTTGTCTTTGATAAAAAGACGCGGGGGCGTCAAACCTTTTGCCTATACAGATTTACAAACACGCCTTTTTATCATAATTACCCCCTTGCGTCAACGACTTTGCCTTGTTTAATATGATTTTTCGCGGTATGGATACGCAAATGAAATATACGATTTTCAATACTGCCTGGGGATATTTTGGCTTAGTCGCCGACAAGAAAGGGCTTCGCCGAACCTGCCTGCCTTGCCCAACCCGCAAAATCGTCGAAAGACATCTTCTTGTGGGCCTTGATAACCCCCAATTCGACAAAAACCTGCTCAAACCACTGCAAAAACAGATAATTGCCTATTTTGAAGGCAAACCGGCAAGATTTAATATCCCCCTCGTTCTCGGTAGCTTACCGCCATTCGCCCAAAAGGTTTTAAATGGCTGCCGGAAAATTCCCGCTGGCAAGACAGTGTCCTATTCCCAGTTGGCCGGTATGATTGGCAAGTCACGCACCAGCCGGGCAGTCGGAAGTGCACTTGCTAAAAATCCTATTCCCCTGATTATCCCCTGCCATCGCGTAATCCATTCCGATGGCTCACTCGGCAACTTCTCCGCATTAGGCGGTACGAGCACAAAAAAGAAACTGCTCGCCCTTGAAACAAAAGTGCACAAGCTCTTGTGAGCTTGTGCACCTGTGCTCTTACGTTCTTGTATTAATTTCTACTTTGCCGGCTTATTCGGCTCTTTAGGCTTATTTGGTTCGGCGGGCTTTTTGGCCTCAGCGGGCTTACTCGGCTCCTTAGGTTTATTTGGTTCGACGGGCTTAACAACTTCTTTGGGCTGATTCGGCTCAGCAGCACCGAGCAGGCGCACGTTGTCGAAGTAGAAATTGCCCGCAGTGCCCACGCCATCATAGTTCGTGACGATAATGATGTTCGCATGGGTTAAATCCGGCGGGGTTTGAGACGGGATATCGAAAGTCACCGTCACCGTCTTATCCTCTGAGCCGTTCCAAGCGGTTTCCCCATCGGCAGGGTCGATTTGCTGCCAACCGCCCATATCGCTCTGTATGACGATACATTCAATCGTCTTAACCCAGCCGGAGCCGACGACCCACTCCTTGGCTTTCAAGGTTACATCTACCTTTAACTGCGTGGCTTTTCCCAGGTCTGCAAGCAGTTTCGCGTCGTCCGTCAAATCACGGGTTATTGCTTTCTGCCAGCCGGAAGGCACGAAAACCTTGTAACTGCCTTTGCCCAAAGTAGCGTTTTCCTTGACGGCTTTCGCGGTCGTACCATCGGCGGCCTCAGAATGAATCGTCCAGCCATCGTTGCTGTCTTCCCAGTCGCCTATAACCCGCGGCAAGCTGCCATAGCTTTGGCTGGCCAGGCCGAGCGTTATCGCAAGACATATAAAACCACTAATCCTGATACGGCTCATCAAATTCACGTTCATGCCCTTTGCCTCCTTCGTTATTATTAAATGGTTGTTTCATAAACTCAGACGCTAAGCTTAAACAAAAAGTATGATTTTGTCTATGGATTAGATTTGCTGCGGCAGCGCAGGGAAATTGCAATTAATCCTTTTTCGTCAATTTCTTTATAACTTCGATTTCCTGTTTGTCGAAAGGTGTGCCGTCTTTGCGGAAGATGTCGTGATGCCAGACGTTCGGCTCAGGGGCATTCGGCGGTGAGCCCCAAGGGTAAATCGTCTGCGTCTTGCCATACACGAATCCCCAGTTTATCGCGCCGACGTTTTCGGCTTTCAATAAAGGCAGGTGCGTCTCGAATCTGCTGCCGGCACCCCTCGCTATGTACTCGGTGCAGATAACAGGCCTGCCGTAGGACTTGTACTTAGCAATATCCTGCTTCATACTCTCGTAAGGTGAGTAGTTATGGAACGTAATCACGTCGCTGTTGCTAATCTGGAAATCATTTAGCTCAACGTAATCCGGCCCGCCCTTCCACACGCCCATAGTCATCGGCTGCGTTGGATTGGCCTTACGAGCCGACGCAACAACTATTTTCAAAAGCGGCATTATCTGCTTCGGCGTATGACTGTTGCCCGGCTCGTTGTATAAATCCCATATCAACACTCTTTTGTCTTTGCCAAAAGACCGGAGTAAATCAATCACGTATTTTTCAAACACCGGAAACTTCGAGGCATCGTTGACCTCGGCATAACGGGGACATTGCAGCCAGCCCGAATTATGAATCCCCGGCTTGGGCGCGGGCTGTTTGCCTAATTTTGCGTTGCCGTTCCAGCAGTCATCGAATAAAACAAACATCACCCTGATTTTGTGCTTGGCGCAGATGCCGAGGAAATCGTCCATCCTGCCCTTAAAACCGTTCGGGTCTTCCTGCCAGACAAGATAATGCAGAAACACCCTGACGGTATTGAAGCCGATTTGCTGCGCCCAGCCAAGCTCGCGGTCGATTGTGTTCGGGTCGTAGGTGTCTTTTTGCCACATCTCAAGCTGATTGATTGCCGTGCTTGGGATGAAGTTACAGCCGACAGGCCAGCCGACTTGTGCACGCCAAGCATTGGCCTGCTCTTTTGACATTACTTGTATTGATGGCTCAACCGCAAAACAGGTCAATGAAAACAGAATGATTACGCAGGCGACAAATACAGTTTTCATAATCTCTCCATAGTTATGTTATTTGAAACGGTAGGTGTCCACATTATCCCTCGGATTGCTGCTCATCACCGCTTGCAAGTTGAGTCAATAAATCTTCGAATTGTTTCTTTTGCCATATATAATATCTATGGTCTTTTTTTCGTATATCCGCATCATCACGCCAATGATAAAGCAATCCATAAATATTATTTAATAATAAATCAGATGAATCTTTAGGCCATTTATCGATTGCCTCTTGGGCTGGCAATTGACCGTTAATCATTTGGCGTAGCAACAAAACGGCTGTTGCTCGTTTATTTGGCTTTTTTTCTATGTTATCCATTTTTCACCAACCTCCTTGATACGGCCTACGGAACCTTAAGTCAAGGGGTCTATGATGGCAATAATGAGAACAGCGGGGCCGGTGAAATTATTCCACGTGGACGACGTTTGTTCTGCGGTCGGCGGATAAGCTGGCCTTTTTGATGGTGTCGTAAAGCTCGCGGGAATTTTTTATTTTTTTGAACTCAAACTCCGGATGGCTCTTGTCCGTTGTCGTCAAGAGCACCGTCCCCACGCCCACAACACAATCGAGGATATTTCTGCGGAGCTTGATATCGACCACGCGGAACATATCGAGATTATCAACCTTGCGGTCAAATACCCCTTCGCCATATTCAATCCGGTCGGGGCTGACTTCGTAATGAGTCATCCTGATTTTCCACGCCTTGTAAAAGAGAATCAAGCCGACGACAATAAACAGGCCAAGACCAAGCAGGACCCGATATTTGCCGACAACTGCTATGTTCTGAGCGGAAAGATGCAGCCAGGAAATGCGCTCGATATGCCAGGCGATTATCAAAATCGCCGCCGACAGCATCGCCCCGCCTTTGACAAAATCCCAGGCAATCGCCCACAAGCTCGGCCTGCCTGAGTAAAATACCGTGTTCGACTGCTCTTTCGATGCATCCTCACCGTCGGCTTGCTGCCCGTCGCCGGAACCACCCTGCCAGCCGGGCTGAGCAACAATCGCTTTTGCCCGCGCGGTATTGAGGAACTCGCCGCAATGCCGGCACTTAATCGCCGCCGAAAGTATCGTCTCTGCACAAAACGGGCATACCTTTGTCTGTGAGGTAGTAAGCTGCATACCCCATATATCGGAAAATCTGCCTGAAACCGCTCAACTCTTTTCGCTGGGGAGCTTACGGAGACCGCAGAGGCACAAAGAGCATAACTACTTAAAACTTAACCATTTATGTTCTTTGCTATATTCCTGAGTCGCAAAAATTCGCCTGGTTTTCCAAAGAAACCTAAAAAATTTTGCAAAAAATTGTAAAATCTACTTGACATAGAGTAATGTTTATCTTACATTATGTACGATTAAACATACATAAGTAAGTTAGGAGAATCAGGTATGAACAGAATGCAGAAAATAGCGTGGTTCAATCTAATCGTTACTTCGCTGGCTTTGGGGCTGAGCATAACGGCATTTGGGGTAGCATACTTCATCTTCGGGCTGCCCACCTGCCGAGCGGCAGGCGGGTTTGGGTTCATAGGGATTATGGGGTTTTGTGGTTTGAGCCCTGTTTTATTCAGGAAGGATAAAAGCAAGGTGCAGTTCGATGAACGCGACACGGCGATTCAACGCAAAGCTGCGATTGTTGCATACTCTTTCTTCTGGCTGCTGTTCGTTGCGGCAGCGATGACCCCCTGGTTCATCCTTGGGCCGAACGGAAACATCACAGTAAATTATCTGCCCTGGATGGTGTTTGGCGGGATGTTCACTGTTATGTTCCTGCAGTCAATAGTTACCCTCAATGAATACGGCTGGAGGGGCGATGGAGACAAATGAACTGAAAAACAACATTCGCCGATTGCGTTTTGAAAAAGGCGAGATGACCCAGCAGCAATTGGCAGACATCGCAGGGGTAACACGCCAGACGATAATAGCGATGGAGCAGGGCAAATACGCCCCTTCGCTGCCTTTGGCTTTTCGCATCGCCCGCGCATTCGGCGTCCCGCTCGAATCGGTATTCCAATACGAACCAGTCCATCCTGCGCAATAGCGCTGCTGCGGAGGATGAAAAAGTCCTGCTCAATCTCCGTGTTCGCCGGTATAATGGCGGGCTATGGCAATACCGGTAGTCGCGATAATTGGAAGGCCCAACGTGGGGAAGTCCAGCTTGTTCAACGCCTTGGCGGGCAGGATGATAAGCGTTGTCGAGCCGACGCCCGGCGTTACGCGCGACAGGGTCAGCGCAATCATCGAGAAAAACAACTGCTATTTCGAGCTTGTCGATACGGGCGGTTACGGCATCGTTGACGCGGACCATCTCGAAAAAGACGTCCACCAGCAAATTCAGCGGGCAATCGAATCGGCCAATCTCGTCCTGTTCGTGGTCGATATCCGCGACGGAATAATGTCATTAGACCAGACGATAACGAGGCTTCTTCGCAAACACAATCTCAAGGTCCTCGGCGTGGCGAACAAGGCCGACGTGGAAAGCAAATTTTCGGAGGTGGGCGAGTTCAACAGACTGGGCTTCGGCGATTTCCTGTGCGTCTCCGCCAAAAACAACGTCAACAAAGACGTGCTGTTAGACACAATCATCGACCGGCTGAAAATTGTCGAATCGGCCAGGCCGGCCGAACCCGTGATGAAAATAGCGATAGTCGGCAAGCGGAACGCGGGCAAAAGCTCGATTGTCAACGCCATCGTCGGCGATACCAGAGTGATTGTCAGCGAAACGCCCGGCACCACGCGAGACGCGGTTGACATTCGATTCGAAAAAGACGGGCAAACCATCGTCGTAATCGACACCCCGGGCGTAAAGAAAAAGAGCAAACTCGCCGACAGTATCGAGTTCTACAGTTTCGTCCGCGCGACAAGTTCGGTTCGCCGGGCGGACGTGGTGCTGCTGATGATTGACGCGACCACGCCCGTATCGCAGCCCGACAAGAAGCTTGCGCAACTAATCGCCGAAGAAAACAAGGCCTGCATAATAGTCGTCAATAAATGGGACCTGGCGAAGGATTCCGCGGATACCGGGCAATACGAAGATTACCTGACGAAGTTACTGCCGGGATTAAGACACGCCCCGATTGCCTTCACGACCGCCAGCGAGGGCAAAAACGTCAAAAGCGTTCTCGACCTGGCTGCCGAGCTTTTCAAGCAGGCGACGACGTGGATATCGACGCCGAAACTGAACAGGGCGTTCGAGATTATAAAGGAAACGCAGCCCGGCTCCTCGAAAATCGGCAGGCCGAAAATCTATTACGCCACGCAGGTCGCAATCAATCCCGTTACGATTCTTATGTTCGTCAACAAGGCGGACCTTTTCGACGAGAGCTATCGCCGATTCGTCGTTAGCCGACTAAGCGATTTATTGCCCATAGCCGAAGTGCCTATTCGGCTGTTTGTTCGGGCACACAGGGAAACCGAACCGACGCCGGAACCCGTCAGAAAACCCAAGGGCAAGGGCAAATCTCGCAAACCACGTAAACATTAAACGGTTACCGTCCCCGTTATTCCCCAATTTACGATTTAATATCGATAGAAGAAGCAATGGAAACTTCTTATAATGGCAGAAACAACATTTTCCGTTTTATACAGTACGCCATAGGCGCATAAAACTGTATAATTATTGTCAGGCGTTTTAAAAAAAGAGGATGAATGAGAAAATGGGTAATCTAAACGAGACGCTAACGCTAATAAAAGAGAAAATAAAGAAGTTTCGTTTTCTGTACGAACAAAACGAAATGGCAGTGAGGGACCAACTAATAAATCCCATTTTGAAAGACCTCGGGTGGGACCCTGCCGATCCCGAGGATGTTCTTGCTAATGCATCCACAGATGAAGGTATACCAGACTACTCTTTGCTCAAGAATGGAAAGAAAATCCTATTCATTGAGGCTAAAAACCTAAGCAAAGATATTGAACAAAGAGAAGTTCTTCGCCAATTAGCGAAATATTCTTTTGGTGAGGGTACAAAATACGGCGTATTGACCAACGGCGCAGTATGGGTGCTGATTAGGTCATTCGAAGAGGGAACCACTTTAACTGAGCGAATCGTTTGGAAAACAGACTTAGAAAATGAAGAAAATCCAGCAATACTCAGAAAGATAACGTCAATTTCAAATCCTAAAACTAATCCTAAAACTAATATCGAAAATATAGAAGTATTGGTAAAGAAAGTTCAAATATTAGACGAAATCTGGCAATCTCTTTTGGATCAACCCGAAGAGATGATAAAGGGGCTGATGCCAGTAGTTAAATCGATTATCACACAACAATATACAGACTATCAGTTTGAAGACATGGAAATTGAAGATTTGTTGAAAGAAAGGGTTAAGGAATTAATTTCAGGTGAATTTGATGGGGAAAGCTTCTCTGAGACAACATCCGAGGAATCAACCGCCCCGCAAGGTTCACAAAAATTCAATCGAAAAATGATACTACAAGATCAAACCATTGACATATACTATGATTGGGAGATTTTGGTAAACACTGCCAATTGGCTCATAAAAAAGAACAAACTAAAACCATCCGATTGCCCAGTATGTGTCGGACGAGGTAAGACCGTTCTTATCAACAATGTGGAGAAGCATCGTGACGGTAGTCACTTTCGCGCATCCAAAAAACTTTGTAATGGGCTATATATTGAAAAGCATGGTAGCAAAAGCGATCTGATAGATTGGTCCAGAAGACTATTAGAAAAATATGGATATCCATCTAATATATTGAAGCTCAATGATTAGAAATAACTGGACTCTATAACTAAACCCTTCCTGCTCGGCCTCGGTGCGGTGATGTTGCGTAGAAGGTCTATGAAAAGATGTAAAGGCAAATTGACGTTTTTCTTTGAGTGTACAGGTTATCCCAAATGTAGATATGCGGAACAAAGGAAAAGCAATGAGTTGGTTAGATGTGACAATTAAGGCCCTGGAAAAATTAGGTGGCAAAGGAAGATTGGATGATATTTACAAAACAATCGAAGAGTTGGGATATAAAAAACGAAGTATCGAACGTTGTTCTACTTGGCAAAATACAGTTCGACAAACAATTTATGATCACTCGTCAGACTCGGAAAGCTTCAGGTCAAAAAAAGGTGTTTTCCGTCATATAGAACGAAGTGTTTGGGCCCTGAATGAATAATGTGAATAACAGGGACCCCTTTTTCGAGAAGGGTTAATCCTGAACATCCATAGGGGGTCCGGCGGGGGCTTCGGTCGGCGAGGTCTCTATCGCGTTTTGTAATCCGTTCTTTCAGAATCCCCATATTTCCCTCGGTTATCCTCTCACTAAGACTGGATCAAATTTCGGGTAGCAGACCAGGATGAATCATTCTCTTCTTATGTAAAAATTGAGCTATCAATGACTTGCCCGCAATAGATACAAATCGGGTGATGTGGAGCAACCATATGGTGGCATTTGGGACATTCCTTTGACGTGCTTTCACGAAGGTCAACCTTACTGACTTCTTCTTGAAGAATGTCATCAGTGAGGTTCAGTTTTTCTTTCATGATTTCCCACAAAGTTTCGTTGATAATCATAGCCTTGGTAAGATAGGCTTCAAGCACACGGACTCTAAATTCGAGCGACGTGGCCTTACTCTCAGCATGTGCGGCATCGACTTGAGCATAATAACTTGAGAGGAGATTGGGCACCCAAAAGCTACTAAACATAGCGTTTACCTTTCATAATAGGTTCATATCCGGGAATAATGGGAACGGCTACTATTTTTGTTCTCCATATTAATATTGTGTCGTCTTTTTCGAGACGGGTTAATCCTGAACATCCATAGGAGGTCCGGATGCGGTTTCGGTCGGCAAGGTCTCTATCGCGTTTTGTAAGCCGTCCCTCCAGAATCCCCAAATCTTCCTCATCGCCTCGAAGAAAATAATGACCACCAGCACAAGCATCACAATCGACAGCACGGCTTTGAGATTTCCCTGGAAGTCATGCTTGGGGAGATAGTTGTTGCGGATATTATCGACATCCGCGACAAAGGTGGTTACCGCCATAAATACCGCCGGGATAAAAGTGATGAGGCCGTAAGCCCACTTGTGGGAATGCCTGAGAATGAAAAGCGTGCCTATACACAGCGCCAGCGTCGCGAGGAGCTGGTTTGCGACGCCGAAAAGGGGCCAGATGGTGGATATGTCGCCGTTATAAACGAGGTACCCCCAGAGGAAACTGACGCCGCCGCCGCTGATGATCACGCCGGGCATCCAGGAACTGCTACCGAATTTGGGATGGGCGATTTTGAGTATTTCCTGAAGGATATATCGCGCCACTCGTGTCCCTGTATCAACGGTTGTCAGAATGAAAAGTGCCTCGAACATAATCGCGAAGTGATACCAGTAGCTTACTAAGTGTTTCATCCCCGGTATCGCCGAGAGGATGAGCGACATACCGGCTGCCAGAGACACCGCGCCGCCGGACCTTCCGGTAATGGTTTCACCCGTCATTCTTTCAATTTCGGCGAGCTTGTCGGTTGCCAAGCCCAGCTTGGCAAAATGCTCAGGCGAGACGTTTATCGCGAAATAGTCGCCTGGAATCATCACCGTCGCGGCTATAAGCGCCATCACCGACACGACCCCCTCGGTCAGCATCGCGCCGTAGCCGATAAATTGTATGTCGGCTTCGCTGCTAATCATTTTGGGCGTCGTACCCGAGCTTATCAAGCTGTGAAACCCGCTGATTGCCCCGCAGGCGATTGTGATGCAGACAAAGGGCCAGACCTTGCCGGGAATAATCGGCCCGCCGCCATGGATATACGCCGTTACCGCGGGCATTTGTATCGTGGGGTTGACTACGAATATGCCGAGCATCAAAAGCCCGATTGTTCCGATTTTCATATATGAGCTGAGATAATCGCGCGGGCACAGCAATACCCAGACGGGAAGGGTCGATGCGATAAAGCCGTAAAACGGCAGGATTACCGACAGGGTTGGTTTGGAGAGCAGGAACCACGAGCCGAAACTCGTTTTTGACAAGGGTTCGCCGAATACGACGCCCAGAATTACTATTGTCACCCCGATTAGCGACGCCTCCACGATTTTGCCGGGTCGGATTTTATACATATACAGGCCGACAAGAAGCGCGGCGGGCAGCGTTATAAAAATAGTGAAGGTCGCCCAACTGCTTTCGTTAAGGGCGTTGACCACCACAAGGGCAAGGCCAGCGAGGGCGGTGATTATGATAAACAGAATCGCAAACGCCGTGGCAACGCCGGCTGGTTTGCTTATATGCTCCCTGGCCAACTGGGTGAGCGACAAACCCTTCATTCGCACCGAGGCGAAAAGGATAACCATATCGTGGACCGCCCCGCCGAGGACAGTGCCGATTAGTATCCACAAAAACCCGGGCAGATACCCGAATTGTGCTGCCAGAACGGGACCGACAAGAGGGCCTGCGCCGGCTATGGCCGCGAAGTGGTGTCCGAACAAAACATACTTGTTTGTGGGGTGATAGTCCTTGCCGTCACGCAGCGTATAGGCGGGGGTAGGCCTGGATTTGTCGAATACGAGGACTTTGGTGATGATGAACTTGGCGTAAAACCTGTACGCTATGGCGAACAGAAGCAAAGTTATAACTATTAAGGTTAAAGCATGCATAACTCTATCTACGACTAATTATGCCGCGAAGACACCGAAAAGTCAATCGCCTATACCGTTATCGAAGGCGTTTCGGCCTTCGGCTCGCATACGACTGTCCAGAGAATAGCCGCGCCGATTAAATCAAGAAACGCGATTGTGATAAATACAGGCGCATAGCCGACGTGCGTAACCAGCCAGCCGACCGCTAAAGTAAACAACACTCCCCCCAGCACTGCGGAACTGCTCGAAAGCCCATTGGCGGTGGCAACAGTGCGTTTGGGAAACAAATCCACGGGCAGCGTCAGCAGCGTGGCGGATATACACTGATGGCCGAATGCGCCGCAGCAGAACCAGAATATCGCCCAGCCGGCGGTCGGCGCTTTTATAATGAGAACAGCAAAAGGCATAATAAGAGCTGCCGTGGTCATTGATAACTTGCGGGCGGTTAAAACCTTAAACCCGAGTTTCTGATAGAACGGCGACAAAAATCCTCCTGCTAAACTTCCGAGGTCGGCTGCAAGAAAAGGCAACCAGCCAAAAACAGCAAATTGCTTTAGATTTACCCCGCGCTGTGTAACAAAATAGAACGGTATCCAGTAAGAAAAGAACGACCAGGATGGTTCGGAGACAAATCTCGCCAAGGCAATTCCCCAGAAATTACGCTGGCTGAGAACCAGTTTCCATACGCCTTTTTGTCGGCCCGCATCTTCGGCCTGCAGCTCTTTTTGACCCTCGTTAATGTAAGTTAGCTCCTCACTGGTTATAAAAGAATTTTGTGCGGGCGGCTTGTAAAGTATCATCCAGAAAATAAGCCATATAAACCCTATCGCCCCTGTAATGACAAACGCCTCCTGCCAGCCGAACCTGTAAATAATCCAAGCAACCAGCGGTGTTGCAATCATTGCTCCGGTTCCTGCGCCAACGTTAGCGATGCCAGTGGCCATTGTGCGTTCCCTCGCGGGAAACCATTCCGATATGGTCTTGGCAATACCCGGGAAATTCGCCGCCTCGCCGACAGCAAGCAAAGAGCGGAATATACTGAAAGAAAAAGCGGTTCTTGCAAATGCGTGAAGCATATTTGCGATGGACCACCAAACCACGGCAAGCGAAAATCCTCGTTTTGTTCCAAGCCAGTCCAGAGCCCGCCCGGCAAACGGCAGCATTACAAGATAACTGACCTGAAAACACGATATGACGTATGAGTATTGCTGTTCGCCTATGTGAAGCTGCTCCTTCAACGTCGGCCCGGCAACGGACAGGCTCGTGCGGTCGAGGTAGTTGATGGTGGTGACAAACATAAGCATTATTGCTATGTACCATCGCAGACCCCGGATTTTGCGCATCTTTACGGCTCTCCAAAAAACCTGTTGGGGCTAAATGATAACCGGGTGCGGTCAAATACAGAAGCGATTTTCCTGATTATCAGGCGGCAGAAGGTCAGTTCCGGGCGGGCTGGGTTACCGGCACCGGCGCACCGGCAGGTGTTTCGGCGGCAATCGGCGTCAGCCGGAATCTTGCCTGTACAGGGGACTGGTTGAGAGCAATTTCGTCCCTGCGGAGGAATTCCGGCGGGAAGTTGTAAACGAGGTCTCTGCGAAGCTCCACTGGCGCTTCCGCGCCGGTGGTGGCGGGTGATTTATCAGGCCGGCTGTCCTTGTCGCTGTCGTCGATTTCGAGGATGACGTGGTAGCGGACATTTTCATATGCGCGTTTGGCCTCGGGTGTCGCCCTTATGGCGACAGAACCCATCGCCGCCTCAGGATTAACAAGCTCGACTTTGTATTTGCCTTCCAAGTTTGCGCTGAGCGAAACGCCAAGGCGGACGCTGGTAATGAGATATTCCTGGAGACGCTCCTGCTCTTTGGGCAGGGTAATTTTGACGCTCGATGCGGCTTCCCTGGTTTGGCCCGGCGCAAGCTCGACTATCGGCGTCTTTTCTATCGGAGCCAGGCGGGCCTGCTCAATTTCTCTTTTGCCGAGCGTTACCCTGGCTTCAAGGGCCGCTCCTCCGCGTTCGGCAGGCACGAAGGCCTCGACCTGGGCCGGCTCGATGCTGGCGACCTTGAGGGGGTTCTGGTTATCATCGAGACAGCGGACGACTACCTGTTTTTTCTGTAGTTCAACAACACTGACTGTGAGTAAATTGGGGTCGGCCGAGATGACGGTAAGCCCGAGTTGCTGGACGCCGTCTGGGCCCTTGAGGAATTCGGCGACATTGAGCGGGCGGTCGCCCGGTGTGCCCATTTTTTCGTGCTCCGGGTCAAAATAGAACTCGCGGATAAATCTTCCGGCGTTTATCCGCTGGCGTGCTTCGGCGATTCTGCGGGCGGAGCCCTTGAGGACGACCTTTTCCAGCGGGACAGCCGACTGGCCGGAGAATGTGACCCATAGCACCGGGTTTACGGATTTGGCGACACTGAGTTTGAGATTTGAGACGGTAAGCTCCTCATCGAGCGCCAGGTCCGCAAAGACCCATATCAGCGTGGTGAAAATCACTGTAGCTACTATTTTTCTCAACCTTCGCCGTTTCATCATTGTTTCGTCAGACAAACTTCATCTGCTCAGGATTTACTTTTTGTTGCTTGTGAGCGAATCGCACCGGTCAGCGCGTCGCGAAGCTCGTCGGCGGTGAGTTTGCGGATGAGCTTGCCGTCGCTGGCCAAAGAGACAATTCCCGTTTCTTCGCTTACAACTATGCACAGGGCGTCGGAACCGGCGGTTATGCCTATCGCGGCCCTATGCCTTGACCCTAACTCGAAACCATCGACCGTACCAGGTTCAGCTAAAGGCAATTGCACGCCCGCGGCGATTGCCTGGTCGCCTCGTATGACGACGGCCATATCGTGCAGGATTGTGCCGGGATAGAAAATGGTTTTGAGCAGTTCCGCAGAGACATTAGCGTCGAGACGGACGCCCGTTTCGATAAACTCACCAAGCGCGACGCGTCTTTCGATAACGATTATTGCGCCTGTTTTTGACGCGGCCAGCTCAGTAACGGCGCTGACGATTTCTTCCACTGTGCGGATTACCTGGCGCGAGGAGCCAATGAGAAACCCGCCGCCCGCAGATTGCCCCAGACGCATCAGCGCACGTCTTAGCTCGGGCTGAAATGCCGCGACTGCGATTACAAGAACGGCGATCAGAAAACCCTTGTAGAGGTACTCCAGCCGTTCGAACCGGTAGCGTTCAGAAATGAGATTAAGGATGAGGACGCCCGCGATAAGGACATATGTGACGCCGCGAAACAGTCGCTCGCCGCGTGTGCCTTCGAGAAAATCCACCGCCCAGTAAACAACAATCCCAATGAGAAACAACTCGATGCTGACGACCCACCAGTCGTAGTTGGCGACTCGCCGGAAGTAATCGATGAGGGTCTGCATCCTTTCAGAACTCCCTGTAAAATGCACAGGTCCAAGTGCCTGCGCTTTTGCCATTGCTTAGGGTAAATGCTTGTCCGTTAGCTTGCTGGGCTTGTCCAAGTCGAGCGCCCGGTCGATATCAGCCATCATCTCCTGCTGATTAATACGAAGCGTCCGGGCGTGGTCTCTGTTTACTTCAGCAGGGGTCTTGCCCGGCTGATTGAAGAAGCCACAGCCCGTCGATAACACTACCAGCGACACCAGCAGAACAACAAGCAGTGTCACAGCAACTTTATTCCTCATTATATATTCTCCGTAGCTATCCCGCAAGCCCGACGCGCAGTCGCGAACAATCGGGATTCGTTACTGAACATTCCTCATTATACCACTCAACAGGCCCTTCTGTCAATGGCAAAATGGGCAAGATGTGCCCCCCTCATGCCACCCCGTGTCTTGCCCATCGGCCCTTGACGATTATCGGGCCAAAGCGGTATACTGCTGTTCGGCACCCGAGTGTCTGGTGCCAGAAATCGAGACGTGGGGGACGAGTTATGAAATCCAGCAGGGTTAGCAGGGTTGTGCAACTCTTGACCACCTTGTCGAAGGCCAGCGGCGCGAAGGGTTATACTGCCAGCGAGTTGTCGCGGATGTTCGGCGTAAGCAGGCGCACCTTATTCCGCGACCTCAAGGAAATCCAGGAAATTGGTATCCAGCCGTTATTTTCTTCTTCTCGTCGCGGCTATGCGCTGCCCCACGAACAGTTCCTGCCCCCCATAAATCTTAACCTGCAGGAGGCACTTGGGTTGCTTCTGCTGGTTCACAAGATGCGAAGTCAGATTCAGATGCCGTTCAAACATTCGGCACTGCTGGCGGCGATGAAAATCGAGAGTTGCCTGCCGCCTAAGGTGAGGCGTTATTGCGAAAGCACTCTTGCTCGAATCTCCGCCAAGACCGGCGCACAGGCGCCCTCGCCGACGACGCCGGGATTAGATAATATATTTGCCCTGTTGCAATCGGCCGCCGCGCAGCGAAGAAAGGTGTGTATCAACTACAATTCCCTGTTTGACGGCAAGGCGATACAATGCGAGTTGTCCCCATATCATTTACTCTATAATCAGGGGGCCTGGCACGTCGTGGGCTACTCCTCGCTCCACAAGACCACATGCACTTTCAAGCTCAACCGGATTCGCAACGCTGAAATGTCAGACAAGCCGTTTAGTAACGATGACTCGCCGGAGTTTGACCTCGCCGAATATATCGGCTGCGCATGGTCAATGGTACCTGAAGGTAAGATGTATCACGTCCGCCTGCGGTTCGCGCCTAAAGTTGCCAATAACGTCGCCGAGGTGCAGTGGCATAAGACCCAAAAAGTTGCCCGTAACCCAGACGGCTCGGCGATTGTAGATTTCCGCGTTGACGGACTCAGCGAAATAACCTGGTGGATACTCGGCTACGGCGACCAAGTTGAAGTCCTCTCGCCAGCGGAACTGCGCGAAACAATAGCCAATATCGCGCGCAAAATGGTTGAGATTAGTAACACAGACCTCAGGCAATAAATCCCTGCACGCTGGAATTTGTGGAATCCGGGGTGACGGCGGGCATAAAGTAACAACTTATCCACCGTCGCCTTTTGTGCCTCGTCGGCGCGTATCTATCGGGCCGATAACAGGTAACGACTCTCCGGCATAACAAAGCTAACAAATTTACCGGCTTTATGAGTTCTGATACTAAAAGTTCTCTTCTATTATAATTAAAATAGCAACCCTGCATCTCCACACAGCTTCTGTTCAAAGCCCAAAAATGGGCAAAATAAAACTCGAAACTTATTGAGAAGTGGCCTGTTTTTTTGTATCCTACTCTAACTCAAGATAAACACTTAATGAGAGATAACTGTAAAGAACGATGGATAACTAATAAAAGAGGGGCACGCAAATGAAAGTACAATTTAACAGGGAAGGATTGAGCCAGGCGCTTGGATTACTAACCACGATAGTTCCAGACCGGACACCCAAGCCGATTCTACGGTGCGTCAAGATAGACGCGGCAAAAGATGGCGTAAGGATATACGGCACGGATATGGAGGTGGGCATCAATTACCTTCTGCCCGCGGTCGAGGTTAAAGAGCTGGGACAGGTTGTTGTGCCCGCGGCTCGACTTGCTGCCGTGGTGCGGGAAAGCACCGATGAGACGCTGATGCTCAAAGCGACCGAGGGGCTTTGCGAGGTCAGAGGCGCGGACAGCCACTTCTCGATTTACGGTCAGGAGCCGTCGCAATATCCGCCGGTGCCGGTATTTAAGGGCGAGCCGGATATCGAGGTATCCATCGACAGCTTGCGAGTCGGCATCTCGCAGTGCCTGTTCGCGACCGCGAAGGAAAGCACCCGCTACGCAATCAATGGCGTGCTGTGGGAAATAAAGGGAAAGAAATTAACTTTAGTCGCGACCGATGGTCGTCGGCTGGCGCGCAGCAGGGTCAACCTCGCCGCTAACCCCAGCGAAAAAGCCATTGCCGCAAAACCAATCGTACCGGGCAAGACAATGACACTGCTGGAAAAACTCACCGGCGGTGAAAAGGACAAAGTTGCCGTCAAATTAGTTGACAACCAGATTATGTTTGCCTGCGGAAATGTCGTTGTGTGTTCAAACCTCGTCGAGGGCAACTTCCCCAAGTACGAGGATATTATTCCCGCCGACTACCAGAAAAAAATCACACTGCAAACCGACGTTGCGCTCAGTGCGGTAAGAAGAGCGGCATTGCTGACCAGTGAGGAATCAAGAGGCATAAAATTGGCCGTCAGCAAGGACAAGCTTGTATTCTCGGGCAAGGCGCCCGAAACGGGCGATGCCGAAGTGGAAGTTGTTGTCGAGTACAAAGGCGAGCCGATAGAAATCGGCTTCAATCCCCAGTTTTTGGCCGAGGCCATCCGTGTTATCCGCGAGCCGCAGTTTGAGCTTGAACTGGGCCAGTCGGACACGCCCGGGCTTATCAAGGCAGGGGCTAATTTTCTTCACGTCCTGATGCCGATAAATCTTTCGTAGGCCTTCACAAGGGATTGTCGAATGGATGCGAAAACACAATTTAGGCACCGGTCAGAACCCACCCCGCTGGCGGATGCGCTGATTAGGATGATGGAGCCGCGCCACACGGGGATATCACAGCGTTACGAGGCGGCCAGTCAGCTCAGCGAGGTCTGGGCGCAACTGTTGCCGCCCGAAATGGCACGGCATTGCCGGGTGGTTGACCTGTCGGCCGGCCAGCTTACGGTCGAGGTCGATTCGCCATCGTATATGTATGAGTTGCGTATCAGCAGCCACCAGCTTGTTGAGCACCTGCGGCGCGAATGCCCCCAGGCAAAACTAAGGGTAATTAAAATCACGCTTGCAGGTTAAGCGCGAGGAGAAGTGATTCGAGTATGCAAGACCATAAGTACGATGCGAGTAACATAAAAATTCTCGGCGGACTCGAGGCGGTCCGCAAACGTCCCGATATGTACATCGGCGACCGCGGCGTTGGCGGACTGCACCACCTGGTTTATGAAGTAATCGATAACTCGATTGACGAGGCGCTCGCCGGCTTCTGCGACAAAATAAGCATCCAGATAAACGCCGATGGAAGTTGCTCGGTCGAGGATAATGGCCGGGGTATTCCGGTCGAACTGCACAAGGAAGCCAAAAAAAGCGCATTAGAGGTCGTCCTTTGCACGCTACACGCGGGAGGCAAATTCGACCGCGACAGTTATAAAGTCGCAGGCGGACTCCACGGCGTAGGCGTCAGTGTCGTCAACGCACTTAGCGAATGGCTCGAAGCCGATGTGTTCAGGGACGGCAGGAGCTATCACTTTGAATGCCGACGAGGTATCGCCAAGGGCAGTGTCCGCGAGGTCGGGCCAACAACAAAACAGGGAACCTGCATATCGTTTATGCCCGACGAGGAAATCTTCGGCGACGGCGAGTTCCAGTTCGATACGCTTGTCAAACGTATCCGCGAAGTGGCCTATCTTAACGCCGGCGTACAGATTACTTTCAAAGACGAAAGAAACCACAAGAAAGAGGTCTTCAAATTTGAAGAAGGTATCCGCGCGTTTGTAAAACACCTCAACGAGGGCAAGGAAGTCCTGCACAAGGACGTGATTTACTTAGCCAAAGAAGACAAGCAGGCAATGATAAGCTGCGAAGTCGCTTTGCAGTACAACACGGGTTACGCGGAGAACGTTCTGGTTTTCGCCAACAACATTCGCAATATCGACGGCGGAACGCACCTTTCGGGCTTCAAAACCGCCCTTACAAGGACGATGAATTACTACGCCAAGGCCAATAACCTGATAAAGGATGGCGAGGCCGCAACGGGTGAGGATTTCAGAGAAGGACTCACAGCCATTGTGTCGGTGAAACTCGCGGACCCGCATTTTGAGGCGCAAACCAAGGTTCGACTCACCAACCCGGAAGTAGGGAGTTTTGTCGAGACGGTGGTCAACGAACAATTAGGCCATTACATAGAAGAGCATCCGGCTGAAGCGAAGCGAATACTGAGCAAGGCAATCCAGGCGGCGGCGGCCCGTGAGGCGGCCCGCAAGGCTCGTGAATTGACTCGACGCAAAGGCGCGCTCGGCAGTTCGAGTTTGCCCGGCAAGCTCTGGGATTGCGCCAACAGGGAACGAGCGGGCACCGAATTATTCGTCGTCGAAGGCGACTCCGCGGGTGGTTCCGCCAAAGGGGGCAGGGACAAGAACATCCAGGCGATATTGCCCCTGAAGGGCAAAATTCTCAATGTCGAGAAGGCCCGGCTTGAAAAAGTCCTCGCGCACGAGGAAATACGCACGCTGATAAGCGCACTGGGCACGGGAATTGGAGCCGACGAGTTCGATATTGAAAAGTGCCGATATGAAAAAATTATTCTGATGACCGATGCCGATATCGACGGCGCGCACATACGCACGCTGCTTTTGACCTTCTTCTTCAGGCAGATGCCGCAACTGTTCGACAAGCTGATGATTTATATCGCCCAGCCGCCTCTTTATGAAGTCCATGCCAAGGGGCAGAAGAAATCGGAATACATTCTGACTGAGGCGATTATGCACAAGCGGCTGGTTGACCGCGGCCTGCAGGGGACCGAACTTACGATAAGAGACGGCGTCGGCAAAAAGGGCGCAAAAGAGCAGAAAGTTACCGAAACCCGGCTGGTCGAGCTTGTGAAGATTCTCGTTGATATGGAGCGTTGTATCGCGGTGCTCGCGAGGCGAGGCATCAAGTTCGAGGAATTTATCCAGAAATACGGCAACGGCAAGGGGCTGCCGATGTATCGCATCCACGGCGAAGGGCAGGATGAGGTTTTCCACGACAAGGATGACTTTACCAAACGCGTCGATGAGCTGAAGGGCCGCAAAAAGAAAGACGAGCAGGCGGACGAAGAAGAAACCTTTGCGGCTGAAGAGCTGCACGAAGTAGCCAGAATCAATGAGCAGGCGAAAAAATTAAAACGGGAATTCGACCTGGACCTCAAGGATTTCCTCCTCAAGGCCGAAAGAGCGGTCAGCGGCGAGGCGCTGGCGACCAAATTCCACTTGGTAAACGCTGAGGAAAGTTTCGACGTTGCTTCGCTGGGTGAAGTTTGCTCGTCGGTGAGGAAAATCGGCGGCAAAGGGGTCGAGATAAAGCGATTCAAAGGCCTGGGCGAAATGAACGCCGACCAGCTTTGGGAAACGACTATGAATCCGGCCACCCGGACACTGCTGAACGTCAAACTCGATGACGCGGGCGAGGCGGATCGCCTCTTTAGTATCCTGATGGGCGAGGACGTTGAGCAGCGACGCGATTTTATCCGCGACCACGCCCTCGAAGTCCAGTTCCTTGACATTTAATTTTGTTCTGCGGTAACGGGGGGAAAAAAAATTTAACATTCCGAGGAAAATTTTCTCTTGCAAAGAGCGATACGGCCGCACAAAATACCATTGATGCTTGACGCTCGATTCGTGAGTGTCGAGCGTCGGGTGTTGGGTATCGAGACAAACAGTCATGGAGGTGAAAAATGAACGCTAAACTGCGAGTAGTAATTTCGGGGACAATGTTCTGTGTATTGCTTGTTGTCGGCTGTCGTAGTACGAGCACTGCCAGGGTTGACCAGAACGTCAGGGCCGCTGCCGACATACACAAGGCCGAGCTGCTCAAGGAGCTGGACAAGAAATGGGAGAATCCGCCCGTTCATTTCGAGCTGGGCCAGTTATATCACGCCGCCGGCGATTACTCCAAGGCCGAATACTACTACAATATCGCCTTGGGCTTCAATCCTGCTTACCGAGAGGTCCAGGCCGCGATGGTGAAGCTTCAGCTTGACAAGGGTGACAAGACGAAGGCCGACTGGGTCGCCAACGGTTATATAACACAGGTGGTCTCGATGCCGGAACAGCTTCTATCGCTTGGCGCGGCCTTTGAGAAACAGGGGCTTGATGATTATGCCTTGAAGTGTTATCAGGAGGCCCTCAAAACGGCGCCGGATTCGTCGGCGGTAAATCGACAACTTGGCTACTACTTCCTCAACAAGAATAAAAAGGACAGTGCCAAGGAATATTTTATTCGCAGTTTCCAGCTTAATCCGGATCAGCCGGACGTTGCCGGCGAGCTTGGTCGGCTGGGAGTGGCGGTTCGGATTCCTGAGGCCCCGGCGTCGCCGCAGGATATGAAACAACCCACGAAGCCGGCGTCTCAGCCAAAATAAGCAGAGAATACAAACGCGTCTTTATGCCCTGCGGTGAACGGATTTGCCGCGGGGTTTTTTTATTGATAATCGATTATTTCCGGACGGCAGTATCGTGTCCTGCTCGCCAGGGCCGTAATCATCAATAATCAATGGTCAATTATCAATGGAAAATCATTGGACTTGCCGATAAAGCAATAGTTGTTTTGCAGTACAGGCGGCTGTTATTTTCACGGACGTTATTTATTATAGGACGCTATTTGCTATGAGCCGGGTGAAGGACAAAAGAATGAAGATAAAGGCCCTGCAATGCCTTCTTGTGGCGGGGCTGCTGGTGCTGTTTTGCGGTTGTCTTAGTTTTAATATAGGCGACTGGCCAAGCAAATTTGTCTATCCAAACAACAAGCCGACAGCCAACTGGTGCGGCCCGGCAGGGGCATTATTTGCGTATTATTTGCTGTATTACATCGGCCCCGGTGTCTTTGTTATGCTGATTTCCGGTCTCTATTTTGCGGTTGCTAAAGTCGCCGACATTGAGATAGAACAGCCGGCTTTGCGAGGCGCGGGCCTTGTGCTGGTGACGACCGCTGCCTCGACGACGTTTTATTGTTTTACGCAGCACGGCATCTACGGGTTCCCGACGGGTTCGGGCGGCGTACTCGGGGTCGCCACGGCGGAGTTTCTGCGGAGTCATTTTGCCACACTTGGCACGGCCATACTTCTGGGCGCTACATGGGTTGTCGGGATGATATTGCTGGCCGACCAGATTGTGGCGGTGTTTTTTGGCGCGATTGGTTTTGTAATTCGCAAGACGCTCGGTTTTGCGGCGCCGAAGTGGCTGACAGGGTCGGAGCAGTCGAGGGCGCTTGGTCAAATATGGCGTCGGCTCAGCGTCAGGCAGAAGACGGAATTGCGCCCATCGTTATCTCCCGTAAGGGATGCTGCGCACGGGGTCGCAGACGAGGAGGAACACAAGATGCCGGAGAACGATTCAGATGTTGAATCTGCTCTTCACGGCAAGATACCAATCGAAGGCGAGTCGGCTACCGCTCTCGCCCAGGTGAGGTTGCAGCCGATGACACGGAAAAAGCCCACGCAGCCCTATGAGCCGCCCAGCTATAACGATTACACTATGCCGCCCATCGATTTGCTTGATGAGCCGGAGCACACATTTGCCTCCGTGCAGGAAAAGGTTGTCAAAGCCAAGGCGGTTGCGCTGGAAGGGTTGCTCAATGAATTCGATATTTCCGCCAGAGTCGTGGCCGCAGAGACGGGGCCGGTCGTTACGATGTTCGAATTACAGCTTGCCGCCGGTGTCAAGGTCAGCCAGATAAGCTCGCTTTCCAATGACATTGCCCGCGCGCTGGGCGTGGGCGCGGTTCGTATTGTCGCGCCATTGCCGGGCAAACATACCATCGGCGTCGAGGTGCCCAACAGCGAAAAAGAGCGCGTGCGCATGAAGGATATGCTGCAACTTGCGGGCAGCAAGCCGGAAGGTATGGCCGTACCACTGTTTTTGGGCAAGGATTCCTCCGGCGAGGCGCTGGTCTCGGATTTGGCGAGTATGCCTCATTTGCTTATCGCGGGCACGACCGGGTCGGGCAAAAGCGTGTGCATTAACACCATAATCGCCGGCGTGCTGCTGACCCGCAGGCCTGATGAAGTTAAAATGATTCTCATCGACCCTAAAATGGTCGAGATGACCGCATTTAATACCATACCGCACCTGATGACGCCGATTGTTACCGAGACGCGGCGGGCAGTTCAGATTCTCGAATGGGCGACAATCAAGATGGATGAGCGATACGCCCTGCTTGCTGAGGCCCGCGTCAAGAATATCGGCGAATACAATGCGCTGGGGACCGAAGAAATCGTAAGGCGATTTGAGCCAGTAAGCCCCGATGAAGAGGCGAAGATTCCCAAGAAGCTGCCTTATGTCGTGATAGTTATCGATGAGCTGGCGGATTTGATGATGACGGCGGCCAAGGATATTGAGGCGCATATCGTTCGACTAGCGCAGAAGAGCCGGGCGGTGGGGATTCATATTGTGCTTGCGACGCAGAGACCACAGGCGACGGTTGTTACAGGCCTGATTAAGGCCAATATGCCTACTCGCATCGGTTTCAGGGTCGCGGCGAGAATGGACAGCCGGATTATCCTTGATCAGAACGGCGCAGAGACGCTGTTAGGCCAGGGCGATATGCTGTTTTTGAAGCCGGGCACCAGTGACCTTATTCGCGCGCAGGGTACATTTGTCAGCGACGACGAGGTTCGGCGGATAGTCAAGCATCTCAAGGAAGTCGCCGAGCCGCAGTTCCATCCTGAGCTGACACAGCTTGGCCAGCCGGACACAACCGATATGATAGCCGATGAGTTGTTCGACGATGCCGTGCGGATAGTCCTCGACAGCAAGCGCGGCAGCGTGTCGTTGTTGCAGCGTCGGCTGGGCGTCGGCTATGCCCGTGCTTCGCGTATGATAGAGCAAATGGCCGCATTAGGCGTCCTCGGCGAATACAAGGGCAGCCAGGCGCGCGAGGTGATGATGGGCGTTGAGGACTGGGAGCAGTTGCGAGACGAGATGGAAAAACAGAGGGTCTCGGAAGCCAGCGGGCAGAAAACAGAAGACCCGTCGTATGTCAATGAGGGCCAGCAGGGTTACGCCGCTGTCGATAAAGAGGAAGATTAACCCAGTGCTATAAGAAAAAGACTCCCCTGCTACGCGGCCTTCGTAGCCTGTATTCGCCTTAGGGCTACGATTTTGCCCAGTGAAGTCCGCTACGCAGGGCGAAGAAGGCTGACCCTTTTTTCCTTTTTTCTGGTAAAATACCTTCCTGTGGAAAAAGACCTTAAATCAAAGACGCTTGCCCAGCTTGAGCGCCTCGTTACGGGGCTGGGCCAGCCCAAATACATTGCAGGGTATATTTTCAGCGCGATTCAGGCCCGCGGCGTGAACGATATTTCCGCAATCACCACGTTGAGTAAATCTTTTCGAGCCAAACTTGTCGAAGAGGGCTGCTATATTTCCAAACTGGAGATTGTTGATAAGCTGACGGACCCGGATGGCACGGTAAAATACGTCTTCGGTTTGAGCGATGGCGGAAGAATCGAGTCGGTACTGCTATTCGGTGATGACCGTCAGACGCTGTGCGTTTCGACACAGGCGGGCTGTGCGATGGGGTGCGTATTTTGCGCGACCGGCCGGCTCGGCCTTGCGAGGAACTTAGCCGCCGGCGAGATTGTTGACCAGGTGAATGTGGTCGGAGGGGACGCTCGCATCAGCAACGTTGTCTTTATGGGTATGGGTGAGCCGTTGGCGAATTATGACGCCGTGCTTGACGCGGTCCGGATACTGAATAATTCGGCTGGCCGGCATATCGGGATTCGTCATTTGACGATGAGCACCTGCGGGCTTGTTGAAGGCATAGAGCGATTGGCCGATGAGGATATCCAGCCGCGATTAGCGATATCGCTCAACGCACCCACCGACGCCATCCGGCAAAAACTAATGCCGGTTACAAAAAAGTATCCGCTGGACCGACTGTTTGCGGCGATTGGGCGTTATCAGCGCACGACGCGAAATAGAGTTACATTCGAGTATTGCCTGATAAAAGGCGTCAACGATACAGTTCTCCACGCCCAGATGCTGGTTAAGCGGTTGCGCGGGGTTATGTGCAATGTGAATCTGATAGAGTATAATCCTCACGAAGGTTGTAACTTAAAACCCAGCGGCAGGCAGGCGATTGAACGTTTTGCAGGCGTATTGAAAGACGCCGGCATAGAGACAACCATCCGGCTGAAGATGGGGCAGACCATAAACGCTGCCTGCGGACAGCTTGGCTCTAAAAGAACGGAGAACTTGGAATGAAGAATTTAGAATTTAGAATTAAGAATGGAAAATTAAAAGCCGTCGGATGCCTATCAGGATTCTCAATTCTTAATTCTCAATTCTTAATTTGCTTTGTGGGGGCGATGTTCTGTTCCGTTGCGATGGCTGACTCGCTGAAGTTCAAATTCGCGCCGGGCGACAGATATTCTTTGGTGTCGGTTACCGAGCAGAAAATGACGGGAGTGGTGGACGGAAACGAGCGGACCTCCGAACAAAACATACGGCTCGAATGTGATTTTGATATAGAAGAGGTCGATGATAGCGGCTGTGCCTGGGCCAAGTACACGTATAAGCGGGTTACTATGAAGCTGCGGTTGCAGGAGCAGAAAGTAGAGTTTGATTCCGACGCAAATCAGTTGAAGACACCTATGCAGGCGGCGCCGTTGCGTCTGGCGATGGGAGAGGAATTATATTTGCGAATAACGCCGCAGGGCCGGATAGAGAGAATTAATGGTCTGCAGGCCCTTATTACCTCTGCCAAGGCCAAAATGGGCAATTTTGCCGGCGCAAGCAGAGTCAGCCAGGGCATCAACCAGCTGTTTGCTGAGCCGGCAGTCAGGCGTGAACTTGAAGACCAATTGAGGATTTTCCCAGAGTCGAACGAGGAAGGGGCGACGTGGGGCCGCACCGAGATTCTGTCGTCCACCGAAGCGGGCTATGCCCAGACAGAGCAGATAGAGGAAGTGAACATAGTTTTTGAGAAGACCTTCCGGCTAAATCCCGACAAATCGGGGCAAGGCGGGATTGCTGTTGTGGATGTCAATTTGGTTATTAAGTCGGCTTCCGCCCCCGTTTTGAGCGCACCGGCGCCAGAATCTTCCATTAGGGCCAACAGGGAAATATCGGGTGAGGGCGCCGGCCGTATTGAAATCGAGGAGGCCACGGGCCGGATTATTAGCAGTAAAATGACGCAGGATATGACAGAAAGAATCAAATATGTTGCCCAAGGCCCGATGCTTCGGCCGCCCCCGGCCCCTGAGCCGACGACCACGCATACGGTTACGACCTTCCAGATGACGAGGCGCGAGCCGCCTGCCCCGGGCAAAGTCGAGGGCGATAAACCAGCCCGTCCGGCAGATGCCAACGAAAAAGGGGCCTGACCCCTTTTTTCTCTTTTTTTCAAAAATGACTTGCCGGGGCGGGGCGGATAAGGTATATTGCTTCCGATTAGCTCCGTCGCAAGGGGCGGTGTGGGTCAACAGTATCACGGCATAGTTGATTCAGGCCTCCGGCGGTGCCCAGTCAGGCCGACAAAGAGAATGGCCTCCGTGACAACGTGGATTGATATCGTCGTGCGTGATGCGTGTTGCGTTACGCAATACGCAGTGCGATATACACAGGACGAGATTACCCGGTGGTGTAATTGGTAACACAGGAGGTTTTGGTCCTCCCATTCCAGGTTCGAGTCCTGGCCGGGTAGGTTAAGAATAGTTTTGAGTTTTTGAGTTTCAGTTATGCAAAGGGTCGCGATAATTTTGGCCGCCGGCGTCAGCAAGCGGATGAACACGAAGATGCCAAAGGTCCTCCACGAGGTCTGCGGCAGGCCTATGCTTTTCTATGTATTGGATGCCTGCCGGGGAGTCGGGGTTGATAAAATGCACGTTGTTGTGGGCTTTAACTCCGAGCGGGTAAAGGAGCAATTCAACAACGCGGGCGATATAATCTGGGTAACTCAGCCCGAGCAGAAAGGGACCGCCCACGCGGTGATGTGCTGCAGGGAACATTTGAAGGATTTCGCGGGCCAGACGCTGGTGCTTTGCGGCGACGGCCCCCTTATTCGGACGGAGACGCTGAAAACGGTTGTTGCCAAGCACGAGGCCGAACATGCCGCCGCGACGCTTGCCACGGCTATTCTTGAAGACCCGGCCGGCTACGGACGCATTGTCCGCGACGCCTATGGCAATATACAAGGTATCATCGAGGACGCCAACTGCACGCCCGAACAACTGAAAATCCAGGAAGTTAACCCAAGCTATTATCTTTTCGATAACAAGATTCTTTTTGAATACGTCGAGCAGGTTGGGCCCGACAAAGTCAAGGGCGAGTTCTATCTTACCGATGCGCTGGCGATGATTATCGAGAGCGGGCATAAGGTTGTGGCCGTTACAGCGGTTCGCCCGGAAGAAGCGGTCAGCGTCAACAGCCGGGAGCAGCTCAGTGATGCCGGCAAGATTATGCAGCGAAGAATCCAGAGACGCCTGATGGAAACCGGCGTTACAATTGTTGACCCGCCCAATACCTGGATAGACGCAAGGGCACAAATCGGGCAGGACACCGTCATTGAGCCGTTCTGTTGTATATTCGGCGAGGTCGTAATAGGCAAAAACTGCCGAATCGGGCCGTTTGCGCACCTGCAAAACGGCGTGAAAATCGGCGACGGCATTATACTCGAAGCCGGATACTCGAATGTTGAGCGTCGGGAAACAAACAACGGGCGCCGGGGATAAGGAGTGAGAGATGTTTCTGAATGACCATATAAAGGTGTTTTCCGGCTGCAGCAATGAGCCGTTGGCAAAGGCGGTGTGCGACTACCTCGAAGTGCCCCTTGGGGGAGCCAAAATAGAAAAGTTTCCCGATGGCGAAAAAATCATCCGCGTCGAGGACGACGTGCGGGGCAGGGACTGTTTCGTGCTTCAATCCACGTGCAGTCCCGTTGATGAAAACCTCGTCGAGCTGCTGATTTATCTTGATTGCCTGAAACGCGCAAGCGCAAATAGGGTTACCGCGGTTATCCCGTACTTTGGCTACGCCCGCCAGGACCGCAAGGACGAAGGCCGGGTGCCGATTACGGCAAAACTCGTCGCCAACGTCATTACCGCCGCCGGCGCAGACCGTATCCTCGCCATTGATTTGCACGCCCCGCAGTTGCAGGGGTTCTTCGATATACCAGTGGACCATCTGACCGGGGAGCTTGTTTTGAGCAGCTATTTCCGCAATAAGAAAATTGAGAACCTCACGGTTGTTTCCCCGGACGTGGGCAACATCAAAATAGCGTCCCGTTACGCCTCGCATCTTGGGGGCGATTTAGCGATAGTGCACAAGAGGCGTCTCAGCGGTAGCCAGGTGCAGGCACAGGAGCTTATAGGCAGCGTCGAGGGCAGGAACGTCCTTATGTGCGATGATATGATTACCACCGCGGGCACCATTTGCAGCGCCGCGGTGCTGGTAAAAGAGCGAGGCGCCCGCAAAATCTATGTCGGCGCGACGCACGGGGTGTTCGCGCCAGGCGCAGTCGAGAAACTGAGTGAAGCGCCCGTCGATGAAGTTGTCGTTACCGATACGATACCGTTGAGTGCCGAAGCCGGCAAGCTCAGGAAAGTCAAGGTTTTGACGGTTTCGGCGATGGTCGGCGAGGCGATAAAAAGAATTCACAGAAATGAGTCGGTCAGCAGCTTATTCAGCGTTCATTAATTGATTGATGGCTGGCCGGTATTGTATTGAACTTAGGTCTGTTGTGAGGATGTTATGGATAAAGCATTGGTGTTAAAAGCCGAGATTCGTCAGCATATCGGGTCGAAAGACGCGACCAGGTTGCGCAAACAAGGGCAAATCCCGGCCGTGGTTTATGGTCACAAAAAAGAACCGGTCTCAATTGCTCTGGATGCCAAAAGTTTCGTTGAGGGGCTGCATCAGGGGCGCCGACTGGTAGAGGTCGAGATAGACAAAAAGAACGAGACCATGCTCGTCAAGGATGTGCAGTACGACTATCTTGGCACGGAAGTCATTCACGTTGACCTGATGCGCGTGGATGTTACCGAAATGGTTCGCGTCACCGTCCCGATAGAGCTTAAAGGCACCGCCAAGGGTGCACAAGAGGGCGGAATGGTCGAGGTTCATACGGGAAGCATCGAGGTCGAGTGCCGTGTTACTCAGATACCCGATCGCATAACGGTGTCCGTAAAGGAAATGGTTCTGGGCGACGCGATTCACGCCAAGGACCTCAAGTTGCCCGAAGGGGTGAAGTTGATAAGTTCGCCCGAATTGCTCCTGGCGACCTGCCATATTGTTGCTGAGGTGAAGACCACAGAAGAGCTTGAGGCGGAAATGCCTGTTGCGCCCGAGGTTATAACTGCGGCCAAGGAAGAGCCGGAGGAGGGCGAAGCGGTGGCCGAATCGAAGGAGCCAAAGGAGTCGAAAGAGCCCAAGGAGAAAAAGGAAGACAAGGAGAAGAAGAAATAGGGCCGTTTTTAGAGAGCCGGCACTATGCCTGGTATGCAGATGATAGTTGGACTTGGTAATCCCGGTAAGAAATATGCCTATACGCGGCACAACGTCGGGTTCAAGGTAATTGATTTGCTCGGCGGGGCGCTGGGCATAGAAATTAACAAGAAGGGCTTTGGCTCTCATCTTGGCAAGGGCGAATATGCCGGCAAGCAGGTTTTGCTGCTGAAGCCGATGCAATATATGAATTGCAGCGGGCAGCCGGTTGCTGAGGCCGTGGCCTTTTACAAGATGGATTTGAGCGACGTGCTGGTGGTGCTCGATGATATGTGGCTTGAGCCGGGGCAAATAAGATTAAGGACGAAAGGTTCGGCGGGCGGGCACAATGGGTTGACAGACGTGGTGGAAAAGCTCGGCACCGAAGACGTGCCCCGACTTAGAGTCGGGATAGGCCAGTGTCAGATGGGCGAAGCAGTTGGATATGTGCTCAGCGAGCCGGGCCGGAACGAGGCCGATTTGGTAAACCAGGGTATCGAACGGGCCAAAGACGCGGCGATTTGCTGGCTTGAAGAAGGTATTGGGGCGGCGATGACAAAACATAATTCCCGCCTGTCGGACGGGCAGGGTTTGAAAGATTGAATTTGAGATATGTCGAACGTAGAGTTTGGAATTTTTGCTGGAGGTATTTAAGTTGGAAACTGGAGTTAAGAAGCTTTACGAAATAATGTTCCTGATTGATTCGGCCGAGGCGGCCAAGGACTGGGACGGCATCATCGAGCTTGTTACGAAGATGCTGAACAAAATCGATGCCCAGATATTGTCGCTGAGAAAATGGGACGAAAGACCGCTGGCCTATTCGATTAAAAGATGCAGCCGGGGGACCTATATCCTGGCGTATTTCAGGGCCGACGGGCGCAAAATCACCGAATTAGAGCGTGACGTGCTGCTCTCGGAACGCATTATGCGGGCGCTGATTCTCAAGACGGAGCACCTCACCGAGGAAGATATCGCCAAGCAGGCGACCGCGGTGAATGTTCCGGCTGCGACCGATGACACTATGGCGAAAGTCGAGCCGGCAACCGCCGAAACGGAAGTCGCGGATAACCCTGAGCAGCAGGTTTAGTAATCTTCCTGCGAGCATTGACTGAAAGCGGCCGTTTCTCTTGTTGAGGATGGCGCTGAAGAATAGAGGAGTTATCAATGGCGAATTTTAATAAGGTATTACTGATTGGCAACCTGACGCGGGATCCGCAATTGTCGTATCTGCCGAATCAGACCCCTGTTGTGGAGTTTGGTTTGGCAGTAAACCGCAAGTGGACCGGCAAAGACGGCGAAAGCAAAGAGGAAGTGTGTTTTATTGACTGCCGTGCCTTTAGCCGTCTTGCCGAGAACATCAACAAGTATATGCGCAAGGGCAGGCCTCTTTTTGTAGAGGGTCGGCTGATGTTTGATCAGTGGACGGCACAGGACGGCTCCAAGCGCAGCAAGCACAGAATCCACGTTGATAATTGCCAGTTTCTCGGCGGGCCGGTCGGCGGCGGGGCTGGAACCGGGACTGAGGCCGGAGCAGGCGGCGAAGCCGGGCCTGACAGCCAGGTTGAGCCGGAAACTAACGGGCCTGTAAAGGGAGCGCACCCGCCCGCAGACGATATACCGTTTTAAGTGAAAAGGAAAAGTTTTGAGTTCTTAGTGTTGAGTTTTTAGTTGTTACTAACTAAAAACTTAAAACTCAAAACTAAAAATTGTTCATAGAGGTGAAAATATGGCGGAATTTGGCGAAAGAAGAGACGACAGAAGAGGCGAAAGAAGAAACGACAGGTCGGACAATTCCCGTAAGCTTGCGGCGCCGCAGCAGACCCAGTGTCGGTTTTGCAGGCGGGGCGAGGAGTACGTGGATTACAAGGATATCGAGACCCTGCAGAAACTGCTGACGCATCGCGGCAAGATATATTCGCGCAAGCGCAGCGGCAATTGTGCCGGCTGTCAGCGCAAGGTCAAAAGTGCAATCAAACGCGCAAGATTTATGGCGCTTCTGCCGTTTTGCGCATAACCCGGAAAGTTCGTAGGGCGGGGTTTGCCCCGCCGAAGTAGTCCGGTGGGGTAAACCCCACCCTACATTTTTAGGCGGAGACATATAAATGAAGGTTTTATTAGTTAGTGATGTGCGTAAACTGGGCTGGCTCGGAGACGTTGTTGAGGTCACCAATGGCTACGCGAGGAATTTCCTGTTTCCGCAGGGTCTTGCCAAGGCCGCTACGGATAACAACATAAAGTCAATCGCCAAGGCAAAGGCGAAGCGAGCCGAAGAGCGTCAGTTTGAACGCAAGCAGCTCGAAAAGGCGGCCCAAGCCGTCAGCGGCGCCGAGGCAGTCATCGCCGCTACGGCTAATGAGCTGGGTCATCTGTTTGGCTCAGTGGCTAAACGTGATATCGCCAAGAACCTGCGAGATCAGGGCTTTGAGGTTGCCGATGACGTGGTTATGCTCCACGAGCATATTAAAGAGGTCGGCACATACAGCGTCAAACTGGAGTTTGCGGACGATTTGACCGTCCTGGTGAGCGTTGTTATTGTTCCTGAAGGCGTTGACGCGGAGGCATTCAAGGCCGCGCAGAAGGAAGCCGCCAAAGAGGCCGCGAAACTGGCCGCTGAGCTGAAAGCTCAGGAGCCAGAGACCCAAGCTAAGCCGGAAGACGAAAGCAAGCCAGAAGGTGAGGCCAAGCCAGAGGGTGAAGCCAAACCAGAAGGTGAAGGCAAGCCAAAAGGCAAAGCCAAATCGGCTGGAAAAAAAGAAAAGTAAGATACTATCGCGAATTGGCGTGTAGCGGGTAGTTTGTAATGTTTGCGTTGCTATCCGCTACTTGGGATTTCGAGAGAAAAAGGGATCAGGCCCTTTTTTCTCTTGTCAGTATCAATTCCATAAATACCGCACCTTTTAACGGATTATAGCGGTATGCGTCTATCTCCTCAAATCCCAAAGATTCATACAGGTTTCTGGCGGCGTTCATTGTTGGCGCAGTATCGAGGCGCATTTGTTTGTACCCGGCCTTTTTGGTCCGTTCGATTACCGCTTCAGCCAATGCCCGCCCGATTCCATTACGCCGGAATTGCGGCCTGACATACAGCCGTTTCATTTCGCAAATTGTTTTGTCTATCCGCCTTAACGCAACACATCCGGCCACTTCGTTCTTATACATCGCAAGCAATAAACACCCTGTCGGCAGCGCATATTCGCCCGGAAGATTAGCTAATTCCTCGTTGAAATTCTGGAAGGATAAATCAAAGCCCAATGATTCAGCGTACTCCTCAAAGAGTTTTTTAATAATCTCCAGATTTTCGCCTGTCCGTGCGTCAAGAATCTTCAGCATAAATTTCCGCTAATGTCTTTCAGTACCTTGCGAAATTCTGAAACTCCCTCTCAAGATTCTCGGCGGGCTTTGGGCCTTCGTAGATAATCATTCGGAATCTGAAAAGCGCGCTTTGGCCTGGGTAAAGCGTGAAATTTAACGGCTGGGGATTTTTGATATTTCGACCTTTCAGGAAGTCCAGTTGACCTAAAGGATCGGCAGAAAACAAGCCGTAACCCCTTGTGTGCCAATAGGTTGGGTAACAGGCACTTGCGGGATGGTTGAAAATTGCGATACCTATTATTTTGCCATCTTTGGTTCCTTCCAGACGAGCCCAGTCGGCTTTTTTGCCCCAGATGTTCGGCTCGCCAATATTTCCTTTTGAGTCGAGATACTTGCCTGTCCCCTTCTCTTCGCTCAGCCAGTCGGCTACGCGAATCGCGAACATACCCTCTTTGGTGTCGCCGAAGACAATTTTTTCATCCTGCGCGGTCAGAGTGAAGTTGAAATCAATTGCATACTGATTCGGCTCGGCTGAGAAGACCATATCTCGCTTCTCTTCGAGGAGCGTCTTTCCTGATTTGCCGACCCAGTGCGAGATTGTGGAAAGCTGACCATTCTTCATTTTTGTGACCTTGACGTGCTTTACCTGCGGCGGCGAGGTCGTGTTGTTCCAGAAGCCATCGTTATTGACTTTGTCATAAGTAAAGAATATCCCGGTATGATGCGGATGGTCGTTGCTCTCGCCCGGTATCTTCTCAAACGGAAAGCCCCGGGTTAGCACGATACCTGAAGGGCTTTTCACTGGGTACAAAATCGGCTTGGTCAGCTCCGAACCATATCGGTAGGTCGTGAAAAGATTGCCTCCGATGAGGATGTCGATTTTGTTGGTATCCTGGACAAACTTAACGTCTGCGCCCGCTGCACAGGCCGATACAAAAAACAGAATCGTCCCGGCAAAAATCGTTTCCTTAAACATCTGAATTTCCTTTCACCAATAGTGTCCGGCCTTAGATGCAGGCCAGAATGCCTCTTGTATAGCCGACGGATTCGGCAACGCCCGCCAATGGGTCGTTTTCGTCCTTCTCGTATTCAAACGCCGCGATACCTGAATAGCCGATTTTTTCCAGCGTCCGCATCAATTTCACAAGGTCAACCACTCCCCTGCCCATTTCAACTGTTATGCCTTCGGTGGTCGCGGAGGTTTCGTCTTTTATGTGGATGTCGAGAAGCCGGTCCGCGAATTTCTCCACCGCTTCCGACGGGTCGATACCTGACCGCTGTGTGTGCCCCACGTCGATGCAAAGGCCGATTCGCTTGTCGAGGCCCGTTACCTTCTCATAAACACTTGCCGGCGACGGGTATAGCAGATAATCAGGTCCGTGATTGTGAATAGCGACTTTGATGTCGTATTCTTTTACTTTCTTTTCGACTAAGCCGAGCAGTTCGTAATTTGGCACGCCGACAATCATTTTGACTCCCGCGGCTTTTGTGTAATCGAATGCCTGCTGAACCTGGGCCTCGGTCTTCATATAAATTACGCCGCACGCGTAAAGGGTAATCCCCGCCCCTTCTACCTTTGCCACGGTATTTTGGATTTGTTCAGGCGTGCTGTTTAACGGCATGTGAAAATCCTTGAAGCTGATGTATTTTAAACCCAGCCGTTTGGTCATCGCGATTGTCTGCTCAGTGGAAAATTTCCTGAACGTATAAGACGCCAGGCCCAGGTTAAACTTTGTCTTATTTGTTGTTTTGGTTTCCGCGGCGGCAGCCATTTCCGGCTTCAACCCCGCCGCAATTATTCCCATTCCTGCCAATCTCAAAACATCTCTTCTTGTTTGTTTATTAACCATTTGCCTGTTCCTTTCTTATCTGGCTCTGTATTCCCGAATTGGTCCGTATGCCTTCGACAAAATCTTTATTGGGTGCAGGGCACGTTTTCCGCTTATATGTTCAATCTGCATTCCGCAGGCGGCGCACTCGGTAAGGACGGACTGTGCAGGCGTATTATCGAGCGCATCTTTGAGCGATTTCGCGATTTGCTCCGACAGTTCGTAATTTTTCCTTTGCAGCCCGAATGTCCCCGCCAGGCCGCAGCAGCCCGCCTTGAGGTCGGCCACGGGCAGGTTGCATAATTTTTGCAGTAGTTCGATGCTCGCCCCGTATGCCTCGGTCGCGAACAGATGACAGGGCGTGTGATAGACGTATTCCTGCAGGAACGTTCTTTTGGGCCTGTTCAATTTGCCCTGTCGCAGCAGGTCACGCAGGTATTCCATCAGTTCATAGGTATTTTCGGAAACTATTTTCGCGTCCACGCCGTCAACATAATGCCGAAGTTCCTGCCTGAGGCACAGTGCCGCGCTTGGTTCGGAGCAGATAATTTTGTACCCATCTTTGACGGCCGCCGCGAGATATTTTACGCTGTAAGACAAATCCTTTTTCGCGGTTTTAACGTCGCCATACACAATCGCGGGCAGAGGCGCGGGTCTTTGCCTGGGTATTATTACCTCTACAGCATTGTGTCGCAGGACATCTATAACCGCATAGCCCAACTCATGGTCATTATAATTGACGTATGTATCCAAAAAGTATGCGACTTTATCTATGGGCATTTCGTGCGGCCTGCAGGTTTCCAGGTAGAGCCGGCCGGCAATTAAAAATGAGCCGAAGGCGAATTTTGGCATTCGTCGCCTTTGGTCAATTCCGATTGTCTTTTCGAGTAACCATCTTGTTATCCATAAGCGCATTGCAAAATTGGAAATGGGGGCGAAGACGCTGCCCAGCATACTCAAATACCGATTATGACCGAGAAGCCGTTCGGTTAGACGCAATCCTTTTCGGCGGACATATTCGGCGCGGGCCGCTGCAATAATCTTAGAGACATCAACGCCCGACGGGCACTCAATCGAGCAGGCCTTGCAGTTGACGCACAAATCGAGGAACTGGCGAAATTCCGGGGAGTCGAAATTTTCCTCTTTAAGCTGCCCGCTGGACCAGAACCGCAGGACGTTCATTTTGGCGCGAGAGCCGGCCAGCTCATCGCCCATTGCCCTGAACACGGGGCACATTCGAAATTGCTGTTCTTTGCTTCTGCACACACCGCAGCCGCTGCACTGCTCAAGCTCAAGCGATATTTCGTCGTCCGCGAAGATAACACCCGATTTCGCGAATGTTTTATTCACTCGGTGCCTGGCTTTTAAGTTTTCGACCATCACATTGGGGTTATCGTTGATTATTTTTCCGGGATTGAGCAGGCCGGCGGGGTCGAAAATCTTTTTGATGCCACAAAGCAGGTTGTAAAATTCGTCGCCGTATTGTTTTCGCAGAAACGCCGCACGGACTAATCCGACAGCATGCTCGCCGCTGACGGTCCCGCCAAGCGACCAGGCAAGGGCGAAGACCTCGTTGGCGATTTGCGTCATTTTTTCTATATCACCCTGCTCGCCCAAATCCAGGTATGGCCTGATATGCAGCTCGCCGTCGCCGGCGTGGCCATAATAGCTCATCGCGATATTGTATTTTTGGCCGATTGTTTGCAGGCCGGCGATATATTCCGCCAGTTTATCGTTTTCGACCGACACATCCTCGATGAATGGCACGGGTCTTTGTCTGCCTTTTGCCCTGTCCAGCAGCGGGACGGCGTCCTTGCGCGCCTTCCAAATCTTTTTTTGCGTCTGCTCATCAAAGATAATCGTTCGATTAGTCGCGAGATTGCCGATGGCAGAATCGGTCTTTCCAATTTTTATTTTTACCTGTTCGGGTGTTTCGCCGACGTGCTCGACAAGCAGTGCTGCAGTGGCGTTGGCGGGAAGAACGTCTCGATATGCGGGCAAATGTTCAATCGCCATCGCAATCAGGTGGTTATCCATCAACTCACAGGCCGAAGCGCCAGTCGATACTATAATCGGCACCGCTTTTGCCATTTTGTCCAGAGAATCGAATTCAAGCTGCAGCAATCCTTTGGCTTTGGGCAACGGCACGGTGCGAAGCGTAATTTTGGTGAATATAGCGAGCGTGCCCTCAGAGCCGGCCATCAGCCGGGCAAGATTTACTTTCCCATCGTGATATGCCCCCGCGATGTTGTATCCGCTGCGATTGCGCTTGGTTGCGGGGAGCGCATTTGTGATTATGTCCTTTTTACCCGCCAGCAGCGATACGCACTGTTTGGCAATCTCATCAATGCGGCTATCGCTCCCGGTTTTTGGTTGATAATTGTTGACCAATTCGACTATTGAGCCATCCGCCAGGACCGCCTCGATTTTTTCGACATAATCGCCTGTATAGCCGAATTGCAGTGAGTGCGCCCCGGTAGCGTTATTGGCGACACATCCGCCTATGACCGCTCGGTTAGCTGTCGATGGGTCAGGCCCGATTTTCCTGCCGAATTTTGCGAGATAGTTATTCAGGTCATCGAGAACTACGCCCGGCTCGCAAAGTACCATTTCTCCCCCGTTCTCGACGCCGATAATCCCGTTCATATAACGAGTTACATCGAGCAGGATTCCACTGGTCAGTGATTCGCCTGCCACGCCGCTGCCGGCCCCGCGGGCGGCAACAGGTATTTGTTTGTCTTTGGCGTATTTGACGACCGCGGCGATGTCCTGGGCGTCACGCGGGCAGACCACGCAGGTCGGCACAATCTGATAAATGCTGGCGTCGCTGCTGTAAGCGGCGCGATGCAAAATGTCCGTGAATACCTCTCCATTGACGAGGCGAGCAAGGTCACGCAATTGATTATTGATTGCTGGCTGACTCACTTGTTCAATTATCAATAATCAGCAGGAAATAATCAATAGCTTTGGGTTAATCCGCCATACGCAGGGCGGATTAATCTTCAACGTCGCAGGGCAGGCGGACGGGAGAGCCGGCGCTTGCTTTGTGAAGCTGCTCAAGCTCTTTTTTGCTGATTTCGCCCTTTATGAATTGCTGAACTATGGGGTCCGGATGGTTGCGGATGCAATCGGCGTTGCCGTCGGCGATTATTTTGCCGTTGTGGAGCATCACGATGCGGTCGGCGATTTTGTAGGCACTTTTCATATCATGCGTTACCGCCACGCTGGTCACGCCAAGCTCCCCCTTGAGCTTCAAAATCAGCTCGTTTATTGTGTCCGCCCGGATCGGGTCAAGCCCGGTCGTTGGCTCATCATACAGTATCACCTCCGGGTCAAGAGCTATGGCTCTTGCCAAAGCGACGCGTTTGCGCTGGCCGCCAGAAAGGTTTGCGGGGAAAAAGTGCTGAAGCCCGTCGAGTCCGACCATTTTAAGTTTGTTTCGCACAAGCTCTTCGACGGCGCTGAAGCGGGTTATCTGGCAGTGTTGCCTGACGGGGAACATTATATTCTCGGCCACGCTTAAGCTGTCGAAAAGAGCTCCCGCCTGAAACAGGTACCCGAAATGCGCGCGCACGTTGGTCAGCGATGAGTCGTCGAGGTTGTCGATTCGCTGGCGTTTGAAGTAAAGTTCGCCCGAATTGGGCCGCATCAGGACTATAATATGTTTGAGCAGGACGCTCTTGCCGCAGCCGCTTGGGCCGATTACGACGGTGGTTTTGCCTTTTTCTATCGCCAGTGAAATATCATCCAGGACGATGTTATTGCCGAATCTCCTGGTGAGGTTTTTGAGGACAATCAGCCCGTCGTCTGGTTTGACGCTCTGTTGTTCATTGTTCGTTGTTTGTTGTTCAGTGTTCATTGTCCGTTGTTTACGAACCACCAACTGTGTACTACGAACCGGTTATCCTACCAAGCTTCTCAAGGGCCAGAAGATACTGTAAAGCGACTTGAAAATCACCACCATAGCGAAGTCGAGAACAAGTATCGAGATAAAGCTCATCACAAACGCATCTGTGCAGGCCTGCCCCACGCCCCTGGCCCCTTCTCTGCAGTTGAATCCTTTGTAGCAGCTTATGATTGCCAGCGCACCGCCGAAGAAGAAGCCCTTGATGACGCCGCAGGCGACGTCCCACAAATCGACGCCATACGCGCTAAAACTCCAGTATGCCCTGGCGTTGATACGCAGGTGAATTACGCTTACGAACCAGCCGCCGATGATGCCCAGCAGGTCCGCGTAAACGATAAGAACCGGCGTCAACAGGAGGCAGGCCAGTACGCGCGGCGCCACCAGATATTTGACGGGGTCGGTTCCCATACTCTCGATGGCATCTATCTGTTCGGTTACTTTCATCGTGCCTAATTCCGCCGTCAGCGCCCCGCCTACTCGACCCGCAAGCATAACCGCCGCCAAAACAGGCCCAAGCTCTTTAACGACCGAGATATTTATCAGCACGCCGAGGTGTTCTTCCAGCCCCATTCCTGCCAACTGGTCGTAGGCCTGAATTGCCAGTGTCATACCAACGAACGCGCCGGTTATCATAATTACAGGAACGCTGCGAACGCCTATTGCCAGCATCTGCGCCCATATCAGGGGGTAGGTGTCGCTTTTGGCGATACTTTGCATGCTGGTTACGACCGAGCGCCAGACAAATCTGCCGAATTGCCCGACGTTGCCCACCTCTTCGCCGATTTTGAATATCGTAGTCCCTATCATAGCGTAGAGCGGATAGCGGATATGCTGCACGCTCTCTTCTAATCTAATCGCCCAATTCGCCGGCTATCCTGAATACAAAATACTCCTGATTTCGTCGGAGGTCAATCATAGCGCCCGCCAAGACCCATGCTTATAGGACCTTGAACTTTCGAATAGTTTGGTCTTTTCCTGTTTGGTGTTTCGGCTTATAATGTTGCTGAGTATGAGAACAAACAAGTCGCTACTTTTGTTTTGTGTTTTACTGGTCGGCGCGGCCGGTTGCGTTGAGCGTAAGCTTACCATCAACACAAACCCGGCTGGCGCACAAGTTTTCCTGAACGACGAAGAGATAGGCGTCTCGCCGGTAACCGCCTCGTTCAACTGGTATGGCGACTATAACATAACAATCCGCAAGCAGGGCTGCGAAACACTCCAGACGCATCGCAAACTACAGGCGCCCTGGTATGATTATTTTCCCTTCGATTTCCTGACTCAAATCCTCTACTCGGGTCGAATAGTTGATTCCCGCGAATGGTCGTTTGAGCTGGCGCCGCAGAAGGAGGTCGGCAGGGAGGAATTAATTAAATCGGCGGAGCAGATTAAGAATCAAACCGAACCCTGATTCCCAGCAGCAGGATACCGGGATATCAGGTTACCAGGTTTACGCGGTACCACTCGATTGCTTTTCTCAGCCCATCTTTAAATGAAACAACCGGCTTGAAACCAATCAATTTTTTTGCTTGAGAGATATTGGCAAGCGAGTGTTTTACGTCGCCTTTGTTGGATGGGGCATACGTCGGCTTGATATTTTTACCGACGATTTTGTTTATCATATCGATAATCGCGTTGACAGTTATTGCTTCTCCGCAGGCGATGTTGACGACCTCGCCTTTTGTCTGTTTTGCCCTGGCGGCGAGCAGATTTGCTTCTACGACGTTATCGACATAGGTAAAGTCCCGGGTTTGCTCGCCATCGCCGTAAATAGTAGGCGGTTTGTCTTTCAGGATTGAGGTTACGAACGCCGGTATCGCCGCGGCATATTGGCTCGTCGGGTCTTGGTGCGGGCCAAAGACGTTGAAGTATCGAAGCGAAATTGTCTCAAGCCCAAAAACCTTGTAGAAGACAGAACAATAGTATTCACCCATTAGTTTCGCCGCCGCGTAGGGCGAAAGCGGGTTGACGGGCATTGTCTCAACCTTCGGCAAAGTAGGCGTGTCGCCGTAGGCCGAGGAACTGGCGGCATAAACAAAACGCTTTATTTTCGCGTCTCGTGCCGCCAATAGCAGCGTGAAGGTCGCGTCAACGCAATGCCTGTGTGTTAAAGCCGGGTCGTCAATGCTGCGGGGCACCGAGGGCAGGGCCCCCTGATGCAAAACCACGTCAATTCCCTTCATCGCGGCCCGCGCGGCATCCGGGTTGCCCATATCCGCTTCGATGAATTCTATCTTGTCTGAAATAGCCGCGAGGTTACTCTTTTTGCCCGTAAGCAGATTGTCAATCACTCTGACAAAACAACCCTGTGAGACGAGTTTGGTGCAGATATTTGAGCCGATGAACCCGGCTCCGCCGGTAACCAGAAACTTGTCCATTCAAAACCTCTCAATACTCGATTTTAGATACTCGATTCCCGTTGCGAGCATCAAGTAACACGTTACGCCTTTGCTGGTTCGAGTGGCTGATATTCCCGATACAAGCGGAACATCTCCTGGAAGTAACCGCCCTTTAATATTCTGACTCTCAGCAGCACGCAGCCGAGTATATCAGCATTGACCTGTTTTAGCTCGCCTAAGGTTCTCACGCCAGTGCCTCGTCTGGTTGCGGCCGCATTGAACACCAGTATGGTGCCATCGACATATTTTGCCAGTATTTTCGCCTCGCTTGCCAACAGCACGGGCGGGCCGTCAATTATAACGTAATCATAACTGTCGCGTAATTGCCCGATTAAACGCTGCATTGCTTCGCTTCCAAGTGTTTCTGCCGGATTGGCCGGCATCGGCCCGGATTCGATTATAGTTAGTCCTTCCATCCCGCTGGGCCTTATCGCTTGCTGCAAATCACACTGTCCCGCCAGCAGGTTGCTCAATCCTGCGCTTGCCTGGGTTCCGCCCTGCTCGCTCGCAAAGATGGTGTGCAAACTCGGTCGCCGGAAATTGGCGTCTATCAGCAAAATTTTCCTGCCCTCGGCGATAAGCGTTGTCGCAAGATTGACCGCCAAGGTGGTCTTGCCGTCTTTGGCGCCGCCGCTGGTAATCAATATCGTCCTGGCTTTTCCGCCTGACTCTGACAACTTCAGATTTGTCCTCATTCGTCTGTACGATTCGCTTAGGATGCTGTTTGGCGCCTGACGTGCCACAAATGCCGGTTCAATGTCTTCAACCTGCTCGTCCTCCTCGGTGTCCGGTATCATTCCCAAAAGCGGAATATGCAGGTACGTTGCCACGTCCTTCGGTGTCCGCACGAGGTCGTTGAGCATTTCTATAAGAAATGCAAGCCCTATGCCCAGTAGCAACCCCAGGAACGTCCCGCCAGGGAAAAAAATTTGCCATTTTGGGAAGCTTGCTTCGAGTGGCTCAGGGGCGAGGTCTGTAAATTGGACTTTCGGCGTTTCAGGGTCGTCGTACATTATCTTAAGTTTTTCGGTCTGCCCTTTAATCGAATCGAGCATCGTTCTTCGTTCATCTCTTATTTTTACGCTCTTTGCGTACTGAGTTCTCGCCAGATCCATCTCCTCTTTTTGTTTTGCGGCCGCCTCTCGCATCTTCTCATACTGCTCGAGCCTTCTCTCCAGTGTCCCGAGTTCATCCTGAGCGTTTCTCAGGTTTGCTTGCCTGGTTTGTTCGGCAATAATCGCTTTTCGTCGGAACCGTTCCTGCTGTATATCATCGATATACTCTCTGAGTTGCCGGACAACCCGGTGGTCTTCACCGAATCTCGCAAGTGCACCTGCAAGCGACGCTTCCTGTAAGGCCAGCTGCTGCGCCAACGAAAGCATCACCTGGTCCGTCTCCACCTGCCGCTCCACCTGCACCTGGACAGGCCCTTGTGCTTGTGCCGCAAGAGTTTCGATACTAGCTCGCGTCTGACTGATGTCCAGCGCAAGAGTGTTCCCTTGATTTTCCAGGTTATTGATTTTCAGTTCGAGTACTGACTGAAACGCGTGCTCTTCAAGATCGGCAACCCCGTATCTGCGCCGAATATCGTCAAGCGTACGTTCCGCCTGATCCAAATCCCGTTGAACGCGAACCTGCTCATCATCGAGCCGGGCTAATCTTTCCGCCACATCTTTTCGCTTTGCTCCTCCCTGGCTGTTGACAAACAGGGAAGCCATTTCGTTGACTATCAGCGCTGATTCTTCCTTGTCGCCACAGGTCATCGAAACGATAATTGAGTCACCGTCTCTTTGTGGATTGGCGCCGAATCTTTTTTCTAAGTTCTTGACGGCTTTTCTTATACGGACATCCTTTATATTGCCGAATCCCTTAAACCATTTGGTCTGTTGGATTTTGTCTCTGTCGATCAACTGCTGGAACATACCCTGGCTTGTCAATCGCATAGCCAGCGACAATCGATTACCATATTGAATATCTTGCGTGACAAGAGTGGATTGTATTGTGGTGGGGTCTTTCTCGACAGGCGGAAGCACCTTAATGAAAGTTTGTGCCGTGTACTTTGGCCAGTAGTTTAAAAACAAAAACCAGCTCGCGCCGCCGCAGCCGAGGCCTAATATTGTCAGTAAGACAATCATAAGCCAGTGTCGGCGCAGTATGGCGGTAATCTCTCGCGGTGTCATTCCGCTGCTGGCGGCTCCGCGCGCAGCCATAGCTGGCCTCGGGGCCATAACCCTGGGTTCACCCACCATCGGTTTTTGTCCTGCTTCTGTCATTTGTTAGTCGATCCCAATAATCCCGTCGAGGCGGGCCATCGCCGACATCTGTCGGGCAGCGTTGGCATTATTGTCCCTTTTTTTCATCGCCCTTGTCTTTCCCGAGCCGCTCAATTGCAGCGTTTATTCGTTCTTTGACCGGCTTCTGTATGTTTTCCCCGCCGGCTTCCAGCGCCTGCTGGTAAGCCGCACGCGCCTGTGACAACTCGCCGAGCTGTTCGTGAGCTTGTGCTAAGTGCTCATAAACCTCTGTAGGCGGTGATGCCTGCCGCGTGTCATACTGCTGTATTGCTGCCCGTTCGGACTGCACCGCCTCAGAATACTTACCTTTCTTATAAAGCACGACGGCATAAGTATCGAGATACTCCGGGTCGTCTGGTTGCATCTCATGAGCCCGCCTGGCATATTCGAGCGCCTTGTCAAGGTTCTGATTGCTATCAGCAAGTATGTACGCAATATTGTTCATGATACTGGTGTTATTCGGCATTTTTGCCAGCAGACTTTCGTAGACCTCCATAGCATCTTTAAGGTATTTATTATCGGAGGTTTTGTTGAAAGCCAGTATCAACACCTCTGCCTTTTGCATCGTGTAACCGAGCCATTGTGGCTGGTCCGGGCTGATTGTCTTTAAGCATTTATCAAGATACTCCAGCGCCTTGCTATAATCGCCTTTGAGGCGGCACAGGTTATACATACTCAAGTTTGCCGATAGCGACTCCGGCTGCGACTCCAGCTTTTGTCTGCATAGTTGTTCTGTTTCTTGCTCTCCAAGCAGCACGTAAGTTTTTTCGAGCATCTGTACGACCATTGGCTCGTTGTTTCCCGCTTTGTCCACGGCTTTTTTGCAATACTGAACAGCGGTTGCCCGGTCGCCGAGTTTCATCTTTCCTTCCGCCATCTTTAAATATGCGACAGGAGCGAGGTTTCCATCGATGTATTTACCTGCCTCTTCGAACAGTTTATCCATTTTACCGGCAGCCATAATCGCCCGCAGGTATCCTCCAAGGGCGTCACCGTCCATCTGCCCTTGTTCGATGCTTTTTTGCAGCGCGGTACCATATAATTGTTCTGCCTTGGCAAAATCACCATTTGCGCCGGCAAATCCGGCGGCGCGCTTATACCAGTAAACACTGTCAGGCAGTTGTTTCAGAGTTTTCGTATAGAAATCATCGAAGGTCTCTTTTCGCCCGGCGCGCGAGTAGATTTGTTCGAGCATTCCCCGCGCTTCATCCGGCGCCTGCGGGTCCTCGACGACGCTTTTAAGTTCAATGGTGGCGTCCTCGGTGCGTCCCACCTTAAGATAAGTTTTTGCAAGCGCAATGCGAGTTACTGCTGCGTCGGACAGGGTTTTGCTTCGTTTGAGGTCCATTATTGCCTGGTCGTAATCCGTCATCATACCGTTTATCTGTCCCCGTAGCCGCCAGGCGACCGCGTCGCTCTGGTCGCTCTCAAGTCGCTTGTTTATCAACTCAAGCGCCTCTTTCAACTGCCCCTGTTTCATAGAAAGCCAGGCACTCAGCAGCATTCCTTTGCCGTCATTTGGATACTTTTCCCTGAAACTCGCCAGTTTTTGTTCAGCTTCCTTGACCAGCCCTAAATTTAGATAGGTCTGCACCAGCAAAAGATGATTTTCGGACGTTTCTTCGGCGGATAATAGTTGTTCGCCGTATTTTGTCGCAGCGGTTTTATCGCCCGCCTTTTCTGCAAGGAACAACAAACCCTGTAATGTGCTTATATCCTTCGGATTGGCCTGATAGGACTGTTCGAGGGCCTTCCTCGCATCATCATATCGCCCCACCTTTATGTAATATCGCCACAACAACTGGGGATTCTGTGTTTCTTTCAGCACTTTCTCTGCCTTGTCCTGCTGGCCTGTCTGCCGATAGTATTCCGCGTAACTTTCGAGCACAGCGGGATTTTGCGGGTCATAACTTTTCGCCTGGTCCAGAGCCGAGGCCGCCATTGCGAGCAACGCCTGTCGACGTTGCGCATCGGCGCTGTCCAGACCAAGCCGCGTGGCAAGCCGGGCAAGTAGCAGCGCATTCTGCATACTCGGCATATTTTCCTGCAAGCTCTGCCGCAGCGCCAGCGCACGATCCGGGTCGTTTTCGCTGATGTATTCTGCATAGAAGCTCATCAATTGCACGTCGTTTGGATTGAGTGCCATCGCCCAGTCCAACGCCCCCTTGGTTTCGGCCAGTTGTGAGGACGAAACATTTTTGCCGAGGTTTTGATTGCGAATGTACAATCGATTGGCCAGTTCTCTGGCGATGGTCTTATCAAAAGGATTAGTGCTTGCTGCCGTGTGTATATCGGTCAGTGCGGCCGTCTCGTTGCCGAGCGCGATGTTAATGCGGGACCGCAGCAGATAGCCGTATCCGAAAACAGGTCTTTGCGACAGGGCGCTGTCTATGTTTGCCAACGCAGTTTCATACTGCTCCTTCGCAAGGGCGACTCTCGCGGCAAAAAAGTCCCCTGAGCAGTCGTCGTAGTTTTCCTGCTTGGCTGTTTGTACAATTTTGTCGGCAATCTCCCAGTTCTTCTTCTCCAGGGCAAGATCGAACAGGAACCCCCCTGCTCGGCGCCGTGACATATCATCCGCTTGAAACTCCCCGGTGCCGACCGGTGGAGGAACCAGTTTTTTGAATTGCTCCGCCGCCTTGTTGGGGTCGGCGTTCGTCTGGTAGAAGATACCCAGAGATACAGTTCGCCTGACAGGGTCGGCAATCCCGGTCAGGACGTCCTCTTTAATTTGTCTGCTTTTTTCAGCGGATATCTTTGCGGGTTCTGGCTCGGCGAGAAGCCGTTTGTAATACAGCATAGTCGGATTGTCCGGCTGGTATTTCAGCAATTTGTTCACTATCAGATTTGCCTGGTCGAGTTGCCCGGCTGCTATCGCGTCTTCGCACATCGATGCGATTGCGGTAACATCCAGAGAATTCAAATCCGCCGAAGGCAGCTTGTCTATATATTCGATAAAAGCCGACAGGTTGCTTTTAATTTCCGCGACAAGCTGTTCAGTTGAACGCTGGTCGGCTGCTTCCGGCGACTGCTTTTGGGTAAGCACATTCATCAGAACCGTGCTGGTTTGCTGTTTTTCATCTCGGTGGCTGAGAATTGTGCGTAGTTGCTGACCCTTGATTGCCAGTATAGCCATCTTAAGCGTTCTCCAGGATGGGTCTTGCTGTGAGATTTGTTCCAAGTATCGCTCCGCGTCCGCAAACTCCTTGGCGCCTATATGTGCACGAATACGCAATATTCGGCTTTCGTCTGTCACTCCATACCTTCCCTCGAACAGGTCAAGATTTGCAAGAGCCGCCTTCCACATCGCTGCCTTGAGAAGAAGCTCGGTATAGTCCAATCGTGCGTCCGGCTGCGCCGCCTCTATCACGTTTTGCAGGGCGTCTACAATAAACTCGCCAACCGCACCGCTCTCAGTGCCGTTGGCAAAGGTTTTCGCGAGCCGATATGAGAGGCGCGAGTCCGGGCGTGCCGATGCCTTTAGCTGTGTATAAGTTTTGTATAACTTTCGTATCGCAGGCTCGGCATCTCCCTTTCCGAGTTTGGCGGTGGCAAGCTCAATCATACCCTGCCATTTAATCACCTGCGGGTTATCGCCGCTGCCATAAAGCTGCTCAATCTGTCGAACCTCCTGTTGAGTGTTAGCCAGCAATTGTTGCCCCTCTGATTCCCCCAGCGGCTTTGTTGAATCCAGTATCTGGTCGATATAACTGTTAGCGAGTATGGTATGTAGCCGCATTTGATTTGTCCGTGCCACTGCTGACCGCGGGCCGGTTGTCTCCTGGGCATCGGGCAGCAAAAGCGCATTTTTTGCAATCTCAATCGTCTTGTTCAGGTCCGCGTTTTGTTTGCGTATATTGAATCTCCTTGAGTACAAACTCGCGGCGTTTACCGCGTAATCCACGTCATTTTTGTCGAGTGCGATTGCTTTCTCGATTGCCTCGATTGCCTTGTCGAGATAAGTCGGGCCAAGACGAAAATCCGCGTAGAAGCCGGCGAGCGCCGAAATCGCTTCGGCACTTGAGCCGAATTTAGCAGCAAGCGACAAATACTCCGGTTCCATTGCCAGAAGCTCTTTTTGCAGGCCGGATGGTGCAAGATTGGCCTCAGCAAAGCTGAAGTTGTGCTTCATATTGAGAAGAGTTATATTGGCCTTTACCCCGTCGTTTGTTGCCTTAACCCCTTCCTTGAGCAGTTCTATAGCTTCCTCCCGACCTCTGATTTTCGCATCCATGTCCCCTTTCAATGCTTCCATTTCGCCTCTGAAAGCTACCGCCTGTGCGAGATATCGATACACATCCTCGTTTGTCGGCTCAAGTTGTTTGACTATCTCAAGGTCGGCAACGGCCTGCTTGAGCGTCTCCTCCTTGTTAGTTACCATTCCGAGTTGAGCAATCTCGAGCTTGGCCCTTCCCTGCACCATGTGCAGGTAAGGTCCTAATTTATGTGCCGTCTCTCCGGTTTGTTTGAGCGCGTCAATTTCCCACTTTGAGGTATCCGTTGTGGCAAGTTCGGAGGCAGCGCCTGGTTTTTCTATAATTTCTATAAACTCCGAGACCTGTGTCGCTACCTCCTGCCAAACCGGGCCCGACGTTGTCAGTGCGATTATGTAAAAATATTTAAGTCGGCTATACCTTGCCTTTATGTCCTTGGAGTCGAGACGCACAATCTGGTTCCAGCATCCCAGCGTGCCCCGCCAGTCCCCGGTGTCTGTATAAACATCCGCGAGGCGATAAAGCGTTTCGACCTTTAGCTCGTCGGTTTTAGAATGCCCGTAGGCCTTTTTATAGTTGCGTTCGGCTTCTTTATAAAGCTCCTTGCGTTGTTCCTTGTCCGTCGCCTGGAGCGCCGATTTGACGGCTTCATCGCCATCTTTTATGAATTTATGCGGGTCTCTGCTTAGAAATAAAAACCCTCCTATGACTGCTATAGCCATAAACACAAAAATTACGAAACCAATCAGCGCCAATTTTCTGTTTAATCGTTTTTTTGCCATTTATTTTTGCTCCTTATTCCCGGGATAGTATTATCGCTTGATAAGCCAGTCCGTTTGTTTTTACCAATTTCCGCTGGGCCAATGTTCTTTTTCCAGAACGGGCAAAATAACCGACATCAATTTTTCGCTTGCCGCAATCGCTTCTTGTTTATTCGGATAAGTTGTCCGCCCGGAGGCGACATTATAAAATTTCCATTCGACCTTGGAAAAATACGAAAATTTGCCGAATAAATTCCTGTTCAGCGCTTTTCGGACATCATCTCTGTCGCCGTATTTACCGTTGGCGTTGAAAGTGTAAAGGATTGGAAAGGATGTTCCACCAAGCGACGACTCCGCCTTTGTGTCGGCAAATACGAGGTAACGTGTTTTTATTTCCCGCTCGTAAACACCTCGTATAATTCTGAGCATAACTGTTTCGAATTTTATTCCCTGCAAACCGCCTCCGATATAACATTCCTCTGGTCTGTGCGGCACTATATCCGGCAGCGAGTAGTAAGTAATAAAGAGCGTGCAAAACCGCGTCTTGCTTTCCGCGGGGACGCTTGTGTCTTCCAGTGTCCACTGAATGTAATCCTCGGTTCCCAACGTGTTCAGAACATCCTGGTTCTCAATTTTTGATTTTGCGACCACTTTGTAGGGTGCAAGATTGGATTTGTCCAGGTCGCTTAGGGATTTTTTCAGGAGCAGCGGCTCTTTCTTGGTATATATCCCCGCTGCTTTTATTGCCACGGACATTCCGCCAGCGGTTATCGCCAGCAGGCCGACGCATATCAGAAAAGCCGGTTGCAAGTAGTTGGCTTTTATTGTCTCTCGCATATTTTTCGGCGCTGTCATTATTATTTCAGTTCCGTTTTTGACTCAGACCTCTGTGGTTTAACGACGCCTGACCACGACGTCCGAAGTTTTGACCTCATCGCTCTCGACAAACAGGTTCGACATAAACCAGGCGATTCCCCCGTAAAGTCCGAATGCCAGCGGCAGCATAGCCATTCCCAGCAGGTCGTGGTAAATTCCCTGGGCGTATTGCGGGTCGCCAAGCACATAAATAAAACCTGTTATGGTTACTCTGACGACGTTGCAGATAATCGCTATTGGGACGGTGCTGGCCAGAAGCACTAACCGTTGCCACGCCGGCCTGTAGTGCAGGTACGCCATTGCAACACCCAAAGCGAAAAACGTCATCAGCAGCCGCATACCGCTGCATGCCTCAGCCACATCGAGAGGCGGTTCAAGGGCCTTGCCTTTGTATATGATTTCTATTATGACGCCGTTGGCCGTCGCATCCAGATTTGGGAACATATTAAGTATCGCGGTTGAAGCCGTCGCCGCCCATAAACGCATCGGTATGGTGGCGCTCCTTAATATCTCGTCGGGCAGCGGAATCGCAAACAGCAGGTAGATAACAGGCAGCCACGTGTGCTTCAGCAAGGGCCAGCCGCCAAGAAACAATACCACAGCCCCGAGTGCACCAACCGCGGATATCTGTCTGAAGTATCCATACCCCGCTGGGGTAACTGTGTTGAAAACGTAAAAGAGGATTACGCCCACCAGCAGGAGCAAACCCAGATAGTTCGGTTTGGTTCGGGCATTGAGAATTTCCTGCTTGGATTGGTTCAGAAAGTATAAGCTGAAAAGCGGGATGAGGAATCCGTGAGACCAGCCGGGGTCGGTCAGCCATTGTTGAACGATGCCCCCCGCTTCTTTGTGAAACAGGCAGCAAAGCAGCGTCCCGATTATCACAATCCGGATATACGCGTGCACCCCGAGTTGTCGCCACAGTTGTTTTGGCGTCGGCGCTATTTGCTGAGGGTCGATTGTGGATACAGCAGTATTGTCGGCCATAATCCGGGTTCATCCTGTGTTGTGCGTCCTGCGTAAATTGTCGCAGCATGCAGTACTATATACGCACTACGAATACTACGAGGCAATTACACTAAAAAATATTGAAGGCGTCAAACGGCCTGGCCGTTCCATAGTCGCGGTCGGCAAAATTGCGGTCATAAACCATCCCGAAACCCCAAGTCGCCCGGAACGCATTTCGCAGCGCCGCACGGTATCTGGTCGACCACTCCGTCCCGACATTGATTAAGTCGTTTGGCTTGATAAAGAAATCCGGCTGTTCGCCCATCGCGATTTTGTCTAAATTCACCAACACGATTTCTTCGCGTTTCTTGCCGATTCTTCTAATGACCTCACAATTTTTTGGCCACGCCAGTTGTCCTAGGCCGCCCGCTGCGGCTATTGCCATCTTCAGCGTCATCGGTCTGCCCGTTATGTTAATAAACCCTTGGTTAGTGACGTTGCCCATAATACAGAATTCACCGATAATATCAACCGGTACGTGAATATTGTCGCCCGACCTGATTACGATGTTGTATCGTGGGTCGCCGCCAAGGAGTTTGTCCGCGGGAATCCTTATGACTCGCCTTTGCGAACCTCCGGGGCTGATTTGGTTCCAGCTGGTTAAAGTTGGTTCTTTGGCAACTTGCGGCTGTTTGGGTTGTTCAACCGGCTCCTGAGTCGGTTTTGGCTCGCCTATCTGGACAGGAATCCAGCGGCCATCCTGGAATATCCACTCAATCCGGCCCTCTTTGGCGACATTGCTCGGTGTCTGGTTCTCGCCTGGTGCGTCGGAATTTGATGTCGAGAGACGGGTATCGGATGTCGGGGAGGTGGATGACGAATCAACAGATTGCAGTTTTTCCGGCAATGCGGCTTCGGCAAGCTCATCCGCCGTGGCCATTTCCGTTGAAGTGATAACTATATCACTGCCTGCCCCTCGCTCACGTTTCGCCATTGGAGCGATTACATCCAGCATCTCGTCTCGGGGCTTGTTTCTGGGAATGGCGTTCTCGGTAGTTGTTTTTGGGGTCTCGGCCGAAGGTGCGGCTTTTTCAGCCGGTGTTTCTTTCCCCGTAATCGGTCTGGAAACGTATATGTAGCTTATATTGAACTGGCTTATACCGCCCGCGATGGCCAGTGCATCCGCCAGCCGATAATCATAACGGGGTATATCATATCTGCCCGGTCTCGAAATGCCGTTGCCCAGAACGGAAAACATCCGGCTTTGCGAGGTTTCCAGGGTTACGCTTACCGATGGTTCTTTGAGAATGTTGGGTGAAAGGGTTTGCTTAATTTCCTCCTCAAGCTGCGACTCAGTCAGTCCTGCCGCGTTCACCACACCGACGTCTGGAATCGAGAGTTTCCCGGTTTCGGTGACAACAAACCGGTTTGAGTATAGCTGTCCTTCCTGGAACAACTCGAAGATGCTTATGATAACAGTATCGCCCGAGCCAAATACATAGTCGGTATCATAGGCGACAACATCGACGGGTTTTGGTTCCTCGCCGCTTTCCCAGGCCGCAGGCGTTTCTTCCGCCACACCTAATGAATCAAGTATGACATTCACGGCCGGAACGGGCTTGAACCTGCCTACCTGGGTTGGGTCCCAAAACTTGTCGCTGCAGCCGACTGCGCAAATACTCAGCACAAGCAGGGAAACAACCATAGATGCTGTCTTTATTTTCTTCATATCCCTAAATTTATCGGCTTAGGACATAGGCAGCTTTACCTGTTTTGCCCCAATTCTATGCAGGGACGGATTCGGTTTTGGCCTACAAAAAGCCGCTCCTCACGTATTCTATGGACACCTAAGCCAATAAAAAACGGTGCATAGCCCTAACGCCTTATTTGAAAAAGAGTTACGCTCGCGTTTTGCCTCGATATTTCAGGACAAAAACAAAGCGTTGCGTGTGCTCACCTCGCCCCGAGATGACCTCCGTGACACTACAACCGCCGATTGGCGGGGATTCCTTAAACGGTCGCCTTTTTATACTTGGCGATGCCAGCGTTTGTTCGGTACCGGCTTACCTTTTTGTGCGTCCTATAACAAAAGGTCTGGCAATATAGACAATATGGGTAAGTGAGTCAAGAAAAAAAGAAAGGACGGCAGAAATCTTTTTTTTGTGTGTGAGAAGGGCTACCAGTCAAATGTTTTTTGCCAGGCCCGCTTCAGCGAATTAATTTCAGCGTTAACGACTTTTTTACCATTTTGGTCTCTTATTATTAGTGCTTGAGCACCGGTTACCTTTGCGATTTGACCAAAAGGCAGATTTAACATCAGTTTGGCAAAGGAGTTATAGTTTTTCGGTTCGACCTCAACTATGTATCGCGAGTTCGATTCGCTGAATAGCTGGGCATCGGTTCGGTCGCAATCTTTGGCTCTTGGTAATCCTCGTAAGTCGGCTTCGATACCCAGTCCACCCGCAAACGCCATCTCTGCTAGCGCCACTGCCAAGCCCCCCTCGGAGCAATCATGGCAACTGACGACCAGCCCCTTTTCTATCGCATCGGAGATTTTGCGGGCTATCTTCGGCGCAATGTTGAGGTCAACCTTTGGTATTTCGTTCTGACTGCCTTTATCAAGCGATGCGTAATGCGAGCCGCCAAGCTCGTTTTTCGTCTCGCCCACTATAAACAGCAGATTACCAGTTTTTTTGGCGTCCATTGTTACGCACTTGCTGACGTCATCGACTATGGAAATGGCGCTTATCAGCAGCGTCGAAGGAATCGAGATTCGCGTGCCGTCGTCGCGCCGGAATTCATTGTTGAGAGAATCCTTGCCTGAGATGAACGGCGCATCGAACGCGATTGCTCCATCGTAGCAGGCCTGCGCCGCCCGCACTAATGTGCCGAGTGTTTCCGGCTTTGTGCAGTCACCCCAGCAGAAATTATCCAATAGCGCGATGCGGTCTGTTTTTGCGCCGACGCAGACGAGATTTCTAATCGCCTCGTCTATTCCGGAAAGCGCCATCCAATATGGGTCGATGTCCCCATAGCAGGGATTCATTCCGCAGCTTATCGCAACACCGCGGTCTGAATCGTATTTTGGTCTTATGACTGCCGCGTCGCCTGGGCCGTCGTTGCTGACGCCGGTCAACGGCTTGATGACCGATGCGCCCTGCACTTCGTGGTCATACTGACGAATCACCCATTCCTTGCTGGCGACGTTGTAACTCGACAGGATGGCCAATAGTTCGTCATTGTAGTTATCTTTTTCGATACTCGATACTCGATGCTCGATGCTCGATGGCGAACGAGAAGTCCAGATGGCTTTTCTGGAATACTTAGGGACGCCATCGTGGAGGAATTCCATATCGAGTTCGCCGACGACAGTGCCTTTGTAGCGGAGCTTCAGTTTTTTATCGCCTGTGAATGTGCCGATTACGGTGGCCTCGACGTTTTCGTCGGCGAAGATTTTCATTACCGCGTCGAGATTTTTCGGCTTTACGGCGATGACCATTCGTTCCTGTGCTTCGCTAATCCAGATTTCGGTGTAATTGAGACCTGCGTATTTGAGCGGGACTTTGTCGAGGTCCACTTCCGCGCCCAAATCCTGACCCATTTCGCCTACCGCGCTGCTTAATCCGCCTGCGCCGCAGTCGGTGATTGCCTCATACAGACCGCGTTGGTTGGCCTGCACAAGCACATCGAGCATTTTCTTTTCTGTGATGGCGTTACCGATTTGCACGGCGTGCGAGAAGATGGTTTCGTGTTCGTGGGTCATTTCGCCCGATGAGAACGTTGCGCCGTGGATGCCGTCTCTGCCTGTTCTGCCTCCGACGACGATAACGAGGTTGCCCGCCTGCTGATGTTTGAAGCATTTATTTTTATCCATTATGCCTATGTTGCCGCAGAAGACGAGCGGGTTGGCGATATATCTGTCGTCGAAATAGATTGCGCCGTTGACGGTGGGGATTCCCATTCTGTTGCCGTAGTCGCGGACGCCAGCGACAACGCCCTTCATAATTCGTCTGGGGTGCAGGACGCCCTTGGGGACGTCTTCGAGTTTCATATTCGGGTCGCCGAAGCAGAATATGTCTGTATTGGCGATTGGTCTTGCGCCCATTCCTGTCCCCATCGGGTCGCGGATGACGCCGCCTATGCCCGTGGCCGCTCCGCCATAAGGGTCGAGTGCGGAGGGGTGATTATGCGTTTCGACTTTGAAGCAAACCGCTGATTCCTCGTCGAAATCGATGACGCCTGCGTTATCCGCGAAGACGCTTATGCACCAGGGCTTGTTCAAATCCTTTGTGGCTTTGAAAACGGTTTGTTTGAGCAGGTTATCAAACTGAATATGCTGGCCGTCGAAGTCCATATCGACTTTGCTTTTGAGGGTTTTATGAACGCAGTGCTCGCTCCAGGTTTGCGCGAGCGATTCAAGCTCGATATCTGTCGGCTCCCTGCCGATTCGTTTGTAGTAATCCTGAATCGTTTTCATTTCCACGGCGTTGAGGAACAGGTCTTTTTCTTTGCTTAGCCGGAGTAATCTCTGCTCATCAAGTTCTCGTATCGGTAAGTGGACGACATTCAGCTCGTATGGTTTTATGTGCGGGCTTGGCGGTTCGGTGTCGTTGCCGACAACGCAGACCTCGATGCAGTCGTTGGCCAAAATTTTTCTGGCGATTGTGTCAATTTGTTTGCTGTTCAATTCTCCGAGGAGGACGTATTTTCTGGCGGTGCGGACGCTGTTTGGTTTTGCGCCCATATCGTTCATTGCGCTGGTTACGGATTGGGCCACCGGGTCTGTAACGCCGCTTTTGAGATGCACTTCTATCAACGTCGCTTTGGCGAGCCCTGCCGGTGCGCCGCTTCTGCCGATGTAATACTCTTCGCAAACTGGGTCAGCCAAAAGCTCTTTTGCCAGACGGTCGGCAAAATCCTTTTCGAAATCCGCCTCAATAATATAAACGCGGGCGAACTGCACCGCCTCAACGGCGCCTATACCAAGCTCTTTTATATCCGTCAGAACACTGGCCCCCTGAACGTCGGGAAAACCCACTTTGTTGTAAACCTCAATTCGCCACTGCTTCATTAAATCAGTTCCTTCCTGTTCATTTTGTATTTTACTAACTTGCTGCGTTTGGTTCTTGCGGCCTCAAGCAGTTTCTCAATCTTTTTTCTGTCCCCGGAACGAATGACCTTTTTCAGTTTTGTAAGCTCGGCGGTCAATCGGTCGATTCCGCGGACGGTATTTTGAGCGTTGGTCCGCAGCACATCCGCCCAGATATTCGACGGGCCTGAAGCGATTCGAGAGCAATCCATAAAGCCCTTGCCCGCGAATTTCAATTCTTCCGCGTTACTGGCATTAACTAATGCGGCTGCGGTAATGTGCGGCAGGTGACTGACGTCGGCGAAGATGCGGTCGTGTCGGGCGGGCGTCATTATTTTAACGAAACATCCCAGCGCAGACCAGAACTCTTTGAGGATTTGCAGCGAACGCCTGTTCGTGGTCTTTGTGGTTGTGAGAATGCACAGCGCTTTGTCAAACAGGTCATCTCTGGAGGACTCGACGCCTCTTTGTTCTGAGCCGGCGATTGGGTGCGAGCCGACGTAACGGATATTTTTTGGCAGGCATTTGTCGGCCCAGCGGTGCGGCATTATCTTGGTGGAACCGACGTCTGTAACGATGCAGCCGGCGGGAAGCGCATCGGCGATTTGGCGAAACGTCTCCTCGAAATTGCCTATAGGCGTTGCGAGTATGACTAAACCAGCGCCTTTGACGCTTGCTTTTATGTCGTCGAAGACCTCATCGACCACTTTTAGCCGACGTGCCTTCGCGCGGGTGCCGGCCCGATGGGAAAAACCCGCTGTTTTTACGCCGGTTAGCGCCCGCGATACGGCTAAACCTACGGAACCGCCCAATAAGCCCAACCCAATGACCGTTATTTTTCTTAAGTGCTTCATAATAAAGACCTTATAGAAAATAGACGCGATACCAATCGCTGTTAAAAGTTATAACAAGCCGGGTGCGATGTCAATTTTTTTCTTTAATTTTGGTCGTGTTAATGCTATTATGGTTGTCCGCTCGATAGATACCAAATGACAAACAATCGCACCACCTGTGTGCTTATATTGTGAGTAAGACAGATTAAAAACGAATGGCGATAGCGCAAGATAAAAATCCCGAAAAAATCGGGGACGGCGATTACCTCGATTTTGAGCAGAAGGTGGCGGACTTTGACCGCCAGATGGACGAGCTGCGCCGCCTTAGCTCCATCAAGGGCATTGATTATTCTGCGGAGGTTCGCCGGCTTCAGCAGGAACAAGTGGCCGAGCTTAAGCAAATCTATTCGCAACTCACCGCCTGGCAGACGGTGCAGGTCGCCCGCCATCCGAAAAGGCCCCTGCTGCCGGATTACCTTAACCTGATGGTGAAGGACTTCCGCGAGCTTCACGGCGACAGATGTTTCGGCGACGACCGGGCGATGGTTACGGGGTTCGGCCAGATAGGCAGAGAGAAGGTCCTGATTGTCGGCCAGAATAAAGGGCGAGGGCTGAAGGAAAAAATGGCGTGCAATTTCGGCTGCGCCAACCCGGAAGGTTATCGCAAGGCCCTGGCTAAGATGAAGTTCGCCGCAAAATTCGGCATACCCGTTGTCACGCTTATCGATACGCCCGGGGCATATCCGGGAATCGGGGCCGAGGAGCGGGGCCAGGCGCAGGCGATAGCGGTCAATCTGTTTGAGATGTCCCGATTGCCGGTGCCCGTAATCTGTATCTGCATAGGCGAAGGCGGATCGGGCGGAGCGCTTGGCATAGGCGTTGGCGACCGGCTGGCTATGCTTGAATACGCGTACTATTCAGTAATCAGCCCCGAAGGTTGTGCGGGCATTTTGTGGCGTGACGGCTCGCAGGCGCCCGAGGCGGCAGAGGCGCTCAAACTCACCAGCAAAGACCTGCTCAAACTGAAACTTGTCGATGAGGCGATTGCCGAGCCATTAGGCGGCGCTCATCGAAACATCCACGATACCGTTTATAACGTCGAGCAATATATCATCAGAACGCTTGCGGTCCTCAAGCGAACAAAACTCGAAACACTGCTGGAAAACAGATACGCGAAACTGCGTGCGGTAGGCAGTGAGCCGACGGCGGCGCTGCGTGATAAAGAGCATAAGACGAAGATAAAGACTATCGAGATTAAACACGCCAGGCCCAAATCGGTGCCCGCAAAAGCGTAAGCTGTGCAACTCAGTTGAAGCGGGAAAATTGGGTTTGCTAAATATCTCAGAGACCAGTTACTGATAGTTATTCTTCGACGCCGCTGTCGTGGTCAAAACTGCTGCCTCTGTCGGCTTCCGGCTCGTCTTCGCCTTCTTCGTCGGAATCCGGTTCGGTGCCGGCTTCATAAGGCGGAATTTCGCCTATTTCCCCGGCTTCGCCCTCAACCAGACGGCCTTTCTCTTTCAGTTCCGCGCAAGCGACACAGTAACGCGCCCAGGGTATGGCGTTTAGCCGGGCCTTGGAGATTGACTCGCCCTTGCCTTCGCAAACGCCGAATGTCCCTTCGCCGATACGGCCAAGCGCGTCGGTGATTTCCTTGAGTATCTTCTTTTCGCTGTCCATCAGGTCCAGCGAGAATTCCTGCTCGAAGTTGTCTGAACCCGCGTCGGCCATATGGAAGGGCATGCTCGACAACTCACTTCGCTCCTTCTTGAAAGTTTCATCTTCCATAGTGGAGACGTTGCCGAGTAACTCACGGCGCTTGGCGAGCAGCAGTTCCCTGAATTTCTCAATCTCTGCCGCCGTCAATCCGTTTTTATTGCTTTTATTATTATTTTTTCGCTTTGCCATTTTTTTTGCCAATCTGCCCGTTCAATGTTAACTCAAGCTCAGCGTTGCTCACCAGGTCTGTCCGCTGAATTATTATACGTAAAAGTCGGACGCCAGATTATATGAATCTTTTGCTGGCCCACAACTAAATTCCGCCGGGCAAAAAATTATTTCGACAGAAACGCCTCGCCACTTTTCTCAAAAGCCGGCGCAAATGGCGAAATTCGCTTCCTGCGGGCTAAAACAAACACTCGGTCCTTTAGATAATCTACTTGAGAGCGTATTTAGAAGTGGTATCTAACGGGTCAAGCTATCCAGGATAAAGGTTACCGGTCCATCGTTGATGCTCGCTACCTGCATATTTGCGCCAAAAACGCCCTTGGCGACCTTCAAGCCCTTCTCGGCAATCAACTGGGCTGTTTTGTCATACAGTTGTTCGGCAATTGCCGGTTCGGCGGCGCCATCGAATCCGGGCCTGCGGCCCTTGCGGCAGTCGCCCTGGAGCGTGAAATTGCTGACTAATAAAACCTGGCCCGTGATGTCCAGCGTGCTGCGATTCATTTTGCCCTCATCGTCCGCAAATATCCTCAGATTGGCTATTTTTTCGGCCATAAACTCAGCATCTTGTTCGCTGTCGGTCTTTCCAACGCCTAAATACACGAGCAGCCCCCTGCCAATTCGGCCGACGATTTGCCTGTTCACTTCAACGGTCGCGCTTGTTACTCTTTGTATGACAGCCCGCATATTATCAGCCACCGTCCAAAAACAACCACATTATCAAAAAAACGCACCCAATCACGTCTTATTTATTATCGATGATTGATGACAATTTCAAACAAAAGACGTGTGCAACTATCGTTTTCGAATCATCAATTATCCACATTCACACTTTGGTCGATATGGCGTTAAATAATCATGGGTTATGAAATGTCGAATCAGATATATGATATACAGCGGTACCCTGCCCGGCAAGTTCCCAAAGAGGAGCTATATGGCCTTGCTGTGGACACGACCATTTTGTTCTCGGACCATAAGGGTAATTACAACCGACGGATTGAAACGCATCAGCGAAAACTTTTAGTCAAACTTAGCTTCTTTGCGCCGTTCCTTGAACCGGGCGAAAGAATCCTGCACGTTATATCCGGCTGCTCGCCGGTGACTTTTGTCGAGCAGTTGCTCACGGGCGTATTGCTTCAGCCGCTCAAGCGGTCTTTGTTTGCATTTACCAACAGGCGTATCCTGCATGTGCCGACCACACGGGGCCTGCGGCACCGCTGGTCTATTGCGCAAATTGTATATTCTGATTGTCGTTATATTCGAGTGGGATGGGCGACGCTCGTTGTCAAATACAAGAGCGGGCGAACCGAAAAGTTCCGCGGTATCGGCCGGAGGGGCAGAAAGAAAGCAAGGGCGCTGCTCAAAGATGTGCCTCTCAAGGGCCGGTCAAGCCCGACGATGGAAAGATCGCATCTGTGTCCTAGGTGCACCAAACTGCTTATAAAGGACTATTACGCCTGTCCGAACTGTTCGCTGGAATTCAAGAAGAAGGCCTGGGCCACGATGCTTTCGATAATTTTCCCGGGCGGCGGCTATTTCTATACTCGACATCCCATCATTGGTATTTTAGAAGCTGTTATGGAAACAATAGTATTTCTTTTGCTTATCGCGTCCACGACGGCGTATTTTATCGACTCCCCTTCCGCTCCGCGGAGTATCAGTCAAGCAATTATATTGTGTGCCATAGTTCTGTGCTTCGAGAAAATGGTTACCGCCCTGTTTTCCAACAAATGCGTCGAAGATTTCATTCCGGAGCAGCGTCGAGTCGAAGTGCTTATCGACCAGTCGCCGTCACACAAGCGTTCAACTGAATTCGAAGATGCACTTGCTACCGGCTGGCGCTCCTGCTAAATCGCAGATTCTCAACAAATTCCAAAATATAACAGGTTGTTAACGGCAAATACGCCCCTTTTACTCAATGCGATATTGATAGCGGCATTATTATAGGGCATTCAAAGACGCCAACTGTTTGTTGGTGTATGTACAACTAACGTATACGCGATTTATCATTTAAAGGGTAAACGAAAAGAGTGATTGACACCTTAGGGATGTTTCACGTGAAACACGGCTCAACGGAAGATGCATTGTTCATTCATCACATTAGCTATAGCAATCAAAATAGCTACCGCCCTTTCGATTCGGGTAAATTCAGCAAATAGGCGAAACCAAAGTTCTATGTCATCAGTAAGATATAGAACCTGGTTAGAGTTGAAGGGGTATGGCGTTATTGCTACTCTGGCTTGGCGGCCTCAAAGGGTTACAACGCGGCACCTAAGGGGGCTCTTGATGAGTGAATGTAACCAGTGGGGCCAGCGATTTTCAACTTGTTGTTATACGCTGTGTGGATAGACGGTAATCAAGAAATAAAAGGAATTTTGATGGTGTCGCCGGTTACGCCCATCGTCCACTGGCCGAGTACATAGGCATACCCCATATCTGGAAGATGCCCCATCTGCCCCCGCAAATCCTATATTGCTTCTCCAGCAGCCAAGCAACCCAGGCCACGATAAAAGAGTTGGAAATCCACAGGGCTGCTGGGGCGCACAATCTTGACCCATTACAAAAGTTTCACGTGAAACATTTTTTCCGCAGTGGGCAATTTTGTCTGGCAACACTGGAGAGTTTTTGCTACAAACACCGAAATATTTTGTGAAGACCTCAATGGAATAGTATTTGAAATAACCTGAAGCCATGGTTGGCACAGGGGAAATTTAGATTATAGAAGGAGCGAAACAATGACGGAGAAAACCGAAAAACCTAAGCATCTCGGCAGGGGGCTGGCGTCACTTTTAGGTCCTATAACCACAAGATCGCAAGAATCCCCCCTACCTATTCCGATAGCAGAAGTAGACCACAACATCTTGTTGCATAACGACTTACGCTATTCGCTTCGGGAGATAAAGGTTGATGAAATTCAGCCAAATCCTTACCAGGTTCGTTTTGTTTGGAATGAACAGGAGTTGGCGGAATTGGCGCAGTCAATCAAGGCAAACGGCGTGATTCAGCCGATCATTGTTCGGCCTACGGGTTCCGGTTACCAGCTTATTGCTGGCGAAAGGCGTTGGCGGGCGGCCAAGCTGGCGGGCCTGCAAATGGTCCCTGCCATTGTCCGGCCTGTTAAGGACGACGAACTGCTTGAGCTGGCCCTGGTGGAAAATATCCATCGGGCGGACCTGAATCCCATCGAGCGAGCAAATGCATACCAGCGATATTTGAGCACGTTATCTCTGACACAAGCCGATGCCGCCCAGCGGCTCGGAGAAGACAGGTCAGTGATAGCTAACTATTTGCGGCTACTCGACTTACCAGCAGAGATTAAACAAATGCTAATCGAAGGCCAGCTAACAATGGGGCACGCTCGTGCGATACTGGCATTGCCTACGGACGAACTGAGGCGAAAGCTTGCTAATCGGGCGATGGCAGGGCGGTTAAGCGTAAGAGAGGTAGAACGGCTGGTTAGGCAATACCTGACCGCAAATGATTCGCAAAAAACAAAAATCAGGACAAGGCCGGCGCATATACAGGACCTCGAAAGCCGGCTAAGCAAGGAACTCGGAACCAACGTGATGATTGAGACACGCAAAAACGGAAAATGCGGAAGAATTGTCGTCGAGTTTCATTCACTCGAAGAATTTGATAGAATTATGCAGCATATCGGCGTAACAAGCACCGAGGAAATTTAAAACGAACTTGAGATGTATTTACTGCCCCGACGAGGGCCTGACGAAAGGTGTAGAATATGAGATGCCGGAATATAATGAAAGACATTGTGAATCTGATAAACTATGAAAAATCGGCAATAGCACTAAGTTTTATTTTATGTCTTTGCCTGGTCGGGCCTGGCGCTTTACAGACGGCGTATGGGCAGGGGAGTGCGGTGGAGACAATCGGGACGATGGAGATATCGCAGCAGATTGATAACGGAGTTAATCAGTCGGCGCCGAAGAGGTCGGCTAACGTTCGAAAGCCGGCGAGGGACGCAAATGCTGTGACGGAACAGCCCAACCAGATGCCGGCAAATGCGCCGGGCGGGCCTTATAGCACGGAGACCGTTAATTCGCCTGATTCGAATGAGCGAGGGCGGGCCGCGACGGGCGTTTCGATACCGTCAAAGGTCCCCGCTATGGCTGCGGATACGAATATTCCCGACGTAAACGATTTCAACGCGTTCAAGCAGGAAATTAACCGTATCGATATGGAGGCCCGCGGCGAAGATACCCAGTGGCTGGGTAAACCGGAGAAAAAAGCGGAGCTTGCGAAAGCGATGGACGACGTGGTTGTCGCGGAATTAAGATTTCTGCGAAAAGTCGCCGCGGCAACGAATGACGCAAACACCGTAGAGGCGATAGACCTGGTGTTGAAAAAGAGGCAGGACCGCCTGAATAAATTAGTTACCAAGCTTGAGAACGAAGCGAAAGAAGAGCGCCGACAGCAGGCAGGGGAACGGCAGCAGCGAAGACCAGTCCGGACAGGCGGTGTGCAGCAGCAGGGCCAGACCCAGACCGAACGTCCTGCCGGGGGCACCAGCCCGTTAAAACGCGCAAGAGGAACAGTTAACCAGGACCAGTAGTATCAGTATGGCCTCTGCGGTTAGGCCGCGGATGGCTGCTGTTATTGTCGAAACAGAGGCGCGGTTATAGTTGACCTGTCGTGGATTTGGCCGCATAATAGTCCCCTTGATTCCTGACAATGGAGATATCTGCTGAAAATTTATGGCGAAGGATATGGAAACAAAATCGAGGAGCCGTGCGGCCGAGATAGCCAACACATTTGAATGGCTTATAACGGCTTTTGCGCTGGCGTTTGTGTTTCGCGCGTTTGTGATGGAGGCGTTTCGTATCCCGACGGGCAGCATGGCTAGTACGCTGCTGGGCGCGCATTACACGATGCGATGCACACAGTGCGGCTACAAGTACTACTACGGACAAAATATTTACGCGCCGGCACGGCTCAGGGGGCAGACCAGGCAGGAGTATTCCCGCTGTCCGAGCTGCGGGTATTATCAGATTACCGCCGGCGAGATGTCACCTTCGAGCGGCGACCGGATACTGGTGCTGAAAAGCATTTATCAGTTTGAAGAGCCGAAGCAGTGGGACGTGGTGGTTTTCAAGAATCCGCTTGACCCGTCGGAGAATTATATAAAACGGCTGGCTGGCCGGCCCGGCGAGACGGTTGAGATAATCGACGGGGACGTTTATATCAACGGGCAAATCAGCAGAAAGCCGGCGAAGGTTCAGGAAGAGTTGTGGATGCCGATTTACGACAATGATTACCAGCCGGCCCGGCCCGAGGAGCCGGCGTTTAACAGGCATACCTGGCAGCGGCCGTTCAAAAACGACGAGGGCTCGAAGTGGACTATGGCGGACGACAACCCGACGATTTTCCGGCTTGCCGGCGACCCTAACGCTAAAAATTCACTTGTTTACGATACGACGCGAGGCAATGATTTCAGGGCGACATACGCGTACGACGAGATTACGGATTACAGATTTATGCCTTACTGCAGCGACCTGATGGTCCGCTTTTGGGTCAATTCAGGCCGGCCTGAAGGGCTCGCGGGGGCGTCGTTGAGCAAATACGGGATACAATACACGGGCTGGGTTGATTTTGCGGGACAAATGACAATATCACGGCTTGCGGACGGCAATGAGCAGGTGCTGGCGACTAAAACAATTGCCCCGCTGACGGTTGAAAGCCAAAGGATGTTCAGGTTTGCCAATGCTGACCACGAACTGGTGCTGGAATTTGGCGACGAGAAGCTGATTAAGGATTTGGGTCGCGGGCCTAATGATGTCGGGGCGAGAAAAACGAGCGTTGAGCCGGAGGCGAGGATTTTCGGCGCGGGCGATATCACGGTTTCGCACCTGGCGTTGTTCAGGGACATTCACTATACCGGCAGAAATCCGAACACCAACGAGCCGGGCAGGGCTACCGAGGGCAATCCGCTGACGCTCAAGGCGGACCAGTTCTTTATGCTGGGGGATAACAGCCCTCGCAGTGAAGACGGCAGATGGTGGGCACGGCCGGGTAAGGGGAACAACGGTAAAATGTACGCCGAGGGCATTGTCCCTCGCGAATATCTCATAGGCAAGGCCTTGTTCGTATATTGGCCCGCCGGCTTCAAACCTTTCCCGAAATTTCCCCTGGCGGTTGTTCCAAACGTCGGCGAAATCCGCTTCATTTACGGCGGCTCGGATAAGACCAGGTAGCGTTCCTTCGATTGACAAGAAGGAAACAATCGGCGTTAATCCTGTAGTGAGGGGCTGTATGTTATGAAAAAATCAATAAGACACGAACTGTTTGAGCGTTGTCCGAAAAATCCTATACTCACTGTCGAGGACTGGCCATATCCCGCCAACGCGGTTTTTAACGCTGCTGCCGCAATTGTTGATGGCGAAACACTTCTTTTGGTTCGGGTGGAGGATTTTCGTGGCGTTTCTCATCTGACCGTTGCCAGGAGCAAAGACGGCGTAAGCAATTGGCGAATCGACGAACAGCCGACGTTTGCGCCGAGTCCCGCGCATCCGGAGGAAGTGTGGGGAGTAGAGGACCCTCGGATAACCTGGCTCGATGAGCTGAAGGAATGGGCGATTACATACACCGCGTTTTCATCAGGCGGGCCTTTGGTGTCGCTGGCCACTACGAAGGATTTTAAAAAGTTCGTGCGGTTAGGCCCCGTGATGCCGCCGGAAGACAAGGACGCCGCGATTTTTCCTGTAAAGGTCAATGGCCTGTGGGCGATGCTGCATCGGCCCGTCGTCGGCTTCCCGCACATAGAGGGACATATCTGGTTGTCGTTTTCGCCGAACCTGAAACACTGGGGCGAGCATCACATTCTGCTTCGCGCCAGGCAGGGAAGCTGGTGGGACGCGAGCAAAATAGGTCTTTCCGCGCCGCCGATACAGACAAAGCACGGCTGGTTGATTTTGTATCACGGGGTTCGGACGACGGCATCCGGCTCGATATATCGCCTTGGGCTTGCGCTGCTTGATTTGGAAAAGCCGGTGAAGGTTTTGCGACGGTCTGACGAATGGGTGTTCGGGCCGAAGGCATCGTATGAGCGCGAGGGCGACGTGGATGACGTGGTTTTCCCCTGCGGCTGGACGGTGCGAGACGGGACGGTTTATATGTATTACGGTGCGGCGGATTCCTGCATTGCCCTTGCCACGGCAAAGTTAAAAGACCTCATCGATTACGTTCTCGCCTGTCCCGGTTAGAAGCCGGGCGGGGACGACTGGCTTTTGGTGAACTTGCCCAACGGGAAAAAGAATTTTGTTTGGCCTATTTGAGCGGAGAACGTCTGGACGTCAAAAACGCGTTCGATTCGCTCGGTTGTGAGGATTTCCCGAGTTGGCCCGAAGCTATAACTGCTGTCGGCGGAGAGCAGCAGAACCATATCGCTGTATTGTGCCGCTAAATTGATATCGTGCGTTACCGACACAATCGTTTTTTGTTTTTCGATTTGCATTTTTTTGAGCAGGTCATAGATGCCTACCTGGTGTTTCATATCGAGAAAATTCGTCGGCTCATCGAGAAGCAGTATTGGCGTCTGCTGCGCCAGTGCGCGTGCGATAAAGATGCGCTGGCGTTCGCCGCCGCTGAGATGTCCCAGAGGTCTGTCGGCGAATCGCGCGGTATCGGTCATCTCTAATGCCTCGGCAATCGCTTCTTTATCGGCATTTGTCTCGAACGCCAACGCACCCAAATAAGGCGTTCTGGCCATTGAAACAACCTGTGCCGCGGAAAATTCAAAGACCGGGACAAATTCCTGACGTACGACGGCGACTTTTTTGGCGAGCCGCCTGACGGAATATGAGCTTATCGGCTTCGAGTCGATTTCGATTGAGCCGGAGGCGGGTTTTAGCAGGCCAGATAGGAGATTGAGGAGCGTCGTCTTGCCCGCGCCGTTGGGGCCTGCGATTGACAAAAATGTGCTGGCGGGAATCTGAAAGCTCAGGTTTTTTAGTATCTCTGCCTGTGCCTTATATGCGAAACGAAGATTTTGCACTTTTATATTCACCCCGTTAGAAATCTCGGGATGTAAATTTGTGTTTTTTAAGTTTTCGTTTCTAACGGGGTTCATCGCAAATTCCCGACTTTTTTGCTGTATCTGGAAAGCAGGATTAGGAATACCGGCCCGCCGATGATTGCAGTTATTACGCCCACCGGAAGCTGAGCTGGCGAGATTATTGTGCGGGCGATTGTGTCGCAGATGACGACAAATGCCGCGCCGAGCAGCGCGCTTGTGGGTAGTAACTGACGGTGGTCGGGGCCAAAGATAAGACGAACCGAATGTGGAACGACTAATCCCACAAAACCAACCAGCCCGCTCAGGCCGACAGCGACGGCGGTGATGAAAGAAGCGAGAGCAAATGCGACTAAAGTAATCCTGCGAGGATTGACGCCGAGCGATTGCGCCTCACCGGCGCCGAATGCCAGGACGTTTAGTTTTTGGCTGATTGTGAACAATCCCGTGATGCCGGCGATTATGAATATCGCACTGGCGAGCAGCGTGGAAAAATCCTTTTCGCCGATACTGCCCATAAGCCACATAATCGTGGAGCGCAATTGCTCGCTGTCTATCAGGGAGGTCATCAGCATTATCACCGCGGAGAAAAACGCGTTGATAACCACGCCCGCCAAAAGCAAACTGGTTACAGTTGAACCGCCCGCCAAATGTCCCGTGAACCAGACCAGCCAGACGGTGCCTATGGCGAACAAAAATGCCATCGCGGCCATTGGTGAGCCGCCCAGAAATGACCAGCTTACCCCGGCAAGCGCCGCAGTCATTACGCCGAGTGCTGCGCCGCTTGATATGCCGAGGATATACGGCTCGGCGAGAGGGTTTCGCAGGATTGCCTGAAGGGCGACTCCGCTTGCGGCTAATGCCGCACCGACAAGCGCAGCGAGGATTATTCGCGGGATGCGAACACGGACGAATATATCGTAATCGGTATTCTGGCCCGGCGTGTCGCCCGGCCCGGCAAAAACCGCAGACAGCGATATTTTTTGTGTCCCCACCAGCGAGCATACAAACATCACGACGACAAGCGCTGCTAAGCATAGGGCTATTTTGTTAATCAAACTTCTTGGCGTCAGCAGGTCAGTCATTTATGCGTTTGGTCTCCTGATTTCGGTTGCGAGAACAGTTCCGGGTGCAACAACTTTGCGACGGCCATTATACCATCTGGCAGGCGAGGCCCCAGCCGAAGCACAGTGTCGGCCTCTATGACGTAAACTTTTTTATTTTTCACCGCGGGCAAATTAGCAAATCTATTCCAGAATTTCTCGGCGGCCTCCTGCTGTTTTGTAATATCCTCTGTCCCCATCGCCGACTGAATTATCACCTCCGCGCCGCTGGTCAGGATTGTTTCTGTTCCGACAGATGGATACTGGTCGCCGGTTGGCTCGATGACATTTTGGCCTCCTGCCAAATCTATTATCTCATTTACGAATGTTTTTACGCCCACAACCCGCATCGGCTCGGTTTGTACCGCCCAGAGGACTTTGACCTTTCGAGCCGACGAAGATTTGGCTCGGATTTGGTCAATGTCGCTTTTTATTTTCGTGGCAAGCGGCTCGGCTTTATCCGAACATCCTGCAGCTTGGCCGATGCTTAATATGGCAGAGTAAAGCTCTTCGATTGACTCGGCATGCAGCGAGACGACACGCAAACCCGCTCTTTTAAGCGTTTCCGCAACCTCTTTATGCTGAAGGAATGACTCACATACGACTAAATCAGGTTTTGCGGCGATGATTGCCTCGGTGTTTGGCTGCCAGAACGTCCCCATCTTCGGTTTTTGCTTCGCCTCCGCAGGCCAATCGCAATTATTTGAAACACCTACAACCCTGTCGCCAAGTCCAAGGGCAAATACAATTTCAGTCAGATTGGGTGAAAGCGACACAATCCGTTGTGACCGTTGTTGTGATTGATACTCATCAACATAGCAATACATTAGCGGCAACTGGCTTATCGCTAATAAAATCACTGCAATCACCAATAGTAGCCACAATAATTTCATATTTATGTTCGCTTGAACTGTTTTTCGAGGTCAGCAACGGTAAATTTAATTACGGTCGGTCTGCCGTGGGGACAGTGGCTGGAATTTTCAACCGTTTCTTTGTCGGCGATGAGATGCTCAATCTCGCCGTCGGTTAGTTTCTGCCCCGCTTTTATTGCCGCCTTGCACGCCGCCATATGCAAAACCTCATCAAATAAGCTGTCCGCGTCGAGAGTCGAGGCCTTTTCCGTGAGCATATCAATTACGTCCCGGAGAAAATCCGCCGGCTCGGCCTTTGCCAAAAGCACTGGAAACGCCTGGATTGCGATGGTCTTAGGCCCGAAGGGGACAAGCTCTATTCCCAGTTTTTCAAAAAGCTGCGAATTATTTTCGAGCGTATCCGATTGCTCTTTGGTCAGTTGGAAACTTTCAGGCACTAAAAGTTTCTGCGATTCGAGATAGCTGTTATGAACGCGCCTTTTCAAATGCTCATACATAATACGTTCGTGCAAGGCGTGCTGGTCGATAATACAGAAGCCATCTTCGTTTTCAGCGATAATGAAACAGTCGTGAATCTGCAGGAATTTCGATGCTCGATTCTCGATACTCGGTTCTCGATATTCGTTAATGTGTTGAATACCAGAAGGGCGGCCATCAGGCGTGAAGTCCAGTTGTCGCTGGCCTGCCGGTCGATGACGTTTGAAAAACTCCTCCATCGCCTCCGCGATTCGACCATCGCGTCGCATAGGCGGCGCGGACTGCTGCGGGACGCTCGCGAGGGTGTCAAGGTCGGTAGCCAGAAGTTTTTCGCGAAGGCAGGCGAGAATCTGCGAATGAACGAGATTGGCGTTATAGAATCGCACCTCGATTTTTGTCGGGTGGACGTTGGTGTCGTAATCCTCGTAAGGCATCCTGATAAATATAAATGCGGCGGGGAATCTGCTTGGGTCGATTGCTCCGCGATACGCCTCCTTGATTGCGTGCGATATGAATTTGTCGCGTATGAATCTGCCGTTGAGGAATATGTATTGCAGCCGATTGCTTGTGGTCGCGATTGCGGGTTTACCCAGAAGGGCGGCTATGTGCAGGCCCTTTTCATCGCTTTCAGTTTCGAGAAGATTGCCTGCGACCTCCTGGCTGAATAATTCTGCAATTCTCGCTCGGAGACCCTGTCCGGCTAAGAGCCGGTATTGCTCTTTGCCGTTGTGTGTCAGGGCAAGTTCAATAGCGGTATTAGCAAGAGCAATCCTGATGAACTGCTCGACGATGTGAGTCATCTCGGTATTTGCGCTTTTGAGGAATTTTCTTCTGGCGGGCAATTTATAAAAAATGTCCCTGACCTGGATAGTTGTGCCGACGTCTGCGCTGCAGGGCACAAGACCTGCTTTGTCGCCGCAGTCGATTTCGATGCAGTTGCCTGAAAGCTCGTCCGCTGTCCGGCTGACGGCTTTCACCATAGCTACCGACGCAATACTTGCCAGCGCCTCGCCGCGAAAACCCAGCGTTGATATCGCCCGCAGGTCGTCGCTTGTTTTGATTTTGCTTGTGGCGTGCGGCTCGAATGCGCTGGCGAGGTCTTCAGCGTCCATTCCGCTGCCGTTGTCGGTTACAGAGATGAGTTTTCTGCCGCCATCCTCCACGGCGACCGTGATTTTTGTCGCGCCGGCGTCGATGCTGTTCTCGACTAATTCCTTGACCACACTGGCGGGCCGTTCGATTACCTCGCCGGCCGCTATCATATTCACCATATTCTGGTCAAGAACTACTATCCGGCCCATTTTTCTCCCGCCCTTGCTTTTATCGCAGAAACTGCAGAGTACACAGAGATTTGTTTGTAATTTTTCTCTGCGGCCTCGGCGTTCTCGGCGGTAAAATTTAGGTCTGTAACAAGCTTCTTCCGGTCATTTCTTCCGGCTTGGGCAAACCCATCATATCAAGCAGCGTCGGCCCGATATCGGCAAGAATGCCGCCGGAGCGAAGCTTTCTGCCCTTATATCGCTCATCAAAAACAATCAGCGGCACATCGCCGACGGTATGCGAAGTGTGCGGCTTGTCGGGGGTGCCGTCTATCATTTTCTCAAAGTTGCCGTGGTCGGCGGTTATTATGGCCGCTCCGCCCATTTGTTTGACCTTATCTAAAATTTTGCCCACGCAGGCATCGACGGTTTCGGCCGCCTTAATCGCCGCTTCGAGAACGCCCGTGTGGCCGACCATATCGGGATTGGCGAAGTTAATGACCACAACGTCATACTGGTTTGTGTCCAACCGCTGAAGAACAACGTCGGCGACCTCGTACGCGCTCATCTCCGGCTTCAAATCGTACGTCCGCACCCTCGGCGACGGGACAATCTGCCTGTCCTCGCCCGGGAACGGCTTTTCGGTATAATCGTTGAAGAAGAACGTTACATGCGCGTATTTCTCAGTTTCCGCACAGCGAAACTGCTTAAGTCCCAGCGAGCTCCAGTAATCGGCTAAGATGTTTTTCATTTTAGGCGGTTTGAGAAACGCCACCGGTGCCGGAATCGTCGCGTCGTATTCGGTCATGCAGACGAAATAAATATCCGGCTTTGTGTTTCGCGGGAATTCCTTGAAGTCGGGCTGGACGAATGCCCTGGTGATTTCGCGTGTTCTGTCGCCTCGGAAGTTGAAGAACACCACGCCGTCGCCGTCGGCTATCGTCCCTATTGGCACATTGTCCTCATTGACGATTGACGTCGGCTCGATGAATTCGTCGGTTACCTGTTTTGCGTAACTGGCGGTTATGGCCTCGGCGGCACTTTTGGCCTTTAGTCCCTTGCCTACCCGCAGACACTCGTAGGCCTTCTGGACACGGTCCCATCGGCTGTCGCGGTCCATCGCGTAAAACCTGCCCATAACCGAAGCGATTTTGCCGACACCGATTTGGGCTGCCTTTTTCTCTATTCTTTCGATGTAGCCGGCGCCGCTGTCGGGCGGTGAATCCCGGCCATCGGTAAACGCGTGAATGAAGACGTCCTTGAGGTCGTTTCTTTTGGCGAGCTCCAGCAGGCCGTACAAATGGTCAAGCAGCGAATGTACTCCTATATCGCTGCACAGGCCCATAAAGTGTATTTTGCCTTTGTGTTCTTTTACAAATTTGATGCAATCTGCGAATTGTTCGTTTTTGAAAAACGACCCGTCGCGGATGGCGTGGCTCAGCCGGACCGATTCCTGCGGAACTATCCTGCCCGCCCCGATATTCTGGTGTCCGACTTCGCTGTTGCCCATTGTTCCGTCGGGCAGCCCCACGTATTCACCGTAGGTATGAATCAGCGTATTGGGATATTCGCTCATCAGCATTTTATCGGTGGGGACGTTCGAGCATTTCGTGGCGTTATAGGCATCCTCTTTGGGGTCGGGGTTGTAACCCCAGCCGTCACGGATAATCAACACAAATGGTTTGCGTTCCAAAACCACTCCCCTCGACGCTGCTCGGGATGGTGAGCCTGTCGAACCATTTTTTGCCATAAAATAAGACCTTTCAACCGATAACTATATTGAAGCAGCCCGATATGATAGGGCCTAATGACCAAAAAGTCAAACATTTGCCTCGTTGGGATAGCCGGCCGTTACTTTACAGTTGTATGCATAACTGTTAACATAACAGGGTTTTACGAAACCAATTTTGTTCGGAGTAGATTATGAGCGGACAGTCGGCTGAAGTATCCGTGGTAGTGCCCGTGTTGAACGAGCAGGACAACATAAGGCCGTTATATAACCAGCTAACGCAGGCGCTTAGTAATAAGTATAAGTACGAGTTGGTTTTCATAGACGACGGCAGCACGGACGCCAGCTTCAGGATATTATCTGAGCTGCACAAAGCCGACGACAAAGTCAAGGTCATCCGGTTCCGGAAGAACTTTGGCCAGACGGCTGCGCTCAGCGCCGGCTTTGCCAATTCGCAGGGACAGATAGTCATTGCCATCGACGCCGACCTGCAGAACGACCCTGCGGACATACCCCAAATGATAGAGCAACTGCACAAGGGGTATGACGTGGTCAGCGGCTGGCGCAAGAAAAGGCACGACAATGCCATTACCCGTTTGATACCGTCGATGACCGCCAACTGGTTTATCGCGAAGATTACAGGTGTGAAACTGCACGATTTCGGCTGCACATTGAAGGCGTACCGACGCGAGGTCCTGGCGGAGACGAGGTTATATGGCGAGATGCACAGGTTTATACCGGTGCTGGCGAGCTGGAGCGGGGCGAACATCTGCGAAATGGTGGTCAACCACAGGCCCAGGACCGCCGGCGTCGCCAAATACGGACTGGGGCGGACCTGGAAGGTGTTGCTCGACCTGATTACCGTGAAATTCCTCGGCTCATTTTCGACCAAACCCATTTACATATTCGGAGGACTGGGGTTTGCAAGCGCACTGGGAGCAGTACTTATGAGTTTGATTATGTTTTATCAGAAGTTCTCGGCCCAGCAGCTTCCGATGAACAGGAATCCGCTGCTGATTTTGACGGCGGTCCTTATTATGTCAACGGTACAGTTTATCCTGATGGGTCTGCTGGCGGAACTGCTGGTTCGGACGTATCACGAGTCGCAGAATCGGCCAACATACGTGATTCGCGAAATCCTCGGGTCTTCCGCCGGAGACGGCAAATGACCACGGCCTCTGCGAAGGGTATGCCGATGCGGAAAGACAAAAAATCAGCCGTGACCGCAGGCAAAAGCAATGCGGATGCCGCTGCGATTATTCTCATTGCGATTCTGGCGGGCATTCCCTTTTTGCTTGGGCGGTATTTTGAGTTCAATTATCCGGACCCATTCGACAGCGCCTCCAATGTTTATTCTGCGCAGCATATCCTCAATGGAGCGAGAATCGGGATTGACGAGCAACCAAGCGCCTCACTTGGGACACTGTTAGTCAACATTTTAGGGGTATGGATTTTCGGGTTCAGTGAATTCGGGCCGAAGCTGATTCAGACGATTATGCAGGCGGCCGCCCTTGTTTTGATGTTTGTCGCGATGAGGAAGATATTCGGCAAGTTGCCGGCGGCCGTGGGGGTAATCGTCGCTGCGATTTATACGTCATCGCCGCTCATCGCCAAGTTCGGCAACGTCAAAGAGCAGTATATGATAGCGTGTATGGTGATGGCGGTAAGCTTGCTGATTATGCGGCAATTGGGCGGGAAGTGGTGGCTTGGTTTTCTGGCCGGCGCAATTGCTGCGTGGGCACCGCTTTTTAAGGAGACCGGCGTATCGGCAATCGGGGCGATGGGTCTTTTTGTGATTGTCCAGCCGATATTTAAACACAGAACCTGGAAGCAGACCGGCGTTGATATTGTGCTGCTGCTGGCAGGGGCGGTGGTGTCAATAGCACCATTATATATTTGGATAATCGGCTGGAAGGTGCAGATGGCGCTGCCGTTTTACTTCGTATGGGATGCAATCGGGGGGCTGATACCCAAGCCCGCCACAGCCCAGCAGGCCGGCAATTATGTCTCAAGCATGAGAAACGCAATGCCGTTTTCTGAGCAGTGGCCGAGGGTGCTGCGGTATTATCTTGCCCTGTGCCTGCCGGTCTCATTAGCCCTTGGCGCAATCATCGCAAAAATCAGCAAGATGATTCTGGGCTTGCGTCAAAGGTCGCAGTCATCGTCCGCCGGAACGGGTTACGACCGTTTCGTGCTGCTGCTTGCCGTCTGGTGGCTGCTTGATATGGCCTTTGTGTGGATAAGTCCAGCTTCGTATGAGCAGTATTATCTGCCGCTTACGGTTTCGGGCGCGATGACGGGCGGTTATCTTGTAGCCATCTACCGCGACAAACTTGTCAGGGCCGTATTCAAAACCAAATGGGTCGTTACCGGCATCGCCGGTTTTGTCCTTATGGTGATTATGTCCTGGCATATATTCTTCGGCCTGCCGAGAAGCCCGTATTCGGGAATGAAGTACCCGCAAAAGCGAAACGGGTATGTTCAGCGGTGGGACGAAATCTCGCAGCGGCGCAGTTTTGGAGCCAAGGGTTACTGGGAGCAGGCGGGTGAATACGTACGCAGCCGAACTCAGCCGACGGACAAAATATACGTTTGGGGCTGGGTCCCGGGAATATACCTGTCGGCGCAGAGATTCAGCAGTTCGCCGGTTGCCTTTGAAAGCGAAATGCACACAAGGTCCCCTCAACAGCTTGAGCAGGTGGTTGATGGTCTCCTCAGCGCGTTTGGCAAAGAGATGCCTAAATATATCATTGATAGTCGCAAGCAGCATTTGCCGCTGGACAGGTTCAAATTTGAACTGTGGCCAATTGTGGATTATTCCGCCCAGGGGCAGCCGCAGTTTTTGCCGCCCGACCCGCAGACGGTGGCGATGTTCGAACAAAAATGGGGTCAGATGACCCGCGAAAGGTTTGGTGACGATGAGGCCCGCAGATTCGAAATTATGGGTAAATTCAGAAAGTTCATAAGAGAACATTACGAGATTAAGCAGAAATTCGGCGACCAAGTTGTTTTCAAGCTGAAATCTTAAACAGCATTCTCTGTTGGACGATAAAACCTCATAAGAAAGCCGTGACTAAGAAAAGAGATAAAAAGCCCAAAACTGTCCCGGATACAGGCCGCAATAACTTGATTACGGCCGAGGCCCAGAATCGGCTGGATATTCTGACGGGCGTGGTTCTGTTCGCATTCGGGGTTTATCATTCGATTCTTTATTTCGGGCACACCGTTGTCCCCATTTCCGATTTTCCCGATTTTTTCCGGGTGGGCAGGGAATTGTTGTCCTTACAAATGCCGACAAGTTTTAAACTCGCGCCGGTTTTGGGTATTCTGCAAAACCTGCTTGTGTTTGTGTCGTGGGGGTCGCCGCCGGAGTTGACGGCGGGGTGGCTGTTAAACGCAATTTTGCATCCCTTCACGGTGGTCTTGTTGTGGCTGGTCGGCAAAAGAATTATTGGCAGGTCCGCCGTCTGGTTTGCCATCATCGCGTCGATAAATCCCTGGACGGTTTATTACCTGACTGAGCCGATAATAGAGACGCCTTTTCTGTTTTTCATACTATTGACGTTGTATCTGATTTTCCGCCGGTCCCGCTGGGCATATCTTGCCGCGTCGGTAACAACGATGGTGCGGTATGAGGGCGCCGCGCTGATTCTGGCGGCGTTTGTCGGGGACATCATTCACAGAAAAGACCGTCGAGATGTAATCAGGGCATTGACTTATTCGGTCCTGGCGTCCTTGCCGCTCGTGATATGGCTGACACTGACCGCCGTGACCTGGAAAGGGGGCGGGACGCACTATTTTAACGTCTTTTTCTCAAAGGAATACGTCAAGGGGTTTGTAGAGCCGGTCAGCAGCAGGACAGGTCTTTTGCTGCATATACAGTTGTTGTGGCAGGTTGCGTTCCAGCCGCTTTTTATTCCTTATCCGGGTGCCAGCAATGAGTTAGTAGATATGCTCTCTAAATTGGGCGAGCTGACTTGCATCGTGGGCCTTGTTTCAGGTTGCATATTTTCAATTATCCGGCGTCGCTGGGAAATACTGATGCTGCTTTTGTTTTTCGTGCCGTATTTTGTGCTGCACGCTTATTATCCGTATCCACTGACGCGGTTTCACTCGACTATTTTCTGGATTGTATTACTGGTGGCGTGGTTCGGATTGCAAAGTATCGGCGGCTTTTTGGCTGATAAGGCTCGGCTGCCTTGGCAGGCGACGTTAGCGCTGAAGACGAGTGCGGCTGTTGCCGCGTGCGTGTGGTTTGTAAATCTTGCCCGTGAATTCGGCGGGGAGGCAACTATTAGTCCCGCTTCGGCTTCGATGCCCTATGTCGCAATGCTTGTGGCGGGGATAATTATCGCATCGAGGGCGCTTGCTGAGCATCCCATACAAATATCACGCCATCTGTGCGTGGCTTCGATGCTGTGTCTGGTTATCGCGTCGAATCAGTTTGTCCTGGTTCGGCTTGTTGGCGACGGAAAGCGGGAGATTGAGTTCAAAATGCTGGGCGAGTGGTTTGCGGCCAACGGCAAGCCGGATGAAAAACTGGCCGTCTATCAGAACGACACGCAATTGTTCGCGGGGAAAAATGCGCCCAATGTTGTGGGATTCCCCAAGGCAGACAGCCCCGATGAGCTTGTGGGAAAACTTCGCCAGCAGGGAGTAACGTATGTTGTATGGGCAACCAGAGAAGGATACAGTCATGGGGAACACACGGGTTATCAGCAGCTCGGACTGAATAAGACTATCGCGTTTTTAGACAAACCGCAAAGCATCGGACCTTACAAGTTTGTAGCGCAAATCGGCTCAAAGAGAGGATACGTGAATGTCTTTCGCCTGGAAAACGCGGATAAATAACGATTGTAGCGATGTGTGAAATTATTACGGTGTGTTTATGAGCGAATTGGCAGGTAAAATTTCCGAACCAGTCGCGCCGGATGATGATACGCTGCTTAAATGGCGCAGGCGCAACGGCTATTACTACGGCTGGCTCGACAGAATATACAAATTCGTCGTCCGACCAAACAGCAGGGTCCTGCACATCGGTTGTGAATGCGGCGACCTTCTCGCGGCGGTGCGGCCGGCATACGGCGTGGGCGTTGACGGAAATGAATCGGCAATAGCGCTTGCGAAAAAGCGGTTCCCGCATTTGAATTTCATAGTCGCCGACCCACACGAGCTGCAACTCAATGAGAAATTCGATTATGTCCTGATATGCAATTCGCTGGGCGACTGGCAGGATATCCAGCGTGTGTTGGAACGTATTCATCCGCTTACGGACGATCAGACGAGGATTGTGGTGACATATTACAATTATCTTTGGGAGTGGGTATTGCGGCTGGGTTCCTCGCTGGGTATTCGCAAACCTCGTCCGCACCAGAACTGGCTGCCGCCCCAGGACATTGCGAATCTGCTTAACCTCGGCAATTTTGACGTTATTCGCACGGATTCTTTTGTCCTGCTTCCCAAGGGTATCTGGCTGGTTAGCGCGTTGTGTAATTACGTTCTTTCGCTGCTGCCAGGTTTCCGCGTTTTCAATATGGTCAATCTGATTATAGCGAGGCGTTCCGTGAAGCCCAGGCAGGACAAGGATTTATCGGTATCGGTGATAGTACCCTGCAGAAACGAGCGGGGTAATATCGAGGACGCCATAAAACGAATACCTGATATGGGCCGGGAAACCGAAATAATTTTCGTGGATGGCAACAGCACTGACGGCACAGCCGACGAGGTAGAAACCCAAATTAAAAAACACCCAGGACGCAAAATCCGACTGATACATCAGGGTATAGGCCGTGGCAAAGGAGATGCGGTCAGGAAGGGTTTCGCGGCCGCGACCGGCGACGTGCTGGTAATTCAGGACGCGGACCTTACCGCTCCGCCTGAAGATTTACCGAAATTTTTCGCGGCTCTCCGTGATGGCAAGGGCGAATACATAAACGGCTCCCGGCTTGTATATCCGATGGAAAAAGAAGCGATGCGGTTTTTGAATCTGCTGGCCAATAAATTTTTCGGCGCGTTGTTTTCCTGGCTTCTGGGTCAGCGGTTCAGGGACACGCTTTGCGGAACAAAAATGATTCGCAAAAGCGATTATGAAGTCATAGCCGCCAATCGCTCTTATTTCGGCGACTTCGACCCGTTTGGCGATTTCGACCTCATATTCGGTGCCGTAAAGCAAAACCTCAAGGTAATTGAAGTGCCGGTGAGGTATCGCGCGAGAATATACGGCGAGACCAACATAAGCAGGTTTAGGCACGGCTGGCTTTTGCTGAAAATGAGCTGGATAGCGTTCAAAAAAATAAAGTGGCTTGGCAAGGAGTCGAATTCACGTGGAAGCAATAGTCACAAATAGCAATAGCGATATCGGGCCGGCCAAAGACAAAAAGGTTCTTATTTTTGTCGTCTGCTATAAGGCCGCGGATTCAATAGAATCGGTTTTGGGCCGTATTCCCGCAGATATATGGAACAACGAAAGGTTTGGTACCGAGGTTCTGATAATCGATAACCAGTCGCCGGACCGAACTTTCTACGCAGCAGAGGATTATTCAAAATTGCATCCGCATCGCAAGGTTACTGTTCTTTACAATCCCAAAAGTCAGGGGTACGGCGGCAATCAGAAAATAGGATTCCGATACGCAATCGAGCGGGGCTTTGACGCCATTGTTTTGCTGCACGGGGACAACAGGTATGCGCCTGAATGCCTGCCTGAAATGTTAAAGCCGATACTCGAAACCGGAGCGGATGCGGTTCTGGGGTCTCGAATGATTCACAAGTCGGCGGCACTGAAAAAAGGGATGCCGCGGTATAAATGGGTTGGTAATCAGGTTCTTACCCTGATGCAGAATTGGATACTCGGGTCGCGGCTGTCGGAATTTCACAGCGGGTATCGCGCTTACAGCACAAAAGCGATTAAGTCGATTCCATTCGAGCACAACTCAAACGGATTTGATTTTGACACGGACATCCTCATCCAGTTTTTAGGCACGGGCAAAAGTATAGTTGAGGTCGCGGTGCCGACTTTTTACGGCAATGAGATTGCCGGCGCTCATGGCCTGCGATACGCAGTGCGGGTTTTACATTCGTCGATATTGTCGCGTGTGACCCGGCTGGGAATTTATTATCACCCTAAGTTTGACTATGAGCCGGAAACCAACTGCAAATACAAATCGAAATTCGGCTACCCAAGCTCGCACCAGTTTGCATACGAACAGGTTGCGCAGGGCTCCACGGTTATCGACGTTGGCTGCGGCCCCGGGTTTATGGCGGAAGCCCTGACAAAAAAAGGGAGCAAAACAGTGTCCATTGACCGTCAGATTCAGCCGATGGTAAGACAACATTCGTGGAAGTGCGTGGAAGCCAATATTGATGAATACGACTTTGGCGACGATGTCGGCAAAGCGGATTACATACTGGCGCTGGATATAATCGAGCATCTCAAGTCGCCGGAAAAATTACTGGCGAAATTGCGAAAGAGATATTCACATGATTGTCCCACGGTGGTGATAACTACGGGCAATATCGCGTTTTTGCCCCTGAGTGCCAGTTTGCTGTTTGCGGGCTTTCATTACGGGCGACGCGGCATTCTGGACATGGACCACACGCGCCTCTTTACCTTTTCGTCGCTTGTCAGGACTTTGCAGTTAAACGGCTATGAAGTTATAAGCAAACGTGGCTTGCCCGCGCCGTTTCCGCTTGCGGTTGGCGACGGACCGCTCGCGAGGTTCCTGCTGCTTGTTAATTGCTTTTTGATAAAGATTTCGAAAAGCATTTTCTCATATCAAATTGCGGTGGTCGCAAAACCTTTGCCGACGCTGGAGCATCTTCTTGAAGATGCTTTCGACGCAAGAAGGCAGAAGCTTGCCACGGGTAACAATGAAAGTTAAATCGAAAACCAGCAAACAGCTACGGCGAGCAGAAGTGCCTGCCGGCCCAAATGGCGGGCCTTGGTCGATTGCACGCGCAGCGAAACGATTTGCGATGCCTTTGCTGGTTTTCTGCTGGCCGATGATTTACCTGTTCAGGCACATTTTTGTTATAAACGGGAAGTTTCTGACCATAGGCAACGATTTCATTGCGTTGTATTACGCGTATAAAATTTACCTGCTCAGTTGTCTGGCCAATTTACACTTTCCACTCTGGTCGCCTTCCGAAGCCGCGGGTTTTCCGTTTTACACTAATCCGTTTGCCCAGGCGTTTTATCCGTTCAACGCCCTGCTGGTATTATGGTATAAAGTTTTCGGCGGTTACAGTCCCCTCGACCACCAGCTTTTTACTGTCCTCGGCATTTCGATATTTGCGCTTGGCCTGTTTATGTGGCTGAGACGAGTTAACAAGGACATTACTGCGGTGGTGTTTGCGGTCTTGGTGATGTCTGTAAGCTTCAAGATTACAGAGGTTATAAGGTTTCCCAACGCCGTGCATTCGGCGGCGTGGTATCCGTGGATACTTTATGCGATTACGCGGATAATGTTCAGCAGCTCCATGAAAGATACAGTAAAGGCGGCCGGCCTGCTGGCTCTGTTTGGCGTATTTTTGTGCACCGCCGGCTATCCGTATTTCGCGTACTATACCGTTTTTCTTGTTTTGCCGTATTTGCTCACCTTTTCGATTAAGCCCCTGCGGACAAAGCTATTTGGAGAACAGCCGGTTTATCTTAAACGGGCGTTTGCTGCGATGTCGGCGGCTGGGTTTGTGACATTGCTGTTTTGCGCACCTTATCTGGTAGGCGTCAAAAGGCTGATGTCGCAGACAATCGACCGTGCAGGCAGGGACTTTCAATATTCTACAAGCCACGTTTTTAACTTCGAGGATACGCTCGGCTCGCTTGTTTATCCGCCCGCGTCCTCGACGGAAGGGTGGTATTTTTTCAGCATCACGGCATTATTGATAATCGCCGCTTATCTGTTTGGCAGGCGGGGCGCAGTGGAGGAAAAAGTTGTTCAGCAGCAGGAAACGATGCCGGCGGATGCTGGAAGTTTATGGGTTAAGCTGTTTTTTGTCACCTGGATTGGGATGATCAGCTATATCAGTTATGGAAAGAGTTCGTATCTGTTCATTCTGCTCTGGCACTATATGCCCGGCTTTTCGAGTTTGCGTGTCTGGGGGCGGCTGAACATCATCCTTGTGCCCATATTCGCCTGGCTGCTGTCGATAGCATATTCGCATTTTGCCGGGATGCTCAGGGACAATGCGGGCGGCAGGTTGCGTCGCGTGGCGGCGAAACTGGCCGTTGTTGCCGCTGTTTATGCGGTCGTGCTCGGCGTACAGCTCTATCTGCATCTAAGGGGTGTTCGTGATGAGTCGTGGGTGCAGTATTTCAAAGATTTTGTTGCGAATGAGAAATGGTTTATTTTGTATGGCGCGGCAGCGTTTGTCGCCATCTTATTGATTATGATTGTTGGCTCGAAGATTTATCTTGGTCGTGGGCGGCTGGCGGCTGTGGCTGCGTTGCTGATTTTGGTTGCAACGGTTGAGATGTGGCACACTGGAGCGAGAATGTGGTCGCAAACGTTTAATGAACCCCTAAAACGTTTTCAGTTTGATATTGCCGGGGTGGATGAGTTGTCATTCAGGTATGTGCGGACAGACATTAGTAATTCTATTACGCTCAGTCCGAGTTTCAACGTTGGCACTCTGGAGAACTGGTATTTCGGCAGGTATGTAAGCTTTTTGAACAGGACAATCGATGAGAAGCCGGCAAGGCGTATTTTGCTGGGTGTCCAGGATGGGCAGAAAATATTCTTCTCGGAATCGATTGGGTATCCGAGTATCGAGTTGTTCCTTCGGGACTCGTCGCGATACAGACAAACGGGTCGGCTCATATCATACAACGGCGACGAGCTGCAGTGGGAGATTGATGCACCAACGGCTGGATACCTGAGTTTTATAGACAACTGGGACCCCGACTGGAAGGCGTGGGTGGATGGGCAGCCCGCGGAAATCGAACTTTTGTTTGGAACGTTCAAGTCCGTGCGACTGACGCCGGGAAAGCACAAGGTCAGGTTCTGTTATCAGCCCGGACTTTTCCCTGCTGTTGAAAAAAAACCGCAGGGGAAAAGCTCCTGACCCATTTTTCGTTTTTTCTACAGGCAAAAAAATATGGTGATTTTAGATTGGCTCAAACTGCCTGAAACAAGAGGGATCAAAGACCTCGATGATCCCTCGACCACACTTTTGCACGGGAAGATTTTACGCAGCAAGCTGTTCCTCAGAAAGCTTTACGCTGATTTTTACGGGCAATTCAAAAATGCGGTGCAACAGCCCGATAACAAGGTACTGGTAGAGCTGGGAAGCGGAGGCGGATTCATCAAAGAGGTAATTCTAAACGTCATTACTTCCGATATTCTCAAAGTGGAGGGCGTAGACAAGGTCTTTTCGGCGACAGATATGCCCTTTGAAAACACAAGCGTGGACGCGTTTTTTATGTTCGACGTGCTGCACCATATCGGCGAGCCGAGAAAGTTTTTCGCCGAGGCGGACAGGTGCCTCAGGCCGGGCGGCAGGATTGTTATGATTGAGCCGGCCAATACGCCCTGGGCAAGATTTATTTATAAAAACTTTCATCACGAAGGGTTTGACCCGAAAGGCGGCTGGGAACTTTCAAAGACGGGGCCGCTTTCGCAGGCCAATGGCGCGATATCGTGGATTGTTTTTGTCCGCGACAGGGCGATGTTTGAGCGTGAATTCCCCCGGCTCAAGGTTGTGTCGCTGCACAATCACACGCCGATGCGATACCTGATAAGCGGGGGATTGACCCTGCGGCAGTTGTTGCCGGGGTTTGCGTATCCAGTGGTCAGGGCATTAGAATGCCTGCTTTCGCCGGCTAATAACCTGCTGGGTATGTTTATGACGGTAATTATCGAGAAAAGCAACGACGGGAAACCAACTGTAAAATGAAGATTATGATGCTCAATTATGAGTTTCCGCCCATCGGCGGCGGAGCGGGCAAGGCCCATCTGGCCATACTTAAACAGTACGCCGGAAAAAGCAATTTACAGGTGGATGTGCTCGCGTCGGCGCCGAAGCCGGGTTTTGTGGTTCAAAAGCTGTCAGATAATGTCACCATTTATACCGTCGGCGTGCACAAGAAAAATCTGCACTACTGGCGCAAGATTGAGGTCGTCGAATGGGTTGCCCGTGCCACGCCGCCTTATCGGCGTTTGCTGAAGGAAAACCGTTACGACCTCGTTCACGCGTTTTTTGGTCTGCCCACCGGCTGGCTGTGTTACAGGACAGCTAATCGCCTGCCGTATATAATCTCGCTTCGCGGCTCGGATGTCCCCGGCGGACACGCCCGGCTGCAGTTCGAATACAAACTGCTGGGGCCGCTTCTGAAACGAATCTGGACAGATGCTTCGGTGCTTGTGGCGTGCAGCGAAGGTCTGAAAAACAGGGCGCTGAGGTTTTTACCTTCGGCAAATATAGATATCATTCCAAACGGTATCGACCTGCATAAGTTTCATCCGGCGTCGAGCAGGGAATTATCCGGCGAGTTAAAACTACTCACTGTTGGCCGGTTGTCGGTAACAAAGAGATTCGAAATGCTCGTCGAGGCAGTCGAGATATTAAGCAAACAGGGCAAAAATGTTCGCCTGACAATATCGGGCGGCGGGGGACTGCTTGACGAGTTGAAAAATCTTGTTGAGCAGAAAAAACTGACTGATATCATCAACCTGGCCGGCAGAATCGAATCCGAGAAGATGCCCGATGTTTATCGGCAGCACGATATATTCGTCAGCGCCAGTATGCAGGAAGGAATGAGTAACGCTATGCTCGAAGCGATGGCGTCGGGCCTGCCGATAATAACTACGAAGTGCGAGGGCGTGGAAGAATTGATTTCTGGTAATGGTGTTGTCGTGGGAACCGACTCCGCGGAAGCGCTCGCCGAGGCCATAAATAATCTGGCTGAAAACAAACGGGCCTACAACGCGATGTGTGCGTTGGCAAGGAGACGAGCGGAAAATTTCGGCTGGGACAAAGTGGCGGATGGATATGTAAAACTTTATCAGCAGGTTCTCGGTAAAAGATAGTCGGCGAAAACAAAATGGCAGGAATTATTTGCATAACGATAGATACTGAGCCGGATTGCGACGTGCACTGGAGGCGTTCGCGGCCGCTGACCTTTGAATCCGTAACCTTCGGCATCCCTTCAATCCTCAGGCCGATCTGGAATCGGTTTGGCATCAAGCCGGTTTATTTTGTCTCGCCGGAGGTGGCCGAAAATGATCAGTGCTGCCGGACGCTCAAAGAAGAACTCGGACGAGGCGCGGAGATAGGGGCTCACCTTCACAGCGAATACATTGAGCCGCAAAGAAAACACGAAGATATTTCCGGCACTGCCAGTGATGAATTTCCCTGTTTCGCTTATGATGCAGAAATAGAATCGGCGAAGATAAAAAATCTGACTGACCTGATTGAAAAGAAATTAGGTGTCAGACCGGTTTCCTACAGGGCGGCCCGATACGGTGCGGATTTGGATACGATAAAGGCGTTGGAAAAGCTGGGTTACAAAGTCGATAGCTCGGTAACGCCTGATACGGACTGGCGAAGTTACGGTGGCCCGGACCATTCGCGGGCGCCGAAGCAGCCGTATTTTATTTCCCAAACGGATTATTATTCACCGGGTAGCAGCACAATTTTGGAAGTGCCTATTACTGTTTCGGGAAAGAGATTGCCGTTTTTGCCCGGCAGGTGGATGTTTTATCGATGGCTGCGGCCTACGCATATGACGGGCTTTGAGATGAAATCGCTTGTCGCCGAATTCGCGAGAAACTATTCCTTGCCGGTGCTGAACCTGATGTTTCACTCGATGGAGGTCCTGCCCGGCAAAACACCCTTTGTAAGAACAAAGCTCGGCCAGAAAATGTATCTGAATCGGCTGACGTCGATTTTACGATATACGATTAAGACGGGATTCGAGAGCAAAACACTGACAGAAGTTTACGCTGAAATGGTCAGCAGGAGCAGTAAGTAGTGTGCGGAATAGCCGGCTTTAACTGGAAGGACAACGGGACAATCGAGGCAATGACCGAGGTGATGCGGCTCCGCGGCCCCGATGACCGGGGGGCGTATCTCGACGACAAGGTCTCACTGGGACATACGCGCCTGGCAATCCTGGACTTGTCCCCAAAAGGCCATCAGCCGATGTATTTTCAGAACCTTGCTATTGTCTTCAACGGCGAAATTTACAACTTTCAGGAAATCAGGGACGAGCTTCAAACCCTCGGCTATAAATTCACATCGGGCACGGATACCGAGGTTATTCTGGCCGCTTATCACCGCTGGGGCGACAAATGCGTCGAAAAATTTAATGGGATGTGGGCCTTTTGCATTTATGACAGGGACAAACAAACTCTATTTATCTCTCGTGACAGGTTCGGCATAAAGCCGCTTTATTATTATTTTGACGGCCAGCGTTTTATCTTCGCCTCGGAACTAAAAGCAATTAAAAAACATCGTATCTCCCTTGAAACCGACCCCGCAGGCGTGAATTTCTTCTTCTACCAGAAATACATCGGCGGCGATTTCACGATTTACAAAAATTGCCGAAAACTCAAACCGTCTCACAGCATCCTCTTTGACCTCAATACAAAAAAGCTTTCTATCTCAAAACATTATGACCTCGAAGCCGAAATAGCTAAACGTCAGGATATTGCTATTGATGACCGGCTGGGAATGGTCGAGGAAATTCTCAGCGACGCCGTAATGAAGCGATTGATTGCTGATGTACCCGTGGGAAGCTTCCTTTCGGGCGGCGTCGATTCGTCGCTCATATCCGCAATAATTGCTAAAAACAAAAAGGATTTCGACACCTTCTCAATTGGCTTCAAAGACCAGTCCTACAACGAGCTGGAGTTCTCAAAGATTGCGGCTGAGTATATCAAGACGGCCCATCACTACGAATATATGGACGTCAATGAAGACATTATCCAGCAGGTAATCGGAGCGATGGACGAGCCGTTTGGCGATTCTTCGGTCTTCCCGACGTATCTGTTGTCGAAAATTACCCGCCAGAGGGTTACGGTATCGCTATCGGGCGACGCGGGCGACGAGGTGTTCGGCGGCTATGATACCTATATGGCGTATAAACTGGCGAAATTCGTTCCCGCCCCCGTTGCCGGATTGTCCAGATTCCTTGCGAATATGATTCCGCCTTCGGATAGAAAAGTAACTCTCGGCTTCAAAATGAAAAGATTCCTGCGTGATTTCGACGTGGGCTGCAACAGGCGGCATTTGAACTGGATGGCGACATTCACAGAGGCGAACAGGAAAGACCTGTTAACTAATGGTTTTATTCCGGACGAGCAGCTTATCCCCTGTGGCGGCGAAGACAGTTTGCTTTCGGTGCAGTTGAATGACATCCATAACTATCTTGCCGAGGACATACTCAAAAAAGTTGACTTTGCTTCGATGTTGGTCTCTTTGGAGGCGAGAGTGCCGTATCTGGACTATCGTCTGGTGCCGCTGGTCTTGTCGCTTCCGGATAAATATAAAATCAGATGCCTGACGACTAAATGGTTTTTGAAAAGAATAGCCGATAAATACCTGCCCCGGCAAATAGTGCACAGGACAAAAAGGGGGTTTACAGTTCCCGTTAGTACCTGGGTCAAAAATAGTGGTCTAATCCGGGAGTTTTTAACTAACAGGAAATATTACGAGCATAATCTATTAAACTACGATTATGTCCAACAAATGCTCAACGCTCACATTGTCAACAGGGCAGATAATGCCAGACAGTTATGGCTTGCTTTTGTGTTTAATTGCTGGATGTCCCGGAGCTGCTGAAGAAAAAGTCAATGTTTGCCTTTGAGGGAGAAAACCCATTTCCCAAGCAGCTTATAGACTATGACCGAATTATCCAGACAGAAGTACGCATATTGAGCGGACAATGACAGGAAATTATAACCGTATCTCATTGTCCCCCAAAAATAGTCCCACAAAAAGTTAAGAGGCGGGCGTTCCTTCACTTGTCTGTAACGCAATTGTATCTTATCGAACATCTCAGTAAGCTCTTCCGGCGTTATTCCATTGAGCTTGATTGCGCCGGCGCTCCAGCGGTCATCATGGGACTTGTCAAATTCCACCTCATTGAACATTTTTGAGCCCGGCGTTGGTGTTGTATAATGAAGGTCTATGGAGTTCGGCTTGATTTTTTCAAGCAATCGAACCGTATCCATTATTGTTTCCTTCGTATCGCCCGGGGTGCCTATCATCAACGATGCGTTCGTTACAATGTTATTTTTCTTGCAAATCTCAAAAGCCCGTTCTATCTCGGCGATAGTAAGGTGCTTGTCCATAACAATATCCAGGATTTGCTGATTGCCCGATTCGACTCCAAATGACATACTCCGGCAATTTATCGCCTTTAATTTTTCAGCAATCTCCGGGGTTAACGTATCTGCCTTGCCCTGAACTCCAATTATCAGATTATAGTTCCTCTCTTTGATACCGTCACAGATTTCGAACAGCCACCTTTTATTGATTGTCATATTGTCATCTGTGAATAGCACCGTTTTGACCTTGTACTTTTTGACTAATTCATCAATCTCCTGCAGAATGCTTTGAGGACTTCGGAAACGCACATTTCTTCCAAACATCTCCCTTAGCATTGGCTGACAGAATGTGCAGTTAAACGGACAACCCCTGCTGGCGATAACGATGCCAACGGGCGGCACATTCGGGAAAAGCGGTATCTGGCGGAAATATTTTTTAATCGTCGGGAGCAGTCCTCTGTCCGGCACCGAAAGCGTATTCAGGTCAACATGCTCATTTCGTTCAGTTTGTATAATCTGTCCATTCTGCTTAAAAACTATGCCCTTTATGTTCTTGAGTTCTCCCTGGTTTTGCAGTGCGTTCAATAGCGGTACAATGTTGTTTTCCGCCTCTCCCACGGCCACGACATCAACGAAATCATCTTTTATCACTTCTAAGGGTTGTGCTGTTGCATGAGGGCCGCCGATAATTATTTTTGCGTTTGGAACAACTTTCTTTGTAATTGATACTGCCGTGAGAACATCATCATAAAATGGCGATAGCGCGGTGAAACCCACAATATCGGGCTTTTGTTCTCTTATTCGTTTTTCATAAGCAGACCAGCTCCTGTCAAATGTCAGGTCGATAAGGTTGACGTTAATCCCATTTTTTTTACACACGGTAGCTAAATATATAATCCCCAATGGGGGATATATTGATAAATTAATGGGCATACGCGGAAAAATGCCGCCCTTCTTTGGATACACAAAAGTAACGTTCATTCTAATACCTCTAATTAAACATCGCACTCTTAAAACGCATTTCGAAACACTCTTCAGCTTCCAGTCATTTTAATGCATCATATTGAAAACTACTCCAAAATTTTTCACAAGTTCTACTGCAAAAAAAACAAAATTGAAGCAATTTTCAAAGGTCTTATTCATAAAAATTCTGGCTGTGATTTTGTTCATACCGTATTATAATGAGAAAATCGTTGCAATGAAGCACCGATCGCTCTTAGTATAAATACAACACAGTGTTTTCTTGCTGTAAGTCGAATAACAACAAGTGGTTACGAATTTGGAAAGTTTTCGTTTCGCGACGGGACTTTACCGAGGATGTCACAATGGTGTAATTTGCACTGCATCGCTCGCAGGCAGGCCTCGATGTCGCGGACTCTGTCGATATGTTATCTGAGCGAATGCTATTGGGTGGTGGCGCAATGAAAACAGACGTTACAAAAAAAATCAGGGTTTGCTTTGTTGTCCCGAGAGCGTATCCGATATTCAATCCGGACAAGGGCGATTACTTCGGCGGGGCAGAGCTCGATTTGTACTATCTGGCAACTGAGCTTGCTCGCGACAGCAGCTTTGAGGTCAGCTTCATCGTGGCAGATTACGGCCAGAACGATGTGGAGACAATCGAGGGCGTGACAATACTCAAGTCGCACGATTTTAACAAGAACGTCTTCGACGGTGTTCTGCGGACCTGGCGGGCGCTGAAGCGGGTCGATGCCGATATCTACTTCCTCGAGTGCGCATCGCCTGGCGTGCCGCTGGTGGCGATGTTCTGCAAACTGCACCGCAGGATTTTCGTGTATCGCCTTGCCAGTTTGCTTGAAAGCGATGGGACTTATGTCAGGCAGCACCTGATTCTTGGCAGATTGTTCGCCTGGTCACTGCGACAGGCAGACATGGTTTTTGCCCAGAATGTAACCGACGAGGGGAATCTGACCAGGACAGTGGGCGTTTCTTCACGCGCGATTCCGAATGGCCATCGACTCCCCGCAGTGCAGCAGCAAACCCGCGACACGATTCTGTGGGTTGGCCGAGACAACCCCGTTAAAAAACCCGAACTATTTTTAGAACTCGCCAAAGCCATACCGAATGAGCATTTCACTATGATTTGCCAGGCGCTGAATAAAGACCAGCATTACGCAAATCTTATCGCAGAAGCCGGCACAATCTCGAATCTTCAGTTTATTCGACACGTGCCCTTCAACCAGATAAACACTTATTTCCAGCGGGCCAAGATCTTCGTCAATACCAGTGATTCCGAGGGCTTCCCGAACACCTTCATTCATGCCTGCAAGTGCAGCGCCGCGATACTGTCTTTCAATGTTAATCCCGACGGTTTTTTGGATACGTACACCTGTGGTTTGTGTTGCAATGGCGACCCCGCCCAGCTAACATATAATTTGCGGTTTATGCTGGAAAACAATCGCTATGTCGAGTACGGCTCCAATGCCCGCAGATACGCTGTACAGTATCACGATATAACGAAGATTATCACCGAGTATAAATCCTTCTTTACCAGGTTGGCCAAAAAACGATAACCGTCGCGGCCGTCCCGTATTACAGGCGGCGTCATAGGAGAAAAATATGGAAAGATTCGCCTTCGGAGAAAACTGGCGAAATTTTTCTAAACGCCTGACAGGCGATAACTTTCTCAACACCCAAAAGTCAGTGCGGGAACTGGTTGGCGACCTGACCGGAAAAGCCGTCCTCGACATCGGCTGCGGCTACCCCTGCGAGTACATGTCGGTCGCCGGGAATGTAACATAACCCCTGAGCCCGCTATAGTTTGACTAATATGAAGCAAATTACGGTTGTAATGTCGGTGTATAACGAACCATTGGAATGGCTGCAGCACAGCATAGATTCCATACTTGCGCAGACGTTCGAAGCGTTTGAATTTATTATAATTAACGATAATCCGCAGAGACGAGAGAATAAGGATATACTGAAAAGTTATAGCAACAAGGATGGCAGAATAAGTATTATCGAGAACAATGAAAATCTTGGACTTGCCGAATCATTAAACAAGGGAATAAGACAGGCGCAAGGCAAATATATAGCAAGAATGGATGCTGATGACATATCACTGCCTGAAAGGTTCGAATTGCAGCACCGGTTTCTGGAAAAGCATAAAGACGTATTCATGGTGGGAACTTCGGCGCAGATAATGGATGGAAATGGACTGTTAAGAGAAAAAACTATTATGCATAGCAGTCACAAGCAGATTGTTGACAATATCCTTGCCGGCAGAATGGCTTTTTATCATTCAACAATTATGTTAAGAAACGAGGGTTTTTTATACAGGGACAAACTTAATAACGCCGAGGACTACGATTTTTACCTTAATCTTTTGTTGAAGGGCAAAAGGTTCGGTAACATAAAGGAAGTATGTCTTAATTACAGAATGTCCGGCCAGGGCATCTCGATGACAAAAAAACGAAGGCAGGTTATTATGAGCAAGCTGGCCTTGAAATTTTACTACGAAAAGCTGCAAAATGGATATGACTCCTATGACAAACTTGATTTCAATAATGAGGAGCAATTAGTCAAATTCATTGGCATACCCCTCGACAAATTGGAGGCAGAAGCATTCAGAGAGAAAATGGTTTTTGCCTTGGGTATCGGCGACTATGAAGCTGCAGGACAGGCATTCCAATGTTACAAAAAATACAACGCCCCAAAAACAGAAAAACTCATATTATGGCTTTTTCTGACCTTTCCATGGCTCTATGGGCTGTATAGAAAGCTAAGATACGAAATCTTTAAGTTATGATAAGCGTATTGTATAAAAGACACAAAGAAACGATTCATAATTTCTCATGGCGAAGCCTCCAGCTGTTCGGCAAGTATGGCGTAACAGCCGTCATCTTTTTCGTTGCGGCAAGGCTCTTGTCTCCAGAGGATTTCGGCCTGCTCAATTACCTGCGGACCGTGTTTTTTCTCTTAATGATTTTCTGTGACTTCGGACTTTCTTACGCAGTTTCAAAATTTGTTACAGAATATAAGATCGCCCAGCCCGAAAAACTCAACCGTATCGCCTTTACAATCGTCGTATTCAGCGTAAGCGTAGGCGCATTGGTTTCACTGGTCCTTATAGCCCTCGGTGATACATTTTTCAAAGAAAATTACCGCTATGTTCTTTACTTCCTGCCGTATTTGTTCCTGATACCGCTGACGGATATCCTTGATGGTATGTACAGGGGCCTCAAAGAGTTTAAAAAACTCGCCGTTATCAGCTCCATTGTCAGTTTGGTTTCTATCGGGATTTCCCTTTTCCTGATAAACCGTTATCTGCTCCCGGGAGTAATCTGGTCCCTGAACATAACGGGTCTGCTGCTGTTCTTGTCCCTTTGCGGGTTCCAAAGAAACTTTAGATTTGAATTCGACAAATCCGTTCTGGTCGAGGTGCTCAAATATGCGGTGCTGCTGGGAATTGGAACCGTAGCGGGCTTCCTTTATACAAGGGTTAGCATCCTGATATTAAAACAGTTCGGTTTTATAGTCGAAATCGGCTACTACGGATTGCTGGATGGTATTTTCCAGTTAATATTCCTGCCTTTCGGAATACTGGGTCAGGTTATTGCCCCTAATACAACCGCGTACATCACTGTTAAGAATGTCGCTGAAATAAAAAGTAAAGTGAAAAAATATGCGGCTTTTTGTGTTGTAGCGGGCCTGGCTTTGAGTGTGTCGCTGTATTTTGGCATTCCTGTTGTTGTGAAAACCATTTTTCCCAAGTACAACGTCGCCGATTTCTTCCTGATAACGAATATTCTGCTTCCGTTGATGCCATTTTATGTCTGGGGTGCCGTATTAAACCAGGGCTTCATAGTTCCAGCCGGTATGGCCAAAATTTACGTGGTAATACTCTTAATCGGCGGCATTTTGAATGTCGTTCTCAATTATGTTTTTATCAGCTTATTTGGTTTTGTCGGCGTGTTCTGGGTAATGGTGGGGCTTCACTCGGGAAGCACTATAATCGCTACTGTGTATTTTTACATTAAGATAAACGCCCTCGCGGAAAGTAGTTTTTATCCTCCAAAAGCCAGCTTGGGCGACAGTGGAGAGCAACGTGCCTAAAGTATCTATATTAATACCGACCTTCAACAGGGCCAATTATCTCAGGATGGCGGTCGATTCGGCCATTGCTCAGACCTATCCCAATATAGAGGTTCTGGTCTTGGATGATTGTTCAACTGATGAAACTGTAAATCTCTCTGAGGCCTACAGCAACACAGCAAACGTCAAGTTCATTCGAAATGAAAACAATATAGGATTTGTAAAAAACTGGAACAAGGCCGTATCGTTGTCTTCCGGAGAATACATCAAAATAATTGGAGATGACGACATACTCTCCGCCGATTGTGTTGCCGAACAGGCGCGCATTCTGGATGAGCACCCCGATGTCGGCGTTGTTTGCTGCAATTGTTCCATCATCGATGAGGGTAACAGAGTAAAAAGTGCCAATAACCTGTATAGGTTGTTCAGCCGGGACACGAAAGAAAATGGCCGGGAATTTATCAAGAATTACCTCCTTGGGAAAAGAACTGTTGGATGGCCGGGCGCTATACTATTCCGACGCCAGGATATTAACAAGGCAGGAGGTTTTGACCCGCAAGCGGGCTGTCCGGCAGACATCGATATGTGGTGCAGAATCTTACAGGTTAAAGATTTTTACTATCTTGATAAAATGCTTGCTTATTGCCGACTGTTTTCCGGCAATCTGTCCAGAAAAATGGAGACAAACGACTTTGGGTACAAGGATATTATGTATTTCTATTCCAAGACAGCGCCTTGCGTCGAGCATATATTGGATGACTCCACAAAACGCAAGTTATGGTCTACTCTCATAACAAGGATATTGCCCTTTTACTCAAGAGCGCAGCCCCTTAACAGAACGGCTATCAGGCGGGACATAGATAGGATTGCCAGGGAACATCGTATCCCCTTGGTTGGAATCAGATGTATGGCTTACGATTGCTATCAGAGGCTTAAACGGATATGGTAGCAGGGGCCCGAGAGGAATGTCCCTCCTGTGGAATCGCAACCAGGCCAATAAGTGGGCAATATTGTAAAAGAGCTACATATATGTGTACAGAAAGGTCGCGCAGATGAAAAAACTTTCGGACTATGGCCGCAACGTGTACTCCCAGTTTGGTGAGGATGGAATAATTGAACAGATATTCAAGATTCTGGGCACGTCGTCTAAGGTCTGTGTTGAATTTGGAGCGTGGGACGGCTTCTATTTATCAAACACCGCGAACCTTTGGACAAAGGGATGGAAAGGAATACTGATTGAGGCTGACAAAAACAGGTATAAATCGCTGGTTCAAAACGTAAAGAAATATGATTGCCATTGCATAAATGCTTTTGTGCGTTGTGACGGACTGAATACTCTTGAGAATATATTAAAGCAAAACGGCATATCCGGCGACGTGGATTTGTTATCCATAGACGTTGATGGGGACGATTATTATATCCTCGAAAGTTTGCGGGGGCTAAAACCCAGATTAGTGGTCTGTGAGTTTAATCCCACTATCCCGCCCAGTATGGACCTGATACCGGAGAAAGGAAACTATTTCGGTTGTTCGCCGTTTTCGCTGGTCAAACTCGCAGAAACAAAGGGGTACCGGCTGATAGCTGCCAGCGACGCTAATTGTTTTTTTGTCAGAGCTGAAGATTTTGAAAAGTTTGCGGACTACGAAAATAACCTGGAACTGCTGGTGAATAAAAAGCACCTTACTTACTTCATAACGGGGTTTGATGGGGATTACATACTTTCAAATAAACCTGTATATGGTCCCAATTATCCATCCACCCAGAAATTCAGAGGAAAATATTATAGATTCAGAAGAAATTTACTCCGCACATTTTATTTTTTTATAAAAAGGATACTTGGAGTTCTTGGTATAAGAATACAAGGATTTGATATTCGCAAAAAAACATTATAAACCGGAAGATAAGATGACGCTTAAATACGATTCTCGCGAATATATTGGAAAAGGTAGGCGGACAGCGAAGGCGTTTCTTCAAAGAATCACGGAAATGTTTCCTTTGTCGTTTTATCTCTATCATGGGCTCAGAAATTTGCCGAGATATCCGGCTTTCATAAAGGAATTTCTGTCTTTCAGAAAAGCAGGTGACGCAGGCCGGTTCGAAATCGGGTGGAAAGGCCTCTATCCCTGCTTAAGTGATAAAACCGCCACCACCGCATTTGACAGGCACTACGTTTTTCACACCGCCTGGGCGGCCCGCATTCTTGCCAGCACCCTTCCTGAGGAGCACGTCGATATTTCCTCGTACGTTTATTTCGTTGCGTTGGTATCGGCTTTTATAAAGGTAAAGTTTTATGATTACCGGCCGGCAGACATGAAATTGAGCGGTTTGCAATCTGAGGCGGCAAACCTGCTGGCCTTGCCGTTTCCCGATATGTCGGTGTCGTCACTTTCCTGTATGCACGTGGTAGAACATATCGGGCTTGGCCGCTATGGTGACCCTTTGGATTATAATGGCGACCTGAAAGCAATCGATGAGCTTAAACGTGTATTGGCAAAGGGCGGAAATCTGTTATTTGTCGTGCCCGTCGGCGGGAAACCTAAAATCATGTTCAATGCTCACAGGATTTATAGTTTCGACCAGGTCATGAGCTATTTTGAAGAATTGGAATTGATGAACTTTGCTTTGATTCCGGAAGCCAAGAAAAATGGCGGGCTTATCGAGCACGCAACTAAAGAAATGGCCGACGCACAAACCTATGGATGTGGATGTTTCTGGTTCAAAAGAAAAGGGCAATAATGATTATTACTCGACTCTTCGGCGGTTTAGGTAACCAGATGTTTCAGTATGCTGCCGGCAGGCGGCTGGCTCACGTCCTGGCAGTTGAGTTGAAACTGGATGTAACATGGATGGACAAGTTTATCAGCCGTCCGTATACCCTCGGGAAATTCAATATTCAAGAGAACTTTGCTACGGCGGCGGAAATTGCAGCCATGGCACCAAAAGGAAGAATAGAGCACGCATTAGCAAAGATATGGCCGAAAAAATGGCCAAAATATATTCAGGAAAAATGCTTTCACTTTGACCCGGAAATTTTGAACCTCTACGATGGTGTTTACCTTAAGGGATATTGGCAGAGCGAGAAATACTTCTCAGATATCGCTGCAATTCTGCGCAGGGAATTTACTTTAAAAACTCCGTTAAGCGGCAAAAGCAAAGAACTATCCGAGATGATTGCTTCTAAACAATCTGTAAGTATTCACATTCGGCGAGGAGATTACGTTGCAGCACGCAAGACGAAACGGGTTCATGGCGGCTGCGGCCCTGATTATTATTTACGATGTGTAGATTATCTGAAGCAATTGGTTAAGAACGCTCACTTCTTTATTTTCAGTGATGACCCTGAGTGGGCAGGGGATAATTTGAAACGACTCTGCCCGGCTACGTTTGTTGACTACAATCGGGCCGACAAGGACTATGAAGACTTGTGGCTTATGAGTCGCTGCAATCATCACATTATTGCCAACAGCACGTTTTCGTGGTGGGGGGCCTGGCTCAACCCGCGAGAGGACAAGATAGTGCTCGCACCCAGGCAATGGTTTGATAAGAAGATACAGGTTTCAATGAAAATGGATGATTTATTTCCATCCGGCTGGATACTCTTGTAGGGGGATATTGGGCCGCGCCGTTACACAGTTGGCTTATCGACGTCCGTATAATTGACCGCAAATAACTGGAATGCCATACTCGGAAAAAAGTAAACCAGCTTCTGACTGATATGGGACAGTTTTGCCCAGAAAAACATCGGTCTGTATTTCAAAACTCCTCTGTATCCCCTGAGTTTTTTCCATCCTTCGATACCGTGCACCTCGAAACCTGCGTTTCGAAGTTCCTTTGCGCTCCAGCCGGATACGTGCGCCTGTAGCGGGTTGTTGTCTATCTCATCCTGCCACACAAAAGTATTCGGCGTTGTGATTATGACCTTTTTTCGGGCCCATTTCTTCATCTTTTCTATCAGTTTGAGTCCTTCTTCTTTTGTCATATGTTCAAGGACTTCCAGGCACAGCACACAATCGAACGACTTTGGCTCAAATTCAACGCTCTTGATGTCCGCTTTGAGGTATTCAGTGTGGATTTTCTTCTTTTTGCTCTCCGCCAAATAGGGGTCAAACAGTTCAACGCCAAGGGAAAATTTAACGCTGCATTTCTGCATAGGGGAATCGCTGCCGCATCCCATGTCCAGAACAGATTCGCAACCGCGAAGTTCTTTCTTCAAGTGCACTGTCCAGCCCGGGAAGAGTATGTTGTTAAGTGATATAAGTAATTTCAGCATTTACTTTCGCTCACAAGAAACAAAATCCTGGTTAAGCTTCGCCCTGAAACATATCTCCATTATAACAACGCGGAACGAATACACCATAACCGTTACAAACACGGGGCCGTGTCAGCGGAGAGGAAATTCGTTAGCCAGGTCTTTTGCCTGGCCCCTGACATGGTCTGCAACCGATTGGTCGATTGTGTGACTTGGCGGTTTCAGGTTCGTCAGAACGGTATCGACAAGTTCGGCTATCAGGTCGATTTCCGTGGTGCCCATACCATTTTTCGTAATAATAGGTGTGCCTAAGCGTATGCCGCTTGGGCCATTAGGGTTATCATCATAAGGCAAAAGCATTTTATCGACGACTATGCCGCAGCGTTCGAGGCATTGTTGAGCGCTGAGTCCCGTGAGATGAGACGAGTTGTCAGCAACGTTGACAAGCATAAGGTGATTGTCGGTGCCGCCGGTGAGAACGTTGTACCCTTTTTTAAGTAGCGCATTGGCCAGACGTTTTGAGTTCTCAACCACCTTAACTTGCCTCGCTTTATATTCTTCTGATACGGCCTCTTTGAAAAAGACCGCCTTGGCGGCGATATTGCTGAAATATGGCGTTCCCTGAATGCCGGGGAATGTCGTCTTTTCTATCAACTGCCACAATTGTGTTTCTCCGCTCGCTGTTTTAATCCTGCGGTCGTAATCCTTGCCCGACAAAATCAGCCCGCCCCTCGGCCCGCCGGGCTTATAGGTGCTGGTGGTTGTCAGATGAGCATAATCGATGGGCGATGCGTGAACTCCCCCCATAACCAGCGCCGACAAATGCGAAATATCCGCGAGCAATAACGCTCCCGCCTCGTCGGCGATTTGCCTGAACTTAGCGAAGTCGATTGATCGGGGATATGCGCTTGCTCCGCATATAATCAATTTTGGCCCGAATCGTCTCGCCTGCTTTCGTATTTCGTCATAGTCCAGAAGAAACGTGTCTCTGTCAACGTGGTAACTTTCAATCTCGAAAAATCTTGCGGTGACTGAATCTATAAAGCCGTGTGAATAATGTCCGCCGTGGCTTGTTGCCATACTCAGTATCTTGTCGCCCGGCCTGAGCAGGGCGGTTATTACGATTTGATTTGCCGTTGTGCCTGAATGCGGCTGGACGTTGGCGTATCTGGCGCCGAATGCCTGTTTGGCGCGTTCGATGGCCAGCCCCTCGACCTCGTCCATCACGCTGCTGCCGCCGTGAAGCCGGGCCGCGGGGAATCCCTCACAGGTCTTGTTTTGCAGGATTGAACCGAGTGCCGCCAGCGCTGCCCGCGAACACTGATTTTCCGCCGCCAAAAGCTGTATCGTATCCTGCAAACGCTCGTATTCCTTCGCTATCAGCTTGTGGACTTCGGGGTCAAACTGTATCAGCGCCGCCTGCAGGTTGTCGTGATATGCCTCCGATGTTAGCTTCTCAAGCGTCATTGTCATTACCAGAATCCTTTCTGATTATCAATGAGTCCTTTGCCGCTGTCATTATCGTCAGCTGAAGAAACCGAAAATAAGACGGACGACATCATTGAATGTCACATACAGCATAAGCGAACCGACCAGCCCCCAGGCCACGTAGGCGATAAGTTCCTGCGTTCGCACGCTTATCGCCGAACCTTTGATTTTCTCGACCAGCAACAGCACCGTCAGCCCGCCGTCAAATGGCGGCAGCGGGAGAAAATTCAGCACCGCGATTGATGCGCTTATAAGGCCGAGGAAATAAACATAATAAACAAAGGGCTTGACGGCGACGATGCGGTAGCTGAACGTCAGGATGCCCACCGGCCCCATAAGCTGCTTGGGGCTTACAAGCCCGCCTATCAGTCGATGCAAAGTAACATACGTTTGAATGATAAACGTCTTTGTACGTTTGTATCCCATCCGTATCGCGTCAACAGGCCCGTCGGCTTTGTACAGCCGTTCCAGCTCCGCGAACGGTAGTACCTCCTCGGTAAAAGCGTATGCACTGACAACGTCCTGTTTCTCACCCACAACAATCGTCACATTGCCGGCTGTATGTGCGTCAAGCCGCCAGTCAATCGTAACGCGATGGCCTGAATTCCGCTTCAACAGGCGTGCAACATCATAAAAACTGGACACTTTAACACCATCTACGGCCGTTATCGTTGCGCCGCGAGGAATCGTCGGCGGATTGAGACGCCGTTCGGTCGCGATTGCTTTGGCGACTACCGGATGCTCGATATCGAGCTCAGGAATTATACCGATTACAACACGGTTGGAATCCGTATCCAGCCGTGGAATCACCGATATGGCTATGCGTTTCTCTATGCCGTTGTGGCCCGTGCGAAGAACCGTAACCGCAAGGTTATTGTTCTCGTGCGCCATGGTAATCTCGCGCATCTCGGTAAACGTCGGATTATTTACGTCGGCCAGCCCGACTACAATATCGCCACGCTTTAGTCGTTGTCTTTCATTACCGATACCAAACAACCGCAGGAACCATTCCTTAAACGACCTCGGCTCCTCCGATACCGCGGCTATCCGCAGTCGCGGTACCATAGAACAGATATTGGCGAGGTTTGCTTCTTCGGATTCCCCGACAAGATCCTTCGCGGGCGTAAAACTCAAAGCGAGCCGGCCTTCAACAAGACGCGACTGGCCCGATGCTTCCCGTCGCTCTGCCAAAAACGTAATGTTCGGCTCAAAAATTCCTTCAATTATCGGCTCTATCTGCCAGTGGTTGTTAACATCGATTCCCGCGACGGCCTTGATGTGGTCGCCGGGCCTCAGACCCGTGTTTTCAAACAACTGGTTGGCGTCTGCGGGGGGCAATTGTGCTATGGTCAGCGTAGATGGTTTTTGTATGCCGAAGCCCCGAAATTGACCACCCGGTACTTGCTTCGCGACTAACGAAATATCATCGATTGTGCCGTCGGCTCGGCGGACCTTAAGCGGTATCGCCTTATCTTTCCCGGAAAGCACCGCCGCCATCATAATGTCACTGAAATCCAGTCGGCTACTGTCGCCCGCGACCTCGACTATCTCATCGCCGGATTTTATGCCCGCCTTTTCCGCCGGCGAGCCGGGCACCACGTTGCCTGCAATCGGGGCTGTCAAACCTATACCAATCAGGAACACTATCATAAATCCAATAATGGCGCTTATCGCGTTGAAAGTCACTCCCGCGGCCAATACCGCTGCGCGGGCAAGAACGGGCTTGTTGGCGAACGACCGCGGGTCAACGTTTACCTTCACGGGCCCCACGTCTTCCTGACCTAACATTTTGACAAAACCGCCCAGAGGAATCAGCCCTATTCGGTATTCGGTTTCGCCCGGCAGAATTTTTTTACCCACCGTGAAACTTAAAAGCCCGTCTTCCGAATCCTCGTCTTCTTGGCTGTGGCTTGACGATTCTGTTCCTTCTGCGACTTCGACGTCGCCTTCGCCGAGACGAGCATCGCGCAGCAGTTCAGGCAGAATGCGTATCCGCCAGCCCAGGTTCGCCTTCTTTATGCCGAACAAAATAGGCGGCATTCCTATCGAAAACGCTTCGACCTTTATTCCGCACAGTTTTGCGACGATAAAGTGCCCAAGCTCATGAATAAAAATGACCGCGCCGAAACCCAGCAGCACCAGCAGGATGTTTTTGGAAACATCGATATTGCGTATAATAAGAACAAGGGTCGCGACGACCACCATAGCCAGCAAAATGGCTCGTGAGTATGGTTTCATCGAAACTGATGATTTTTCAGACATTCCATTACCTCTTTCTTTGCCCAGGCGTCCGCCTCTAACAATTCTTCAAGTGACGCGTTTGTGTTACGGGCGTCTTGCCCGTGGTCATCCATTTTGACAATGTAGTTATCTAAACATCGCCGGACAAGCTCAATGATATTACCAAATTTTATTTTCCCTGCCAGAAATTGCTCGACGGCGGCCTCGTTCGCTGCGTTAAATACCGCCGCGGCCGTCCCGCCCTTTTGAGCAACCTCAAAACCCATCTCTATCGCGGGAAATACCTGCGGATTTGGCTTCTCAAACGTCAGCGTCTTGAGCCGGTCAAGCTGAAGTTTCTTCGCTGAGCCGGGCAGACGCAGCGGATATGTCAGTGCGTATTGAATCGGAAGAGACATATCCGGGCTTCCCATCTGCGCAATTACCGAGCCGTCCATAAACTCAACCATTGAATGAACTATCGACTCGGGATGAACCATAACTTCTATTTTTTCGGCAGGCACGTCAAAAAGCCATCGCGCCTCGATTATCTCCAGCGCCTTGTTCATCATCGTCGCCGAATCAACCGTAATCTTCGGCCCCATCCGCCAAACCGGATGTGCCAGAACCTGCTCGATACTCGCGTCCGGTATCCCGGCGGGATTTGCCTTCCTGAATGGCCCCCCGGATGTCGTCAGGATTATCTTGGCCACCTCTTCGTGCCTGCCCGCCTGCATCGCCTGAAAAATAGCCGAGTGTTCGCTGTCAACAGGCAGCAACTCCGCGCCGTATTTTTTTGCCTCCGCGGTGATTAACTGGCCCGCTATAACTAACGGCTCCTTGTTCGCTATCGCAATCCTCTTGCCTTTACGAACCGCCGCCAAAACCGCCGATAACCCCGCAACCCCTACAACCGCCGCCAATACTGTATCGACCCCCTCAAGCTCCGCAATTTCCGTCAGCCCCTCCGCCCCCGCCAAAACCGTTACATCCATCCCTTCGGTGAGCCGGCGAAATTCCTCAACGCAATCGACATCGCTTACCGCCACGTACTTAGGCCTGTATCGCCGCACCTGTTCTGCTAATAATTTGATATTGCTGTGCCCGCTCAGCGCAACAACCTCAAACTGCTGCGATTTATCTTTGGGCAAAGCATTCAGCCCATCAATAACCCGCAGGGCCGTCGTTCCTATCGACCCCGTCGAACCCAATATCGCTATACGTTTGCGCATAAAAATGGCGTCTCAAAAGACGCCATTATAACCGCTTGCACACAAATTACCACCTCGTAGCGACCTGTCCGCTGAACGCTGTACGCTATTCCTTGCCTTCAACTATCGCGATTTCGTCCGCCGACAGGCCGTATAATTCATAAACAAGCGTATCTATCTGCTTATCCGTTGCGCCTATCTCCCGCGGCAACCTTTCCTTATCTTGCGGAACCTTCGCCTCACCCAGCTTCTTGTGCAACTCCAACATCCGCTCTACCAACTTGACCATTTTATCGTGCTGACGCTTCCCGGTGGAATTGGCAAAATCGATCCTGCGAACAGGTATTTTTCTCAACTCTGCAAGTGTGGTTTGTCTGAAATCATCTTTGGTTGCGATGGATGAGCTATTGACATACAAATACGAAATGAGTTTGCTGTTTAAAATCCCTAAGATGTACAAGGGATTCAACTTAATATCGGTGATTACAAAAGGATTAATATCTTTTTTCAATACCAATCGCTTGTCTGTATAAGTAGCCATTATTCTATCTTGTCGACTCACTACCCGCCGTATCAAAATCTTCGGCTCAGCTTCGTAAAATCGTTTCAGCGATGGATATTTATCCATATTCACGAATGCCGTTTCTTCAGTTAATAAGGAATATCTATGCACTTGTCCCTTAGCAAGAAATGGATACCATTTATTTTTATTTTTGGTATTTTGGGGCTCAAACCTATTACCCGCCAATCCTTGAGTTGATACAGTTAATTCGCCTAGAGCAGAAAAATCGATTCCCGAAAATCGCGATAACATATTATATGCTGTTGGCTCAAGAACAATTTTGTAACCGGGCGATACCACCATACTTCGCGGAATGCTCAAATACTCGATGCTATCAAGGTTAAGAACTGGCCCCTTTTTCGGGAAACGGTATATCAAATAATTATCACGCGGTGCGCCTGTAAGTATATATATACCGGTATCCACATAAGCGTTTGGGAATACATCAAATGGCAGATTAACCAAAGCTGCAATACCACATTTATTGAATAAGTGCTCTCTTAATTTATAAAAGTTTTCTCCTGTCTGCCATGCTACCGAAGAAATAAATCCGAGATATCCACTCGATTTGAGTTTGGCCATCATAGCAAGAATGAATACAATTGAAGAATCATACTTACGCTGCAATTCTATGTGATTGTTTTGATAGTATTCCCTTTCACTGGCCTTCATAGTTTCAATTGGTATATAAGGCGGATTACCTATCACTGCATCAAATCCGCCTTGTTTGAAAACCTCCGGAAATCCCTGTTCCCAATCAAAGGCATTTATTCGCCTTTTGTCTTCATCGCTAAGTTTATCCGCCTCCGGCATCTCGTAAAAATCTGTGCCGATGAGTGAATTGCCGCATTTTATATTGTTCCCCAAATCCGGCAATGCTCTTTCATGATATATCCTGAACTGCGACCCCACCGTCTCCTGATTCTCGCCCGCAAGAACCTTCAATAACAAACTTAACTTTGTTACCTCGACCGCCTGAAAATCGATATCCACCCCATAAACGTTATTAAGCAGTATTTGTTTTTTCTCTTTGATTGTCAGATACCATTGTCCGCCCCTGCCCTGATAAATATGCTCTTTGTGTTTTTCCGGCCCGTTGTTAACATACCAGTCCCGGTGACAATCCAAAAGATACGTATATGCTCCAAGAAGAAACGAACCCGAACCGCACGCGGGGTCAAGAATCTTCAACTTACTTATTTCCTTTGGCGTCTTGCCTTCGCAGAGTTTCCCCACTGTATTTTTAACAATATACTTTACGATATACTCCGGCGTATAATAAACTCCGCCCGCTTTCTTTACTTCCGGCTTATCCTCGACTTTAACCATCCGGGCGGGCGTAATGCGAATAACCTTGCCCAAAAACTGCTCATATACGTTGCCAAGTATCTCCGCAGGAAATACTCGAAAATCGTATGGTTGCGGATAATATAAATTATTCAGAATCCAGCTTATTGGCTCATCGGGGACATCAAGCCCCAGCGTCAATTCATCTACCTGCTCATTTCGACCCTTCTCCTGCTTAAAATAAAACAGCCCGGAGTTGTATTTCGCGTCCGCCTTTTCAAACAGTTCCCCAAGCCGGCGGTATATGTTACTGCCATTCTTTAACGCCATTAATTGCCCGTACGACTCTATTCCCCAGTCCTCGCACATCCGCAAAAATAATATTCGGTCTATTATTCGCTGGACCGCGAAACTTACCTCTGTTGTCCCAAGGTTTCTGTTCTGCCAAGCAATACGAGTCGCGAGATTTTTTCGCCAGCCCTCTATCTCCTTCAAAAACTCTTTATCAACCGTACTTGTCCCGCGTTTTCCCTCCGCCTTCGCCGCATATTTGTCAAATGACCCCTTTAGGACTGCATCTTTTGAAAATATCGCCGAAATCTCATCCCACCGCTCCACGTAATCCTTGTACGTCATATACATTGTTCGTGCTGTGTTCGCTCGCTCTGTGTGTTGAGGTCTGACTAAGCAATCGTAAACCGCGAATTTCTCAAAATTCGTCAAAATAGATAATGGCAGTTTTGCGCTCCACGCATACCGCCTCAACTGATATGCTGATTCCTCACTGTCTCCGATATCTATTGCCGGCTTCTTTGCCTCTAAGAAAAATTTCCGTGTCCCGCCTATCCGGAAGCAATAATCCGGCGCCTTCGTTTCCCCCCCGATTTTTATCGCATCCTCGTGTATGACATCTTTGTATGCTTCGGCGATTCCCTGTTTATTGGCTACATCCCACCCCAGCGCATCAAAGAACGGGTCGATAAATTCACTCCGCACCCCTGCCTCGTTATAACCCTGCCGCTTGTACGATTCGATATTCCTCTCGAATCGCTCTATAAGCTTTATTACTTCCTTCGGTGCTCCGCCCATATCGCAAAACTCCATCCAATGCCTTTAATTTCCCGACCCAACAATACCCCAACCCCTGTTTTCTTTCAATCTCAAAACTAAACACTCAACACTCAAAACCGGAATTTTTCACGCCTGTCCGTGTTTCTTTTTAGAATACCTGCGTTGCTTTTTGTAAACATAAATGCAGAATCCGTCCTAAATTAACAAATTATAGGCCCTAATGCCGAGCGAGGTAAGTCGCCCTAAAATTGTATGTTGCAAAAAAACAACGCAGTGTTAAGGCATGTCAGTAGATTGTGTGTTGTCTGTAATAGTGCCAGGTTTGTAACTTTATCCAGGTCAAACCGTTAGGTTCGTATGGCTTCTGCGACTAATATCTTTGTCTCCAATGGCATAATGTTTGCTATGTTTGATATCTTACCTTTGATTGCTAATAATTGGGTGGGACGCTCGATCGCTCGGTGATAGGAGGAGGAGTCGTCATCCGCCCGATTGAATGGCAGCCAAAACCGGCTTGGCCGGTTTTGTTATCCTATAGATAGGGGTCGTCCGGAGGAGGGCGACCCTGTTTTTTTTTCACCTATCTGCCGGAATCTCTTATAATCAGGCAAGCTATAGAACCATAGCCCGGTAAGCTATGGGCAAGTTGTGAAATTATAATCGAGCAGGTATGGAACGAGCCGGCTACAGGATAATTGACGCGAATTTTAACAGAGCACGCGAAGCGCTTCGGGTAATCGAGGATTACTGCCGATTCACCCTCAATTGCGCACCCCTGAGCGGTCGCGCTAAAGAGATGCGTCATAAGCTCTCGTCGGCAATTGCCCGGCTTAACAGTGAGCGGTTGCTTGCGAGCAGGGATACGCCCGGCGATGTCGGCATCGGGCAAACGATTGAAAGCGTGATTGGCCGGACGGATTTGAAGGATTCGCTTACCGCCGCCTGCAAACGGCTGCCCGAAGCGCTCCGCGTCCTCGCGGAGTCGCTACGAAGCGCTGAGCCAGGCATCGCTGACGAGATGGAACGGCTGCGGTATGCCGGCTACTCACTCGAAAAGGATATTGCCCTGTTCGCCAATACCCAGGCCAGGTTCAGCAAAGTTCGGCTGTATGTTCTGATTAGTTCGAATCTGCCCGCGGATGTTTTTACTCTCACAGGCCAATGTATCGCAGGGGGCGCTGATTGCCTTCAGTTGAGGGCAAAAGAAATCGACGCGGACAAGTATTTCGCGGTCGCCTCTGAATTTGTTAAGATGTGCAAAGACGCGGGGGTTATAAGCATCATTAATGACCGGGCTGATATCGCCATAGCGAGCGGTGCTGATGGGGTGCACTTAGGGCAAAACGATTTGCCGTTAGAACAGGCACGCAAACTTCAGTTAACGCCGTTGATTTTCGGCAAGAGCACTCATTCTCCTGCCCAGCTTAACGCGGCGATTACTGAACTGCCGACGTATGTCTCACTTGGCCCCGTCTTTGCGACGCCAACTAAGCCGGATACGAAACCCGTCGGCCTCGAATATGTTAAACAGGCGTTGCCTATTTTAACAGACACAGGGGTTGGTCACGTTGCTATCGGGGGCATAAACGAAAACAACATCGACGCCGTTTTGCGAGCCGGCGTCAAGACCATCGCCGTCAGTTCCGCCGTCGTCGCTTCGCCGGACCCGATAGCCACTTGCAAAAAACTGAAAGAAAAAATCACCGCGTTCTTCGACAAACAGTGATTTCATAAGTGCCGATGTCTCCGCGATTTGCCAACTTGGCAAGCATTGCCACAGACGTTCGAACAAATCATCAAATAGGAAGTTATCCACTTTGACTTTGATATTTTGTTAAAACAGTTTGAGTTTGCGATTACCCAATCTTTTACCCAGATTAAATATCTGGACTCAGCTTGCCCATTATCGCGCCCCTTCAATGCGACATAACTTATTATTTAGAATGGAGTTAGCGTTTGTCCCATAACCGCCTGGCTTGGCGTTTTGTTATTTTGGCAACAAATAACGGTATGGCTGTTTTTCCTATTCGAATGTAGGGTAAAAATTATCAACAAGTTATCCACAAGCCGCACTGTTGGCAGGTAATTCCGATTATCCTGAAAAAGAGCGACCAAATTTGCATGAAAATCGTTAGGAATTTAGTCAGTTGTTCGCATTTCGTTGTGCGGAGGCCACCCGTCTTCGCTACGCTTCGCCGAGGCAGCCCGGGCGAACCTCATGGTCGAGGGCGTCAACCCATTCTCCATTGATATACATTTTGTATTCTTTTGGCATTTTAGCTTTTTCTTTCCGACTTATGTTTGATGAATGAGCCGGAGTTGTATTCATCGAAGGCGATTTGGAGTTCTTGCTGGGTGTTCATTACGATGGGGCCATACCAAGCGACGGGTTCGCCGATAGGTTGGCCGGATATGAGGAGGAACCGAGCGGGCTGGTCGCCGGTAGAAACGAATACCTGTTCGCCATCATCGAACAGAACAAGATTTTCGTTAGACACAAAAGGTTCCCTCTGGATGTCGAAATAGTTGGTTCCAACGACATCATAGGTGAAGGGTTTTTTTTCTTTGCAGAAATAGGCATTTCCTTCAATGACATAGGCGAAGACGGTGTGGCCCGGTTTGGTTGGGTGAATGAACTCTGACTTTGGAGGGACAGTCACATCGAGGTATTCGGGGTCGATAACGATGTCGCGGACAGGTCCTTCTGTGCCCCGGACATTGCCGGAGATGACCCTGACGGTTACGCCGTTATCGAAAGAGACCTGCGGTATCTGGTTGCTTTTGACGTCACGATAGCGAGGGTCCATCATTTTATGAGAGGCGGGGAGATTGGCCCAGAGCTGGAAGCCCCCCATATAGCCGGCATCGTCGCCCTTAGGCATTTCCTGATGAATGATGCCGCTGCCCGCCGTCATCCACTGGATATCGCCGGGGCCGATGACGCCTTTGTTGCCCATACTGTCGCCGTGTTCGACATTTCCACGAAGGACGTAAGTAATCGTCTCGATTCCGCGATGCGGATGCCAGGGGAAACCTTTAATGTAATGCCGCGGGTCGTTTGAACGGAAATCGTCCAGCAGCAGGAACGGGTCGAACAAAGGGACTTCGCTAAAGCCAAATGCCCGTTTCAGGTGGACGCCTGCTCCCTCGATGGTGGGTTTGCTCTTGATGACTTTTCGAATCTTTCTGTTTTTCGCCATTTTTATTCTCCTTGAAAAACGTCTTTAACGAATCATCATAGTATCTTTATTTCGGATGCACAAGCGGCTCTATCGAATAGTCAACACGTCAAGGTATGGGAGGAATCGGAGCAGATGAGCTGCCAGTGCCGAGCTAATGGATTGTAGATTTCGGATTTAAGATTGACGAGTGAGATTAATGCGGTGGGTTGAGGCCTGCCGCATTTTTTTAATTATGGTTTTGTGCGGACGATGAAGTCGGCGTTGAGCCGTTTGCCAGAGGGGCAGAAGCAGGTAACGTGGAGGATGCAGTTTTCGGCGGAGGATTTTTGCAGCGGGAGCGAGAAGAGATAGGCACGGAGAAAGTCCTGCCAGAGGTTGTTGTTGACGGCGGGGTCGGTGAGGTCGATATCAGGCCAGACGATAAGGCGTTTGCCTTTGGGGTCGGCGGAACGCTGGAGGTGCTGGAAAAGTTCGAAGCGGAAAACGACGGGTGCCTTGATTTGAGAATCGAAGGCGTCGAGGAGACAGACGTAGGCGGTGATGGTGGAGTCGCGGTCGGAGGCGGATGCTGGTGCGATGGAGGTGATGGGGAGGATGTCGATGCGTGCGGGGCCGAAACGGGAGTAGGGAGTGGAATCGTGGAATATCGCAGGTGAGGAATTGGCGCCCGGCGGCTGGGTTGAGCAGCCGGCGTAAAACGCGAGGGCGAGAACGAAAAACAGTTTTGTCAGAAACGATATCGTTTTCATAAATATGGGCGGGATTAAGCCCACCTTACATTATTTCGGCGAGAGTTTTGTTTTTAGTTGAATGAAAAATGACTTTGCGTAGCGGTCAGCGTTTGTCATTTTTGGAGAGGGTTTCGTTTAATGAGCCGGAGCGGAAGCCCTGGAGGTCAATGGCGACGTATTTGAAACCGAGGGATTTGAGTTTTTTAATGATTCGCGAGCGATTTGGTTCGGCGGTAATCTTTTTGAAATCCTCCTGATGGACTTCGATTCGGGCGATTGATTCGTGATGGCGGACGCGGAACTCGACGAGGCCAAGTGTTCTGAGAAAATCTTCCGCTTTTTCGATTTGATTGAGACGTTCCTCGCTTATCTGTAATCCATAAGCAAGTCGGGATGCGAGGCAGGGTGATGAGGGGACATCGGCGGTTTCGAGGTTGAGTTTTCTGCTAATGGCGCGGATGTCGTGTTTTGTAAGTTTGGCTTCGGCTAATGGTGAGCGGATACCGAAGAGTTTCATCGCGCGGTTGCCGGGGCGGAAATCGTCGAGGTCGTCGAGATTTGTGCCGAATACGACATACTTCAAGCCCTTTTTGCCGGCGATATCAATAAGTTCCTGACACAAATGGCTTTTGCAGTGAAAGCACCGGTCTGCCTTATTGGCGACGAAATGTGGGTCTTTAAGCTCATCTGTGTCGATGGTTTGGAGTCGGACGCATAAGGTTTTGGCGATTTTTTTTGCCCTTTGGAGGACGTGTTTTGGCTCGACGACTCCTGCGCTTATGCAGGCGAGGACGTTTTTGTCGCCGAGGGTATCGACGGCGACTTTGAGCAAAAGAGTGCTATCGACGCCTCCTGAATAAGCGACGACGACGGAGCCGAGGTCTTTGAGGATTTTTTTAAGCGTATCGTATTTTCGCTGTAATTCGCCGGTCATAAAATCAGCCAAGCAATTCGTCCAGGATTTCCGCCGCTGTGCCTACATACTCGGCGCAAATCGTGGAGAAAAGCTTTTTGTTCCTTGCCTCCTGCATACCCTCAGGTGTGGTGATGTCGCAGTTGAGGAGGGCCTTGCATTCGATTGAGCCATATCTCGCCTTGAATTTGTTCGCGAATCGTTTGACGAGTTCATAAGTTTTTTCTTTTGCCTTGTTATCGTCGGCCCTCATCTTGCCATATTTAAGGCCGATGACCATAATCGCGCCGGTTACGGCACCGCAGGTCTGGTCGAGGTGCATCCCGCCGCCGAAGCCGGTGGCGATTTTCAGCGCTGTATCTTTCTGCAAGCCAAATTGCTCACAGTATGCTGCCAGCACAGCCGGCGCACAGGAAAACCCTTCCTTGTAAATCACTTTTGCCTTGTCCGCGTTATTCATATTCAGCTCCAAATTAGTTATCGATAAGCAATCTTGCCGTGGTGTCCGACCCAAAACCCAAAAGCCGATGACGGGACTTGAACCCATAACCCCGGCTTTACGAAAGCCGTGCTCTACCATTGAGCTACATCGGCGAATTAAGGATATGATACAGGTCTGCGGGGTGATTGTAAAGGCATTCGAGGCCCGCAGGGCGGTATGGGAGGGCAAAAAATGGTCGTTGGGTGCGGTTGACAAATGGCCGATAATGTCCTATATTAAATAGTTTATAATAGAATGGGTATATGCCCCTCGTAGGGCGCGAAAGCCGGGCGAGAAACAATATAATCACTGCGAAATTCGGTTTGATTATGGTAGATTCGGGACAATCTGCTGGGCAGGACACATCGCAAGGGCGAGAGCCGGAGATAAACAAGTTTTTCCGAGCGGCGATAAAGACACGTGCCAGTGATTTACACCTTAAGGCAGGACAACCGGCCAGATTGCGGATACAGGATGAGCTTCGCAGCACGACGGGCGAGACATTGACGGAGGAGCGTATTGAGCAGTTGACTTTTGAGATACTAAGCGAGGAGCAGAAGCAATTTTTCGCCAGGAACGGGACGCTGGATTTTTCATACGGGGTAACGGAGGAAGACCGGTTTCGCGTAAATATATTCCGGCAGCGGGGAATGGTGAGTTTGGTGGCGAGAAGGGTTAATACGGACGTGCCGACGATTGAGCAGCTTTACCTGCCTGCGACGCTGAAGAAAATAGCGGACGGCAGTCAGGGGCTTGTGCTGATAGTCGGGCCGACGGGCAGCGGCAAGACGACGACGGCGGTATCAATGATAGATTACATCAACGCCACGCGTTCATGTCATATAGTTACCATCGAAGACCCAATCGAGTATTACATCAAAGACAAAAAGGCGCTGGTTTCTCAGCGTGAAATTGGTATCGACGTGCCAGATTACGACCAGGCGTTGACGTACCTGATGCGAGAGGACCCGGATGTTGTTTTCATCGGGGAACTCCGCGACGCCAAGACGGTTAGTGCGGCAATGCGGGCTTCCGAGACGGGGCATCTGGTTTTCGGGACGGTTCACGCGACCAACGCGGCGCAGGCGGTTCAGCGATTAGTGGATTTGTTTCCGCAGGTTGAGCGTGACCTTGCGAGGCAGACGTTGAGTGTGACTTTGCGGGCGATGGTCAGCCAGGTGCTTCTGCCGTGCGTAAATCCGGGCGTTGACAGGATACCGGCCAACGAGATACTTCTCGCCAATTCTGAAGCGCGCAAGCTGATCAGCGAGAAGCGCGAATCCGAGATACCGAACCTGATTCGAAGTTGCACCCAGGACGGGATGATAGACATCACCGACAGTTTGGTGGCGCTGATAAGAGATGGCTCCGTTGAGCCGAAGGACGCGTACAAGTATGCGCCCAACCCTGATGAACTGAAAATGGTTCTCAAAGGTATTCGCGCGGAGAAGGGCGGCATCCTGTGAGAGCGGAGCTGATACCGTAATGGAGTATGTTATGCCTGATTTTTTAGCGGTGGCAGGATACGGCGGGTACGTATCGCCGATAAAGTTCGCCATATTTTTGATTTTATATTTCGGCTGGTTGTTCATTATCGACTGGGTCCACAAGGACGCGGAGGCGGTTGGGACAAAGCACATTTTCTGGACAGGGGTTGTTTTCGGGGTATGGGCGGCGTCGGGGGTGGTGTGGCTTCTGATTCCGGTCTTTATCATCGGGCTGGCGTTTTATCTTGTCGCGGCGGGCGCGGCGACGATAAGCTACATTATGCACCGCAATTCGGTTGTGCCTGAGTTTCAGCGGGTGTTTACCGTTGGCTACATCAAGGACATGCTTTTGGGCGGCATCATAAAGAAGAAGGAGCCGGTCGCGGCATACGTTTTCATCTCGGCGAACAACAACGAGGTTCCGGTGCCTGAGGCAAAGACGCCGGACTATTTTGGGTACAAGGCGGCATACAGCATGTTCGACGACGCATTGTATCGCAGGGCGTACGACGTCGTATGCATACCAACGCCGCAGAATTACGATGTTGCGTATTACGTGGACGGGACGGCCCTGAAGCAGCCGGCTATTGCGAAGGACCAGATGGATTACCTGATTCGATTTTTGAAGAGTTTGGCGAATCTGGATATGGAGGAGAAGCGCAGGCCGCAGAAGGGCAAGTTCACGATTTTCAAACAGGGCAAGAGAATAGACTGGGAGCTGACGACCGCCGGTTCGAACGTCGGGGAGCAGATGCGGGCGAGGCTGGTGACTCAGCAGAACATTACCAAGCTTAGCGACCTGGGTCTGACGGCTGAGCAACTCGACCAGTTCGGAACATTGCGTAACGCCAAGAAAGGCGTGTTTATTGTTTCAGGACCGAAGAACAGCGGGGTGACGACGACTCTTTACACGCTGTTGAGAAATCACGACGCATTTCTAAACGGAATCACGACGCTGGAGAAACAAATATCGGGCAAGTTGCCGAATATAACGCAGAACACCTTTGCGCTAGGCGACAGCGGCATAACCACCTATGCCAAGATGCTCCAGTCAATTATAAGGATGGACCCGGACATCGTGGGCGTCGCGGACTGTGGGGATTCGGAGACGGCGCAAATGGCCTGTACGGCGGCGGAAAGCAAGCTCATTTACGTTGTTATCGAGGAGGAAAGCGTTCTGAGGGCGCTTGCCAAGTGGATAAAGCTGGTCGGCGACAAGAACAAGGCGGTGGAGTGTCTTCTGGGTTTGAGCAACCAGCGGCTGCTTCGCAAGTTATGCGAGCAGTGCAAGCAGGCATACGAGCCGAACAGCGATTTGCTGCGTAAGTTCAATATACCCGCCGAGAAGGCGAAGGTTTTTCATCGCACGGGCAAGGTGGTTTATGACAAGCGAGGCAAGGCATCGCCGTGCGATAATTGTCAGGAGACGGGCTATTTCGGCAGGATGTGCATTTTTGAGACGATTATGTTGAACGAGCATTTGCGCAACGCCATCAAGCAGGCGAAGTCGCTGTCTGACGTTGGGACGGAGTTGAGGCGTGCCAAGATGCTGTATCTTCAGGAACAGGGTTTGATGCGTGTTATCGCGGGTATTACGTCGGTTAATGAGATGGTGAGGGTTCTTTCGAAGTCGAAGGAGCACAAGCCGACAGCAGAAGAGCAGTAATATTGTTTTGTTAAACGGTTGCGCGTGGTTGGCGGGCTTGGAAGCCCGTGCCGCAACGAGCAGCGACAAGATTAACGTGGAGACGAGGTTGTAATGGCAAGTGCAGCGATATTACTAATTATGGTTGGGTGTGCCGTGGCCCAGTATCTCAAGGGCGGTTTGGTAAAATCATTTCTGACTTTAATTTCGGCATTATTAGCGAGCTTTGTGGCGTTGTGGTGGTATGAGCAGGTGTCGGTGATAGTAGTCAAGCAGGAGATTATAGTTGATTTTGCGCAGCCGGCCTGCTTTGGGATGTTGTTTTTGATAAGTTTCGCGATTTTGCAGACAGCCGCTATGGCGATTAGCAGACAGAAAATTGACTTTGGCGATAAGCCCGAGCGCATCGGGCGGGTAGTATTCGGTCTTTTACTGGGGTATGTTATTTCCGGTGTTTTGCTGATAGGCGTGTCGATGGCTCCGCTGCCCAGTGAGTATCCTTACCCGCGATTTGACGGCAACAGGACTGACCCGAAGAGTCCCAGGAGGGCGTTGCTGAATCCGGACGGATTTTTAGGCGGATTTTTTGGGATTATAAGCGGCGGCAGCGTCAGCGGAACACAGAGTTTCGCGGTTCTTCACGCCGGATTTATTGATGAGTTGTCGTTGAACCGGCTGCCAATCAGCCAAAAAGTGAAAGTACTTACCGATGCCGGCACGGTAACGATGCCTGCGAAATCTGTATGGCCTGCGCCGGAAGGACTAAAGGACACTGAAGGCAAGTTGGTGTCTTCTAAGAGCGGCTACAATAAAAGCGACTACTATTTTATAGTTGCCCGTGTCGGGTTTACAGGCAGGATGCTTTCGGGCGACTTAACTACAAGCCAGTTACGATTTCAATGTAAGAAAAAGGGCGAGAAGTCCCGTTTGCAGGGCAGCGCCGTAAGTGTTTATCCTATAGGTTATCTCCAGAGCGCCAGCCAGGTCAAGACCGTTGGCATCAACGAGAAGATAACTCTTAACCCGCAGAACGCACAGAATGGCGTGGTGTCGATGAATTTTGTATGTTATGTTCCGAAGGATTATGAGCCGGTGGTGGTGGGCTTAAAGACGAACGCTATTGCGGAGGCGCCGCCGATGGTTACAGCGGATCAGGCGCCAAAAGAATCAAATCCTGTTTCTGAAAAGCCGGTCACGCCGAAAGACGCAAATGCTGCTAAATAATCCTGATGAGAATATATTAACCAGTCAGTTAAAACTGATTGACTGAAGGCATATAGGTTTTTTTGATTCGGTGTTTTATAGCTCCCCTCCAGGGAGTATTCAGGTCAGGATTTTCCCTGCCTCCGTTGATCTTTTGGCCCTGTCAGGCACAGACGAGTAATTCTTCGAGGTCCAGCTCCATCAGGTGTTCAAGGTAGGCCTTTAACTCATCCTCTGCGAACCTTGCCAGGAATTCCGGTCTTGCGGACTTATTTATTTCGCAGATGCAGTCAATCAACTCCCTTTTGCTCATATCACCAAATCCTTCAATAAAAACTTTTAATGGCTGTTCGCAGTATCGACACAGCTTGCGATTTTTCTTTAGCCCCTGCGACGCGCACGCCGGCAACGCCCCATAACTAAAACCCCGATATGCGGGATTACGAAGGCCTCACACACAACATATGGGAGAGGGGTCCCAAATCGCCCGTCAATGTCCAATAAAATCGGCGGGAGGTGTCCAACCAGAGGCGCAAGAAAAATTTGTAATAGCGGAAATTTTTTCCGTTAGAAGTAACAACGGTTAAGAACGGCATCTGTTTGAAAACACAGGGTTTTGGAGCAGTGCGCTGGGGGGAATTTTTCCCGTGCAGGGGGCTTGTTCTGTTAGCGTTTTTCCCCTATACTGGTTGGTTTCAGGGCTTTTATAGCGGACAGGCCGTAAAAATCATAATTTGGAGAGCTGAAAGTGGCAAGTACCGGCGATATACGCAACATAGTGATAATGGGTCACGGCGGCGCGGGCAAGACCTCGCTGACTGAGGCGATACTGCACAAGACAGGGGCGACAAATCGATTGGGCAGCGTCGATGACAAAACCAGTATTTGCGATTACTACGATGAGGAAAAGGCACACGGCCATTCGATAAAATCCTCGGTAACGCATACACAGTACGGCGGCAAGCAGATAAACATAATCGACACTCCCGGCTATCCTGACTTCATCGGGCCATCCGTCAAGGCGATTGCCGGCGCGGAGACGGTTGTGATAGTCGTCAACGCGATGTCGGGGGTTGAGACCGTGACGCGAAAGGTATTTGAGACGGCGACAAAGACCAGCAAGGCCAAGCTGATAGTAATCAACAAAATGGACGCGGAAAACGCGGAGTTGCCGCGACTGATTAAAGATATACAGGAGTGTTTCGGGATGCAGTGTCGCTGCGCGAATCTGCCGTCGGCGGACAAGGCATCGGTAATCGACTGCATCGAGAACAGCACAGGCAGTTCGCCTGTTATGGACGTTGCCCAGGCGCATACGGAGCTTATCGAGACCATAATCGAGGCCGACGACAAACTTATGGAGAGTTACTTAGGCGGCGAGCAGATACCGCCCGAGAAGGTTTCCACTGTTTTCGTTGAGGCGCTCAGGGCTGGGACGGTTGTTCCGATTGTTTTTACAAACGCCAGAAAAGAAATTGGCGTTGAGGAGCTTTTGAATATCATCGCGAAATACACGCCGTCACCGCTTCAGGCGGAACCGACACAATTAAAGGCGGGGGACAAGCAGACGGTGTTGCAGCCCGACCCGGCCGGCCCGCTGGCGGGGCTTGTGTTCCGCGTTTCATTCGACCCGAGGTCGAATATGAAATTCTCATCCATACGCATATTCAGCGGGACGCTGAAATCCGACACGAATATGATTCGCAACGACGAGAAGAAGGGCGTTCGCCCAGGCCATATTTTGAAATCGCAGGGCGGCGAGACACGGGAAATCCCCTTAGGCGTAGCGGGCGACATTATAACGCTTGCCAAAATTGAGGACCTCAGGATAGGCGACCTGATTCACGATGGCCGAGTCGGGGGGAAGTTCGATTTGCCCGTGGCTCCTGAGCCTATGTTCGCTCTGGCCCTTGAGCCGGCGGCGAGAGGCGATGAGCAGAAGATTGGCACGGCGCTGGAGAAGCTTTGCGAGGAAGACCCGTGCCTGAAAGTTACCAGGGACGCCCAGACCAAAGAGCTTGTTCTAAACGGCCTCGGCGACCTGCACCTTCGCGTGATGCTCGAAAAAATGGAGAGCCGTTCGAAGCTCAAGGTGAATACCAAAGAGCCAAAAATTCCGTATCGCGAGACGATTACCGTCAAGGCGGAGGGGCATTACCGGCACAAAAAGCAGACGGGTGGCGCGGGTCAGTTCGGGGAAGTTTATCTTCGTATCGAACCCGCCGAGCGAAACTCCGACCCGCCGTTGCAGTATAGCTGGGACATTTTCGGCGGCTCGATTCCGGGCCAGTACGAGCCGGCGGTGTTGAAGGGCGTCAACGAGATTATGGAAAATGGTTTCGTCGCGGGTTTCCCGCTTCAGGACGTCAAGGTTTCCGTTTACGACGGCAAGCATCACCCCGTCGATTCAAAGGAAGTGGCGTTCCGCGCGGCAGGCAAAGGCGCCTTTCTTGACGCACTCGAAAAGGCAAAGCCGGTCCTGCTTGAACCCATAGTCAATATCGAAGTTACCGCCCCCGCGGAAAACATTGGTGATATCGCGGGCGACCTGGCGGGCAAGCGAGGCAGGGTTTTGGGGCAGGATATGCTGCCGGGCAATATGCTTCTCATTAAGGCGCAGGTGCCGTTGTCTGAGGTGACGCAGTATAACAGCCAGTTGAAATCGGTAACCGGCGGCAGGGGCAGCTACTCAATGTCACTGAGTCATTACGAAGCCGTTCCGCCGAACATCCAGGCCAACGTCGTTGCCGCTTACGCGAAACCAAAACATACCGCCGAATAAAGAAGTCAGTCATTCCTGCGCAAGCAGGAATCCGGATATTCAACCCCCGGTTTGGTTTTGCCGGGGGTTTTTGTTTATGTGAAATTAAATCCGGCGGGCATACCCCTCAGAATTTTGAGGATTCGAGCGCTGCGGTGAGGATGTGCCGGTTGCTATTAATCCACTTGGCCTTACGAACAATCATATTCAGAAAATCCGCTCCCTTAAGATTGCCGAAAAATCCAGTTGCGGCTATGGGCAAAACCGCCTCGGCTATCATTGTCTCAACCATTAAATCCAGAAGCGAATCGAGATGGTCTTTATCCGGGTTGATAACCTCACGATAACCTTCGAGGACCTGGACTAATTTGGCCTGGTCAAGATAATCGGGCCAGTCGGCGGGGTTTGGGTGATAGCCAACGAGAGAGAATTGAAGCATCGCGTTGGCCAAATCGGTAATCGGCGGCGCGATTTTGACGGAATCGAAGTCGAGCACGGCCACAAGTTTGTCTTTGTCGAAAAGCATATTGCCCGGATGCCAATCGCCGTGGACCACCTGCTGGGGCCACGAATCGAATCCAAGCTCGTTAACATGCACACTGGCGTGGTTGTAAAGAGACATCAGTTCTTCCCCGCAACGGAGGAGCTTCCTTTCGTTGCTTTGATAGATATCCGAGGCGATGGTTTTAAGATGTCTCCTCACCATCGTCGAATTGTGAAAACTCGCTTTGAGCGGCTCCCACTCGAATTTGAAATTGGTCAGGTACTGGTGAAACTTCGCAAGTTGTCTTCCCGTGTCGATTGTCGCTTCGGCTGAGCCGGTGTAACGGGTGCCGCCCACGAACTTGAAAAGCTCATATATATTGCTGCTAAGCTGCAGTATGGTTCCAAATTCATCCCGTGCAGCGACCAGTGGTGCGACGGGGAAATAGCGTTTGGCCAGGTGCGACTGCACGGCGTGTGCGAATGCGACCCGATATACGTCGTCTTTATCCTGCAGCCGGCGCTTGAGGAGGAACCTGCCCTTGGTGGTTGTTACGACGATTTTGGGCGCGTGTTTGCTTCCTCCGACAAGGCGCATAACCTTGCGGATTTTTCCGATATCGTAGCGGCTGAGGACTTCAGCCAGCTCATCTGATGTGAAACGCGCGCCTGTCGCCATAAATGGATACGATCAATTATTAACGGTTAAACAGGAGTTTGAATCAGCCCGAAAGGAATCATTTGTGGAGCAGCATCAGGACGACAATCAGCAGCAGGAACCCCGCCGCGGCGCCCAGAATCACGATGGCGGTTTTATACCGCGTAACAGACTGTTCGAGGTTAACGTTTTCTGGGGCCTCGACCGGCTCGCCGTCCTCCAGTTGCTCAAGTTCAGATATGTTCATTCGCCTGTGCGCCCGCATGGGGGCCTCGCCGGCCCGGACCGCCTTCAAATCAATCAGGAGTTCCTCGACGCTGCTGTATCGGTCTTTTTTATTTTTGGCCATCATAACTTCGATGACCTCGGAGACGCCGGCGGAAAGCGAGGTGTTTATGTGGTCGGGGGGGATAAGCTGCTCTTTCAGATGTTTTCGCATCACCTCCGCCGGGTCGTCGGCCATAAAGGGGACCCGCCCGGTTACCAGGTGATAGAACGTTGCGCCGAGGCCGTAGATGTCGGCCCTGCCGTCGACGTCCATTTCGCCGCGTATTTGTTCGGGAGAGATATAATAAGGCGTGCCGTATGCCTTGCCCTTCTCCATCTTGGCCGCTTCGAAGTCCGTGGTTTGCCTGGCAAGACCCATGTCTGCCAGCTTTACTATCCCCTCCTTGTTAATCATTATGTTCTTGGGTTTTACGTCGCGGTGAATAAGGCCCACGGAGTGAGCGTGCCTGAGGGCCTCGGCGACCTGGATGATGACGTCGAGGGCCTCCTTTTCGCCGTAAACCTTGCCCGCCGCCAAATCGTCGTAGAGGGTTTTGCCTTCGACGTATTCCATCACGAAGTAGTGGTATCCGCCGGCCTCGCCGACGTCAATAGCTTGGACGATGTTCGCGTGATTTAGTTTGGCTGCGGCTTTACCCTCTTTATAAAAACGCTCGACGTATTCTTTGTTTTCGGTGAAGCGTTTTGGCAGGACCTTAATGGCGACGATTCGGTCTAAGCTGAGCTGCCTTGCTTTGTAAACGACGGCCATAGCGCCGGCGCCGAGTTTGCCGAGAATCAGGTATCCGGGTATCTGATGGGCGGCGGTTGAGCCGCGTGCCTCTTTGATTGTGTTGCCGACGCGGTGCGCCTGTGTTTTTGTAAGGTAGCCCCTCTCAACGAGGAGGTCTTTTAGCAGAATGGGATTAGTAGCTTGCCTGGCCTCGGCTTCCTCGAGGCAGTGTCGCAGTTCCTCATGGGTACAAAGTCCCTGGTCGAGGGCCATTTTGCCGAATATCGTGTCGTAATTAGTACTCTCGTCTGCCTTTGCCATCTATCTGTTTACCGGTTCACAAGGGGGCGTTCTTCCAGATTTAGTCCTGTTATTATTAGTTATATCAGACCTTTGTCAAAATAAAAATAAAATCTACCCGTGGTCCAATAACAGCATCGACCAAATTGCTTTCCCAGTTTAACGCTTTCTGGGCCATTGACTTAGCTGCAAATCCTGCTACACTGCCCTTCTTTCCAGCCGTTTGGCGAGGTCTCGCCTTCGGCGGATGATGAGGGCCGCAACCATGACCGAACCAGTAAGGAGGCCAAATGGTGGCATATAATTGTGTGGTATTGGTAAAACAGGTACCTGATACGAAAAGGATAACAGGCAAGGCGATGAACGATGACGGGACGGTCAATCGTGCGGCCCTGCCCGCGATATTTAATCCCGAGGATCTCAACGCCCTTGAGGCGGCATTGGACATCAAAGACCGGTTCGGGGGAACGGTTACTGTTGTAACGATGGGGCTGCCAGCGGCGGTTACGACGCTCAAGGACGCCCTTTACCGTGGGGCCGACGAGGCGATTCTTGTTACGGACGCCCGTTGCGCGGCGAGCGATACTTTAGCAACGAGTTATATACTCAGTTGCGCGGTAAAACGGATTAAATATGACATTGTTCTTTGCGGCAGGCAGGCGATTGACGGCGATACCGCGCAGGTTGGGCCTCAATTGGCGGAGAAACTGGGAGTGCCGCAAATTACTTATGTTGAGAAGCCCGTTGAAATCAAGGGGCGAACGATAACGGTTCAGCGGGACACAGGCAACGGCTGGCAAAAGGTCAAGGCGGAGCTGCCCGTTTTGCTGACGGTAACGGGTGAGGCCAACGTGCCGAGAGTTGCGGCTGCGAAAAAGATGATGAAATACAAGGCCGCTATGACGCCCGCCGGAGTCGAGCAGAAAATAAAAGCCGAAAATTCTCACGCCAGCGCCGACGAGATAAAGGAGCTGGCCGTGCAAAAATGCAGCGAGATGGATAAGAAGGGGCTGCTCATAGAGCAGTGGAATCTTGATTTGCTGAAAGCGGATTTGACGTGGTGCGGCAGAAGCGGCTCGCCCACAAAAGTCCACCGGATTCAAAGCGTGGTGCTGGCCTCCAAAGAGACAAAATCAATTGAGCCGACGGATGAGGGGTTGTCCGGTATGATTCGCGAACTTCTCGAAGATAAAATCATCGCATAAGGAACCACGAGACACGAAAGAAATGATAGACGTAAACAGACGGGGTGAAGTGTGGGTATTCGCGGAACAGCACGGGGGCCTGCTGGAAGATACGCCGATTGAGCTGATGAGCAAAGGTCGGCATCTGGCGGACATTCTTGGTGTCCAACTTAGTGCGGTGCTGCTGGGTGATAATGTAAAAGGGCTTGCGACGAAGCTGATTCATTATGGGGCGGACAAGGTTTATCTGGCGGAGCATCCGCTGCTGGAGCATTACCAGGCGAACAGCTACGCCAAAGTTTTTTACGACCTGATTCACAAATACAAGCCGCAGATTGTGGTGTATGGTGCGACGGCTGTGGGCAGAGATTTGGGGCCTCGAATCGCAAGCGCAACCAAGGCGGGCTTGACGGCTGACTGCACCGATTTGCAAATAGGCGACCACAAAACAACCGACGGGCAGATGCACAAGAACCTGCTGTTTCAAATTCGGCCCGCGTTTGGCGGCAATATAATCGCGACGATTATCAATTATGACCGCTGGCCCCAGATGGCGACCGTCCGCGAGGGCGTTATGGCGATGCCGACGCCCAATACCGCGAGGAAGGGCCAGGTAATAACTGAGAAGGTGCAGTTATCCCCGCAGGAACTGCCCATTGAAATACTCGAAGAGCATACCAGGGTCAGGAAGGTGGACCTCAAGGCGGCGAGGATTATTGTCGCGGGCGGCGCGGGCGTGGGCAGCAAAGAGAACTTCCGGCTAATCTGGGACCTGGCCAATTGTCTCGGCGGCGCCCCGGCGGCAACAAGGGCCGCGATTGACCTGGGCTTCATCGACCACGACCACCAGGTGGGCCAGACGGGCACGACCGTGAGGCCTTCGCTTTATATCGCGGTGGGAATCAGCGGGGCGATACAGCATCAGGCGGGTATGAGCCAGAGCCAGAAAATCGTGGCGATAAACAACGACCCGCAGGCGCCCATCTTCGACGTCGCGCATTATAAAATTGTCGGCGACCTCAACGAGGTCGTTCCAAGAATGATAAAGACCATCAAGGAAAAAGGATTCAAGGAGACCTCTTCAGCCGAAAGTTAATAACGATGCCAAATTTCTACACGGACAATGACGACATACGATTTTTATTTAAGCACCTCGACCTGGGTGAGCTCGCCAGATTGTGCGAAGAGGATTTCAAATTCGCTTCGCAATTCGATTACGCGCCCGCCGACGCCGGGGAGGCGATACGTAATTATGAAATGGTCCTCGATTCGATTGGGCAATTGAGCGGCGAATTTATCGCGCCGCGTGCCGAATCGGTTGACCGCCAGGGCAATACGCTCAACGCCGACGGCTCAGTCAGCTACGCGGATGGAATCGCGGAGTCGTTGGACAAACTGGCCAAGGCGGAGGTGATGGGTTTTACGCTGCCATATCGTTTCGGCGGGCTGAACTTCCCGAATCTTGTCTATTCGATGGCGATTGAAATTGTATCGCGTGCAGACGCGTCGCTTATGAACATATTCGGCTTGCAGGGTATCGCGGAGACCATCAACGCCTTCGCGTCCGAGGAAATCAAACAAAAGTATCTGCACGATTTCGCGGCGGGCAAGGTTACCGGTGCAATGGTGCTCACGGAGCCGGACGCCGGTTCGGATTTGCAGGCAATCAAGCTCCGCGCGTTCCAGGACAACGCGGGTAACTGGTTTTTGCACGGCGTGAAGCGATTTATCACTAACGGCTGCGGCGAGGTCCTGCTTGTGCTTTCTCGCAGCGAGCCGGACCGCTCCGGCGGGCTTGGACTTAGCTTGTTCGTCTGCGACAGAGGGCCTACGGTGCATATCCGCCGGCTCGAAGACAAGCTCGGCATACACGGCAGCCCGACCTGCGAAATATTTTTTGATAACACTCCCTGTCAACTGATAGGCGAACGGCAGCGAGGATTAGTTACCTATGTTATGGCGCTGATGAACGGCGCCCGCATCGGCATCGCGGGGCAATCGCTCGGTATCGCCGAGGCGGCATATCGCGTCGCGCGAGATTACGCGTCGAGCAGGAAACAGTTCGGCGTCGCAATCGAGAGGATGCCTGCCGTCCGCGACCTGCTCATTGATATGAAAATAGCGCTGGAGGCGGGGCGTGCGCTGCTGTATGAAACGTCCCGTGTTGTTGACCTCAACATCGCTTATCAAAAACAGCTTGAGCTTGACCCGCCCGCCGGCAAAGAGCAGTTGAAGCCCATCAAGGAACAGGCGCGTCGGCTTGACCGGCTCGCCTCGATACTGACGCCGATGAGCAAATACTTCTGCTCGGAGATGGCAAACCGCGTCGCTTACGACTCAATCCAGGTACTCGGCGGCTCCGGCTATATGCGGGATTACGCCGTCGAGCGCCACGCGCGCGACGCGAGAATCACCACAATTTACGAAGGCACTTCTCAACTGCAAATCGTCGCCGCCGTCCGGGGCGTGTGCAGCGGTACCGCCGAAAAATACCTGACGGAACTCGCACAGCAAAATTATGACCCCCAGCTTGAAGACCTGCTGGCAAAGCTGGCTGAAGGGACAAAGCAGCTTAAACACGCCGTGGCGTTCGTCAAACACCACGGGACCGAATATATGGACCTTTATGGCAGGCCATTGGTCGATATCGCGATTGATTTAATCGTCGGCTATTTGTTCTGCGATTACGCAAGCTCGAAGGTCGATATGGATGTCCCCGTCGATGGCGAAGCCGGCGAGTCAAAAGAGCAGACGATGCCGATGAAAAAACGCAAGGCGATTGTCGCGCGACGGTTCATCACCAAAAACGCGATAAAAATCGACGCTCTTACCCAGCTAATCTGCTCAGGCGACAAATCAACCCTGGCGGATTTTTCCGCACTTGTCGGCCCCGTCCCCGAACAATAATGAAACAGATATGGATTGACACTGCTGATTTCAGACACGGAGAGCGAGAGTTGTGTTTTTCGTTTATCGGTTGCGCTGCTCGTTTCGTCAATCGTCAAACGGTTGCGTATGAGACGCCGATAGACGGTTTACGCAACCGATACGAGTCGCGCAACCGCAACCGCTTTACGAGTTTTTTCTCTGTGCCCTCTGTGTCCTCTGTGGCTAAAAAACTCTGTGGCCAAAGGTGTTGATATGCTCGGTGCTGTTATATTTGACTTCGATGGCGTCCTTGTGGATTCCGAGCAGATTCATCATAAGGCGTTCAATCGCGTCCTGGCCAAGTTTAATTACCAGTTGTCGAGCCATGAGTACTACGACAGGTTCCTGGGGCTGTCCGACGAAGAGCTTCTGCGAATAGTTGATAAGGAGAGGCATTTGTCTTTGTCCAATCAGCAGTTCGGGCAGTTGCTTAGTGAAAAGGCGAATTTGTTCAAAGAAATGGCGGCGACCGAGGCGGGAATAATTGAGGGCGTGCCGAAGTTTCTCAATATGCTCTCCGACGGCAGGATCCCGATGGCGATATGCTCAGGCGCCTTGCAGCCGGAAATAGAGATGATTCTCGAAGGTGCGGGGTTGCGCAGTTATTTTGAGGTGATTGTTTCAGCCGAACAGGTTGAAAGAGGCAAGCCCGACCCCGAAGGTTTCCTGTTGGCTTTGAAACTGCTCAATAAGAGGATGCACAAATCAATCAAACCGGAAGATTGTGTTGTGATTGAGGATTCGCACTGGGGACTTGAGGCCGCGAGAGCAGCGGGAATGCGTGCCGTTGCCATCACCAACACCTATGCCGCGGAACATTTGAAACCCGCGGATAAAGTTATTGTTCATCTGAGCGATCTGTCCCTGTCTGAGCTTAACACTATCTGCGATTAAAATTACCTTATTGCTCCGGGGCCTTTTATGCGTGTGTTCCACTTGCCGGTTTTTGTATCGTATCGCACGGCGTCGAGGATAGCGCCGTTGAAATTGCAGGGTCTGTATTTGTCGCCGCGGATATCGATTAAGGCGGTGTTGGCGTCGTAGATAAATTCACTGCCGATGACCTGCGTGTCCTTGTCCTCATAAGTTACAGCGCCTTTGGCCAGGAGGTCTTTCAGCTCCATTCGTCCCTGCAGTGTTTCGGCGATGTCCGCTTCGACGTGCGAGGCGGTTACGGAGACCTTTTCGTTGCCGCGGCCTTCAACCAGCGGGAAATAATCAACTAAAAGCGAGCCGCCTTTTGAATCGGCGATTAAGTGTTTGCTTTGGCCCGCATACGCAAGCGAATCGAAGTTTCGCAGGAGGGCGTAACATTTTCGCTGCAAGCTAAACCTGCCGAGCTTATCCTGCGGCTCATCGGTTTGTGAATTATCCACTTTTATCAGGCCGGGTCCCGCCGCGAAGAAATTGCCGTCGGTTGTATTATAATCAATCGAGGCGCATTTAAGCTCGATACCTACAAGTAGTTTGTCGCCCGTTTTTTTTGTGCTGGCTAAGTGCGTATTTGGACCGGAAGCAATCATGCGATTGGCGTTAAGCGACGAGCCGGAGACCTTGTCCGTATTTTTCTTAGCCATGTCGATTTCGAGCTTGTCGGCCAGAACTATATACTGTTGAAGTATTTCGTCTTGTTTCTGTGATACGGTGCAGCGGCAGTCGCCTTCGAATGTGCTCTTGTTTGAGGCAGGCGAAAACGCGGCCTGTCGGCGGGAGGTCATTCTGACCGTCGCGGGTTTGCCCTCGCCGTCCTTTGTTTTTTCGTTCACGTCAAAAGCGATGCTTGAAAGCCCGATTGCAACCGCTTCGCCGGTTGCCGCGCTGTAGGTGACATTTCCGCCGCGGAAGGTGGTTTTGCCGACGGGGCAGGTGTTGGCGTCCTGTTGGGCGATAATCTCGGCGTAAGTTGTTTGCTGTTTTGGCGATCCCTTTTCGGCCTGGGCGCTCATCGGGGTGACAATGATGCCGCCGTCGCAGGTGATTGAGACGTCGCTGGGCGATTCATCCGACGTTGTCGCATCGGGTCTGTTGCCGGCGTGGCCGGTTGATTGGATGGCCGTGTTGTTGTCGGGCGTGGTTTCTTCGCCGGTCTTGTCCGCCTCGCCGCCCGGCATGAAGATATCGTTTATCAAAAGGGCGTCGGCGAGGAGTCGTTCATTAGGAGTTTCAATCCTGACGTTTTTGTCGAGCGTGCATTGGTAGTATTTTCCGCGTTTGGACGCTTGTTCGTTTTCACTTTTTTGTTTTTGGTTATTTGCGTCGGCGTCGGGCGTTGACCGCAAAACCGTTCCTTCCGACCACCGCTTGATTCGCAAGCTCTGGAGGTTCGTTATTTGCAGGCGTTCAAGGCGTTCGTCGTCGCCGTTGTAAACAATCTCCATCCCGGTGCCAGTCATTTTGATGTTATCCGAGACCAGCTCGACTGGTCCGGCCGTCGAAAACAGCGACTTGTCCGCGGAAAAAGCGATGTCGTCGAGATAAATGGTCGTCTCGCCGAGTCCTTCTTTGCGCTGGGGCCAAATCCGGATAGTAACGTTGCCCATTAGCATTCCCTGTTTGGGCGTTACCCGGCCGCCCGCGATTTCCACCGTGACTATTGCCCGCTCGCCAGTTATTGTGCAATTGAAACTTCGGCGGTAGATATTCATATAGGGCTTTTCTATTTCCCAGTCGTTGCCGTCCTGGTGCAAAAGCTCTCGGAATCCGAATTCCCGCTCGACCTGTTTTTGGGCGTTGAGCGTGGTATAACGGGCGTTTTTCACGACGCCTACGCCCACGTCGCCGACCATTCCGACTTTGCCGTTTGAATCGCACACGTCGGTGAGTTGTCCGGCCGGGGTCATAGATGCGTCCGTTGGTATCGTCGGCGTCCTACTCACCCGGTTGTAAATAAAATAGACGACCAGCACCGCCAGAAACGAAACGAGCCAGATTGTGAACCTTCGCGAATAAAGCAGCATTTTATGTTTTGCTCTTTCCCGGCGTGACAGATTGTTTCTTTTGCCGGCCTGTGCCGCGTTGCCGAGGCGAATCCGCCATATATCTTTTCACAAGTCCATCCCATCTGCCGGTTTTTTTGAGAATATACTCGATAACTTCCCGGACGGCCCCTTCGCCCCCTTTTTGCCTGGTAACATAATCGGCGGCCTGTTTGACCTCATCGACGGCGTTGGCGACCGCCGCGGAAAAACCAGCGCTCTGAATCACCGGCAAATCGGGTAAATCATCGCCGACGTAAGCGATTTGCCCGGCGGGCGTTTTGCTCATTTTAATCAGCTCTTTTAATCCCTTCAATTTGTCTCGTCGGCCATTAAGACGAAAATCCACGGCGAGTTCTCTGGCCTGATGTTTTGTGGTGGCGCAAGGCCGTCCGCTCAAGAACGCGATTTTCAGGCCTGCCCGTTTCCACATTTTGATTCCGTGCCCGTCGATGATGCTGAATGATTTGCTTTCCCTGCCGCGGGAATCCACGAGTATTGTCCCGTCGGTCAGCACGCCGTCAACGTCGAGCACCAGCATTTTTATTGTGTCGAGTTTTTTCTGCACGACTCACCCCGTTAGAAATCTGCGATTTATTGGAAAGTTCTGTATTACCATTTTTTCTAACGGGGCTCACCCGACAACTTTTATTGTCACAATATCCTGCACGTCGATGAGGCCCACCGGCTTGTCGTCGGCGTCCACGACGGGCAGTTCGTCAATTCTGAATTTGTGGAAAATGGCAGTCGCCTCAGCCGCCAGGGCATCAAGGCGAACGCGCTTACAGTTTTTGGTCATCACGTCGGCCGCTTTTATTTCAAAGCCGTTCGGCCCTTCTTTTGTCATCAGCCGACGAATGTCCCCGTCGGTGATTATCCCAGTCAGCTTGCCGCGGGCGTCAATAACCATTACGGCACCGTGGCGTTTCACGTCGCTGGTCTTCTTGAGAATCGCCCCGATGGTGTCCGCGGCGGCGGCGACAGGCAGCTTCTCGCCGGGCCTGAACATCATCGACTGCTCAACGGTCATCAGTTTTGCGCCGAGCGAGCCGCCCGGGTGGAACCGCGCGAAGTCCTCCACGCTGAAGTTTCTGGCTTTCATTACTGTTAGCGCAAGGGCATCGCCCAGCGCGAGCATACAGGTCGTCGAGACACTTGGTGCGACGCCCAGCGGGCAGGCCTCATTCAGCTTGCCCATACTGAGGACGACGTCGCTGTATTTGGCGAGGGTGGAGTCCTTTTCGCCGGTAAGGGCGATGAGGGGAATCTGGATTTGCTTGACGAGGTTGATCAGCCGGAGAATCTCATCGGTTTCACCGCCGTAGCTGAGGACCAGGACGATATCTTCTTTTCGGAGCCGGCCGAGGTCGCCGTGCACCGCTTCGGCCGGGTGCAGGAAATGGCTCGGCGTGCCAGTGGAGGCCAGAGTCGCGCTGATTTTTCGGCCGATGATGCCGGCCTTGCCGATTCCGCTGACGATTGCTGAGCCGGAACAGTTGTAAATCATCTCCGCCGCCCGCGCAAAGTCCTGTCCCACCACCTCCGCCAGGCCTTTTATGGCCTCGCTTTCGCTTTCAATTACTTGCTTTGCGTATTCAAGGTCAAATTTCATATTATTGACTGCTCCAGAAGCCCTGAGATATCGAAACGAGCCCGCCTCGACTCGCCTGCGAGCCAGGCGAGGCGGGCTATCAGTATCGCTGAAATGCCGCCTACCGTCAAGATTTACCGCAGTACTCTGTTATGCTGCGGCGTTACAGTTTGACCACGCTTCCCCGGTCGTTGTGACAAACAATTTCAGACCTTTCGCCGGCGTATTCGGCAGACGAATGAATAATAACCCGCTTATCGCTGGCCTGTTCTATATGCGCAATCGCGGCCCTTTTTTCGTTCTGCAGGTAGTCCCCTACATCTGGCGAGACGAACAGTTCCACCTTCTTGACCTGCTCTTTTGAGGCGGCCAGATGAAGGAGTCGAATAAGCTCAATTGCGGACGATTCGTGACTTTTTACGTAGCCGCTGCCTGCGCAGTTTGGACAGGCCAGATAGGTGCTGGACTGAAGCGACGGTCGCATTCTCTGCCGGGTCATCTCGACAATGCCGAAGTTGCTTATGTGCAGAATTCTCGATCTTGCACGGTCGGTTCTGGTCGCGGCCCTGAAGACCTTTTCCACTTCCCTGCGGTGTTTGGGGCTTCGCATATCGATGAAGTCGCAGATTATCAGCCCGCCGAGGTCTCTGAGGCGCAGTTGTCTGGCGATTTCCTCTGCTGCCTCGATATTGGTCTTAAAGGCGGTTTCCTCGGCGTCCTGGTGTTTGCGGAAACTTCCGCTGTTGACGTCGATTGCGACCAGCGCCTCGGTCTGTTCAATGACAATCGACCCGCCTGTATTGAGCGGCACGGTCCGCGAGTGGACCTTGGCGATTTCCTGCTCAATCTTGTATTTGTGAAACAGCGGTTCGTTGCCGTCATAAAAGACGACGCGGTGTTTCAGCCGGGGCGACGCTATCGAGAGAAAATCGCGAATCCGCTTAACCATACTTTCGGAGTCGCACATTATCCTGGTTATATCGTTGTTGAAAACGTCGCGCAGCGTTCTTATGACCAGGTCCGATTCCTGATACAGTTCCGTGGGCGTCTTGGCGCTGGCTATTCTTTTTTCAATGGCGGCCCAGAGTCGCTGCAGATACTTCATATCATTCTGGATATCCCGCTTGGAGCTTCCCTGAGCGGCTGTTCGGATAATGAAACCAATGTCTTTGGGGGGATTGCTCTGCTCGAAGATGTTTCGCAGCCGTATCCGCTCCTGCTCATCCTCAATCTTGTGGGATACGCCCGATTTTTCCATCCAGGGCATCATAACGAGATATTTTCCCGGCAGGGCAAGATACGTGCTCAGCGTAGGCCCCTTGGTATTGATTCCTTCCTTTGTAACCTGGACTACCACCTCGTCGCCCTTGTGCAGGCAGGCCTGAATTGGCTTTCGTTCGTGGAGCGCCCTTCGCTTGCCGATTTCCTCGGTATCGATGGCGGACTTGCCGGCGAAGTAGCGCGGGTGCAGGTCGCTGATATGCAGAAAGCCGTTTTTGCCGGTTCCGAAATCGACGAAGGCGGCCTGTATCGCCGCCTCGACGTTCACGACCCTGCCCTTGTATATGTTGCCCACATACCTTGTGGAGCTTGTCCGCTCCATATATAACGCCTCAAGCGAGCCGTTTTCCATAACCGCTACGCGGCATTCTTCGCTCTCGGCCACATTAATAAGCATTTCTCTTGCCATTTGTCCCGTCTCACATAGTATCAATGTTTTTCATTGTTTAAGTCGGTGTTTGTCAGTGTTTAAGTCCGTGTTAGTCAGTGTATTCCACGTTCGTCCGCCTGACCGGCCCTGTTAAATCCGCCGTTTTCAACTGTAACAAGCCAAGAATTTCGTCAACCTTTATTGTGCCTGCCTGGCTGATTTTGCAGTCAACGGTGACCTGGCCTTGTTCGGCTTTGATTGATTCCAGAAACGGCCTTACGTCCACTGGCCTGGTTCTGGAATCCTCACCGGTTCGCCTGTCAACCACAACCTTATCGCTGGCCAATATCTCTTCAATTCGTCGCCTGGTATTATCATCAACGTATTGCCCCTGCACCTTCATTATGTATCTTGCTGAAATCGGCTCAGGGACGTTTTTGGCCTGACTTGTTTTCACCGAAACAATTTCGATGCCATCCGGCAGCTCGTCTTTCAACGCTTCGTTGTCAATCCCCGCCCCGTTAGAAATCTGCGATTTATTGGAAAGTTCTGTATTACGATTTTTTCTAACGGGGCCCGTTTGGCCCTCCGCAAGCCACAGGCACAGCAGTTCGTCGTCCGATTCGACGCCTACGCTTCTCGGCAGCACCAGCGACATCCGTTGATGCGGGTTGTATCCCTGACTGTACGCCACTTTAACCCCGGCACGCACACAGGCGCGCCGGAAGAGGCGCATCGTCTCCGCATGCGACAGAAACCGCAAACTCCCCCCTATTCGGAATCGAATTTCAGCTAACATCTCTTTTCCAATTTTTCGCCGCCCGGCACGTTCAAAGCCGACGCTTTTCTTTAGAACGCTTCGGGCAATATCTTTCTGGCCGCGTCGCGAAGGAAGCTGGATATTTGTCTTTCGGAATTCATTCCCAGCACCTTTCTGGCGACCTTATTGCACTCTTCCATAGTGACCGAACGAATAACCTGTTTTATTTCGGGTATCATCGGCGCCGCAATCGACAACGTTCGCACGCCCAGTCCCAGCAGCAGCATTACCGACTCCGGCTCCGAGGCCATCTCGCCGCAGACGCTGACATCAACCTGTGCCTTGTGCGCATCCTGAATCACCGTTCTGATAAGCCGAAGGACCGCCGGGTCAACCGAGGAATATAACGTGGAGACAAGCTCGTTGCCCCTGTCAACGGCGAGCGTGTACTGGGTCAGGTCATTTGTGCCTATACTGAAAAATGTAACGTCCCTGGCCAGCATCGACGCCGTTAGCGCCGCCGAAGGCGTCTCAACCATAATCCCGACCTTGATGTTCCTGTTATGCGGTACGCCCTCCTCGTCGAGGTCTTCCATTACGTCGCCAAGGACCATCTTGGCCTGCATCAGCTCCTGCAGGTTGGTTATAAGGGGGAACATTATTCTGAGGTCCCCCAGCACCGACGCTCGCATAATGGCGTGAAGCTGTGTTTTGAACATCGTCAGATTTTGCAGGCAAAATCTTATCGAGCGCAGTCCCAGAAACGGGTTTGGCTCCCGGATGTAGCGTCTGCTCTGGGTATATTTGTCCGCACCAAGATCCACTGTTCTGAGTACCACCGGCCTGGACTTAAAGACCGCCACCGTCTGCGAGTAGGCCTCGTAATGCTCCTGCTCCGTCGGCTCAGTGTTGCGGTTGAGATACAAAAATTCCGTCCGGTAGAGCCCTATTCCCTCGCCGCCTTTTTGCAAAACCCCCTGGGCCTCGTCCGGGAACTCGATATTGCCCATCAGCATCACCCGCACCCCGTCTCGCGTTTCAGCGGGTTTTTCCCTTATAGTATCAAGCCGATGCTCCAGCTCGGTATATTCGACGGCGTATTCGAGGTATTGTTCTATCGTGCTATCATCAGGATTTACGATGACGATGCCGCGGTTGCCGTCGATGATTACCGTGTCGCCTGCGGTAACGCTTTCGGTAATGTCTTCGAGCGCGACTACCGCGGGGATACCCAGCGACCTTGCCACAATCGCGGTATGGCTTGTTCTGCCGCCTGCGCCGGTGGCGATGCCTTTGACGTACTCTTTATTGAAACTCGCCGTTTGTGTGGGACTTAACTCGCGGGCGACAATGATCGCTTCTTCCTTCAAGGCCGCGATGTCCTGCCGCTTGCTTCCCACTAAGTGTCCCAGTAGCCGGTGCTCGATGTCATATATGTCGGCGGCCCGCTCGCTTATGTAAACGTCCTTTACTTTGGTGAAGTGCGAGGCGATATCCCGCAAGGTACTCGAAACAGCGAACTCCGCCGTAACCATCTCCGTGTTTACCATATCAGTTATCTTTTTGCGGAGCGTGCGGTCCCGCAGATAGCTCAGGTGCACTGCAAAGATGTCTTTTATCTTCTGCCCCCCGATTTCCTCCTGTTCGGCCTGAAGGCGGGTCAGCTCCTCGATACCGTCCTTAAAGGCGTTGCGCACGCGCTGCGTTTCCGTCAAACGCTGCGACGGTTCAATCAGTCGCCTTGGAATCCGATAATCCTCTGCGTCGATAACGAAGCATTTACCGATTGAGATTCCAGGCGAAACGGCTATGCCTTTTTTTATTTCCATCGTTGACCGAAATCAGGACATCTGCTTGCTTTTTTCCTCGGGCGTCGGCTCGCCGAACTTTTTTACCTCAACGAGCTCTCGCAGCGCCTCAACCGCCTCGGCTGCATCCACGCCCTCAGCTTTTATCTTCAGCCGGGTTCCGTATGTAGCCGCGAGCATGCTCATTTGCATAATACTCTTGCCGTCCACGCTCGTTTCTGCCTTACTGACGGTTATCAAGGCCTGAAACTTGCTGGCAATATCCACAAATTGCATCGCGGGGCGCATATGAAGCCCGTCTGCGTTTTTTATTTCAACTTCAAGCTCGCAAACCGTATTTTGCACTATATCGTCCGTTCACATATCACCGGCCTGGTTGTATCACAAAACTCACAAGGACGGATTTACGTCCGCCTCTTTCAGTAAATCCTCAATCTGTGCAGCCGTCTGCGACTGCCTGAGGAACCTGCGGAATTTTTCCTGCTGAAGGTGCTTGAAAATCTGTTCCATCGCCTGCAGGTGTTTGTCGGGGTCGTCGTCGGGGCTTATCAGAAGTATGACCGAATACACCGGCTGTTTGTCCAGGGCGGCAAAATCGACACCTTTGCTGCTTTGTCCCACGGCGGCGACCACGTTTTTGACTGCCTTGTGCTTGACGTGCGGAACGGCTATCCCCTTACCCATCCCGGTGCTTGCTTCGTTCTCTCTCTTGATTACGGCACGCGTTATTTTGTCGCAATTGCCTTTGCCGAGCCGGCCCGCCTTGTCTATCGCGGCGACAAGCTCCGTTATGGCCCCGTCCCGATCCTTTGCCTGCAGCTCCGGGATAACCGCCTCAAAACAAACGAAATCCGCAAACTTCATACCGTCTTTCCTAAAACACTCACCCGTAAATTTTTGCCGTCCGCATCGTATCGGCCGCAAACTTCAGCGAGCCCTGTGTTTTTTTTCGTCCCGTTCCTTCGTTTTGGCCTTTTTGAGCTGTTGCTCAAGCTTGTGTGTTGCCAGGTCGATGCAGGCGTAAACGTCGCTGCCTTTTTCCTTTACCACGAAGATTTTCTTGCGTTCCGCCCTGAGGATGATTTCCACCGCGATATTGCCCGCTTCTTTGCTTCCTTCTTTGCCGTCAACAATGACCTCAATCCGGTTGATGACATCGTAAAATTTCGGCAGCTTTTCGGTTTTTTCCTCGGCATAGCTTTTTACGCTTGCCGGGATCTCAGTGTGTTTGCCGCTAATCGTGAATAACAAGGCAGTTCTCCTTTCCAGCTTTTCTAAGTCGCTCTAAAACATATAAACCGACCGTATCCACCGGCCCGTCTATTATACATAAGCTCGTCCCAATTTCACGCATAATCTACTCTCTTTGCGACGCGCTTTCGCCTGTTACGCCTTTGACCGATAATCAGTTTCCGTTTGGCTCGATTTGCATCTCTTTTGGCAGATGCCTGCCCGTCCAGTGTATCCACGCCCCCGGCAGCGCCGCGACTATCCACACCGCCCGCTGACATAGCGCAATCGCCAGCGCTTGTTCTGCTTCCACCCCGGCCAGCACAAAGAGGCCCGCAAGCCCTCCTTCGACCACTCCCGCACCCCCGACGCTCACGGGTATCGCGCCCAGGCCCCAAGTCAGCGGGAAAAACACGAAATAATACTTCGCACTTACTTCTATACCGATTTGTCGGCCAATCAGCCAGAAACCCGTTATGACTATCCCCTGCAACAAAAACGTAAGCCCGAAGGCCGCAAGTATCGTCAGCGGGTTTCGGCCATATAAAACCGCCGCGGTCCAGAACTTTTTGGCAAACGTTACGCCGTGCTGAAATACCTTGGCCGCCAGTTTTCTTCCCGCCGGTATCGCGGCGACTAAAATTGCCAATATCGCGATAACAATCACTGCCCACTTCAAAATGCCTGATGCCGCCTTCTGGCTTAGCCCGAGGTTTACATTCCGCAGCAAAACGAAATAACAAAAACCCGCCATAATCAAAGAGCTTACCAGCCCGACGAACCTGTCAACGAATATGCTCAGCACGGCTTCGAATTTCTTCTCCGTGTGCTTGGTAACGTACCAGGCCCGAATCAAATCCCCGCCAACCGAGCCGGGCATAGCGTTGTTGTAAAAAAGCCCGAGGAAGTGCAGCCGAATCGCCGCCCAGATATTAATATGAATACCCTGTGTCCGCAGCAACAGCCACCACCGCGACGCGAGTATTGCCTGGCTTACGACAAACGCCGCCACTATCCCGGCGAAAAACCACGGCCCCATCTTCGCGAAACTGTTGCCCAGAATCACATAGCGATGATTCTGGCAGACCCAGATGGTTACCGCTATTATCGCGGCTGTTACAAACCCGATTCGCAGAAAAAAGAATAATTTTTGTGTAGTGGTCTTTTTTTGCTCGCCCATTTACCTGCTTTCAACGTAAAAAACTTGTTTTGTAAGATGATAACGGTTAAAACCCTTTCCGGCAAGTTTATCCGCCGGTGGCGGAGTTACATATTGAAGGAGAAATAATCGTGGCTGCCGATAAATCAATCGAACAGGGAACACAACTGACGCCGAAATTCGACGCAGATGGCCTTATTCCCGCCATCGCGCAGGACGCCAAAACAGGCGAAATCCTGATGGTCGCCTATATGAACCGCGAGGCCCTCGACTGCACCATCAAAACCGGCTGCGGAACCTATTACAGCAGGTCTCGAAAAAAGCTCTGGAAAAAAGGCGAACAGTCGGGCCACGTCCAGAAGGTCAGCCAAATCCTCATTGATTGCGACCAGGACTGCATCATCCTCAAAGTTACTGTCGATTCAGGCCAGTGCCACACTGGGCATCAATCCTGCTTTTACCGCGCGCTGAAAAAAGGAACCAGCGACCAGCTCGAATTCGTCGCCGAAAAGGTCTTCGACCCCGACAAGGTTTACCCGACGTAGTGTCAACGAAGGCGGGTTTACGACAAATAGACCAAGTCGCGGCGTTAAAATAGGCAAAATAGAATCCCTACTGCCTCACTGTGATTCGCAAAAAGCGCGCAAGTGTTTTTTGGCAAATCAGGAAATTTTTAAAATTTTTTTTATTCTTTGTCCCACAACGATTTAAGCACATTTTAACCTCTCCCCAAAACACGAATTTTCGTCAAAAGCGCGCAAGTTCGCGCCAATTATAGAGGGACCGTTTTCCTCTGTAGTGGTTAGTTGTTAGTTCATAGTTTATAGCTACAACGAAGAATGAACAATTTAAAAGTGGATCCCCTGCTGTTTGCCAAGTGAGCAGACGCTCGGGGACAGGGAGGCGAGAAAATGTCAAGTATCACAGTCAAAGTTCCAAACTGGTTAGACAAAATTTGCGCGTGGCCGGTAACGGCCTATCGGCGATTCAAATACGGTTATCCGTTTCGCAGGATTTATCTCGGCGAAGGCCAATGGACAATCCTTGACCAGCAGGATTACTACCGTCTGAATAATTTCAGATGGTTTCTCAAAGGAAGCGGAAAAAAATTATATGCCCTCAGGAGCTTCAAAAATGATTCTGTCGGGACAAAATTTGTTTCAATGCACAAAGAAATAATGAATCCCCCGCCGGGTTTATTAGTTGACCATAGAAACGGCCTGTCATTGGATAATCGCAGGGAAAATCTTCGTATCGCAACACACGCTCAGAACTCCTGCAACACCCGAATAGATAAAACCAAAACGACCTCGCGGTTCAGAGGAGTTTATTTGCAGAAACGCTCCGGCCGATGGATAGCAAGAATTTATTTTCAGGGCCAAAGAATATGGATTGGAATTTTCGACTCTGAAATCGAAGCCGCCCGTGCCTATGACCGGGCTGCTATTAAATATCATGGTGAGTTTGCTCACCTCAACTTCCCTGAAGTTGCTACTCTGTCCTGAGCGCAGTCGAAAGGCCTGGGGATTTTTCTTTTAGATTATTGCGGGTAACGGAAAACTTCGCTGGTTTGCAGTCATTTCTTTAGCATTGAGAAGTCTGTTGCCACATATTTCTCGAACTGTTTCTTGCAATACTCTACTTTTTTCCCTGTCGCCTTGTTGGTTTTCGTCCCGTTGAACCAGATACTCCGTTTCCCCTTGTTCTTACCTGTTTTATTCTGAACGGACTCCTTTATGAACTGTTTGGACGTCATTATCCACCTTGTATCCATGCGTTCAGAATAAAAAACAAACCAATAATTATCTCGGAGTTCGTGAGGAATGGCAGCAAAGAGAGCTGCGTCACCTTCAATCACTTCTTTTGACCTTGCTTTGATTTGGACAGTGATGAAACTACCATTTTTCCTACGGATGACAGCGTCAATCGCATCATCATCGACAAGAGGCACATAAACGTCCATGCCTTCCTTAAGCATTAAGCCAATGATCCAATATTCGATACGTTTGCCGAATCCCGCATTGTGTCTGAATGTATGTGCCATTTATGTCCTCCTACTGCCCCAATATAATAACCTAAATCACTATTTCCACCTGTGGCAAGCTTGTCGAACCATCGATTTTATCCTGCCATTATATAACTTCAACAGAACTCCCCAAAACCACATTGTCAACTTTTGTTTTTTGATGGTTCGTCAGCGATTTCTTTCTGATTATTCAGTCGCATAATTTCTGCAACAAGTTGAAGAGTGAATTGCTGTAAATTATCGAATTCATTTTTTGTGAGATATGCTTCACTTGCATGAAGTTCTCTATTTATCATTGGCATAACGGCTGCAATGCCTTTGGCTGTACTCCAAGAGAAAATTCCTCGGTCAGCGAGACGTCTAGTGAGATCTGTTATAGAACCCAACTTTAAATCTGAAGAAATGTTTGATCTGTTTGCTAATTCACGAAGTTGTTCCTCAATCTTTATCCGCAGGAGAAGAAGATTAGCCTTATAGTCTTGACTACTAATGTTAAGTTGCCGAGCTAATCGTTGCGCAGCAGATTGTATTTCGCTTGGCTTGTGTAAGATTTCTAAGTCTTTGGAAAAAGATGATAAATCTAGAGTTGCTTCTTTGGCTTTTTTCCAAAGGTATAAGATCGATAGCAAGCTGACCGTTAAGGATATTGTATAAATAATCCACGATAGCATTTTAGCTCTTACATTCCGCATAGTTGGAATGTCAGCTTCAATTCGTAATCGTGGTTCCTTTATCCCGGATATACGCGCCGAAATTTCGACAGGATTACGAGATGCTTTGCTGTTAATCAGGTACACAAGAAAAGAGAAATGATCGCCTTGATTCAATAGCAATGGTTCAAGTTCCAATGAATTCGGTTCGATCTGAATCAGGTTAGGTTCGATTGCCTTGGGGATTACATCAATCAGCCTGGGGTTTGGCAGAACAGTTCCATTAAATTTGAAAATCAGAGGATGTTTGAAGTCGTCACTTTCAATAGGCCTATTGCCCGAATTCTTAACGACCAACTCTATGACATTTAGGGCTTCAATCTTGTTTGTCTTATAGAAAACGGCTATTTCATCAGAATATCGCTCTTCGATCTGGACAACGGGGGTATTACTTTTTAGAATAACATCCAGTTGACGTATTTCGCGTTGGAAGTAATAAGTTACGACAATCGGTGGAACAAACGCAAGCAGTATGATCAGCCAATTGTTTACAAAGAATTTAAATATTTTGCGTTTCATCCCTCATTCTTTTCCAACATAATAATCTCCAACCCTGTTCTGTCATCAATTTAATATGTTGGAGAGAAAGAGTCAAGAACTAAGGAAGGTACGGAAATCCGCCCGTCTTGATGAGGCGTAAAGCCGAGGCAGGCATCCCAAAATCGACAACCGAAAATCGGCAATTATTTCAACAGGCCGTATTCCTGCAATGTTTTTCGCAGAAGCGTTTTTTTGCTTTCTTCCATCGGCACTAAAGGCAGCCGCATTTCTTCATCCGACAGGTTCATCATCGCCATCGCCGCTTTTACAGGTATCGGATTCGACGCCAGCGAAAGCATTCCCCTGCTCAAGGCAAATAGTTTTTTGTGCCACTTCAGCGCGCTCGTAAAATCCCCCTCCAATATCGCGTCCGTCAACGCCTTGACATCCGCGGGCGCGATGTTGGCCACGACGCTGATTACCCCTTTGCCGCCCACCGCCGCTATCGGCAGCGTCATCGAATCATCGCCCGACAGTATCGTCATATCGCACCGCGTCGCAATTTCGCTGACGTGGTCCATCTGGCCGGTCGCGTCTTTTATCCCGACGATATTCTCAATCTCCGCCAGTCGCACAATCGTATCGACGGTCATTCCCGCGCCGCATCGGCCGGGGATGTCGTACAGAATAATCGGCAAATCCACTTCTTCGGCTATTGCTTTGAAGTGCTGATAGAAACCTTCCTGTGTGGGCTTGTTGTAATACGGGTCAACCTGCAATGTCGCGTCCGCGCCGACTTTTTTGGCAAACGCCGTAAGTTCAATCGCCTCAGCCGTCGAGTTCGAGCCGGCCCCGGCTATTACGGGTACCTGTCCCGCCACGGTTTTGACCACGCGCTCAATCACTTTTTTGTGCTCATCGTGGCTAAGCGTCGGGCATTCGCCCGTTGTCCCGACCGGCACAATGCCATCGATGCCGCCTTCAATCTGAAACTCAATCAACTCATCCAGCGTTTCAAAATCCACCTGGCCATCTCTAAAAGGCGTTATCAACGCCGTCATTGCTCCTGCAAACATTTGTCTTTACTCCTCTAACTGCTCTTGCCGTATTTATCAATCAGCCGAATCATTTCGGCTGTCGCTTCTCTTATCCCGACAAACAAACTTCTGGCGATAATGCTGTGCCCGATATTTAACTCACTCAGGTCTTCCATCGCGGCAATCGGCCCGATATTCCTATACGTCAACCCATGCCCGGCGTGCACAATCATTCCCTTTTTCAGGCCCAGGTCTCTGCCTGCTTCGAGCCATTTAAGCTGCTGGTAAATCTCTTTTTCCGTCTTGGCGTTGGCATATTGCCCGGTGTGAAGCTCAATAGCGTCACAGCCGAATCTTGCCGCGGCGGCTATCTGTTCTTTTTCCGGGGCAATAAATGCGCTGACCAGTATACCCCTTGTGTGCATTCTTCTGACGACCTCTTTTAGCCGGACGCCGCAGGATGCGCAATCAAGTCCGCCCTCGGTTGTCAGTTCCGCTCTTTTTTCAGGCACGAGCGTTACCTGCTGGGGCTCAATACCTTCGGCGATTCTGACAATCTCTTCTTCCATTGACATTTCGAGATTGAACTTGCAGGTGACCGTTTCCTTGAGAATCTGGACGTCGCGGTCGTTGATATGTCGCCTGTCCTGCCGAAGATGCGTAGTTATTCCGTTGGCCCCTGCCAATTCGCACTCCGCCGCTGCCCAAACAGGGTCCGGCTCATCGGCGTGCCTCGCCTGTCTAACCGTCGCTATATGGTCTATATTTACATTTAGAACCGGCATAAAATTTACCTTAAAAGCGGGTCAATCCATTCTCCGTAGCAGTGCTCTGTGAAACAGCAAGGTGTTGCTATCTTTGCTGCGAAGCACGAGTCCCGCCCAAAACGGAACTACTGCGAAGGATGAATTATAACGCTTCCGGCATTATCAGCAAGATTATAAGTTGGCAGTTTGCGATTTGAATTTATATAATCTCCCCCCGCAGGCGAGCAGTAAAAAGGTACCTAATAGTCAATCGGAAATAAGAGATGACGTTAAGCTGGGCAAACAGAATAACCATTCTGAGGATATTGCTGATAGCGCCGTTTGTCAGTTGTATGCTCCAGATAAACGACGCTGACCTGAGCGAGCACATTCGGCACCTGATTCGCTATTCGGCCGTTGCGATATTTTTTCTTATGGCGGTAAGCGACGGTATTGACGGGTATTTGGCGCGTAAAAATGGGCAGACGACCCGGTTAGGGACGTTTCTTGACCCGACAGCCGACAAGCTGCTCATCACATCGGCTTCTTTGCTCCTTACCTCACATCACGCCGGTGTCGCCGGCTTCATCCTGCCGCCAACCGTGGTCGTGCTGATTATCGGCAAAGACCTCCTCATATTCATCGGCTTTTTGATTATCTATTTTCTTACGGGTAAAGTCCGCGTTGTCCCGGTCTTTGCGGGAAAGGCGTCCACTGCGTTACAGCTTTCTATGGTAGCGGCGATTCTAATCGCGCCGGAGGTCTCGTCCGTTTTTTATGGCTGGGTTTACTTTGTGCGGGCCTTATGGTGGTCCGCTGCTGCTGCCGCGGTATTAGCAACGCTTGTCTATATCCGCGCCGGTTCCAAATTCATCGAACAATACGAACAGCACAACGGACATTGATTCATAAACATTGATTTTACAAAGCAACTGTTTGTGGGCCGGGTTTTAGCGTAACAGATTTTCCATTCCAAAGGAATCTTCCTGTCAAGCCCGGCGGTAAAGTTATGCTGCCTTTGATGCCGGTTTTTCCGTTGCGTTCAAGGCGGACGGAAATTTGGCCGAGGGGATGAGGCATTTTGCCTTCGACCCAGGTTAAAGGACCGAGGTGCGGTTCGATTTTGACGGATTTGAAGCCCGGTTCGGCCGGCTCGATGCCGCAGACGGTCGCCAGCAAGTCATAATTGGGGCTTGCGCTCCAGGCGTGGCAGTCGGAACGGGTGGGTTCGGGATTTTCCGCGAAAGTTGTAAGACCGATTTTGAGCATATCGCGCCAAGGCTGGAGCATTTCGATGTAGCGGTCGCCGAGGCCGACTTTTTTAATAGCCCTTACAAGATAGTAACGGAAATAAAAAGTGCACTGGATGAGGTCTTTTTCGGAAATGACTTTTTCCATCAGCTTTTGCTGCTCGTTGGGCGGGACTAAATCGACGAGCACGGCGAGGATATTTGCGTGCTGGCTGAAAATCTTTTTATCCGGCGTGTCGGCCAAGAGTCCCCGTTTGTCATCCCAGCAAAGTTTGTAGGTGGATTTTTTGAGCGAATCGGCAAGTTTTCTGTAATGGTCCGCGAAATACTTTTTGCCGAGAGCGTCATTCAATTGTGCGGCGTAATTGAGGGCGTAAACATATTGAAGCGTGAGGATTGAGGATTGTCCCTGTTCTGCGCCTGCGGGGACGCCGCCTATGCCCTTGTTTGTGTCCCATTTCCAGGACCAGTCAACGAAATTCCACCAGGGCGTTGCGCCGAGCATTCCGTTTGGGCCGATATATTTTTCGTGCCAATTGAGGACGGAGTCGATGCCGGGCAGGAATGATTTGACGAATTGAGGGTCGTCGCGGTGCATCCAGTAATCGTGAACCATAGCAACCCAGAATAGTGAATAAGGCGGGATAATCTGCATAGATGAGCAGGGGTATCGGCTCTGGGTAAGGCCTTCGGGGACGCGGGAGTTATCGAAGGCGGCAATGGCGTTTCGCATAAGGCGGTCATCGCCGGAGACGTAAAGCGATATAAGCGCCTGTATGCGGGTGTCGCCGACGTACTGGAGCTGTTCGTAGTAGGGACAATCGAAATATGTCTCATTGGCGCAAAGGCGCGCGGTTCGCCAGCCGACGTCCCAGATATTTTTTATGGATGGGTCGGAACTGCTGAAAGATGCGTTTTCTTTAAATGGATACGCGGTAAATCTGCCGTAGAAATCGTTGATTGTTAAGGGTTCATCTTTGGTCTGTATATCCATCTGGAGGTATCGCCAGGTCCGGAACCACAACGTGCTAAAGAGGCGATTGTCGCCGCCGTCGGGCAGGAAGGTATCTGAAAAGCCGGTGATTTTGCGGCCTTCTATTTCGTTTCGGTTACCTTTCTGCATTTTAGAATCGAAGAGGGCTTCGCTGAAGGTTAAAACGATTTGTGAATCTTCGCCTCCGCTGACTGAAAGTTCGGGATAGGCAGTGGTGAGGAAGGTCTGGTCAAAGAGGATTGTCACCCTCGTACTCGCGGGGACGATTAGTTTATGTTGGCCGTCGAAAAAGTTATCGTTGATTTCCACGCCGGCTGTTCTTCTCACCTTGTCGATTCGCTGCAATTTGTCTTCCATCGGCGGGATTGTTCGGGGCACGAGCATCCATGTATTGTTGGTAGCGACGCCGGGTGGCACCGCTTTATCGAGCAGGCGGACTTTAGGCCAGGCGCTGTCATTAAAATCCGTCTGCTGCCAGCCCCAGGGGTATTTGTCGGCTACTATTTTTTCGCCCGGGCCGACAAAATTGAAGGAATTCAGTGTGGGGCTTACAGGTGAATAAGCGAGGTTTTGAGTGACCTTCCATTTTTGGTCGGTGTTGACGAAGTTGTTACGCGGGTCGTCGGCCTGGAGGACAAAGGCCGTGCGAATTGTCATTTGTGCACCGGGGATAAGTTCGCCGAAATTCCAGACGACAGCGGCGATTGTGTTTTTGCCTTTTACGAGGTAAGGGGCGATATCGACTGTTTCGTATCGCCAGTGCATAAGGTCGCCCCGTGCCGGCCCGCGGCAGACACTTTGGCCATTGACGAAGAGGCGATAACGGTTATCCGCCGATACGTGAATGATAAATTTTTCGGGTTGCGAATCGAGGTCGAAGGTCCTGCGGAAGTGATACACGCCATAATCCTTCGGTGACGCCGTCGGATGCGAAACCCACGATGCCTGCCATCGTTTCGTTAAGAGGTCGGGATTGATATTTGCATCTGAGGATTGAGCAAAGACGGGCGTCCCGATAAAAAAACTAATCGCTAAAAATAACATTTTCACCGGCATTTGCATTGAATTTCTCCTTGATTTGTTTGATTAGTCGGCCATTGATTCTGGGATTAGTCCGTAAACGGCCTTTCGATATATGGTGTTGATACTTTAGTTGCCTTGTCATCTGGCGATATTATGGCCCTGCCTTGGTCTTTCTCATTACGCTTGAAATCAAACTCAACAGCAACTTTGAAATAACCACACTCTGGATGCGTAAATCGGACTGGTGATACACCCTGAGCACCTCCATCCATTGGAAATTTCTTCTCTATCTCGCCCCTCGTCATGCCCGGCTTAATGGACTCAAAATCTGTCAGGCACTTTTCAACCCAGGCCATGTGCTCCTGGTTTGGCTTTACTTGCGGGGTTTCTCCATTGGCTAAACATAAAGAGATAACCAGGCCGATACAGAGGACAAGGAAAATTCTGAATGTGTTAAGGATTTTCATAAGTGCCTCCAATTCAAAATATATTTGTCCGCAGGATTGCGGCTTATCTTGCTTTCTGATTTTACACATAGATTTTCTGTTTTCAACAGATAATCTAATTACTTACAACCCGGCGTAAGACGTCATGCTAAATATAGTTCTTCTGTTTTATAGGTGATGTGGTATAATGCCGGAAATATGACTCAATTCAGACGCGTTGTGAAACATATCGTATGGTGTCATTTCGAGCCCTTCGACTTTGCTCAGGATAGGTCCTTCAACTGTGCTAACGACAGGTTTGGTTGTGCATTCACCCCTAAGGGGTGCCACATTTAATATTTTTTTTAGGATTAAGAGATGTTTAAGACATTTGGACTGGCCGACCCGTTGGTGCGGGGGATATTGGCCACGGGGTTCACGGCTCCAACCGAAATTCAGTCGAAGGCGATTCCGGCGGCAATTGCGGGCAAAGACATCATCGGCTGCGCCCAGACGGGCACGGGCAAAACGGCGGCGTTTGTGCTGCCAATTTTGAATCGGCTAAGCCACGAGCAGGCGGGCAAAAGGAAGGTTGTTCGCTCGCTGATTTTGACGCCGACGCGGGAATTAGCGGTGCAAATCGAAAAGGCCATACGCGACTATGGGCGATTCCTGCATTTGCGGACATTGGCCGTCTATGGCGGGGTGAATATAAATGGGCAATTCAGCGCGCTTCGCCAGGGTGTTGATATTGTCGTTGCGACGCCGGGCCGGCTGCTTGACCATATGAACCGGCGGACCATCGAACTCAAGCACATCGAGGTGCTGGTTTTAGATGAGGCGGACCGGATGTTCGATATGGGTTTCATCAAGGACGTGCGGAGAATCATCTCGGCGGTCCCCACGAATCGTCAGACGATGCTGTTCTCGGCGACGGTAACGCCTGAGATAAGTAATCTGGCTTCGGGCGTGCAGAGGTCGCCCATAATGATACAAATCGGCAGGCCCCGCAACCCCATCGAGACAATCAAACAGCATATTTATATGGTCGAGAGGGACCGGAAAATCGGTCTTCTTTTGCACCTGCTGCGGGATGGCCAGTTATCCAGCGTGCTGGTCTTTTCACGCACCAAGCATGGCGCGGACAAGATTAACCGGCATCTCGAACGTGCAAACATTGAGTCGGTGGCGATACACTCCGGCCGGACGCAGAGCCAGAGACAGCGTGCGCTTGATGGCTTCAAAAATGGCGACTACCGCGTTATGGTGGCGACGGATATCGCGGCACGCGGCATCGACGTTACGGGAATATCGCATGTCATCAATTTCGACGTGCCCGGCATGCCGGAGGACTATATTCACCGCATCGGGCGGACCGGCCGGGCCGAGGCGACGGGCGACGCGATTACATTTGTTTCAAGTGAGGAGCATAAGCAGCTTCGACTGATTGAAAGATTCATCGGGCGAGATATTACCCCCATCGAATGTCCCGGCTTTACCTATGTTCACATCAAAATCGAGACGCCAAGAGTACAGCCGGGACTACATAGGGGCAGATTCTCGACTATGAGACACCATAAGCCACGTCGAAGACGTTAAAAACGCCATTGTAACAAACCCCGCCATCCGCCTTCGCCAAGGGCTTCGGCGAGAGTGGCGGGGCTAAATACGGTGGAAATCCGAAGCCAAAACCTCTTGCATTTCGCTAATAATCTTATTAAAATGCTCGGTTCGGCTGGACATTGTTAATTATGGGGGCAGCTATATTCGGCTGCCTTTTTTGTGAAAATTTAAGGAGTGTTCGTATGGGTTGGAATGTAGCTATCGCAGGCGTGACCGGCGCAGTCGGGCAGGAATTTCTGAGTATTATCGAAGAAAGGGATTTTCCCTTTGATTCTATAAAGATGCTGGCAAGCAGCAGGTCCGCGGGCAAGACAATCCAGTTTAAGGGCAAGGAATACGTCGTTGAGCAGATGACAGACAAGAGTTTTGACCGGGTCGATATCGCTTTGTTCAGCGCGGGAGCCGACCGAAGCAAGGCCTTCGCGCCGGCGGCGGTTAAGGCGGGCGCGGTAGTCGTCGATAATTCGTCGGCGTTCAGGATGGTTCCTGATGTGCCGCTTGTTATCCCGGAGATTAACCCGCAGAAAATCAAGGAGCATAAGGGCATTATCGCGAACCCGAACTGCTCGACCATAATCGGTATCGTGCCGGTGTGGCCTTTGCACAAGGCAAACCCGGTGAAACGTATGGTTGTCAGTACCTACCAGGCGGCAAGCGGGGCGGGTCAGTCAGCGATGCTGGAGCTTGAGCAGCAGTCGCGCGAGATACTGGCGGGCAAAAAGCCGACTATCAAGGTTCTGCCTTATCAGCTTGCCTTCAACGTGTTCAGTCACAATTCTTCGCTGGACGCCACCGGCTATAACCAGGAAGAGGTCAAAATGGTCAACGAAACCAGGAAGATATTCGATTGCCAGGATATCGCAGTTACCGCGACCTGTATCAGGGTGGCGGTATTGCGGGCGCACAGCGAAAGCATCAACCTCGAATTTACCGACCCGATTACGCCTGAAGAGGTTCGGGAGTTGCTAAAGGACGCACCGGGCGTTTCGCTTATGGACGACCGTGAGCATAATCGTTTTCCGATGCCAATCGACGCCACCGGCAAAGACGATGTCTTCGTCGGCAGAATCCGGCAGGATTTCTCGATACCGGAAAATCGCGGCATAAATATCTGGGTAGCAGGCGACCAGCTCAGAAAAGGCGCGGCACTTAACGCGATTCAAATCGCGGAAAAACTATTGTAACCGAAAGTTTGCTGAAAACCCCCAGGATAAACCTGGGGGCTTTCTTTTTTGAAAATGGCGCTGCGTAACGTAAAACTGACGGTATCGTACGACGGCACGAGCTACCACGGCTGGCAAATACAGCCCGGCAAAAGAACCATCCAGGCGGAGCTTGCCAACGCGGTGAGCGAACTGCTGGGCTGGCGCACGAGGGTAACAGCCGCATCGAGAACCGACGCGGGGGTCAGCGCAAAAGGCCAAGTCGCAATCATTCAGATTGATTCGCCGATTCCAACCAAAAACCTTGCTAAGGCAATCACTGACCGGTTGCCCGATGACATCGCTGTTACTGAAGCCGTTGATGTCCCTATGGGCTTCAACGTCATCGGCGACTCCAGGTGCAAATTGTACCGCTACTGTATTTTCACAGGCAAAGACAGGCCGGTCTTCGAAATCCATCACTGCTGGCACCTGTCGGAGGCGAAGCTCGACGTTGCCCTTATGAACCAGGCGGCCAAATTGCTTATGGGCAAGCAGGATTTCAAATCATTCGCCGCTGCGGACGACCATCGAACTGATTCAATCCGCACTATTTTTCGCTGCGAGGTGTATTCGTCGAAATTTCCGCCTCAAAATCCAAGCGATGCGCCGATGTTGGGCGACGACTGGGTATTTATCGATGTCGAAGGCGACCGTTTCCTTTATAATATGGTCAGGAATATCGTCGGGACGCTTGTCGAGGTTGGCGTGGGCAGGATGAAGCCGGAGAAAATGATTGAAATCATCGAGGCAAAAAACCGGCGGTCCGCAGGCCCTATCGCCCCTCCAGAAGGTCTGTGTTTAATGTGGATTCGATATTGAAGATAGTTCATATCATAACTCGGCTCATACTCGGCGGGGCGCAGGAAAATACGCTCATTACCTGCAAACTGCTGGCGCAGCGAGGCCACAATGTTACGCTGGTAACAGGGCCGGCCCTTGGGCCGGAAGGCGACCTCTACGAATTTGCGCACAACCAGAAATTTAATTTTGTCATACTCAATGACCTGCGGCGCCAGATAAATCCACGTTACGACATACCGGCGTATTTTCAAATCAAGAACATACTGCGGGAATTAAAGCCCCAGATTGTTCATACTCATTCGGCCAAGGCGGGCATTCTTGGCCGATACGCGGCGCATTCGCTCAAGAGTAAATGGGGAGCGGGTCTGCCAAAGATTGTTCACGGGGTTCATGGTTTGGCGTTTCATTCTTATCAATGCGCGATACTCAATAAATTTTACATTGCCGTCGAGAAGGCCGCGGCGAAACGCACCGATTTTTTTATAAGCGTGGCAGACGCGATGACGAATCAATCGCTGGCCGCTGGTATTGGTTCGCCCGACAAGTATGCTACCGCCTATTCCGCGATTGAGGAGGACGATTTTCTTCGACCTATTTCCGATGAGCAGAAAAAACAATTCAGGCAAAAATACGCCATACCGGAAGATTCAATCGTGCTTGTAACAATCGCACGCCTTTTTCATCTCAAGGGCCACGAGTTTATAATCGAATCCGCGAAGAAACTTGCCGAGCAATTTCCGAAGGTAATCTGGCTTTTCGTCGGCGATGGAATTTTGGCGGAAAGATACAAAAGCTGGATTGGCGGCCTGGGGCTTGGACACAGGTTCAGATTCACGGGGTTGCTGCCGCCGAAGATGATGCCGGTTGTGTTGCAATCATCCGATATTCTTGTTCATTGCTCGCTGCGAGAAGGTCTTGCGAGGACGCTTCCCCAGGCGATGCTTTGCGGAAGGCCAGCGATATGTTTTGACCTCGATGGCGCAAGGGAGGTTGTAAATGAAAACACGGGCCGGCTGATTGCTCCGGAAAATGTCGAGCAATTAACCGCCGCCTGTGCGGAATTGGTACAGGATAAGGGGCTTCGCAAAAAACTTGGAGTTCAGGGCCGGGAATTTGTGAAGGAGAAGTTTAGCCCCGGGACGATGGTCGATACAATCGAAGCTGTTTACCGGCGGTTAGTTTCCTGATTTTTTTTGTTCGCCGTCTTTTTGGTTTCGCCTGTGCTTTTGGTTTCCGATTTTGCCGGTGTTGTGGTCGTTTCTTTTTTCTCGCTGGTTTTTTCCGGCTTTTCTTTTTTTGCGGATTCCTTGTAGCTTTCACTTCTGTAATCGGTGGCGTAAAAGCCGCTGCCCTTGAAGATGAGGCCGGCCCCGGTGCCAATTAGTCGTTTAAGAGCGGACTTACCGCACCTGGGGCATTTTCGCAACGATTTGGAAGTTATGCTTTGAAGTTGCTCGAACAGGTGCCCGCATTTATTGCACTTGTAATCGTAAGTAGGCATAGCTACTGCGTGTCCTTTGTTTCCGGTTCTTCGGGCTGCTGGGGCGTTTGTGAAGAAGGCAGCTTGTTTACGACGACCCTGCTTGCGCGAATCAGCCGGCCGTTGAGCTTGTAGCCCTTTTGCAGTTCTTCGAGAACGAGGCCTTCTTCCTTGTCATTTTCGCTGCGATGCGTAATCGCCTCGTGATGCGCCGGGTTAAACGGTTCGTCTGCCGATTTGATTTGCTCTATTCCGTGACCCTTCAGGACATCCAGCATCTGGTCATAAATTATTTTTACGCCTTTCAGCAGTGTCTCGTCAGCAGCGCTGCAGGAGGTATTAGCGAGGATATACTCAAAATTATCCAGGATAGGCAACAGCGACTTTACTATTTTGTCTTTTTCGTAAGCGACGTTGTCAGTTATCTGTTTTGCCGAGCGTTTTTGATAATTGTCGTAATCCGCCGCAACCCGTTGCAGTTTGGCGAAAATATCGTCCTTTTCCTTTTGCAGCGTTTCCGCCTGCCTGCGCAATTCCTCTAATTGTTTTTGCAGTGCTTCCGCATCCTGCGCCGGCGGTTCGATCCTCGGCTGTTCCTGCTCCGTGGCGGGATTATGTTCTTCTTTGGGTTTTTCTTTCTTTTTAGGGAACATTGTTAGTTACCGCCAAAATATTTTTTCAGTCGGTCCACAAAACCAGTGGCTTTCGGAAACACGCTTTTGTTTTCCGTTTTCGCAAATTCCCGCAGCAGTTCTTCCTGTTTGGCGTTCAATTTCGTCGGCACCTCAACGAGTATCTGCACACGCTCATCGCCGGTTCGTCTTGTTCGCAGGTCGGGCAGACCCTGGCCTTTTATCCGGAATACGCTGCCGTGCTGAGTGCCTGCGGGAATCTTCAATTCTTTCATACCGTCCAAACTCGGCACCTCAATCGCCGCGCCCAGTGACGCCTGCGTGAAACTTACGGGGACAGCCGCAATCAGGTCGTTGCCGTCGCGTTCGAGAAATTCGTGCGGCTTAATCCTGACGTAGCAGTACAAATTGCCCCTGGGGCCGCTGTTGCGTCCCGGTTCGCCTTCCTCGGCCACTCGAACTCCCTGTCCTTCGTGAACGCCCGCGGGTATCTTTACGCTTACGATTCGCTGCTTTGGCATATGCCCGGAGCCGCCGCACTGCCTGCACGGGTTTGTAATTACTTCTCCGGTGCCCCGACATTGCGGGCAAGTCGAGACCATCTGGAAGAATCCGCCGCCCCTCGCAATTTGGCCGCTGCCTCCGCAGGTTGGGCACGCCCCGGGTCTGGTGCCTTTTGCGCTGCCTGTGCCGTTGCATTCGCCGCACAAATCCTGGCGCGTGAATTCGATTGTTTTTTCCGTTCCCTTGGCCACTTCCTGCAGGGACAGTTCGACCGTCGTCTCAAGGTCGTAACCTCTCGTCGGTCCGCGCTTGGCACCTTTTCGGCCTCGCGATGCGCCTCCGAAAAGGTCGCCGAGGTCTCCGAAGCCGAATATGTCCTCGAAGGAACTGCCGATATCCTGCCATCGCATATGCGAATAGTCGCGCACACCTGAGCCGCGAAGGCCGTCGTGGCCAAACTGGTCGTATCGCTGCCGTTTCTCGGGGTCGCTGAGGACTTCGTATGCCTCGGCGCATTCCTTGAATTTTACCTCGGCATCTTTTTTATTGTCGGGGTTTTTGTCGGGGTGGTGCTTTATCGCCATCCGCCGATACGCGCGTTTTATTTCGTCCGGCGAGGCGTTTTTCGCAACCCCTAAAACCTCGTAGTAATCCCGTTTCGGCATATCATTTAGTCCCGCAATTTATTGCGGGGCCGTAAATTCGCAAATCAAAATTATCTTACCGACCCGGCAATCGGCTCGGCGTCTTTGTCATCGTCTTTCAAATCGGTAATCAGCACGCTGGTAGTCAGCATCAGCCCTGCGACCGAGGCGGCCGTCTCGAGGGCGGTCCTCACGACCTTGGCCGGGTCAACGATGCCTGCCTTGAGCATATCCACAAACTCGCCTTTGTTCGCGTCGTATCCGATATTTTTTTCGCTGCTTAAACGCTCGAGCAGTTGTTCGGCTATGACGTCGCCGTGCTCGCCGGAATTATCCGCTATTTGCATCGTGGGTTTGCGCAGCGCCTGGGCGATAATATCGAATCCGATTTGCTCATCGCCCTTTGCCTTGCTTTTTTCTTTTTCTACTACGGCTATCGCCCGCAGGAACGCTACGCCGCCGCCTGCGACGATACCTTCCGCCGCCGCGGCCTTTGTGGCGTGCAGCGCGTCATCGAGGAGGTCCTTTTTCTCTTTCATTTCGGTTTCTGTCGCCGCTCCCGCCTTGATTACCGCGACGCCGCCTGTGAGTTTTGCCAATCGTTCCTGGAGCTTTTCTTTATCGTAGCTGCTCGTCGTTTTTTCCATCTGGTTGCGTATCTGGTCGCATCTTGCCTGTATGTCTTTTTTGCTGCCGGCGCCTTCGATTATCGTTGTGGTTTCTTTATCAATAACGATTTTCTTGGCCTTACCTAATTGCGACAGCTCAATCTTTTCTAATTTTATACCGAGGTCTTCGCTGATTACCTCGCCGCCAATAAGTGTTGCCATATCCTGGAGCATCGCTTTGCGTCTGTCGCCGAATCCCGGCGCCTTTACAGTGCAGACCTTGAGGACTCCCTGCAGGCGGTTAATCACAAGAGCCGCGAGCGCTTCGCCTTCCACGTCTTCGGCCACAATCAATAACGAGCCGCCGACCTGCGCTATTTTTTCGAGCAGCGGTATCATTTCCCGCACGTTCGAGAGTTTCTTTTCGTGCAGCAGGATGTGCACGTCTTCAAGCACGCATTCGAGCGTTTCAGGATTGGTCATAAAGTAGGGTGATATGTAGCCGCGGTCGAATTGCATACCTTCGACGACGCTGACTTCATTTTCCGTGCCTTTGCCTTCTTCTATCTCTATGACGCCGTCTTTGCCCACTTTCTCCATCGCTTCAGCGAGCAGTTTTCCGACTGATGCGTTGTTGTTGGCGCTGATTGTCGCTACCTTGGCAATGTCGTCGCCTTTGACCGGCGTCGAAATCGACTTTATGAATTCGCTGGCCTTGGCGACCGCCTTGTTGATGCCTCGCTGTATCGCCATCGGGTTGACGCCAGCGGTAACGTATTTGAGGCCCTCGGTGTATATCGCCTCTGCCAATATCGTCGCCGTCGTCGTGCCGTCGCCTACCTCGTCGGCTGTTTTGCTTGCCGCCTGGTTGACCATTTTGGCGCCCATATTTTTGAAGGGCTGTTGCAGCTCGATTTCTTTGCTGACGCTTACGCCGTCTTTTGTGATTTTGGGCGAACCCCAGCTTTTCTGCAGTATCACGTTTTTGCCCGTAGGTCCTAATGTAACTTTCACGGCGCTGGCCAGCTCGCTCAATCCTTCCTTAAGCTGCTGCCTCGCCGCATCATCAAACATCATTTGCTTTGCCATATCTTCAACCTCTCAATCGAAAATCGATTTTCTTAAACAAGCCCTATTTCTCGATTACGCCAAGTATGTCGCCTTCGTGGAGTATGACGTAGTTTTCGCCGTCAATCTCGACCTCGTTGCCTATATATTTGGCGTAAATGACCTCGTCGCCTTTTTTGACGTTCATTTTGCCGCGTTTGCCGTTGTCTAAAATTTTGCCCGGCCCGACGGCGATGATTTTTCCTCTTTGCGGTTTTTCCTTCGCCGCATCCGGCAGTATGATTCCGCCCGCGCTTTTCTCTTCCGCTTCCGATTGCTTTATTACAACCCTGTCATCCAATGGCGCCAACTTCATATCCAAATCTCCTTTTATCTTTTATTCTTTTTTTAATTTTACATTCCGTAGTCGTCCATGCCACCCATACCGCCCATTCCTCCCATGCCGCCGCCCATACCTCCCATACCGGGGTGCTGATGTCCCTCTTTTTTGTCCTGCGGCTTTTCTGTAATAACGCAATCCGTCGTCAGCAGCAATCCGGCGATACTGACGGCGTTCTGCAGGGCGATTCTTGTTACCTTAACCGGGTCGATGACGCCGGCTGCTATCAGGTCTTCGTAGATGTCTTTATCCGCGTTGTAGCCGAATGCGCCTTTGCCTTCCGCGACTTTGCTCACAACTAAATTCGCTGTCGCGCCGGCATTCGCTGCTATCCAGTAGCAGGGCATCGTCAACGCCTTGGCGACGATGGCGGCTCCGGTCTTCTCATCGCCGGTCAGTTTCAATGCCTTTATCGAGTCGATGCAGCGAATCAGCGCGACTCCGCCGCCGGGGACTATTCCTTCCTGTATGGCTGCCCTTGTGGCGTGCAGTGCGTCTTCGATTCTCGCCTTTCGCTCTTTCATTTCGGCTTCGCTTACTCCGCCGACGTTAATCTGGGCAACGCCGCCGGTGAGCTTCGCCAAACGCTCCTGTAATTTTTCTTTATCGTAGTCGCTGGTGGTTTTCGAGATTTCATCCTGAATCTGCTTGATTCTGCCTTTGATTGCTCCCTCATCGCCAGCACCTTCGACGATAATCGTGTTGTCGCCGTCGATTGTTACTTTCTTGGCCTGGCCTAATTGTTTGGCGCTGATGTTTTCAAGTTCAATACCCAAATCCTTAAATATCGGCTCTGCGCCCGTCAATACGGCGATATCTTCGAGCATTGCCTTGCGTCTGTCGCCATAGCCCGGGGCTTTTACGGCAGCGCACTGTATAATCCCCTTTAATTTGTTGACCACTAAGGTCGCCAGCGCCTCGCTTTCGACGTCTTCGGCGATGATGAGTAAAGGTCTTTTCGCTTTTGCTGACTTTTCCAATAATGGCACTAATTTCGCCACGCTGCTGATTTTGTCTTCGTAAACTAATATCAATGGCCGTTCAAGCTCGCAGGTCATATTGTCCGGGTTGGTAACGAAATGAGGCGACAGATATCCGCGGTCAAACTGCATACCCTCGACGAAATCGACCGTTGTCTCGAATCCTTTGCCGTCCTCGATTGTGATGACGCCATCTTTGCCGACGCGCTGAAAAGCGTCCGCCATCTTGTTACCGATTTCGCTGTCGTTGTTTGCTGAGATTGACGCGACGTTGACGATGTCGATTCTCTTGCTGATGTCCACGGGCTTGGCAAGCGTCTTTAGCTTCTCAACAACCGCTTTCGAGGCCTCCTGCATTCCGCGGTTAATCGCCATCGCGTCTGCGCCGGCAGCCAGGTTCCTGAACGCCTCGGTGAACATCGCTTCGGTAAGCACCGTCGCTGTCGTCGTTCCATCGCCAGCGATTTTCGAGGTTTTGCTGGCCGCCTCTTTGACTAACTTGGCGCCCATGTTCTCGTTTTTATCGGATAGTTCGATTTCTTCCGCGACGGTAACGCCGTCTTTTGTGACGGTCGGTCCGCCCCAGCCCTTATCGATAATCGCATTTCGACCTCTCGGCCCCAAGGTTGCCCTGACCGCCGCTGCCAATTTCTCAACGCCCTTCAATAATCCTTGTCGGGCCGCAACATCAAACGCCAATTGTTTCACTGCCATTGCCTGCTCTCCTTACTAATTTATCAACATTTTTACTTAGAATCTTAGTGTCTTGGTGGCTATAAACTGCAAATGATATACCAAACCTGTCCATAATACCATCCCTTTAGTTTAACTCCTTTTCAAATAAGAGGTTAAGATACACAAGTTAATTCCGCCGCTGGCGTCGCGAAACCACTTTTGGCAGTCGCAGTGGTCAATCTGGCAGGGGTTCGTTATAATCGCATCAATGTTGGCTGGGAAATTGAAAGAGATTTACGATTTGCTGTATAAGCGGTTCGGGCCGCAGGACTGGTGGCCGGGGGATACGCCGTTTGAGGTTATTGTTGGCGCGATTCTTACCCAGAATACCAACTGGACCAATGTCGAAAAGGCAATCACCAATCTGAAAAACGCCAAAGCGCTTTCGCCTGATAAATTGCACGGTATCGATATCAAAAAACTTGCTGAGCTTATTCGGCCGGCCGGGTACTTCAATATAAAGGCGAAACGTCTGAAAAACTTCCTCGACTGGTTCTTTGAGAATTACTCAGGCGAATTGAAGAATCTCGAAAAAGTGCCGACCGCTGAACTGTGCCAGCAATTGCTCAGCGTAAAAGGTATCGGCCCCGAAACAGCCGACTCAATTTTACTTTACGCCCTGAATCGATCTGTCTTTGTTGTAGATGCCTACACCGCCCGAATATGTTCTCGTCATCATTTGATTGATGGGGGCGCTGACTACCATCAGATTCAGGAAATGTTTGAATCGAATCTGCCTTCAAGCATCCAATTGTTCAACGAATATCACGCACTTCTTGTGCATCTTGGCAAGGATTTCTGCAAGCCGATGCCTAAATGCGAAGAATGCCCGTTGAATGGTTTGCCGCACAGCGTGTAATCCACTAACCGCTTTTTTGCCTGAGTTTGTCTGCGATGGTTTGGGCTAATTTGGCGGAATCGTTAATTGGGCCGGAGATGGTTGCGTGCGAGAAGTTTTGCCCGGCGGGGTCGCTAAAACATGCAGAGATAGTGATTTTAGAGCCATCAACTTGGGCAAATACTCCTGCGGGAGCGTGACAGCCGCAGCCAAGAGCGGAAAAGACCTGGCGTTCGGCTGTTGTTGTAATGCGAGAATCCTTATCATCGAGTTTTGAGACGATTTCTTTTGTTTCGCTATTGTCGGCACGCACCTCAACGGCCAACGCACCCTGTGCGGGTGATGGGATAAACTTAGTCGGGTCAAAGATGATTGATGCTTTGTCGCCTAAGCCGAGTCGTTCGAGACCTGCTCTTGCCAAAACGATTGCATCAAAATCGCCCTGTTCAAGTTTTTTTAGGCGAGTGGTAACGTTGCCTCGTATGGGGACACATTGCAAATCGTTTCGCAATCGTTTTAACTGGACTGTTCTTCGTAAGCTCGACGTGCCTACAATTGCTTCTTTAGGCAATTCATCGAGGGACTTTATTAGCGAGGCGGTTACGAGACAATCTTCGGGGAACTTGCGGTCGAGGACTGCGCCAATAGTCAAACCATCACGAATCGCGGTGGGTAAATCCTTATAACTATGAACTGCTATATCCGCTTCTTTGGCAAGCAGGGCATCTTCGAGAATTGATGTGAAAAAGCCGGTCTCTTTCAATTCCCATAGTGTTGTCCGGTGGTCTTTGTCGCCTTCGCTTGCGATTTTTTTGATGCGGATATCGAGGGCGGGGAAAAGTTTTTGTATCGCGGCTACGACGATTTGGGTTTGGACAATAGCCAGCGAGCCGGTGCGAGTCGCGATAATGAGCGTTTTTTTCATTTCGGCTGCTCTTCGTCGAGAAGGAACATTTTATTTACCAGGTCGAGGGCGCGTAGCTGCTGTGTGGTTGGGTCGTCGTCGCCGGCGTCTTTGAGGAAGCTAACGGGGCCGTGGAGGATTTTTTTGGCGAGCGATTCGGCGAAGGTTTCGAGTTTGGCGGCGTTCGCGGGGCCAAAATCCTTCGCGTAGCGTCTGGCCTCGGCACGGGCCATTTCAATCGCCCTTTGGGTGAGATGGGTAACAACAGGGACGACGGACAGCGAGTCGCGCCAGTTTGCGAATTGTTTTGTGAAGTCATCGACAATTTTTTCGGCTTTTGGGATTTCGGTCGAGCGTTTTTCCCTGTTGACGGCGATTCGCTTGTCGAGGTCGTCGATATTGACGATTGTAACGCAGTCGAACTGGGCGATGCGTTCATCGATGTCCCGGGGGACAGCTATATCAATCATCAGCAGCGGTTTTTTGCGTTTGTTCAGGATGCCTTTGACGCTTTCATAATTGACTACGGGCTGCGTTGCGCCTGTTGAGGCGATTACCAAATCGGCTTCATCTAAGCGGGCGGGTATTTCATCGAGGCCGATTACGCGCCCTGTGCCCAAGCGTCCGCACATCTCGCCGGCGTTGTCCTTGTTGCGGTTGGCGATAATAAGTTGTTTGAAACCCCCCTTGACCAAGTATCTTGCTGCAAGCTCCGCGTTTTCGCCCGCACCGATTATCATTGCGATAGCTTTATCGGATTTGATTTTTTCTTTTGCCAGTTCGACGGCGGCCAAGCTGATTGAGACGGCGCCGCAGTTGATATCGGTTTGTGTTCGCACGGCTTTGCCTACGCGAAACGCGGTATGAAACAGTCGATGAAAAATAAATCTGCTCGCCCGGCATCCGATGGACTCGATATAAGCGGCCTTTACCTGCGAGAGTATCTGGTTCTCGCCCAGCATCTGCGAATCGAGGCCTGCGGCGACGGCAAACAAATGTCGTGCGACGTCGATGCCGCGTTTTTGCATGCAGTATTTTTGCCAGGTTTGCCCGGCTTCATCACCCAACTGCCCCATCAGCTCGCTAACGGGCTTTAACCAGTCGATGTCTTTTTTGGCGTAGAGGTAAATCTCCGTGCGGTTGCAGGTTTGCAAAATGGCCGCCTCGACGATGCCATCCTTATCCAGCAGGGCGCGCAGCATTTCCTGTTGTTGACCATTGGTAAGTGACACCTTTTCCCGCCGGCCAATCGGGCAATCGTGATAATTTACGCTCTGAAGCACTAATTCCATATCGTGCCTATTATAACCCTCGTTAACCCTGACTGCTATATTTTACGGCGCCCAAAACCCATTGTGCTTGCGAACGCGGTTGTTTTTGTGATAATGCGTTTTTCGTTTTGTCGGGTTTTGAAGGCGATTATGCAATCAGCGGGATTAAAAAATAGTTTCAGACGTGTTGCCTTGTGGGCAGGGCTTTTGCTTATCCTGCTTTTGATAGTTTTTTCAATATACGGGGCGTTCATCGGGGCAGAATCCGCGAAGGAATTTTTCAATTCGATACCACTGTCTGTTTACTGGCTTGCGTTCGCAATCCTGTTAATCTCGGCAATAGCCCTGTTCCGCCGATTGCTTTGTTTTAGGGGGCTTTTCCTGATTCATCTTGGCTGTATCATTGTCCTCGCGGGCGGCATAATCGGCTCACAAGCGGGGTTCAAGATTCAGGATAAATTGTTCGGCACGGACACAATTCGCACGGGCCAAATGATAATCAACGAAGGGACAACCGAGCGGGCGGTGGAATTGGAAAATGGCGTAATCAAGATGCTGCCCTTCGCGATAAAACTCGTGGATTTCAAAGTCGAGTATTATCAGCCGGGGCAGTTGATTATCAGGACACAAAAAGGCGAAGGATTTAAGATTCCCGCCCAGGAGGGACAAAAGTATGTGCTTGATAAAGATTTAGGCAGCGTTGAGATTGTCAGGCGATTTGAGAATTTCAAACTGGCGCGAGAAGGGGACAAAAGAGTTGCGATTGACGACCCGAACGGCGGGCCTAATCCGGCTCTTGAACTGCTGCTGAAAAAACCAGATGGCAGCGAGGCGACAAGATATGTATTCGAGCGTTTTCCAGGCCGCGCCAGGCCCGATGATAATCTGCAGTTTTCTTATCGCAGGCCGGTTAAGGATTTTTTAAGCGATGTTGAGGTCGTTAAAGATAATAAGGTCGTTACGCGAAAGAGCATCGAGGTCAATAAGCCGTTGCATTATGGCGGGTATCTTTTTTATCAGCAGGGCTACGACAGCGATGCGGGCCGATATACTGTGCTTGGCGTGACAAGCGACAAGGGACTGGGCGTAGTTTTTCTCGGCTACATCCTGCTCTGTGCCGGGGTCTTCTGGCATTTCTGGCTGCGGCATATATTCGGCGACAGGGAGATTGAGGACTAATCGATGGCGATTGAATATACCATTCAGGGTTTGCTCATTTACGCCGCGATGGCAGGGTATTTACTGGCGTTTGTCACGATGTTGTCGCGTCAGCGAAAGGCGGGGCATATTCTATTTTTGGCCGGGTTTCTCGTTGGCTGCGCGGCAATCGTTTATCGCTGGGCGCACGTCGGACATATTCCAATGCAAAATCTGTTCGACGTGTTTTTGTGCCTTGGGGTTTTGGCGTATCCTATTTCAATTTTCTGCAATCGTGTTTTGCGAGTAGGCGGCGTCGCGGCTGATATGCTGATAGGAGTCATTGTGCTTTTCCCGGCAGGATTCGTCTTTAGTGCCGAGCCGCAGCAATTACCACCCGCTTTGCAAACCTGGCTTTTCGGCCCCCACGTTCTTGTTTATATGCTTTCTTATATTCTTATGACAAAAGCGGCCGTTCAGGCAGGTTTACAGTTAGCAGGTAAGCGAACTGTTGAGAATTTACTTTCGCCGGAAGAGGCGATATATCGAATAATTTGCGCTGGTTTTCCGCTATTGACGCTCGGTCTTGTTCTCGGAAGCGTCTGGGGACAGAACGCCTGGGGTGACTGGTGGGGCTGGGACCCGAAGGAATTATGGTCGCTCGCATCCTGGCTGGTTTATGTCGGCTATTTCCATTTCCGCTATATGTTCGGCAAACGATTCCCGCGAATAAATTCGCTCTGGGCAATTGTTGGTCTTGTTGTCATTATCATAACCCTGTTATGGGTGAACCTCTCCCGTCTATTCCCCGGCCTGCATAGTTACGCGATGTGAAACCTTGATACTTGGCAAGCGAGGCGGTTTTGGGTATAAAGCTGGAGTTTGGGAACATTAATCGTTTTTGAAAGGATGATGACAATGGTCAGGAACGCGATTTTAGGTTTGGGGATAATTGTTTTGTTGGCGACGATTGCGAATTGCGCAGAGCCAAATGCGGCCCCGGCGCCGAAAAAGCCGGAGATTATACAGTGGGTTGAGACAGAAACGGGCAGATGGATGGTTCACGATATGAATCGGCCCGTGGCGCCGGTGGTTACGCCGGGCGAGGCGACTTGCGGCGATAAAGTCGGCACTGCTCCTTCGGACGCGATTGTGCTGTTTGACGGCAACGACGCTTCAAAATGGGAAGGCGTGAAGAATCCCAAGGCGGCATTCCCTTGGAAGGTCGGCGAAGGGTATCTCGAAACCGTAAAAGACGCCGGCTTCATCCGCTCAAAGCAGAAATTCGGCTCCTGCCAGCTCCATATTGAATTTGCCACGCCTGAAAAGGTAATCGGCAGCTCACAGGGACGCGGCAACAGCGGCGTATTCCTGATGGAGATGTATGAGATTCAGGTGCTCGATTCATATAACAACCGCACTTACGCGGATGGCCAGTGCGGTGCGCTTTATGGTCGCAACGTGCCGTTAGTCAATGTGTGCCGAAAGCCCGGCGAGTGGCAGGCATACGACGTAATCTTCCACAGGCCGACCTTCAAGGGCGGCAAGGTGGACAGGAAGGCAAGATTTACCGTATTTCAAAATGGCGTTATTATTCAGGATAACGTCGAGCTTCAGGGCGGGACCAACTGGATAGGTCAGCACGCGGTAACGGATTATGTTCCGCACGGCGATAAAGGTTCGTTATCTTTGCAGGACCACGGCAACCCCGTTAAATTCAGAAATATCTGGGTTCGCGAATTGAAAGATTAATACAGGCAAAAACCAAAAGGCCGGGTATTTTGCCCGGCCTTTTTTATGCGCAGAAGGCGTTTATCCGCCACGAAAAAGTAATCCGGCGAAAAAAGCAGTATTTTTAAACTAAAACACTCGCTAAAATCGTCAGGTAAGTGATTGAAGCTTCGATTTTTGGCTTTTGAAAGCGTAACTATGTCTGAAGACAAGCATATATTGAAACGATTGCAAAGGGGCGACAAAGACGCCTTACGCCAGCTCTATGAAAAGTATACGGATATTTTGGTCAGCGTTGCCGTGACGCTTGTCCACGACGTTCAGACCGCCGAGGATTGTCTTCACGATGCGTTTATCGATTTTGCGGCCACCGTGCCGATATTGCGGATTCACGGTAACCTCCGGAGTTACCTGATAAGCTGCGTCGCAAACCGTGCGCGTGACCTGCTGCGAAAAAGGGCAAGATCGGCGAACCTGAATGTGGAGATGCTTAATCCCGGGTCAAACGCCGATGGGCCGAGCGACCGGCTCATAGCCGACGAAGGCGCAAGACAGGTTTATGGTGCGCTTGGCCAACTGCCTTACGAGCAGCGAGAGGTGTTTGTCCTGCACGTGCAGGCGGATATGACCTTTAATCAGATTGCCGAATTGACAGGCGCTTCAATCAATACGGTGCAGAGCAGATATCGTTACGGGATGGAAAAATTAAAGTCCCTTTTGAATACAGAGTGTGAAAATGAATAACGAAAAAATAGAACAACTGGCCAAAGAGATACGAATCAAGCCGGGCGTGATTGACGACAGCCGAATCATCACCGACGCTGCAAACGCTCTCGATAGAATCACAGCGGCTCGTGCCATTGCGGCCAGAATGGGTTTATGGAGAAAGATTATGAACAGCAGAATTACTAAATTCGCCGTCGCTGCGGCAGTGATAATTGCAGCAGTGTTTTCAGTAAAAATCATCGGAAGCTCGGCTACACCGGCTTACGCCTTCGAGCAAACTATCCAGGCAAACCACACGGTGCGGTTTCTTCACATCAAGGACTTCGATGCCCAACATAGTAATGATGAGCCAAAAGAGTTTTGGGTGGAATGCGACGAGACCGGACGTGTCAAAAACGTAAGGTCGTATTTCCCGGAGTGGTCGGAAAGTGATGATGGGGCTAAAGTAGTGGTTTGGAACGAGGGTAAAACCCAGGTGTGGTTTAAGAGGAAAAACAGTTTTCTTACCGTCCGGGACGAAAAGGCCTCTGCGGATATGCTCAAATTAGTTCAGGAATGCGACCCTCGACGGGCTGTCGAGCGTCTATATGAGCAGGAAAAACAAAATAAAGTAAAACTGGAAGTCAATGAACCTTCGGACAAGACCAAAAATATTAAGGTAACGGCTGATTCCACATCGTCCGGCAGACGAGAAATCCTGTATGTTGACCAGGCCACCAAACTTGTTACGGCCATAGAGTTTTATTGGCTAAAAGACGGCGTTTACCAACTCGAGGGCACGATGGAGTTTTACGATTACAATCAGCCAATCGACCCGGCGATGTTCAACCTGGACAAAGAAGTTCCTTCGGATGCAACGAAGATTGACCAGGTAAATCAGGAAGTCGGCCTGGCTCAGGGAAATCTCAGTAATGACGAGGTCGAAGTTGAAGTGGCCAAGCAGTTTTTTGAAGCTTTGATTGCTAAAGATTATGCCAAAGCAGGTAAACTGCTTGAAGGTATGCCCGCCGATAAGATGGAGGAAATGTTTGGCCATATAAAGTTCCTTCGTATCGTTTCAATTGGCAAACCTGCACCGCATCCCATACCTGCCACCGGAGGTGTGGTGGTGCCTTGTATAGTTGAAATCGAAGTAAATGGTAAAACCGGGGAACAGAAATTTGACCGTCTTGGCGTTCGGCAGGTTTACAATCAGCCGGGACGCTGGACTATTTTCGGCGGAATTTGAAAATCGATACGACGATAACAACAGGCCGGACGATTTATCCGGCCTTTTTTATTATTTTTGTCGCAAAATGAGCTGTTCTGTCACTATATAGTGAAGACCCGGGACTATTTTGATATGTTAGTATGTGGAGTTTGAAAATGCCTGAAAATGACGGATTTTACGTTCAGCGGTGCCTTGACGGCCATCCGGACGATTTTCGACACTTAGTCCGGCGGTACAAAGGGCCTCTTATGGGGTATTTAGCGGGGCAGCTTGGAAGAAGCGATTTGGCAGAAGAGGCGCTGCAGGAAGTGTTTGTCAGGTGCTATTTCGGCTTGTCGGCTCTGGAAAAGCCGGAGTCGTTTTTCGCCTGGATGCTGGGCGTTGCCAATCGCGTCGCCAAAGAGCAGGTAAGAATCGAGCAAAAAGAACGCCAGGCCGCGGAAAAGCTGGCTCAAATGCCTGCCCAGACAAATAACGCCCATGACTGGCCGTTAGCGAAAACGGTTGCCAAACTCGATGATTTTTCAAGGCAGTTAATTCTGCTTCGATATTATGGCGGGCATACCTGTAAAGATGTTGCGACCATAATGAATATTCCCATAGGCACGGTGACCAAGTCCCTTTCGAGGGCTTATACGCGCTTACGCGAGATGCTTAAAGACGAAGCAGCACAGGAAAGCGAGGTGCAGTTATGAATTGCTCAGAATGCAGAGAACTTTTAGTTGGCTATATCGAGGGATTGCTTGATGACAATCTGAATCAGGCGGTCAGGTCGCATCTGGATGTATGCGCCGAGTGCCGCAAAGAGCTCGAACAGGTAAACTTGCTGCAAAAGCGTCTTGTCGCCAATGGCACCGGTCACGGTCAAAACGACCTTGAAAACGCGGTGATGGACAGAATCGTCCGCGAACAGGCATTGAAACTCCGGAAAGCGAATCAGGATAAACATCAAGTGAATATCTGGAGGTTCATTATGAGAAGTCCGATTACAAAATTAGCTATTGCGGCGGTGATTATCATCGCGGTTTTGGCGGGCATATATGTCATAACAGGCAAAGCGCCGGCGGTAACGTGCTGTGCCTGGGCAAAAATCGCAGACAAAGTGGCTCAGTTCAAGACCTGCACCTACAGATTGCACATAAGGCAAACAGGCGGGCCTGTCGGTCAAAAGGGTCAGCAAGTCGAGGGCAAGGCGTATATCTCATCCGACTACGGCTACAGAATGGAAACCTCCCTTAATGGTATCCCGATGCAGCAGATGTATATTAATCCTGGTGAGAAGGCGATGATTATTGTGATGCCCACCCAGAAAAAGTATATGCGTATGGCGCTGACGGACGAATCGCTGGCCAAGACAAAAAAACAGATGCAGGACCCGAGAGAGATTATAACTCAATTTATGTCTGGTCAGCCCGTCCAGTACAAGGAGCTTGGCAAAGATACTATAAACGGAGTTGAAGTTAAAGGTATTGAGGTTAATAATCCGCCGGCGGTCCAAGGCATTTACAGCAATTTCACAGGCCGGATGTGGGTTGATGTTGCTACGGAGTATCCCGTCAGGATGGAAATCGAGGGGGAGATGAAACTTGGCGGGCAGAATATTAATATGATAATAGTTATGGATGGTTTCGAGTGGGGTACGGAGCTTTCGCCGGATTTATTCAAACCCGATATCCCGGCGGATTTCACGACGATGGGCGAGATGAAATTGCCGACACAGGACGAAACGGGGGCCATTGAAGGGTTTAAGCTGTTCGCTGAAATCACGGACGGCAAGTATCCAAGCCAGATGAACGCGATGAGTGCAGTACTGGAAGCGGTCCCGGCGCTCCAAAAGAAGTTTAATCCTGAAAAGAGTGCTGAGCCGAATAACCAGGCACAGCAGGAGCTAATGAATAAAACAATGAAATTGCAGGGACCATTCGTTTTCTACCAAAAGCTGCTTCGAGAAGGTAACGAGCCCGCGTATCACGGCGATAAGGTTACGGCTGAGTTCGGTGATGCCGTCCTGATGCGGTGGAAGGTTTCGGATAAACAGTACCGTGTCATATTTGGTAATTTGACTGTTAAAACAGTAAGTGATAATGAGCTTGCCGTGCTTGAGGCTATGCCGCTAAACAGGCAGCCAAAAGCGATTAAACCAAAGCCGGCCGATGCAACTACGTGCGGTCAAATTAAGGAGTTGGAATTAAGCTGGATGCCTGGAATGCATGCCGCTGAAAACAGGGTATATATGGGCACATCCTCAGACGGGTTATCACTCTTGGCCGACGTTTCGGACGATAGTAATTTGATTGTGCAGGAACTGAAAAGAGACACGACTTATTACTGGCGTGTTGACGGGACTGACGCCAATGGCAAAGTAGCGACCGGCGATGTATGGAGTTTCAATACCGGCAAGTTGGTCGGATGGTGGAAATTTGACGAAAGCACGGGGGCAATTGCTTCCGACAGCTCCGGCAACGGCAATAATGGCGCACTAAAGGGCAATCCTGTGTGGCGGCCTACCGGCGGAGTTTCGGGCGGGGCTATTGAATTGAGCGGCAAGGGCGATTACGTCGAAATCAGCAACGAGGCCAATTTCGACATCAATGACAAGATAACAATCTCTGCCTGGGTAAATATAACAGACATTCCGCAGGAATGGACGGGCATTGTTACCAAGGGCGATTCGGCCTGGCGATTGTCAACCTCTTTTGCCCAAAACGTTTTTCACTTCGGCGTTTCGAGCCAGGATTATATTAATGGCAAGACCGCTGTTGATTCCGGGCAGTGGCATAACGTCGTATGTGTTTATGACGGACAAAATATGAGCATATACGTTGACGGTAAACTGGATGTTTCGAGACCGCGGACAGGCCCCATTGGGACCAATGACTTCCCTGTTTGTATCGGCGAGAACATTGAGCTGAAGGGACGCTGCTTTCACGGCCTTATCGACGACGTGCGGATTTACAATTATGCATTGTCGCAGGATGAAATTATCGAGCTTTTCAACAGTGCACATTACGTGACTGTTGAAGCTAAATATATGCCTGCCGAAATGGAATTTAAGGCGCCGACTAGCTTCCAGCAGTGGGACAGGAAAGGATTCGCTGGGGCACAGAAGGACCAGTGGCATATTACAAAATCGGGTCAGATAGAGGCGCATGTCCAGATGCTAATTACAAATGTGCCGGCGGACACTTCCGTGATGACCGTAACGCTTCCATACAATGACGCAAGTATTATATCGGCGAAACTTGGCGATTCATCGTTATCGTTCGACAAAGCAAAAGCGGTTCGCGGGTATGATGTAACTGTTCCTAATATGGAAAAAATGGACGCCGGTCAAAGAGAGATAGATCTCGTTTGGACAATGCCGCTTGATAAACTGGAAAAGGCGCCGTATGGCTATCGAGCCGAACTGGCCGGATTGATACCTGTCAGTATGTACAAATTAACGATTGTCCTGGATAAAGGATGCGGGTATGTGTTTTCAAAAGATCCGTCAAGGTCTGAATTTATGGCTTTTTCTCAGGACCCTGTTGGATGGACGAGTCAGGAACCGAAGAGCTATTTTGGCTCGTGCGGGATTCCCGTTAAGCCGGTAAATCAGCAATAAGAAGCAAAGATATCTTATCACCGGGGCCGGGCATAAATGTCCGGCCTTTTTTATGCGCAAAGCGGATTAGTGTGTGGCTTTTATCTCTTGCCTGTTCGCATTCTCATGTTTAATATAAGATGGTGGTTGACGTCTTGTCTTTTAATTAAAGGACGCGATATCTATGAAAAAAGCTTTAGTTACGGGTATTACAGGCCAGGATGGCTCCTATCTGACAGAGCTTCTCCTTAAAAAGGGCTACGGGGTCTGGGGTATCATTCGCAGAAGTTCGTCGTTCCACACGGGCAGAATCGACCATTTGTATAAAGACCCCCACGAAAAACCCCGTCTTCGCCTTGTTTACGGCGACCTCACTGATGGCGGCAACCTCTCATCAATCGTTAATGAAATCCAGCCGGATGAAGTCTACAACCTCGGAGCCCAAAGCCACGTCAAGGTCAGTTTCGAAATCCCCATTTACTCCGTCAATGTCGATGCACTCGGAACCCTCCGCCTGCTCGAAGCCCTCCGTGGAATGAAAACGCCCCCGAAGTTCTATCAGGCCTCCAGCAGCGAAATGTACGGCAAAGTCGTTGAGGTCCCGCAGACCGAGAAAACTCCCTTCTATCCCCGAAGCCCCTACGCCTGCGCCAAGGCATACAGCTTCTGGCAGACCGTCAATTACCGCGAAGCATACGGCCTTTTCGCCAGCAATGGCGTCATGTTCAATCACGAGTCCCCTCGCCGGGGCGAAACGTTCGTCACTCGAAAAATCACCCGCGCCGCCACTCGCATAAAACTTGGTCTTCAGGATAAACTCTATCTCGGCAATCTCGATGCCAAACGTGACTGGGGCTATGCCGGCGATTATGTCGAGGCGATGTGGCTCATCCTCCAGCAGGATAAACCTGACGATTTTGTCATAGCCACCGGCGAATCCCATTCCGTTCGTGAGTTTGTCGAGGAGGTCTTCGGCTATCTCAATATGGACTGGCACAAATACGTTGAAGTTGACCCCAAGTATTTCAGGCCCACTGAAGTCGATACCCTGCAGGGCGACGCAACCAAAGCCGCCAAAGTCCTCGGCTGGAAACCAAAGGTCGTTTTCAGGGAACTCGCAAAAATGATGACCGATGCCGATATGAAAATCGCCGAGCACGAGAAAATTATCGCCGAGCACGACAAAAAACAATGAGCGACTTCTTCAAAGACAGGCGAATAGTGGTTACGGGCGGGGCCGGCTTTCTTGGTAGTTATATCATCGAAGGCCTGCAGGAACGCGGCTGCAAAAATATCCTCGTCCCCAAAATAGAGGACTACAACCTCGTCAACCTCCCCGACGTTATCCGGATGTATGATGATATGAAACCTGATATCGTCATTCACCTCGCAGCTGTTGTAGGCGGCATCGGTGCAAATCGCCAACACCCAGGCAAATTCTTCTATGAGAACCTTATGATGGGCGTCCAGCTCATCGAACAGGCACGCCTTCGCAATCTCGAAAAATTCGTCGCCATCGGCACCGTTTGTTCCTACCCCAAGTTTACCCCCGTTCCCTTCAAAGAAGATGATTTATGGAACGGCTACCCTGAGGAAACAAACGCGCCTTACGGCCTGGCAAAAAAAATGCTCCTCGTCCAGTCCCAGTCCTACCGCGCCGAATATGGTCTCAACGGCATATTCCTTGTCCCCGTGAATCTCTACGGCCCAGGAGATAATTTCAACCCCTCCAGCAGCCACGTTATCCCTGCCCTTATAAAAAAATGTGTCGATGCCATCGACGCCGGTGACGACCATATCGTCTGCTGGGGAACCGGAAAGGCCTCCCGGGAGTTTATTTATGCAGATGACGCCGCAGAGGGCATCCTCCTGGCTACCGAACGCTACAACGGCCCCCAACCCGTCAATATCGGCGCAGGATTCGAAATCACAATCAAAGACCTCGCCGAGAAAATTGTAAAGCTCACCGGCTTCAAAGGCCAAATCCGCTGGGATTCCTCCAAACCCGATGGCCAGCCCCGACGCCGACTCGACGTCTCGCGAGCCAAACAACTCTTCGGCTTCGAGGCCCAAGTGTCCTTCGACGAAGGCCTCAAACGGACCATCGGCTGGTTCCTCGAAAACCGTCCCCGTACTCTTTAACTGTTTCCTTAATAAACGCTAATTACACTAAAACGCCAACCCCGGATTTTGCTTGGTTTTGGGTCCGTTTGACGATATAATATAGGAGCAGCAGTAATGGGCTGCACCCAAGTTTAAGCGTTTTGATGAGGGATTAACGATGAGAGGTTTGGTAAGCGGCGTTTTAGTGTTTGCGATGTTCAGTGTTTGTTGGGCGGCCCCACAGCCCGCCGTCGTCCAAAAATCCGGCGACTGGACGCTCGACCTCCGTTTCGAGAACCCACAACAGATTACCCTTGAGGGCACCACCCCGCAGCGTTACTGGTACACAATCCTTACCCTCACCAACAAATCAGGTAAGGACGTTGATTTTTATCCAGCCGCCCAGCTTATTACTGATACTCTTCAGGTCGTTCCGGCCATAAAGGGGACTTCCGCTGTTCTTTTTAAAAAGATAAAAAATCGCCATCAGGGCAAATATCCCTTCCTCCAGCTTCTCGAAAACACAGGTGATAAAATCCTTCAGGGGCAGGACAATGCTGTTGATATCGCGGTCATCTGGCCTGACTTTGACCCCAACGCCAAAAGCGTGAGCATATTTATCACGGGCCTCAGCAATGAAACAGTCGCCGTTGACCATCCCACCGACAAGGACAAAGACGGCAATCCGGTGAAAGTTTACCTCCGCAAAACCCTTGAGCTTAACTACTCAATCGCCGGCGACCCTAAATTCCGCCCCGACCAGAAGCTCAAATTCGAAAGCAAAACCTGGGTAATGCGTTGATTTGGCTGGCCGCCTGTCCGTCGATTTGTCGAGGGGCTCGCCGGGGGGATTCAGCTTTTTATTCCTACCGGGGATTTGCCGCTTTCTGCATAAGCTCGTGTACCCACTCCTCAAAAAATACAGGGTACAGATTCATTTTCTCGCTTCCCAATTGTGCCCCGTTTTTAGATAAAAGTCCGCGCAGAAAGTCTTTGTGTTCTGGAAATTGCTCCCCGATGCGTTTCATATATAACGCCGCCAGTGTTTTAAGCCGCTGTTTTTTCACCGCCTCATTTTGTTCTGCTGCCCTGAAGAACCGCCTCACTGAATCCACCGTTACGCCCGCCTCGGGGAAATAAGACGCCAGTCGTCGAGGCGGCTTGCTTGGCAGCATAAAATCTTCGTCCATAGACGAGTCCGTCTCTTCCGGCTCATAATGAATAAACGGGTCAAAGAAAAATACCGCTGCGTTATAATCTCTCCTCAGATTCGCAAGATAAGGCACAAAAACATCCGGCGGTTTTCCCGGCTGGAATAAATTCAAAGGCCCATCCCCAACCAGCACCGTAAAACAGAACCGATTCAAATCCTTGCGGTTGTACCCTATGATTTTGTTGTATGCCTGCTGGATCTTGTGCAGCGTCGCTCTTCGCACGTCCATTATCAGCATCCTTGCGTAAACCGTCCGGTCAACTATCGCCTCTATCTCTTCGAGCCGCTGCTGCCAATTTGCCTGCTTGGGAACAACTAATTCGTAGAATCTTGTCTTGCTGTCGTTATGCAGCCGGTCGTAGATGTCCCAGCCCAGGACCCTGTCCAAAGTCAGGATATGAATCCTCGGCTCTCGCTGCTGATAACTCAATACGTCAAATTCTTCGCCCATCTTTCGGCTTTTTTCTCAGGTGGATTAAATTCGCTGCCGGCTGGCACACCTTCGGTTTACAACTCCTTTATTGTACTCAATTTATCGCCTGATTACAAGCCGTTCGCGCGTGTTTCGCCGGTGGTAAAAGGCCTTTATTTTGATTTGACGTCAGGGGCAGGTTGAGGTATTTTGCTCATAGTATCGAGGGGTTATAATTGACGAAAAAGTGTTTAAGGAGATTGCTATGAGAACGCGAATTCCACTGATTGCATTCACAGTTATTGTCAGTATTGTTTGCGCAAACCAGCATATTTTCGCTGAGGAAACGGCAGTTCAAAAAGGAAAGGAGAAAGCCATGTCTGTGAAATTACAATGGTTCGGCCACGCCAGCTTCAAAATTTCCAGTGGCAGCGACGTAATTTATATAGACCCCTGGAAACTCAAAGATACCCCGCACGACGCAACCATCGTTCTCGTCAGCCACATCCACTACGACCATTATTCCGCCGAAGATATCGCAAAGGTCTCTGGTATGACTACGAAACTTATTGCTGCGGAAGATGTTATCCAAAAACAGGGAAAAGGCCAAACGCTAAAACCAGGCCAGTCAATCGATGTCAATGGCATCAAAATCACCGGCATTCCCGCCTACAACCTTGCCAAACAATTCCACCCGAAATCCAATAACTGGCTGGGTTTCGTCATCGAAATCGCCGGAAAACGCATATATTATGCCGGCGACACCGACCTCACTGACGAAATGAAAGCCCTCAAAAATATCGACCTCGCCTTACTGCCGGTAGGGGGCAAATTCACTATGAATGCCGCCGAGGCCGCCGACGCGACAAAACAGTTCAAACCCAGGCAGGCAATACCTTGCCACTGGGGTGATGTCGATGTTGTAGGCAGTCAGGCCGACGCGGATAATTTCAAAAAACTGGCCGCCTGCAAAGTTACAGTCCTCAAGCCCGGTGAATCAATCACAATCGATTGAGTTGTCATACAAGCCATTTCGTAACTGTCATTCCTGCGAAAGCAGGAATCCGGGTAATATTTAGCCCCATGTTTTACCGGGGGGCTCCTGGCGAGTCGGGGCAACCCTGATTTTCCCGTTCTAAATGCCTTACTTTGCCGATAACGTGCCTTTTATACTGTATAATTGCGATTACTGGATAACTGATGACGACTTTGATTAAAAGGCGCAAAACATATCCAGTGCGGTAAACGTAGATACTAATGAACGGGACGGCTGGGGGGAAACCGGCAAAACCGTAAAAGTTCGGGCTGCCCAGCTTGCAATGGCGGCCCGGCTTCTTTTTTAGTTCCTTGACAAGCACACTATAAAATTTCCTTCTCGCTTTTCGTTTTACTTATGTCTTATTAACATTATGCTCTGTGTGGCAGCGCGGGCATTCCACAGTGGCAGCGGCGTAATTCGGCGGTATCTTCAGCGTCATTCCGCACGCGCACGTCAAAAAAACAAATCCGTTTACCTTTCGCATAATATCGCCCACCTGGCGAAGCTGTTTTTCCTTCTGCTCATTCTTGGCCTCCGCGCTTGCCTGTCTAAGGGCGATATCTTCTTTCGTTAATGCCGATGCGGGCATAACAGTCCTGCTCTTCGTTACACTTACAAACGAGTCCGAATAATCCTTCAACGATGCTCCCTGAGACATATTCCGCAAAATCCGTATCCTCTCCGATATCGGCGGGTGCGTGCTCGTCAGGTCTGACAAGTTCCATTGTCCCATCTTTTTGAACGGATTGACTATGAACATCGGGGCCGTAACCTTGTTGGCTGACGCGAGCTGTGGGGCGTGGTCGTTCGCGATTTTCTCTAATGCGCTTGCCAGTCCTTCCGGATACCGTGTCAGCCGAACCGAACCGGCATCAGCTAAGTACTCACGTCGCCTCGACAATGCGAAATACAACAACTGCGTCATAATCGGCGCCAGAATCGCCACTACAATGGCGATTAAAAGCAGTATCGCTGCCGCTCCGCCGCCTTTGCCCCCGCCGGACGAATATCTTCTTCTCGACCCTCCGCCATACATCATCCCTCGTAAAAAAACCTGCGAAAGAAGCGCTACTGACCCCAGCATAATACCCGCCAGCGTCACAAACAGAATGTCCCGATGCAGTATATGGCTCATCTCGTGCCCAATGACTCCCTGCAACTCATCGCGGTTGAGTTTCGCGAGTAACCCTGCTGTTACCGCGACAGATGCCGATTTGGGGCTTCGCCCCGTTGCGAATGCGTTTGGTGCGGGGTCGTTGATAATATAAACCTTAGGCATTGGCAGGCCCGAGGCAATCGCCATTTCTTCAACGACATTAAACAACTGCGGATGAACGTCGTGTGTAACAGCCGTTGCGTTGCTCGCCAAAAGCAGAATCTGGTCGCCCGATGAAAAACTAATCAGCGTAAGCACCACCCAGATTCCCGTTGCTATCATCAACCCGAGCATCCCGCCGTCAGGCCCCCTGATTGCCATACCGATAACTGCCCCCAGCCCAAGCAGGCACACCGCCATCAGCATCAACAGCAGGACCGAATTCCTCTTATTTATCCGTATCAGTTCCCACATAACTTCTTAAGTGATATTTTCTATTAGAAACTGACTTTCGGCGCTTCACGTTCAGCCGCCGCCGAAACCTCAAAGAAATCCCGCTTGGTGAAGCTGAATATCCCCGCCACGATGTTCGACGGGAACATCTGTATCCTGTTGTTGAAGAACATTGCCTGATCGTTATACGCCTGCCGCGAAAACGCAATCTTGTTCTCCGTGCTCGACAGTTCCTCCTGGACCGCTAAAAAGTTCTGGTTTGCCTTCAGGTCGGGATAATTCTCAACAACAAGCATAAATTTACTAAGCGCCTCGCCCAGTGCGCCTTCTGCCTTTGCTGCGTCCGCTACCGTCTTTGCGCCCATCGCCTGTGCACGCGCGTTGGTTATCGCCTCAAAAGTCCCTCGCTCGTGCTTCATATACCCCTTCGCTGTTTCGACGAGATTGGGAATCAGGTCGTGACGCCGCTTCAGTTGCACGTCTATCTGCGACCACGCGTTGTCAACCTGGTTGCGAAGCCCCACAAAAACATTGTAAGTCCCGATTACGTACAGGATTACCAAAAGCAGTCCCGCCGCAATCACCAGTAAAACAATCAGTGCAATCATTCCTATACCCATATTTTTTCTCCTTCAATAATCGCTTTGTCTTTTCCCTTCCACGGATTTGAGATTGCCGTAAACTTTAATACTGGGACGGATTATAAAGCAAAACGGGGACTTGTCAACTGCGGGCAGCGATATCTGACATACCGCCGCCGGTATCGATTTGTTGTTTATTCGTAGCCGTATCGTTTTATGAACCAGCTTTTAACGAACTGCACCAGACATAAATAGGTCGGCACGATGAGCATCAGCGCTATGAAAAATGACGGAGGCGGTTCAACAAAACCAAAGTATTTGCCCAAGGGAAGGAACGGCAGCACAAGGGCGATAGTAACAATGTAAATAGAAGTGAAAAGCATAAATTGGCTGGGTTTGCTTTCAATAAAAGGCACCTTTCCCGTGCGAATGATATGAATGACCAGCGTTTGGGTGCAGAGGGATTCCAAGAACCAGCCCGTCTGGAACAACGGCGCCGACGCGTGAAAAATAAACCACAAAACGCCGAAAGTTATAAAGTCAAAGAGTGAGCTGACGGGACCGATGAAAATCATAAATTTTTTGATATAGTCCACGTTCCACGGCCGTGACTTGAGAAGGTATTCTTCATCGATGCCGTCCGAAGGAATGGCAATCTGGGACATGTCGTAAAGAAAATTATTTAGGAGAATTTGAATTGGCAGCATCGGCAGAAAAGGCAAAAACAAACTTGCCCCCGTCATACTGAACATATTGCCGAAGTTGGAGCTGGAGCCCATCTTGATGTATTTGATGATATTGCCGAAGGTTTTTCGTCCCTCGATTACCCCGTCGCTGAGAACCAGCAAACTTTTTTTCAGGAGGATGATATCAGCCGTTTCCTTGGCGATATCCACGGCGTTATCGACGGAAATGCCGACGTCAGCGGCCTTGAGGGCCGGCGCATCATTAATACCATCGCCCAGATATCCCACGATATGTCCGTTTTTGTGCAGGGCGTGAATAACCCTTTCTTTTTGCAGCGGGGAAAGTCGGGCAAAGACGGTTGTAGTTTTGACCAGTTCTCCCAGCGCGGCGTCATCTGCCTTTTCCACTTGTTCGCCGGTCGCGAAACCCCTCATATTCAAGCCGACGTCGCTGCAAATCTTTTTCGTAACAAGCTCATTATCGCCGGTGAGAACCTTAAACTCTATTCCGAGGTTATTCAAAGTTTCGATGGTCTTTTTAACGGTTGATTTCGGCGGGTCCAAAAAGGCAATATAACCTTTCAGGATGAGGTTCTGTTCATCGTCCTTTGTGTAAACGTTTTTGGGCTGGTCAAAATTCTTGTATGCAATCGCAAGTACCCTGAAGCCCTCTGCGCTGAGGTCGTTGTACTCATTTTCCAGTTCGACAAGGACCAGTTTGGCCTCGTCCAAATCCAGTATCTCGCCGTCAAGCTCGAATTTGGTGCATCTTCGATATATCTCTTCCGGGGCGCCTTTGACAATAATCTGGTGTTTGCCGTCCGCCTCGACAACCACCGACATTACCTTGCGTGAAAAATCGAACGGCACCTCATCGATCTTTTTGTATTGCTTGACTAAAATTTTCTCATAAGACAGTATCGCTCGGTCGAGAATGTTTTTAAGCCCGGTCTGGTAGAAGCTGTTGATATACGCCAGACGCAGGACGTCATCGTCCTCTTTTCGCACCACGTCGCAATGTCGTTCCACTACAATCCTGTCGAGCGTCAGCGTCCCTGTCTTGTCGGTGCACAGCACGTCCATCGCGCCGAAGTTCTGAATGGCGTTGAGACGTTTTACTATCACGTCCTTTTTGGACATCGCAATCGCACCCTTGGAGAGGTTTATCGCCACCAGCATCGGGAGCATTTCGGGCGTTAGTCCCACGGCAACGGACAACGAAAACAAAAGCGACTGGGTAATATCGCCCTTCAAAAAGGCATTAATGGCGAAAATCACGAGCACCATGACGACCATAACCCTTATCATCAGCCAGGTGAAGCTGCGAATACCTTTGTCAAAACTGCTCTCAACGGATATTGCCGCCAGCCGTTTGGACAACGCGCCGAACCTGGTCTCAAGCCCCGTTTTAGCGACGACTCCAATCGCCGTTCCGCTTATGACGCTTGAACCCATAAACGCGATATTTGTTAAGTCGGAAGGAGAGCGCCCCTTGGGAGTCAGCGGCTCGGCGGTTTTTTCAACGGGAAACGATTCGCCCGTCAGAGATGCCTGATTAATGAAAAGGTCCTTACAGGAAATAATCCGCAGGTCCGCAGGCACCATATCACCCGCAAAAAGGTCGATGATGTCACCGGGAACAATCTCTCGTATCTTTACCTCCCTTGCCTTGCCGTTGCGAATAACCGTGGCCGTGGCCCTTACCATTTCGCTGAGCTGTTCCGCCTCTTTTCCCGCTCGATATTCCTGGATGAATGACAAAAATACGCTGATAAAGGCCATCAATATCACCAGGAGGGCGCTTATTTTCTCACCAAAGAACAGCGAGAAGCCCGCGATAATCAAAAGAACCACCACCAGCGGGTTTAAAAATTTGGAGAAAATCTGGAAAATGACCGTCCGTTTTTTCTTCTTGGCCGGTTCGTTGTGCCCATATTCCTCAAGTCGTTTAATCGCCTCTTTTTCGGACAGGCCTTTGAGAGACGTATCAAAAAGCTGCAGAAGGGATTCCTGTGTGCAGGTCACAAAGTCAATATCTGGCGTTTTTTTATTGCTATTTGGCATTCAGCCGGCTCTATAAAACGTTCATAATTATTCCACTCTCGCCGGACAATCGGAACCGTGACCACGCAAATGTTCCCAAAGACACGGCTTTGTCCTGAGTTTTTCGTTTGCAGCTTACCCGCTCGGCACGAATCGCTGCATTTTAAGACGAAAACCTGCGACAGGGCAACCCTTTTTCTCCGGAATAAAAAAAATTAGTTTGCACCGGCGAAATCTTTGGGTGAAATCAGGTTCCTGTCCCGGCAACGCGGTAACTTGTTTTCCGTCTTCTGCAGTATGCTTGCCACGGCGAAGCGTAGCGAAGCCGGGCGCTACTTCCCTCCGAACATATCCGCCAGAACCTTTTTTATCTTGTTTCCCTCGTCAAGTTTGGCTCTGGCGATTATGTCGTTCAGTTCGCCGCTGTCAAACCACAGTCCGTCTCCCTTTGAACACCTGTCTACCAACAGCGTTGGTTTTTCGTGCCCCACGATAATTTTCTCCATCTTCTTATCGCATATCGGGCATTGTTTAGGTTTCTCCCTGTTGCTCATATCTTTGTTAAACGAACTGATAAGTATCTTTGCCTTCCCGTCGTCGTCCAGAAGCATTTCAAGCTCGCCGGTGTCTAACCACACACCTTTGCAACCCGTGCAATAGTCAATCTCTACCTTCGCCAGTTCCAGCGTTATCATCGCGTTTTTGCAGACCGGACAATCCATAACTATGCTCCTTTTCCCTGTGAGATAATTTATCTGTCTCACCTGGGCCAAATCTTACTACCCTCCGTCCCTCCGGTCAAGCAACTCATCCGTTAAGAACCGCTACCTGTGTCGACGATTTATTCTATAGCCCATCTTACCCCAAATCCCCCCCCCACAATCTTTGGGACAGGTTTTACGCAACCGGCAACTTGACATATTAGAGGAATAAGCGTATATTTATAATTATTAGAATTGGTTGACCGAAGCAAAATATGGTGGGGAAGGATATTCCCAGGGTCATAAAGGATTAGGTGTTTGTCCCTGGCGTTCCAAGGAGCGTTTGGCCGTATGAGCGTAAAATTGCCAGCACCATTTGCCCGACGTCCTCGGATAGTGTTGTTTCGCTGGGGTATATACGCCTGTTTCTTTTTGTCCGGGGCCACGTCGCTTTTGTTCGAGGTCCTCTGGAGCCGCCAGTTCGTAACGGTTTTTGGCAACAGTTGCTATGCCATCAGTATTGTTCTCTGTGCTTATATGGCAGGCATCGGTCTGGGCGGACTCTTCGGTGGTCGATTGGCGGACAGTGTTACCCGACGCACGCTCGCCTTTGCCCTTGTTCAGGCGGCTGTCGCACTCTGTGCCCTGGCAATTCCGCCTATGCTTGACTGGATGAGGTTTCTTGTCCCCGCACTCCCCGCTCTGTCGCCACACTCGCTTTTAGTCAGCACTCTGGCCCGCTTCGTCTTGTCTTTTGCTATTCTCGCTGTGCCCTGTTTCCTGATGGGTACAACGCTACCACTTCTGGTGAGGGTTGTGACGGAGTCCGACCGGAGCATCGGCTCACGCATTGGCCTGCTGTATTGTATGAATACCCTTGGCGCTGCCCTCGGTTGTTTGGCAGGGGGGTTTTGGATGATAGGAACGTTCGGTCTGCGAGGGACAAACCAACTGGCCGTCGGCGTCAACTTCGTAATTGCCATTCTGGCCTTGGTCCTGTCCCGGCGCGCCGATACAGCTCTCTCCGATATCCCCGCTCCGCTCCCAACTCCTCATACCGAAAGGATTGACCACAATGAAGAGCCGGAGGTGTCTGCTCGGTTGCTGTTGGCCCTGGCGTTTCTCAATGGCTTTGCCGGCCTGGCGTGTGAGGTTCTCTGGATACGATATATGTCTTTTATAGTCAATTCGACTTATGTCTTCCCAACTATCCTCTGTGTTTATCTCCTCGGTGCCGGCCTGGGCGGGTTGATATACGGTTTGCTGGCAGGGCGAATTCAACGACCGGCGATGACGCTTGGTGTTGTAGAGATGCTGCTCGCGCTTTCGGTTCCTGCCACTTTTATAACCAGCGCACTCCTTTTCGCCGGCGGCCCGCCTCCGATGGAACAAAAGAGTATGGCCCTGCTCACCGTGTTCCTCCCGACTGTGCTTATGGGTATGGCGTTCCCTCTTTTGTGTGCCGTGTATGGACGACGCGTCCAGACCCTCGGTCGCCGGACCGGATTGCTCTACGCGGTCAATACGGCCGGGACGGTCCTGGGGTCGCTTTTGCCGATATTCGTCCTCATCCCCTTTCTCGGCATCCAGAAGAGCTTGTGGCTCATATCCTTTCTCTATGGCTTAATGGCGATTACGCTGCTCGGCTGCACCAATCTGAAAGGACGTTGGCTCTTAGGGGGTTTCACGTTGCCCGCAGCCGTCGTCTATGCCGTTGCCTTAATTCTGCTCTTTACCGTTGTTCCCTCGAACCTCTGCCAGCGGGTGTTCCTCGCCACGGATTTCGGTTTGGCAAAACACACTGACATCCTTTTCTACCGCGAAGGCCGAACCGGCACCGCCATCGTAACTCGTAACCGCATCAACAATTGCAGGACGGTTTACATCAATGGCGTTTCCGAAGTCCCCATCCTCTATCCACATCAGCTCTGTTTCAAAATGATTGGCGATCTTGCTCCAATGTTCCACCCCAAACCAGATGATGTTCTTATGATATGTTTCGGCGGCGGAGTCGCCGCCGGCGCAACCTCAGTTTTGCCCGAAGTAAAATCCCTCACAATAGTGGACATGGAAAAAAGCGTCGTTAAGGCCGCCGCCCTCCTCTCACAGGAAAATAACGGTCTCCTCCAAAATCCAAAGGCCAACGTCGTCATTGACGACGGCCGAAACTTCATTATGACTTCCCCCAAAAAGTGGCCAGTCATTGTCTCTGACTCCACACACCCAAAATCCGGCGACAGTTGGGTTCTCTATACTCAGGAATTTTACCAGCAGGTGCGGGACCACCTTACCGGCAATGGCGTCTTTGTCGAGTGGGTTCCGATTCACGGCCTGCGCATCGCCGAGTTCAAAATCATCACCCGAACCTTCCAGTCCGTATTCCCTCACGCCAGCATGTGGGTTGTTCACGGCGTTGACGAGCAGGCGCGTTTTGTCTCCTATGTGCTGCTCGCCGCCACGCCCGAACCCCTTAAAATTGACGTGGCTAAATTACAGGACCGCCTCAATGCCGAACCCGTCCGCCGTGACCTCGAACCCTACGGTCTGCATACCCCCGCCGGCTTCCTCGATTCCTTCCTTTGCGCAGAGGATTCTCTCCGGCGATGGACAGGTGATGGTCCGGTCAATACCGACGACCTCCCCTTTACGCAGTATGTGACGCGATACTCCCAAGGCCCCGCATTTCGTAATGCCGACTTTATCGAGCCGATGGAGGATATCTGGCCCTACCTGACCAACACCGGCTCCGAAGATTCCGCAAAACAGTTGCGCGAAGCCCTTACGCTTCGTGCCGAAACCAATCGCTTTGCGTTGACGGGCCGACTCGACAAAGCCTATGCCGTCTTCCCAGACGATGTTCGTTGCCAGCGAATGCGGCGACTTTATGAACAGGGGCCACGTTACGTCCAGGCCCTCGTGGACATATACCGCGACAATCCAAAAGTTCTCGAATTGCTCGCGCTTCTTCGCCTCTCCGGCCCAGGCGGCCTGCAGGCTACCGTCCCTATCCATCAGCGGATATTGAAGCTCGACCCCAAAAACGTTAATTCCCTCAACGTGCTTGGCGCTATTTGCATAAACGCCAATCTTCTCTCGCAGGCGGAAAATTACCTCACGCTCGCCGTCCAGTTGGCGCCGGATTCCGTTACCGCTCGCTATAACCTCGGCCTTGTCTTTTATCGCACAGGCCGACCACAACTGGCCATCCCTCATTTACGCTATTGTCTTGATAAAGACCCCAACGACCAGACCTCGCGTGGTATTCTCGCCAATATCGAGCAAGCAGGAAAAACCCCTCCCCAAAACGATATTCCTCGGGACGTTTTCCCCGGCCGACCCAGAAATTAATTTTTAGCAGGAACATTTGCCGGGAACCCTTCCTTAACTCAGCACCCAAAACTTACTTCCCTGTTTGCATATCCCGTGCCAAAACGGGCAATCGCGTGTTAAAAAGGTATTGCAAAAACGGCGGCGATGACTATAATGTCGCTTTCTTTGGCAAACCGAGTTTATAGTCCGAGCGGTGGCGGTTTTTTTCAGGAGAAACTTAATGGAAGCAATAGCACAGGCGCAGAGCGGAATAGATTTGTTCGGCGAAGAGCTGCTGAGCATAGAGCAGATAAAAAAGTTGTCGGAACGGGTACATTCGAGCGAGGCGAGCCGATTGGCTTTCGCCGAACAGGTTGAGCAAAATATGGGCAAGACCGGAGGCAAAGGGTGTCTTGCCGCGGGTATAGGACTGTTCATCCTGGGCAAAGACGCTGAAGCGGTCGAGAAACTGCAGAAGGGAAGCGACTGCAAAGAGAAGTTTATGTGCTTGGCATTTGCGCTTCGTCGGCTTGGTAAATACGGCGAGGCGATAGAAAACTTTAACGCCGGTGCAAAACAGGGAGCGGATTCACTGGCGATATCGCTGGAGAAGGCGGCCACACATCGCATAGCGGGCAATTTCGAGTCGGCGGAAAAAGAGATGAAGGGCTGCGGCAATTTCAAGAACGTAAGCGCGGAATATCATTATCAGCTTGGCCGATTGCGTGAGGCGCAGGGGCTGTATGAGGAGGCGATAGAAAACTACAAGGCGGCTTTAGAGCTTTCGCCGAGGCATCAGGAGGCGATGTTTCACCTGGCGTATCGATGTGACCTTTCGGGTGATGAGGATGCGGCGATTGATTATTACAAGGCGGTTGCCTCATCGTCGCCGGGGTACACAAGCGCGTTGCTGAATCTGGCGGTGATTTACGAGGACAAGGGCGATTACGACAAGGCGGCGCGCTGTGTTGATAAGGTTTTGGCGTGCCATCCGAATCATAAGCGGGCGATTTTGTTCCAAAAGGACATCGAAAGCTCCAAGACGATGGTTTACGACGAGGAAACGGAGAAGAAGAAGACCCGCAAGATGCAGATTATCGAGACGCCGTTATCGGATTTTGAGCTTTCGGTGCGAAGCAGGAATTGTCTCAAGAAGATGAATCTGAATACGCTTGGGGACCTTTTGAGGACGACGGAGGCGGAGCTGCTTGCGTTTAAGAATTTCGGCGAGACGAGCTTGCGGGAGATAAAGGCGATTCTGGATTCGAAGAATTTACAGCTTGGGATGATGCCTGAGGACAGGCAGTTCGGGTCGGCCGAGCCGGCACAGACCAGTGTTGTCGATGAGCCGATCGCGGACCAGGGGTTGTCAAACAAACCGATAGTAGATTTGCAGTGGTCGGTGAGGGCGAAAAAGGCGCTGCTGAAACTCAACCTTCGCACGGTCGGAGAGTTGACGCGGATTACGGAAGCGGAACTGCTGGGCTGCAAGAATTTTGGCGTAACGAGCTTGAATGAAGTTAAAAGAGTGCTGGCGAATCTTGGTTTATCGCTGCGGACGTTGGAGTAATAATCGCGCAAAAGCGGGAGCTGAGGTATTGCGCAGACGGGAGCGGGATTAGCGTTGCGGGGCGGCGGTCTGAAAAGTATGTGGTTTCGGCAATTCGGGTGGCGCAGAGATTTCGGGATACAAAGGACGGTCGGCAACTGTCTGCTGGCGGGGATGCTGCTGGCCGGGGCCGTGGCGTTTTTCAGTTGCCGCGAACAACTGGTCGTGCGAAGCACTCCGCAAATGAGCGTTGAGCAGCGTTTTATGGTGCGAGTGCTGCTGGCGGATGACGTGAATCACTGCACGGTAAAGATGCGAGGGGGCTTTAGCTTATTTAACAGCGACGGGAGCGTTCTGATTCCCGATACGATATTTGCCAATCACGGGCAGCCGATGGACGTGGGGGTTCTGGGCGGGGAGTTTACAATCGGCGGCAGGAGATTTGCGACCCGCGAGATTACAATTTCACCCGATGAGCCGTTTACATTTGTGATGGACGGCAACGAGTTTCGCGGCAAACTGCTCCTGAAAGCCAACGTTGACGGGGTGACATTTGACGTGATAAACATTGTGCCTGTTGAGCCGTATTTGGCGGGGGTTGTCGGGGCGGAGATGCCCGACCGCTGGGAAGCGGAGGCATTGAAGGCGCAATCAATAGCTGCGAGGACTTATTGCCTTTATAACAAAAAGAAATTCGGCTATATGCGCGACTGGGACGTAGCAAGAACACAGGCAAGCCAGGTCTATATGGGATTGAGGGGTGAATCAGCGAGCGTATGGAGGGCGGTCAACGATACGGCGGGAGAAATTCTGGTCTGTGAGCAGGCGGGTTTGCCCGGCGCGGGGGCGTCTGGCGAGGAGCTTTTCCCAACGTATTACAGTTCAAGCTGCGGGGGACATACCGAGGACGCCAGGAACGTTTTCGGGGATTTGTTTGGGCCGCTCAGGGGAGTCGATTGTTCGTATTGCAGAGGAGTGGCAAGGCCGGATATATTTTTCTGGCCGATGGTCCAGTTTGATAAAGAGACGGTTACGATTGCCTTGCAGAAAAAATATCCGCAGCTAAAAGAGCTTGGTGATATCGCGAATATATCGGCGGTCAAACAGAGTGACTACCCGGATTTCTCTCGCATAACAATGGTGAAACTTACCGGCACCAATGGCAGGAGCGAATTTGTCAGGGCGGAGGACCTCCGGCTTACGATTGACCCGGCGGGCAACAGAATTCGCAGCGTAGCTTGTAAAATTGCCATTATAGAAAATAAGATTGCGTTTTTGGCCGGCAGAGGGTTCGGGCACGGTGTTGGGATGTGCCAGTGCGGGGCACAGGGTATGGCAATGCAGGGCAAGACCGCCGGCGAGATTCTGCAGCATTATTATCCCGGCTCAAAAATGGTGAAAGCTTATTAAATGAATGGCTTTAAGGTAAAGTGCCGGGACAAAAATAGCGCAGCCAGGCGTGGTGTTTTGAAGGCAGCGCACGGGGAGGTCGCGACGCCGGCGTTTATGCCGGTGGGGACGGCGGGGACGGTCAAAGGGATTACGCCTGCTCAATTACGGGAGGTGGGGGCGGAAATAATTCTCGCGAATACGTATCACCTGATGCTGCGCCCCGGCGTTGACGCGATAGAAGGTATCGGCGGGCTGCACAAATTTATGGGCTGGGACGGGCCTATATTGACCGACAGCGGTGGTTATCAGGTATTTTCGCTTAGCTCGCTGACCAGGATTGACGACGATGGCGTCGAATTTGCCAGCCACATTGACGGGGCGAAGGTGTATTTGGACGCGGAGGGCGCGACTAAGATTCAGAATCGACTGGGCTGCGATATCGCGATGTGCTTAGACCAGTGCCCGGCGTTTGGTTGTGAGAGGGCGGAACTGGAGCGGGCGGTGGACAGAACAATCCGCTGGGCGAAACGATGCAAAGACGCGCACGGCAACAAGAAGCAGATGCTTTTCGGGATAGTGCAGGGCGGGATAGATTTGGCGATGAGGCAGCGTTGCTCGGCCGACTTGGTGAAGATGAATTTTGACGGTTACGCAATGGGCGGGCTGGCTATCGGCGAGGGACATAAAAATATGATAAGGACGGTCGGGCATACCGCGTCGTTTTTGCCTGAAGATAAGCCGAGGTATTTGATGGGTGTTGGGATGCCTGCGGACATTATCGCGGCGGTGATGGCGGGCGTGGATATGTTCGACTGCGTGCTGCCTACACGAAACGGGCGAAACGCATACGCGTTCACAATGAACGGGCCGCTGAGGATGAGAAATAACGAGCATATAACCGATGCCGGGCCGATTGAACGGGAGTGCGACTGTTACGCCTGCGGGCAATTTTCGAGGGCGGCAATCCGTCACTTCTTTAACGTGGGCGAGATGATGGGGCCGATTCTGACGACGATTCACAACCTGCGGTTTTATCAGCGGCTTATGAGCGAGATACGTCGGCGGATTGAAAAGGGCGAGATGGCCAAATGGGGTAATGAGCAGCTTGGCAGGATGTCGGCGTGGAACGAGCAGACAGAGGAAGGGTAATCTTAAATTTTGCAAAATTAAAACTTTGCACGGGCCAAAGCGTATGTTAGGTTTGTACAAAATAGGTAAAGATAACAACGACTATTTTAGAAACATAGGGGCAAGATGGGCAGCAGTTTGAAAGATTTTATTTATCCGCCGGAGACGTGGCCGGATGAGATATTGGCGCTGGAACGGCCGGTAAAGGGTTCCGCATCAGGTGGACGGGGCGGCAAGCAGGACAACCGCCAGGAAGATAATAACAAGTTCGAGCTGCCTGACGAACTTGGAATCCTCGCGATTAGAAACGCGGTTGTTTTCCCGGGGACGGTTGCGCCGCTGGCGGTTGGCAGGGAGAAGAGCAAGGCGCTGTTGAAGGACGTTGTTCCGAATGAGACGGTGATAGGAATTTTGACGCAGCGCAAGCCGGACACGGATAAGCCGGGCTTCGCGGACCTTTATGAGGTTGGCACGGCGGCGATGGTGCTGAAAGTTATCAAGGCGCCGCAGGGATCGATAAGCATTTTCGTTCACGGCATAGCCCGGTTCGAGGTAACGGGGGTGGTGGCGACCGAGCCGTATTTGAAGGCAAAGGTTCGGTTGCTGGATACGTCGGCGAGGATTACCAAGCGGTTGCGTGCGCTGATGGTGAACGTCAGGCAGACGGCGAGTAAAGTTATTGCGCTGAGCCCCAACGTGCCGGAGGAAGTGTCGGCATTGCTCGAGGAGATAGAAGAACCGACGGCGCTGTCGGATTATCTGGCGGCGAATATCAGCTTGAAAACCGAGGAAAGGCAAAAACTTCTGGAGGAGCTTGACCCTGCCAAACGATTAGAGCGGATTTCAGTCGAGCTTGCCAATCAGCTTGACGTTCTTGAGTTGAGCCACAAGATTCAGGGGCGTGTTCGCGACTCGGTGGAAAAGAGCCAGCGTGAGTATTTTCTGCAGGAGCAGTTGAAGGCGATTCAGACGGAGCTTGGCAAGGAGGACACCAGGGCCGAGGAGTTGAAGCAGCTCAGCGATAATATCAAGAAGGCAAAGATGCCCGAGCGTGTGGAGACGGAGGCGATGCGTGAGCTTGACCGGCTGAGCAAGATGATGTCCGCTTCGCCGGAATACAGCGTGATAAGGACGTATCTGGATTTTGTCTGCGAATTGCCGTGGTCGGTGGGGACAAAGGACCGCATAGATATAAACCAGGCACAGCGAATTCTCAACCGCGACCACTACGATCTTAAAAAGGTAAAAAAACGCATCCTCGAATTTTTGGCGGTGCGGAAACTTAATCCCGCGGGTAAAAGCCCGATACTTTGCTTTGTAGGTCCGCCCGGAGTGGGCAAGACCTCGCTGGGCAAATCCATCGCGGCGGCGCTGGGCAGGAAGTTTATTAGGATATCGCTTGGCGGCATACGGGACGAGGCCGACATACGCGGGCACAGGCGAACGTATATCGGCGCGCTGCCCGGTAGAATCCTGCAGGAGCTTCGCAAGGCGAATTCCAAAAATCCGGTATTTATGCTGGATGAGCTTGATAAAATCGGGGCGGATTTCAGGGGCGACCCTGCCAGCGCTCTTCTGGAGGTGCTCGACCCGGAGCAGAACGCTAATTTCACGGACCATTATCTGGACCAGCCGTTTGATTTATCCACGGTGATGTTCATTGGCACGGCCAATTACACCGAGCCGATTCCGCCCGCCCTTCACGACAGGATGGAAATAATCGAGTTGCCCGGCTATACCGAAACGGAGAAACTGAACATCGCGAAGAAATACCTTGTGCCGCGGCAATTGAAAGAGCACGGGCTGGGTAAAAACCGGCTCAAAATCAAAAGTGATGCAATCGCCGCGATTATAAAGAGTTATACGCGCGAGGCGGGCGTGCGCAATCTGGAGAGAAATATCGCGGCGGTATGCAGGGCGGTGGCGACCGATATCGCGAAGAACAAAAAGAAAAAGGCGACTATCAAGGCAGACGATTTGGCGAAGATGCTTGGGCCCACGCAATACGAATCGGAGCTTGCTTTGCGTGCGGGGATACCGGGAGTGGCGACCGCGCTTGCGTTTACGCCCGTGGGTGGCGAGATACTATTCATCGAGTCGGCGTCGATGCCTGGCAAGGGCACATTACAGCTTACCGGCCAAATCGGCGACGTGATGAAAGAAAGCGCGCAGGCGGCGTTTTCAATCGTAAAGTCAAACGCCGGCAAACTCGGTATCGAGGCGAGCAAGTTCACCAAATTCGATTATCATATTCACGTTCCAGCAGGCGCGATTCCAAAGGATGGACCAAGCGCAGGCGTAGCGATGTTCAGTTCGCTTGTCAGTTTGCTTTCAAATAAGCCGGTGAGGCCGGATGTGGCGATGACGGGCGAGATTACGCTGCGAGGCCTTGTGCTGCCGATAGGTGGACTGAAGGAGAAAATCTTAGCTGCCAAACAGGCCGGCATAAAGACCGTTATTTTGCCGGCTCGCAACAAGAAGGACCTGCCTGAAGTTCCAAAGGAAGCCAAAAGGGGCTTGAAATTCAAGTTTGTGAAAAACACCAACGAAGTGCTTAAAATCGCCCTCGGCGGTGATTAGGCCTCGTTGAAGCTAACCCCTTTTTTTGTCCGTTGGTTTCACTGCTGTCTGCTGAGGCGTAGGCGGGTTTTCGCTGTCCGCACGTCTTGTTTCGATTATCGCTATGATAATAACGCCGATGACCGTGGCCATCCCTATTATTACCAGAAGAACTATACCCAAATGGCTACTTATGCCCATATCACACCTTTTCTTTTATTATCGCGTTTACAATTTTAACAACATCAATCATTTTTGCAACATCGTGGACGCGAAGGATTGATACGCCGGCGGCGGCACAAAATGCGACAGCCGCGGCGGTGCCGAAGGTTCTGTCGGCGGGATTTTCTTTGCCGGTTAATTTACCGATGAACCATTTCCTGCTTGGACCGACGAGAACGCGGTAGCCGGTCTTTACGAATTTATCGATATTGGCTAAAAGTTGCAGATTGTGCTCAACGGTTTTGCCGAAGCCGATGCCGGGGTCGATGAAAATTCGCTGTTTGGGTATTCCGAATTTCTCGGCACGTTTTGCCCTGTCGAGTAAAAATTTCAAAACCTCGCTGACCACGTTTTTATATTTCGGCTCGACCTGCATGGTTCGCGGCGTTCCCTGCATATGCATCAGAATCACGGGGACTTTTTGTTCGGCAACCAATTGTGCCATTCTTTTGTCCGCGAGGGCGGTGATGTCGTTTATGATATTTGCCCCGGCGTCTAACGCGGCCTTTGCGACTTCGTAGTTTGTCGCATCAATACTTATACAGGCCTTTGTTTTTTTCGCGAGTTTTGCTATTACGGGTGTTGCTCTGCGAACCTGTTCATCGGCGGTAACGGCTTGTGCGCCTGGTCTTGTGGATTCGGGGCCGACGTCGATTATAGCCGCTCCCTCGGCAGCCATTTTTATACCCTGCTCGATGGCCTTATCTCGGTCGATAAATTGTCCGCCATCGCTGAACGAGTCGGGCGTAACATTAAGAACACCCATAAGAAGGCAACCGCCGGAAAAATCCAGTTTGCCCGTCGGCCATTTGATAATATTTGAATTATTGGTTTTTTGATTTTTCACTTTTGCCTTTTAACTTTGAACCCGATTCCTTTTAATTTATTCTCTGTGCCCTCTGTGCTCTCTGTGGCTAAAATTATTGTTGTATTTTGAAATTCCCTGCGCACAGGGTAATTTTTACGGAGGTCATCGAAGAATTTGCCGCGTTTATCGGGTTCGACCATCGCGATTTCGCGGGTATTAAAGTCGTCGCGGTTGATTACATAAACCTGCCGGACGATTTCGTGAAGAAGTTTTTGCGGGTCGGGGCTGATTTTGTCAATTGTTATTAGCGGAACCGTCGGCGGCGGGAGAAAGTCCTCGATTTTGTGTTTTGGTTTTAAGCCGAAGTGTTCGCAGGCGGCGTTGTAAATCATAATCATTCCCGCGATTTTGCCGTCGAGAGAGTAGCCGGCGATGTGAGGCGTTGAGATGTCGACGAGCCGAAGTAGTTCACAATCGATATTCGGCTCATTTTCCCAGACGTCGAGGATGACCGCGCTGAGTTTTTTATTACGGATAGCGGCTTTTAGAGCGGCAGTATCGTGAACGGCTCCTCGACAGGTATTTATGAAGACGCAACCGGTTTTCAAGGACGCGAAAAATTTCTCATCTGCCAAATGGTATGTTTTATCTTGTCCTTCGCGAGTCAAAGGTGTATGCAGCGTGATAAAATCACAATCAAAAAGCTCATTTAGTGGCCTGTATTTTGAATCGCCGGTCTGGCGAGACAATGGCGGGTCGTTGAGTTTGACAATCATACCGAGAGCCGCGCATTTTTTCGCCACTTTGCTTCCGACGTTGCCGACGCCGACGACACCGATGGATTTGCCTTCGAGGATTATTTTGTGTTTTTGAGCGACAGATAGTAACGCCGCGACAATATAATCGGCGACGGAGTTTGCATTTGAACCGGGCGCGGAGGCGAAGCCGATGTTGCGTTTGTTCAGGTAATCGACATCGACGTGCTCGAAGCCGATTGTTGCGGTGGCGACGAATTTAACTTTGCTGTTAGCCAGAAGCTTTTCGTTTACCAGCGTAATGCTGCGAACGAGCAGAATATCCGCGTCGGCTATTGTATCAGGAGTTATTTTTCTGCCGGATAGCGTTTGCACGTTGCCTATTGACGCGAAACATTCTTTTACAAACGGTATATTTTCGTCCGCGACAATTTTCATTCTTTATTCCCATCGCCCGGCGATTTGGGTGCCGCAATCGGGGCAGTACGAATCCTTTATCTTGTTCGAGGCGACATTATAGCCGATGCGCTCGATTAGCGTGTGGCCGCACTTGTAACAAAATGTATTTTCCTGTTTTGAGCCGGGGACGTTGCCGAGATAAACGTGGTGCAGACCTGCCTGTTTGCCGATTTCATAAGCCCTTTGCAATGACGCCGGCGGGGTGGGTACTGAATCGGTATATTTATATTGCGGGTAGAATCGGCTGATGTGCCAGGGGAAGTCGGGGCCGGCTTTTGTAACAAGGAAATCGGCAAGCCGCTTTAATTCTTCTTCGGAATCATTTTCGTCGGGTAACAGCAGCGTGGTTGTCTCAAGCCAGATATTTGTATTTTTTGCGATATACTCGATTGTGTCGAGGACTGGTTGCAATTTTGCCTTACACAATCGGCGGTAGTAATCCTCGCTGAATGCCTTGAGGTCAACGTTTATGGCGTCGAGCCAGTCGGCGGCGAAGTCAATCGCTTCTTTGGTCTGGTAGCCGTTGCTGACAAATACGTTTTTCAGGCCGCTTTGTTTTGCCAGTTTACCGCAATCCGAGGCCAACTCCATAAAGATGGTTGGTTCCGTATAGGTATAGGCGATACTTTTGCAGCTGGAGTGGATTGCGGCGTTGACGATTTGTTCCGGGCTTATGGCCTCGCCTTCAAATTCGCCGGTCTCGACGATGGCCTGGCTTATCTGCCAGTTCTGGCAGAATTCGCAGCGGAAGTTGCAGCCCATCGTCGCGATTGAAAAACTTTTACTTCCCGGCTGAAAATGAAACAGGGGCTTTTTCTCTATCGGGTCGGGATTGGCAGAGACGACCTTGTCGTAATTTAGCGAATACAGAACGCCGGCGATATTCCTGCGAACGGCGCATATACCGGTTTTGCCCTCGGCTATCAGGCAGCGATGGGCGCACAGAAAACACTGCGCCTTCTTGCCTTGTGCCTGCTCCCAGAGCACGGCTTGTCTTAGATGTTGTTCCACTGTCATCGGCTTCACCTGTAATAGAATCTTCCGGTTTCGCCGATTAAGTATATAGAATCAGAGAGGCCAAATCAAATACCGTTGGTCATCGCAAGGCCGGCTACGCTCTGCCGATGCGCCGCAGATAGGCCTTTGATTTTTTAAGCCCCATCCTGGACGCTTTCTTTTTGACAGCGTCGGTCTTGCGCCCCATTTTCTTGGCGATTTTGGACGTGGCGGTCGCGGGAAACAGCCGTTTGAGCAGGTTAAGGTCCCGTTTGCTCCATTGTCCTCTCGAAATTCTTTTTGCTTTCTTTTTCTTTGCCATTTGTGTCCCCCTTCAAAAAAGGTTTAAGGCAAAACCCATCCCTTATAACAGTGACACCATTAAGGGACAATTTATACTGCTGATTTGACGGTGTCAAGTATTTTTGGCGATAATAGGAATATAAAATTACAGCACGGCGGCACAAGACGAGGAGTGGCTGGTACTTTACAGGAGGATGGTTTGAGGTATACTTGAGGCGGTTATGGCAAACTCAAATGAAAAAACGGTTGGTATAGTTAAAACGCAGATGATACGGGTTGTCGAGGAGAATAACCCGCTGGAGCTTGCGTGCGGCAAGACGCTTGGGCCGATTGACGTGGCATACGAGACATACGGCAAGCCGGACGCAACGGGGGATAATGTTGTCCTGATTTGCCATGCACTTAGCGGCAACGCCCACGTGGCGGGATTAAACAATCCGAACGATCGCAAACCCGGCTGGTGGGACACTATGGTCGGCCCTGGCAAGGGAATAGACACTAATAGATATTTTGTGATTTGCTCGAATTTTTTGGGCGGCTGTTCGGGGACGACGGGACCTTCTTCGATTAACCCCAGGACCGGCAAACCATACGGCCTTGATTTCCCGATTATCACCATAGCCGATATGGTGAAGGTTCAGAAGCTGCTGATGGATAAACTCGGCGTAAAAAAATTATTGGCGGTGATTGGCGGCTCGATAGGCGGGATGCAGGTCTTGCAGTGGGCGATTCAGTATCCGGATTTTGTCCGGTCGGCATTGCCGATAGCGACGACCAGCCATTTGAGCGCTCAATCGATAGCGTTTGACGCGGTGGGGCGAAGTGCGATACTGGCGGACCGGGATTTTGCGGATGGGCAGTATCATGACAAGGGACAGCCCGCAAGAGGACTTGGCATTGCGCGGATGATAGGGCATATTACGTACCTGTCCGAAGAAAGTATGCGTGATAAATTCGGCAGAAAATTGCGCACCGCCGACGATTACAAATACGATTTCGCCTCAGAGTTCGCTGTTGAGACGTATCTTGATTATCAGGGGCAGAGTTTCGTCGAGCGGTTTGACGCCAACAGTTATCTTTATATTACCAAGGCGGGGGATTATTTTGACCTGGCCAAGGACTACGGCTCGCTTGAAAAGGCGTTCGCTGATGTCAAGAGTCGATTTCTGGTTGTAAGCTTGTCCAGCGACTGGCTTTTTACGCCTGCGCAGTCGAAGGCGATAGCCGAAGCGATTGCTTCCAACCGCAAGGATGTGAGCTACTGCGACATTGTGTCACCATACGGCCACGACGCGTTTTTACTGGAGATTGACACGCTTGGACAATTTATCTGTTGTTTTCTGAAAGCGACGTATGACCCGCAGAACCGCAAACCCTGCTCCTGTATCGCCCAGCGGGGACGAGGGCTGGATGTTTTTGACCAGCCGCAAAGGGCGCGAGTTGATTACGACCTGATAGAATCGCTTATCGAGCCGGGAACCGCCGTGCTTGATGTTGGCTGCGGCAGCGGCGAGCTGCTCGCCAATCTTATACGCGACAAAAAAATAAAAGGCGAGGGTATCGAGCTTGGCCAGGAATCTGTGCTGGATTGTGTCTGCCGAGGGTTACCGGTTATTCAGCAGGACGTCGAGCAGGGGCTCGATTATTATGCCGACAAGAGCTTCGATTACGTGATACTGTCGCAAACGGTGCAGACGCTGAAGAACCCGGAGAAGGCGCTTCTTGAAATGCTGCGGGTCGGCAAAAAGGTGATTGTCAGCTTCCCGAATTTCGCGCACTGGCGATGCAGATTGCAGATGGCGATTCTGGGCAAGGCGCCCGTGACCGGCCACCTGCCTTTCGAATGGCATAATTCGCCAAATGTTCATTTTTTTACGCTGAAGGATTTTGACAGGTTCTGCGCAAAGCTTGGCGTGCGGGTTGAAAAGAAGATAGGGTTGAGTGAAACGCGAGTCTGTCCCGTTAAGTTTGCGCCGAATTTTTTCGCCGAGCAGGCGGTTTATGTAACGAGCAGGGATTAGTTTGCAAATACAGAGCTGTATTTCGGAGAGATACAATGGCACAGATAGAACGAGTGGGCGTGTCGCTTGAGAAAGAGCTGCTCGGCGCATTTGACAAGCTGATTGCCGGAAAAGGTTACCAGAGCCGGTCAGAGGCGATACGCGATTTGATAAGGCAGCAGTTAAGCAGCGACCAGCTAAGCAATGAAAAGGCCGAAGCGGTTGCCGCGGTTGTCCTGGTGTATGACCACCACGCAACCGCGATTATGGAGCGGCTGACTGAACTTCAACATTCGCATTTTCTTAAAACCATTTCTTCTCTTCATATTCATCTGGACCACCATGACTGCCTCGAGGTGATAGTTTTGCGGGGCAAAGTCGGCGAGATAAATCGGATGGGCGATAAACTCGTAAGTATAAAAGGCGTTAAGCTCGGACGAATCAATCTTTTGGCAAACAAGGGACTTTGAACCAACCCGGCAGGACATGCTTTAAGCTTGACAACAGCAGGCCAAATCGGTTTTAATATGACTTTGCGGGGCGATTAGCTCAGTTGGTCAGAGCGCACGGATCACACCCGTGAGGTCACAGGTTCGAGCCCTGTATCGCCCATTTTGTCATATCTTTAATATCTCCTCATCGGGTCCTATAAATACACCAATTTCTCCGTGACCGAGGGAGGTCCGATAACAGCGGCGATAGGCCTTGATAAATGTGCGTTTTCAGTATCAATAAAAGAAGGCGCAGACCTCGATGTAACGTCGGGCGACGTGGGGTTCGGCATAAACTTCAACGGTTCCAACGAGATGGCCAACCCGAATTTGCCGCAGGAATTTTAAATTTGGGTTTTAGATTGGAGGGACGAGTTGTCGATACTATATTTTACAGTAGAGGAAGATGTATATGAGCCAGTGACGGCAGGTCAGGTGTGCCGTAATTGGTTTTCCTACTGATAGTTATAGAGCGCACCCCCGAATATGGGTTTGTCATCGCTCTTTGAAACCGAAATCAGGAGAAGATTAAAGTTTTAGGAGATTACAAAAATGCAATCCGAGGCAAAGAAACAATCATTTATAGGAACATGGTCAGGTAGTGTTGCTGTTGCTTGTCTTGCTCTGATGCTGGGTTTTGCTTCTACGGGTTACGGTGACGTAATACTGGGCAACTGGGAAAGGGCAGACAGCAACGATGGCTGGGTTCCAGGGGGGGACGATCCTAATGCCATTCTTGTTCCCGATAGTAACATAGGCGTCACATTGGGTAACGGCAGCTTGCGGGTAAAACCCACTGTTGCCGGCTACTGGGTTCTTCAGTGGGCAGGGTCGCCACTGAATTTGACTGACGCGTCACTTCAGTTTGACGTGACAATGGTCGCTTCGGAATGGCCCAGCCAGCCCTGGACAAAAGTAGCTGATAAGATTGCCATAAACAGCGACGACCCCTGTGGCTGGAAAGAATGGAATAATCTCGCTACGGCGATAAACAGAGACACCGGCGAACCAACATCTTTGGACTGGGGCGCATGGGCCGGCGACGCGAACAAGACATACACCCTGGATGTTTCAAGCTATAACGCGACTGGCGCGACCTGGATGCAGATTGCCGTCTCAATACAGGGCGGCAACGGTGCAGGAAGTTTCTACTTCGACAATTTCCGGCTTTTAACCCCGGCTATGATAGTTTCCAAGTGCACGGTAACGGCCGGCAAAACACAGGCATGGAATGATACCGATTACAGTAACATGAAGGACGCTTTTACGGCTTCGGGAACCGTTGTCCTGCCAACCGATGTTAACGATATCAACACGGTGGTGGTCACAATTACCTCGACGACCGATGATTATGTCGCTTACACTGAAACTTTAAACGATTTCAACCCGACGGTAGTGAACAGCAAACACAAGTACACACACACGGCCAAGACCATCAAAGACGAGGCGGGCAAAATTACTTCCCTGACGCTGGATTTCCGTAAAGGAACCTATGCAATAGCAGCAAAGAATATCGACCTGACGGGTCTTGCCTGCCCGTTTGAGGTGAAATTCGCTATGGGCAGCAATGAACTGAAGGGCAATGCCCGTGAGGCGGTGGTCAACGGCACCAAGACGATACCTACCCGCCTTATGCGGATGTATAAAGACACGCTCATAGTTCCGTCCGGCAAGACAAAGGTCAAGAGCAGCGCCAAGGCCTCGTCTGATTCGCTGTCGGTTACGGGTGAAATCGCTGACGGCAATACGACCCAGCCGAACCTGAATAATGTACCAGTTGTTATTACCTGGGGCGACAGGAACGACGCCAACAACGTTCAGACCTTCACGATTCCGATAAACAGTTTCAAGATTCCCACGACGGGGCATTTATACAAGCTAAACAAAAATATTACGCCGACCGTAACTCCTGTCGAGGACCCTAACACCAAAGTAAGCGGCACAATCGACCTTGATAAATGCACCTTTGCGTTGTCGATAACAAAGGCAGACCTTGCTACTGTGTCCGGCGAGGCGAAGTTCGGCATTTCGTTCGGCGATTTCAACGAGACGGATGACGTTACTCTGCCGTAAGCATTGATATTGATATTTGTTAGCCAATGACGGCGGCCCTGGGAATATCAGGTCCGCCGTCATCTTAAATTGAAGTTACATCGGACGCGGAACCTTGTGCAGAAAAACCTGAACGATTTTTGCGAGTATATCAAAAACAAAAAGCAGTACGTTTTTTGAGGGCAGTACAATGATATCGAAGAAAGAGAATATGTCCGGAGACATTAATCGCAGCTTATCTATTGCTGTTGCGTGTGTGCTCCTTTGTGCGGTCTCTTTGCTTTATGCCGCACCATCACCACTGCACGTGGAAGGCAATAAAATCAAAGATGCTGAGGGGCATACTGTTGTTCTTCGGGGCGTTTCTGCGGTGGATATAAGTATGTTAAAAGAGTGGTATGGCATACACGATTATATTGACCGCGTTACAAACCCGGACGACCCTAATGGTAATTCGCCGGGATGGTACACAAAAGTTATCAGGTACTCGGTTTGTCCAAACGATTCGTTTGTCACCGACAGTCCTATTGTATTTAATCCTCATGATATTACTGACCCTAATAACGAAGCAGTATATGAGGCACTCAAGGAAGCCGTTGATTACGGTGCCGAGAAGGGTGTCTATTCGATTATCTTATGGGCTTATGCCAAACCGATTGCCGACAAGGTTGCCGAGACGAACGCGTTCTGGAATTATATGGCGCCGAAATTTGCAAACGACGGCAATGTCCTTTTTGAGCTTTTCTCTGAGCCGACCGACGATGCCGGCAACTGGGGAGTTGTGAAAGGCAAAATGCAGGCGTGGGTTAATATTGTGCGCACTTATACGGCGGATAATCTTTGCCTTGTGACCGGCCCATGCTGGGCTCAACAGATTGGGCCGGCTGTTCTCAATAGCAATCCGGTTGAAGGCGACAACATCGTTTATGCTTTACATTGTTATGGAAAGACATGGAGAATGGCTCCGTCCTGGATTACGGACCAAATAGATGCTGTGTCACCTGTCTATCCTGTTTTAGTAACCGCATGGGGATATGAGCCGAATTCTGACCCTAACGTATGGTCCGCTGGTTCCGCAGCCAATTTTGGCCAGCCATTCCTTGATTATCTTGAAGGACTTGGGATCGGCAATATTGCCGCGAGTGCAGCGTACAACTGGAGCTGTCGTATGTTTGACCCGAATTGGCAGCTTCTTTGCGGCGATTATATGGGCTGTTTTGTAAAGGACCGGCTTTATGAGAAAAGAAACGCCGAGCGGTTTTCATCTATGACGGTCACCAGATGCAATATTACGGCCGGAAAAACCCAGGGACAGGACTCCAATGATATCAGCAATATCAAGGACGCATTTACCTTGTCCGGAACATTCAGCAACATTCCGATAGATTTCAGCCAGGCAACCAGCATAGATGTAAACATCACTTCATCGACTAATGGAAATCAAGTTTACTATGAGAGTATCAATTGCAACTCTTCGCGTGTGAAGGGGGGCAAGTTTGGATACACATATAAAATTCCCCAAAACCATCGGGGAGCAATCACGGCATTGACAATAGACCCGATTAGAAGGACATTTGCAATAACGGCGAAAAATGTTGACCTGACGGGCCTTTCCTGCCCGGTGCATTTGGAGCTGGCGATGGGTTACTATACTCTGACGGGTGATGTCAACGAGACAATAGTTAACGGCAAAAGCGTTCTGATTCCTACCCGCCTTATGAGAATGTATGACGATACACTCATAACCAGTAATGCAAGCGCCAAGCACGGCACCAGGCCGTTTTCTGATTCGTTTTCGGCCAAAGGATACCTTGCGGTACAAAGTATTGGCGTCAACCTGCACAATGAAGACGTCAACTTTATATGGGGCAACAAAGTATTCAGGGTTCCACAAGGCAAATTTACTGCCTCCAGGACCGGGCATTTATATAAATGCAGTAAAGTTGTCGCAGACACCAGCAACGGCAACGCGGGCCTTGTAACGGCGAGCATAGATATCGACAACGCCACATTTGCCGTGTCGGTAAGCGCAGCCGATTCGCTTGATGTCACATCGGATTATATAGCTTTCGGCGTAAACTTCGGCGATTTCAACGAAGTGGATGATGTTAATCGTGTTACGAAACGTTCGTACTAAAAGCATCCGTCCGGGGGGTAATCCTTGACGGTTTTTGAAGAGATGGCAGCTTGATTTTTAGGGGTTATAGAATGCCGTTGAATATGGAGAGGAAGGCCTTTGCTGAATTTTTTGCCAAATATAACCACGCTGTGTTTTGTAAATTTATAGTAGTATGTATCGTTCTTTGTGTGGTCACGCCCCTATATGCGGTTCCTCCGCGGTTACACGTGGATGGCAATAAAGTCAAAGACCCCAATGGAAACATTGTTATTCTCAGAGGCGTTGCCATGATCGACCTCGGTTCTCTCGAAGATTGGCAGGGCGGCGCACTAAATATGATTGACCGCCTAACAGATAAAAACGATACTCAGAGCAATTCTCCCGGCTGGTACACAAAGATAATCAGAATTATGATTGCCCCGCCTGATTCGGTAAGTGGCTGGCCGCATCCGTTCAACCCTGACAATAACGATTTGTATAATCTTCTCAGAACAGTTGTTGATTACTGCGCTGAGAAGGAAGTTTACGCGGACATCGACTGGCACTATGTTGCGAATACTTATAACCACCTTGCGTCAACGAGCGAGTTCTGGCGGCATATGGCGCCGAGATTCGCCAACGATTCCCACGTCATTTTTGAGCTTTTCAATGAGCCGATTAATCCCGGCGGTTCGGATGCGGCGAGGTGGACCAGCGTTAAAAATGATATGCAGACCTGGATAGATATTATTCGCGGTTACGCTCCTGATAATCTTATTTTTGTCGGCACGCCGAGTTATTGTCAGATTATTGGGCCGACAGCCACCGACCCGGTTAGCGATGACAACGTAGTTTATATTTCTCATATCTACCCTACTCATTGGCTTTCATCCAGTAATCAATACTACAGGGATAGCATTACCGCTGCCGCTGCCGCCCATCCGGTCATAATGGGCGAATGGGGGTTCGAGTCATCGTCGGACCCGAACAATTATATAACCAATGGGACGATTTCCAATTATGGTCAGCCGTTGAAAGAATTTGTTGAGGGGATTGATATCGGCAGCATCGCCTGGGTCGCCAGTTACAACTGGGGTCCACCGATGTTCAATACGGACTGGACCCTTCGCTGCGGCGAGGGCGAAATGGGCGGTTTTGCGAAGGATTGGCTTTTCGAGGCAAGCGGAGTTGAGCAGACCATAGATTTGACAATCACCAAGTGCAAGGTGACAGCCGGCAAAACGGAGGGGCAGGACGTCTTCGAGGCCTCCGGTACAATGGCGTCATCGCCGGTGGGGCTGTATCTGGCAACCCAGATAGACGTCAATATTGTTTCGCTGGCCGATGGCAGTGAAGTGCTTATATACCCCGAAACCATCGAATTCAATTCAACGCAGGTCAAAAAAGGCAAGTATAAATACACGTACAAGATTCCCGGGGGCGGGGAAGGTGCGATAACTTCATTGACAATGGATTTCAACAAAAAGACGTTTGCGATAAAGACCAAAAATATTGACCTGACTGGCCTTGTCTGTCCGCTGCAACTGAATATTAGAATCGGCAATTATACGCTTTCCGGCGATGTCGATGAAACGATTGTCAACGGCCAAAAAACGATACCGACCCGTCTTATGCGGATGTATAAAGACACGCTCATTGTAACCAAAGCAAAGGTCAAGAACGGCACCAGTGCGTTATCCGATTCGCTGTCCGTCAGCGGCGAGATAGCGGTAAAAGACATTAATGATGCGAATATGGATGAGCCGAACCTGGTCAAGCAGGACGTCAATATTGTATGGGGCAACCAGACCTTCACAATCCCGGCGGGCAGGTTTGAGGCGGCCAGGAAGGGTCATTCGTATAAATGCAGTAAAATCAACGTTGACCCGAGCGCCAGCCCCGACGTCAATGACGGCATCGTCACGGCGACGATAGACCTTGACAAATGCACTTTTGCGGTGTCGATAGCGAAGGCTAATATTAATGCTGTGTCCGGCGACGTGGTGTTCGGCTTGAGGTTCGCCGATTTCAACGAGACGGACGGCGTTAATCTGGTTCTGGGGCATTAAATTTGAACTTTACCTTTAGGGACGATTCCAGGCCTTCAAGGGTCCATTGCCGTGGTAAGAAATAAAACTTGGCTCCTCCGCCATAATGGAATAACGGCATAACCGCGGTGCAAAACGAGGTAGTCATTCACTCCTTGTAAAATTACTGCTGCTGGTCTTTAGCCATGGTCAGCGGTATATCCAGCCAGAAGGTCGAACCTTTTTCGAGCCGGCTTTCGAAGCCGACCTGGCTTGCGAGCAGATCAGCAAGCTCCTTGCTTATGGCCAGACCCAGTCCCGTGCCGCTTGTCTGTCGCGTCAGGGGGCTGCCTAATTGGCCGAACTTCTGGAATATCTTGTCTCTGTCCTGCTCGGCTATTCCGCAGCCGGTGTCTGTTACAGAGAATCGAATTGTCTTGTCGTCGAGCATCACCGCGCTTAGAGTTATTGTGCCACCTTCGGGCGTGAACTTTACGGCGTTGCTCGTATAGTTTTCGAGAATCTGCTGGATTTTGCCCGCGTCGGTCACAAAAGCAGGGATACCCTGCTGCACTTCGAGTGCGATGGCAAGGTTCTTTTCCCGCGTTATTTCAGAAAACGAAGTGACAACGGCGTCGCAAATCTCCTCGGCGGTTGTCTGTTCGATATGCAGTTGAATTTTGTCCGCCTCGGCTCTCGCGAGATAAAGCAGGTCGTTAATCATATTGAGCAGCCGCTGGCCTCCGACGATGATGTTCTCGGCATAGCGTTTCCCCTTGTCTTCCTTGAGCAGCTCCGGCTTATCGCGAAGCACCTGGGCAAAGCCCATAATGGAATTGAGCGGGGTTCTGAACTCGTGCGAGATATTTGCCAGGAATTCGCCCTTGACCTTGTTCGCTTTGAAAAGCTCGATGTTCCGCTCCGAAAGCTCGATTATTTTATCATCGAGCTGCCTGTTGGCCTGACGTAGTTTTTCCTGAGCGGCTTGCAGACCGTCGAGCATATGGTTGAAGGCCTCGGCAAGCTTCTCGTATTCGTCGCGGGTAGTTATCGAGCTTCTGATATCGAGATTGCCTTCGGCGACGTTATTGGCTAATGCCCGCAACTGGCGAATAGGACTCAAAATGACCCGTTGCGTGATGATATAAAATGCCACGATTGCGCCTGTGCCGCTGATAAGGCCGGCGACAATAATCCATACGCGGTTTAGGAGAGTTGTCCGGCGTATCTCGGGGGCGGGTCCTTCAACTACGACAGCGCCTATCGCCTCGTTGCGGTTAAATGCGCCTGCGGAACCCTGCGGATTGTGACAGGTTATGCAGCCCTCGGTTGCCCGGAAGACGCGTACATAGCTGGAATAAAGCGTATTTTTTCTGCTCTCAAAGCGTATCTGGTCGGAGGAATCCTCGTCGTTGCGCAGGTCCTCTATCATAAGCCGCTGCTGGACCGTCAACCCCTCAATTTTTTTGTCATCTTTTTTGAAACGAACCCAGCGAATGTCGGTTTTGTTTGGGTCCATCACGTTGCCTCGGTCGTCCAGTGCCGCCAGTTTGGTGTCGGCCGGCGGACGTATCTGAAAATGATTACGAACCAGTGTCTCCGCTCTGGCTCTGCTGGCGTCAAGCCGATTCTGCCGGGTGAGCTGGCGCATCCAGGCGTATGGGATAAGCAGCGCGAGAGCCAGTGTCAGCACCACCGCGGTGCCGAACGCGATTCTGCACTTTTCCGCCAGTGACAGCGGCGAAAGGTGCAGAAACACCAGAATCCTGTGATAAATTTTCCCTATCTTTTTCAGCATAGGTCGAAAAATAGCGTATAGCGTATGGTAATAGTTCCCGTGCCCAATAAGAGGGCGCACACTGTGCGTCAAACGCTATTGTTTTTTCTCAAGCTCGTGCGAGTGTGTTTGCGTTCGCAGGTTGAGTTCATCAAGCTGTTTTTGTTCGACCTCGCTCGGCGCGTCGGTGAGCAGGCACTGGCCTCGCTGCGTTTTTGGGAAGGCGATGACGTCGCGGATGTTGTCGGTGCCTGTCAGCAGCATAATCATACGGTCGAGTCCCAGGGCGATTCCGCCGTGGGGAGGAGCCCCGTGCTCGAGCGCCTTGAGGAAGAAGCCGAATCGTAACTGTGCCTGTTCTCTGGTAATGTTCAGCAGGTCGAAGACCTTCGCCTGCATTTCGGGTCTGTGGATACGAACGCTGCCTCCGCCGATTTCCGAGCCGTTGACGACGATGTCGTATGCCTGGGCGATGATGTGCCCGGGGTCGGTTTCCAGCTTTGGCATATCCGCCGGAATTGGCGCGGTAAATGGGTGGTGCATCGAGTCGTAGCGTTTCTCCTGGTCGTTCCACTCGAACAGCGGGAAATCGACAATCCAGACAAATTCAAATCGGCTTTCGTCGTAGAGTTTGAGCTCCTTTGCGATTTTGCATCGCAGGGGCGCCAGCGCCTTATTGACGCTTTTTTCGTCGGCTGCCACCAGTAAAACCAGGTCGCCGTCCTTTGCGCCGAAACGATTTGCCATTTGTTCGAGCTGGTCCGGGCTGAAGAATTTCGAGAGATTGCTGACAAGCGTCATTTTGCCGTTTTCGTTTTTGGCCTTGAACCAAGCGAGTCCTTTCGCCCCGTAGTCGGCTGCGAAACTTGTAAGCGTTTTTTCGATGTCGTTGCGTGAGTATTTGTTGCCGCCGTCGGGTGCGCAGAGTCCCTTGACTATGCCGCCTGATTGTATGGCCGAGGTAAAGACCTTGAAGGTGCTTTTGCCGGCGATATCGGACACGTCTTTGAGTTTCATATCGAATCGCAGGTCGGGCCTGTCAATGCCGTAATCATCCAACGCTTCCTTATAAGTCATTCGTCGAATCGGCGTCTGGATATTGAGGCCGAGCACCTCGTTGAAGATTTTGGCAACCAGCACCTCGTGAACCTTGATAACGTCGTCAGCTTCTACGAAGCTCATCTCCACATCGATTTGGGTGAATTCCGCCTGCCTGTCGGCTCGCGGGTCCTCGTCGCGGAAGCAGCGGACAATCTGGAAATATTTGTCGGTGCCGCTGACCATAAGAATCTGTTTGAAAAGCTGCGGCGACTGGGGCAGCGCGTAAAACGTCCCCGGTACCAGTCGGCTGGGGACGAGGAAGTCGCGCGCCCCTTCTGGGGTGCTTTTGCCCAGCATAGGCGTCTCGATTTCCCAGAAACCCAGCGAGTCGAGATAATCGCGGGCGATTTTTGTAACGCGATGGCGGACCTTGAGCTTTTCCTGCATCGCGGGTCTGCGCAGGTCGATATATCGATATTGCAGCCGGATCTCTTCGCCTGTTTTTTCGGCTGTGTCAATTTCGAAGGGCGGTGTCTTGGCAGTATTGAGGATTTCGAGTTTCTCCACGGCCACTTCAATTTGTCCGGTGGCAAGTTTGGGGTTTTCCAGTCCTTCACCCCTCGGCTCCACGACGCCTTCTGCCGCCACAACCCATTCGCTGCGGACGGTCTGTGCGAGTTTGTGGGCATCGGGGAATTTTTCGGGGTTGAAGACCAGTTGCGTGATGCCTTCCCTGTCGCGCAGGTCAAAGAATATAAGTCCGCCGTGGTCGCGGGATGACCTTACCCAGCCGGCCAGAATGACCCTTTTATCCTTATCAACCAGACGAAGCTGGCCGCAATTGACTGTCCTTTTGAGCATCGAAAACCCGCCTAAAAGTCGTTTGTTGTTGCAAAACCTGTATTTACAGATGGTTGAAGATACCCTGCCGCCGTTAAATAGTCAATAACCGGCTTTAGCGAGATTTGTCATAAATAAGCGTTTTAACGGGTCAGCTGGTTGGCCGGGGCGGGTATTATTTTGTGACGACGCCTTTTATGCTGCCTGAAACAAGGGCGGCGACGTTGGTGAGGATTCTGGGCAGCATCAGCCCGCGTGGGCAGGCAATATATTTTGGCTGCCAGACGGGCGCGAATTTGTCCTTGTACTCGTGCAGTCCCTGGAAGTTGTAGAAGTGCTCGCCGTGACGGAACAAAAAGGCCCCCGCCTGCGACCATAACGGTGCAAACTGTCTGTCTTCCATGCCGGACATAGGCGCCATGCCGAAGTTGAACCACTTGTAACCCTCGGATTTGCCCCACAGCAGAAGCTCGGTAAACATATAATCCATAATTCCTTCGGGGCTGTCCGGCATATAACGCATAAGGTCCACCGATAATTCTTCTTTTTGTGCTCCCTGCCAGATATTGGCGAATGCGACGATTTTATTTTGCTGAGTAATTAACGCGGCAGGCATTTTCCTGATGTATTCCGGTTCAAACGAGCCGAGCGAAAATTTCTTTTCCCTTGTGTTTTTGTTCTCAAGCCAGGCGTCGGAAACACGTTTCATATCGACGATGACCGCCTCGACCTGCGCCGGCCCTATGACCGAGAACGTCAGTCCGTGCCTTGCCATTTTGTTGTATGCGTGGCGGAGGTCTCTGCGGGTGTGACCTTCGAGCGAAAAATTGGGCAGCTCGACTCTGCCTTCCTCGCCGAATTTAATGAACGTAAGACCAAGGTCGAGGTAAATATCGAGATGTTCGGTATCGACCTGGTAGAAGACGGGCCATGCGTCGTATTCGTCGCAGAGTTCACGGAATTCCCATGCAAGCTCTCTCGCGTCGTCTTCGGGGCCTACGGGGTCGCCCATACTCACCCAGCTTCTGCCATGGACGCCGAACATCAAAAACGCGTCTTTGTTATCGTCCAGAAGGAATCTTTTGTCGCCGAGAAGCGCAAGCCATGCGTAAGTCCGTGGACTGTTCCGGACAATATTTTCAACAATTTTAATTTCAGTATCAGGGGGCGGCAAAAAGACGGGTTTCGCCGGGACGAGCAGCCGGGCGATACCGAACAGAAGGATAGCAACAATGACACCCGTGCTGGCACGCAGGAATCTTGGTGCGTTGGCATCGAACGCGAACTTCCACCATAGCTGGTCTGCCTGCCCAAGATGTCTGTATGTGAAAAACCCGAGCCAGATGGAGCTTGCTGCTACGACTACCACTAAAACCGCCCAGGGGAATGAAAATCTGTCCCGAAGCAGCGATGCCTTGCGATAAAACCGGCCCCTGCAGGGAATAAGGGCTGCGAGCATAATCGACAGGATTATCGCCTCTTCGTAATCAAAACCCTTGACCAGCGAGAATACGATGCCGGCGGCGAACAGTATTATCGTAAGGTGATACGCGGCATCCAGCCGGCGCTGCAGACCTCTTGCGAGAATAATCAGTCCCGCGCCGACGATACTGCCGAGGAAGTGCGAAATTTCCACCGCCGACAGAGGCAGTATGTCTCGTATTATTTCCATGCGACTGTTTTCTGCCGGCAGCGCGCCTGATACGAGCAGGATTGTGCCTGCGGCCATACTGCCGACGGCGAACACCTGGGGTATGAGCATAGCGGCCCATTTGCCGATTGTTTCGCCGAGCCGTTTCAATGTTTCCCTGCGCGAGGCGATCTCTTCTGCCCCGAGAATAATTGAGGCAAGGCCAAGCGGGAGCAGATAATAAATCACCCGGTATAAAAGCAGCGAGCCGATTAGGGAAGAGGCGGGGGCCGCCTCAGACAGCAACAACATCATTACTCCTTCGAATACTCCCAGGCCGCCGGGGACGCTGCTGACAAGGCCTGCGCATTGTGATAGCAGGAAAATCTCCAGGAATTCCGGGTAGTCCATCTGGATGGAGTTTGCCAGCAGGACATACAAAACGCTGCTGGCAATCGCCCAGTCAATTGAGGCCAGCGCAATCTGACAAAGCGACAGCCCCGATGACGGTATCGCCAGTTCCCAGCCGCGAATAGTTACGGGTTTTTTTCGCGCCGTTGTCACAATGAGGTATGTCGCAAGCAGGATAAGGAATATGACACCTATCGGCCAGGTTGTCTTAAAGGGCAGGTGAGTGCCGTGCTCGATTGCCTGTGGGTGCAGCACGAAGGTGAAGCCGCCCAACGCCAGAAAGCCCAGCCAGAAGGTTATTGAGCAGAATAAAATCAGGCGTGCCACCTGGCCCGCTGAAAGGCCCAGTCCTGAGTATATCCGGTAGCGTGCCGCGGAGCCGCCGAGGATTGTTGCGTTGTGGCTGAACACGTATCCGATGAATGACGCGACCGCTATCTTGCGATAAGGCAGTCGATGCCCGATGTAGGTAAGCGCGAGCGTGTCGTAGCCGGTCAGAATAAAATAATCGAGGAACGTCAGCGCGATTGCCGCCAGCACGTATGCTATCGGTATCCGCGCCAGTTCTGCTGAGATGTCGCGGTAATGGTACTGCCTGAGTTTGTGGTGAATGATAACCGCGGCTATCACAAACAGGATAACGCTAATCCATGGAGTTATTTTATGCAGAAATTTTCTCATAACCGATTTGTTTTCCTGATATTGCCAACGCTTAACAGTTTAGCAGAGCGTTTCGGCGACGGCAAGCGCCGGCTTTGCACTCCCCGGCTATTTGTGGTAAGGGTTTGCCTGGGTCGATTATAAGGGAATTCCTGATAAGCGCCGCCGGCAATAATTTGCAAAAAATTTTCATTTACCGTGCATTTTTCTGTTGCAATTGTCCGACGAACTGATATATTAGAGACTGTCAGGGGTTGCTTGACCTCAATATACAGGGGGGGTCAAGATTGTGACAGAGTGAGATAGTATTCATGCAATTTTATCCGCCTTGTGCGGATTTGTAAGAGCCACGGGCTGAGGTTAAATCCTCCTCTTCCTCCCTCCTGACCTCAGCCCAGCTTTTTTTTCTGCCAAGCGGTTACTCAGATATCATCCATGTTCCAATTTAGAATATTTAATTGTGCGCCATTGCCGCAGAGGGCTATCCTATGCGAAAAACGGGCGATTGAAATCCCTTGCAAAACGGTAGTGATTTTGATAAAATGAAAAAGAGCGCCCTTAATAAGGCCGATAATTAAGAATGGATTTTTTGGAATGGGTTTTTGTCTTTGGGGTGTTATTTTATGAATAAACGAAAAGGACCTGCCCATCGTAGCGCAAGCGAAGATGGGTTCACATTGGTTGAGCTTTTGGTGGTCATCGCGATAATCGCGCTATTGATGGCGATATTGCTGCCGGCCCTGGGCCGAGCAAGGGAATTGGGCAAACGAGCGGTTTGCATGAGCCAGATAAAACAGTTGGGAACCGCCTGGTATATGTATTGTGACGACAATAAGGAAAGAGTGCCTGTCGGCGATGTATGGTACTCATGGACCTACCCGAACACCCCCCCTGTTGGCATTTGGTACACTCAGAAGCAACTGGCTTGGCACGAGTGGCCGCACCCGTTCCCTCATGCTATGCCGCCAACCCAAAATACCAACGCAATGCCTCGCACTGACCCGGTATATGGTATGGACTGCGCGGGGTGTAAACAGGCGGACTGGCGGCACGCTATCTCGGAGGGGACGCTGTGGAGATGGGTCAATGACTACAAGGTTTACAAGTGTCCAGTCGGCGTCAAAGGCCAAGAAGTAACATACGCTCTGTCTCATGCGATGGCTACTTATCCTGGTTCGGCTGGTTCTAGCACTACTTCTGCTCCTCGGTTGATAACACTCAGAAGTGATATTAGGAGAACCGCCGAGAGGTTTGTCTTTTTGGACGCAGGGCAAGCCAAGCAGGGCGCATTTTTTCTGGATTATGGTCCTGACGTTGCTAGCGGTGCCCCCCCCGGTTCATTTGGTGACCACCGTCCAACACGGCACGGCCAGGGGACGACGTTTGTTTTCGCTGACCAGCATGTCGAATACCATAAATGGCTTTTTGCGACCGCTACTGCAACAGTAGAAACCGGTGGTTGGGGCGGGACTTCTCAACCATGCGATTGTGACTGGCGATGGTTTTGTAAAGTTACCTGGGGTGATGTTCCGCTTGATTGCACTACCACCGGCGGCAAGAAGTGTGACTATTGAGGATTTTTTCGGGTTGACAAAAGCTGCATAAGCAGCATCGGGTTCACGCAAAAAATGATAATAACCCCCGGCTAAATGGCCGGGGGTTTTCTTTTTGCCTTTTGGTTTTTATTTGCATTTTTGGCAGGGCGGGCCCTAAATCCCTTCCTAATTTTCTTGACAATTCACGGGCACAACCTTATTTGTCGTTGTCTTTCAGGCATTTGACCGATAGTTTCAATAAGAGATGTTCAAACCCCGCGTAAAACGCGGGGCTAAATAGAACGGATTCCCGATTTCCGAAACGGGCTCTACGCTTCGCTTCGTGTCGCGGGAATGACAAAAGAATATGGCGAAGACAAAAACGAATCCAAAAGGTAAATCGTTAGTGATAGTGGAGTCGCCGGCGAAGTCGCGGACGATAAATAAATATCTCGGCCCCGGCTTCGAGGTCAAGGCGTCGATGGGGCATATTCGCGATTTGCCCGCGAAGGAATTCGGCGTCGATTTGGAAAAGGACTTCGAGCCGACATATACGATTATGCAGGGCAAAAGCAAGGTTGTTACCGGACTCAAGGCGGCGGCGAAGAATTGCAAAGACATTTACTTGGCGACCGACCTGGACCGGGAGGGCGAGGCGATTGCCTGGCATCTGGCGCATATTCTGGGTGTGCCGACCGACAAAGTGTATCGTGTGATATTCAACGCGATAACGCAGACCGCGATAAAGCAGGCGTTCGCCAATCCCGGTCGGATTGATACCGACAAGGTGATGGCGCAGCAGGCCAGGCGCATACTTGACCGGATAGTCGGCTACCAGATAAGCCCGCTGTTGTGGAAAAAAGTTGCGCGGGGTTTAAGCGCGGGGCGTGTGCAGTCGGTCGCGGTCAAAATAGTTGTCACACGCGAGCGGGAGATACGCGGCTTCAAGCCAGAGGAATACTGGCTTATCCCTGCGGTTTTCACAACCGAGTTGGGAAGTCATTACGGACAGCAGTGGCAGGATTTTATCTCGAAGGGCGAAAAACCCGACTTCGCTTCCTCCTTCGCTAAAGCTATGGAGGACAGGCAAGCTACGCCGGGCAGGCCCGAGCAGGGGCCTAACATTGACCGGCAGAACAAGTGGCTTGCCGAACACAACGCCTTTAAGGCCGAGATTTATAAAATCGGCGAGGAGAAATACAAGGCGTCGGATGACCAGCAGGCAAAGCGGATATATGAGGCCGTAAGAGGCGCCAAGTTCAAAGTTGAGCAGGTTGAAAAAAAGGAGTCGTCGTCCCGGCCCGGGCCGCCGTTTATTACGTCAACGCTTCAGCAGGCCGCGTCGAATCGAATGGGGTTTTCGACCAAGCGCACAATGTCGATTGCGCAGCAGTTGTATGAGGGTGTTGACCTCGGCGAGGAGATGGGTCGGCTGGGTCTGATTACTTATATGAGGACCGACAGCACGCACATATCGCCTGAGGCAATCAACGAGGCGCGTAATTTTATTCACAAGCATTTCGGCGACGCGTACGTTCCTGAAAAGGCGAATATGTTTGCCGACAAGAAAAACGCGCAGCAGGCGCACGAGGCGATTCACCCGACCGACGTTGACCTGATGCCGGAGGACGTCCGCTCGCTTGTCAGCGAGGAACAATACAGGATTTACGATTTGATATGGAGGCGGTTTATTGCCTGCCAGATGTCGGCGGCGAAGTGGGACGTTACGAATCTGGATATCGCAGCCGATACCTCGATTGGCAAATGCCTGTATAAAACGACAGGTCGAGCGATTGTCTTCGATGGTTTTACGAAGGTATGGTCGCCCGGCGTCTCGGCGGGTGCTGAACAGCAGTTGCCCCTCGTCAAGGTCGGGCAGGAGCTGGCGGCGGTGGATATCAGGGCCGAACAGCATTTCACAAAGCCGCCCGCAAGATATACCGAGGCGTCGCTGGTAAAGGCGCTGGAAAAGGAGGGCATCGGCCGGCCCAGCACATACGCCAGCATCATCAGCACCATCCAGGACAGGGAATACGTCGAGCAGAGGGAAAAGAAACTTTACGCGACCGACCTCGGAGAGGTGGTAACCGACAAACTCGAAGAATACTTCCCCAAGGTAATGGATTTGGCGTTTACCCGGTATATGGAAGAGCAGTTGGATAAAATCGAAGAGCAGCACCTGGACTGGGTGAGTGTTTTGAATGAGTTTTACGGGCCGTTCAAGAAGAGTATCGAGACGGCGACCGCGGAGATGAAGCACGCAAAGGCGGAGACAACGCCGAGCGAATACGAATGTCCCAAGTGCGGCGCGCCGTTAGTTTATCGTTTTGGCAAAAAGGGCAAATTCCTCAGTTGCTCCGGCTATCCGGAGTGCAAGTTCACCTGGCAGTGCGACAAGGAAGGCAAAATGGTCGAGCAGAAAGTAAGTGAGCACAAATGTCCCAACTGCGGCAAGCCATTAGTTCACAAAAACGGGCGATTCGGCCCGTTCCTCGGCTGCAGCGATTATCCCAACTGCAAGACGATAGTTAAGGTTGATAAGGAAGGTAATATCGCGCCGCCGAAACCGCCGGCTGAACCGACGGGATTGAAATGTTATAAATGCCGGGAAGGCGAGCTTGTCATCAGGCAGAGCAAGAAAGGCCCGTTTATGGGCTGCAACAGATTCCCGCGCTGCCGGACGATAGTCAGCATCAAGCAAAGGGAAAACCTGCTGAAGCTGCAGGCGGAAGGCAAATGGCCTCCCAAAACGGCTGACGCCGCCGATGAACTCCTCGGCAGGAAAAAACCGGTAAAAGCCGAGAAATAACCTTACCAAAGGTTTGCCCGCGACAAGCATAATCGGTTGACTTTAGCTACAGCGAGTGATTTAATAGTCATGCCAAGTGATGAACCACGAGCGACGATAAAATGGGGTTACCGTATGCCATATAATGTTCGCATAGTCAGCACTTATCCGCCGAGGCGATGCGGGATAGCGACGTTTTCAAAAAATCTGGCAAACGCCTTGTCGCATTTTACCGGCGAGGTAGGGTACATACGCGTTGCCGCGATAGACAACGGCAACGGGCCGTATAACATACCCGTGGACCTTGTAATCGACCAGTATAACCCGCAGTCGTGGGCGGATACGGCGGAGAGCATAATCAAAAGAGCACAGGAAAGCACCAACCCTACGGTGGTTTTACTCCAGCACGAATATGGCCTTGACCCCGACAAAGACGGTAACGACGCACGGGGGACGCACTACATCGAGATGGCCAAAACGTTTACCGCCGCGAAGCTGACAACAGTGGTGTATTTACACACGGTTTTGGACGACCCCGACGAACATCAAAGGACCGCCGTGCAGGCCCTTGCGAAGGTTTGCGACGGCGTGATTGTTACTACCGAAAGCGCAATCGACATACTCGAATCGGATACCTACCATATTGAGCACAGCAAGCTCAAGCACATCGACCACGGCATAAGGATGCACAATCCGTCACATTACGACCGATGGGAAATAAAAAAGGAATTAGGCGTTGAAAACCAGTTTCTTGTTACGACGCTCGGGCTGTTATCGCCGGACAAGGGACTCGAATACGGCATACGCGGGTTTGGGAGGTTTCTGGAGGAATCGTGCACGCCTGAGCAGCGCAAGAGCATCGTGTACATTATAGCGGGCGAATGTCACCCGGATTTTGTGCGTGCCGACGGCGGCGAGCCATACAGGCGATTTCAGGTGTCTCTGGCGGTAGCGCTGGAGCAGGCGAAGGTCAGATGGTGCAGGGTAAAAGACCTGCAAGGCGCCAATCTGGAAGATTACGATGTTGTGTTCTTCGATACTTATCTTGACGAGGGGATGTTGCTGAAATTCTATGGTGCGACCAACGTGATGGTGTTGCCTTATCTGAATATGCAACAGATATCCAGCGGAGTGCTGGCCGATACGCTCGGCTCAGGCAGGGTGGCGATTGCGACAAAATTCAGGTACGCGCGCGAACTGATTTACTCGAACAAGCGATGTCCCGAAGGGCTGGTGATGGGGCGGTACGTCCGCGGTATTCTGGTTGACCCGATGGAGCCGTCGGTTGAGCAGATTGCCGGCGGGCTGGATTACTTAGTGTTCAACAAGCAGCGGCGATTATTTATGGAAAGGCAGGCGCACCAGCGCGGCTACCAGATGAGTTGGAACAATACCGCCTGGGCGCTGCTGCAATATATCGATTTTCTGCGGGAAGAGCACGAGATAGTAACCGGCAGGGGGATAACATTTTCGCGGGAAAAGCCATCGAAGTATGAGCATATCAGGCGAGCTTCCAGCGACGAGTAGCGGCGTAATAGTTAAACCGAGTGAGACTGTCAAAAGACAATAGGCACATCAATGTTTTTTTGCTGAGGGGATATTATAAGGCAACCTTTGTCTTGTCCGCACGCAAAGCCGTACCATAAAGCAGGGCCATCACAATCATGACTGTCGCGATGGTGTAGATGGTTGATATGGTTCCCATCAGTGCGATGAGATAGTAGCCGGCGACGAATGTGCCTGCGATGCTGCCCGCTGCTCCCCAGGCGTAGATGTCGCCTACGGTCCTGCCTGTCGGAAGGCCCTTTTCGAGGGCCATTTTCGCAACCACGGGACTGATTGTGCCAAGAAGGGCCGAAGGCAGCAGGAACACAACCGTAACGTGCAGGAGGATTCTTGTAGGCCAGTTGAACTGCCAAAGCCAGACCCATCTGCCGGCGAGATTATTTGAAACGATGGCGATAAGACAGGCAAGGGCGCAAATCGCGAAAAGTATAGATAGTACTTTGATGGGTCTGAAGCGGTCGGCGAGTCGTCCGCCGATGTAGTTGCCGATGGTGATACCCGCCAGGACGACGCCTATTACGCTGGTCCAGGTGTAAAGCGATGAGCCAAGGAAACGGGCGATGATGCGTCCAGCGACAAGCTCCAGCACCATAATGCAGAAGCTCGATATGAATACCGTCGCACAGGGGATAAACAGGGATTTCAGCGTCTTCAAGGCGGACGAGTCCGATTTTGCTTCGTTCATTAGTAAATCTTTCAAAACTGGCACAAAATAACGGGGCTTATGTCTCACCCACAGGACAATCATATACTAACTGTTTTAGGGAATCAATAATCCCCCGGCAGGATTGCATATTGCGGCCTAATGTGTTATAAGCACGAGAATTATGGAAGCTGCACAATTAAAAAGCGGGATAGCGGAGATGAAGGCCCGGGTTGAAAATATCCGGGACTGGCTTTGACTTGGCGGGCAAAAAGGCCGAGTTTGCGCAGCTTCAGGAGAAGATGAGCAGTCCCTGCTTCTGGGACAATCAGGAGGCGGCACAGGGTGTGGTTTCCCGGCTAAGCGCGTTAAAGGCGATAGTTGAGCCGGTTGAGGAAGTCGGCAGGGAACTGCAGGATTTGGCGGAGTTTTTTGAATTGGCGGCCGAGTCGGACCCTGATGAGCTTGGCCAGTTGGAGGATGATTTGGCGGCGATTGCCAAACGCTGCGAGCAAATAGAACTGACGGGTCTTTTGAACGGGCCTAATGATACGAAGAACTGTTTTTTCAGTATTCACGCAGGCGCGGGCGGGACAGAGAGTTGCGACTGGGTGAGTATGCTTTTGAGGATGTACACCCGCTACTTCGATGCGAACAAATACCAGTATAGCGAGCTTGATATTACTCCCGGCGAAGAGGCGGGAATACGGTCGATAACGCTTCAGGTAAAAGGGCCTTTCGCGTACGGGAAATTGTCGTGCGAGGTTGGCGTTCATCGGCTTGTCCGGATAAGCCCGTTCGACGCCAACAAACGCAGGCATACTACTTTTGCCGCGGTCGATTGTCTTCCTGAATTCGATGAGGACGTGGATATCGAGATAAAGGAAGAGGACCTGAAGATTGATTTTTATCGCGCGGGCGGCGCAGGCGGCCAGCACGTCAACAAGACAAGCTCGGCGGTGCGGATGCTGCACAAACCAACGGGTATCGTTGTTCAGTGCCAGAACGAACGGAGCCAGCACAAAAACCGCGCCTCGGCGATGAAGGTGCTCAAGGCGAGATTGTATATGATTGAGCAGCAGAAACGTGACGCCGAGATTGCCAAACAATACGGCGCAAAGGGTGAGATTGCCTGGGGCAACCAGATTCGCAGTTACGTTTTGCAGCCATATCAATTGGTGAAAGACCATCGCACCGATTGTCAGACCGGAAAAGTTGACGCGGTGCTCGACGGCGATATCGAGGAATTTATTGAAGCGTATCTGCATCATCGCGCTAAAGGTAAACCAAACGCAAGGGGACCAAAGTCACTCGTCTCGGCGAAGTTGCCGCCGACACAGCAAAAAGATGGTGACGCCGAGCCGTAGCAAGAAAGGTGGAAAAAAATGAAGAGGATAATTGAAGTTGAATTGAAGACCAGGTCGTCGGCATTGGCCGAATGCAAAACGCAGATGCTGGCTATAGGTCATTTCTCGGACGGCAAAAAACCTCTGCCGGAAATCATCGAACTGTGTAAAAAACTCGGCGGGGCTATCGAACAGGTCGTAAAACTCGGCGACTTCACAGGAAAAACCGGGACCAGCGCTCTAATATACGGTAACAATCGTATAGGCGCGCAACGCGTGCTTATCGTTGGATTAGGTGAGCAGAAAAAGGCGACCATCGACACCATCAGACAAGCGGCTGCATTGGCAGCTAATAAAGCGGTGTCAATGAAGGCGCGGACAATGGCAGTTGCGCTTCACCGGGCTTTCGGCGCGAAGTTCGAGCCGGGGCTTTTGGCGCAGGCGATGGCGGAAGGAATATACTACGGGAGTTTCCGTTACGATGAATATGTTACGTCTGATGAAGACGGCAGGACGGATTCGCTCGTTGTTGAAGTGATTGACGACAACGCGGCGAAGACGAGACGGCTTGAGGAAGGGTTATTAAAAGGGGCCATTATTGGTAAGGCCCAGAGTTACGCCAGGGCGCTTGCGAGCAGGCCCGGAAACGTGATAAATCCGCCATCGCTTGCGGCAGGGGCGAAAAAACTCGCAAGAGGCACAAAGGGGCTTAGCTGCGCGGTGCTTGATGAAAAGCAATTGGCCAAATTGGGTATGGGAGGGATTCTGGCGGTTGGCAGCGGGTCAAAAACGCCGCCAAGGTTGATAGTCGTAAAATACGCCCCGAAAGGAAAAGCAAACAGATTACCAACGGTCGCTCTTGTCGGCAAGGCGATAACGTTTGATTCGGGCGGGATAAGCATAAAGCCGGCACAAAATATGGAGCAGATGAAACTCGACAAGACCGGCGGCATCGCTGTGCTGGCTGTGGCGAAGGCGGCGGCGGAGTTGAAACTGCCCGTAAATCTTTACGCCATAGTGCCGTCGGCGGAGAATATGCCAAGCGGCACAAGCTACAGGCCCGGCGACATAGTAACCACATACAGCGGCAAGACGGTTGAGATTCAAAATACCGACGCTGAAGGCAGAATGATACTTTGCGACGCGTTACATTACGCCGTAAAGCAAAACTGCGACGTGATTATAGATATTGCCACGCTGACCGGCTCTTGTGTCGTTGCACTGGGGACATTTATGGCGGGGCTGATGAGCAACGACGAGCAACTTGGCAAAAATATCGAAAAGGCGGCTAAGACCAGCGGCGAAAAGGTCTGGCAACTGCCCTGCGGGGAAGAATACGCTGAGGAAATGAAAAGTAAAATAGCGGACCTGAAAAACAGCGGCGGCAGATGGGGCGGGGCGTGTACCGCGGCGGCGTTTTTGAGGCAGTTCGTCGGCGACAAAAAATGGGCGCATCTGGACATCGCGGGGGTTGATTGCTTTGAAAAGCCGACGGCTTCGGTGTCGGAAGGTGCAAGCGCGTTCGGTGTTAGGCTGCTGACGGCTTATCTTATGAATCTTGCCGGGAGCAAAACGAGAAAGTGATTTTGGCCGATTGATATGACAAAACAAAAGAAGAAAATAGATGAGGCGAGAATTGAAAAGGCGGTCAGGGAGATTCTTTCAGCGGTCGGCGAAGACCTTAACCGCGACGGTCTGAAAGATACGCCCGCCCGCGTGGCGAGGATGTATGGCGAGCTCCTGGCGGGTATGCACGATGACCCCAATACGCATATTAGCCGGGTTTTCAACGAGAACTACGACGAAATCGTGCTTTTGCGAGACATACCCTTTTACAGCATCTGCGAGCACCATTTGATGCCTTTTATCGGTTCTGCTCACGTTGCGTATTTGCCCGCGGGTAAAATCCTCGGCGTAAGCAAGCTGGCGCGAATTGTGGATTGCTTCGCCCGTCGATTACAGACGCAGGAGCGATTGACCTATCAGATAGCTGATTGTCTTATGAGCAATCTGAAACCGCTCGGTGTCGCGGTTGTGCTTGAGGCGGCGCATAGCTGTATGACGATTCGCGGGATAAAGAAACCCGGCTCGGTGATGGTAACAAGCGCGGTTCGCGGGCTGTTCAGAAAAGACCCGAGAAGCAGAAACGAAATTATGAGCTTGATACACAGCCAAAACAAATAACAGGCGATTGTAAAAATTTCTTTCAAAAGGCGTCAGCGAATTATGCACAAGCTGTGCCGCTACGTTCGATTTTCAATAAATCCTTTTTTGCCGGTCGATGAGGCGGGATTCAATTCGTTTGCGTCGAAGCCGGCTGGCGAGGGGCTGTCTGTATTTCTTGAACTGGGGGTCGAGCTGGCGGGCGAGGCGGACGCGACAACCGGCCTGATTGTGAACGTCAGCGATATTGACCATAAGGTTCGGGATTGCGCAGTTGGCGTTTTTACGGAGAAAATAAAGGCCGACCATCAAGCAGCCCGGCATACGGGTTACGATGAGCTGGTTCGGCTTTTGAAAATTGTATGGGAAAAACTTGCAGGCAGGTTCGGCTCGGCGCAATTATCAAAACTGAGCTTGAAGTTAAGCCCTTTCAGAACGCTGGCAGTGGATGATAAGGATTGTGCGATGGTTTATTACAGTGAAAAATTCGAGTTTGCGGCGGCCCATAAGCTGTGGAACGAAAAATTCAGTGAAGAGCGGAATATCGAGGTTTTTGGCAAATGCGCCAATCCCGCCGGCCACGGGCATAACTACATTGTCGAGGTGACAGTAAAATGGTCTTCAGGCCAGACGATGCGGACAGGAGAATTTGAAAAAGTTGTGAGCCAGGAACTGATAAAGGTTGTGGACCATAAAAACCTCAACGAGGATTTGCCTGAGTTTCAGCGGACAACTCCCACTGTTGAGAATATAGCCGTATTTGCGTGGAACAAACTTGTTGGCAGGTTCGGCAAGACAACGGTATTGCACTGCGTTACCGTCTGGGAGACCGATAAGACATACAGCTCGTATTACGGATAGTGGTTTTCTGCCGCAACATAGTGCCAGGCCGACTATTTGAATGGGGCAAAGCGTGACGAGAAAGCCGGATTTCGAAAATCTGCTGGAAGTTTTGCACTGCCAGATACCAGGCAGGCCGACGCTGTTTGAGTTTTTCCTCAACGGGTCATTTTATGAGAAACTCACAGGCCGGTTTCTTGGAGTGGAGGGTAAAGACTGGAAATGGGGGGCGTTCAATCCAATAGTAACGGAGGCGTTCAGGACAGCCGGCTATGATTATGTTACCGTTCTGGGGTCGTCAATGAAGTTCGAGACGCCTGATATCGAAAGGAAAGCGACGATTTCACTGAACGCCGGCAGCGCAATTACCGACAGGGAAAGCTTTGAGTCATACGGCTGGCCCGACCCCGATGCGTTTGATTATTCCAGTTTGGAATTGGCGAAGGAAACGCTACCTGCCGGAATGAAACTGATAGTTTATGGCCCGTGCGGCGTCCTGGAGAACGTGATTTCACTCGTCGGGTTTGAACGGCTGTGTATGCTGCTGGCCGACGACGCAGATTTGGCGAAGGACATATTTGACGCGGTGGGCAGCCGGCTGGTTAGGTATTACGAAATATGCGCCGCATTTGATACTGTGGGCGCTTTGATAGTAAACGATGACTGGGGGTTCAAGACGGCGACGATGTTCTCGCCCGTGGATTTGAGGCGGTATGTGTTTGGATGGACCAAAAAAATAGTTGAAGTCATCCACAAAGCGGGAAAACCGGCGATTCTTCATTCTTGTGGCAATCTTGACAGGGTTATGGACGACATCATCGACGATATGAAATTCGACGCCAAGCACTCTTTTGAAGACGTTATTATTCCCGTTGAACAGGCATACGAGAAATGGGGCGGCAGAATTGCGATATTGGGCGGCATAGATATGGACTTTATGTGCCGGTCAACGCCTAAGCAGATAAGGCAGCGATGCGAGGCGATGCTGGCGAAGGCCGCAACAAGGGGTGGATATGCCTTGGGCACAGGCAACAGCGTCCCAGAATATGTCCCATTTGACAACTATATCGCCATGATTGACTGCGTCAGGACAAAAGACCCAGCCAAATAGGATAGCGGTGAACTTGGGGCATGATTTTTGCGTATAGTTCGGGTCTTATAATGTAGGGTTTTTGGCTATGGAGGAGCTAAAGCTATCTTCTTGATACGCCGATACTTATGTTATGAATTGAGGGGGCAGTTTTACTTCTTGGCCGAAGTATCGCCGGTTGCTATAATTGCCCGTTTATCAGAATTTTGAGGGTTTAGTATATTGAGTCCCTCGCAGGGATGCGATGGGTGTCTTTTTGCGCCCGCCATCTGGCCCGGCCTCGCTGAGGCCCGCTTCGCCCGCGAAGCGAGGCGAGCGAGTCGAGGCGGACACCCGACGGGGACGGAGTCTGGACGGAGTTCCTCGGTTTACTGTTTTTTGCCTGTTTTGAGTGAGGATTAATGAAGGCGTTGATTACGGGTGGAGCCGGTTTTATAGGTTCCCATTTGGCGCAACGATTGGTCGCAGACGGCAACGAAGTGATTGTCGTCGATAACCTCAGCACGGGCAGTTTGAAGAATATCACGGCCCTTGTTGGTAAACCGGGATTTGAATTCGTAAAGGGGGATATCCGCGACGAAGCAGTTATCGAGTCGACTGTAAGGAAGTGCGACAAGATATTCCACCTTGCTGCGGCAGTCGGCGTCCAGTTGATAGCCGACAGCCCCGTGCATACCATTGAGACGAACATTGCCGGGACACAGGTCGTTCTTGAATCCGCGAATAAATACAGTCGCCCGATTTTCATCGCCTCAAGCAGCGAGATTTACGGCAAGAGCGAGTCGGTGCCTTTCCGCGAGAATGACGACATAGTTCTGGGCAGCACGAGTATGCCTCGATGGGCTTACGCGTGCAGCAAGGCGGTAGATGAGTTTCTGGGTTTCGCGTTTCATCAGCAATATGGGCTTGATGTGGTGATAGGGAGGTTTTTCAATACGATAGGCCCCAGGCAAACGGGCAGGTACGGGATGGTCGTGCCGAGGTTTATCGAGTCGGCCCTCAAAAACGAACCGATACGCATATACGGCACCGGCAAACAAAGCCGGTGTTTTTGTTATGTCGGGGACATCGTGGATGCGGTCATTCGGCTGATGGATTGCAGTAAGGCGATTGGCGAAGTGTTCAATATCGGTTCAGATGAGGAGATTACCATTGAAGCCCTTGCCGACAGGATAATTGAAATCACAGGCAGCAAAAGCAAAAAGGAATTCATTCCCTACGAAGTCGCTTACGGCAGACCGATTGAGGATATGATGCGCCGCGTGCCCTGCCTTGAACGCATTAGAAAAGAAATCGACTGGCAGCCCAAAACAGGCCTTAAAGAGACACTGTCGAAGGTTATCAATAATTTCAGAAAGCAAACAGATTGAGCGGGAAATATCCTCGCAGAGGATACCTGCGAATGTGCCAATTACTTTCCATATACGAAGTTACCTGCTGCAAATCAATTTTTTATGCGGAGGTTTATATTTGAGACAGATGAGCAGCCGCGAGGCAAGGAACTGGAATACCGCATTGTTGCCGTGAACAAATCCGGCGATGGTGAGCCGTCGAATACCGTAATGGTTGTGCTGTAAGTATGAAGTTTTAACCCGGCTATCAGTTCCTGAGGATATCGAGAACTGATAGCTTTTTAACTTCTGATTTCTTAATTCTAACTTCTCAATTATTGCCGTGTGCTAAAGAAAAAAATGAGAAAATTTATACTGTTTTTATTATTTGTTGTTTCCCCTGTTTTTGGCAATGCCAAGGCTGATACGAACCTTGCTTTACACAAAACTTATACACTCAGACCTAATCCTAATTATCCGTTATGCACGGATGAACTTGATTTAAAGCAACTTACCGATGGGGAAAAATATGGCAGCGCATGGGGCAATAAATCAACGGTTGGCTGGCAGGGGGGCGAAAATCCGCCAGAGATTACTATCGATCTCGAAAAGATATGCGCATTAGATGAAGTGCGGATATACACCATAGGAGGCGGCCGAGCGGGAGTGCATTATCCCGACTCTATCATCGTGATGGCCAGCAATGACAACAGGAATTACAAACTTGCCGGATTTGCCGATCTCCGCGATAAGCTTAAAAAATCCCTGAAAAGCGAAGACAAAGAGCCTCTTACAGTATCTATCAAGACAACCAATGCCCATGGACGATACGTGAAGGTGGTGATCCAATCTTCAACGACGTTTGTGTTCATTGACGAAATAGAAGTTTTCGGTCGTCCATCAAAAGAGACGGCAGGCAGGCAAATAGGCGATACGGCCTTGACCATAAAAGATTCCCTTATGCTGGTCGATAATCTATTGGGACTAAAGCAGTCTATCACCTCTGCTAAAGAACGCATTTCAAGTCTGAACATAGACCCAAATGCAAAACTGCTATTGATCGGTAAGCTCCGGAAAGCGGCGAATGATGTCAATGAGTGTGAACAACAAGAACTTTCAAGGGCATCTTTTGCAACCCAAAAAGCCGCGATTGCAAAAATAAAGGCCGAAATATACAAGGCGTATTACAAAAGCGATTTTGTCATATCTGCGGCAAATCCTATGAAGCCGCTGCTGTCAAGCGATACGATACTTGAACCGGCAAAAACTTCAATCGAACTCTCGGCATGGCAGGGCGAGTATGAGTCGGCGGCGGTCAACTTAATCAATTGTTCGGAAAATACTATAAGTGTTCGTGCAGCTGTTGAAGCAGTAAAATTGAATGGAACAGCGGCGAGTGAGGCCGAAAAATGTTTTACGCTCAGAAGAGCAGTGTATGTTAAAGCCAAACAGGTTGGCGATACCGCAGATGCACTGGTGCTTCAGGATAATAACGAATTTACAATAGAGCCGGGAGAAATAAGTCAGTTATGGTTTACTTACTTTAACCCTACCCTTAAAGCCGGTAAATACAATTCCAACCTTGCCATCACGGCTATGACCAACGATGGCAACCGCCTGCCCACACAAAACATTAATATCAATTTAACAGTGGAACCGATAGTATTTAATCAAAATATCGCCCTAAACACTTGCAATTGGGCATATCCGACAAGCTGCAGTGTAACTGAAAAATATTTATCAGAAACGGCATTTGATCTCCGGAGCCACCGTACCAATGTCATGGTAATACCCTCAGGCCTGCTGTCGTTCTCTAAGCACGGCAGCGATGGCTTTCCCGAACTGAACAGCTACTTAAACAGCTTCGGTTTTGCACGAACATATCTTTTCTTTCTTGCATTCAATAATACTTCTGTGCGGGATATGTTCGGCAGCTTTATGTCAATTGAATGGCAAACCAATTTTACACAGTGGCTAAAAAACCTTACGGCTTACCTTAAGAGCAGGGGCATCGACTATGCAGGTTTTGCCATCTATCCCTACGACGAGACACTTGGCGATGATTTTCTAAAGGTTGCCAAATTAATCAAAGCCACCGATCCTAAAATCCGTATTTTTGCAAACAATATGGGCAGCGGAACAGCAGAATTAAACTCATTTAAGAACCTTATAGATATCTGGTGCCCGGCTGTTGAGACCTGTCAGGAACATCCCGACTGGCTAAAATACCTACAGATGTTCGGCAAGCCCATTTGGACATATAGCGGACCCGCACCAGCCAAAGCGATCAGTCCAAGCGAATTTTGTAGAATGCTGCCGTGGCTTGCGTTCAAACGCAAACAGACCGGAGCGGGTTTCTGGGTCTATACGGACATGGGGCAGACTAATCCATGGGATGAATTGATGAAACCTATGGGCTATTTTGGCGTGATATATTCATCCGCAGGCTCGCCAGTTCCAACAAGCGGCGAGAATATTATCCCATCGCGAAGATGGGAGGCCTGGCGGGAAGGAGTCGAGGACTATCAATACCTCTATGAGCTTCAAAATAAGATCAATATACTAAAGAGCACTAATTTGACAAAGGCAAGCGAAATGCAGAACACACTTGATGAGCAAGTTGATCGTGTTTTGAATAATGCGACTAATCCTACTATCGTATATGAGGCTCGGGGAATAATCACAAACATGCTTGGAAAGTAAATTTCCGCCATATGTGCAGCTTATATTATTTTGAACATATAGACGAGATAGCATCTTAGTTTGTTGCAGCAAAAAGCAACGGAAAAAGAAAAATGGGAAAACGTTATTATGAGCTTGATTCGCTTGCAGGCAATGCGCAAACAACTGCGATCGTTTCACCGATAGTATCCGATTTTCAACATTATTCCAACGATCCGGAAACGTATCTTGCCGCAAGAAAGCAAATCGCTGAATTGATTCTGGAACACCAAAAATAACTAACTGCTGCAAGAAGCGCAGGTTGAAAGCAAAAACTATTAGGAACATCTTAATCAAAAAATAGCTTCAATTTGACTGTTTATGGATCCATCCCATCGTATTGTTCTCAACACCGCTGCCACTTACACCCGTAGCATCATTGCTGCCGGACTTGCTCTTTTTTCCAGCCGCTGGGTGTTGGCGGCATTGGGGCAGTCGGACTATGGTCTCTTTAGCGTGGTCGGTTCGATCATCGTCTTCATCACCTTTCTGAACACAACCATGGCTGTCAGCGTTGCTCGTCATTATGCCTTTTCTATCGGTAAAGGAGATTCGATTGAAGTTAGCCGCTGGTTTAACGCCGCCTTAAGTATCCATCTAAGCCTCGCTGCCGTCCTGATTCTAATCGGTTGGCCAGTGGGTGAATACGTAATTGCGCATGTCCTCACCATCCCGGCCGACCGCATATCGGCCTGTCTCTGGGTTTTTCGCATTTCCCTGATTTCCGCTTTTACCAGCATGATCTCGGTCCCATTTATCGCTATGTTCACAGCCAAGCAACGCATAGCCGATCTTGCCATCTGGAATATGTTCTATTCCTTGATGACCTTTCTTCTTGCATGGCTCCTTACCCGTGCCCCTGGCGACCGGCTCCTGTTTTATGCAGTCGGGATGGTCGGCATTCTTGTTTTTGTCCAGTTTGCGCAGGTCTTTTGGGCCGTAGCCGTCTTCCACGAATGCCGCATTAATTATCGCCAATGGTTTGATAAACGCAGGGGTAAAGAGATCGTTTCTTTTGCCAGTTGGAGTATGATTGGGAGTTCGGGATCAATTCTCCGCAATCAGGGTTCTGCCATCCTTCTCAACCTCCGCTTTGGCCCAAATGTTAATGCCGCCTACGGTATCGCCAATCAAGTCTCAGCCCAAACTGATCAGCTTGCGGCCGCTATGATTGGCGCATTTTCTCCTGAAATCATCACCAGCGAAGGACGCGGCGACCGAATACGCATGCTTTCCCTTGCACGGCGGGCAAATAAATTTGGGACGATTCTTGTCCTGCTTTTCGCTATTCCGCTGATAGCTGAAATGGATTACGTTCTTAAGGTTTGGCTCCGCCAGCCGCCGCTCTATTCCGGAATGTTCTGTCAATTGCTTCTATCAAGTTTTATAATCGGACGTTTGAGTGCAGGGGATCAATCCGCAGTTCATGCCACAGGAAAAATTGCCGCTTATGAAGTAATTGCGGGAACTTGTCTTATTTTGGCATTGCCGCTTGCTTGGATTTTTCTCAAACTGGGTGCACCTCCGACCAGCGTTGGCTTTGCCTTTATCATCTCTGCGTTGGCTTTCTCGACAGGGCGGGCATTCTTGACAAGCAGGTTTTTTGGCGCACCGGTCAGACAGTGGGTCATATCTGTTGTTGTGCCTTGCGGGATTGTTGGTTGTGTTGCCTTGCTTGTAGCGTTGTTGCCCCGCTTGCTGTTTCCTGAGTCTTTTGCGCGACTTCTTTGTGTTGTAGCCATGAGCATTGCCGCATCCCTGCTCACCGCTTGGTTTCTTGCTCTCGACAAGAGGGAACGTGAGTTTTTTGAACAGAACCTGCGGCGTCTTCTAAGCAAAATAAGCGGCGTATGGAGCCGTAGTTGATAGATGTGAATGCTTTATCACCGGGAACGACCCAATGCACTTACCCCGGGTTGACCGGCTGTTAGTAACTGTTACGGTTTTGTCCGTGTGATCACGCGATAGCGACGTCAGCGTTTGAATCGAGGAATAAATGGCTCAAGCAGTCTCCATTGTCATCTTGAATTACAAAAACTGGCAGGATACCCTCGAGTGTTTGGCGTCGGTCTTTGAGATTACTTATCGGCCATATCGTGTGATTGTCGTCGATAATGATTCGCAGAATGGCTCGCTGGATGAGATTGAAAAGTGGCTTGCCGTCCGTCGGATACAGCCTCTGCGTCTAACTCAGCAACAGTCAGAAATGGATAATTTTGATGACAATCCGCTCGTACTCATTCAGTCCACTGCAAACCGCGGATATGCTGCTGGCAATAATATCGGCATCCGCTGGGCTATCCGTGCTGGTTCGCCTTATGTGATGATTCTTAATAATGACACAATCGTCCAAAAGGATTTTCTTGAGCCGCTGGCCGAATTCCTCGACAATAACCCCGATACGGCAATGGTAGGCCCAAAAATTCTTGACTTGGATGGCAATATCGACAGAAATTGTGCAAGAAGAAGGTCTGATTTTGGTGATTATATGTTTAGAATCGGTGTATGGGGCAAACTATTTCCGGGTAATTACTGGCACCGCCGACATTATTATATAGGCGAATATGATTTTTCTGCTCCTCGACAAGTTGATGTAATCGCTGGTTCCTGTATGCTTATAAGATTATCGACATTTCAGAAAGTAGGGCTTTTTGACGAGAACACTTTTTTGTTTTATGAAGAGTTTATATTGTCAGATCAATTGCGTAGAATAGATATGCAAACGCATATCATTCCTTCAAGCTTAATTGTCCACAAGTCTGGACAGTCAATAAAAAAACAACCCGATCCAAAGATAGTAAAAATAATTAAAGAAGGTTTCTATTATTATCTTCGTAGATATCGTCGTTATCCCTATTTATTTATTTGGTTAATATATTTAAACCAAGAACTGGCAAATTGGAAGCCGCTCAAAAAATTGCGATGTCGAAAATTTAGATCGTTTTAGTAATACTTATTGTTAAAACTGTAATATCATTATTCATTTAAGGGCTATTATATGCGTCTTGGAATATTGTTCAGAGCGATTCGTGATAAAATTTACAACAACATTGATCCAATAGGATATACCAGAGAACTGGGAGTAAATTTTGGCAAAAATTGCCAGTTTTTTGCTGTGCGATGGGGGTCCGAGCCTTATCTGATTACGATAGGCGACCATGTAGCTATTACACATGCAACATTTATAACACATGACGGGGCGATGTTTACGCTACGGCATAAAATGCCAGACGATGAGTATTTTGCGCCTATAACCGTTGGAAACAATGTATTTATAGGGTATGGATCAATTGTAATGCCGGGGGTAAATATCGGAGACAATGTAGTTATTGGGGCGGGCGCTGTTGTTACAAGAGACATTCCATCAAATTGTGTTGCTGTTGGAGTTCCAGCCAAGCCCCTAAAATCGCATGAAGAATATTACCAGGGAATGCTTGGTCGAACTGTAAAAACACATAAATTCACACCTCACCAAAAAAAGGAGTTTCTTCTTAAACATTTTAACATGAAATAAGCCGCTATATGGTGTATTTAGGAAGGATGCAAAATGAAAAGGTTGGATTTTCGAGTGATGACACTGAAATACAAAGATATACACAAAAAATGCACCCCGTCCAATTTTCGGAAATAGTGCAAAAGAATGCTTTCGAAAGTTCTATATGTTAGGCGGCAAGATGAACGATGAGGTTAAAATATTTGTCTCGGGTGATTTTTGTCCGGCCTGGGGACCGGTTGACCAGTTAATTCAAGACAACGCTGACGCGTCGGTATTTGGCGATTTTTGTGAGATTATTCAAGGTGCGGATATTTCTATAACAAATCTTGAATGCCCGTTAACTCGATCAAACAATGGTATAAAAAAAATTGGGCCTAATCTTAAAGCCCCTTCCGAGATAGCTACATTGTTAGAGTCTGCGGGTTTTGATCTGGTAACGCTGGCCAACAACCACATTTATGACTATGGGCAGCAGGGACTTTGTGATACGCTTGAAGCTTTGCAGCGGGCGCACTTGTCTTATGTGGGAGCAGGGCTCTCATTAAAAGAAGCCCAAAAAACATTTTTCACAAAGGTTAAAGGGATTAAGCTGGAGATTGTCAATTTTTCCGAGATCGAGTTTTCTTGTGCTGATAAGAATCACGGCGGAGCCAATCCAATGGACTTGATTGACAATGTCCACCAGATTCAGGATGCTCGAAATAATGCTGATCATGTACTTGTGGTTATTCACGGCGGGCATGAACACTATCATTATCCAAGCCCGGAAACCCTGAAGCGTTACCGGTTTTATGCCGAAAATGGCGCCTCTGCCGTGATTGCTCATCATACACATTGCATCGGGGGCTATGAAAGCTGGAAAGGAGTTCCGATATTTTACAGTTTGGGTAATTTCTTCTTCCCGGCCAGCCCCAAAATGCCTGATTTGTGGTACAAAGGGTACGCATTGCTTTTGAAGATTACAAAAAGTTCTGTGTCATTTGAGATTTTGCCGTATGAACAATGCAAAGATGGAGCGTTGTCCATCAACAGAAAACGTAGCCATGAGATATTAGAGAAGATTGAAGAGATAAGCCGCGTTCTAAAGGACGAAGACCAGATAACACAGCGATGGAGAAAATTTACAGAAGAAAGGTCTCTTTATTATCTAACAGCGATATCTGGTTTTGGCAGGTATAAAATAGCCATTCTCCGAGGACTTGGCTTATTAGATTATTTTTATAAAAAGTCGCAATTAAATATCATCCTGCAAATAACAAGGTGTGAAGCCCACAGAGAAACGGCGCGTGAAGTATTATCAAATTATCTGAAATAGCGGAGATATTTATGAACGAATCCAACTCAATCAAAATTGCCATCCACCACAACCCGGGCAGTTTTTCAGACCGCTGGATTGAGTATTGCGAAGAAAAGCATATCTTTCACAGTATTGTTAATTGTTATGATAGCGATATTATCACAAAGCTTAGAGATTTCGATGTGCTTCTTTGGCACTGGCATCACGGAGATACGAAAGCTATTTTGTTCGCCCGTCAATTTTTCCTGTCTGTAAAAAACATGGGCATAAAGGTGTTTCCAGATATAAACACCTGCTGGCATTTTGACGATAAGGTGGGGCAGAAATATATGCTTGAATCAATCGGTGCTCCCCTTGTTCCCAGCTATGTATTTTATGATAAGAAGGAAGCGATGGCTTGGATAGAGAAGACGGACTTTCCAAAGGTATTTAAATTGCGGGGCGGTGCCGGTTCAACGAATGTATGCCTGATTAAGAATCAATCTGATGCGAAGAAAAAGTGCAAAATAGCTTTCGGTAAAGGGTTCAAGGCCAATGCAGGTTACTTTGCAGACTTCTCAACAAAAATGAGAAAGACCTATAAAAAAAATGATTTTTTGGGCAAAATAAGGAGGTTGCCTTTGTCTCTAATGAACGTATACCTTGAAAACAGAAGAAGAGGGCGAGAGAGAGGTTATGTTTATTTCCAGGACTTTATAGAAAATAATAAATGTGATACTCGGATAACAGTTATTGGCAACAGGGCCTTTGGTTTTAGACGTATGGTCAGAAAAAATGATTTCAGGGCGTCAGGAAGCGGGAACATTGACTATGATATTTCTAAAATAAATACTAAGTATGTTGCGATTGCCTTTGAGGTGGCGGGAAAACTTCAATCACAGAGTATGGCGTTTGATTTTATCGAAGATAAAAATTCAAACCCTATGATAGTTGAGGTTAGTTATTGTTATGTCGCGTCTGCGGTCAAAGCTTGTAATGGGCACTGGGATAAAGATCTGAACTGGCATGAAGGACATTTTTGGCCTCAAGATGCTATTTTAGAGGATATCCTGGCGGAGTTCTAATGGCAGCTAATGATATTTTTGAAATCGATGACATTCAACAAAATGATCGCATACCAGGGTCAATTGGGTTTGTTTTTATACTGCTGGCGCTCGCAGTGTCCGTGGCAAGCTTGCCTGGATTCAATTATCTTGTAGATGTCTGGGGCGTATTGACAATGATAGTTTTTATTATTGCAAGCTTTTTAGGCGGGATTAAATTTGCGCCCGAATTTTTTGTATTTATTATATTTATTCTTTGGGGTATGATAGCAAGCGTTAGCGCTCAATACATGGAACTTGTCATAACTGCATTATTTACTTTAGCACAAATAAGCATGCTGATTCTGCTACTGGTCAATTATTCCCAAAATACAAAATCCGTTATTGTATTGTTAATAGCGGTATTAATTGGATGCGGCATTGTTGGAGTATCCGGTGTACTATCAGGCGAATACCAGAGGGCAGAATTTGTGGGCGAACGAGCGGCAGGAATTACATTAAACGCAAACTCTTTTGCGATAACGCTGCTTATGGCATCTGCGATTTGTCTGTTTTTTTTCCGTATTTGGAAATCCATTTTCATCAAAGCCGGGCTGGTTGTTTTAATATTGGGTTGCGCAAAGCTGATCCTATCCAGCGGATCGCGAAAAGGATTTATCGGATTTCTTTTGCTGCTCGGTTTATGGTTCATATTTTCTTATAGAAAACAAATTTTCAAAAAGCCTCTTCAGTTCGTCATCGGTTCAATTGCAGTTATTACTATCGCAGGACTGTTTTACACATGGTCTCATGGCTCGATCACAATGCAGCGTTTTGAAAAACAAGATTTTGCGAAAGACACCCGTATGTCACTGTACCGTGCAGGTTTCGTCATCATTGCGAAACACCCGGTTTTTGGAGTCGGACTTAATCATTATCGGATAGTATCCGGAGAAGAACTATATTCACACAGCAATTATATTGAATTAATGAGCACAACAGGTATTCCCGGCGCAATCATATATTACAGCATTTATCTCATTTTATGGCTGCGATTATCAAGGTTAGGCAAATTAGATTTGCCCGACAGGGACAAGGAACTTGTTAATCTTGGGAAAATATTGCTGCTGCTTCAAGCACCTCTCGATCTTGTAGGGGTATTCTATTTGTCAAAATTGACATGGATATTTTTTGCTATTTTCATTGGCTGGAGCAACTGCAAATATAAATCTCTCCGCACACAAGAAGAAATCGCTCAAGAACAAGCTTTGGCAGATCAAAGCTCACAAGAACAGGAAATCGGCTATCCGTTATGAAGATACTGTGTCTGACAGATTCTCTCAATTCCGGTGGAGCGCAGCGGCAGTTGTGTATGCTGGCCGTACTGCTTAAAGAACGTGGTTATGATGTGGAATTTCTGACATACTACAATTATGACTTCTATCGCAGCGTTCTGGACAAGGCCAATATACCGCATACCACCGTTACTGCGAGCAATAAGCCGGGTCGAATAGTGGCGGTTCGCAAGGCCATTAGACATCAAAAGCCGGATGTGGTTATCGCGTATCAGGAAACGCCGAGTCTTTTCGCCGAGCTTGCAGGATTGCCAAAGCGGGATTTTGCATTGATCGTGTCGGAGCGTAGTTTCAATCTCCGCGAGAACTTTGCTACAAAGCGGCGATTCTTCTTTCATCGGCTTTCAGATGCGGTGGTATGCAATTCATTTACACAGACAAAATTCATCGCCAAAACATCGCCATGGCTGGCCAAGCGTACCGCCACCATAATCAACTGCGTCGATATATATAAGTTTAAACCTGCAGATGTGCAAACACCTGCTGACAATGAGCCGATCTCAATATTGGTAATAGGAAATTTTCGACCAGAAAAGAATCCTCTTGCACTGGTTGAGGCGATACGTATAGTCGCCAGAAATCTTCCGCAGAAAGTCACCGTTGACTGGTATGGGAATAACTGGTTTAAAAACGGCAGTCCTACCAAGGATTCAGAATTGTATTTAAGAGTACAGAAATTCATTAAAGACAATAAGCTCGATGATGTTTTCAGACTTCATGATTTTGTAAGCGATATCACTCCATTATATCAATCTGCAACTGCTTTCTGTTTGCCATCGCTCTATGAGGGATGTTCAAATGTCATCGGAGAGGCTATGGCGTGTGGAAAACCGATTCTTGCCAGCAATGTGAGCGATAATCCACGTCTTGTTAAAGATGGTGAAAATGGTTTTCTCTTCAATCCTGCCAACCCACAGGATATCGCAAACGCTATCATCCGTTTTGCAGCATTGTCTATTGAACAGCGAATCCAGTTCGGCCTCTATAGCCGTGCAAGGGCTGAACACTTACTCTCATCTGATGTATTCGTGCAGAAGTACATTGATGTGATAACATCGGTTGCAAAGGGATATCATAAATGAAGTGGCTTGGAAAACTATATTGTCTCTTATGGAAATGCTACTACCGCGTGCTTATGTACATCCTTCTTCCCCTATTCCATTCGCACGGAAAACGAGTTTACTTTGAGCCGGAAGGATCACGGTTTACTTTTAACACAATTTCCATAGGCACTGATGTTTACATAGGGCCCGGAGCGCATTTTGCGTCAACATTGTCTCCCATTAAAATCGGAAATAAGGTTCGGTTTGGACCATATGTAACGATAATCGGCGGCGACCATAATATAAACGAAGTCGGCAGATTCTTTTTTGATGTCCGCGACCACCGCCCCGATGACGATCTTCCTGTGGTTGTTGAAGATGAGGTATGGGTTGGAGCTGGTGTGATAATATTAAAGGGCGTTACCATTGGCAGAGGCGCGGTGATAGCGGCCGGAGCGGTAGTTACAAAAAATGTCCCTCCGTATGCCATAGCGGCAGGAGTGCCTGCTAAGGTGATTAGGTGGAGATTTCCCGTCGCGGACATTTTGAAACATGAGTCGCTGCTTTATCCTGCTGATATAAGGTTAAATGAGTCGTTTTTAAATGAACTCAGGTCCAGGTAAGGCCAAATTAGTTCAATAACTTTCTTTTACAGAATGATAATGTCAAAGGTTGATGATAAATTAAAAATACTGCTGCTGGCGCCGCAAAAGGCTGTCGGTGGAATAGCGACATGGGCGAAAATACTTCTGAAGTATAGCAACCCTAAAAATGTTGATTATCTTGTAATCGACACCTCAAAACTATATGCGCCCCTGGGTAAGCAGCTCGGGATTGTTGGTGCAGTCTGCGGACTGTGGGATGCTATTATACGATTTTACCGCGTTTTGAAAGCTCTATTCTTTTTCAAGCCGCATAGCGTTTATTTTACTTGTGCACCGAGCATCGGTATGGTCGTGCGGGATGCACCATTAATGATTCTGCTCAGGCTCATCGGTAAACCGAGCGTTGTGCACCTGCACGGCGGTAATGTACAAGGCTTTTTTGGTGGATTTTTCCTGCGACGATGGTTGGCCAGGGCGGGGATGCGCTGCTGCAACGCTATTTTTGTAATCACGCGGGATGTGGAAAAAACTGCCAGAGAGCTGTTCGGCGGTGATAAAGTGATCTATGTGCCCAATATGCTCGATGACGATTTCGTGAATAATTGTAAACTCCACACCGATATTCAAAATAACTGTATAAAAATAATTCATGTTGCCTGGCAGGCTCCCGAAAAAGGCTCTTTTGATATGATTGAAGCATTGAACCTTGTACAAGCCGATATGCAATGCGACCTGATTGGAAAGGCCTCGCCGGAATATGAAAAGTCGCTCAACTCCACAATATTAAAATATGGCATAGAATCCAAAATTCGTCTTACCGGCCTTCTTACCGGCGCCGACCTGCAACGATCTTATGAACAAGCAGATATCTTTGCCCTGCCTACGCATCCTGAAGGCCCTGAGGGCTTTCCGATGGTTATACTTGAAGCGATGGCTTACGCATTGCCTATTGTGGCAACCGATGTCGGCAATATTCGCGAAATGATCGCGGCCGATTCTGATAAACCTGCCGGTATCCTCATTCGTAAAACAAATCCGATAGATCCCAAAGACCTTGCGGATGCGTTTGATGAACTAAGTGCAAACCAACAACTGCGAAAAACCTTGGGACTTAATGGGCGAAATAGACTGCTGGAAAACTATTTAGCCTCGGTTATTGTCCCTAAACTCCAGAAATTGCTAAAAAATATTGTTTTTAAAGATGCAACTTTGCCAAAAGAATTATAAAATTTTGATTCTTAAAGGAAAAAATATGAATAAACTTTCAGGCAAAACAATTCTTATTACCGGCGGAACGGGATCTTTCGGGAATAAAGTTCTGCGGCATTTGCTGGAAACGACCGACGCGAAGGAATTTCGTGTGTTCAGCCGTGATGAATGCAAACAGGAGTCGATGCGCATCGAGCTTAATAATCCAAAGGTAAAGTTCTATATCGGCGACGTCCGCGACAGGGAAAGTGTTGACGGGGTGATGGAAGGCGTAGACCTCGTCTTTCACGCTGCCGCGCTCAAGCAGGTGCCGTCGTGCGAATTTTTCCCCATGCAGGCGGTGCTGACCAATATCATAGGCGGACATAACGTAATCGAATCGGCCATTCATTATGGTGTTTCGAGCGTAGTATGCCTGAGCACCGACAAAGCCGTATATCCGGTCAACGCAATGGGAATGACGAAGTCGCTAATGGAGAAGGTGGCGCAGGCCGCTGCCCGCGCGAAAATCACAAAAAACACCGTCGTATCCTGCGTCCGATACGGCAACGTGATGTGTTCTCGTGGTTCGGTGATACCGTTGTTCATTCAGCAGATAAAGCAGAACAATCCTCTAACCATCACCGTGCCGGAGATGACGCGATTTTTATTGCCGCTGCGGGATTCGGTTTCGCTGGTCCTGTTTGCGTTTGAACATGCGCAACCTGGCGATTTATTTGTTAAAAAAGCGCCCGCCTGCACCATCATCGATTTGGCACGTGCAATCAAAAATTTATTCCACTCGTCTGTTCCCGAGAACATAATCGGAATGAGACACGGCGAAAAAATTTACGAAACACTCGTCACTCGCGAGGAATTGCAGCGTGCTGATGATATGGGGGATTATTACAGAGTGTGCCTTGACAGCCGCGACTTGAATTATGCTCGATATTTCACAGAAGGCGACGCAAAGGAAGCGGCGATTGAAGATTACACCTCGCATAATACCAAACAGCTCAACGTCAAGGAAGTGGAAGAACTGCTCTTGAGCTTACCGGAAGTGCAGGCGGAATTAAAGGATTGGCATAAATAACCACAGATAAATACAGCCCTACATAAATTATGAAGAAAAAAATTGTTATTACCGGCGTGGTCGGCTTTATGGGTTCTCACCTGCGGGATCGGTTCAGCCGTGAACAGGATGTAGAAGTGCCATCCTTTGAGGATGCTTGGTTTTCCCAGCCGGAAAAACTGCAAGCGGTTCTGGCGGGCAGCAGCACCGTTGTGCATCTTGCGGCGATGAATCGCGGCGACGATAAGGAAATCTACGCCACCAACATTGAGCTTGTAAATAAACTTATCAAGGCGATTGACGGCCTCAATGCCTGCCCGCATGTGATATTTTCTTCATCCACACAGACGGCCCTCGACAATCCTTACGGCCGTTCCAAAAAAGAGGGAGAGCGGATACTCGAAGAATGGTCTAAAAAAAGCAATGCCCCCGTTACCGTACTGACTATCCCGAACGTTTTCGGCGACAGAGGCCGGCCTTTCTACAATTCCGTTGTCGCAACGTTCTGCCACCTGCTTACCCACGGCGGCCAGCCGCAGATACAGGTTGATAAGGAAATAGGCGTTATTTACATCAATGAGCTAACAGAAATATTTTGGGATAAGGTTAAAAACCCACCCGCCGGTTTTGAACGCGCTGATGTCCGGGCAACCGCAACCGCAAAGGTCACAGAAATACTGGCACGGCTTAATTATTTCAAAGAATGTTTCTACGTTAAAAAAGTAGTGCCGGCCTTTGTCAATAATTTTGAGAAAAATCTTTATAACACATTTTTGTCCTATGCCGAGCCCGCTGATTACGAACAGGCCCTCACATTGCGCACAGACGAAAGAGGCGGCCTTTTCGAAGTTGTCAAGGAGGACAAAGGCAGCCAGATTTTCTTTTCGACCACAAAGCCCGGAATTGTCAGGGGGAATCACTACCATACCCGTAAGCAGGAAAAATTCTGCGTGGTCAAGGGCGAAGCGATTATCCGTCTTAGGCGTATCGGAACCGATAAAATAATAGAGTACAAAGTTTCCGGCGACAAACCTGTTGTGGTGGAGATGCCAATCTTCTACACGCATAACATAGAGAATGTTGGCTCCGGCGAACTTTGCACGCTTTTCTGGACAAACGAACTGTTTAACCCGAACGATAGCGATACTTTTTTTGAGAAAGTATAGGCACGATGGCAAAGCTAAAAGTGATTACTATTCTGGGAACTCGGCCCGAGATTATCCGGCTTGCCTGTACCATGGCATTGCTGGATAAACATGTTGACCACAAAATCGTCCACACGGGCCAGAACTACGATTACGAACTTAGCGAGGTCTTCTTCAAAGAGCTGCAGGTTCACAAGCCCGATTATTTTCTTAACGTCAACACATCTTCTCTTGGCCAGGTCTATGGCAATATCCTCATTGCAATAGAGCCGATACTCAAAAAGGAACACCCCGATGCCGTATTGATTCTCGGTGATACAAACAGTTCCATCGCGGGTATAATTGCCAGGCGGATGAAAATACCGATTTATCACATGGAAGCCGGCAATCGCTGTTTCGATTTAAACGTGCCCGAAGAAATCAATCGTCGTATAATTGACCATATCAGCGATTACAATCTCGTCTATACTGAGCATGCACGGCGCCATCTTCTTTCCGAAGGCATACCGCACCGCCGAATCTACCTTACCGGCTCACCTATGAAAGAAGTCCTTATGACGCACCTGGCCCCAATAAGGGCCTCAAACGCCCTGAGTGAACTTGGTCTGGAAAAGGGGAAATATTTTCTGGTCAGTGCACATAGAGAAGAAAACGTCGATAATAGAGAAAACCTCCTGAAGATTCTTGCGTCGCTGGGAAAAATACGCAGGGAGTTTAAATTGCCGGTGATTGTATCGACACATCCTCGTACCCGCAAACGGCTCGAAACCCTCGGCAAAACGAACATCCCAGATGGTGTAAAGTTTCTTAAACCTTTCGGATTCCTTGATTACAACTGGCTTCAAATGAATGCCTGTTGTGTTCTAAGCGACAGTGGAACCATCTGCGAGGAGTCGGCTATTCTTAATTTCCCGGCTATTACCATACGTAACGCTATCGAAAGGCCCGAAGCAATGGACGCAGGAACTATAATAATGACCGGCCTTGAGCCCGAGGTTATAGTTTCGGCTATAAGAATACAGATTTCTGAAGACAACAAAAAAATGCCTCGCCGCATTCCCGCCGATTACGAAATCGAAAATACCTCCTATAGAGTGGTCAAACTGATAATAGGAACATCCAGACTAAGTCACATATGGGACAATATCAAACTTAACGACCTTGTCTAAGAATGCGGATTCTTTTTATCACTCAATGGTTTCAGCCCGAGCAAATGTTTAAAGGACTGCCTTTTGCCAGGGAATTGTTAAAACTTGGACATGAGGTTGAAGTTTTAACGGGATTTCCAAATTATCCTGAGGGTAAAATTTATAAGGGATATAAAATCCGATTCTTGCAAAGGGAAACCATCGACGGCGTATCGGTAATCCGGGTCCCGCTTTATCCCAGTCATGACAGAAGCGGCTTGCGTCGTTTTCTGAATTACGTTAGCTTTGCATTGTCTGCCACGATAATCGGTCCCTGGGTTGTTAAAAAAGCCGATGTTGCATACGTGTATCATCCGCCAGCGACAATAGGATTTCCTGCCGCGATGATTAAACTGCTGCGAGGGATACCTTTTGTCTATGATGTTCAGGATTTGTGGCCTGATACATTGACGGCAACAGGGATGTTTACCAACAAGTTGGGACTTTGGCTTGTTGACAGATGGTGCCGCTTTGTTTATTGGGCGGCCAATAAAATTATAGTTCTTTCGCCTGGATTTAAGAATGCGCTGATTGAACGGGGAGTGCCGGGTGATAAAATTAAGGTTATCTATAACTGGGTTGATGACGCGATGGTTAAACCTGCACTAAAGAACCCGGTTTTGGCGGCAAAGCTTGGACTGGATGGCAAATTTAATATTGTGTTCGCCGGCAATATGGGAAAAGCGCAGGCGCTTGAGGCCGTGATTGCCGCTGCGAATATTCTAAAAGAAGAATACCCGAATCTCCAGTTTGTGTTTGTAGGGACCGGCGTGGAGGTCGAGAACCTTAAAACGAAAACTCATAACGCCGGGCTTGAAAATATAGTGTTCATTCCTCAGCAGCCCTTGTCTGAGATGGGGGCGATATTGGTTTTAGCGGATGTATTGCTCGTCCATTTAAAAGATGCCCCGTTATTCAGAATAACCATTCCATCAAAAATACAAGCCTATATGGCGGTGGGGCGACCGATTCTTGTTGGAGTGCGGGGAGATGCGGCGGCTTTAGTTGTTAATGCAAAAGCAGGATTTTCCTGCCTTCCAGAAAATGCCGAAAGCATTGCGGATGGCGTGCGAAAATTCCTCAGGATATCACGGCAGGAATTAGATGCAATGGGAGAAAACGGAAGAGTGTTCTATCAGCAGGAGTTGGCTTTGGCGGTTGGAACAAAACAATTTGCAGGAGTATTAGAGTCGGTTGTTCAATAATATGGGAAGAAATCCTTTGGATAAGCCACAGTCCAAAAACAAGTCATCGGCGATGTTCCTGGTCGGAGTTTTTGCCGCGGTTGTGATATTAATGTTCATAGCCAGAATGCGCAGCCAAAACGTACAGAAGATTAGCATCCCGCTCAACAATGGGATGGTTGCCCTGTTAACGTATAACAATCTCCTGGCGGCAATTTCGAATGACAACAAGATATATGTATTGCAATGGTCCGACTTGTCAAAAAAGCCCAGAGAGGGCGTGGTGGAATCGAGCGAGGCGGTTTTTGTTGCACCCGACACTATTCTGTCAGTGAAGCGAACAAATCCTGATTGTCTTGTTGTGTCTGGGTTCGATGCTAACAGCGTAAGCCAGAAAATTCCTTTGTCTTTGGCGTCTAACACTGCGAGTTTGTGTGCCAGCCGGGACGGAAGCAAAATAATTCTTTTGTTGGAGCGCGGTGGCGGTGAACGCCTAACATATGAACTGTTTGAGGTGGAGTTTAATACAAAGCAGGTGAGGCCATTAACCGCAATTCCCTCAGAACAGGGCAGGGTGGAGCATTTCTCGGTATCCAATGACGGGCGTTATGTTGTTGCCGTAGGAGAAAAAAAAGAACACGGCTGGCTGTTTGTTGCGGATACCAAAGAAAAGAAAATTGTTTGGCAAAAGGAATTATCGGATTTGAGAAAATTGTATAAAGGGGTTTTCTCGAATGACGGAGAGATTATCTATATAAGAGGCAGCGACAGTATGCTGACGCTGGTCAAATCGATTTCCGGAGAAATAATTGACCGCCTGCTGCCGACGGAAGAAAACAAAAGCACTTACAGGACTCAGCCGACTCAGACGGTTGCAATCAGTAACGACGGAGGGCTGGTGGCGGCAACCGTTTTCGGCAATGTATATGTATGGGACACCAAGACCCGTAAAAAATATGACATTATCGGTGTGGGCCAAAAAGTATTCAGCAGTATGGTTTTTTCCCCGGATGGGCGATTCATTGCAACGTCCGATATGCGGCAGGGCGGGGTTATTAAAATTGTCCGCACGCCGCGTCATTAATTGTTCGGTGTCGCAGGCAGCAAACCTTATAAAGCACATATAACGTAATGCGCCATTTCGTAAAACGGCTATTCGATATAATTACCAGCGCTGCAGGGTTGATTGTAATCAGCCCTCTTTTGATGGTCTTGGTGGTATTGGTTCGTCTTAAACTTGGCTCTCCCATTTTGTTTTGTCAGCAGCGACCCGGATTGGGCGGCAAAACATTTATCATATATAAATTTCGTACTATGACGGACCAGTGTGATGCGTCAGGAAATTTGCTGCCTGATTCGCAGCGTCTGCCTGCGTTCGGGCGTTTCCTGCGAAGCACGAGTTTTGATGAACTACCTGAATTGCTCAATGTGCTTAAAGGCGATATGAGTATCGTTGGCCCCCGGCCCCTTATGATGAAATATCTTGGCCGGTATTCTCCTGAGCAGGCCAGGCGACACGAGGTCAAACCGGGAATCACCGGCTGGGCGCAGATAAACGGGCGAAATGCTATCTCGTGGGAAGATAAATTCAAGTTGGACGTCTGGTACGTTGACCACTGGACACTCTGGCTTGATATGAAAATAATCCTCAAGAGTATCTGGATGGTGATAACAAGAGAAGGTATAACTCAGCAGGGCAGGGCAACGATGGATGAGTTTATGGGCACGAGGCAAAACGACACCGTCGAACGCCCACAGAGGTAATACCGGAAAGACAATATGCTTTCGCACACAAAAACCAGAAAAATTGAAGCTAAATTCGGGTCGCCGTTTTATATCTTGGACGAAACTTCGTTCCGGAAAAATTACGACGATATAGTCAGAGCTTTTGGAAGCAGATACGAAAAGTTCATATTGGCCTATTCCTACAAGACCAATTATATTCCGTACTTATGCAATATAATCAGGTCAAAGAGCGGCTTCGCGGAGGTGGTTTCCCGGCTGGAATATGACCTTGCGTTGAAAGTGGGCCAGAAGCCAGATAAAATTGTTTTTAATGGTCCCGTTAAGCTTTATGAAGATATTGAACTTGCTCTAAAAAACAACAGCATCGTTAATCTGGATTCGTGGTCAGAGATTGACCACGTGGCCAAATACGCGAAGAAAAATCCAAACAGGAAAATCAAAGTGGGGCTGAGGATAAATATCGGCCTGTCGGACAAAGACGGGCGGTCGCACATTCAGGAGCGTTTGAAGACGGGAAGGTTTGGTTTTGACCCGTCTGATTCAAATATTAATAAAGTTATTTCGCGGCTGTCGCGTATCGGCAATGTTACTGTCACCAGCTTGCACGGCCATGCATCTACCACCAACAGAAGCGTGTGGTGTTACCGGATTATAACCGAAACGCTTTGCCTAATCGCAGCCAGGTTTGTGCCTGACACTGTGAAGTACATAAATATCGGCGGAGGAATTTTCGGTTATATTCCCCCTCAGATGCGATGGGCAAAGACGCCCTCCTTCGACGATTACGCAAAAGCCGTGTGTAAAGTTTTGAAAAACAATAAATGGGTCCGCCGGCAGAAACCGAATCTTATGCTTGAGCCGGGTATTGCGATGGTTGCGAATGCCCTGAGTTTTGTGACTAAGGTGGTAAGCGTGAAGGACATTCGAGGCAGAGTGTTTGTGGCCGTGGATGGCAGCGGCTACAATGTCCAGCCGACGTCCCATAAGATAAATCACCCGTATCAGATAATAAGAAAACCCAGCAGCAAAAAGCGTCGCACTTTCAGCGTTGTTGGTTCTACGTGTATGGAAAAGGATTATCTTTTGACGGAAATAACCGATACGCTGCCGGATGTCGGCGATTTCATAAAGATTGACAATGTCGGCGCATATACCGTTGTTCTTACGCCGCCCTTTATCAATCCCGCGCCTGCCATTGTCGTCAGGAAAAGCGATACATTCAAACTTGTCCGTTCTAAACAGACGCTGAACGATATGTTCAAAAATTACGCATTTTAAAAAAGTGTCTTGTTATGCTCGGAACAACAATTACAGGCGACCATATCGTTCTTCGTCCGCTTAACAAAGCGGATATTGAAAACCGCGTCCGATGGTTTAATGACCTCGATGTCCGCAAAACCCTGATAATAAACGAGCAGTTTGAGCTGGATAAAACAATCCGCTGGTTTGAGAAAATACAGCACGACGACAGCCGTGTTGAATTGATAATCGAAACACCGCAGAAAACAGCCGTAGGCGTCGTCGGGTTGGCTGGCATCGATTCCACGCATCGGACTGCGGAGATATACATTGTTATCGGCCAAAAAGAATTCTGGGGTAAAGGCGTAATGCTTGAAGCCGAATGCCTTTTGATTGAATGGGCGTTTAATTCTATTGGGCTTGAAAAAATCTGGGCACAGACCCGGCCGGACAATATCGCCAGCTTGATTACAATGAAAAAAATTGGCTTCCAGATAGAGGGCACGCTAAGAAACGAAAAAATAGTAAATGGCCAAAGGATGACCGTCTTGCATCTTGGTTTGCTGCGCGAGGACTTTAAGCCCTTTCATAAGCAAAGTAAAATCTGAACGTTTTCTGCATTATTATGCCGACGATTCAACACCTTCTGGAAAAATGTAAAAATCTGATTTCCAAACCGGATTACAGAAGGGCTTATCTTCTCGATATCCCCCAAAAGTATCAGGGAATTACCGGCTACTTTTCTAACTATATACCGGAAGAAATTATCGCTGCCGCCGGGCTATATCCCCTGAGAATAATAGGTTTTTGGAACGTCTCAAAATCGCCTCAGCGGTCACTTTTTAATCCGGTGTGCTCTTTTGTCCGGGATGTTTTTCTGGCGGCCTGCTCAGACGAATTTTCTTTCCTCAGGAATATCGTTTTCCCCAACTCCTGCGACTCGTTAAAAGTTCTGCGCCAAATGTGGGAATACGAAATAAAGAAACCAAAGGCCTATACGCTGCTGCATCCGATTAATGCGGATGACAGTTCTGTCCAATATTTCGCGAATCAGCTCAAAGTGTTTGCGGTAGAAATGAAAAAAGAATCGGGTGTGGATTTTACGGACGCCGAACTGAAGAAAACGATTGATAAGTATAACCAGACGCGAGGCCTGTTAAGGCAGTTGTATGACATGAGGAAAACCAATACTTTTCTGGCAGGCGCTGATGCCGTCGCGCTTATGACTGCCGGATTGATTCTGGAAAGGGATGAATATAACACGATGCTGCGGCAGATAATTAACGAAGCCCTGCGAAACCATCACAACGATAAAAATCTGAAAAGAATAATGATTATGGGGCCGCTCACGGATAATTATGCTCTGTTGGACAAAATCGAGCGGTTCGGAGCGATAATTGTTGATGATGATATAACCAATGGCTCCAGGTATTGCAGCCGCGATGTCGAAACGACCGGCGATTTGTATGAAAATATCGCCCGAAGATACCTTTTTGCTGACCCAAGTCCCACGTTGAACAGCAGTATAAAGACAGATGAAAAGGCGTTTCGACGTCGAATAGCTGAGCTTGATTTGCAGGGCGTTATTTATATCAACCAGAAATTCTGCGAACCCCATGTTCACAATTACCTGGCGAAACTGGGAATCCTCAAACAGAGCGGGATAAATGTATTGATGCTTGAAATCGAACACGCCGGTCTGGATACAAGCGAACGCGATTTGCTGCGAATAGAGTCGTTCATTGAGATAGCCAAAAGGAATTGAATTGGAATCGAGCAAATCCATACTTGCGAAGATATTCGCGGAGTATTACCTTTCCGGCGCCCAGGCCGGGAAAGATAAACAGCCGATTGCTTATGTCACGGCGTTTACGCCCGTTGAAATACTTCGAGCGATGGATGTGATTTGTATGTACCCGGAAAGTTACGCCGTGGTTTGTTCGGCCTCCGGAAAAGCAAAGGAAATGATTCACTCCTCCGGAATGGGTTCATTCGCACAGGATTTGTGTTCGTATTCTCTGATTGACTTCGGCACCGAACATTATGAAAAGCTTCCTTTCGGCGGTTTGCCCGAACCGGATATGCTTATTGCTGCCAATAACCAGTGCTCAACCACTTTTTTGTGGTTCAAGCTGCTCGCCCAGAAAAAGAACATCCCATTATTCATAATCGATTACCCCATTGCAGTCGAAGACCAGACCTCAATCAGAGAATATATCGCTCGGCAATACGAATCGTTGATTGACTTTATAAAACAACATACCGCGCACAATTTGAACGCTCAAAAACTGAGTGAGCAGGTAACCTATAGCACAAAAGCATGTGACTTGTGGCTGAAAGTCCACGAATTAAACAAACGTGCCCCAATCAGGATCGATGCTTATAAAATTGTTGATGCTCTTTTCCCAATGATTGCCGCGAAAGGCACAAAAAGGGTCTGTGATTATTACGAAGCGTTAATCAGCGAGCATCAGCATCCCAATGATGCTTCTTCAATAGATTCAGTTCGCCTGCTTTGGCATGGCTACCCGATGTGGTTTCTTGCGAAAAAGTTCCCCGGCGATTTCGACGAGGAATTTCAGATTGTTCTGGATGACTATACCCTGTGGTGGAATCTGGATTACAAAAGCGGAAAGGATGATATCGATAAGCTGATAACCGCTTACAGCAACACCTATTTGAACTGGCCGATTTACAAAAAAATTGACTGGGTTGGCGAGGTGGTAAAAGAATACGCGATAAATGGCGTTATCTGCCACGCCAATCGAAGCTGTCGTCGTGCCCTGGCGGATATCGTCCCATTGCGAAAAGAATTGTCGAAATGCGGCATCCCCGCTGTTATTATTGAATCTGACATGGCAAATCCCGACTTTTATTCGAAAGAGCAGGTTAACCTGAGAATCGAGTCGTTCAGGGATACGTTGAGGACGTAATGAAGTATTTTCTTGGTATTGATGCCGGTTCGTCATATATCAAATTGGCGCTGATTGATACGGCCGGCAATATGACAGCCAAAAGCATAATTAAAAGAGGAGCCGATATCGACGCTTCCTGCCGCCAGAGTTACGCCGATTTACTGAGTGAATTTAAAATCGCAAAAGACCATATCGCAGGCGTCATTGCCACCGGTTACGGCAGAAAACAAGTGAGCTTTTGTGACGAAGTCATCACGGAAATAACGGCCCTCGCCATTGGCGGGTTTGCCGTTGATAATGGCGTAAGGACCATTATCGATATCGGCGGTCAGGACAGCAAAGTTATTGCCATTGATGAATTCGGAAAGGTCGTTGATTTTGTGATGAACCAGAAATGTTCCGCCGGCACAGGCAAATTTCTTGAAGTGACATCTGCGTCATTGGGTGTTAAAGTCGATGAGCTTGACGGATTGTCGCAAAAGGCCGACAAAGTCCTGAATTTGTCATCGACTTGCACGGTTTTTGCCGAAACGGAAATAATATCATATATCGCCATGGGTGAAAAAAAAGAAAACATCATCAAATCACTGCATTCGGCAATATCCGACCAGGTAATCGGGCTGTTTCGCCAGGTAACCATGGGAGATAAAGGCAAAATCCTTTTCGTCGGCGGGGTCAGCTTGAATAAAGCGATGACAAGGGAGCTTTCAACCCGGCTTAACTGCGAATTGCTCGTCCCGCAGTATCCTCAATATATTGGCGCATACGGGGCGGCGCTTTGTTTAAAAAGAAAAAAAGAGAATCGATCGGGGTCCAAATAATTAAACAGCTCAATGAAATAGTTTGTGATGCCGTAAAATCCGCAACATGGCTTGCTTACCGCAAGGCGGCCGGACAAATCAGGGAGCTTTTGAAATCCGGAGCCGCGAAATTACAAACAAGCGTAAAGGCGGCCTTTCTCAGTTCCTTTACTGTTGACCCTTTGGTGGATTTTGCGGTAGTTGAGGCCGCGGCACACTCCATCGAGCTTCAACCATATATCGCGCCCTATGGGCAGTTTAACCAGGAATTGCTGAATCCTCAAAGCGAACTGTATCGCGCCTCTCCCCAGCTTACATTTCTTTTGATTGAAGCCGAATTGCTTCTCGCCAGTGACGCCATTGATGAACAAACCCAATCATCCGTGTTATCGCGCCTTCAGGGACTTGTTGACGCTTTTTTAAAGAATTCAACTGGCGTCTTGGTTATCAATACTTTCCCCGCGTGTCCCTCTTGGCCGTTGCAGGTTTTGCCTGACCAGTGTCGTATCTTAATTGAGAAACTTAACGCCGGAATAATCGAACGTTATCAAAACCATCCTCGCATACAGATTCTCGACCTCGACGCCTTGGTCGCTTATGCCGGCTGTCAAAACGCGATGTCTCCTCAAATGATGAGTATGGCCCGAATCCCGTTCAGCGAAGCGTTCCTTGGTTTGCTCGCCCGCAGGATTATATCCCATATTATCGCAACACTGGGGCTTGCCCGAAAATGCCTTGTCCTCGACTGCGATAACACACTCTGGGGCGGCATCATAGGCGAAGATGGACTCGACGGCATTCAAATCGGCCACGATTCCCCCGGCCGCGAATATCTCGAATTTCAAAAAACCATCCTCGAACTGTATGAGCAGGGGGTGATTTTGGCCATCAACAGCAAAAATAATTACGATGATGTTATGCAGGTTCTCAACGAGCACCCTCAAATGCTCCTTCGCGAAAAGCATTTCGCCTCGATTCTGGTCAACTGGGACCCCAAGCCGCAAAATATGCAGAAGATTGCCGAGCAAATAAACATCGGTCTGGATACTATGGTCTTTATTGACGACAACCCTGCCGAGCGACAGTTAATGAGGCAGTCGCTGCCACAGGTCGAAATGCTTGAGATGCCTGCCGACCCCTCCTTATTCGCTCGAACTTTGCGAGAAACCAGCTTTTTTGCCCGGGTCTATTTGACCGAGGAAGACAAAAATCGCGGGCAGATTTACGCCGCCCAGCGTCAACGAGAACAGTTCCAGCAATCCTGCGCGACGCTTGAAGATTTTCTTAAATCACTTGAAATGGTCGTTTCTATTCGTCACGCGGGCAAAGATGATATTAAACGTGTCGCTCAGTTGACCCAGCGAACCAACCAGTTTAACCTGACCAACCGCCGATATACCGAAGCCGATATTGCCGCGATGTCGCAAAACCCCGCTTGGCGAATTTACGTCCTCGGATTGAAAGATAAATTCGGCGATAGTGGAACAGTAGGACTGGCCCTGGTGGGAATCCAGCCGAAGAAATGGCGAATAGATACCTTTTTGATGAGCTGTCGTGTTATTGGCAGGCAGGTCGAGGACGCGATGGTTGACCGAATATGCCGGGATGCGGCCAAAACAGGGTGTATCAGCATTTCAGCAGAATATATCTCATCGGCCAAAAATAATCTGGTAGCAGGTTTTTGGGACAAGATGGGCTTTGAAAAAGAAAACGCGGATGCGAAGCAGGTTCGATATTCGAAGCAGTTAAAAAATTACCAATCACCTCAATTTGTATATCTTAAAATAGTATGATAAAAGACAGGTTGGAAATCATATTTCGGCAGTCATTTGAAATAGAAAAATTTACAGAAGATTTATCTATTGATAACGTTCTTGGCTGGGATTCTATGGCCCATGTCGGCCTGATTCTCGCCCTCCAAAAAGAATTCGCAATATCAATCCCGTCTGCTGATGCGCTGGAGTTAACCAGCGTAAAAGGGATAGTTCAATATATACAGGGGCGCTCGGCGCAAAAAGATTCGCTTCGCTGAACACAGGCGCCACCATGACCGCTAACGTGGTATTTGTTGCCGGCATTTGAAAAGCCGTTAGTAAAAGGAGAAACGATGCGACTTCTGTTCATTGGCCATTACTTTCAGCCGGAGCCAAATTTTTTTTATGGCCTTCCTTTTGCCAAAGAGCTGGTTCGAAGAGGGCATGAGGTTCAGGTAATTACGGGGTTTCCGAACTATCCGGGAGGGAAAATATATGCCGGGTACAAGATTAAACCTCTTCAAAAAGAAGTAATGGACGGCGTTCCGGTATATCGATTCCCTTTATATCCAAGCCACGATTCCTCCGCTTTTGGTCGTATGTTATGTTACAGTTCTTTGGCCTTGTCTCAGGGCCTTATGGCGCCTTTCGTGATAAAACCGGCTGACGTGGCGTATGTGGACCAGGGGCCGGCGACGATGGGTTTTCCAGCCACAATATTAAAATGGCTTCGAAGAATTCCATTTGTGCTTATTGTTCAGGATTTATGGCCGGACAGCGTTACCTCGTCGGGTATGTTTGAAAGTAAAATCGGAGAAAAAATACTTCATGGCTGGTCGAACTTTGTCCATCGGCGGGCGTCTAAACTGGTGATAATCGCCCCCGGGATGAAAAAAGTCCTGATGGAAAGAGGAGTTCCGGAAGAAAAAATAGAGTTGATTTATAACTGGTGCGATAACAGCCTCATTTCACGCGTGGGCCCGGATAAAAATCTTATTGACCAATTGGGCTTCACGGGAAAGTTTAATGTCGTATATGGCGGGAACATGGGAAAAGCGCAATCTTTGGGGGCGGTTATTGAGGCAGCGTCTTTGCTTCAAAATGACTATCCTTTAATCCAGTTTGTTTTTATCGGCAGCGGAGTTGATGTCGAGTATTTGAAATCGATGGTCGCAAATAAGAAACTCACAAATGTTCTCTTCCTTCCACACAAACCGGTTTCCCAAATCGGGCCAATTTTGCGTCAGGCCGATGTCCTTCTGGTCCATCTCCGCAAGGACCCTTTGTTTGCCATCACAATTCCTTCCAAAACACAGGCCTATCTGGCCCTCGGAAAACCTGTTTTGATTGCCGTAGAAGGCGATGCTGCTGACTTGGTTACTAAAGCCGAAGCCGGTTTTGCCTGTAATCCGGAAGATCCTAAGATGCTCGCTCAAACCGTAATTAGATTTTATCAGATGTCCCCTCAGCAAAGAGAACAAATGGGCAAAAACGGTGCGGTATTTTATGACAAAGAATTGGCCTTCAATGTTGCAGTGGATAAGTATTTGAACGTATTTCAATCCGTGGCGGGGCACAAATAGTATCCAGGGGAGGAAATAACCCCGCGTATTAAAAAACCAGATCTCATAACAAAGAAAGTCGATTATGAATGCTTTTGAAACGTCCTTCGCACAGTGGGTCGGATTATCGAATGCCTTTTCTTTCTGGAAAGGCCGCGTGGCATTGTACGCCATTCTTAAGTCGCTGGATATTAAAGCCGGTGATGAGATAATTCTGCCAGGTTATACCTGCGTGATGGATGTTAATCCTATTAAGTATCTCGGAGCAAAACCTGTCTATGTCGATATTGAACCGAATACTTTCAATATGAACCCTGTTTTGCTTGAAAGTAAAATCACATCCCGAACCAGGATTATCGTTGCTCAGCATACCTACGGCTATCAATGTGATATGGATGCGATTATGGATATTGCTGCAAAAAATGGAATTACGGTTATCGAAGATTGCTGCCTTGCCTTCGGTTCAACATACAAAGGCAAAATTGCGGGCACGTTCGGTAAGGCCGCCTATTTTTCATTTCAGTGGAATAAGCCCTTTACGACCGGACTTGGCGGGATGGCGATAACAAACGACGCCGACCTTGCCGGAAAGATCAAAGGCCTCTGCGATAGTGATATGTGTATGCCCTCGCCAAAAGAAGTGATAATGCTTGCCGCCCAGCTTGCGGTGTACCGGATGCTCATTTATCCGCGAACAACCGCCCTTGCCCAAAATATATTCCGCTATCTGACCAAAAAGGGCGCGGTGGTCGGATCATCTTCTGCCGCCGAATTCAATCCGCAAATGGCGGCAGACTTTTTCAAGGGTATGAGTTGTGTCCAAGCTCGCTCTGGTCTTCGGCAATTGGCAAAAGTTGAAAACAATATCGCTCATCGCCGACAAATGGCCGAACTTTACGACAAGCTGCTTACAGAAAAAGGCTGGCCGACCCGCAAATATGACAAGTCGATAATGGATCCAGTGATGGTGCGGTACCCCGTGCGGATCAAAGACAAAGCCAAGGCATTGGAACAGGCCGCCGCGGCAGGCGTGGAGCTTGGAAGCTGGTTTGAGTGTCCTCTGCATCCTGTTGAAACACCGCTTGAGAGATATGATTACATTCCTGGAATGTGCCCTGTTGCGGAAAAGGCCTCTAAAGAAACTGTTAATCTGCCCCTGCATCCCCGCGTTAGTGAAAAAACAGTCCGACGCACTGTTGAATTCCTCAGCCGGTTCCATCCCGCCTAATAAACAAACGATTCACAATAACTTAAAATGTAACAAGTTCAACATTGTTATCGTCTCAAGGTTTTTTGTGAATTGCTCCCCGCAAACCCTCCATTTTCAGAAAACCCAGCCGCCATACAACTAAAAACGATATGGCAAAAATTGCCACTAACGAGATTAGGTTATACGGCGTCGGAATCAAAGAGTTTAAAAGGCCGGCTACCACATACAGACCGGCCAGCAGATAGCATATACCAACCGTTTGTTTCATAGATATGCCTCTGTCAATCATCTGGTCGTAAATGTGGCCGCGGTCCGAGACAAACAATGGTCTTTTATTGATAAACCGTCTTAATAAGGCAGTACCCGTGTCCAATATCGGCAGCCCGAACACGATTATTGAGGCAACCCACCATCGCGGAGCTTTACGGGCAAGCAGCATCATCATTGCTGCTACGACAAATCCGAGCATCATAGAACCCGCGTCGCCCATGAATATCTTGGCGGGATGTCGATTGAAAGGCAAAAATCCGCAAACTCCGCCTACCAGGGCAAAACAAACTATAACCCTGACCATATCGCCCTGTTCACTGAAGCCGTAAGTGGAACGATGAACCGCAAGCAACAGCATCCCTACGGTGATTATTGCGGTAACGCCCCCGCACAGGCCGTCGAGTCCGTCGAGCAGATTCAGCGAGTTGGTGGTGCCAAGAACAAAAAAAATAACGACCGGAATACCGATTGCTATCTCGATGCTATCAGACATCTGAAAACCAAAAGGCGCGACAATTTCACTAAAATCCGGCCAGATACCCGCCAGCAAAAGGGTTAATGCAGCTATGGTCTGGCCGAGTACCTTCTGTGCGGGGCTGATATCAAAAATATCGTCCAGAACGCCGACGAAACAGGCAATAGCAGCACCGGCGAGAACACCAAAAAGCCACCGCATCATATCCGGCAGGAGGTTGTGTCCACGGATGAGATAAACACCGCACAATATGCCGACGGAAAAACCGACCAGAACCCCTACGCCGCCCAAGTAGGCAACCGGCTTTTTATGCGTCTTAACGAGGTTGTCGGGTTTGTCAACGATATTCAACCGCAGTGCGATACTTTTGCACAGCCAGGTAGCAGCCACTGCACAGGCAAAGGACGCTACGAACACAGGCCAAAACTGAACGGTCCATTCGAGCGGTCTTTTGGGTCCCAGAAAGTCATTTAACATATTATTTGTGCCAAATCCTCTTTCAACACATTACTGGGAGTCGAATTCTACGGTTTTACGCTGATTTGTCCAGAAAAAACCCTTTGGACATTATGCGATTTTGATATATAATCCGCGGGCAGATTGGTATGTGGTGGTTGCTGGGTGGGAAATTGCAATAAACAGCCGCCAAATGCGTCTAACAGTCCAGATTTATGCATAATGCAGGGGACGAATCATAAATGCGTGTTTTGCTTTCCAGCGTTGGGAGACGTGGTTATCTGGTAAAGTACTTCAAGCAGGCAGTGGGGAACGCCGGCGAGGTATGGGGTGCAGACAGCAGTTCCTATGCCCCTGCATTTCGATATTGCGACCATGTTGTGCTGTTGCCCAGGGTAGGGGAAGCGGGCTACGCCGATAAACTCCTCGCTCTGTGCAGGAAAAACAAGATAGATATGGTCGTGCCGCTGATAGACCCTGAGTTGGAGATTCTGGCGGCTGAGTATGACAAATTCCGCAGCAACGGCGTTATGGCGGTGGTTTCACCCCGGAGAACGATAGAAATCGCGTTTGACAAGTACCAGACCTATCTTTGTGCGAAACAGGCTGGTATCGAGGTTCCTGAAACAGTTACGACTATAGAAGATGCCCTTGAGCATGTCTTGTCGGGGAAATTTTCCTGGCCGGTAATGGTAAAGCCGCGAAGGGGGAGCGCCTCGATGTATGTTTATAATTGTCGCAACGAAGATGAATTACAATTGGCGTTTAGAAACTGCCCGGTGCCTGTGATTCAGCAATTTATCTCTGGTGACGAATACGGCTACGACATTTTCTGCGACGGCGATTTCAAACCCGTAAGCGTTTTCTGTAAGCTGAAACTGGCGATGCGGGCGGGCGAAACCGACAAGGCGATCAGCGTCAACGAGAAAAAGCTTATAGATTTGGGTATGAAAATAGCCCGGGCGTTTCCTATATTTGGGCCGGCGGATGTGGATGTAAGAACTGGAAATAATGGGCCCGTGTTGCTCGAAATAAATCCTCGTTTTGGCGGCGGGTATCCTTGTTCTCACTTGTGCGGAGCCGATTTTCCCGCCAAGTTGATTGCCATTTGCAAAGGACAGAAACTCATTCCTAATATCGGTGATTATCCGGCGGGCGTTTATATGTTCAAACAGGATGAAATAATATCCCCTACTGCCGACGAGCTAAAAAACATTGCCAGCGAACATGGCCCCAAGGCCCCTTGAAGCCCTTGCTCGCCATCAGGGCGTTTCCGCTTGAGAGGTATCATTGGTTAGAAGATATTTAACTGGCTCCGCGATAGTGCTTGTTCTGGTATTTTGCACGATTGCTTCGGCGTTGGAGCCAAACGAGATTCTCGTTATCGTCAACGGGGATATTGAGGCGTCGGCGGATTTGGGGCAGTACTATTGTCAGCGGCGCAATATTCCAAAAGAAAATATCCTGGCTCTGCCTCTCGGCAAAAACCTTGCTGATTCGATTAGCCGCGATGATTACAACAAAAACATAGCCGAGCCGGTTCGAAAACGCTTAGCTGACCAAATAACAGGACAGCCGATCAGATGCCTGCTTACAACTTACGGCGTGCCGTACAAAGTAGGTCCTCGCGGTCCCCTCAAAGAACAGCAGGAGTACCTAAAACAACTCGAGACAACCGCCGGGCAATATGAAAAACAGCTCAAAGATTCGCAGCCGGCGGATGTGAATGCCAGAATCAGGAAGGAGCTTGACAGGGTAAAAGTCGAAATTGACTGGATTTCAGGCAGGGAAACCGAGGCGAGCGTTGACAATGAGTTGTCGATGGTATTGTTCAGCCCTTATGAGCTTTATCGCTGGCAGCCAAATCAGTTGAACAGGCATAGCAGGTATCTCGAAGGTTTAATTCTAACAGTTATGGTGTCACGCCTCGACGGCCCCTCCCCGCAGATTGCCCGCGGACTAATCGATAAGGCGATATACGCCGAAAAAACCGGCCTGCACGGTTTTGCTTACATTGACTCTCGCGGAATCCCCGACGACAAACAGCCCGGCTCTTTTGGCAGTTTTGACCAGAAGCTGCGTAACCTCGCGGTTTTATTGCGTTTTCGCACGACTTTGCAGGTCAGGGAGGAACGAACCGAAAAGCTCTTTGAGCCGCACAGTTGTCCCCAAACGACGATTTACTGTGGCTGGTACAGCTTGAAAAAATACGTCGATTCCTTCGATTTCGTGGATGGCGCGATAGGGGCTCATATCGCCAGTTTTGAGGCGATTGACCTTAGAGACCCAAACAGCACAGAATGGTGTCCTTCAATGCTGATTCACGGCGTTACCGCGACTTTTGGCCCTGTGGCGGAACCATATCTCAACGCGTTCCCGGACCCCGAGGAGTTCTTCCTTGAATTAATAGAAGGCAAATGCCTCGTAGAGGCGTTTTATCGCACACAGCCGTTTTGCTCCTGGCAAATGATGCTGATTGGCGACCCACTTTATACCCCCTTTGCCAGAAAAGGTTCTTGATACCGCTTTCTCGCGAATAAGCACGTTGCTATTGCAGCAACGATGATTGCGCTTCCTGAAAGCAGCATTTCCGCTGTTGTAAAATACCTGCCAAAAAGCATCGACGAGCTCTTCACAAAAAACATCAGGCCAAGAGGCAAGCTCATTATCAGCAACAATCGACGGATTATCGTTTTGGGCGAGAGGTAAAGATTAATCAGTTGCGTCCATATCAATGTGAAGCCGGCATAAGCAAGGACGTGATAAACAGTATCTAAAGTAGGTGCTACCTTTGACAGGTCGGCGCTTATAAGCGTTGCCACTCCGAAAATTGATATTGCCCAGACCGCCAGCAATGACGGCCAGAATGTCAGAAAAGTAAATATAACCAATCCTGCAAATATCCCCTCCGCATCGGCCACGAAATCCAGAATATCACATGTTCTTCCCGTGTATGGCTGCGTTAATTCATCGGCCGCTCCGGAGATGACAGCCCCCAAAAAAATCAGCCATGTTCCCCATTTAAGCCAGTTTGCTTTCTTGTCGGGATTGATGGAAAACCACAGCAGAAAAAACAGGTTCATATATGCCAGAAAGTGAAGCCACTTATCAGATACGTTTGCCTGGTAAACCACTTGGGGTATCGGTATATGCGTAAAGGTAAACAGCGTAATCAGGTAAAGTACTGAAACTACGATTGTTTTTTTCTGCCTGCCAGTCGGCCCCACAACCACCTCTGATTTTTATTGAATATTGATAATTGATAATTTGCCCGCGACGGTCATAATAATCGATTATCAGTTATCAATCATCAATTATCAATAAGGAGATATTTAACATAGGAGCAATGTTATGTTACATTCAGTTGTAGAGTTTTTTAAATCCGCGGTTATGGAGCAGATAGTCGGCGACCCTTTCTGGGCCACGATTGCCCTCATAGGCCAATTTACCTTTGCCGCAAGATTCGTTCTCCAGTGGCTGGTTAGCGAATATAAAAAACGCTCTCATGTGCCCATACTATTCTGGTATATATCCATTGTGGGCAGTTGTATTTTGCTCGCTTATTCGATACACATTAAAAATCCCATCTTTATGCTGGGTTTTTCGCTCAACACCCTGATTTATGTGCGAAACCTTCATCTTATTTACAAGTATGGGGAAAATGAACCGGCGGGCAGCGCAGGTTAGAAACCTTGTTCGATTAAAATTTGGAGGGCCAAAGTTATGAGATGGCTTAAAGATTCTCAAATGTCAGGCCGAATGCTAATGGCTGGTTGCTGTTTGGCTGTTCTGCTCGCCGCAGTGTTGCCTGCGTTTTGCGAGGTTCCGAGACGAACTCGGACAGGTGACTTGAAAGTGATTCAGCTTCCTGAGCCGAACAGGGCCGGGCCGGTAAGCTTGGAAACCGTAATCAATATGCGGCGAAGCGTTCGCCAGTTTGCCGACACGCCGCTCAATTATGCTCAAATTGGACAATTGGCCTGGGCCGGCCAGGGTATAACCGACAAGCAGCAAGGCCTTCGCGCCGCGCCCTCGGCGGGGGACTTGCATCCTATAGAGCTTTATTTGGTCACGCCGGAGGGCGTATTCATTTATAACCCCGAAGGGCACTCGCTTAAGCAGATTTCCTCCCTCGACCTGCGAAAGCAACTCTCTGCCGCGGCTTCAGGACTGGGATCGGTCGAAGATGCGGCGTGTGATATCGTAATCGCCGGCTCCGCCCGAAAGGTCGCAGTCAAATACGGCAATAAAGCCCAGAAATTGATGCAGCTCGAGGCGGGCCACGTTGCCGGGAATATCCAGCTGCAGGCCGTATCGCTGGGACTGGCTTCGATGCCTGTTGGCGATTTTGAAACAAGAAATGTCGCCAGGGTCTGCGAATTGCCCGCCGAGCTTGAGCCGCTGTTAATTGTCTGCGTAGGTCATCCGTTTGTGCAGCAAAAATCTCAGGACCAATCACAGCCCGCCGTCCAAATCACAAAAAAGGCCGTCCTGATTGTTCCTGCCGCCCAGTTTGCCGATGTCGAACTTTTTGAGACCCAGCGAATTTTGAATGAGGCGGGTATCGCCCCTGTTGTCGCAAGCTCAAAGATTGGGGTTATACAGGGGGCATTTGGCGGTATTGTCGCCTCGGAGATTACCCTCGATAGCTTGAAGGTCGAGGATTATGAAGCGGTGGTCTTTATTGGCGGCCCCGGTGCTGCTGATTATTTCAATAATCCTGTCGCTCTTCGTATCGTCCGGGAGGCCTCTGCCAGAAACAAAGTCATCGCGGCGATAAGTGCCGCCCCGATGATTCTGGCTAACGCCGGCGTCCTGCGGGGTATCCGGGCCACCGGCCTGCTCCAGCAGCGGGAACAAATGAAAAAAGCCGGGGCACAATTCACCGGCTCTGCCGTTGAGCGAGATGGGCACATCATAACCGCAAACGATTCGTCGGCGACTGTGCAGTTTGCCCGCGCTATTGTTACTGTGCTTAAAGCAAATCTGCCGAAACCGGACAAAACGCCGACAAAGTAATCCGGGCGGGCCTACTTCAAACCGTTGCCGTGATTGTAACGGTTTGTAATCGGCAGACGCCTGTCCCTCCCGAACGCCTTGGGCGTGATTTTCACCCCAGGCGGCGACTGTCTCCTCTTGTATTCGTTGCGGTCAACCATACGAATTACCCTGCTCACCGCCTCTTTGGGCAAACCTTCCTTAATCAACTGCTGGGCCGATTTATCGTCTTCAACGTACCCCTTGAGAATCTTGTCTAACAGGTCATATTCAGGAAGTGAATCGCTGTCTTTTTGATTCGGACGCAATTCCGCGGTCGGCACCCTGTCGATAACGCTTTTCGGTATGATTTCCCGGCTGTTTATTTCGTTGATGTATTTCGCGAGTTTGTAAACCATCGTCTTGAACACGTCTTTTATGACCGCGAACCCGCCCGCCGTATCCCCGTAAAGTGTCGTATAACCTACCGCGATTTCGCTTTTATTCCCGGTAGTCAAAACTAATGCCCCGAACTGGTTGCTCAGCGACATCAAAATTGTACCTCGGATTCTCGCCTGTAAATTCTCATAGGCAAGCCCCTTGCTGTCCCAGCCGTCAACTTTTTCGAGCGAACCGTTGAATTGCTCCAGGACAGAGCCGATTGGGATAGTCATAAATTTAATACCAAGGTTTTTTGCGCATTTTTCTGCGTCGCTGATTGTCTCAGCGCTGTTGAATTTCGACGGCAGCGTGATTCCCGTTACGTTTTCGGCGCCCAGCGCCGCAACCGCGATGGCCGCGGTTATCGCCGAGTCAATTCCCCCGCTCAATCCTATCAGCACCTTGCTGAATCCGTTCTTGCGAACGTAATCTTTTGTGCCAAGCACAAGGGCACGATATGCCTCTTCGAGTAAACTAATATCGGCCCCACTGTTGTCTGGCTGCGGCTCGACGCGGACCGTTTTGCCTTTCTTTGTAATATCCGCTATCAGCAAATCATCCTCGAACGCCTTGGCCATCGCGACGATTTTACCCGCCGCGTCGGCGAACATGCTCCGCCCGTCAAAAATAAGTTCATCCTGCCCCCCGACAAGATTGCAGTAGCCGACCGGGCACTTGAACCGTGTCGCGCAATCGCGGACTATGTTCTCCCTCGTCCTGATTTTTCCAAGATGAAAGGGCGACGCCGATATATTCAGCAGCGTATCGATTTGCCCCGCGCCCTTGAGGAACCTGCCAAGCCACTCAATATCCCATATGTCCCTGCAAATCGTTATAGCGATATTCAAACCGTCCAGTGTGATAATCATCGCCTTGTTGCCTGGCTCAAAATACCGCGGCTCGTCGAAAACACCCTCGTTGGGCAAAAGACCCTTGCGATAAATATTTGCCAGCCGTCCGTTCCGTAACACCCCTGCGGCGTTGTAAGTTTTGCCGCGGTAATAATCCGCGAAACCGGCGACTATTGTTATATCCGGGCACCTCCTCGCGAGTTTCTCCACGACCTGCCGATTATCATCCAGAAAATGTTTCTTTAGCAGTAAATCCTCCGGCGGATAACTGCAAACCGCCAGTTCCGGGAACACAAGCAAATCAACCTTTTTTTCGACCGCCTGCCCGTAAATCTCCCGCATCCTCTCAGCATTACCATCAAGGTCTCCAACCACCGCGTCAAATTGTCCTAATCCAATGCGCATTTACACCGTTTTCCAATAACACTAAATCGAAGGCACCGGGTTGAAATCGCAAAAAACGGAGAGGGCGGGATTCGAACCCGCGGTACTCAATAAAGAGCACACCGGTTTTCGAAACCGGCTCGTTCAGCCGCTCCGACACCTCTCCGAAAACCACTAAAACGATACATTTTCGCGCGCAAAATTGCAAGAACAATAGCACCGGCGAGAAAGCCATTGAAAATAAGCCGGCGTTGCCCTAAAATCCCTCCGGCTGATACATTCACTGTTTGGGGTAATCTGTGAACGCTTATTGGAAAAATAGAGGTAAAATTTTGATGTGCCGACGATGGTTATGTTTGTTTGTAATTCCCGTTTTTTGCACGCTGCTTTTAACTGCCAGCATCGGGATATGCGCCGACCCCAACAGCCCCGCGAGCGGACGCGACGCCAAACCCAAACCGGTGCCGGACATTAACGACCACAACGGCCCCACCATTGCCTTGAGTTACAACAGCAGCACGCCCGCCAAAAACCCCACTGCCTCTTTTATGTATTTTATTCCGCTTATCGCTCCGACCCTTGTTGAAAGGGAAACCAGCCCCAATAACCAGCAGCAGGCATGGATTGCCTCCTACGACAAAAAAATCACCGATAAGACCTTTTACGTAACCTGCGAATTTGAGATGCGGGGAAAGGGCTTTTTCAATAATATCCTTGATACTCAGGGTGTAATGGCAATGTATCTTCCCGAGTTGAAAAAGGGCGCTCCCCTGACTAATGGCCTTGATTATATCAAGTTTGAAGGTGAAGGAATGGGACGCATCAACGTCACCGGAACGATAAATGGTGACACAGAAACCGTTACCCAGGTAGATTTATGTTTCAATATCAGGGGTCAAAAAAGCCCCGTTACAATCGGGCTCTATAGCGTAAAACCTGAAAAAGGGCAGTATAAATACGAGAACAAATATAATGAGATAATCGCTCGCGTGGCCACGCTCACGTTCAAAAAATGCGATGGCGAGCCCAAAATGGGTATCGAAGTGGTATCCGTCAATAAGGCGTCGAAACCGAACAGCTACATAGGCAGAGTCAAGGGGTTCATCGTCAATTTCTTTTTAGAGCCGCCCAAAATCTCCAAACTCGGCAATGACACGATGCTCGATTTTGGATATGCCCTGTTTAAGCAAAAACCTTCGTTTACTTTCCCAAAAGCTAATAATATAAAAGAAAACAAACCGGTGACAAATAGATAGGTAGGGCGGGGCTTTATCCGCCACAGGCGGATTGCTTCCCGGATAGACTGATTTAATTTTTTGAAGGACGAAACAATGTATATCATACCAGCTATCGACCTTCGCGGCGGCAAGTGCGTCCGTCTCATTCAGGGCGACTACCATCGACAGATTAACTATCAGGACAACCCCGTTAAACAGGCGCAGGAATTTATCGAACAAGGTACCCAATGGGTCCACATTGTTGACCTCGACGGCGCTAAAGTAGGCAGACCCGTAAACGCCGACATCATCTCCGCCATAGCCGCGTTGGGAAAGCTCAAAATCGAGGTGGGCGGCGGACTCCGAACTGAACGGGATATAAAGGCGCTCCTTGATTTGGGAATCGAGCGGGTAATCATCGGCACTCAGGCGGTCAACGACTTCGAGTGGTTCAGCGATATGACTAAACGTTTCCCCGGCAAAGTCGCCCTGGGTCTCGACGCGAAAGGTTCGCACGTCGTTACCGGCGGCTGGTATGATGAACATCCCAAGTCCTTGCTCGAACTTGCCCGTGAGGCCGCTGTGTTGCCTATAGCCGCAATAATTTACACCGACGTCGCCAAGGATGGTATGCTTGCCGGGCCTAATTTCGAAAGAACTAAGGTCCTCATCCACACCGTTTCGGTGCCCGTCGTCGCCTCAGGAGGCGTTACAACCATCCCGGATATCAGGAAACTTGCCTCCCTCGGCGCAGCAGGCGCCATTGTCGGCCGTGCCCTCTACGAAGGCACCATTACCCTAACCGACGCCATCTCCGCCGCTAATAACCCTTAATACGCATTATGAAAAAATCTCGCGCGCATGTTAAAACAATTTTGTAAGGTGAGGGTTACCGCGCCTATTGTTTAGCCCCAGGCCTGCCTAGGGGTAATTCCTGTGCCAAGGCCTGCCCTTCGTAGCTTTAGCGAAGAAGGGTCCGGAAAAATCTACGGGGTTACCCCCTGAAACCTATATTTTTCGGCTTCAGACACAACCACTACATATAGTGTGTGTCTTTCTGCTCAAAAACCTTAGCCGTCTCCTCATTTTAGATGATATTTAACCAGCCATTTCTACTTTTTTTGTGCGATTTTCAGTATTGATACCCGTTTTTTTTGCCAAAAACGAACGTAATCCCCGGTTTTACAAATGGTTAAGCAAAACTACATCTTGCCCTCGCATTCGCTAAAGTTTTTAAGGTACCGTTGTCGATAACAACACTGTAAACAAGATTGGGGTCCCAAAAAGGATTATGGGACATACAAGATATAGTGGTTGATAGCTTATGGTCGAAAAGATGGAAATTTTCGCCTGTGGCCTGACAGACAAGGTAATAGTGATGTCCGATTTTACTAGTAATGATTGGCTTGCAAACCAGCGGTTCAACCTTGAACCCGCCGACGGTGAACTTGTCGAATCCGTATTTGATGACCTGATGGCAGATGATGATCTGCTTATGGAACAGATTCTCGACAATATGAACAGCACCCCACTCGGCCAGGTGTTAAAGAAGATTGCCGTAATGCCTGAAGTCCGAAAGCAAAAGGTTCTTAATGTCCGCCAACAACTCACCGAAGGTAGATACAACCTTACCGAACGGTTAGACCTCGCCTTGGAAAAGGTGCTCGACGACTTGAAAATCTAAAAAAAACAGCCGGGTTTACCCCACCGCGCCCGGCTGCTCTAGCAGTTCCTAATTTAACGGAACTGTCGATTTCTAATATTGGCGGCCATTATATCTGGTCGTCTGCGCCGTGTTCCCGACTACGTCACTATCTCTGGAACTTCGTCATCCGGCTCATCCATTTCCACCGGCTTATACCCTGGCTGCTTCGACCTCTCCAACTCTTCCGTGAACGCGGCCACTACCTTGTCCTGAATCTTCTTCCTGCAATCGGCGTTTATCGGATGCGCTATGTCAGCGTGCAACTTCATCCTGCCTTTAATATCCTTCCTTGCCCGGTCATCAGGAAGCCCAGCTCCGCAGTTGTTGCAGAACTTCGCCCGAAGATGGTTCTTCCCGCCGCACTTCTCGCAATGGTCGCTCATCTTTCTTGACGGCATCGCTACAAAGTACCCGTTGGTCCCCTCGATTATCTTTATATCACGCACCACAAACTCATTGTCCATCGTTACCGAGCAAAACGCTTTCAACCTGTCGTCCTTGTTCTCTATTAGCTTGACTCTAACTTCGCTGATTTGCATACTTGTGCCTCACTAAATTAGCTACCAACTGTTGTTGTTTACAATTATGCTCCTGAAACTAAAATCTCGTGCAAGCTTACTCGCAACGGAATTATTTCGGTATGCCTTAATTCTTTCCTCATTGCCTTTGTTAATAACGCAATACATCGATGAACCACTCCCGCTCAGACATAAGGGCCTGATTCCTGCTCGCTCAATCCTCTTTTTCAACTCTCTAAGTTTCGTATTCAACTCGAAGCAACTTTCCTGAAGCATATTTGCGCACAATTCACAAACTAAATCAATCCTCTTTTTCTTAATATACCCACTTATTTCCTTGTGCAGCCGTTCGTATTTCGCCGAATCGTGCCGATAATTTGCGTAAACCCTTTGTGTGGAAACATTTACGTCGGGTACAATCAACAATACCCCAAATTCACATTTGTCTATTTTTTTTACTTTTTCCCCTCTTCCGGTACACATTGCCAGCGGCCCGCCTAAAAAAAACGCCACGTCGCTGCCCAATTTAGCCGCCAGCTCTATAAGCTTTTTCTTGCTGAATCCCAGCTTCAAAAACCTGTTGATACCCATCAATGTCCCCGCCGCGTCACTGCTCCCTGATCCCAATCCTGTCCCCGCCGGCATATTCTTCGTCAGCGTTATCCTCACACCCGCCCCCCGCTCCCTTGATTTTTCTTTCCTTTTTATTTTTTCCTTTTTCCTTTTTACTTTTCCAAGTATTAACTTCGCCGCCTTATAAACCAGATTGTCCTTTCCCGCCGGCACCTCGTATGGTCCTTTGCAAATCAGCTCAATCCCTTTTTTCCTCCCCGGCTCAATCAGTATCTCATCATACCAGTTGATTTTCGCCATTATGGTTTCCAGCTCGTGATACCCATCAGGCCTTTTGCCCGCAACAAGCAGCGAAAGATTGGTTTTCCCCGGTGCTCTCACCAGCAAACCATTGCCTGCTTTTGTAAACTGTTTGCTCGCTATCATATCTTTTGTCTCCGGATGCTTCAGGGTTGACATTATAGCCGGTTTTTCATATCGTTAGAAGGATGGAAATGATAACCTATTTAATTGATTTTGTCCGGCATCTTGATATTGAGCACATTAAAGGCTTCATAGCAAACTACGGCCTGTGGTGTTACGCGATTTTCTTTCTCATAATCTTCGCCGAAACGGGACTTGTCGTAACGCCTTTTCTCCCCGGCGACTCTCTACTTTTCGCGTTGGGAACCCTCGCCGCAACCGGCTCTCTCGAAATCGCCTCGCTTTTTGTTGTCCTTGCAATTGCGGCTGTCCTGGGCGATAGCGCAAATTACGCCGTCGGCAAATATTTCGGCGATGTCATTTTAAGACACCAGGGTAAATGGTTCCTCAAAAAAGAACATATTGACCGCACACACGGCTTCTATGAAAAATACGGCGCAAAAACCATCGTTCTCGCCCGATTCGTCCCAATCGTCCGAACCTTTGCCCCTTTCATAGCAGGCGTTGGCAAAATGACTTATATGAAGTTCTTCTCCTACAACGTCGTAGGCGGCCTGGCCTGGGTTACGCTCTTTATCTTCGGCGGCTACTTCTTCGGCAATATCTCCTTTGTCAAAAAACACTATGAGTGGGTCATTATTGCGATTATCATTCTTTCGATTATGCCCGCTGTCATTGAAGTCATAAGAGAAAAACGACGCGCCAAAAAACAGTGATTGGTCCTTAGTATGAATAAGGTACAGAAACACGCACTTCTCAAAGTCGCTCGTGATACCGTCGAGGCCGTTATCACAAGCAAACGCGTCCCGGTAGTCGAAGCCGATGACCCTGACCTCGCCACTCACCTCGGCTGCTTCGTCACACTCAAAACAGGCGACGAGCTTCGCGGCTGCATCGGCCAGTTCACCGCCGACGAACCGCTCGTAAATATGGTCGTCGAAATGGCAAAGGCCTCCGTCACATCCGACCCCCGCTTTTTCGACAATCCAATTACCCTCGACGACCTGCCCAACCTCGATATCGAAATATCCGTTCTGTCCCCATTGAAAAAAACCACCGACCCCCTTTCCCTTCGCCTTGGCGTTGACGGCATATATATAAAAAAAGGTTACCTCTCAGGTTGCTTCCTGCCCCAGGTCGCTACGGAAACGGGCTGGAGCAAAGAAGAATTCCTCTCCTATTGCTGCTCCCACAAGGCGGGCTTGCCTGAAGACGCGTGGCGAGACCCCAAAACAGAAGTATTCCTCTTCTCCGCCGAGGTCTTCGGCGCACCTTTCAAAGATATATGAAAATAATCAGTATAATCTGTGCAATCTGTGGTTGCTTTTCTTTCGCCGGTGTATCACACGCCGCCGACATAAATACACCCACAGGTATGACAACCTACCTGCAAAAACAAAAACTCCCCGCCCTCAAAGCAATCGACTTATGGGAAAGCCAGTTCGGTACGGGCCTTAAACTCACCACCGCCCACTACGAAATTTACACAACGCTCCTTGAACCCCTGATGCTCTCGCAAGTCCCCGGCTTCGTCGAGTCCGCCTATCGCGGCTATCAAAGCCAGCTCCCAAAACCAATCGAAACCTCCGCCCTTTTCACAATTTATCTCTTCGCCAACCGGCAGCAGTGGGAGGCCTTCACAACAGATTTCACCGGCCCACAGGCGCCGATGTATCTCAAAATCAAGGCCGGAGCGTATTATCTCAACGGCGCGTGCGTTGCGTATAACATTGGCCGCGAACGAACCTTCTCGAGCTTGGGCCACGAGGGCTGGCACCAGTTCAACTCCCGCCTTTTCAAATACCGCCTGCCGAGCTGGCTCGACGAAGGCATCGCGATGCAGTTCGAAATATCCGAATACGACAAGGGGTTCTTTGTCTTTACGCCCGACCGCAATGGCTATCGCCTCGGCTCGCTCAAAAGAACCTTCCTCAAAAATAACGTTATCCCTCTCAAGGCACTCATAACCCTCAATCCCGGCGAAGTCGTAACCGAAGGCGACGATGCCGTTGCCGCCTTCTACAGCCAGGCATACGCCCTCGTCCGCTTCCTCCGCGAAGATGATTACGGCAAACACCTTGCCAAATATCAAAAACTCCTCTTCGACGGCCTTAATGGCCAGTGGCCCCTGGCTGAACAGGATGTCAGAATCGCCGCCGACAGAAATATCCCCCTCACCGTCGGCTGGAATAGCTCCGTGGGCAAAATATTGTTTGAACGTTATATCGCCGGCCAGGAATCGACTGTGAAAAAGAACGAATCAGGTCGAGATAATGCTCCGTTCTATAAAATAGAAAAAGAATACCTCACCTTCTGCCGAAAAATCGTCTACCCCATTCAGCTCAAATAACCACTTCATTACTGGATATTAGATATTGGACATTGAACGTTTACCCCTGATTCTCGCCTCCGCCTCCCCTCGGCGTAAACAACTCCTCACGGACGCCGGCTACAAATTCACCGTCGTCGTTTCACAAATCGATGAATCTGTTTTCCTAACTGAAAATATCGCTCCCGCCGAATACGCCAAACAATTAGCCCTCGCCAAAGCAAACGATGTCGCCGAAAAGTGCCCCGATTCAATCATCATCGGTGCTGATACCGTCGTCGATTTTGAAGGCCAAATCATCGGCAAACCCCGCGATGCCCGGCACGCCGAAGAAATTACGAGAATGCTCTTCAGCAAACCCCACAAGGTAATCACAGGCCTCGCTCTTATCTGTAAATCACGCAATCTGCAAATTGTCGAGGCCGAGACGACGGTTGTTTACCCGAAGAAACTGACTGATGCCCAGATTGCCGGGCACATCAAAAGCGGCATCTGGTGTGATAAGGCTGGCGCCTATGCGATTAAGGAAAACGATGACCCCTTCGTTGACCACATTGAAGGCAGTATGACAAACGTTATGGGTATGCCGATGGAACTGTTTAAAAGCATTTGTCCCGTGAGATAACGTAGTGGCGGTTACACGATTCGTTTTATATTTAGCCCCGCCATCTTCGCCCTTGGCAAGTGGCGGGGTTTTTCTTTTGTCTGCACTCCGTAGCCCTTCGACAAGCTCATGATGGAGTAACGACTTCCGGAAAGTTCAACCTTGCGAATTCGCCGTGATACTTGATAGCGGCACGGTCGTAAGCACGGGCGGCGTCGATTTCGTTGACAAATCTGCCCAGGAAAATAATCTTTCCATTAGAGGTAATTTTTGAGCACCACATGCCTCTGCCTTTTTCCAACCAAACGCCGACAAATTGCGACGTAGTTTTGTGTTTGTTTTTCCTATGCGTATTTTGCATATTTTGTGAGCGAGTCGCGATGCGGAGATTGGCCCTGCGATTGTCGAGGGAATCGCCATTTTGGTGGTCAACAAAAAGTCCTTTGGGCGCATTGATAATCTCCCTATGCAAACGCACTTTTTTTGTATTGTCGGAGCCGACTCTCGCACCCCTGACGGCATAGAATTTGCCGTCGTGACCATCGAGGCACCATTTGAAACAGCCATAGCCGTAGTAATCCTGCGGGTCCACGATTGTCCACAGCCCTTCGTCGAGGTAGATTCTGCGGAAGGTGTAGCCGTAACGGAGAAGGCGATAGGCGAGAAGGGGGCAGGTGAAAAGAAAGTCAAGCCAGTTCGGAACTTTTATTGTTAGTTGTGCAGACATAATCAATCCTCTCTTCAAAGAAATCCCAAATTTCAAATTTAAAACAAACAACAAAACACAAAACGAAAATTGTTTTGATTTGCCTTGCGCACAAGGCGTGAAACTTGGGATATCTATCCCGAAATGCTTGCACTGCTGTGCTGCTACTGCCCTATCCTGGGCTGCTACCTTGCCGATCCGGCAGTGCTGCCGGCCCAGCAGAGGAACAAGGTCCCTCTATATATAGGGTGAATTTGCGTGTTTTTCAGGTAATTTTGTTCTGCCCTAAATCGGTAAGTCCTTATGCCGCAAGGAATAAAAATTTTTTAAGATTTTTGGATTTTGCCCTGTCCTCTGTAGCATTGGCGAAGGAGGATTAACACGGGATTTGCACTGGTTCCTTATAAAATTTAGCCCTGCTATTTATGGCAGGGTTACTCCCGCGAAAGGCGGATTTCGGTTGTATTCGGGCAGGTTTTGTCGGTAGAATTTAGAAGCGAGAAATAAGATGAATTATGGCAGGATGAAAAACAAACATGGTCGAAGGAAATGAAAAATCCGATGTTGTATTTTGGCTGAAAAGCAGTCTTGGGGTAGGAGTTTTATCAATAGGCGGGTATTTGCTGGGTTTTGCCTATGAAAAGGGATATGCAGACTATTTTGGGATACCAGTGCAGTTAATCAAACTTAATTTAATAAGCATCTTCTTGTCTATTTTTTGGCTTGCTGCAATGATGTTGATTTTTATCGTTTATGTGAATACTGGGTATCTACTTTTAAGGGAAAAGTTAAGGGAAAAGAGAAGTGTAATTTTTCGTGCTATTATACGTTTGACACCTTCGGTTTTGTTCTGTGCTGCAGTCTTTTATATTTACAGAAATACTTCGTGGCGTATGGAAGTGTTGGGAGCAATTCTAAGTTGGCCTATATATATACTTCTTAAGGAGTTTATTGCCCCGCTTATTGGACAACGAGGAAAAGGAACATATTATCAAAAAATGGAGGCACAGGAAGAAAAGTATAAACAGATGGAATTTGCAAGCATTTGGGACTTAATTACATATAAAAGGAGTGCAACGATTACTTTGTATTTGGTCATTGCCATACCTCTGTTTTATGTTTTTGCGAATTGGGCAGGTATGGCAGAAGCGCGGGAGCAGAAAGGGTTTTTCGTAATCAAAGAACCTAAGCCGTTTGTTGTTTTGAGGATATACGGGGATAAATTTATATGTTCATCTTTTGATTCTAAGGCAAGGACGGTTGAGAAAACACTTTATATCTTGGATACCCCAAAACAAGATGGAATCTGGTTAGATTGGCAAGAGGTTGGCCCACTAAAACTGGTAGATAAAAAAGTGCCAGATGTAAATAATTAGAAAACCAAGCCCATCCCCATTTTTGCCAGCCCTGCGCTTCGCCATAAAATCCGCAATTGACGCGAAGTTTACCCGCCGTTTGTTTGGTGGGTAAATCCGCCAAGTTTTATTACCCGGCAATAAAGTTGCCGGGCTAAACATAAACAATCTGTGTTCTCTTTGTAATCTGTGGTTCAAATCGCAACGGCGTTGTCCTGTTGCCACAAGTGTCCAATTGTTAATCAACCGTGTTTTTTAGTATTGAAAACCCTATTTTTGGTCAAAACTTGACTTTTGGCGATTGCCTCCTATAATATAGTGCAATAATCAATTTGTGTTTATCCCCACAACTTGTCCGCCTTCGGCAGATTCGTTGCGGGGTTTTGTTGTTTTACGAAATTTATCCGCAGCAGGCGGGGTGGATTTTTTTTAGGGGTTCGGATTTAGGATTTAGGGTTTCCTTGCTATGCCAACTTTCGACACCGGCTTAATTTCGCGCATTCAGCAGGCCAATGACATCGTCGATGTCATCGGCGAGCACCTTGCGCTCAAACGAAAGGGCCGGGAAATGTTAGGCCTGTGTCCCTTCCACGAAGATCATCGGCCAAGTTTCAACGTTAACCCAACAAAGCAAATCTTCAAATGCTTCGCCTGCGGCGCGGGCGGCGACGTCATCAAATTCATCCAGATGCGAGAAAACCTCACTTTCCCGCAGGCCCTCCAGCGTCTGGCAGACCGCGCAGGTATAAAAATCGAACCACTCAGACCACGCGCGAGCAACGAGCATCGAGAATCGAGTATCGAGGCTGACCCCAACGACCTTGCACGCGTCAACGCCTGGGCAGCCAAATACTTCGCAGCGAATCTCGCTCATCCCGAAAAAGGCAAAGACGCGAGAAAATATGTCACCGAACGACAACTCTCGGATGAAAGCGTTAAGAACTGGCAAATTGGTCTCGCAATCGGGGCTGATAACGATTTGCTGGCAGCGGCCAGACAAAAGAAAATCCCGGATAAATTGCTTTTGGCAGCGGGGCTTGTTGTCGGAGCCGGCTCATCGCTATCCGATAAATTCATCAATCGCCTGATGTTCACTATCGCCGACGCTACGGGCAAAATCATCGCCTTCGGCGGCAGAACGCTCTCAGGCGACCCGTCTTCGCCAAAGGGCTCCGCCGGGGCAAGCGTTGCGAAATATATCAACTCGCCGACAACTGCCATCTTCGACAAAAGCAACTCGCTCTTTGGCCTCGACCACGCCCGTCACCAAATGGTCTCATCCGATACCGCCGTTGTCGTCGAGGGTTACACCGATTGCATTATGGCGCATCAGTTCGGCGTTTCAAACGTCGTCGCAACTCTCGGCACGAGTTTCACCGCGGGCCACGCACGAATCCTGCGCAGATACGCCAAAAAAGTCGTCCTCCTCTTCGACAGTGACACCGCGGGCCTCGAAGCCGCCAACCGCGCCCTTGGGGTCGCGCTCGGCTCTCATATCGATATCGCGATTGCGTCAGTCCCCCAGGGCAAAGACCCCTGCGATTTCCTCCTCGCCCAGGGTAAAGAACCATTCGCGAAAATCATCGAGAACGCGACCGATGTCTTCGCATTCAAATGGACTCGCCTTAATGCCAATCTCGGCTCACAACCAACCCTCGCGGGCAAAAAGCAGGCCGTCGATGAATACCTTGATGCTATCGCTACCGCCATTACCGCCGGCAACATCTCCGCAATCGAAAGAGGTCTCATTGTTAATAACCTGTCGCGCGTTATGTCCCTCGACGCCAAAGAAATACACAACGAACTGACCCGAAGAATCAGCAGGGCGAGAACCATTTCGTCATATACCGGCGCAACCGACGATTCGCATACGCCTCTTGATTTAGGTGAGGGACTCTCCGCCAACGCCCAGCGTGAAATCCTTGAAGTGCTCCTGGCGCACCCCTCGCTGTTCGACGACATAAAAGATAAAATCTCGCCCCAAAACTTCGATGTCCCCGCGCTCGAACGGGTAGCGCAGGCTGTCTTCCAGACCCTCTCCCAAAAAACGCGGGCGTCGATACAAACCATCTGCTCTGCCGTCGAAGACCCGCGACTTGCGGGCCTGATGACCACCCTCGAACACGAAGGCGCGGGAAAAGGCAACTTCACCAAACGGCTGGCAGACGCCTTGACCGCGCTGGAACATGTTGAACAGCAAAAAAGCAAAACCGCGGGTAACAAACACGATTTGATTTGCGATGTCTCCAAACAAAACCCGCGAAATATGGGAATGATTTGATTTTGTAATTTTGATGATAGCCAGTTTTTTTAAGGAAACTTATTGTGGGAAAGAAAAAATCATCGGCTGAGGCCCAGAAAACCAAACACCACGCCGCCGGCGGCGAGCGAACCAGTTCTGAGCCGAGTCGAAAGATTCGAACCGACCAGGCCCAGCAGCCAAAACAACAGATGCCCCTCGACGCCGAAGGCAAAATAAAGGTGATGATAGAAAAGGGCAAGAAAAAAGGATACCTCACCTATGAGGAAATGAACGCCGATTTGCCCGAAGAACTTGTCAGTCCCGCCCGCCTCGACACACTACTGGTGTTGCTGGATGAAATGGGCATCAGCTTGATTGACGAGGCCGACGTCGATAAGCATGGCGCTCCCGCCGAAATTGCCGAGGACGACTTTGAACCCGTCGAAGCGGGAATACCCGTAGAGCCGGTCGCCGAAGAAGAAACTGTCATCGAAGAAGACAAAATCATCGAGAAAGAGCTTGTCACCGCCGAACAGAACCGCAGAATCGACGACCCCGTCAGGACATACCTCACGCAAATGGGCGAAATTCCCCTGCTTAACAGGGAAAACGAAATATCCCTCGCCCGCAAAATCGAGGTTTCGCGTATGGCCTTCAGACGCAAATTGCTCGAAAACGACTATTGCGCCAAAAACTCCGTCGAAATCCTCCAGCAGGTCCAGCAGGGGGGACTCTCCTTCGACAGAACAATGAAAATCAGCACTGCCGAAAACCTTATCAGAAGCGTTATAAAAAAACGCCTCCCGCAGAACCTTAATACCATCAATGCCCTGCTTGCCATGAACCAGACCCTCTTAAAGGAATTCCTCCAGCTTGGCGACTCCCCCAAGGCCGCTCCCATCCTGCGCCGCCTCACCAGAAACCGCCGACGTATCGCCATGCTTCTCGAAGAACTGAGTTTGCGCACAAGCAGGATTGCCCCGATGAAGGACAAACTCCACGGCATGTCCATGAAGATGCGGCAGTTACAAGATATCATAGCCGCCGGGCCGACTAAGGATTATGTTGTTGAAGATATCGACGCTATGAAGCAGGAGCTTGCCGGTCTTCAGGACCTCATTTGCGAAACTCCCGCCCAGCTTGACAGGCGTCTCTACGTTATCGACTGCATCTTCACGCAATACGAAAAAACAAAGCGAATGCTGTCGAGCGCAAATTTGCGTCTGGTCGTTTCTATCGCCAAAAAATACCGCAACCGAGGTCTTAGCTTTCTCGACCTCATCCAGGAAGGAAATACAGGCCTCATGCGCGCCGTTGACAAATACGAATATAAAAGGGGTTACAAATTCAGTACCTATGCGACATGGTGGATTCGCCAGGCGATTACCCGCGCGATAGCGGATCACGCCAGGACCATCCGCATACCGGTGCATATGATTGAAACCATGAGCCGGCTGCGAACCGCGGGCAAGGTCCTCACCCAGCGACTTGGCAGAGAACCCACCATCGAAGAAATCGCCAAAGAAGCCGTGATGAGCATCGACGAGGCACGAAGGGTGCTGAAAATCTCCCGCCACCCCATCTCTCTCGACAGACCTATCGGCGACAGCGAAGACAGCAACTTCGGCGATTTCATCGAAGACCACGCCGTCGATTCCCCCGTTTCCACCGCAACCCAGTCAATGCTCAAGGAAAGAATCGAGCTGGTCCTCAAAACGCTGTCGTATCGCGAACGCGAAATCATCAAACTCCGCTACGGCATCGGCGACGGCTACACATATACCCTCGAAGAAGTCGGCAGAATCTTCAAAGTTACCCGCGAACGCGTCCGACAGGTCGAGGCCAAGGCCATAAGAAAACTCCAGCACCCCGTCCGCGCTCGCAAACTCGAGGGCTTCCTGGACCATAAACAGCCGGCACCTCTTTGGCCATCATCGAAGGACCTGCCCCTCCTGAGTATTGAATAGGGCCGGAAAACCGGCTTAGTCCTATAAATAAGGGCTATGCCGGGCTGTTAAGAGGTTGAAACCCCGATTTTAGATTGCCGCGGTCCCCTCTGTTTGTTTGCGTAAGCAAACTGAGGGGGTAAAGCGTAGAGGCGTTGCGGCAGCAAGACGCGGGGGCGACGGGGGAATCTTAAGGGTTTTGGGCGGCCCAGCAGGCCCCCACACCCCTTAGGGGTAGCCGTGGGGGCGGGCGTTTTTTTTATTTTTCTTGTTTTCTTTAGGGATGTTTCTGGTATAATGCCACATTCAGGAAGGATACCCCAACGTCCCTCAGGAGTGTCCTCTTTAGAAAAATTGAGGGGCAAAGTTTTGCTTTGTGGTCCGCAAGGGCCAGAGGAGTTACAGTGAGTACAGGTAAAGTAAAGTGGTTTAACGGCAAAAAAGGATTTGGATTCATTGTCCCCGATGAAGGCGGCGAAGAACTGTTCGTTCATCATTCGGAGATTAAGATGGGCGGCTACGCCGACCTTCAGGAAGGTCAGGCGGTGACTTACGATATCGGACAGGGCAAAAAAGGCCCCTGTGCGGTCAACGTCGTCCCTCAGTAATACACCGAATATTAAACCGGAATAAAGGCCTCGCGACTCTCGCGAGGCCTTTATCTTTTTAACAAGCCACTAAGGCACTAAGACACCAAGCGTTTTATCTATTTAAAAATGTGTTTAAAAATTCTTCGTACCTTCGCTCGTCTCGGCGAAGCGTCTTAGCGGCTAAGCTGGTCTTTTATCAACTACCCGGCTTTTGTCGTCAATATGGCGAAGGGATTTCGGCTCGACCAGCGTAATTTTGGCATCCACGTCGAGGACTGTCTTGATGCGCCTGGACAGATGAGCGAGCATATTTTCGACCGATTTCAAGCCATCGAGGAAGGGAACCGTGTCGGAGATTTCGACTTTGATTTCGAGGGTATCAACACCATCCTGTCGGCCGAGGATGAGCTGGTAATTGGAGCTGATACCTTCGACATCGCGCAGAATCTGCTCGATTTGCGAGGGGAAAAACTCCACGCCGCGGAAGCTAATCAGGTCATCGGTCCGGCTCAGGACCCTGGCCATACGGAGAAACGTCCTGCCGCAGGCGCACGGCTCAGGGTTTAACGATGTAATATCGCCCGTGCGGTAGCGAATCAATGGGAAGCCCTCTTTTGTGATTGTCGTCAGCACCAGTTCGCCTTCCGGGCCTATGCCGACGGGTTCGAGCGTCTTCGGGTTGATAATTTCGACGATGAAATGGTCCTCGTTGATATGGAGTCCATCTCGCAGGTGACATTCGCCTGCGACGCCGGGGCTCATTATCTCGGTCAGGCCGTAAGTATCGGTAGAGATGATATGCAGCCGATTTTGCAATTGCTTGCGCAACTGGTCGGACCAGCGTTCGCCGCCGAAAAGCCCGTGTTTTAAATGCAGTGATTCAGTGTGAACACCAAACTCCTCCAAGCCAGCGGCGATATTGACCGCGTGGCTCGGCGTGGTAACGAGCGCCGTCGTCTTGAAGTCCCTCATTATCACAATCTGCTTTTCAACGCTGGCGGTAAAAGACGCGGGGATAACCGATGCGCCGATTTGCTCGGCTCCCTGCTGGAAGCCGAAGCCGCTTGTGAAAAGGTTATAATCGAGCGCAATCTGGACGACGTCGTGTTCGGTGAGGCCTGCAGCGGCGAGAAGCCGGGCGGTGCATTCGGTCCAGTTGCGAAGGTCATCGCGCGTGAAGCCGACGACGATGGGTTTACCCGTCATGCCGGAGGTCGAGTGGATGCGCACGATATTACGCAGCGGGACGGCGAACATATCGTAGGGATAGCTTCTTTGCAGGTCTTCCTTGGTTGTGAAAGGCAATTCGCTCAAGGCGCGCACGTCCTTGATATTCTCAAGATTGACGCGGTTGGCGTCGAAGGCCTTCTGGTAGAAAGCGACGTTGCGATAGACCCTGTTGAGCGTGGATTGCAGCCGTTCAATCTGGAGCTGCTCTAAATCCTCGCGCGGCATTGTCTCGAACTTCGGATTGTAATAAATTGTCTCGCCCATATATTCCTCACTCATCAATTCTCTGGTATTCCTTGCCGAGATACGCCCGCTGAACTTCCGGATTATCGCTCAGCTCCCGGCTTGTCCCCTCAAGAACAATCTGTCCTGTTTCGAAAACATAGCCCCTGTCGGCAAGAGCAAGCGCGGCCCGCGCGTTCTGCTCGACAAGGAGTATCGTTAAACCCTCGCGTTTGAGGTTGGCGATGGTTTGGTAAATGCTTTTGACCAGCAGCGGCGCGACGCCAAGGGACGGTTCATCCATCATCAGCAGTTTAGGCCCCGACATCAGGGCGCGGCCGATTGCGAGCATCTGCTGCTGGCCTCCTGAAAGAGTGCCTGCAAGCTGATTGGCGCGTTCTTCGAGAATTCCGAAAAGTTTATAAACCTGTTTCAAACTTGCGGCGATATCCGCCGAGGCGCCGTTGCGCTGGCGGTGATATGCGCCGAGGAGAAGATTCTCTTTTACGGTCATTGTGCTGAAGATGTGTCTGCCCTCAGGGACAAGGCAGCAGCCCGCCTCGACGACTTTTTCGAGCGGCTCATTCGATATATCCTGTTTATTGAACATAATCTTGCCGGAACGTGGCCGCAGGACGCCCGCGATGGTCTTGAGCAGGGTCGTCTTGCCCGCGCCGTTTGCGCCGATAATCGCAACGGCCTCGCCGGGCAATACGTGAAGCGATATGCCCTTGAGGACGCGTAATTGACCGTAACCCGCTTCAAGATTCAATATCTTAAGCATCGCTATCCCCGAGATAGATGCGAATCACTTCAGGATTTCGCTGAACAGTCCGCGGCGGGCCTTCGGCGATTTTGCGCCCTTGGTCAAGAACGACCACGTCATCGCAAATCGCCATAACTAATGACATATCGTGTTCCACAACAAGGCAGGTAACACCCCTGTCGCGAATCCACAATATGAGCTTGGCAAGCTCCTTGGTTTCGTAAATGTTAAGCCCGGCGGCTGGTTCATCAAGAAGCAGCAATTCCGGCTCCATCGCAAGGGCACGCGCAAATTCCACAAGCCGCTGCCGACCGAACGGCAGGTTCGATGCCGTCTCGAAGGCGTGCTCCTTCAGACCAATGTCCTCAAGTATCGACAAGGCTTTTTCTTTGGTTTGTTTATCTTCCCGCCAGGTGCGAGGCAGGTTTAACATTCCCGAAATGAAGCCGCATCGCGTCCGGCAATGCCTGCCCATCATAACATTTTCGAGAACGGTCATATGACTAAACAGCTTTGTGGTCTGGAACGTTCGCGCGATACCTCTGCATGCGACGGCGTGCGGTTTTAACGCGGTGATTTTTTTGTCCCGGAAAATCACCTCACCATTATGCGGCTGTATCGTTCCGGCTATCAGGTTAAACAGCGTCGTTTTGCCCGCGCCATTTGGGCCAATGACGCCTTTAATCGCGCCCTGCGTGACAGTTATACTGACATCGTTAACGGCGTGAAGACCGCCGAAAAACCGATGCAGGCCTTTTGTCTCGAGCAGCACGTTACTCATTTGCCCTCCTCGATAGTAACGGCGTTACCGTGCGAAACTTAGGCAAACGAAGTAAACCCTGGGGCGAGAAAAGCATAATAGTAATCAGTATAATCGCGAAAACAGCGTCGTCGTAACTTCCGAAAACGCCCCGCAGAGAAAGGAAATTCAGGAGTACCCCCATAAACAGAGCGCCCCAGAGGTTGGCCATTCCGCCCACAGCTACGATGACAAGATAGCGGACGGATTTGGTAACCGTAACCTCGGATGGGCCTATGCTGCCGTTGTAGTGGGTCAACAAAACGCCTCCCACCGCGGCAAAAAGAGCGCTCAAAACAAAAACGAGCAGCTTGTAACGATAGGTGTTGACTCCCAGGGAATGAGCCGCTTCTTCGTTTTCGTGGATTGAGCGAAGCGCCCTGCCGACTCGCGAATGAACGAGGTTGATTGCCAGCGTCATAGCCGCCAGAACCACGAACCACGCGATGTAATAACTCTCAATCCTGAACGCCGCTCGGCCGTTTACCTCGAGGCCGGCGATAATCTTAAAGGGAGGGACATTAGAAATACCGTCCGCCTGGCCAAAGATGCGTCCGCCGAGGACTATGCGGTAGATAATCAGCCCGAAACCAAGCGAGGCCATCGCCATATAATGTCCCTTAAGGCGAATGACGGGCAGGCCAATCATAAAAGCGATTATGACTGTCAGCAGTATCGCGACGACAAAAGCAGGCCAGGGGGAAAAAGCCAATATGTCTGCGCCATAAATATCCTGCCTTTGCACAACCACACCAAGCGAATGGCACAAGGAAACCAACGGCGTGTCACGATATGCCATAAGGTTAAAGGTGGTCAAGACCGCGGTCGTATAACCGCCGATGGCAAAAAAGCCCGCGTGCCCAAGTGATATCTGACCCGCGTAACCCATAAGCAAACACAAGCCGATAACCACGAGGGCATAATAAGCCGACATCGTGATTTGCGTCATGTAGTAGGTTGAGCGGGTGCCTGAAAGCACAACCTGCAAAATGATTATCCCAATGGCAACGGCTATGACGGGGATATACCTGCGAAAATGCGTCATAGCGCCCTCATTGCCGCAATCTCACGTTTGCCGAAGAGACCGCTGGGCCTGAAAACCAGAATCAGCAGCAGGATGACTATCGATACGGCCTCTTTATAAGCAATGTCGAACTGGCTCATCACAAAGGCCTCGACAAGCCCCAGCATCAGGCCCGCGGCGACTGCGGCCATACTGTTGCCAAGCCCGCCGAGGATAGCTACGGTAAAACCCTTGATTGCTAATGAAGCGCCCATATCGTATTGCGTCTGGGTGACGGGTGAGATAACGCAGCCAGCCAGCGCACCAATGCCGGCGCTTAGCATAAAAGACAGAGTGACCATCCAGCGGTCATTGATGCCGCAAAGACGAGCCGCCATCCTGTCGTCGGCGCAGGCCCTCATAGCCCGGCCCGTCAGCGTAAAACGAAAAAAAGGCGTCAGCCCCATTACGATTATGGCGCTGACGCCCAATACCCATAGAACCTGCGGTGAGATATGAGCTCCAAGAATGGTGACAGTTGAGACCCCGGTTCCGGTAAAATAAGGCAAAGACCTGACCTTCTCATCCCAGATGTGCAGCATCGCCTCCCGCATAAGTATCGAGATACCGATGGTTATCACGATAAGACGCAGAACCGAGGCGTTGCGGACATGCCTGATGAAAACAATCTCAACTAAGCCCCCAATTATCGTTGTCACCACAACCGCCAGAAAAATAGCGACCGGCAGGGGGACAAAATGATTTAAACTGATGGCTGTCATCGCGCCAACGATAAGAAACTCACCCTGCGCGAAATTGATTATCCCGGTCGTGTTGTAAATAATGTTGAAACCGATGGCAACAATCGCGTAAATGCTGCCGACGGTAATCCCCGCAAAACAATACTGAACGACCTGAGGGAGATTCATTCTGTTTCCGCTCTTTCGCTCGACACAGGAGGTCGATGTCAGTTTTTATATATCACAAATTTCCCATCCTTCACCGTGAGCATCTCAAAGGCATCCATGCCCAGCCCGTTGTGATCCAGGGGCGTGAAGTGAAAAACACCGGCTGTTCCGACGAGGTCCTTCAGGTTTTCAATTGCGTCGCGGACCTTTTCCTTGTCTGTGCTCTTGGCCTTCTTGATTCCTTGGACGAGAATCAGCACCGCGTCGTAAGCGTGGCCTCCGAAGGTGCTCACGTCTTCTTTATACCGGCTCTCATAGTCCTTCTTGTATTCTACGAGTAGCTTTTTCTGGGGATGGTTATCCGGCAGTATTTCCGCAATCAACAGGCGTCCGCAGGGGAATATTGTTCCGTTTGCCGCCTCACCGCTCGCCTGAACGTACTTAATGTTGCCATAGCCGTGACTCTGGAACAGCGGAACATCCAGACCAATCTGCTTCATATTCTTGGCTACCATTCCCTGCGCGGGCGTAACGGTCCAGTTAACTACCGCATTAACGTCCTGACCTTTTACCTTGGTGAGCACTCCAGTCAAGTCGGTTTCCTTACTGTCGTAGGCCTCGGAGATGGCAATGGTGATACCGGCGAGATTGGCGAGATTGGCGAGTTGTTTGCCGCCGGCCATTCCAAAACCGTCGTTACTTGTTATCACGCCGATTTTGGTGATACCTTTTGCCTTCATCACCTGGAATATGCGTCTGACGGCATCACTGTCTTTCTGGGGGGTCTTGAACACGTAACTGGCAACCGGGTTGACAATGTCTTCGGCGGCTGCACAGGAAAGAAGAATAGTCTTACTCTCCTGACATATATTTTTGATGGCCATTGTCTCGCCGCTGGTCGATGGCCCGATTATCGCGAGGACTTTATCCTCCTCAATGAGCTGCTTGGCGAGCGAAATGGCGTTCTCCGGCTTAGTGCCTGAATCTTTCACTATAAGCTCAATCTTCTGGCCATTGACGCCACCTTCCTTGTTTATCTTTTCAACCAACATTTCAGCGGTCTTCGCTTCGGGCCCCCCGAGATACGCCGCGGGACCTGTCACCGCGAAGATGGCTCCGACCTTGATTGGCGGCGCATCGGCTGCCTTGGCGACCACTGAAACGCAAAGGGCCAATGCCACAATTAAAACTCCGACAACTTTCGCTAATTGCTTTCCCATAAGTACCTTCCTTTCCTATATTCAAATGTTTCGAATCGTATATTACGGCGGGACAGAAATCCCGCTGCTATTGAGCATCTTAACCGCCCTCGTCGGCCAAAACTCTGGTCATTTCTGCAAACCTTCCCTTGCTCGCTCGCTGAAGGATTGAAACTTCCTTTGCACACGATATTCTCCTGGATGAAACGTCCTGCAAATACAGGGAGTATAATAGCATATTACCCCCGTCTGGCAACTCTGTAAGTCTCCGAAATTTAACCCACCTTTTGTAATTAGGATAACCAACAAGGAACCATTAGCATTATAACTTTTATGTCAATTTCCAGTTCCTATTTTGCTGGTTGTCTCGTTCGCCTTGCTGCACTATCACTCGTCACGAATTTTACATCATCAATGAAAACATATTGGGCTTCTGACTGAGTTGTGAAATTTTTGTTAGAGTTTGCTGCAAATCTGATTTTGAACGGTTGACCGGTGCTTCTACGGTCGCTTATGTATTTCAACCGATGAACAGCCTTGCCAACCAACATGTTGTCAATCTCCTCAAAATCGACCACTTTGTCACCGACGAGCAGTTCCGCCCTGAACTTTAAGGTGGCAATCGAAGGCTTGGCGCTGATTTGACGGGTGTACTCCACGTTGTAGGTTTTGCTAATTTCACCACTCACATAGCCCAGCGTTTGCTCAATTGACTCATCCTGGGGATCAGTCCAGAAAAAGCTTTGCTTACCTTCAGCTACCATTGCGGTGGCTGCGCCCCCTTTTCCAACCCAACCATTGAAACGAATGTTGTTCGCCCACCCACCGAGCACCCCAATTTTTCCATTAGCAATTGCCTCTGCAATGGTTGGTGATTCAAAACTCCCGTTGACAACTGTCATTTCTGTTGGTGGAGGCAGCCGCCGAATGCCAACTGCTGAGGTTTCACCGCTGACGAAATTGTCACCCGACAAAATTCCCCCAGAGGTGTTCGTGACAGGCATAGTCGCATCGAAAGCAAGCACAGAGTCGATAAACACCATCTGCGCCTCAGGCAAACTCGTATATCTTTTATTGCTACCTGCAGAGAATCTTATCGTGATCGGCTGCCAAGCATGCGAACCGTCACTCGTATAACTCAACCGATGCTCTTCCTGAACAACTGAAGCATTGTTCAATTCCTCGAAGTCAATTACTTTGCCGCCAACGAGTAGTTCCGCCCTGAACTTTAGTTTGGCGATTGACGGTTGTGCAATGATTTTACGGGTGTACTGCACGTTATAGGTTTTGCCAATTTCCCCGCTCACATAGCCCAGCGTTTGCTCGATTGACTCATCCTCGGGGTCACACCAGTAAAAGCACTGATTACCATCGACAACCATATCGCGGCGCAGGCCTCCTTTCCCTACCCATCCATTCAACCGTAATGGGCCTGCCCAAACGCCGGACTGTCCATGAAATCCCTTAGATATTGCCCCCGCAATCGTTGGTGACTCAAAACTTCCGTTGACAACGGTCAACTCTGACGAGGGGGATGGCAGCCTGGTGCTCACTGCCCAGGTATTGCCGCCAATTACATTGCCGTCAGGTTCGAGCATATCCACGCGCCAGTAGTATGTCTTGTTGAAAGCGAGACCTGTGGCCGTAAAGATTTTGTTTGTTTGATTCTGCTTGAATTCCGGAGACTCATGATTTGCATTTTTAACAGATGAAGAACTTTCCCCAAAATACACGTCGTATGAAAGGTCCTGATTGCTTCCCGACCATGTTAAATCAATCTTCGTGGCGTTTACCACAGCGCCGTCTGCGGGGGAAATCTGGCGTAAAGTTTCTTCATTTTTGGGCGCCTCTTGTAATCCTTTCGTTGAGCGATGTTCCTCCATTAGCGGTTTAGGCACAGCAGATGCTTTCTTTTCATCTTTGTCAGGAGTGACCGGCTCAAGCTCAGCCCTCTTGGCGTTGGCGTCAATCGTTTCAGCTTCACTCCTATGGCGTTCGCTCTCAGTTTGTGCAAGTTCGGCTGCCTTTTTTTGTATTTCAAGCTTCTTCTGAACAACTTTTACTTTTGCTCCCGATTGGACACCTCTGGAATATGCGAATAAAGATATGCCGACAAACACAACCAAAACCGCAGCGGCAATAGAAATCTGCAAACGATACTTGCCAAATTTCTTTCGCAGAAAATAAATCGTCGTAGGCGACCTTGCCAGGAGAGGCTTGCCATTCAAGTAATTGTCAATATCGTCCGCCATTTCGCCCGCGGAGAGGTATCGGTCATCCGGGTCGCGCGCCAGCGCCTTTAACAAAAGCGCCTCAAGATCGCAATCTATGTCTCTGCTTATCTCTCGCGGACGACGCACCTCTTCTTCTACAATCCGCCGAACAATCTCGAATCTCGTCCCGGATAGTTCGTGCGGCGACTCTCCCGTAAGAAACTGATACAAAATGATACCTAAACTATACACGTCCGTTCGGGTATCCATCTGCTCCTTGCGGCCCATCGCCTGCTCCGGCGACATATACGCCGGTGTTCCCGCCACATCGCCCTCAATCGAAACGGTCGCATCTGAACTTTCCCTCAAAAAAGTCTTGGCAAGACCAAAATCCAGCACGTGTGGCTGACCATCCTGGCTCACTAAAATATTCGACGGCTTAAGGTCACGATGTATTACGCCTTGTTTATGGGCATGGTGAACCGCTTGGCAAACAATCCACATCAGCTCCAGTATTTGCCGTTGAGACAGATTCTGTTCTTTGACGTACTGGTCCAAATGAACTCCGTCAACAAGCTCCATTGCGTAGTAGTAAACTCCGCGATACAGACCGCTGTCATATAACCGGGCAATATTGGGATGCACCAGACGGGCGGTTAACTCCACTTCTCGCACAAACCGAAGACGGGATTTCTGCGACTCAAATCTCCTCTCCGACAAAAGCTTCAGGGCCACTTCTCGATGCGTGCTCAACTGAACCGTCCGCCAGACAGTCCCCATCCCGCCCTCGCCCAGACGACCGGTAATTTTGTAACCCTCAATTTCGGGAGAGTAACTTGCTTCCCCTCTAACCCCTGCCGCTGTGGTCCTGGAAAATGTTGATGCCGTTGATGCAGCGTTCGCAGGCTCTGATAAATCTAAAGACCCCTCTCCTGTAACCTGTTTCGCTTCGGGGATGTCGCCCGCGAACATCCGGACCTCATATTTGCCGACAATCGTTGTCTCGCCTGCTTTGACCCGAACCTGACCGGCGGAACCCAGTCGAATTCGGCACCCCTTCCGGGCTTTCTCCTCACTCACCTGACGGCGGGTTATTAACTTCCCTTCTTTCCATACTTCTACATAGGCCATGATATTTTCAGACAAACATAAGTGACCTAAATTCACATCCCCCTAATTCTCAATCATCGAGCGTAGTGTTTAGCCGCTCACCAAATTTCTTGAAGTGAGACAGAGCGTTTTCTTTGTCCTTAAAGTCCAGCGTCGTAAACAGCAAAACGGTCTCCCCGACGCGTATATAATCACCATCGCTTAATACCGCCTCGCCGTTGATTTTCGTGCCGTTGACAAATACGCCATGCTTGCTCTTCATATCGAACACATAATACCGCCCGTCGTTTTTCTCAAAACGAATTTGCATATGTTTGCGTGAGACATGTTTATCCAGTACCTGAATTGGAAGCGCCTCGTCCCTCCCGACTACGTTTGTCCGCTGACCCAAGGGGTAATAATCCTCCTTGCCATTCTCTGATTTTACAAAAATAGAAGCCATTAAAACCCCCTTCTACAAATCCCAACGATAAATAGTTTGCCGCTCCACAAATAATATCATCCTGCGGTCATGGAATAGCGCCGCCCAGCCGTCTCCTGCTCACGGCATCACCTTCGGCATTCTATCAGCCATTTTCGCTAATGCCACAATTAAAATTCCGACAACTTTCGCTAATTGCTTTCCCATAAGTACCTTCCTTTCCCATATTCAAACGTTTCGAATCGTATATTACGGCAGGACAGAAATCCTGCTGCTATCGAGCATCTTAACCGCCATCGTCGGCCAAAACTCTGGTCATTTCTGCAAACCTTCCCTTGCTCGCTCGCTGAAGGATTGAAACTTCCTTTGCACACGATATTCTCCTGGATGAAACGTCCTGCAAATACAGAGGATATATAATAACAGATTATCCCGGCCTGACAATCCCCTTAGTCGCATGGATAATGTTGCATATTATAAGTTCGATTTTGCGACTTCAAAAGCATAATAAGGTGGTACGAAGGAGGAATATGCGTAAGTATCTAATCTTCAGATTGACGCCAAGTGGCGCAGTTTTTGGGAGAAGGTCGATTCCTTTCAATAAGGTTAGATTTGTTTGTTGTGCAAAGCACAAATCATAACCGTTGGAAGGATGGCTTTCATATTATATCTAATTCTTGGCCTCAAAATGGCTCCAGTCGTGGGACCCTTTGTAGTAAATGTAGTATTTGCCGTCTATTTTGGGAATCGTTGAAGTAAAGACATAGATACCTGTATAGTCAGTTCCGTTTATGGTTAATTTATCCAGATTCCAGTTGTTTGTGTAAGTGCCGAGATTTGTTGATTCCCAGCAGAACTCTCCTGCGCCGTCTTTGGTGAAGGGCGCAGCAATAACGGTTCTTGTGTCGCAGCCAGCGATGCAGGTGCATCCGGTTGTTACGTTCACTGTTATACTGACCGCTGATGAGGTAGTTACGGCTCCTTCGTCATCGGTTGCTTTGGCAGTCAGGATATAGTTGCCGTCGGTCACATTATTCCAGGTGAAGGAATAAGGCGGAGTTGTATCTGTCCCCAGTAATGTTGAACCCCGATAAAAATCGACCTTGCTCACGGTGCCGTCGCTATCAGACGCCGTGGCATTGATGGTGACAGTTGCGGGGGCGTTAAAATCAGCGCCATCTGCCGGCGAAATTATAGAAACTGTTGGCGAGTTGTTTACGGAGGCGAATGCGAATTGTGCGAAATCGCGGAAGTTTACTATTTCATCAGCGACAAAGTCGGCCGGTATTCCAGGGCCGGTCATAAGCCAGTAGTCGGCCATCACGGCGAAATCGCCCAGACCAATTGTCCCATCGCAGTCAAGGTCGTAAATGTTAACGGCGATGTAATTCTGGTCACTCAGGTTGGAATCAACATTAACATAGGTCATCATATTAGGTTCAAATGTGTAATGTTTCTTGCTCGGCGTTATTGTTCCTGACCAGTTGCTGTCTACTGAAAATGCGTAGAAGCCGTTTATGTCGGTCGTGTGCTGTCCGCCGCCGTTGGTGGCAGTAACCAGCACGCCTGATATCGGCACGTCGCAATCGTTTTTGATATAGCCGGCAATAGAAACAGGCGGCAGGATGGGAGCCGGCTCCCTGCCGTAGATTAGCACGCCGTTATCATAAACGGGGATGTATTGGGTCTGTGCGACGGTGCCGGTTAAACCCTGATGCGACCAGTCGTTGTTCGGGTCCCATGCGGCAGGGGGGGCGTTGTTTGGCAGTGCTATGCGGACCTGTGTCTCTCTGGCCGATTCCGATTGCCCGCCAGGGAAGATTGCACTTGGCGTGTAATCTACTGTGACATAGTAAATGTTATCTCTCAAATGCGTCGGGCCGGTCACTGTAGCCGGCACTTCTGAATAATTTTTCGTTACTGTAACGTTGTTTATGGTGTAGCCAGCGTTAAATGCCTCCGTCAGGTCGAAGAAGTAACGATATGAGAGCTTATCCGCGACTCTCGCAGGCCAGGCCGAGTGGTTGGTGAGGTCAACACTCCACTCCGTATAAACAGGACCCGAAGAATTTATCTTGGCGTTGGCAAAGAACTCGGTGTATGGGTCCTGGTCTTTTGCGAAGTCGCTTTGGCGAGGGAAGCCGGAGATTGGGGTGCCGCCATAAAGCGAGTACATCTTCGCCAAGTCACCGACGAGGGCCGCATCATAATCACAGGCAACCTCGTTGACTGTATAGTTGCTCCTTACATCCTGATAGTTGTCGCCGCTGTCCGGTCCGCCGACCATAGCGCCTTGAAGTACGTGCCTGGTTTGGCTCGGTGTGTCTATGCTATTGGCCCATGAGCCGTGTGCGGTTCTGTGGTGCGGGTTCTGAGGATAGTTGGAGCCGAAGCCGATAATATAGCTGCCCGCCCGCGGATTGTCCCCGAGCATGTATTTAATCTGATTCTGGGCAAAGTTTCTGTAGGCGGTTTTTTTTGCGGCGTTGCCGTGAGTGTCATCGGCCCAGACAAAAGCGATGAACGACGCGTTGGCGGCGTAGCGCAGTGAGCCCCATGTATCAAGCCAGGCAAGTCCGCCGGGGGAGTAGGTAATTCCGCCGCCGGGCATCCAGTAATCCAGATTGCGTTCGATGGAGCTGATGTAGATTTGCTTTCCCGTGGCCCGTGCCAGCAGGATTTGCGCCATATAATGCATATCGTCCCAGGAATGGGTCCACTTATAGCCCCAGTAGCCGGTTTGTCCTTCCATACCCCAATGGGTCGCGCAGGTCTCAGCCTTATTCAGGTAGTTTGCGTCGTTGGTGGCTAAGTAAAGCCAGGCGGCAGCAGCTGACAGCTCATCCCAGTATCCGCTGTAGGAATTATAGAAGCCGTTGGCAGCCGTGTAGCCGGCATCGCTTTGGGTGTTGTAGGCAAAATCGAATAGCTGCTGGGCGTGGGTCAGACATAAGGAAGCATAATTTGGGTCGGTCGGCTTGAAAACGATTGAGGCCGATGCGAGAGCCGCAGCCGTCCCACCGACAACGCACGAACCGGGCGATGCGGCAGTGACCTTATACGATGGCCGGGTCATTACCTCTTCAATTACCTCAACCGGACCCCACCATGCGTGGTCAGTGCCTCCGGCGCCAACCTGATAATAGAATTCGTTTGTGGCGGTGTGGCATTTTATAAAATAGTCGGTGCCCCACCTGATATCGTCGAGAACTTTATCCAGTTGGCCTGCGCTGGCGAAGGCGCTTCGATATTCATAAACACCCCAGCTCAACGTCGCTACTGCTGAGGCCATAGGCAGGCCGAACTTCACGTTGTCGCCGGCATCCAGATAACCGCCGGTCAAATCCTGCCCGACGTCGGCCCCGTCGTTCAGGCACGAATCAGCACGCCATATCACCGGGTTATCAGCTGGCAGGGGGCCGCAGCGCTGCTGCATATAGAAGTAAATCGACTTCTGAAGCGCCTCGCCATAGTTGTAATCAGCCCAAGCTGTTTGGCTTATAAATAACACCATCGCCATGATTGTAATTGGGATGGATTTCAGACGTGTTTCACTTTTCATCACTCTTCTCCTTTTTTGCCTTTGCTTCTCAGCGGTTTGAGTCAGCTCAACGGAGCTCAAAGACATCTTTGATTATACCTTTTTGCCGATGACGGTCAAAGAAAAATCAGGTAAAACCCCTGCGACTTGGCTTAAAATATGGTAGAATGGTTCCCGGTCATTAAATCGAATTAGGGAAGGAGTGACTGGCAAGGGAAGGCAGGAAGTAAAGGGTTTATCCTATGAAAACACAGTGTCCGAATTGTAAATCAAAATTCAATGTGAATGAAACAAACATCGGCAAACAGGCGAAATGTCCCAAATGCGCCAAGCCCTTTACTATCGAACCATTCATAGAAACGCCTGTGGTTGTGGAGCCGCCCGTAAAGAGTCCTGAGCCGGTAGCGCCACCTGCCAAAAGTCCCGAACCCGTAGCGCCTCCTGCGAAAATTGCTGAGCCGATAGAACCCCCGGCGCCCATAGCGCCTCCCGCAATAAGTGTTGAGCCGGCAAAGTTCGCCTCGCTTAGCGGGCGAAGCGGGGGAGAAAAACCCGAATCAAAAGCGGTATCAAAATCCACCTCTGACGAGACCTCGCCACAAAGTAGCGGGACAGCTTTGTCAAAAACGGTATTTGTGTATTGCTGGACCGGCGTGCGGATTGTCGCGGGAATTTTAGGTGCGTTAGGTCTGATGCTGGCAATAAGAAAAGAGGAACATTCGACTTTGATTGTGATTTTTGCGGCTGCGAATGTTTTCTTAATCTGCAGTGTGGCAATTGAGATGTTGCTGTTTTACAAGATGTGGGCTGCCATTCAGGATGACAAGACGTCCATCTCTCCCACCAAAGCAGTCGGGTTTTTATTCATTCCGGTCTTCAATATTTACTGGGCATTGTTAATGGTCACGGGATTCGCGGAAGATTACAACGCGTTTATACAGCGGCGAGCAATAAAGACCAAAGATTTATCGCTCACCTTATTTCTTGTTTACGCCTTTGCGTTCATATTAGTCGCAACGGTCCTGACGACTCCTATGATATGTATATTCGCGTTCGTTGGACTCATAAGCAGGGCGTTTATCGGCTATCCAGTTGCCGCGTGGACCCTGTTTTCTCTGATATTCGCGGCGGGCGCTGCTCATTTCGTTACATATATATTGTTTGCGTTCAAAACCTGTAACGCGATAAATGCCTTGCCAAGAAAATAGGGTGGGTAAACATCGAATTTGCAATTCTACGAGTTTGTTTTTGAGCAGGAGAGGAGTTGAACAGGAGACCGCAGTGGAACACCGGTCGATAAGCAAATCTACTATCACCTGCTCACCTGTTCCACTGCTCTATTTTTTGCTCCGCAAAAAATAGCCCCAAGGGGATTCGAACCCCTGTCGCCGGGTTGAAAACCCGGTGTCCTGGACCGGCCTAGACGATGGGGCCAACCAAGTATTCCTTACTGCATACTGATTGCCTGTTCCGGGCAGGCGTCGATGCACACGCCGCAATCGATGCAGGCCTCCGGATTGACCTTTGCTTTTCCTTCATCCATCGAGATGGCCTCGCTGGGGCATTCCTCGACGCAGGATTCGCAACCAGTGCATTTTTCCTTGTCAACTTGTGCTGGCATCACACAACCCTTTCAAAAAAACGACCTAAATACAACCAACAAAAAATAACTACGTGTTCACCCTGACCAAAGTTCCAGCGGATTTATCCGCCATCTGTCCGGCGGACAAACTTGCCGAAAGAACTATGGCCGGGCACGACGGACGAAATGTTACATAATCGCAATCGCTATACAAAGCAAATTTTTTTGAAATTTTCGCGGAATTCCAGGGGGCGACGGGTTAATTAGCCGTTATTGCTTTGGCAGGAAGGCGGGAAGGGTGTTGCTGTCGGAGGTAGAGTCCTGCTTTAGCAGGTCGAGGAATGGCTGTTCGAGTTTCTGCTTTTGGGGGGCGGGCGGGGGTATTGTGGCGCCAAGGGCGACGGCCATATTGCGGACGAATTCGCTGTTGTCATACTGAGCAGTGTGGTTGAGGACCTTTGCGAAGTTGTAGCCCTGTTTTTGCGACAGCAGCCAGATGGCCATCATGCGTGCGGGCCAGTGCTGGTCGTTTAGCCCCTGTGCGACGGCGCTGGTCAATTCATAATTTAACGGCAGCTCGGCAATCGCGGCTGTGCTGTGTGCCCTGACCACCCAGTCGCTGTCGGTTAAACACTGGACCAGGGCCGATTCGAGCATTGAGTTCGTTTGGTCGGTGGAGGTGAATTTATATGACTGCCTGGGATTCGCCGGTTCCCGGCTCTCCATCAGCAGTCCGGCGAAGAGCTGGGCGGCTTTGATTTTCGGGCCTTGTTTGCCCTGCGACAGTGAGTTGAAGCGGTTTTGCAGATAATCCTGGGTGATTTCGATCCGCGGGCGTTCGATTTGGACCGTCGCGGGCATTATGCCGGGTATTGCGCTTACCATATTACCATCGGCTGTGGCGACCGGATCCAGGTAAGCGGTGAACCGGATGTTCAGCGAGGCCTGGGGGTGGCTAAGCAGTAGTTGTTTGAGTGGACCGTTGCACAGTCGGACGGGGACAAGGACGCTGTGCCCCGGCTCGATGGGCAGCGCCGGTCTTGTCGTTGTCGATACAAGTTTTTCAAATCGCTGGTTGAGGTCGCCGGTGACGTCGGCGTCTATTAATATGCGGCCTCTGCAAAGCCCGTCTTCGGCTATAACCAGCGGCTCATACCAGTTATTTGTGATGGAAATTGCGCCCGCTAAATCGCTGCCGTAGACAAACCTGTTGCCGCGGATATTGAGCTGGAAAGACAGCATCCGGTCGGGCCTGGCGAATTGTGGTATAATCTGCTCGCCAACAGATTGCTTTACGGTTGCCATGATTACGTTGGTATCGTATATGGGGATGTATTCTGTTTTTTGTTCGGCCAGCAGCATAAGGGCCTGTTCGGCTGCGATTGAGCCGGGGTCTTTGTCGATGGCGGCCCGTAGCGACTCAATCGCCGATTGTTTCTGTCCTTTTGCGAATTGAAGTTTTGCCTTGGCGAAATCGGCAAACTGTGTCTGGGGGAAGTTTTCGAGAAGCGGTTTGGCGGTGTCTAACTGGTTATTATCGACTAAGGCACAGGCAAGAAGACCGGCGGTAATCGGTGAATTCGGCTCGGCGGCGTAGGCCTTGTTGGCCCAGTCAATGGCTTGTTCGGAGTTTTTTCGAACGAAACAGTAAAACCAGGCCAGTGTTGCGTAGTCGGTTGACCGGCCGGCGGACTGAATCGCTTTTTGTTCAGCCGTTTCGAGGATGCGGCTGGCTGTTTCGATGTCGCCTGTTTTAGCGGTGGCTTTGGCAGTGAGGACTTCCATTTGCAGGTCGAACCGGCCCTGTTTGACTTTGGCGAGCCCGGATGAGCCGCGGAACTGCTCGGCAAGTTGCAGGCATTTTGGCTGGCCTTGCGGGGCGTTGTAGCAGCTTGTCATCCAGTTAATGTAAATGGCGGCGGGTACATCCTGGTCCGGATACAGGAATTGAAATAAATCGGCGCAGTACTGATAGCTTCCGACAGCTAACTCGTAAAGCTGTGTTTTCTGGGCGTATTGCGCAAGGGTAAGGGCGGCGCCGAGGTCGAGCGGGTTTTTCCGGAGTTTCAGCCGAAGGTATTCGAGATTCAATATCGGGCTGATTTGGTCCGGCGCCAACTCGGCGAGTTTCTCGAAGGCAAGCTGGTTATATCTGTTCCAGCTATAGGCCGTTGCCAGTGCCTTGATGGCGTTTGTGTTGTCGGCCTTTTCGGCGTATAAAAGCCCAAGCACAGTGGCGAACTCAGAACTGACGGAAAGATTGGATTCGCCTATATCGTGTATCAGTCGCCGAAGTAGTATCTCTCGCTGCTGGCGGGAATCAAGCTGATTAAGCAGGTATCGGGCGGCGTTTGCAGCGACCAGCAAATCAGCGTTTTTATCGGTGTATTTTATGAGCGTGTCATACAGTATCTGTGAATGGCGTTCAGATCCGGGTCGTGATGCGATTTGTAGCATATCGGTTGTGATAACACCGGCGCTGGCGTCAAGTTCCATCGCGGCGTTCATCAGTACAATTGCCTGTTCCGCCTGGGCATCGGTGATGTTTTCACGGTGCGCAATTTCATAGGCTATATCGTAGAACGACGCGCTGACCGAAGGCGAGAATAATTTTTCAGGGGGCGGGGTGAACAGATTTGTGCCTGTTGGTTGGGGCGTTCTGTAAGTCGGCGCATTAGAGTCGGGCTTGTTCGGCTCCTGGGCTGATACCAGTTGGTTCGACTGGCTCACCACAAGGCCGGACAATGCTAAAACCACCGTCAAAACTGCCGCAAATCTTATGACAAGCGTTCGCATCTATAGTCCGCACTTAAACATAGAAATATCACCGGCTAACGAATACTTCGGGTAATTAAGCGTATCGCTTTAGGTGTTATGCCTCGCCTTAAAATCGGCTTTTTCATCGTTATATACCGGGCAACGCGACATATACGTTTTTGACGCGGGCAGGTGCGGTTCTTAAAGTTATTATTCAATTATTTATAGGGCTTTGATGCGGCAGTTTGCCGATGTTGAGTTGAAGACCTTTTGGAAACTGTTGATGGTTTGGAGTATAATTTGCCCCTATGAACGACAAAACCCGCCAGGAACATCAGGAGCGGACTCGACAAGGTAACCGCGAGCGGGAGCATTTTTTCAGCGCCGCCAAAGTGGTGGCGGGCATAACACTGATTTCCCGCGTTTTTGGTCTTTTCCGCGATATGGGCATAACGTCGCTGGGCGCGAACCGCTCCACGGACGCATACGGTCTGGCATTTCAGATACCGAATCTTTTTCGCCGGCTTTTCGGAGAGGGGGCATTGTCGTCCGCTTTTGTGCCTGTGTTTACCGACACGGCTGAAAAAAGCGGTTTCGAAAAGGCATCCCGGTTATTAGCCAACGCGATGGCGCTTTTGGCGGTATTTCTGACGGCCATTATGCTTTTGGTGGAGATTGGCTTCGTCGTCGTCGCGTTGTTGCCGGGGCCAGAAGACAGAAAGCTGCTGCTGACGCTGGCGACGATTATGTTCCCGTATATGGTTACGGTGTGCCTGCTTGCGCTTGGTTCGGCTGCGCTCAACTGTCGCGGGCACTTTGCCTTTCCCGCCGCCGCGCCAATCATATTTAATATAGTTGGAATCGTAGCCGCTTGGTGGATTGCTCCGATACTTAAGGGTAATCTGCCGGGTCAGCTTATGATTGTCGCCTTCAGTGTGATAGCGGCGGGGCTTATCCAGTTAATCGCAGTTTTGTGGCTTTTACGCAAGAGCGGCTTTTCGATTCGCGTGCGCCTGATGCCGATTGAGCCGGGCATCGTCCCGATACTCAAGCTACTTATGCCCGTGCTTTTGGGGCTTGGCTTTCTGCAGATTTCGGAGCTTATCGCAAATATAATTGCCTGGAACCTTACCGCTATGGCCGCTGCCCCGGATATAAACATATTTGGCTGGGTGCTGCATAGGCCTCTGACCGAAGGCGTTATCACCCGCGTTAATGCCGCTCGAGCGCTATATCAATTTCCGATGGGTGTGCTGGCGATTTCACTTGGGGTTGCGGTTTTCCCGTTGCTGACCCGTTACGCCGCACGCAACGACATTGTAAATCTGCGGGACAGCATCAACCGAGCTCTGCGGCTTGCGCTGATGGAGGGTATCGCCACGGGCGCCGGTCTTTTTATCCTCGCCGAACCGATTGTTAAGGTAATTTACGCTCGGCGCAACTTCAGTCCGGCCGACGCGGCCCAGGCGGCGTTCGTTCTGCAGATGTATGTCCTCGGTATGTGGGCCTATTGCAGCTACCAGATTCTCGCCCGCGCATTTTATTCAATGAAGGATACCACAACGCCATTGAGGGTCTCCTGTGCCCTTGTGGTGGTTAATCTGCTGATGCTGGTAACAATGGTCTGGGTACCCTGGCTTGGGGCGGGCGCATTTGGCCTGTCTACCGCGATTACTTTCGCGATTAACGCCGTAGTTCTTGTTTTTCTGTTGCGGAAGCGTCTGGGACTGTTCGGCGGTCGAAAGATTCTCGCCAGTGTCGTGCGCAGCGTTATCGCCGCGGCTGTTATGTCGGCGATCATTTATCTGCTGCTGTGGCTTATGAAGGATACGCGAAACTGGATAATAGTTTTGACGTGCGTGCCGGCAGGGGCGGTTGTTTTTGTGGGCACGGTCTGGCTCCTGGGCGCTGTGGAGATTTCAGAGTTTCGCGGTGGGCTTTCCAGCGCAGAGACCGCAAATAACGTGGGAGAAACAGAATAGAAGAATGGCTATCGTCTCGGCGCGACTGAGAAAGGTCGCCATCGGCCAACGTTGTTTAGAAGTCCCACGCAGAGCATACTGACCGCCAAACTCGACCCGCCGTAGCTGATAAAAGGCAGCGTAATCCCCGTTATAGGCGTAAGCCCCAAGGTCATCGCCACGTTTACGATTACCTGAATGGCGAACATTGTTACGATTCCCGCGGCCAGCAGCCGGCCAAACGGGTCGGTGGTCTCGCCTGCGATTACCAGCCCACACCCCAGCAGTATCACGTAAAGCAAAAGAACCGCGACGCACCCAACGAAACCCCACTGATGCGCGATTATTGAGAACACAAAATCGTTGTGCCTTTCGGGCAGGAAGTTGTATGTGACGAACGGGCCATGACGAAAGCCATAGCCGGTCGTCCCGCCCGAGGCGATAGCGTACTTTGACCGGATGAGGTGATAGCCCCAGTTTTCCTTCCATTTTTTGGATGAGAAGGAACCGCCGACGAGCAACCTGCCGAGCGAGGGATGCTGCTCGGCCTTCTGGCGAAGCCATTCGCTTTGCAGCAGCACGCCACTTATTCGCAGCCGTTGATAGGGCTGCATCTTATACCAAAGGAGAGGGCTAAAAAGCAAAGCGATAAGCAATATTAACGCCAAATGCCTGACTTTTGCCCCCGCGACGAACAGCATAGCGAGAAACACGGGCATCATAAGAAACACCGTCCCCAGGTCCGGCTCAAGCAGAATCAGCGTCATCGGCAGAAGCGTGAGGACGAAAGGCCCGATTAGAGCGCCGAACTTTCGGTAATTGCTTCGGTATCGCAGATACCACGCCAGGGCAATGATATACGCGGGTTTGCATATCTCCGAGGGCTGAATACTCGGCAGGTCGAATCCCGCGATGGATATTTTTATCCACCTGTAAGCGCCTTTGGTTTCCGGAGCGAAGGGCAACTCCACGACGAACCTTGAAATCAGCAGCACCACAAGCAGCAGCAGAACCGCCGCGTATATCCAGTAGCCGGCCTCACCGAGCCGACGGCAATTGACAAGATTGACGAGGATTAACGCTCCAATACCCAGACCCGCGAAGGCGACCTGTTTTTTCCACAAATCCGCGAGCTCCCCGGATTCATCCGCCGGCTGTTGCGCGGACTTGTCAACCGGTTGCTGGGCGGATTGATTCGCGAAATCCGTTTTGGCCGGATGCCCGACTGCGTAAATGGTCGCGATACCTATGAGGGCAAGCGATAACGTCGCCGTCAGAAGCACAACCCTTACAGGAACCAGTCGGCCTTTGAGCAAACCAAGCATAGCAGAAGGATAACAAACAAAGTAAAAAGTAAAAAGTAAAAAGGAAAAAGGGGAAAATTGCGGATGGCATATAGCGGATAACAGATACTTTGGCCTGTTGTGTGACTGCCGGGTGTAAAACCCTAAAATATGCAAATTCGCCAAATTCAACCTGCCAGTACTGAAACCCCCTGTCAGAAAAAATGCCCATATAGCCGGCTTTTTCTATGTTACCAATTACCTAAGTTGTTGTCAAAACAGAGGTTAGCGTTGCCAAAGGGGTTTTTATGGGGTGTTCCCCGGTTATAGGACGTTTAACTAAATATTTTTTGGTTTTTTGCGAAAAAATCGCTTGACTTATGGCGGAAGGTTGTGTTACTATACACTTGACTTTCACCAATAGTAACCTTGTGCATAGTAGTTGAGTTCGCACAATTACGCCTTTTATGGCAGAAAGGAGACAGCGGAGGAGTGGATTAAGTAGCATTGATTTCCTTTTTTTCGGCTGTTCCTGCTGGCCGAATAGCCAAGCTCAGATAAAGTAGGTTCATGAGAATTGAAATTAATGAGCGGGTGTATTTATGCGAAGTTTTTTATTCAGCGGGAGAAACCAGAACACTGCAGGGCGTGTGGCTTTGCAGGGAAGAAAAGAAAGGAAGGTATTTATGAGGAAAGCTTTACTGATTGTTGCGATGCTGTTATCAGTAGTACCGGTAATGGCAACTACCACAATCACAGCCGTCAACGAGGGTGTGGTCACGACATCCGACAACAATTACATGGCAACTGTGAGGATTGACTATTCTGGCGTTGCCGGTGTCGATGCCAATGTAAGGGCGTTTGCTCTTGATATCAACATCGAGTCAGGTCCGGCATTCCAACGTATCCGGAACTTCAAAACCGGGGAATCCAATGCCGCAAGTCCGGGCTATGGAATATTCCCGAGCAGATTCCGGGATTTCATCGTTGTTACAGGCCCGAACTGGGCTGACACAAATTACAACCCAACCACGGCGTGGAATGAGCCGGAAACAACTGACCACAACTCAGGCATGGGCTGGCCCAAAATGATCGTTGAAATGGGCACCTTGTATGCCGGCGATGCCAACAGGCCTGCTCTGTCAGGCACATTGTTCAGGTTTGATGTCAACAGCTACGGCTCAAGAGGGTTATACCACATTACCGTAAAAGCGAATGCGCTGCGTGGCGGTGTGGTTAATAGCGACGGTAATACAATAACAACCGCAGTTTTTGTGCCTGCCACGATTAACTTCCCGGCACCTGTTTGCACTGTTCCGAACGTTGTGAACCAGGCAGAGGCGACTGCGACAGGAAATATTGTTAATGCCGGTTTCACTCTCGGCACCAGAACTACCACCTGCGATCCCGCCATAGTTGCCGGTAATGTAATCAGTACGAACCCGGCTGCCGGGGCACAACCCGGTTGCGGTACTGCCGTGGCCTATGTAGTTTCTACTGGTCCATGCACGTGCACAGTTCCGAACGTCGTGAACCAGGCAGAGGCGACTGCGACAGGAAATATTGTTAATGCCGGTTTCACTCTCGGCACCAGAACTACAACCTGCGATCCCGCCATAGTTGCCGGTAATGTAATCAGTACGAACCCGGCTGCTGGACCTGCACCATGTGGTAGTGCCGTGGCCTATGTTGTTTCTACGGGTCCATGTCCGTGCACTGTGCCGAGTATCATTGGTCTGCAGAAGGCCGCTGCGGAAGCGGCGATTACTGCTGCCGGATTCACTGTCGGCACCGAAACTGGTGTCTTCAGCGACACGACACCTGTTGGCCAGGTGACGGCTCAGAGCCCGGCTGGTGGTTCTTCAGCCACATGCGGCAGCGCTGTGACGCTTTCGTATGTCTGCCGTAGGGTAACTTGTGCAACATGTCTTGGAGACGTCACTGGTGACAACAAGATTAAGACGAATGATCTTACCGCCTTAACGATTCTCCTGAATACAGCAGGTGCTCCGTACAGTATTCCCAACACCAGTTGTCTGTATAGCCCCTGCGGTGATCTTAATGGAGATGGTAAAAATAAGACCAACGATTTGACAGCTCTGACTATTAAGCTGAATGGTTATGGGGCTCCCTATAACCATACGTGCCCGTAGTAAAGTTGTGATGAAAAGTTAAAATGTTAATAATTTTTGCTGCTTCGAAGCTATCCTTGCGTAGAGGGTGATTAAGGAAGCAGCTATAAGTAAGGAGGATAGTATGAAGAAGTTTTTAGTTTTAGCATTAGTTCTGTCGATGGCCACAATGGCCCAAGCAGGGATTGTGTTCCAGAGTTCAGCGACTGAAGTTCACCCGAGCGACATCCTTACGATTAGCTTGGTAACAACAAACGCTGAGCATGTTCAAGGCCTGGAACTCGACGCCATTGTAGATGGTACTTCTACTCTTGGTACGGCGGCTACACCGTTGACACTCAACAGTCATTTCAACTTCGCAGACCCTGGCTATTTGGTCAATACCGGCGGGGCATTGATTAAGTGGGTTAATGCTTCTGATACCACGGTGGGTGGTGACTATGCTACAGGCACATTGTACACCTTCCTGTATCATGTGCCCACTGCGCCGGCATCAACGTACATCACGATTAATGCCAGCAATCAGACCCCGTACGGCGACACTGTGGAAATAGATTTCTCTGATGGCTCCAGCATCTATAGTACGCAGGGAGTAGTGATTCACGTCATACCTGAGCCGATGACAATGGGTCTGCTCGGTCTTGGCGGTCTGTTCCTTCGTCGTCGCAAATAAGCGATAACGACAGAACACAGTTTTTGTTTACAGAGAGGCAAGCCAGTTTGGCTTGCCTCTTTTTTTTAGCCACAGATTACACAGGTTTTTTTGCCACAGAGGTCACAGAGGACACAGAGTGAACTTACAAAAAAAGTTTAACTCCGAACTCTTAAAAACGAATTTTCTGCGCTCTCTGCGCCTGCATCGAGATTGTATGTGGTGAGCAGAGTTGAACCGTCGAAGGGCGCTCTGTGTCTTGCCTCTTTTTTTTGTTTGAAGTTTTGGGTCTTTGCAGCTAAAATCATTTAGCATTTTTAGGGACAGTTTGGGCCACAGAGAGCACAGAGATAAATAATAAAATGGCCGATGAATTGACAGAGAAAATAATCGGAGCGGCTATTGAAGTTCATCGGGAACTTGGGCCTGGACTTCTCTGTGGCAAAAATATTTCTCTGCGGCCTGGTTCTTTTTTTATTTGACAGCGCTATTTATAGTCCAATATCATATAAATCGATTCAGAGGAATGGTTTTTCAGTGGTTCGCCGGTTTGGCCGGAGGTCCGAAGACCATTTAAATAAAAATATAGTTGGGACTTGAGAGGAGAATGAGATGAAGAAGTGGTTGGTAGTGGTGATAGTTTTGTCGCTGGGCGGTGCGGCTAATGCGGGATTGCTAATTTCCGTGGATGGCCAGGTTGACCCGCCGAATCCGGCAATTGCTTTGACGTCGGGCCAGACAGCGAACATCGGCATCTGGAGCGACGGCGGGCTGCCTGCTGATGGAGTGGGATACTTAGTCGTGAGCGGGCCTGCTGCGGCTGACATTGCCGGCGCGAGCCATTATGTGTCGGAGAAGTTGATTTATGTTGTGGGTTCGGGACCATTCGAAGGGGCGGTGGGCTTTGACCTGAAAGAGGCGGATCCAGAGAACTCGCCTTATTTGCCAGGGGGCACATTAGTTGATTACATCACTCTTGGTTCTAATGGCGCGGGGCAGATAGATTTGGAGTTATGGTTTGATGAGACCTCGGCGGGCGGCCCGCTTCAGTTAATGGATACCCAGGTATTTAATATGGTTCCCGAGCCGATGACGGTGGCCCTGCTCGGACTTGGCGGCCTGTTCCTTTGTCGTCGCAAGCGATAACGACAGAACAATTTTATGCTGTTATGAGAGGTAAGCCGTTTGGCTTGCCTCTTTTTTTGTTTGCGCAGGTCTGAATCTACCTGTGAGGCCGTTACCGCGTTGGTCTATTCCTTGGCCCAGTTTTTTGTCTTAAAAAGCGGGTTTTGCCGTTAAAGAGCGTTTGGGGTGAGTTAGATTTTTTATAGAAAAAACACATTTCTTTGTTTTTACTGCCTATCCTGATATAATGCAATCAGACCTGTGGGGGCAGGTTAATCTTTTGTAAAGTGAACGGTTGTAAAACAAGTGGTTTTATTAAGGAGGAATATTATGAGGAAATTACTTGTTCTAATACTGGTTCTCTCAATGGCCACTGCTGCATTCGCAGAAATCGCGGTTCAGGCCGGTCCTAACGATTCCAATACCCTCGGCAATCCGGGCGAACAGATTACGATTAACCTGTTAACGGCAGAAGGCAAGCAGTCCGTTGCCATCGACCTAAACGATATCCACCAAAGCAGCACTGTCAGAATCGGCTACAACGCTCAGGAGCCGATTAAGTCATTTACCCTTGAGCTTGCCCCCGACGGCAGTATGATTATCGACGTCAGCCGCGACTCCAACAGCTCTCAAATCGCCAGTTCGGCTGAAGTTGTAAGCGTCGCCGGTTCCGGCGATTATGTTACGCTGGATGTCAGCTGCACCGTGCCGACCCTTGTCGGTCTGACGAAGGCCCAGGCGGAAGCGGCGATTGTTGACGCTAACTTCACTGTCGGCGCCGAAACTGGTGTCTGCAGCGACTCGATACCTATTAACCAGGTAACGGTTCAGAGCCCGGCTGCTGGCACTCAAGTTGCCTGCGGCTCCCCTGTGACGCTTTTGTATGTCTGCCACCGATGCACTTGCGCAACATGTCTTGGAGACCTCAATGGTGATAACATGGTTAAGACGAATGATCTTACCGCCTTAGTTATTCTCCTGAATACAGCGGGTGTTCCGTACAATGTTCTGAGCAGCAATTGTCTGTATAACCCCTGCGGTGACCTTAATGGAGATGTTAAAATCAAGCTCGGCGATTTGAGTGCGCTGATTGTTAAACTGAATGGTTACGGGGTTCCCTATAATCATTCGTGCGGGTACTAAAGTTGTGACGAAAAGATGAAGATGTGTAATTTAGCTGCCTCGAAGGTATCCTTGCGTAGAGTGTGATTAAGGAAGCAGCGATAAAAGGAGGACAGTATGAAGAAGTTTTTAGTTTTAGCATTAGTTTTGTCGATGGCCCTTGCGGCATCGGCGGAAATCGTGTTTCAGGCCGGTCCTAACGATGCCAACACCCTCGACAATCCGGGCGAACAGATTACGATTAACCTGTTAACGGCGGAAGGCAAGCAGTCCGTTGCCATCGACCTGAACGATATTTCCCAAAGCAGCACAGTCAGAATCGGCTACAACGCTCAAGAGCCGATTAAGTCATTTACCCTTGAGCTTGCCCCCGACGGCAGTATGGTTATCGACGTCAGCCGCGACTCCAACAGCTCTCAAATCGTCAGTTCGGCTGAAGTTGTGAGTATCGCCGATTCCGGTGATTATGTCACGCTGGATGCCAGCTGCACTGTTCCGAACGTTGTGGGAATGCCGCTGGAGGAAGCAGAAGCAAATCTTATTGCCGCCGGATTCTTACCCGGCGTCGAAACAGGTGTCTTCAGCGACACGGTAGATATTAACCAGGTGACGGCTCAGAGCCCGGCTGGTGGAACCATAACAACATGCGGCTCCGCTGTGAATCTTTCGTACGTGTGCCGTCGAGTCACCTGCGGGACATGTAAAGGCGACGTTAATGGCGATTGTAAGGTCACCATTGCTGACGTCACCGCGCTGGTCTGCCTTCTTAATAAGGCTGGAGTGCCGTACAGTATTCGAAACACTAGCTGCCTGTATAATCCCTGTGCCGACATGAACGGAGATGGCTCGATAAAAACTAATGACCTTAGCGCATTAGTGGTAAACCTCAATGGTTTTGGTGCGCCTTACAGACACACGTGCACGTGCTGCCAATGAGATGCCCGTAAATTTGCGATGTGTTATGTATGAATCCGGCTTGCTTCGGGTGACAAGCAGATAAAGCCGTTAAGATGACTTGAAAACATGGGCGGGTTAGGCCCGCCCTTTTTTGTTTGCTGGTTACTTTGTTCGCAGTTAAAATACAGGCGGTTTATTAATTTGTCTGGAGCGGCGTTATATGAAAAAGATATGGTTTATGCTGGTTTGTTTATCGGCGGCGGCCTTGAGTTTAACCGGCTGCGGCGGCTCTGGCAACAACGTCGGGCAAGAGAATCAGTTCCCGAAATTCCTCGCGGGCACGTGGGACTGCAATGACAATAATGAAGGGCTGGTGATTGTCTTTGAGCCAAATGGCGCTATAGCTTCTGCGGTCGAGCCCTTTGGCAAGCCCAAAATGGGGCCGGGCGAAAGAGTCGATTTCAATAATGTAAAAACGGGCGGGAAAGGATTTTACGAGGCGGGATTGTTTACCGCTGACTATAAACCCGCGACACGCGAGCTGAAAGTGGAGCTTACCATTGAGCGTTATCGCGTTGAGACCGAAGATGGAGGAGTCATCGAAGGCAAGAGCACTGACATACTCATCGGGAAAGTATCGAAAAATGGTAAAATCTGGCAGGCGGAGTGGTACGCCATTCCGGAGTATTACGTAACCACCGATATTTATAAAAACTTCAAGGTTCCATCCGACCCCAATGATGTTTTCGAACCCCAGGGGACATTTACTTTCCGCAAGGTGTCTTCGCCTTAACGGTGGCAATCGAAAAGAACGGTCATTTCCGCCAGTCGCCGCTGAGCAGGGCAAAATCCTGGAAATCGACCCGGCCGTTGGCGTTGAGGTCTGCGGGTAGTGACTCGCCCTCATCAAGCCAGAAATCCGCCAGTAACGCGATGTCTGTAAAATCGACCGTGCCGGTTGCGGTTAAATCGTAAATCTGAATCTCATAGGCGCCGATGTCGAAGCTGGCAAAGTGCGGCCTCGGGTTTCCATCAATATCCACCACAGGGGCGTTAATATCGGGGATACCCGCATCCCGGCAGGCCGATAAATAACCGATTCGATAATCCCCCTGGACCCAGTAATCATCGTTCGGCTCTGCGGGGGTGCCGTTGGCGTCCCAGTGGCCGGCGTTGACGAAGCAGGGGTCAGCTGATACGTTGCCGCCTGTGCCGGTAAGGTCATTTATTTTGCCGGCATAATTTCTACCTTGATTATTCCACACATCGTTTGCTATTACATTGGGCTCTGAATATGGCCAGTCAGGTTTGACGTATATCCCGCCTCCAGGGCCGTTATAGGCGACGACGTTATTTATTATGGGTGAATAGACGCTATAGGCGACCGCTATACCTGCGCCGTTCGTATCGGCTGCATTGCCAACAACGGTATTGTTCACCACTTCGCAGGAACCGCCGGATTGTATCCAGATACCGCCCCCCTGGTCGGCTTTGTTGCCGCAGACGAGATTGTTTCTAATAAGTGTTGCTGAATTCAGCTCGCCGATTCCGCCGCCGCAGCCGTCGCCTATTCCCGGACGGGTCGCCACAGCGGTGTTACCTGTGATGATATTATCCTCAATCAGCCCTCCCTGGCTTTCCCATTGCCATATACCGCCCCCGTTGGCGGTCAGGGCCTGGTTACCGCTAATCTCGTTGCCTGTTATCCATGCCGTTGTTTTATCGTAGCAGTAAATACCACCGCCGGCCTCGCCGACGGTAACGTTATCGATAATACTATTGTTTTTTATCAGGCAGCTTGACCACGGCCCAACGTGAACGCCGCCACCGGCCATTTCAGCGAAATTGCCTATAATCGTATTATTCCTGACCTCTGAGTATGCGTAATTTCGGCTGTCTATTCCGCCCCCGTAGCCGCCGGTAGTGGCGCCAACGGGTTTGTAGGCACTGTTTTGGGTAATATAGTTATACATCAGCACAGGGCCAACCGAGTTATCGACGTGAATGCCTCCCCCGAACTGGGCGTGACCATTTTGAATCCACAGGCCCGCAACAACGGTAGATTCATCCTGGCCGCCAGGAATCGTAATACAGCTACCCACGCCGCCTCCGTCAATGACCGTCTGTGCGACACAGTTGGGGTCGAGATAATTGATACTGTGCAGCCGGATGTTCTTTGTGAGAAAATTGATGTTTTCACGGTAAAAGCCGGGCGAAACGATAATCTCGTCTCCCGACTGGGCCGCGTTAATTGCCCCCTGAATCGTATTGTAATCCTGCGGCACCCTGAGCGAAGGAAACTCCTGCGGCCCGATATCAACCACCCCACCGACCACCCTGCGGGTTCCATCATAATCCACTGTCAGCCAGGCGGGGACCGAAGCATTGTTTCCGGCGTTGATGCAGGGGGAATCGGCGTTAAGCTCATAAAAAGAGGTGAACGGCTCCGGGATATTAGGGTCGGCCGATATATTGCCGTTAATGCCCGTCTGGTCGCTCAACGTGCCGCCGTAATTACTTACGCTATTGTTCCATACGTCATTGTTGTAAAAAGTCGCGCTGCCGACGCCTGACTCGGTGGATATGCCAACGCCGATGTTTTCAAAGACAATATTGTTGGCTATCGAATCATATCCGCTGACGCTGACCATTATAGCCGCACCATTTGATTCCTGTGTAGAATTGCCGCTGAAGTAATTATTGACAATGGCCCCCGAACTGCCGCCGCTCGTGCTTATGGCAGAGCCGGTGCCCTCGGCCGTATTGGAAATGAAAAAATTACACGCAATAGTAGGGGCCGAGCTGACAAAATAATATAAGGCGCCGCCGCGCAGCACTTCAGAATTGTTTTTCTCGAACCAGTTATTTGTTACTTTCGAATAGCAGTGGTCCGCAAGATACACCGCGCCGCCAAGATACACGCAGTCGTTTTGCTTAAACGTGTTGTTTGAAATCGTCGGTGAGCAATACAGCCGGGCGAAGACAGCCCCGCCGTAGCAGCCGGCGTAGTTATTAAGGAACGTGTTATAAGTGATTACAGGGGAGGCGTTATTATTACAGAAAATTCCGCCGCCGCCGTATTGAGCATGACAGTTTTTGAAGATATTTTTTGTGATGGCGGGAGATGCGTTGCTGCAGAAGGCGCCGCCTCCATCCCCGTTGTTCCCGGTCCAAAGCCGCCAGTTGACGGTGGGGTCTGTATGGCCTGTCCCGTTCTGGATGGTAAAGCCGGCCAGCACCGAGTTATTATCCTCGCCGCTTTTGAATGTGACTACGCTGCCGAAATTGGGGTCGGCGGGATTGGAACCGTCGATTATTGTCTCGGCTACGACGTTAGGGTCGTTGGGGTCGGTTGACCGGACGGTAACGGCCTTGCCTTTGAAATCGATATTTTCGAGATACGTGCCGGGCGAAACGACAATGTTATCGCCATAGAGTGCGTTATCGATGGCGGACTGGATTGTGCTATACTGTGAGGGAACGTATAGTATCTCCGCCCGCACCCGTTGTATGCAGAACAATAGTATTATCAGGCACCAAAACCTGTGCATTTCTAACCCGCCTCCATACGTTCATATATAATTTTTTATTATATCAAAATCAGCACATAAAATCAAGGTCTATAAGCACAGCGAGTGGGCTTGACAGGGGTTTTAGTGATGGTATATTGCTTATTAAATCGAATATTTCGTATAAGCGAATTATAAGGGGCGACAGAAATGAAGAAAACGTGTGCGGCGGTTTTGGCAATCGGTATGGCAATTCTCTGGGCGGGGGGCTGCCAGGAAGAGCAGGCATCATCGGATGTGAAACAATCTCGTCTTGTGGCGGCGGAAAACAGAGACCTGAAAACGCAGCTTCAGCAAGAAACGAAAAAACGGGACGATGAAATCAAGAACCTCAATACGCAAATGCAAACTGAAACGAAGAAGCGGGACGACAAGATTGAGAACCTCAAGACACAGCTACAGACAGAAACGAAAAAACGGGACGACAAGATTGAGAACCTCAAGGCACAGCTACAGACAGAAACGAAAAAACGGAACGAAGAGATAAAGAATCTCAATAAGCAGCTCCAGACCGAAAAGGAAAAACTGAATGCCGATGTGGATAACCTCTCAAAGCAACTTGCGGAATGTGTGCAGGAAAGACAAGCTGCGCTGGACAAAGTAAACATAAAGATAAAAAACCAATCTGAGGAGATAGTCGGAGAAACAATTATCCCCCTTATGAAGGAAATGGAAGAGCTGAAAACTGAAATTGCTCGACTGAAAGCGGAACTATCGAACTGTGAGAGGAAAAAGTAAGTTTTGCAGGTGAGGGGGGAGAAAGTTAGCCGGCAGCAGCATCCGAATTAATGATTGACATCCGGCGAATTTGGGGATTCCGACTGTTCGAGCAATTTGGCCAGTTTAGCCAAGTTCGCCATATTTTCTTCGGTAACCTCGGATGAAACAGCTGCCATTTTAGTAAGAAGTTGGTTTATCTGCGCCGCTCTTTCTTTTTCACGCGGCGAAAGTTCGACGGCCGGCTTGTCGCCCGTTACTGCCTGGGGAACAGGTTGAGCCGCAGATGTGATTCTTTCGGATGCCGGGGGTGTTATGCCGGCCCTTGGATTTATCCTGCTTGGCAGGGGAGGGGTACCCATTCTGGCGGGATTTGAAAGACCTGGCTTGTCCGTCGTAACGGGCGAAGGTTGAACCGGGTTTTCAGGTCCCGGACGACCGGTCGGGGCTTGTGCGGTGGGACTGGCAGGTTCAGCCGACGAGGAGGATGGGCTGGTTAAGGGCGGCGGGTTTTTGAGCAGTTTCCTCCACGGCTCCTGAACCTTGACGGTCATTTCAGATGTTCTTTGGCCATCCCGCACAATGATGGCGCCGTCTTTTACCGTCTCGATAGTCAAATGGCCGACGGCAGAACCCTGCTTGACCCAGTGAAGGCCCTTTCCCGGCTCATCTATAAGGACAAACGACTGTTCGGGATGTGAAGCATAATAGCTGGTAGCTATCAGGTCGAATTTTGCCGCGACGGGCGCAGGGGGGGCCGGCGCAGCAGGCCCCTGCGGGGCGGCGCCTGGTACTACTTTAGGCGGCGGTGGCGGGGGCGGATTGAGGATTGTGTGATAGTCAATCGCATATTTTACAAGAGGGGATGTTTCGGCGTTTTTGGGGGCGGGGTTCTGCCCCTTTGCGGCCGTGAACTTGTCAACTGCGCCGGGCGACTTGATAAACTCTTCTATTTTAGGGTCGCTGCGCACCCCGTAAACTGCCGGCAAAACAAGCAGTACCGTGGCCGCTATCGCCGCTATTATACTTGTTATTCGCAAGGTCTTAATCATAGAGTTTCCACGTTATTTCGACATTCGGCGGCCCTGATTGTTCCACTTTTTCTTGTTTTTTGGTGTATTGCCTGTTATTTGAGGGGCTGTGGTTGTCTGGGATTTTTTCTGGTCTAAGTAAATACCTGGACTGCGGCCATATCTGGAAGTAGAACAACTGTTTTGCACAGGATGTTTACTTATTCGGGCTTTTTGAGTTCTTCGGCTTTGGGGAGGTCTTTGATAGTGTTTAGGCCGAAGACCTCGAGGAATTTTTTGGTTGTGCCGTAAAGCATAGGTCTGCCCACAATCTCGGCCCTGCCCGTGATTTTTACCAGCCCTTTATACATCAGGTTGCGAATCATCTCGCCCGCCGCAACGCCTCTTATCGCTTCGATATCGGCGCGGATTATGGGCTGCTTGTAGGCGATGATTGCCAGCGTTTCGAGAGCCGGCTGGCTGAGTTTGCCGTCGTCGCGTGCGCGGACGAGTTTTTTGAGCCAGTGATTGTATTCGCTGAGCGTCAGCATCTGGTAACCGCCCGCGATTTGCTCGATTCGAAAGGCGTTGTTGTTGGCTTTGTATTTTTCGTTGAGGTCGTCGATGTGCTTGCGAAGCTGGCGGACGTTTGTGCCGACTATCTCGGAAAGCCGAGCGGGCGTAAGCGATTCATCGCTTGCGAAAAGCACCGCTTCCACAACCGACTCAACCGTTGGCTCAAATCCGGGCGGCAGGTCCGTCGGTTGCGACTGCTGGTCGCCCGATGTTTCGGTTTCGGCCTGTGCCTGAATATCCTGTGCCGGCTGTTCATTTGCCGGTTCAGTTGTCGATTCCGAGTCGTTCGTTTGTTTGATTATATCGTTCTGCTCATCGCCAGCACCGGTTTCTGACGCGGATTCGCCTGTCGATGCAGCCAAATTTTCTTCTGTCATAATTTCATCCATCTAAATGGGTCTGTGTCCTTAGTGCTTACCTTTATTGTGACGGTTTGAAGCGGTTTTTGCAACTGTTTGGCCAACTTTTTGAGGATAAATCGTTCAGAAACTGTATGTGACAGGCATAGGCAGGTCAGACCCGCCTCCTGGGCCGCAAGGGCCTGATGGTGCTTTAGTTCGCCTGTAACATAGAGGTCTGTATTTTCGGCGATGACGAGGTTTATGAGTTTGCCGCAGGAGCCGGCGCATACGGCGGCGGTCTTGACGGTGCGTTTTTCGGGACCTACAACGCCTACCGCCTTCGCGCCGGTGTGCTTCTTGAGTTTTTTAATGATTTCAGATAGCGGTGTCGGCCTTGCGAGTTTGCCCATTCTGCCTAAGCCGAATTTTGCCTGCTCATCGACAAGTTTATAAATGTCATAAGCGGGCACTTCGTAGGGATGCGATTTTAGCATTGCGGTTACGACGCCGGCGAGCTTTTCCGCAGGGACAATCGCCTCGAATTTCAATTCGGGGACTTTTTCGAGAACGCCTCTTTTGCCGATGGCAGGCCTCGCGCCTTCGAGTGGCAGGAAGCTTCCCTGTCCCTGCGATGAGAAACTGCAATGGCTGTAGTTGCCGATGTGCCCTGCGCCTGCTGCAAATACGGCATTGGCTACTTTCGCCGCGGATTCGACGGGGACAAAGACCGCGAGTTTGTAGTTGTTGCCGACTGGTGCGGAGACATAATCGCCGAGCGGATGGCCGTTTTGTATGCCGACTATTTCCGCAAGCCCGTCATTTACGCCTCCTTCGATGGCGTCCAGCGCGGTGTGAATGCAGAAAACGGGAATATCTGAGCGAATCAGTTCGTAAACGACGCTTGTCGGGCCTTGCGTGTTTATTTTTTTCAGGCCGTCCCAGATGATGGGGTGATAAGCAACGATAAGGTCGGTTTTGAGCCGTTTTGCCTCAGCGAGAACGTTTGCGGTGATATCGATGGTGAGCAGGACGCGTTTTACTTTTTTTTCTGCGCTTCCGAGAAGCAGGCCGACATTGTCCCAACTCTGCGCCAGGCCAAGTGGTATAATTTTTTCGATTTGTGCCGCGATATCTTTTACCTTCATTTTTTACCCCTGCAGTTGTTTTTCGCAAACTCCTCGTAATAATCCTGTATCTTTTTTGTTATAGCCCCCGGCTTGCCTTCGCCGACGTTGTGCTTTTCGATGCCGACGACGGGCATTACCTGCATAATAACGTTTGTGATAAATACCTCATCTGCGCCAAGCAGGTCGTCGATTGTAAGGTCATTTTCAATAAGCTCAATTTTGCCTGCGATTGCCAGCTCGCAAACGGTTTTTCTGGCGATGCCTGGCAGTACGGGCGTATTGGTCGTCGGGGTGAATAATTTGGAATCTTTCACTAAAAATACATTGCTGATACAACCCTCTGCTAATCGACCATCGATTGTGAACCAAAGGGCTTCCGCTGCCTTTTTCTCATGGGCCTGTTTCAGTGCCAGCATACGCGATAAGTAACTTGTCGTCTTGTGCCCACAGGCCGGGTCGCTTGTGTTTTGTCTTGCCGGGCACAGCACCACGAGTACGCCTTTTTTGTAATATCCCGCCGGGTAGGGCTGCAATTTTGTCGCGGTTATTAGCAATGTTGGATTTGGTTTTGTTTGTGCCTGAGAAAATGCTCCTGCGGTAAGGGTCAGTCGAATCCGAGCGTCTGTAAGATTATTGGCTTCGAGAACTTTATTGACGGCCTCTGTGAGGTATTCTTTGTTATAAGAATGCTCGATGAACAAGGTTTTTGCGCTTATGAGCAATCTGTTTAAGTGGTCATCAAGCCGAAAGACGAAGCCGTTATATGCTCGCATTGTTTCAAACAGCCCGGCTCCATACAAAAACCCGCTGTCGCCCGCTGATATGCCGGCCTCGTCGATGTTTATTAGTTTGTCGTTAAGAAAAATTTTATCTGACATTTTATCCTTTGTGAGTATGTTTCTTTTTCCTGCGAATTATTGCGAACGAGATAAGTGAGATTGCCACTATTGCAAATAATAATAGATAAACAGGGTCACTGCCGATGGTTATGCCCGTTATAAAAATAACGATTAATGAGGGTAGCCCGAGCCCTAAAAACACATTTAACCAAATGTCATCGGTTCTTCTAAACACTTTTGTTTTTCTAAACGCGATTAACAGCTTCTATTCCGGCGATTAATGCCCTTGCTTTTGTTATAGTTTCATCGTATTCGGCCAATGGGTCGGAGTCAGCGACGATGCCGCCGCCCGTCTGGACGTAAGCCGATTTGTTTTTAATGATAATCGTGCGTATGGCGATATTCAAGCAAACACTGCCGTCGAGGCCGAGATAGCCGATACTGCCGGTGTAAACGCCTCGCGCGGTTGGCTCGGTTTCGTTTATGATTTGCATCGAGCGGATTTTGGGTGCGCCTGTGATTGACCCGCCGGGAAATACCGCTTTTAGAATATCGCAGAAATTTACGTCGTCCCGGAGTTTCCCCGCTACGGTTGCGACCGCGTGAAAAACGCTTGGGCAGGTTTCAATAGTCCTCGGCTGAATAACTTTTCTTGTGCCGGGGACGCAGAGCCGGGCGAGGTCGTTTCTTTCGAGGTCGATAATCATATTTAACTCGGCTTTTTCTTTTTCGCTGGCGAGGAGTTGCTGAAGATTCTCTGCGTTGATTTGTTTCGCATTGGCGGAGGTTTCTTCGAGCCGTTTGCGGGTTCCCTTGATTGGCTTGGTGCTGATTATGCCGTTTTTTACGGTGACGAACATCTCGGGCGATGTGCTGACGATTTGAAAATCGCCCGCGTCGATATAGGTGGAATATGGACTTGGGTTATAACGGTTCTGCCACTGGAAGAGGTCGATTGGCCGGGCGAGAAATTCGCAACAAAAACGCTGAGAGAAGTTTATCTGATATACATCGCCGTCGTATATGTGGCGTTTAATTTTCTCGAAGGCCCTGAGATAGTAATCCTTAGTCATATTTGAACGAATCTTCGCAAAATCAGTATTTTCGATATCGGCAGGCGGTGGTGTTGGCACTCGCACATCGCGGGCCTTGTCGAGAAGGGCTTCGAGGAATGATAATTTTTGCTGAGGTGTTTGGGTATCGTTATCGAGTTGGAGAGTAATCAGTTGAAAGGTTTTTTTGTTGTGGTCGTAAGCAATCAGGCGGTCATAAAAACACAGGCGAATCAAAGGAAGTTGTAAATCATCGGTATTTGTGCAGGGGGCGGGCTCTAAATGGCTGCCGAGTTCGTAGCCGAAAAAGCCGACCCACCCGCCTGTGAACATACCATTGGGCAGGGAGGGCTTTGTGGGTTTGTGTTTATCCAGAACTTTTTGTAATTTTTCAAGCGGCTCAACCTGACTTGCGCGAAATTTAAAGACCTCTTTAGGCATTGCCATCCAGTACGAAAATCCGTCAGCGGTTTCTTTTGAGGAATTACCGCCGAGGATTGATACCCCCGGCAAAGCAGAGAAAACTTCACTAAGCGAATCAAGGTTGATTTCGGCGGGGTCAATTTTGCTGCGCAATCGGCAGGTGGTATGCTTTTTGGCTGTCGGGAGTGTGGTGATAGTCATTTTGGTTGCCCTGCGATGGGGTTTTCTTTATCACGAACAATTAAGGCGACGATACCTGTTGTTATGAATGTCTTGAGTATAATTGTTCCGGCGGCAAGGGCAGCGCAAAAGCCGAGGATTGTATTAAGAGGCCAGGGGACGAAATCGGGTATGCCGAACCGATGTGCCTGCTCGATATTAAAAAGCCCGTTGCCTGAAATTACCCACACAATGAGTAGTATAGCGGCAAATGAGACCGCCGGCAGGCAACCGTAAAGTGAGACGAAAAGCATTTGCCTGATAATTTGCTTTTGTGGAGCAAGGCCTTTTAACCACAAGCCAAACAGGATTCCCCACTCGATTGATAATATGAATGACAATATCTGCGTGCCCATTCCCCAGGCGAACGCGACACATTCGAGAAAATAAAGCCCCAGCGACAATGCGAGATATTTAAAGAAGCGATTTTGTTTTTGAGTCAGACGTGAGAATCCGATAGCAAGAAAACCGCCTAAAATCAGGCCGCCGACAAGATTCGTTAATGCGAGCGACAACGTTAATACGGTTTCCATATTCATTGCGCGTATCAGGGCCGGATTAGTTTTTTCTTATTGAAAAATTCCAGTGCGTTTTTGGTGTTGTCAAAAAGTTTTGTCGCGGTTTGTGTTACGAATACAGAGGGCGATTGTTTCGCCGGCCAGATTACGTAAACGTCCTTGGCTGCCTCGTGGGCGTGCTGCAATTCGCGTTCGACGCCGCTGGAGATAGCCGCCCGGCCATCGGGCAGGGTTGGGATGAAACTGACAATCATTTCGGACTGGTCGATGAGCAGAAAATCGCGAGCGTAGGTCTGGCTGTAAATGTCTCGTTCGATTTGACGAATCTGGTCGAGGTTCAGCCGGACGGTTTTGCCGCCCGTCGCGATTTCGAGGGAATCCTTGCCATCCTCGGCGGCTTCAAGGGCCAGGCGGGGCAGGAACGCCTCTTCAATGTCGCCGGGGTCGAAGCAGGTGAAGTGTTTTTTCATTGATTGGCGGAACTCGCTGATTTCTTTTTTGACGTCTTCGAGATCGGCGACGGCGGTCATCGGGAAGCTAAGATACGCGCGTTTGATTTTCGGCTCGAAAAGCAGCCGGTAAAACGCCTCGATTGTCGCTTCGGTCTCGCCTCGGGCAAGGCAGTAAAAAGGCGTCTGTTCGTTGATACCCTTGCAGAGCATCTCGGTGCCGATGATTTCCTCTTCCCGCCAGACGATGAGGTCTTTGAGCGTATGGTCGCTTGCGTGTTCGCTAAGCAGCCGACCGTGCAGGGCGGCGACGCCGTCAATCAGACAGATGTACACACTTGCGTCGAGTTGACGCATCTGGTCGAAATCGACGGCCGGGAACAGTCCGTGTCGCCAGCGGAAGGTGGCGTGTGTGTTGACGATAAGGTTGGGGACTTTTTTCGCCTTTGCGATGACGTCTTTGAAAACGCTTCGGCGAAGCGAGTGTAGCCGCTTTAATGGTATGTCCAAAATTTTTCCCGGCGCGATGTCCGGCGCCTCGGCATACATCATGTCGCCGATATTGCACAGCGTTAACTCTTTGCCATGCAGACCGGCATACTCGCATACCTTTTCAAGGTAGCTTTTCTTGTCCAGCCCGACCAGCCCCATAACAACGATTACCATAGTTATCGGCGGGGTAAACCCCGCCCCGCAAAGATTAGAGGTTTTTGAGCCGTTCCTGAATATCGTGTTCTTTCAGCGCTTTGAACAATTCGCCTGCCTCGCCGGCTATTATTTTGTCTAAGGTGTAAAGCGACAGATTTATCCTGTGGTCGGTGACGCGGTTCTGCGGGAAGTTGTAGGTTCTGATTTTCTCGCTGCGGTCGCCCGAACCAATCATTATTTTACGTTTCGCTTCGCGCTCGGCCACTCTCTTGCTCTCGTAAAATTCATAAAGCCGGCCTCGCAGGATACGCCAGGCCTTGGCGCGGTTTTTATGCTGGCTTTTTTCCTCCTGCATACGGACGGTAATTCCGGTTGGGATGTGTTCGAGGCGTATTGCGCTGCTTGTCTTGTTGACTTTTTGTCCGCCGGGTCCGCTTGACCTGCAGACCTGCTCAACGACGTCGTCGGGGTTTATCTGGATGTCAACTTCCTCCGGCTCGGGCAACACGGCGACTGTTGCCGCGGACGTATGAATTCTGCCCTGTGCCTCGGTTTCAGGCACTCTTTGGACGCGATGGCCTCCGCCCTCGTAACCCAGTTCCGTCCATACCCCTTCGCCCTTGATGCCGAATATTACTTCACGGAATCCGCCCCTGTCTGTGGTGCTGAAATCGAGGTCTTCGACTTTCCACCCGCGGTCAGTCGCGTATTTTGTGTACATAGTGTAGAGGTCGCGTGCGAACAGTGCCGCTTCTTCGCCGCCAGTGCCCGCCCGGATTTCCATTATGACCGAGCCGATAGAATCATCGTCAGCGGTGAGCAGCTTGTCCTGGAGCTCCGCGAGCAGCGATGTCTTTTTGGCATTGAGCTGCTGGAGCTCCTCCTTTGCCATTTCCTTAAGCTCCGGCTCAGTCGTGTTGCTGTTTATCAGTTGTTCTGAATGTACCGCCTCCGCGGCGGCTTTCTTGTAGTCGCGATACTTTGCAACCAGTCCCTTGAGTTTGCCCTGCTCCTTCGCCAGTACAATCAGCTTGGCGGAATCGCACGCGATGTCAGGGTTTTCCATCTGCTTCTGCAATTCGTCAAAGCGGGCCTCAATCTTGGTCAGTTTCGTAATTAAAGGCGTATTTGCTTCAGGCATAGTATTGTCCCGATAATTTACTTGTGGAGGGGTAATAAACAATCAGGGCTCCGTTCTTGCCCAAAGGGCCAAAAAAGGAGCCCTGATAGTGATTTGGCTGAGAACTACTTTTTCTGTTTTTTGAAGTAGTCGGTGCCGTATTTTTTCTGGAAACGTTCAACTCGGCCCGCGGTGTCAACGTACTTTTGCTTGCCCGTGTAGAACGGGTGGCAGGCGGAGCAAATTTCCGCGTGGATTTCGGTTGCGGTGCTGCGGGTCTCAAAGGTGTTTCCGCAGCCGCAGTGAACCACGACCTTGTCGTATTTAGGATGTATGTCTTTCTTCATAATAAACTCCTGAACAATCAAAAGCACCATTTTAACGTACTCGGCGTATAAATCAATAGGATTTTTTGACAAGTTTAAGGGTTGCGAGACGCCGTTTTGTCTTAATAGTTTGGTTTTTTGGTAAAAAACAGAGATTGGCTGGGCGTATTGGCATTTGCGATATTACCAGACCAGGGCGTAGTTTTGCGAAATAGCTGAAGGTTGGTCGATTTTCAATCGATATGTGTAATACCCACACTTTATATAGGGGTAGGACCTTAACTTTATACAGGGGTGCCCGGATGAAAATCAGGTACGTTGTCTCAACAATGGCATTCTGGGGTAAGCAGAGCCGATTGTCTCTGGAGCAGGAATGTGACCTGCTGCGGACGCTCGGTTTGGGCGTGGAGCTTTGGCCCAATCTTGGCGGGCTTGATGAGTGCCGGTATGACAGGCGTGACTGGCCCCGGCTTGCGTCGGCTACCGAAGGTATGCTGGTCTCGATGCGCTCCCGCAATGATAATCCGAGCATTGAACAGTGGGCGGAGCAAATCGGCTGCGCGAAACTGCTCAAAGCCAATATCGTTGCCGATTTGCAGAGTTTGCGAATGCAGGGCAAAAACGCCGACGACGGAGATTTTATCGGAGAGGTCGTCGGGATGGCAAAAGACGAGGGCGTAAAACTTTGCATAGAAACGGGGCCGCTGGATACGCTCAAAGATATCGGCGATCGGTTCAAATCGATATGGTATTGCTTAGACACCGGTTTCGCCAGGTGCGATGCTGAGCATAGTTTCAAGGAGTATGTCGATACGCTTGCGAAAAGGACTGCCCATTTGCATCTTACCGACCACAACGGCAGTTGCGATGACCACAGGCCTCTTGGCTGTGCAAGCGGGGCGAATCATAATGACTTTGATTATCTGCTGGAGTCACTGAAGAAATATAATAACGATGTTATCGCTTCGCTCGAGATGACGCCCTGCACGCCGGTTGAAATGATAAAGCGGTCGAGTTATTTTCTTTTCGATGTTCTTGGCTGGCCTAACCGCCCTCAAAAAACCGCAGATTCTCATCATCATTAAAGCGGTGTTTTTTGTATCAGCGTTAGCCCTTCGCAACGGGGTGCAACACCGCATCTTTTCGGCAAGTTCCAAATCCAGTTTCGTTACTGGCGGCATTGTCCTCGAAAACAAATTCTGCTTCGGAAAATAAGCCCGAAACCAGCTTGTGCAATTCTCGAGAGATTATACGGCAGTATGCGTCGTCAATTTCTATACCAATACTATTGCGATGATTTTGCAATGAGGCCGCCATTGTTGTTCCTGTCCCGCAGAATGGGTCCAGCACGGTATCACCCACAAATGAAAACATCCGTATAAGACGAGTTGCAAGTTCCAGCGGGAAAGGAGCCGGATGTTCTCTTGTGGATGCTCCATGTATTCGCCATATTTGCTGGAACCACTCGTCAAAATCCTGTTTTTTTATCTTACTTGCCTTGCGTTGTTCTTCGGTTGGTTTTCGATATGCCCCCGGTTTTCGTTGCATCAGGATAAATTCAATATCATTTTTGATAATAGCGTTCGGTTCGTATGGTTTACCCAGAAACTTTGAGCCATTTGAAACTTCATATGATGCGTTGGATATTTTATGCCAGATAATTGGATTAAGGTTGTCAAACCCGATTTTGCGACACATTACGCATATATCGGAATGTAATGGAAACACCAGATGTCTTCCGTATTCCCGACGTGAGACGCAAACATCCCCGACCACGCATACCAGCCGACCGCCCGGGACCAAAACTCTAAAAGCGTGTTCCCATACCTTTTCGAGTTCGCCGATAAACGCCTCATATTCCTGGATATGCCCGAGTTGTTCAGGGTGTTCGTTGTATCGCTTGAGATTCCAGTATGGAGGTGATGTTACCACAAGATGCACCGTTTCATCAGGAATAAAAGAAAGGTCCCTGGCGTCTCCCTTTATTAATTTGTGCGTTGTTTGCATCATCTTTGTTTATTTCACGCTTTCAACATGTGCCATTAGTGTTTTTATAAATCTTTCCAAAGAGAGGTCTTCGGCTGGGATTTTGTATTTTCCTTCTATTCCTGTTTGGTTGTCGGAGGTTATGAATGCGGAGGCGGTATATTGTCTTTCCAGCACAAGTTTCCTGCAGAACAGTTCATACCGCTGTAAGTATGAGGCCTGAATGAATTCCGGAAAAACTTTGAAATGTGACTCTCTTACGGCTACCGGCTGGTTCGATGCGGGACAGTCCTCAAGCATGAAAAAATAGCCGATAAAGGGCTGCGGGCTTTTAAGAAACGCCCCTTCTCGATAGGCAGTCCACAAATCCAGGGCAGTGCCCATCGCCTCCTCTGTTCTGTTGTTGAAATTGTTACCGAACGATGGTCCTACTTGTGATTTTGCCTCTATAGCAGCAACGAGAATCCCATCCTTAACAACAAGCAGGTCCCATTCTTTGGTTGGGCGAAAGTATCCGGGCAACTCGATACTTCGTTTGCGAAATACGTATTCTTTTGGAAGTCCTGCCCTGATTATCAAGTCAGTGAAGAGTTCGATGAAGCCGTCCATTTGGGCCCCACCTGTAACGGCGCTTCGCAATCCTTGGTCTGCCTGTCTGCGTTCTTTTTGTTTTTCCTGCTGTGAAAACCTGGTCTTCCAGTAATGAGCAACTGCTGTTTTCGTCAGGTCATCCAGCCGAATGAAATTCTTTTTCTCGTCCATGATCGATTCAAACCAGCACTGAAGCGGCATGCTTTATTGCTTTTGTAGTCGAACAGATTAACAGTATAATCTCAGAATTGGCTTGAATCAAGAAATTTGCTGTGTTCGTTTATTCCGGGTTTATGCCAAAGATTTGGTGAAGGCCGCGATGCCGAAAATTCTGCTTGTAAATCCGCCGATATACGATTTCGCCGCGTATGACTTCTGGCTAAAGCCCTATAGCCTTTTGGGCATTGCGGGATACCTTAGTGGCCCGCTTCGCCCGCCCGTCTCGCCGAGGCGATGTGCAAGGTATTAACGTATCGGCGCTAATGCGAAGGTGGCTTTAATTGCGTTGCAGCAGTCCTAAAAGCTATTGGCAAGGCCGTAAATGTGCAGTTTAACCACGCCAGAATCCTTAGTTGCACCCAGTTACTCCACCTCATTTGGCAGGCAATGGTTTAGTTGAAGTATGGGGTTCGGGGGTGTATAATCAAGCGTTTGTGCGGGTTCTCGTCTTGGCCCCCGCCGTTTTGCTTGCCCCTCTGCTTCTTGCGAAGCAAGTTGAGGAGCTTCGCAAAAGCGAAGCAACGGGGGAGCCATAGCCGGAAAGGTTTAGACAGGGTGCAGAATTTGAGTTCAGAAGAACAGCATCAGGAATCAGGCGTTAAGAGACAGGTAGAGGCGATACGTCCGGCCAGCGCAGGCCCTTCGGCGGAGCTTAGGGCAGTCGCCGGAGTAGATGTCGATTGGCAGGATTATCCGTTGCTTGCGGGGATAAATGGGGTTGGGGATTTGAAGGGGCTTTCGGTAGCCCAGTTGAAAGAACTGGCGGACGAGATACGCCAATTCATAATCGAGACCGTGGGCAGGACTGGGGGGCATCTGGCGAGCAGCTTGGGGGTGGTTGATATAACGATTGCGCTGCATTATGTGTTCGATTTTGGAAAGGACAAATTAGTCTGGGACGTCGGGCATCAGTGTTATGCGCATAAGATAATCACCGGCAGGAAAGAGGAATTCAAAAATCTTCGTCATGCGGGCGGGGTCAGCGGATTTCCGAATCCTGAGGAAAGCCCCTATGACCAATTTGCCGTGGGGCACGCAGGTACATCGATAGGCACGGCCATCGGACTTGCGCTTGGCGAAGCAAAACAGGGTAAGCAGGATAAAATAGTAGCTTTTGTCGGGGACGGGAGCATCGTCAACGGGGCGAGTTTCGAGTCGCTGAACAATCTGGGCTTAGTCAAGCGACAGATGCTGATTGTGCTGAATGATAACTCGATGGCGATAGATGCGACGCAGGGCGCGGTGGCGAAGTATTTTTCGAAGATTCGATTGAGCCAGACATACGAGGATTTGCGGAGGACGACGAGCGATATACTGGAACACACGCCGGTGATTGGCAAGACGGTGGAGGAAGCGATAGAGAGAATCAAGAAGAGCATTCGTATGGTGCTTCCGGCGAGCCAGTTGTTTGAAAGTTTGAATGTGCCTTATTTTGGGCCGGTGGATGGTCATGATATAGGGGCTTTGGTGCAGTTGTTCAGGGCATTGAGGCAGGTTGAGCACCCAGTGATTCTGCATTGTCATACCAAAAAGGGGATGGGTTTTACGCCCGCGGACAGCCAGCCGAGCAAGTATCATTCGACGGGGCCATTCAAGATGAACGGCGACGTGGTGGAGCCGGCGACGGAGAAGCAGGGACGAAGCTTCACGGATGCTTTCGGTGACGAGCTGGTGAGGTTGGCTGAGAAGGACAATAAGGTTGTAGCTATAAGCAGCGCTATGTGCGAGGGGACAGGGCTTAAGAAGTTCCGCGAACGATTCCCGGACAGATTCTACGACGTGGGTATAGCTGAGAGCGCGGCGGTGGAGATAGCGGCGGGTCTTGCAAAGAGCGGATTACGGCCCGTGGTTTGCATATATTCGACGTTTTTGCAAAGGAGTTTTGACCAGATATTCCAGGAGGTTTCGCTGCAGAACCTGCCTGTGGTATTTTGTATTGACAGGGCTGGTATGGTTGGGGCGGATGGGCCGACACACCATGGTCTTATGGATATCGGATATTTACGTATGATGCCGAATCTTGCTCTTGTTTCGCCTGCGGACGCGGTAGAGATGGGAGGCGCTTTGGAATTCGCGTTGAGCGCGGACAGGGCGGTGTGTGTGAGGTATCCGAAGGAAATAATCGCCAGCCAGCAGATTGCGGAATCAAGCAGCGAACCGTTTGTGTTGGGTAAAAGTGTGGTTGCCAGAAGAAACGACGGGTCGGTTGCCGTGATAATAAGTTATGGGAGTATTCTTGTCGAGGCGATAGCTGCCGCGAGGGCGCTGGCGAAGGAAGGCATAGAGGTTGACGTGATAAACGCGAGGTTTGCGGCGCCGATTGACAGCAGGATAGTTGAGCTGATTGGGGCAGGCCCTTCGACCCTGCTCAGAGCAGGCAGGCCCTTCGACTCCGCTCCCCTCGACAATGCTCGGGGCAGGCAGGGCAGGCCGGTGATTACGGTTGAAGACCACGGGGTAGCGTGCGGATTTGGTTCAGCGGTGATGGAGGCGGCGGGTCAGCACAGCGGCGGATTTGTGCCCCGGCGGGATGGTGGGGCGGTGCGGATGCTGGGGGTGCCGAAGCGGTTTGTCAGGCACAATTCTCGCACCAACCAGCTTATGGAGGCGGGGATAAATGCCGATAAAATAGCGGAGACGGTGTGTCAAATGCTAAATCGGTAGTCCGCCAAGGCGGATGAAGTTAGAAGTGAGAATGCTAAATAATGGTCAGGGCAAGCCGCAAGAGAATGTTGAGGTTGGCGATTTTCGGGGACCGCAGGAAGGGTCACGTCGCGGAGGCGATATCGGAATTTGCGGATTTTATAAGGCGTAAAGCCAAAACAGTGGTCAATTGCGGGATAGAGGAGTGCACGCCAGAAGGTTTTCGGGAGGCGGATTATGCGGTGGTCTTCGGGGGCGACGGAAGCATTATAGCGGCAGCCAGGCAGTTGAGTCGAAGTGACGATAAAACGGGAATTCCGGTAATAGGGGTGAACCTCGGCAAACTTGGGTATCTGGCGGAGTTCAGCGTCGAGGAGCTGAAGGAATTTTTCCCGCAGTTGGTGAGAGGCAAGGCGAGGATAGAGAAGCGTATGATGCTGCGTTGCCGGGTGATTAAGAAAGGCAAGGAGCATTTTTGTTCGACGGCGGTCAATGATGTGTTCATTACTTCCGGCCCACCATTCAGGATGATAGACCTGCAGATGTTTGTGGATGGGCAGCATTTAGGGGAGTGTGTGAGCGACGGGCTGGTGGTATCGACGCCGACGGGTTCGACGGCGTATAGTTTGTCCGCGGGCGGGCCGGTTCTGTCGCAGAAGATGGAAGGGATTGTGATTACGCCGATTTGCCCGCATAGTTTGAGTTTCAGGCCTATTGTTATAAGAGCGGACAGCGTTGTTGAGCTTCGCGGGGAGCGTTTGAATGAGGGAACGACGGTCTCGATAGACGGACAGGTGTCGTTGGAACTGGATATCGATGACGTGGTGCAGATAAGGCGTCATAAGAGGGATTTTCTTGTTGTGAATAATCCGCTTCGATGTGAATGGGACACGCTGGCGACAAAATTAGGGTGGGCGGAGAGGCCGAAGTATCAGGGTATTTAGCGGGAATCGAAAAACGAACAGGCCGGCTTATTTGTGGTAGTTAATGTTATGGGAAGACGAAACATAATTTGCGCGTCGGCGATAATTGTAGCGGTTTTCTGCGGGGTTGGGTTATGCCTGGAAAATCCGTCGGTTGGCAACCCGGTTGGGTCTGGGACGGTTCCGCCGACGGCTTATAAGTCGGGGCTGATACCGAGCGCTAATCCAATTGATACGAGCGGAAATCTGGTGATTACGGGCAACGTGGCCAACGGGATGCAATTCAGGGGCGTCGTGCCATACAACAGCCCCACGAGTTTTTACGCCCCGGCAAGTTCGCTTCGGCATACATCGGCCGGGCTGGACTCATTTTTGAGGGATACCGCCGGTTCGCAGAATTTCGGGACGAGCAGCGGGGGTCTGACGCCTTATTATTCACCGACGTGGACGGTGACGACGACGCAGCCGGGCGGGAGCGGTGCGGTTACGACCGGCGCCGGCGGTTTGGGGAGTAATTCATATGCAGGCACAAAATTACCGAGTGCTCAGATGGGATATTACCAGAGCGGGTATACTCCTCAAATCGGCAGACGGCCATTGTCGATGAGCCAGCAGGATTTGGAAAAACTTGTGGAAGCGGATATCAGGAAATATCCTCTTGGAGGCGAGCCGGGTTCGCAGTCACAGGAACAGTTCTGGCGTGATATGGGAGTTAATATTCAGCGAAAAGAGGATGCATCGAATGCTGCGGTGAAGCCGGTGACGGGCAACGAGTCGAGTTTGGAGATGTTGCTTGGCACGAAGGCACAAAAGGTTCGCGATGAGCAGGGTAAGCGGGAGGCGAACAAGGAAGGGTTGGCGGGACAGATTGGCAATACGCTGAAGCCGGGGCAGGTGACTGATGTATATGAGCAGATGAAGGGGCAGTTAGGCAAGACCATTGAATTGTCCAAGCCCCAGGGCGTACCTGCGACAGAACAGGCGGAGGCGAATGAATCGACAGTTTCAAAGCCGGGTGTTACGCCAGCGGAATTCGCGAAAGCGTATAAGAGTTTTGCCGCTCATAGCGATGACAAATTCAATCAGCATATAAGGGCGGCAGAAGGTTTTATGAAGCAAGGGAGGTTTTACAGAGCCGCCGACGCTTACACACTTGCTTCGATATATAAGCCGAATGACCCACTGGGTTACGCGGGCAAGAGCGTGGCGTTGTTTGGGTCGGGCGAGTATCTGAGCAGCGCGTTATTTTTGGCCAGAGCGCTGGAGATTTTCCCGGAATACGCGAAGGTCAAGGTTGACCTTGTGGGAATGATAGGCGACAAAGACACGGTTGAGAACAGGATACTCGAAGCCAGGGAGTGGATGGACAAGAGCGATTCCGGAGAACTGGAATTTCTGCTCAGTTACGTGTATTACCAGATGGACCGGCTGGAATTCGCTCGTCAAATGATTGAGTCGGCGGTGAAAAAGATGCCGAATTCGCCGGCAGTGGCGGCGATGAAAAAGGCGATAGACGAACGCCTTGCAAAACCTTAACGCATATCGTATATCGTATTTCGTATATCTAACCGCGAACGATAAAATACGAAACACGAATGACTAACGACGAAATACGAAGCAGTGTTTTGAATATGGGGGAGTTTTTTGCGCCTGGAGGGGTGATTGGCCGGTCGTTTGGGGGATATGAACGGCGTCAGCAGCAGGTCGATATGGCCAAGGCTGTGCAAAAGGCGCTATCGGCGAAGCGGCATTTGGTGGTGGAGGCAGGGACGGGGGTCGGCAAGAGTTTGGCATATCTTGTGCCAGCGATAGAAAAAGCAATCCTTGGGGCAAATCGAGTTGTTATCAGCACATTCACAATCGCTTTGCAGGAGCAGTTAATCAATAAGGATATTCCCTGTTTGAACCGGTGCCTGCCTTGGGGTTTCAAGGCGGTGCTGGCGAAGGGCAAGTCGAATTATATTTGTAAACGCCGGCTGGAATTTGCGATTCGAAGACAGATGGGTTTGTTCGACCAGTTCGGCGATGCTCTTGCAGAGATAAATAACTGGGCGACGAGGACGGCGGACGGGTCGCTGAGCGATTTGCCTTTTATACCGGAAGTAAGAGTTTGGGACGCGGTGAAGGCGGAACACGGCAATTGCAAAGGCAGGAAGTGCGGGCACTGGACGAACTGCTTTTGCCAGAGAGCGAAACGGGAGCTTGAGAACGCGAATGTTATTGTTACAAATCACGCGTTATTATTCAGTGACCTTGCGCTGCGGGAGGAAGAATTTTCGATACTGCCTGATTACAAATGGGTGATTATCGATGAGGCGCACAACATTGAGCGAGTGGCGGAGGAACATTTCGGGATTGAGATAAGCAGCGGGTCGGTGAGGTTTCTGTTAGATGGGCTTTATAATCCGCGAACACATAAGGGGCTTTTGGTTTATACGAAAGCGGGGAAGTTGACAGACCTAGTTGTTAAAGCGGGAGAGGCGGCGAAGGAATTTTTCAAAGGCGTTCGGCAGTGGGATGAGCGACACAGGTCGCAGTCAAACGGACGATGCTACAAGAATTTTGTCGAGGACAATTTATCGGCGCAGTTTAAGGAACTGCGAGCGGGCCTGTCTGGTTTGGCAAAACAGGCAAAAGACGAGGATGAGCGGTTTGAATTGACGCGATACGTCGATAAGTGCGAAGGATTGCTTGCGGATTTGGAGGCGTTTTTGCCACAGGCCAAACAGGATTATGTTTATTGGGTTGAGGTTAGTGAGAATAAATCCCTCGACTCCGCTCGGGGCAGGCGTGAGGCGGTTTATTTGAAAAGTGCGCCGTTAAACGTCGGGGCGGATGTGAAAAGGAGTTTGTTCGACAAGTTTGAGTCGGTGATAATGACGAGCGCGACACTTAGCAGTGGTTCGACCCCTTCGACAAGCTCAGGGCAGGCAAGCTCACCACGAGTGGGAGGAGAAAAGGAGAAGGGCGGGTTTGAATTTTTCGCGGGGAGGGTTGGTTTGGGGAATTATGACGCGGTGAAATTAGGTTCGCCATTTGATTATGAAAAACAGGTTACGATTTATGTCGAGAGCGATTTGCCTGAGCCGAATGACGAGAAGTTTGTGGAGTCGGCGTGCGAGGCAGTGAAAAAATATGTGCTGCAAACGCAGGGGCGGGCGTTTGTGCTTTTTACAAGTTATAAGATGCTGGGCAATTTCGCGGAGCAGTTGGCGGAGTGGTTTAAAGAGAATAATATAGAATTGCTTCAGCAGGGGGTGGGATTAGACAGGACGTCATTGTTGAGGCGGTTCAAGATGGACGGACGGTTTGTATTGTTCGGGACGGATAGTTTCTGGCAGGGGGTGGACGTGGCGGGGGAGGCGTTGTCGAATGTGATAATCGTGCGATTGCCCTTCGCGGTGCCTGATACACCTTTATTGGCGGGGCGGTTGGATAAAATCAAAGAAGAGGGCGGCAATCCGTTTGCGGAGTACCAGTTGCCTTTGGCGATAATAAAGTTCAAGCAGGGCTTTGGCCGGCTGATTCGGACAAAGACCGATACAGGCATTGTAGTTATTCTGGATTCACGCATATTGAGCAAATCCTACGGCAGGAATTTTTTGACGGCAATACCGACTTGTAAGACCGAGATAGTTACCCATAGCGGATAGTTGTTAACCACAGATTACACAGATTTCCACTGTTTTTTAGACACTGGCTGACACGGACTTAAACACGGACTGACACAGACAGGTAACGCTGTTTTGTCTTGTTGATAATGGTAGAAAATAAAAAGCTGCGAGTCCCGACGTAATCGAAACTCGCAGCGTAATCAAGGCAGCTTTTAAACGATATCTTTATTTCTTCCTTCGCAGAATGAGGCCGCCGAGGGTGAGAAGCATAAGCGTGGCAGGTTCGGGAATAATTACGGTGACTTGGGTTGGCAGGATTGCATTTCCAAGTGATGCATCTTCGAGAACAATACCACCTCGAATCAAATTAAGCGAGATGTTTGCTGTTGTTATCTCGGCACCGTTGCCATTTAACTGCAACAAGAGGAGATCTCCTGACATAGGGATGGGATCGAAGTGACCGTCGAGAAAAACAGCGTAATCACGGAAATTTACTAAGCCATCGGGGTAAAGATCGGCCATTCCTCCGTCTATTAGCCAATTGTCGCTGAACATCGTTAAATCATAGATGCCTACTGAACCGTTGTGGTCGAAGTCGGCGTTAGAACCGGCCGTGAGATAGGGGTCGAGCATCGATGCCATTTCGATTGTTATGCCCGAAGTGCCTAAGCCGCCCAGCGCAGCGGGTTCATTCCAGGCAGACATTGGAAGATAATAAGGGTCTTCCCAATTAGGACTTGTCGTGACTATGAAATCTCTGAATCTTGAGGGATAGTAGTAGAAAGGCTGGGCAAGAGATGTAACGTTGCTGAAGGTGGCGCCATTACTCAGTTGTATATCCAAAGCGAAAGCAACAGGCGCAAGCGTCCCGGTTGCCTGATAGCCGATTCGCAGTTTGCCACTGCCGGCGTCAGTTGCGGTTATTGTGACATCGGCTTTGGCGTAATTGGTGAGCACAATTGCTATAAGGGCGAGCAAATAAATGCTTCTCATACATCTCCTCCTTCTTCTTTAGCCGATTTGGCTCCTCGCCAGTCGGCATTGATTGATGCTACCGGATGGATATTCGGGTTGTCAAGAAAAAAGTGGGAAAAATCAGTGTACAGCGTGTAGCGTATAGCGGACGGAGTATGGCGAGGATTTGAGATTTGAGAGTAAACTCCGAATAAATTAGGGAGCTAAATTTTGGTACATTTTGCTGCCCTTCGGTACGCTTTTCCGCATAAAAAACAGGGGGATGGGGACATTAGAAACTGATATAAATCCAGTATATACAAGTACTTATAAATAATCGTCTGTCAGAGAAGGGGGGCTTTTGCGTGGTTTTTCGGTCATTTTTTGGTCTGTTTTTTGAACGTTTTTCAGACAGGATTATTGCCGTAAGTGTTTACCGTACAACAAGTTAAATTCTGGACCCAAACAGTCGCATAAAACGTTTGTATGATACAAACGTTTCATACAGTTGTTCGCCGAAAGTGCGCAAGTGTTTTTTGGCCAATCCTGGAATTTTTTAAATTTTTTTTATTCTTTGTTCCACAAGGACTTAAGCGCATTTTTGCCCATCTCGAAAATCGGAATTTTCGTCAAAAGCGCGCAAGTTCGCGCCAATTACAGAGGGACGCGAAAGCCGGGACTCGTCGCCCGTGACTCGTGTCTCGTGAATGACAAGTGAAAGGGTAAGCGAAATGGGATTTGATTTGAAGATATTTGGGGACGGGACTTCGGTTGAGTCGCTGGATGCGGAGTATCTGGAGTGGTTAGTGGAGGAGCGGGCGGCGGAGGTACAGACGCATTTCGGCAAGATGTGGGAGTATTACACTAACCCTATAGTGGATTTGCATCGGACGGGTAATCATACAATCGAGCATAAGGCAGGTGAAAACGGCAAGTGCTATGTTCAGGCGCAGGAGTATGGGCTGCCGGCGAGGATAACGGGGGTAGTGCGGTGCGCTGAGGCGGGGATGTTCGGCGGGAGGCCCGTCGGGGACATACGTCGCAAGGAGGTGGTGATTGAGAATGATATAGCGTGGCGGGTGAACGCCGCGGTGGATTTTTTGTTTGGTAAACCGATAAGCGTGGTATCCCGGTCGCCTGATGGCGTGAAGCGAGCAGAAATCGAAGGGATTATAAAGGCGGTTTTTTCGGCCAACGGCGGGATCGGGTTTTTGCAGGATATGGCGGTGCTCGGGGGCGTCTATGGTTTCGTCGATTGTATGGTCAGGCCTGACCGGGAAATCTACGAGCGCATTTCGGACACTCCTTCGAACCTCACATACGAGGTTGTGCTTGGATTAGCACGCGCAATTGGATTGGAGCTGATAGAGGCGCCTCGGGCACTGCCTGTTCTTGATGAGAACGATTATCGAAAAGTGGTTTATTATGTTCAGCATTTTCAGCAGGCGAGGAACAAAATAGCCGGTGGCGGAGGAGTATTGCAGCGGCTGTTTGGGCGAGAGGGGGACAAGCGGAGAGTAGTGAGCGTGACGGAGATAACATCGGCGGATGCGTGGCAGAGGTATGAGGACGAAGAACTTATTGCGGAAGGCCGGTTGCCCTGGGGATTTTTGCCGGTTGTGCATATCCAGAATTTGGCGCAGCCATTTTACTACGAGGGGCAAAGCGACGTTGAGCCATTGATGCCGATACAGGACGAGCTGAACACGCGATTGAGTGACAGGGCGAGCAGGATAACGATGCAGTCGTTCAAGATGTATCTGGGCAAGGGGATAGAGGGCTTCGCGGAGAAGCCGGTATCGCCGGGGGTGATGTGGCATACAGATAACCCGGACGCGGCGATAGAGGAGTTCGGCGGTGATGAGGATCATCCGAGCGAGAGTGCGCACATAGAGGAGATGCGCGAGGCAATGGACAAAATCAGCGGGATGACGCCTTTGGTGGCGGGTGTGATTCGCACCAAACTGGGGAATCTGACGAGCGCGGTTGCGCTTAGGTTGACGATGATGGGGATGCTGTCGAAGACGGAGCGCAAGAGATTTACGTATGGCGAGGGGTTGAAGAATATAGCGGGGATGGTTCTTGAGATTTTGGACAAGGCGAACATCTACAAGACAAGCGAGCGGGACAGGGACATGGAGATAATTTTCCCGGATCCGCTGCCTGAGAACGAGATGGAGAAACTTGAGGAGGCGAAGGCGAAGAAGGAGCTTGGCGTGCCTGTCGAGCGAGTGTTGAAAGAACTGGGTTACGAAACGGTTGTGTAGCTTTTAAGGAACACAGAAGGCGGACGAAGAAAAGTTTTTAGTTTTAAGTTTTGAGTTAAGGAGAAAAGCAAAGATGGACGCGATAGAGTCGCAAGAGGGTTTGTCAGAAGACAAAGTGGAACAGCAAGACCTGAACAATGCAAGGTTGGTTCCAATCGGTGAATCGATACGGCATCGCAAGCGGGCACAGAGTGCCGAGAGGCGAGTTGAGGAGCTTGCGGGAGAGCTGGTCGAGGCGAGAGCTGAGGCGACGAGGTTGGCTGACGAGTTGAAAGCGACGCAGAAGGATCAGGAGTTGATGAGACGGTTGGCCTCGGAGGGGACACGTGATTTAGAGGCAGCGATGCTAATAGCCAAGTCGCGGCTTGCCAAAGACGAAAAGGCGGGTTCGACAAGCTCACCGCAGGGAGACATTGGCGGCGTTGTGGAGCAGTTGAAGAAGGAAAAGGGTTATTTATTCGGTGAAAAGACATCGGGGAGTGTGGCTGTGAGGACATCGCCGGCGAAAGAGCAGAGAAGCGGAGCCGGAGCGCTCGAGCGGGCGGCCAAAAGGGCTGCGGGAACTGGGAGCAGGAGTGATTTGCAGGAGTATATGAGAAGAAGGAGAAGCGTTGTTTAACTGTTGTTGAAATGAAATGTTCATAGTTCGTTGTTCGTAGTTCATTGCGATGAACAATGAACACGGGACGCCGGACAATTAGGAAGGAGACAAACACATGGCATTTACAGGAAAAGCGACATATTCGGCGGGAGCGGCTTTGCCGGAGTTGGCGGAAGACGTGTCGGATTTAGTCGGGATAGTATCGCCTTATGAAACGCCTTTGCTGGATGCATTAGGCGACCCATTGAGAGAGGCGACGAGCACGCATCATGAGTGGCTTGAGGATGAGCTGCTGCCGGACAAGGACGCGATAAACGACAGCACGTTTACTGACCCGGATGTGGACACGCAGTTTGTGGTGGACAACGGCAGCAGGTTCAGGGCAGGCGACCAGATACAGATTGAGGGCAGCAGGGAGCTGATGTTAGTGAGTGGAGTGAGCACCAACATGCTGACGGTTATTCGCGGGTACGCGGGGACGATGGCTGAGAATCTTGCGGACAACCAGGCAATTAATATCTTAGGCAACGCAGCTTTGGAGGGCGATGATAAGCCGGGCGTGAGGTTTACGAATCGCAGGCGGTGCGGGAACTACACACAGATATTTACGGCGACGGTTGAGGTTTCGGGGACGGATGTGGCGGCACGCCAGTTGGGCCTGGCGGATGAGATGGACTATCAGAAGCAGGAACGGCTGCGTGAACTAATCAGAGATATGGAGAACACGGTTATCAACGGGGGTCAGCCGATGAACAGTCCGCAGGGCGGCGATACGGTTAGGCGGACGATGAAGGGGGTTGTGCAGCATCTTGCGACAAATGTGTTTCGCACAGGCGATAGTGGATTCCCGTCGGGAGCGGACCTTGATGAAGCGAAGATTAACTATGTGCTGAGGAAAATATGGGCCAGCAGCAGCGGGAATATCGACCTGATAGTTGTGGGCGGGTTTCAGAAGAGGCGGATAAATAGTTTCGTGTCGAGCAGCAGGAATTACGAGGCAGGGGACACGAAGTTTACCGATCTGGTTAACGTTTATGAGAGTGATTTTGGCGTTTGCCGGATAGTGACGACACGGTGGCTGCCGCAGGATACGGTTCTGCTTTTAGATTCGTCGCGGATAGCGGTATTGCCTTTGGCGGGGCGTAGTTTTCACTTCAAGCCATTGGCGAGCGCAGGTGATTATGAGTGCGGCGAACTAATAGGTGAGTACACGGTGGAACTGAAGAACGAGGCGGCACACGGGATTATTCGAGGACTTAGCGTTAGTTAGTATTTGGCGGATATCGGGTAGTCCCGATAAATCGGGACTATCCGGGTCCGGCTTGAAGGGAGTGAAATATGGTCAGGTTATGCAATGATATTGATATTTTGAAGTATGAACCGGCGTTGTTCGGGGAGCTTTATCCGGTGAATCAGGTTTTGGCGGCGGGGACGGGCGGCGAGCTTGCGGGGACGACGTTCGAGGCGAGCGGGGCGGATTTTGTGTCGGCGGAGATTGAGGCGGGCGATTGTGTTTACCTGCGGTCGGCGGACGGGATTCTTGACGGGGCGTATGAGATTGTGGCGGTGGATTCAGCAACGCAGTTGTGCGTATCTGTTTTGCGAGGGGATTCGGAGTCGGCCCCGATAGCTCCGCCATCTGGTGGTGACATCACGTATCGGATAAGCACATTCAGGCCTCAGGTGGCGGAGGTGAGCTTGCGGCTGATGGAGTATTTGTGGATTCGGCCTGGGCAGGTAATAGGTGATGTTTCGGCGGATGCGGGTGGCTGATACGAGATTGATAACTGATTATTGATAATTGATTATTTTGGGCTTTCGTATGGTTAATTTGGATGGGATTAATTTGTTCGGCGAGGGAGATTCGCAAATCGAGGTTGGCAGTTTTGGCCGAGAGAGCATTGAGAGGTCGGTGGCGGGATTAGACGGCGTGATTAGTATCGACCTTGGTGAACGTGGCAGGAAGATTCGGCAAAAGGGCGAGATTCGGGCGAGAAGTAAGGTGGACCTGGATAGCAAGGCTGGAGCGATATCGGCGTTTATAGATGGGGACACGCATACGCTGGTTGGTTCGCAGGGGGAGAGGTTTGAGAACGTTCGGGTTGATTCGGTTAGCGTAAAGAATGAACGAGAGAGCGGAAGCGGAGTTGTTGGGGATTACGAAGTGGTTTATACGCAATTGATGGTGTAACGATGGGATTTATTAGCAGCGGGATAAATGGTGTTAGGGTTTTTGATTTGTCGACGGGCGTCTGGGAAAACGGGGCTGTAGTCGAGGCGCCAAGAGTCTGCTTAGTTAAGTGGCGGTCAGAGTGGAAGGACAAGCTGTATCAGGTTTATGTAAACGGATATTTCGCCGGTGTGACGGTTGACCGCGGGCAGAGGGAAATGGTGGTGCAGACGCCGAGTTGTTATGAGCGGGCGGCGAGGGTGGGGGTGTTTGCTGTTGAGGCAAGTGAGGCGGATGTTGATTTTAGTGATGAGCTGGAGCGAGGCGATGGGGACAGCGGGAGGGTGAGATTGAGTTTGCTGCGGAGTCAGCGTTTGCCGGCAGGGGCGAGGTTCGAGGTTTATTTTGACAATGGGACCGGGGTGGTTGACTACGAGCATCCGATCGGCGAAGGACAAGTTTGGGGATGTTGGCAGGATAAGGCGGGGTTTGGATTAGCCAGTTTTGGGAAAGGCGATTTTGGTTATGAGTGGGCAGGCGGAGTCGGGTTTGGTATAGGCGGTTTTGGGCTGGGTGAGTTCGGAGTTGACGCGGATGTTATCAAATGGGTGAGCCCGGCTCTGGACGCGGGAGTGTATCGGTTCGGGGTGAAGGTTATTGATGAGAGGGGCAATGAGAGTGCGGCGAGCGAGACGGGGGAGGTTGTGGTGATACCGGCAGCGAGGCCGGCAAGAGGATTGGATGTGCTGTCGTTTGAGGAAACGACGAATGCACTTATGCTTGAGGTTGAAGGCGAAAAATAAAGGAGCGGAATTATGGCAGAGGTTTATCCGAGTGACAATGAGTTGTTGAATTTGCTGACGGACAATGAAACCGGAGTGGAATACGTAGCGACGGGGCAGGCGCCTTATTATCTGCAGTTTCGCAGGATGTTGTATCGGCTGTTGCAGGCGACGAGGCGGGCGAATGATTTGCGGGTGTATGACGAGGGCGGGCTGGATATAGGTGTGAAGCCGGGGAAGTTCCAGGCGGGGACGCAGGAGGTGAATTACGTCGGTTCGTCGGGCAATGCTTTGGCGGATGACAAGGCGAACATCTACGTTTACCTGACGAACGCAGGGGTTTTGGTGACGAACGAATACAGCGGTTTTCCTGATATGGCGACCACACCGCATGTTCGATTGGCGATAGCAACGACTTCGGGCGGGGATATAATGGCGATTGAGGATTGCAGGGTTTTGATGAGAGCAGGATAAAGAAAAGAATCTAAGATTTCAAATTTGAGATTTGAGATTAGAAATTAAGAGGAGCGTAGAAATGATTTACATAAATGATTCGAGCAGGGTGTGGCATGTCGCGAAGGTTGGTAACGACGCGAACAGCGGACATGCGGGACAATATCCGATTAATCTGGCGAATGACGCCAAATTGACGATAAGCGCGGCGGTAGCGGCGGCAAGCTCGGGTGATACGATTATAATCTGGCCCGGGACATACAGCGAACTTGTGGACGCGTCCGCCAAAGCGCTTAATATCATCGGGACACACAGGCAGTTGTGCAAGATTACGTATCCGAGCGGATACACGACGACACTGAAAATAGGCAGCCATTCCTCTTTGAAAAACATTACCGTTGAGGCAGTAAATCCGAACAAGGCGGTAGAGGCGGCGAATGGGGCGACAAATCTTTTGTTCGAGCGGTGCGATATCAGCGGGACATACGACGGGCTGTATATCTATGGGGCAACGAAGGTGACTGTTAAGGATTGCCGTCTGAAGGGGACGTATGACAGTGCGAATATGGGAGATTGTTACGACGTTCTGTGCGAGCGGGTAATTTTTGAGACCGACGGCACTTATTCTGGTTCGGGCGATTACCGGGGGTTAACGTCGGCAAGGGACGGTTTGTATTCAGGGACTGCGTATTTATAGGGGCACAACCATCGAGAACCGGCAACTGCGGCGGACTGGATTTGAATAACGGAACAAGCGCGATACCCACGCTGGTCGTGTGCGAGAATTGTATTATGACAGCCAGTGGGGCCTCTACGAACGGCTACATATTTGGCGTGAGGGTTCAGAATTACGGCAGACTGGTTTTGAAGAGCTGCTCGATATTTACGACCGCCAGCGCAGGAACGGCCACAGACATACGGCAGACCGGTTCAGGGCAGGTAATTGTTAGTGCCTGTGCCTATAACCCGTCAACAGTTACCGGGACCATCACCAACCAGGACTCGAACTGGGCGGCGGCGATGGCTGCGGCGCTATTCACGAATGGCGCGGCGAACAAGCTGAAAATAGACGCTGCGGGGAGAGTTGACGCGGGGAGCATAGAGGGGGTTAACGCCGAATCGCTGCAGAAGGCGGCGAAAATGCTGCTGAACAAAGCGGTGCAGGACAAACTGACGGGGGCGATTCGGTATTACGACGATGACGGGCAGACGGTGATACTGACGCATACGCCTGACGAGGGCGAGTCGAGTTTGACGAGGGCGGTGAGCTGATGAGGCGGGCATGGATGAGAGAAGCGTTGTTCGCGGGGCAGACGGCGAACGGTTTTAAGCTGGGGACAGTGACGACACAGGGCTGGTTCTGGATGAGGGTCGGCGGATGTCGGATAGCATATCGCGGCGGGAGTATGGAGGGGGTTGATTTTGAGAATGTATTGGCCGTGGCGGAGCCGGATGCGAATGAGATAAGTTTGCCGAGTTACTTATCGCACGAAGCGGGAGAGGTTTATTTTTATGTTGTGCGGTGCGCGAATCGGTGCGGGGATATTGAGCGGACATTGCGGGCGGCGGTGAAGGTCGCGATTGATAACGGCGGCAAGTTGGGCAAGGCGCGGCCGAATGAAATTGTTGGGCTAAGAGCGGAACAGGGACAGGATGGGAAGGTTGAGATTGTCTGGACATACAATCCGATGGAGCAGGGGGGCGTGCCTGCGGAGATGAGGATTTATGGAGATGCCGGAACAGGTGAAATTGATTATCAAAATCCGGTTGCGGTAGTGAAGTATAAGAGGCGGAGGTTTTACAGGCACAAGATTGAGATGGCGGAAAATGGGCGATATCGGTTTGCGGTGAGGGCGGCAGACGCGAATGGCAACGAGTGCGAGTCGAAACAGGAGGTTACGGTTGAGATTCGCGAGACGAATTTGGAAGCGATTCAGATTATTGGTGCGATATGACGAACAGGGTGGATTTGTATCAGCCGGAGAGAAAAGGGACGGCGTTGCCAGCGGGCGGGGCGTCGGTGTTTGTTGAGGGAAGATTATGCCCGGAGCTGGAGGTTGTGGAGATAGTCAGAGGCGGGACGGGCGAGTTTAGTTTGGCTCGGCTGGCCTTTAATACGGGCAGCGGACTAATTGAAGACGTAGCCGAGATTGGGAAACCAATCAGCATCAAATGGTTTTATAACAATCTTTATCCGGCGGGCGGCGCGGATGGGATAGTGATATTCGCCGGAGAGGTAGAGATTATTGAGACGGCGACTGGGCCGGCGGGCGAGAGTATTGAAATCGTGGCGAGAGATTTCAGCTTGGCGCTTGAGAGGATAAATGTATCGGGAAGATGGGAGCGAGGAGTTGATGGTCAGATTGCGTTTGTGGCGGGAGCGAAGACGGTTTTTAACGAGAATGGTTTGCCAAACGCGACGGCTGAAATAGCGGAGTGTAACGGCAGCAGGATACGGGTGTTTGCGACAGAGGGTATAGAAGCGAGGTTGTGGGATTTCGCGGATATTATTGGGTATTTGCTTTGTGAGTATTTGCCGGCGGGACAGTTGAGTATCCCGGAGGCGAGCAGGATAAGGGCGTTAACGGCGGGGGAAACGATTGAGGACCTTGATGTTACGGGGCAGAGCTTGCTGGAGGCGATAAGCCGATGCTGCGAACAGGCGGGCGTTGGGTTTAAGTTTGTGCCGAGGTTGGGCGAGACGGGGCCGGAACAGGCGATTGTGTTTTATCGAAAGGGAATAAGCAGAACAGTTGAGCTGAATCTGCAAAAGCAAGGGGAGCGTTTGAGCATATCGAAAACGAATGTCTGGAAAGTCAATGCGTCAAGAAACGCCCAGGGTGATACGTTCGAAGTGCAGACACCTTATTTGGCGATTGACTTTGAGGTTGGGGACATCGCCGGGGCGAATCCGGACAGCATGGATGTGTTATCGACGAGGAACAACATAAACCCGGCGATAATTGAGCGGGTGAGGATGGATTTTCGTCAACAAACAACGCAATTAAAAATTGTCAGAAGCAGGACATATTGATTGCGGATTTGGGATTGCAGATTGCGGATTGAAGAGGAGCTGGAAATGACAAGGCAAAATGGGAAATGGACGTTGAACAGGACGATAAATCTTTCGGTGTTAGTGCAGTTGGCGTTTTTAGGCAGTTTGATTCTTGGAAGCTGGGTCAATCTGCAAAGACAATTGGATTTACTTCAGCGGGACGTAACAAGCTTACTGGAAAGTCAGAAACGCTCCGCAGATAAGGTAGAGACCTTGCAGGAGAAAGTAATCTCGCACGAGTTCCGGCTTAAGAATTTAGAATTGAGAAGTTCGAATTGAGAATTGTGCATTGCCCGTTGTGATTCTTAATTCTCAAATCTTAATTCTAACTTCATTCGGGAAGGCAGGTTATTAAAGTAAAATTAAATTTAAGGAGAAAAATTATGAAGAGGACGAAGGACTTAAGCAATGATAGATAGCGTTGAGAGCCAAATTAAATCGGAGATATGCCCTGATGGAATTTGGAAGCTGTCGGGCCGAGTAAAAAACGTGTTAAGGCGGCAAATAGGCCGTCTGCCTGATAAAAGCGTATCGGAAGAAGAAACAATGTACCCAAGCACTGCATCAGGAATGCGAGCATTTTTAGAGGTATTTTTCAGCAGGCATTACTTTCAGATTCAGAACAGTTTACTGGATTATGTTGAGTCAGAAGATTTTGATGGTATCCTTGACGGCGGAGAAATACGCATACTTGATATTGGCTGCGGTCCGGCCGTGGGCGTTTTGGCAGTGACGGATATCATAATGAGCATTTTGGAAAATCAAAACAGTTCGAGACAACGTCCCGTTCGTTTTGCTTATGTTCTAAACGATACATCGGGAATATGTTTGTCAACCGGGCAACGGATGCTCAATGAGTATTTTGATTTATACAGGGCCAACGAAATTGACGCAGGTGAACACAGGACTTTGACCCTTACAAACGATTTTCCTGATAACGTGAACCAGTTGGAGCGAATAGAGAAAAACTACGGAGCGTATCATTTGGTAATGTTCTCTTATGTTATTCGGCCATTAGCAAATGAAAACGGAAACATTGGTCTGGCAAACGATATTGTTAGAACGGAAAAGCTCTGCGATCCTCGCGGCAGGATATTGATACTTCAAGACCAATACAGAGAATCACTAATGCGCACTTTGGGCAAGCGGATAAACGCTTCTGTTGAGAACAAAGAACTGACTCAAGAGGTTTTTCCAAACAGAGGAACAGCGGATACCTACACTTACTCGTATTACCAATGTTTATATAAGCCACGCCATAGTTTAGCCGAGGCAGTTGCAGGTTAATTGTTGGCACTTATCTTTGAGGGTATTTAAGACGTGAGGGGATTCCCGGCACAAGCTGACAGGGACAGTTTTTTTATTGAAGCTACGAATGGTATCGATGATATGAGCATAAAATTCGATACGTTTATCTTCAGGGTAACGCAATTTCCCATCGGAAGCGAGGTCGGTCAGGTTTTGCTTTTGGAGCGATTCTTCGGTTTCGGCGTGGTACGCTTGAGCGGCGAGGCGAGAATGGCCGGGGATGAGGCGGAGCATTCCGACGGTGATGTTTTCGGGTTCGGTGGAAGTAAGCATTTTCTGAATCATGTCGGCGTAGGCGGTTTGCCAATTCGAATGCAATATGCCTGGGTCGATACGGAAACGGATGCGATAGCCATGTTGCTGACAGAGCCGGGCGGCGTTTATTCGCTCGTCGAGGTCGGCGGTATCCAGTTCGTATTGCCTGATTGCTTCGCGGCTGTTGATGCTCCAGGAAACAACTGTCTGGTTATTGGGTTTGATGGAAAGCAGATTGCCAATATTCGCACTTTTGGTGAGCAGCATAAGAAAGGCGTTGGGCAGGCGGGAGAAGAAATCCACAAGCATTGGCGTGAGGTTTGTAACGTGGTCGAGAGCGAGAGAATCGAGCATTTCGCCCATATTGAAGCTGATTTTGTGCAGCCGGCCATCAGCGAGTTTGGCGATTTGCCGGAGCATTGTGTTGTAATTGACGTTGATTTTTATGAAGGGGTGATATTTGCGATAGACGAACGCGAGATAGCAGTATGTGCAGCGATACGGACAGCCGTTGGAGGCGGGAATGAGTTTGTAATACGGACGGCAGCAGATATGAGAACCGAGTTTGCCGTCGAAACCATTGATGAACGAGGATGTCTGGCCAATCATCAGTGTTCGCTTGCTTTCAATGACTGCCTGGCCGGGAGTAGTGGCATCGGAGAGGTACTGCTGACGGTTTATGATTTTTATTTGTGCGGAGGGAAAAAGCTTAATGATTCGCTGTGCCTCGGGGCCATCGGCTACTTTTTCCCAAAGTAGTATCGTGTCTGGTTTGAATTTGCGAGCAATATCCAAAAGTTATTCTCCAAAAACATTGTTATTTTAACTGAAAAACGGAGGAAATGAAAATGATAAAAACGAGAGTGGTATTGGCAATGGTGTTGGCGGTTGGTGGTTCGATTTTACTCATCACAGGCGGGTGCGAAGGAATCAGGTTTGGGCCGAGCGAGACGCAGAAGCAAAATGCCTGGGTGCATAATCGGACGGCGGCGATAGCATCGCAAACAGCACAAAGCGAGCAGTCATCGGAGAAATTACAGGAATTGACTAAGTTATCGGAGACACAGAGCCAGGCGTTTGTGGCGTATTGCGGATTGCCGCAAGAATTGTCGAAAGCGGATACGGCGGAGGATGTGTTGAGTGAATCGAATAAGCAATTAGCGGCGACGGCGATAAAGGAATCGAGCCAGAGACCAAACGCCTGGGATATCGCGGATTCGACACTGGAATTGGGTATAGCGATAGCGGGCCTGTTTGGCGGGGCAGGAGCGATAAGGGTTATGAGCTTTTTGCAGCAGGCCAAGGCAAAGTCGAACGCTTTGAAGGAGATTGTGCTGGCGAATGAGATTTTCAAGAAGACAAATCCCGATTCGGCGGAGGCGTTCAAGGATGCGCAGAAAAACCAGTCGCCATTGACGAAGCAGATTGTGACGGAGGCGAAGAACGGAACGTAGCAGATTACGTTGGACGGTTGCGGTTACGCGGCTCGTATCGGTTGCGTCAAGCGTAAATTGTCGTCAAAGACGTAACCGTAAGACGTTAGACGAAACGAGTAGCGTAACCGATGGACGAAATACGGGGAACAAGAGGAGTATTTAGTTCGCGAGTTTGATATCGACGAGTGTTTTGATATTGGCGACGTCGGTTTTGTTTCGCACCTGTAATCGTATGCCTCGGCCTTCGACGTATTTTTTGGCGTTTCGCAATTCATCTTTAATCGACTGCGGCAGCGAGCTATTCTGCACGGCGTCAACGCCCTTGTCGCCGAAGACGAACGCGACCATTATGTGGCCGTCGCTGGGCATCATATAAATGATGTTGCGTTTCTTGTCTTTTAGCCGGAATGACCAGCCGTATTTGACGCCGGGGTATTTCCATTCCTCGGTCGCTTTGGGATATTTTTCCACGACGTATTCGGCGATGTCGGCCCACAGTTGATATTGCTTTCCAAGCGTCTTGGCCAGCATTTGCTTTGTCGGCTGTTTCGTCTTGTCGTCAAATAAGCTCAGCGCCATAGGATTTTCTCCTGTTTTTATTTCCTATCCGGCTTCGCTATGCTTCGCCGTGATCAGGGCGTAGCCGAGAGGCGAAGCCCGAAATTGCAGAATGATATCAGATTCACGGGGAAAGAGAACTTATATTGATTATTGCGGATAGGGGAGGCGGTACGTCATCGGGCGATAATCGCTTAAGTCGCGTCTGTTTTAGTCCGATATAGCCAGTAGTGTTGTTCTGCGCCGAAAGGCCGGAACAAAAGACCATAAGAAGGGTTTTGTATGGCAACAATACTGGTAGTGGAAGATGAATTGGACGTGCAAAAGGTCGTCGCCAAGCGGCTGACCAGCAGGGGTTTCACCGTCCATTGCGCATCCGATGGATACCAGGCTGTGGAGAAGGCGCACAAGGTTGCTCCCGATTTAATCGTGCTGGATTTGCAGTTGCCTGCCGGCGATGGTCTTAGTGTTTTGCGGAAACTGCGAATTTCGGACAGCACCAAAAAGACGCGTATTGTTGTCCTGACCGGGATGACAAACGAGCTGATTAAGCAAAGCGTCCTGACTGAAGGCGTCGATGCGTATCTACAGAAGCCCTACGATTCGCAGGTACTGCTCGATACTATAGATAAAATCCTCGGCAAAAAAGAAAACCCGCCGGATTCAGAACCGCCCAAAGCTAATGCCTCGCCGGCGTCGGAGGAGCCAACACTTTTCGATTTTGCCGCGAGCAGGAATCAGCTTGGTAAATAGAAGTAAAACGTCGTTCCTTTGCCCTGTTCCGATTCGGCCCAAATCTTTCCTTTGTGGTGCTCGATAATCAGCTTTGAGATGGCTAATCCCAGTCCGGTTCCTTCGATGTCTTTTACTTTCGTTGACTTGATTTGCCCGTATTTCTTGAACAGGTTTTCCAGGTCGTCTTTGCTTATTCCGCTGCCTGTGTCCGAGATTGCGACTTTTATGCCGCCTTCGTCTTTTCTTGTGCGGATAACGATACTCCCCGAGGCAGTGAACTTCAGGGCGTTGCTGACGAGATTGGTTACGACGCGGGTGATGCCGTCGTAATCGAATTCCGTTTTGGGCAGTCCTTCTTCAAGCTCAACGCGGAAGTCCAGGCCTTTTTGTTTGGCGACCGGCCCCATTGTTTTATAGACGTCCATTGCCAACTCGTTTATGTTATTGGCCTGGATATTGAATTGCTGTTTGTCGGCGTCGATTTTCTCGAAGTCGAGAAAGTCAGTAATCAGCCGGGTCAGCCGTTCAACGTTCCTTTTGGCAAGGTCGAGGAACTCTTTCTGTTCCTCATTGACCGCCCCGGCCTCGCCGCTTCCGACGATATCAATGCCCTCTTTGATTGCCGTAAGCGGTATTCGCAGGTCGTGCGATACCATATTCACCAGGTCCGCTTTGGCGGCAAGTGCCTCTTTGAGTTTCCGCTCCACCTTTTTGTGTGCCAGCGCGTAAAGCAGCGTCCTGCCGAGCATACTTTCAATCGCGGGGCCTTTGACGAGATAATCCGTTGCCCCGAGGTTTATCGCCGAAATGCCTGTCTGGTCGTCCGCTAATCCCGTCAGGACTACGACGGGAATCTCCCCAGCCGCCGAAACCGCTCCTTTGACCGTTTCAAGCCCTGCGCTATCTGGCAGCCCCAAATCAAAGAGAGCTACATCGAATCGTCCCTTCTTTAACTTATCGACTCCCTTGGCCATTGTGCTGGCGGTCTCGACCTCGAATTTGACTGGAAGCGGCGAGTTGGCCAAAGCCCTTTTAGCCGACAGGCAATCCACTTCATCGTCATCAACCACCAGAATGCGAATTTTCGGCGTCATTGTGCCCCCTCTAAATAATTCTATTGCGCAAGCCGTTCACAATTTGCCTTATTCTACTGTGAACGTAACAGTTGGCAAGAGGGCGATTTCGTAGGTAACGAATTGAGGGTCAGTTACTTCTTGGATTTGGCGGGTGAACCCGCTTTCAGCCATTCAATCGCCTTGTTCTCGTTGGAGAAGATTAGGAGTTGAAGAGACGCGAGAAACGCCGCGTCCCTGAAGAATTTAACCGCGTTGTTTATCGGCGACGCCGGGTTGAACACTATTGCAACCTTGTCCTCGGAAGTAACGCCAATTTCTTTAAGCATCTTGGGTATGTCATCGACCTGCAGTATGGAAAGACCGTGTTCCAGCTTCCGATGGTCGGCAAGAAACCTGTGCGAGCCGTTCTTCCTTCCCAGCGCAAGCGCCTCTTCGCTCATTCTCCTGTGCTGGTCCCAGTCCGCCGGGCCGAACGTCTTAATACGAACGATTCCGTCTTTTTCAAGATATTCAATCGTCCATTTCATTGCCTGGGCCTCCCATAACTATTTCGCATCTTTAATATAAATGACTTTTCGCAATTGTCAATAGACGAATTTGGCGTGCCCTTTATCGCCTCTTGTGGAAAAATGCGGACAGCCGTCGGATTACTCCGGCTCCTGCTTTTGCATCAGCTCGATTCTCTCGGCCTTTGTGGGCATTGTGTCCACCGCCCCGAATTTGGTGCAGGCCAGCGTGCCTGCCGCCGATGCGAAACTAATCGGCTATTTACTGCTTGAAAAGGCGTTGAAATCAAATTTTATGAAGGGATCTGCCGCGTTTTTGAGCTAAAATCGGCGTTCGTCCCAGAGAAGCGGCAAATTTGCTGTTTTTTCAAATTTTCACCTTGACATTCAGAATGGAGGTAGGTTAGTATATAGGTTGCTGATAGGTCTGTTTTATGGACTTACAAGCACGAAGAAGAAGGACGAAGAGTGAGAGTGATGAGAAGAACGAAAGAGAGCGTTAGTTTTATACTCAGAATGAGTATCCCTCTTTTCTCTCCCGCAACATCGTCCCTAACATCTTGAAATCTAATATTGTTTATTTTTGGAGGAGAAGAGTATGAGAAAGTTAATTGCAATTTGTGCAGTAGTCTTGTTTGTTTGTCTGTCCTCCCAGCTCATGGGGGCGTATATTGAGTTCAGAAGTGACGCGATTTCAGGGTATGGCATGTTGCAGGGCAGTGATTGGGCCGGCGAGTTGAAAGGATATGTCACCGGTGTTCCTGGGATTCCCGACGGCACGATGATCACGACGTTCTGTGCCGAACTGGTCGAAAAGATCGGTTACGGTACGTTCAATATTGCCGCCGTCAACACCCAGGTTATTACCGGAGGCGTGGGACCCTTAGGCGAACCGTTGAATCCGGAAACGGCCTGGCTGTACGCCCAGTACCTTTCCGGGGCGCAACTCGTCAGCAGCAATTCCGACGGCGTGAATATGCAGAACGCCTTCTGGGCACTGCAGAATGATATCCCGGCACCGGCTGCCGGCACAAACCCCTACTACGATGCGGCTGTTGCTTCCGGAGCAACGGACCTCGGGAGCATCCGCGTGCTTAATCTTACCACGAGCGATGGCACCCTTGCGCAAGACGTGCTTATTCCCGAGCCGGCGACTATATGTCTGCTTGGTCTTGGCGCGTTGAGTCTGTTGAGAAACCGAAGGTTCCGCTAAAGCGAAAACGCAGAGCATAAAAAGCTCGAAAAGACAACATGTTTTACAAATCAAAGGGCTGTGTTCAAACAACACAGCCCTTTTTCTATTCATGCGTTGAAATCAAATTTTATGAAGGAATCTACCGCGTTTTTGAGCTAAAAATAGGCGTTCGTTCGGGAAAGTCGGAAAAATTATCAAAAAACAGGATTTCCGGGCATGGAGAGGCCTGTTCAGATTTGCTAACGCCATCTTTACTGTGGCTTATATGTCATTTTCAGTTCAGAATCAGGGTTTACCTGATATTCACCATCTTTTTGCCTGATTCCTAAAAAAAAATTACTTGGAATTCCTATTTTACGCTTGACATTATCGGTCTCCGCGCATAAATTGATGTTAACTGTCGGCTGCGTAGGCCATACCAGGCCAGCCGGTGGCAAGAAGAAGGACGAAGAGTGAGAGTGATGAGAAGCAACGAAAGAGAGCGTTGTTTTTGTGCTCGTAGTCACAATGAGTATCCCCCTTTTGTTTTCCTCGGCATCGTCTCTCACGTCTTGAAATCTGATTTTTTGAAGAGGAGAAGAGTATGAGAAAGTTAATTGCAATTTGTGCAGTATGCGTGTGTGTGTTGTTAACGACGGCGGCATGGGGTAATATCATCGTCAGTTTCGACGAGAATGGCAGCGGCAACGTTAACAATAATGGTGTGATCACCCCGCTCGCATACAAAATACTCAACAGCCCCCCAAGTTTGACCTACCAGCCCCCCCTGCACGTATATCCGTTTGTGTCAGGAGACCTCGTGGTTATGGAGCCTGGGACCACCACGATTAGTGACGTTGTGAGATTCGTCGGTGCCCAATTTGCTGTATACTCCGACAATAGCGATGGCGCCGATTCGCCGGCGGACATCGGAATTCCCGAACTGCTGAGCAACGTGGTTTATGTGGACGAAGTCGGACTTGAGAATGGCATGAACGGTGTGGTCTATACGCCAGTGTCCGGTCAGCCGGGGTGGCCCACCCTTTCTGGCAACGACGCAGTAACCTACAAATTCATAAGCGACATTCCCGAGCCGGCGACTATATGTCTGCTTGGTCTTGGCGCACTTGTTTTGAGAAGAAAAGCCCTAAAAGGATAAGGTGATGAATTTAAAAGCTGTGCGGTTTGTGCCGCACAGCACAGCTTTATTGTATTACTGGAGGAGAGAAACAGGGTGGAGCGCTTTTCCGATGAGAGTATCGGGGTATCCGGCGGGACTACCTCGCAGCAACCAGCAAGCGCGTTAAAGTCGAAGCTTGTCGGCCAATCGCCGACGTTCAGCGGCGTTCTCGAAAGCATTAGTACCGTCGCGCCGCGAAGAAGCCCTGTCGTCATTCTCGGCGAAACGGGGGCAGGCAAGGAAATGGTCGCTCGTGAGATCCATGCCCGCAGTCAAAGAGCATCGAAAGTATTCATACCTGTCGATTGCACGTCATTAAGCGGCCAGATATTTGAAAGTCAGCTTTTCGGTCATGTCAAGGGATCATTTACCGGCGCGATACGAGATTCGCTCGGTTTTTTCCGCGCTGCGGACGGCGGGACTATATTCCTCGATGAAATCGGAGAATTAGACCTCGAATTGCAAGCCAAACTTTTGCGCGTCCTGCAGGAATCTCGTGTAATCCCGGTCGGCGCAACAGAATCTTGTCCGATTGATATTCGGCTGCTGTGTGCGACAAATCGCGATCTTAAGCAGTTAGTCAGGGAGGGGAAATTCAGGAGCGATCTGTATTTCCGCATTAATGTATTCAAGATCGAAGTGCCGCCTCTGCGTGAGCGAAGGGACGACATCCTTGCACTTGCATCGCATTTTCTTAAAAAGCAGGCGACCCTTTACGGCGAGCCGGTCAAGCGGCTCCTGCCCGAAGCCGCGAAATTGCTGCTTGAATACGACTGGCCCGGCAATGTTCGTGAGCTTGCTAATGTAATCGAATATGCGCACATCATCAGCAGCGACCTTGTGATTGATGCTAAATCACTGCCGGAAGATATTATTAATCGTGATATTCTCCTGGCCCTGGAGGATGAGGAGTTTATGTCGTTCGACCAGTTGCAGGAAAAGTTAGTCATCCGCGCACTCAAAAAGACGCGAGGCCGAAAGATGGCCGCGGCTCGGCTGCTCAAGATCGATCATCGCAGGCTTGACCATCTGGTGCAGCAGTTCGATATTGCACCCACCTGGAAATAATTTCATCGCCATTATCAAAAAAAATATGAAACCGGCATACGCCGGTTTTTTTATTGCCGTTACTGTTACCATTCTGTAACACCGTTACATAAAAGTAACTCGTTTCTAACTGCCGCGTTAACAACACATTGCTATCGTCCAAGTACGCATACCGTTGCATATCGGTAAATGGCTCGGAACCCGACGCCTCAATGCCTTCTCAAAAATGTTTTTATAACTCTCTGCCGGCAAAGCAGTTGTAAATTTCTTTTGCTGAAAAGTATTTCTGGCACAGCCGTTGTTACTAAGTAATACGTGCCGGTGACGATAGCCGGAGAACTTGAAAAGCAAAAAAAGTAAGTAAGAAGGATGCTGTAGATGTGTGTTGTGAATACCACAGTTTTGATCGTAGGAGCCAAAAACCGCGGCGAAGCGTTACGCGAGCTGCCGGTGCGGGTGATTCTGCTCGACAGCGGCGCTGAAGCGGTGCGATGCCTGCGTAAGGAAGCGGTCGATGCGGTCGTGAGCAAGTGGCATCTTGTTGATGTGCCTAATGGCGGCCTGCTCGAGATGGTGATTGGAGCCAACCCTGGGATCCCGACGGTAGCGTTTGTGCGGTCCGGCGATGCCAAACAGGAAATAGCCGCCCGCAGCATCGGGGTAACGGCCGTGCTCAGTGAGGATATAGATGATGGGTACTTCAGGGATGTGATGTGCCAGATACTCCATATTGAAGAGGTCACATCAATTACAATGAAAAGTGAATATGATTCCAACGAGGAAACGAACTCTCTCTCCTCCTTCTAAAAAGCTGGGTTTGACGGTCAGTGATCAAACGTTGGGCCCGGCAGAATGTGAACAGAGCCAAAGGGCTTTGATAGGTATATAGAATTACAAGTTAATACAGGAGATAGGAAAACAAAACGTCTTCATCTCTCCTCCTTCTAAAAGTCGGGTTTGACGGTCAGTGATCAGACGCTAAGCCCGGCAGAATACAAACGCACTATATGTGCGATGACATAGATGAAAAGTGAATATTGAAAGCAAAAGAAGCTTAAAAATCTTCTTCATCCTCCTTAAAAGCTGGGTTTGACGGTCAGTGATCAGACGCTAAGCCCGGCAGAAAACTAACGCACTATATGTGCGATGACATAATGAAAAGTAAATAGATTCCAATGAGGAAACGAACTCTCTTTTCTTCTTCTAACCGGGTTTGACGGTCAGTGGTCAGACGCTAAGCCCGGCAGAGAAAAAACGCGGCAGATACCGCGATGAGTTTAGGGGTCGGTCCACAAGATCACTGGCCGATCTTGGGCCGGCCCCATTTTTGATTCATGATTATGCCAGTGGTCAAATGTTAGATGTAAAAATGTAAAAAGTTAAAAAAGATCGGTCAGAAGCAATTTTTAAAACAGTCGGTTAATGCCAGTGATCGACGGAAAGGAAAGTGCCTATGGAGCAAATTGGTCAGTGATTAGTGCCCCCAAAGGGGTAAAGGGGAGTGTCATCGTCCAGGGAAAGGGAAAAATGTGATGTTGCTGCGGACTGTCCGCAGCAAAAGAAAGAATTAGGTGTTTAATGTTTAGTAGAGAGTTTGTTGTCTATGAGCACATAACAATGAACTATCTACGGGAGAAAACTCAAATGAAAAAGTTAATTACAATTTGTTTGGTATTAGTTCTTTTGGCAATTGCGGCACCCAGTAACGCTAATATAGTCGCTATAGGTGGTACATCTATTACAGATAGCTGGAGTGTGCCTTGGTACGAAAACGGGGTTGGTCAGTTTGACCTAATTGCCGCGATAAGTGTTGCTGGAAGCGCATTCGAGGATCCTGGGCTAACGTCTTCCTCGTGGGTTAGTGGCACCAACGGTGCAATATCATACATTTCGGGACCATCTGCGGACATCGTCTATTTTAATACAAACTTCCAGGGTAATGAAATGTATCCTACAAAGTTTGATATTGTGACGTTCAATGGCCAGACAATAGTTGATTCTGGCTGTATAACTAATCAGTGGGAAACGGGAGCAATCAGTATCGGTGGTGAGTGGTATATCCTACCATCGTCATGGTTGCCGACTCGTTCAGAAATCCCTGAGCCGGCGACGATTGCGATTCTCGGCCTTGGTGCTTTGAGCTTAATTCGCAGGAAAAGGTAATTAAACAGTGAGGAGGGTTCAGCCGGCACAGGACGCTATCTTGTGCCGGCCTTCCCCCTTGAACGGCAAGTGATTAACAAAAAAGGTAATGGAGAAAACTCAAATGAAAAAGTTAATGACAATTTGTTTGGTAGCAAGTCTGATGCTGATTTCAGCATCCGTATCATGGGCTGTTCCTGCGGTCACGCCTCCGCCAGGTGCCCCCAGTTGGTGGAACGTAGAGTGCCAATACTACGCCTATGGATGGTGGCAGAGTGCCATCGGACCAGGTGACACCGACGTTCCGCCGCCGGACAATCCCAGCCACTGGGCTTCAAATTGGTTAAGCAACACCGACTTTAAGGCCAGTTTGGTTGGCAACACCTTTTCAATCGACCTGACGAATTATCTCCGTCCGGACCTCATCAAGGAAATCTTCATTCTCGTACAGGGGACAAGCGATGGGGGACAAGCCCCGGAGAATGTCAAGCTCGACACCGATAGTGGGACGTTCAGTGGAACGAAACTTCCTGGAGGCGATGGAATCGGGAGTTGGAGTTATAAGGTGGATGGCGTTATTCGCCCTCAGCCGGATTATGTGAAGCTGTCGTTTGATGTGCCGGGGCTGACTGCTGGTAATCATGTGACAAACATCTGGGCAGGTGAGAACTGCATTCCCGAACCGGCGACGATTGGACTGCTGGGTCTTGGTGCTTTGAGCTTAATTCGCAGGAAACACAGTGCGTAAGTAATTTCTAAAATGGCCTCGATGCGGGGCCTATGCCCCGCATCGTCGGCCATGTTTTCAGCCAGTGATTAGAAGTAAAAAGTTAATAAAGATCGGTCAGTAACAACTTTTCGTCAGGGTCATGCCAGTGATCAGCGGAAAGGAAATATACCTATGAAACAAAATGGTCGGTCAGTGATTCAGACACGGATTAACACGGAGTTACACTGTATATTATTTCTCTGTGAACTCTGTGTCCTCTGTGGCTGAAACCAATGGATTGAGAAAATAAAACTTTGCGGTGAGCGTTTCATCGCAAAAAACAAAAAAGAATAACAATACTTTGTGTCTTTGCCTGCCCTCCGTAGCCTTGGCGAAGGAGGGTGGCTCAAAGAAAAAGGAGAAAACTCAAATGAAAAAGTTAATTACAATTTGCATAGTTTCGATGTTGGTTTTCTTTGTAATCACTTCGACAGCCAACGCCGCTGTCATCTATAAGACTCACTTGGCAAGTGGCGATACCAGTGCGGTTTCGTATGGCGCAGGTGATTCGGACTGGCCGACGCCTCACATGGCAGCTAGTTATAACCCCCCGGCGGTGAAAACCAGTTTTCTGCCAACTGATGACATCTGGGTCGCGGCCGAACTTGATCTCACGCAGCTCAATTCTGCCACTGATGACGCTATCAACCCTGGGTTTTTCGACTTTAGTATGAATTTCTACGACCCCAGCCACACCCTACGATGTGCCATCGACGACGATTCCAGCTACAGTTGGGCGACGATCGATGCATGGCGTGTCGCAGGATATACGTCTCTGGATATTTGGAGCGCAGACGAGAGCGTTACACCCACCTTAAGCCTCAAGGACCAAGTCACTGGGAGTCTCGATCCCGGCCTATGGACTGTTGAGGTGTATGTCGAAGGCGGGAATCTCAACACAGGTAGTTTTACTGTGGTTCCCGAGCCGGCGACGATTGCGATTCTCGGTCTCGGTGCTTTGAGCTTAATTCGCAGGAAAAGGTAATTAACAGTGAGGAGGGTATAAAGCCGGCACAGGACGCCTGTGCCGGCTGTCCTCTCCTGAAACGGTCAGTGAAAAAAATAAAAACTTAAAAATTGAATTGGAGAAAACTCAAATGAAAAAGTTAATTACATTTTGTGCAGTATTGATGATGGTTTTGGTGATTAGCGGCGTGGTACAGGCGACCACTACGACCAATTTCGGCAATGTTACCTACACCCCTTCGTATTCTGCCGGCCACTATGCCCCGGTTTGGGACCTTACAGCCAGCGATTTGGTATTGAAGTACAGCATTGATCTGAGCGGCGTAACCCAGACCGCGGCCTACGAAACCCCCTATGTGGAAGTGGGGCTTCGTGAGGTTGGTGCGGGCGACTTCAATCCCGGTCCATTTGGTACCTATCAGGGTGGAAAGGGTGGCTGGATGTGTTCGTTGGTAGGCGACTTGGCCTCGAACCCGACTAGTCTGAATATTAATGACAAGCATAATCTTGCAGCGTCCGGCGGACGCGGCGAAAGCGATTACGATGTCTATGCGTCAGACCCGACCACGGTCGTGGCGCCGCCCTTTGGCAGCTTCGATACACAGTACATCTGGGGTGACCGTGACGGCGTTGACCCCTGGCAGGACACCAAGATGGCAAATACGGGCGGCACCTACGACATCGAGATCGTCTATCACGCGATCAGTCCCACCCTGGGCTCGATGATCGCGACGATCAATGGCAATGGGACCGACACCGTGTACCAGGAATTCCTGGTCGATGGAACTTACTATCCCGCAGGTCTCAGCTTCAAAGGTGACATGACCCAGATGCAGGTCTTCACCGGGGCATGGTGGACAGACGGGGCAGGCGGATCGGTTGTGGCGTCAAATATCACGGCGACCGGAACACTCATTCCCGAGCCGGCGACGATTTGTCTGCTTGGCTTCGGCGCGTTGAGCTTAATTCGCAGAAAGAAATAAAAAGTAAATGCAATTGTTGAGGATGCGCCGGCACAAAAATCTTGTGCCGGCAGTCCTCTCTGAAACGGTCAGTGAAAAAAATAAAAACTTAAAAATTGAATTGGAGAAAACTCAAATGAAAACGAATTTAATTATTATCGGAGCAATTTGCGTCGTAATGGCCAGTGTATCTTTTGGCGATACGGTTGTGGTCTCTCCGAGCAACATGGATAGTTGGGCGTTTTATACCACTGACGATAGTGGCATAATCGGAACGGGAACTGGAACCGGGGAAATGGTCACTGGCCCGGCCACCCCTCCGCTGGGCACGGGCAGTGCGCATTTAATGACAGCCGCGAACTACGGTGATGGAAGCGTCCAACTCCGGAATTCGAGTTGGGCGGGGACGCGGATCGACGCTTTGACTACCCTTAGCTATAGCACCTACGCCACCGCATGGAACGGGCAACAGTTGCCGTACCTGACGATCTGGCTGGATACGGACGGTGACGGCGCGCGGGATGACCGGTTGTGGTTTGAGCCCACCTATAGTGAAGCCGACGCGGGGAACGGAAACCCCTTCCCGCAGCAGGACTTGGCGCTGAATACCTGGCAAACGTGGGATGCCTTGAACGGCATGTGGTACTCCGACAACATCGCCGGACCGGGGTCAAACGCTATTACCCTCGCTGCTTATCTGGCCCAAAAGCCGAACGCTACCATTATTAACGACGCATATCAGAGCATTGGCGGTATCCGGGTAGCATCCGGTTTTGCCAGCCCCGAAGACAACTTCAACGCCAATGTCGACAACTTTAGCATTGGTACCGCGGCCGGAACGACCACGTATAACTTCGAGGTGGTTCCCGAGCCGGCGACGATTGGACTGCTGGGCCTTGGTGCTTTGAGCTTAATTCGCAGAAAAAAATAAATAGTAAATGCGATTGTTGAGGATGCGCCGGCACGAAACATTCGTGCCGGCTGTCCTCTCTTTAATCGGTCAGTGAAAAAAATAGAAACTTAAAAATTGAATTGGGGAAAACTCAAATGAAAAAGTTAATTACAATTTGTTTAGTAGTAACGGTTTTAGCAATTAGTGGTGCCGCGCAGGCAACGACCACCGTTCAGGGCTTTGAGTCAGACACGGGGGACTGGGCCGGGACGATTACTCGGGTGAATTCTCCGCTTACCCCTGCCGGTGGCAGCTACTACGCGATCGTCCAGCAGGACGCTTATACTTATTTTGACCACGCAGCATCCACCGTCTGGACCGGTCCCTACACCCAGAGCATCGATGTGTACATCGACACCACCGCGGGTGCCGTCGGCGACAAGTGGAACTTCGATATGGGCATTCGCAGGGCCTCGGACGGAACCTGGCTGGACGATACCGGCATCGGTGCCGGAAAGGCCGCAGATGGGTGGTACGTGGATTATACGGGCAACGCCGGCGAATATGGCGGCGGTGGCACGAAGATCGACACGTCCGGGTGGTACACTATCGGGGCCGTATGGACAGCTGGAAGCAGTTTCCTGACCCGCCATGTCTTTGTGGAACCCCTCAATGGCGCGGAGATATACTCCTTTGACAACACGAAGAATTACCAGGGTCTGGGCCTCGACCCCGCCCACCAGCCGGGCGGCCCCGACTATGGTTGGTTCAGCCAACTTACCATGAGCGGTGGCCTGGCAGTTGATAACGCGACCTTGACTGTCATTCCAGAGCCGGCGACGATTGCGATTCTCGGTCTTGGTGCTTTGAGCTTAATTCGCAGAAAGAAATAAACAGTAAATGCAATTGTTGAGGATGCGCCGGCACAAAAATCTTGTGCCGGCAGTCCTCTTTGAAACGGCCAGTGAAAAAAATAAAAACTTAAAAATTGAATTGGAGAAAACTCAAATGAAAAAGTTAATAATAATTTGCGCAGTAGTGTCGGCGTTGATTTTGGCGGTTTCGTCGCCCGCATTGGCGGAGTTCTCCGTAGCATTGGTGCCGGATACGCTGAACGTAACCACGGGTTCTCCGGTGACCGTGTCGGTTAATATGTCTGACTCGCCCGGCTTCACTATGACCGCCATTAGCGCGGTCATCTTGTACGATCCCACTGTGTTTACCTACATGGACCCCGTGGTTCAAGGTGCTTTTCTCAATGACAACTGGGCTCCCATGGGTGCAGCCTCATCCGCAGGCGCTGGGATGATGCAGTTGAGAGTCACTGCCATTGACTGGACTGACTTCAGTGGAGAGGTTCTTGCGGCGGGGAATGGAACGTTGTTCACCTTCACTCTGCAGGTGAATGCAGGTGCGCCCCTGGGACCTTCCGCGCTGAGCTGGGGAGACGCCAGCGGCAGCGGCAACGGTCCTGTGGGCTTCTGCTACGGAGATGCCGACTTTCAGGACGTTGTCCTGCCTTCGTCCGGCGCTTCGATCAACGTAACCCCCGAGCCGGCGACGGTTTGTTTGCTTGGTCTTGGCGCACTGAGTTTGATTCGTAAGAAAAGATAATTAAACAGTGAGGAGGGTATAAAGCCGGCACAGGACGCCTCTTGTGCCGGCTGTCCTCTCTGAAACGGTCAGTGAAAAAAATAAAAACTTAAAAATTGAATTGGAGAAAACCCAAATGAAAAAATTAATAATAATTTACGCAGCAATCGCAGTGATTCTGACAGTGGGCAGTATAGCCCTGGCAGACATAACAAGTAACCTCAACTATGTGCCCTCAAGCAGCCTTACCCTTGGTGCGAATGTCTCCGGCAGGGGCTACATAGTGCCTCAGGAGTTCCAATTCAACCTCCTATACCAATCCGGCATACCGGATAGTGCCATCGATAATTTCAATAATTTTGGTGTGACGTTAGGCTCAGGCGGCCACCTGAACTTTCCAGACTATGTAACGAACTCCCCGGCTGCCTACTACCTGAAAATCAGCTCCACTGGCGGCCTGCCCATCGGTATCTGGGACTATACGGACGCTAATCCTTTGACTGCACAGCATTTCGCCCCCGATAGTGGAGAATCCTGGGTACAGTGGACGTTGAGCTACTACGAGCAAACCAACAACGACTTCTATCAAACAATCCTCGCAGGAGATATCGTGGACAATTCGTTCTTGCGGGTGTCCCCCACGGCCGGGTATCGGACATTCCTTTGGGACAATCTTGCGGCGAACGGTGTTGAGGTATTCAACGGGGCTACCCTAAACTCCGAAGTCCTTGGATATTCGTTCACCAGCCCAATCGGCGAAAACAGTGTCTTGACGCCGACTCTTGTTCCCGAACCGGCGACGATTGGACTGCTGGGCTTTGGTGCTTTGGGCTTAATTCGCAGAAAACGCAGTGCGTAAGTAATTTCTGAAATGGCCTCGATGCGGGGCCTATGCCCCGCATCGTCGGCCATGCTCTCGGCCAGTGATATGTGTATGTGTAAAAATGTAAAAATAAAGATCGGTCAGTAACAGTTTTTAAAACAGTCGGTCCATGCCAGTGATCGACGGAAAGGAAAGTGCCTATGAAACAAATTGGTCAGTGATTTAGACACGGATTAACACTCCCGAAAGGGATGCCTTACGGCAGGATTTACACTGTAGATAATTCATTTCCGCCTCCGCTAACGCTTCGGCGGATAAATCTCTGTGAACTCTGTGTCCTCTGCCTTTGGCGAGACCTCGCCTTGGGGTGGGTGGTTAAAAACTAATTGATTGAGAGATTGAAACTTTGCGCTGAATGGCTCATCGCAAAAAACAATGGCAAATAATTTATGTCTCCGCCATAGAAAGTTCGGTCAGAAGCAATTTTTAAAACAGTCGGTCCATGTCAGTGATCGGCGGAAAGGAAAGTGCCTATGAAACAAATTGGTCAGTGATTTAGACACGGATTAACACTCCCGAAAGGGATGCCTTACGGCAGGATTTACACTGTAGATAATTCATTTCCGCCTCCGCTAACGCTTCGGCGGATAAATCTCTGTGAACTCTGTGTCCTCTGCCTTTGGCGAGACCTCGCCTTGGGGTGGGTGGTTAAAAACTAATTGATTGAGAGATTGAAACTTTGCGTTGAATGGCTCATCGCAAAAAACAATGGCAAATAATTTATGTCTCCGCCATAGGCGGACAAGTTTGAGCCTTTGACTTCGGCGAGTTCAGTCGAGCCGTGGCTCAAAGAAAGGGAGAAAAATGAGAAAGTTGATGACAATTTGTTTGGTAGTAGCAATGTGTGCAGGGGCAAATGTCGGATTGGCTACGATTAGTTTGGGAGGGTGGGAAGAAGGAGCTGCGGGCTCTACACAGGAGTATTGGGATTTTACCTCCGGGTATGTCACCGCGCATCCTGGCGATGGATATTCAGCTACGCCCGAAGTGGTATACAATCCAAAGCCCCTCAACGTTGTAGCGATAATAGGCGGTAGCGCCTCATGGGACGGCGTTACTGAGTTCACCAGTACCATAGCGATTTCCGTTAGTTTGGAAATTCCGAACTACGAGTTTCTCAATGACTACAAGGTAATCTGGGTTGATATCGGCAATTCACCTGTAAGAGGTATTACAATATCTGCGACCGATGGCCCCAGCACCACCTTTAACTATGAGGTCCTTCCGGGACAGGGTGATGCCGAGTTTGGTGTTAAAATCTGGCCGAATCCTTATGTTGAGGTAGTCAATTTTTATGTTCTCCCGGTAGGAGGCGAAGCTGTCTTGGATTATATCCACGTTGATACAATCTGTATCCCCGAGCCGGCGACAATTGCGATTCTCGGTCTTGGCGCTTTGAGCTTAATTCGCAGGAAAAAATAGAAAGTTAATTGTAAAACGAATTTAAAATGGAGAAAACTCAAATGAGAAAGTTAATTACAATTTGTTTGGTAGTAACTTTGGTGGCAGTCGGCACATCACAGGCCACACCAGTATCTCTGGGGACGGCGGCTGATTTCGCAGTCCTGGGCGGCTCGACGGTGACTAATACCGGCCCGACCGTGCTCAATGGCGACCTCGGTGTCTCGCCGGGTTCCGCGATTACCGGCTTTCCTC
>JBEKEU010000002.1:0-503160 GCA_050013675.1 Sedimentisphaerales bacterium
ACAATCCCAAGCCGGTAGACGACACAAACAGCAGAGCACTGAGCGAGCCGTTGCAGTTAAGCTGGACGGCGGGCGACTGGACACAACCCACCACCGGACACAGGGTATTCTTCGGCACGAATTACAGCAATATCCAACATGCGTCAACCGCCCGGAGTGACGGAACATACAGAGGCACGGTGGACAGTCCCGCTTATCCGCTCAGCAGATTAATGGAAAAGGGGCCCAACCCCCCTGGGGCATCCTGGTCCTTAACCCCGGGCACCACCTACTACTGGCGCATCGATGAAGTTAACGGCACCACAGTATGGGCAGGCAACACATGGAGCTTTACTCCTGCTGCGTACTTCAACATCGACGACTTTGAGACTTCACAGAGCACCGACGATGTAAACGCCAACTGGCCGAATGGTTATCATCCGACCGGTTGCATGGATCCCACAATCATCGGCAATTCTGGACGCATTTTGGTACGAGATTCGAGCGGGAAGTATATGCGATATTCATATTATCACGACAGCGCGGGCATGTCCTTCTCAGAGGCCAAACGTCCTTACAGCGGGTCTGGCACCAGTTTTACAGGCAGTGGCTTTTTTGCTCCCACGCCTAAGGCATTGCGAATCGATTATCGCGGCACCGCAACTAACGCGGCTGATCCTGTTTACGACAGAATGTATGTGGCGATTGAAGATACAGCGCATAATGTAAGCGTTTACCAGAATCCAGATGGCAATGCTGCGCAGGGTGGTAACTGGACATCGTGGTATACCGCTCTTAAAGACATCAACGTCATAAGCAATACCAATTTGGAAGCGATAAGCGGCTTCGCCATAGGTTTTGGTATGAGATGCGACAACTCCACTTTCGGTGGAGGCGACGGCAACGTGATGTTCGACAATATCCGGCTGTACGCCGCGACGTGCGTTCCGCAATTCGGCCCAACGGCTGACTTGGACGGGGACTGCGACGTTGATATCAACGATATGGACCGCCTTGCGAACGACTGGCTCACGCACGCGGAGAACCTCGTTTTTTCACCATGCACGGCACCTCACAAAGCTCCGATACTTTGGTACAAGTTTGACAACGCGGCTGGTTCTGACCAGAACATTTTAGTTGCCGACTCTGGAACAGGCGACGCGAACGGCTATACGGGCACCATCAACGCGTTTATCGCGTCAAACTGGAAAGCCGGCAAAGGCCGTGATGGTAAAACCTGTCTCTACCTGCCTCCAGGCGGTGGGTGCTATGTTTTAGCCCCTGTTGCTACTCCGCCTGGTAATGCATTGGGCTTTATGGGTGACGCCGCTCATACTACAGCCGGCGGCGGCGGCATAAGCTTCTCGGTCTGGATCAACGCGGATGAGACCGCAGGCAATATGCAAAGCTCCTGGAATGGAATTTTCGGTGTCTGGAATGCTGCTGTGTCACTCGAAACCCTGGAAGTCCATTGCCCGAGTCCGCTCCCGCCGACCGACGGAATCGGTCCTCGCGCTAACTTCATCAAGAGGACACCTTCGGCGACCGCTTCGGCATTCAACATGCACGTAGGCGACTTTGGCGGAAAATGGAACCACTGGGCGTTCACAAAGGACGATTACAGTCTGAGAGTTTATCATAATGGTACTCTTATGGGTCATTACGACTCGAATGGTCTAGCTGGCGACCCGAACATAAATGCTTATGGACGATTGTTTGACCCGGCCGTGGGGTCATTCCGTATCGGCACACGCGGCGGCAACTGGGGTTTGTGGAACGGCTACATACAGGACTTCCAGACATATGACTATTGTCTGTCGGATGCAGAAGTGGATTATCTGGCAAGTGACGGTGCTTGCCATCTCTTCGTACCGCTGGTTTCCCCGGCTAATATCAACACGGACGGGGTAGCATCACCAGCAACAGACCCGAACCAGATTGTTAACTTTGCCGACCTGGCTACAATGGGAAAACAGTGGCATACCACGATACTGTGGCCGTAACAAACGCAACTTGTTAATTAGTGTTTTCTTCGGGGCCTGCAACGCCGATTGGGCGGGGCAGGCCCCGCTTATTTTGGGGGGGTATCTAAACCTTCATTCTTTTACCGAAGATGCTTGATAGAAATGACGCCAACGCTAAAATAGCGTGACCTTTGTTTGGTCTTAATATGGCTTCAATAACGCGAGGAAGCTGTAAATGAGAAAGCTAATCGTCCTGCTCACAATGGCAGCTTCAACTGTCTCAACTGGATACGCTGAAATTTCAGCCCTGCAACCCGATTCCAAGTTCAAAACTTTCGTGTATGCCCGCGGTGACGAACTGATGGACGAAACCGGCGAGTTCCGATTTATCAGTTTTAACGTCCCGTGCCTGCACTATAACGAAGATAATATGCCTTTCGCCGAAATGAATCCCTGGCGATTGCCCGACGAATTCGAAATTAACGACGCGCTCGAATCCGTAAGGCAAATGGGAGGCCAAGTCGCCCGTATTTACACACTATCCGTCCGCAGACCCGGAGAAGACCCCAATATCCCCCGGCATGTAATTGGGCCGGCCCGATTCAATGACGAGGCATACAAATCACTCGATATGACTTTGGTTATCGCAAATCGAAAGGGTATTCGTATCATTTTCCCCTTCATCGACAACGCCAGATGGTGGGGCGGAATCGAGGCCTGCGCCGCTTTCAGGGGAAAAACAAGAGAGGATTTCTGGAGCGACCCGAATCTCTTTGAGGATTACAAAGCAATAGTCAATTCCGTCGTAAACCGCACTAATTCAATCACGGGCATAAAGTACCGGGATGACAAGGCCATCCTCGCCTGGGAGACCGGTAATGAGCTTATATGCCCCCCTGAATGGACGGTAAGGGCCGCCGCATACATTAAAAGTATCGACCAGAATCATCTCGTTATGGATGGCTACCATCTAACCCCCGTTCGCGACCTGTCGCTGCAGGATAAAAATATCGATATCGTTACGACTCATCACTACCCGATTATGTTCAAGGTGGTGATAAGCCCTGCCGAGATGATTGAACAGATTAAAAAGACCGCCGCTCTTGCTCGCGGCAAAAAGGCCTATTTCGTCGGCGAGTTCGGTTTTATCCCCACCAAAGACGTCGAATCGCTGCTTGATACCGTGATAAATGAAAAGATAAACGGCGTTTTAATCTGGTCGCTGCGTTTCCATAACCGCGACGGCGGCTTCTATTCCCACAGCGAGCCGTATGGGGGCGATATCTACAAGGCCTACCACTGGCCGGGGTTTGCTTCCGGCAACGCTTTTGACGAAACCAACGTTTTATCCCTGATGCGCCGAAAATCATTCGAAATCCGAAATATGCCTGTCCTGGCCATCGAAAAACCCGCAGCGCCTGTTCTTCTCGATATCAAAGATGTCGCCGCGGTTTCCTGGCAAGGCAGCGCAGGCGCTTCCGGCTACGCCGTCGAAAGAGCTGAAAGCAAAAATGGCCCCTGGCAAATCGCAGGACGCAACATATCCGACGCCGATTTTCAATATCGGCCATTGTTCAATGACACCGGAGTCGAGGTTGGCAAGAGCTATTTTTACCGTGTTACAGCCCAAAACATCGCCGGAGAATCCAAGCCCTCAAACATCGTTGGTCCAGTATCTGTAACCTGCAAAACACTTGTGGATGAGCTCCAGAATTTCAGATTAATCAGCAATCACGAAGGGGCTCTATCGTTAGAGACGAAAGAAGCACGTAAATTCAAAGAGGATACATCCCGGCTAAAAGGCGCAGCAGGCAGTTCCATCATCTACAAAATCGAATCGCCGATTGTTTCCTGGAAGGTCTATTCGTTTTTTCCACAGGCCGTTTCAGATTTCAATTTCTACGAATCCGCTGATGGCCAGGAGTTCGAACCCGTCAAATTCTCCCGCCATGATTACTTCACGGGCAAAGGCGACTATAGCTACTACTCCCCTGTCCTCTACTCAGGCGAATTTGAAAATACTATCATCAATGATTTCAAATTTCTGAAAATCGAATATAATACCGAAGCACAAGTATCACGCGTGGAAATAAAATACGGAAAACACAACTGACTGGAGAAATGACTATGGTTAAAAGATTGTTGCCGTTCGTTCTGACTATCGCTATTTGCACTTGCCAGGCGGCAGAAGTGAATCAACCCTCCAGATACACCCATGCGTTTTCGCCAACCGGCTTTATAAAGGGTCATAGCTGGGGCTGGGTGGGAACGCGAGGACAATATCTCGGTGACGCACCCGCGGAATCGATGAAAAAGCTGGCGGAAACAAACGCCAACTGGGTTTGTATCGCTTTCGGGGCGGAAATGAACAAGCCGGATGATACGAATATCCTCTGGGGCGACAATGACCCGTGTATGGTTACAGATAATGAGATTCGCAGGGCTATTGAGCTGGCCCGCAAGAATAATCTGAAAGTCATACTCAAACCAACGGTCAACGTGCGAGACGGCACATGGCGGGGATATATTCAGTTTAAAAACCCGGACGGCAAGACAATTGACGTGAATGCCTGGGGACAATGGTGGGGCAACTTCAATCGGTTCATCCTTCATTACGCGCAAATTGCCAAGGAAACGAATTGCGAAATGCTATGTCTCGGCTGCGAAATGGGGACAACCGAGCCGTTCGTTGACCGGTGGCGCAACCTGATTGCCGAGGTACGAAAGGTTTATCCCGGCGCAATTACTTACAACGCCAATCACGGCAATGAAACCAAAGTCCGTTGGTGGGACGCAACAGACGTCATAGGCATAAGTGGATACTACGCGATAGGCGCGGACGACGAACAGGCGGCGAAAAAAGACCCCAACAAGGTTTTAGTTTCGGACACATCCGTAGAAGCACTGAAACGCCGGGTGCTGCCAATAAAGGAAAACCTCCGCAAGGTCAGTCAAAGATATGACCGCCCCGTCTTTTTCATCGAACTGGGAATGTGCAGCGCAAAGGGTTGCAGCGCCGCCCCGTTTACTCATAACGACCCCAATACGATGATTTACGACGGCGATGAGCAGGCGAGGTTTTACCAGGCGATGTTAGAGGCATTTTGGGACGAGCCCTGGTTCATCGGTTATGCGTGGTGGGACTGGCACACCGACCTTTACTCCCTCAAAAAAGCGAAAACCGACACCACTTTCTGCATATACGGCAAGCCGGCGGAGAAGGTCGTAAAAGAATGGTATAGCAAACCCAGATAATATCCCGTACTGTAAAAATATTCATCTCAACCATTAGGCAACCCTTCTGTATGACTTCAAAAGTCCGCCGAGACGCTCCCGACATAGGAATCACATCTCGGAACCATAGGGAAGGCGACCAATTTCAGCAAAATAAGCTGCTTGTAAGATCAGGTGTCCTCAAAACTTAGCATCGGATGAGTTTTTTTATAGTACGCCCGCCGCGATTTTGCTCCGCCGTTTACACCTTTCCTTGAGGTCTTAAGACGATGTTGATTAAGTAATGTGGAAAAATGTTGAGTTAACTATGAACTATGAACCATGAGCTACAACCTACCTAAACGCTATATTCTGCTCACTGCACGTTATTTTCTTATGGCTGTAAAGAAAACTGTTGGGCCGAACTTAAGGGAGTTTTTGCGTCTTGTGAGGTCTTGTCTATGCTTTTTTTCTTTTTCTTCAGACTCTTTCGTCTGACCAGCCTATACAAGAGGAGAGGCAAATTAGGCAATAAAACCGTCAAATCACTCCAACGTATAAGGCCAATTCGCGAGGATTTTCTGGCAATATGGAGAATCTGCGGGAGATCGTAGAATGCCGAGCGGATTCTGTTCCGGATTCGCTTAAGCTCTTTAGGCCCGTAACGGTCCGAGTAGACGGAACCGCCTATACGTGTATAGTAGTAGCCCGGCGTTGTCTCAACTACTTCCTTCAGGGGCGAGAATTTCTCGACGCGGAGTTTCTGGAAACTGATGGAATCCAGCTTGAGCTCCTTAGCAAACTTCGGGATGTAGAGCATTTCCTCTTCAGTTTCGCCGATGTTGCCGTAGATGAAATACCCATGCAGAAAGAAGTCGTACTGCGTCAGTACCGCAAACGCATCCCGAATCTGCTGTCGGGTGATGCCCTTTTGAATCTGTTCGAGAACCCAATCGTGAGGGGACTCGATTCCGATAAGGAAGATTCTGAAGCCTGCTTTCCATGCCTTGTCGAGGAGCCCGGGATGATTGGCAATGTCAATCCTGGTTTGGATAAGAAAAGTCTTCCTGATGTTGTTTGCGATGATCAGATCGCAAAGTCTCTCGCTCCTCTTTGGGTTTGTGGAAAAGTTGTCATCGCTGAAGAGCACGACATCTGCGGTAATCGTCTTCAATTCGTCAATGACTGACTCGAGCGGGCGTTCCGTGTAGCTCCTTTTCTGTCCGAGCGGATTGAGGCTGAAGGTGCAGAACTTGCATTTAAACGGACATCCCCTTGCCGACAATATCGTGTCAAACGTCTGCCTGCTGAGGCGGACATCCTGCGCAATCACGTGATAATCGTGCCTTCTAAGAGACCGGTCTGGAAACGGAATGCTCGTGATGTCGGGCAGCGGATGGTTTTCGTTGTGAACGATATTTCCGTTTGCCCGATAGGACAACCCGGGGATATTCCCTGGCGGGACCCCCTTGACGATCTGCCGGATGATCTCTTCACCTTCACCTCGTACGACCATGTCGATATTCGGACAACGTTCAAACAGGTACTCGACTTCCAGGGTGGCCTTGTATCCTCCGACAACCGTGGTGACTTCTAACGGTAACTGAGAGACGAAATCACAGATCTTCCCAAACTGAGTTTCCCATCGGATGCTAATGCAGAGCAGATCTATCTCTGCCCTGATGAACTCACTGAGCTTCTTTGGGTCCTGGTAGGCCTTCTCATTGCGAAGGTCCAGAAGTGTTATCTTTCCTACCAGGCCCTTCATGCTTGCGGCAATGTACTCAAGACCCGTTGGAGGGAAAATCCCCATGGCAGCGGTAGCTTCCCCGAAGTACGGGTTCAGAGCGAGAACATGTTTGTACTTGACATTTTCTATATCTTTCAATTCCACAATCATATCAAAATCTTCTCTCTATCCCGTACTATAAAAATATTCATCCCATATACCCTTCTGTATGACTTCAAAAGTCCGCCAGGACGCTTCCGACATAGGAATTATATCGCGGAACCAAAGAAAAAACGACCAATTTCAACAAAATAAACCACTTGTAAGGTCAGGTGTCCTTAAAACTTAGCATCGGATGAGTTTTTTATAGTACGGGAATAAACATAAAAAAACGGTGTAATCCTTGCAACAGGCATTTTCTTTATAAAAATTAAGAATTTGCAATAGAACGATACTTCTGATTCGTCTGTATATAATAAGTATTGCGACAGGGTTTTGATATTACAGCAGAATTAAGGCGCCTGGTTGCGCAGCGAGACGTTTGATATGGGAAATGTAAGATAAGTGCTTTTATGAGAAAATATACAAAACCGGCACTTACACGAGCAAATACCCGGCAATTGATTGTAATTTTAACGGCATTATTGCTGATGGTCCATTCCGTAAAAGCGCGAGCAGATGATTATATAATCGTTTACAGGAATCATTTACAAAAGCAAAAAATGCTCAGCCGACCGACGTTCACTGTATCGCACAGTTTCAGTATTATTCCCGCCGTAGCTGCTCAGCTCGATGCCAACCAGGTCAAACAACTTCGGGAAAATCCAGACGTTGAGTACATCGAGCCGGACTATAAAATTTACGCACTCGGGAGCGTCGGCACGACTACCGAATCATCATCAATCATTGATGCTCTGTCTTCTTCCCAGACCATTCCTTACGGGGTCACTATGGTAAACGCCCCGGCAGTATGGTCGAGAACCAAGGGCTCAGGCGTGCGAGTCGCTGTCCTGGATACCGGTATAAGTATGTATCATCCCGACAGGGGCAATGTGGCCGATTCGGTGAGTTTCGTACCAGGTGAAGCGGTGGAGGATTTTGACGGCCACGGCACCCATACTTCAGGCACTATCGCGGCAACGGACAACAATATCGGGGTTGTTGGGGTCGCGCCAGAGGCCGATTTACTCATCGCCAAGATAATGGACAACACCGGCAGTGGTCAAACGAGTTGGCTGATCTCCGGTATTGAATGGGCCGTCGATAACAACGCTAAAGTAATCAGCATGAGTTTGGGCAGCTATGACTATTCGGCGGCTTTGGATACTGCCTGCAGCAACGCCTTCGCGGCCGGCACGCTGCTGGTCGCGGCAGCGGGAAATGACGACGTAAGCACGCCTTTGTACCCGGCCGCTCTGTCTTCGGTGATTTCCGTCATGGCAGTGGACCAGAGCAAAAACAAGGCGAGCTTCTCAAATTATGGTTCGACTATCGCGCTTGCCGCGCCGGGAGTGGATGTTTACTCGACTGTTCCGGTCACCACCGATACCGCTGCCACTGCCGACGCAATATGGAGCAGCACCAGCCATCAGTCAAATATAGTAACCGGCACGGCCCCCGGCGCAGTCAGCGGGGTAATCTGCAATTGCGGCCTTGCTAACGGCGCCGACTCACAGGATACCTGTCCCGATAGTGTCGCTGGAAACATTGCCCATATCCGCAGAGGCACCACCACATTTGCCGCGAAAGTGGCACACGCGCAGTCCAAAGGCGCAATAGGCGTTATCATCTCGAACAATGTTTCCGGCAATTTCAACGGCACCCTCAGTGACGGAACTCCTCTTGTCGTTGTATCGGTTTCACAAGCAGATGGCGATCAACTCCAGACGCTCGCGCAGTCGAATATTACGGGCACGGTTTCGGTCGATGCGAACTTGTATGCCTATTTAAGCGGTACCTCGATTGCATGCCCGCATGTTGCAGGCGTGGCGGCTCTTGTTTTCGCCGCTGGCGATTACAATATCACCCCTACAGAGGTTTCTAATATTCTATTCGATTCCGCCCAGGACCTTGGCCAGCCGGGCAGGGATGACATCTTCGGCTATGGCTTGGTTGACGCATACGCGGCATTGCAGTCCATCTGCACTGCGCCGTCGCCTCCGACAAGCGTATCAGCCAGCGACGGGACTTACGCAGACAAGGTTCGGGTCACCTGGGATTCCGTTTCTGGGGCCATTGGGTACGAGGTCTGGCGCAGCACTGACAGCAGTTCAAGCTCGGCGTCGAAATTAGGCAACTACACATCGCCTTTTGACGACTCCAGCGTAACTCCCGGCACGATGTATTACTACTGGGTCAAGGCCAAGAATAGTTGTACGACCAGCGGTTTTAGCTCGTCAGACTCCGGCTATGCCTCTACGAGTCCAAAGAGTTATTCCGTATCAATTACGAAGTGCACGGTAACCGCCGGCAGCAGCGACACGATTTTAATTTCAGGTATGATGAATGCCACTGCCGATGACTTCAACGACGCCAATGTTGTGGTTACTATTGATTCCAACGATATGGTCAGCCCCTGCGTCAAGACATTCCCCATCAACGGAAAGACCTTCAAGAAGGGCAAGTATAATTGTTCCAAAACGGAGGGCACATCAAAGACATCCTTTACCTTCGATACGAAGACCTCGAAGTTTTCATTTACAGCAAAGAACGTTGACTTGTCGGGACTGTCTTGTCCGTTAACTGTGCAGATTGAAATCGGCGATTACAATGCAACAGCGGTACTTGATGAAACGATAGTCAACGGCCCAAAAACACCGATACCCATAAATCTGATGATGGGAGTCAAGGACTCCCTAAGGGTCGATACGCTTCAGGCCAATCGAGGCAAAAAAACCATATCGGTTAAAGGTGCAATCGCGGTTGAAGATGCAGTTGTGAATACTGTGAATATGGTCAGCGAGGGCCTTGTTGTTACTTTGGGCACACAGACCTTTACCATACCCGCGAACAAGCTTAAAGCCGGGAAGGGCAAGTTCACCTGCTCAAATGTATTATTGTCGGATGGCAGTGTTGCCTCAGCCGATTTCAATTTCAATACGTGTTCTTTTACGATGACAATTAAGAATACGACGATTATGGCCGGCTCCGGCGATGTGAACTTCAGCATTCAGTTTGCCGGCTTTAACGAGGCGGTGCCAGTTGTCCTTTAACCGCAGGAAACGGCGTAATTAAACTGGAGATTCCTCCATTGAAGGACAGGAAGGAGGATATTCCCGTACTGTAAAAATATTCATCTCAACCATTAGGCAACCCTTCTGTATGATTTCAAAAGTTCGCCAAGACGCTCCCGACATAGGCATTGTGCTTTAAGTATCCGGTATCTAAAATCATCCAATCTCCTGCCCAACTTTGTTATAATTACTGCGTAGTATTTAGGAAGGCGTTTTATGAATCAAAAGGTCCAGTGCGAGTTGTGTCCGAGGGATTGTATCATTGCACCCGGCCAAAGCGGCGACTGCCGGGTCAGAATCAACATAGATGGCGTCCTGCGCACTGTCGTCTATGGCTACCCGTGTTCTATTAATATAGACCCGGTTGAGAAAAAGCCGTTGTTCCATTTTTTACCCGGCACGCCGATTCTTTCGCTTGCAACGATTGGCTGCAATCTGCATTGCTTAAACTGCCAGAACTGGGAAATCTCGCAGGCCAATCCCGAAGAGTCAACCGCTTCTCTCGTCCTGCCCGAACAGCTCGTCGCATACGCCCGGCAATATAAGTCGCCATCAATCGCATATACATATACCGACCCGATTGCTTACTACGAGTATGCTTATGATACCGCCCGGCTGGCCAAACAGGCTGGTGTGCATAATGTGCTGGTTACAGCCGCTTATTGCAACCCCAAGCCATGGAGGCACCTGCTCGAAGTTACCAACGCTGCCCGTGTTGACCTTAAAGGTATGAGTGATGATTTTTACCGAAAGTTTTGTTCGGGAACAGCGGGGCCTGTTCAGCAATGTCTTATAGATGCTGTTGCTATGGGTGTGCACGTTGAGGTGATAAATCTCATTATTCCGACGCTCAATGATAAGCCAGATGATATTAGACGCCTGGCTCGGTGGGTCAGGACAAATCTCGGCAGCGATATACCTTTGCATTTCTCGCGTTTTTTCCCGCAGTACAAGATGCAGCATCTGCCGCCGACGCCGCTGGACACGCTCGATTTGGCACGCCAGATTGCACTTGAAGAAGGCCTGTATTATGTTTACATAGGCAATATCCGCAGCCGCCAAGGCGAGAATACATATTGCCCCGGCTGCCACAAGCTGCTTATCGAGCGGCAGGAATACGTCGTTTTGCAGAATGTTTTGAAAGCCGGCTGCTGCCCCGGCTGCGGAAAAAAGATATACGGAGTATGGGTATGACACGGCGGGATTTTTTGCAGAGAATCATAATTGCCGGGTCGGCTGTTGCGGCCGGATGTCTGGCATTGGCCAAAGCGGTTTTGCCGAAAAGATTTCTATGGGCAAAGCCGGTGTCAGGATACCCCGGTCGGCTTGAACCATTAGGAGACATTGCCTCACAATCCAAATGGAGTGGATAATTATGTCTGACAGTTATGGTGCCAATCACGTGCGAAAATTCATCTGGACTTTTGTTATATCGCTCTTTTTTATCGGCGGCGCTTATCTAATTGGACCAGACCTGCTTAATATCCGTCCTTATGTCCTGCAAGTACCACAGCCGGCCAGAGCTGCCGAAAGTGAAGCCCAGAAACAACCGCAGATTGCCAAATCTGTTCTGACTTCGCCGATGGGACAGATGGGCTGGCATGCAAATGACCCCAATGCGCTGGCAAAACAGGTCGAGGGTTTCTTTCAAAAAGCCCAGGTGCAACCCGCTGATGATACAATCGCCCTTATAAATCCTCACGCCGGCTACGCATACTCGGGCCAAACAGCCGCTTTTGGCGTTAAGGCCGCGAAAGCAAAATACAAGCGAGTCATTGTTATTGGTCCATCGCATCAGGTCCCTATGCAGGATGTCCTCAGCGTTCCGGGACTCGTAACTCATTACCAAACCCCTCTCGGTGAAATACCACTTGATACTGAGTTTATAAATAAACTCTTACAGTCCCCACTCTTTAAGGACATCCCACAGGCATACAGGACCGAGCACAGCGTCTTTATTCAATTGCCTCTGCTTCAATATCGCCTTGGAGATTTCAAACTTGTCCCAATTGTCGCAGGCCAGTGCTCGCCAAAGGCGATACAGCAGGCAGCGTCAATCCTGAAGACGCTCGTTGATTCTAATACCCTCTTCGTGGCCAGTTCCGATTTTACTCACTATGGGCCAAATTATGACTATGTGCCCTTCACGCAAAACATCGCCTTAGAGCTTAAAAAGCTCGATATGGGCGCTTATGATTATATTGCAAAATTAGACAGCCCCGGCTTCCAGCAATACTGCGACAAAACCGGCGCAACTATTTGCGGGCGAATCCCGATAGCGATATTACTTTCGATGCTTCCATCCGGAACTAAGCCGGAATTGCTGAAATACACAACATCCGGCGAACTTATGGGTGACTTTACGAATTCCGTCAGTTATCTCTCGGTTGCCTTCCACGGCGAATGGCAAAAGCAAATTGCTTCTGAATTGACAAAAACGGATAGTTCACTGACTCAGAAAGATAAGCAGAACCTTCTGCTGCTTGCCCGCAGGACAATTGAATTTTATTTACAAAACAATGCTGTCCCTACGCCTGAGCAGCTTGGAATACCTATAACCGACGCGATGAAGGTCTCGCGGGCGGCTTTTGTAACATTGAAGAAAAATTCCGACTTGAGGGGTTGTATCGGCGAGATATTTCCCAGTCAACCATTGTATAAATCAGTTATAGCCAATGCTATTAACGCAGCTGTCAATGACTGGCGTTTCACGGCCGTAACACGTGATGAGCTCGGTAAAATTGATATTGAAATATCGGCCCTGACCGTGCCTCAGTCAATCGACTCATACAATCAAATCCGGCTCGGCACTGACGGCGTAGTTCTGAAAAAAGGCGGCTATTCAGCGGTATTTTTGCCACAGGTAGCGCCTGAACAGGGATGGACTCTTGCAGAGACACTCACTCATTTGTCGCTCAAGGCGGGATTACCTGGAGACGCCTGGAAAAAAGACGCGAGCTTCCTCGTATTCCAGGCAGAAGTTTTCGGTGAAAAATAATGATGTCCTCTGACCACGCCGAACTCAGTACCTCTCGCAATTCCGCGTTTCCAGCCGGCGTGACTCGCGGTTTCGTAATATTTGCCTATGGCCTGTTCTCAATCTCCGCTCAAACACTTGTCTTCAGAGAGTTCATTACCTCTTTCGAAAGCAACGATATTACTATCGGTATATTTTTTGCCTGCTGGTTTCTCTGGATTGCCATCGGCGCAATGCTGGTCAACAGAAGCAAGCGTCTCACCGATTTCCTGCTTGCAAATATCGAACTGCTCTACCTGAGTTATCTTCCTGCCTTTGTTCTTCAGGTGCTGCTAATTATTCATATTCGTCAGCTTGCAGGCATCGCTCCTTATGCGCTTTTGCCCATTCCTACCGCCTTGTTTTTAAGCGCATTGGTTAATGCCCCCGTCAGCTTCATCACTGGTTTACTTTTCCCTCTAACTTGTCGCTGGGTCGCCCTCGAAACCACGCCAGCGGTCTCACGGGTATATCTGCTCGAATCACTTGGCAGCTTCATCGGCGGTCTCGGCACAACGGTGCTGCTGACTTTTGGTATCGGTTCCATCAGAATCTTCGTAGTTCTGGCACTTATCCTTTTGTTTGCCGTTCATCTCGCCCTGCTCACAAGCAAAGGCGCTTTAAATCTCCATCGCAGAGCAATGTTATTCGGCGTCTTTTTTTTAATGCTCCTGTCAGGTTTTGCACTTGGATTCAGAGCCGACGAATCTTTTGCCGGATTCCTTCGCACCGTCAAGTGGTCCCGCCTTCTTCCGGCGGATTCCCTTACCGGCTCCTTTCAGACCGCACAGGCCGAATACCTCTATGGCCTTTACCAGAACCAGTGGGTCGCCGTCCGCCAGGGCAGTGTTGTCGAGGCCGTCCCCGACCAAACCTCTGCCGGAAGAATTGTTGCTCTTACCCTATCGCAGAATCCACAGGCGTCTCGCGTTCTTGTAATTGGTTCGGGACTTGGCCTTTGTCGCGAGTTTCTCCAGCTCCCGCAGATTGCCCGGCTCGTTTGGGCTAATCCTGACAGCGAGTATATCCGTCGCGTCCTGAAATTTGTGCCACGACAAATGAGTATCTCTGATAAGCGATTTGAAGGATTCGCAGATGACCCGCGTGCTTTGCTGAGCCGGCAAAAAGAACAATTCGACCTCGTAATCGTCAATCTGCCTGATGCAACAAGTTCAATCCTGAATCGTTACTTTACAATCGAGTTTTATGAGCAGTTGAAAACCGCTCTTGGCTCTTCAGGCGTGCTGGCCGTTCGTATTCCAGCCGGCGAAAACATTATGGGTACTGAGCTTGCTACTATCGGTGCCTCTACAAAGCTTACTCTCGAACAGGCGTTCTCTCATTCGGCCTTTGTGCCGGGTGACAATTCGTGGTTTATCGTCTCCGACTCTAACAATCTTACTGGCGACCCAGGCATACTGCGGGAACGTTTCGCCTCCATTCCAAACGCCGCCAGTGCTTATCCGCCCAATGGTCTTTTGAGTATCTATCTGCCTGACCGCGCTGCCAAGGCATTCGACGCCTATAATGCCGTTGACCTGCCCGCCGAGCATCTTCTCAATCGTGATTCGAGGCCGCTGGCCAATCTCTATGCCCTATTGCTCGCGGCAAAACAATCTGATGCACCTGTAACTTTGTTTTTCAAACATCTTTTGCTTGCCGGCCTTCCGGTATTTTTAGTTCCTGTTATCATTTATGTGATTCTGCGATTGATATTTATTCTGACTTTTCCAGTTGCCTCTAAGGCGTCGACCTTTGACTTCACGTTTTTGCTTTTCTCCACGGGCGTTGTCGGTATCGGTGTCGTAATCGTTCTGATGTATCTCTACCAGACCCATTTCGGCTCTCTCTATCTTCATATAGGCGCAATTTCTTCAATGTATATGGCCGGCCTTGCCGCAGGCGCAACAATCGCCAATCGCCTCCTGCAAAGAAAATATTTGCAGAATTCTGAGGTGCTTCTTACGGCGGTTCTGTTAATCCATTGCGCTGTTCTGGCAGCCGTTGCCTTTTGGCCTGCTTCGGGCTGGTCTCATATAAGCTTCGCAGTTGCATTTATTGCCTGCGGCTTGTGCGCCGGTTCTTACTTCCCGATAACCGGCAATCTTTTGGCCGTGAGCGGTTTAAATACTACACAGACATCGGTACGACTCGAATACGCTGACCATATCGGTGCAGCGGCAGGAGGACTGTTCGCCGCCCTCGTTTATATCCCCATCCTTGGCGCAAAGATTACAATACTGATGTTCGTATTACTCACTCTTGCCAACCTGCCCGCAACTTTGTTAAGAATAGGCCGCCCGGAAAAAGTTTTTATCTCACCAATTTTTCGTTCAACGGGCTATGCATTGTTCGGCATTGCTGTAACGCTAATCCTTTGTTCAAATCTGCTCGTTACCGCAGGGGCCAGATTTGCTCCTGCACTTCCGCCCCGCGAAGCTCAGGCCCTGGCCGGCTCGCTCCGACTTGAGGCCGCAACCATTACTCTACCCAATACCGGCAGGACCGCGACCTATTTTAAAACCTACGATGCCAACGACAAACTCGCGGGTTTCATCTTCAGCTCCGCCGACCTCGCCCCGAATGTTCAGGGCTTCGGCGGCAAAATAAATATCGCCATTCGCACAGATGCTGTGGGCAATCTCCTCAATTTTCACATAGTTCGTTCGAATGAAACTCCCTCTTATCTCGATATGCTCACTAACTGGTTGCCTTCACTAAAAGACCGCGCCCTTTTCAGTCCTAAACCATTTGCAAATGTCGATGCCGTCACAGGCGCGACCGTCAGTTCAAAAGCAGTTCTCGAATCTCTCGCTCAATCAGGCAGCGCCTTTGCAACTCAAATCCTCGGCCAAACCGCTCAGCAAAGGACAACCGTTGCCGCCCGTTGGCTGCCAGATTCACAGGGTGCATATCTTATTGTTGTCTTAGTACTTACTCTAATCGTTATATATCGAGGCAGCTTGCGGACACGATTGTTTGTCCTCGGTTTTAACGTTCTCATCGGTGGTATTTTTCTCAATGCCCAGTTTTCTACCGAACAGATTGCTTCTTTATTGTCATTGGCTATCCCGCTTACAGTATCGACGGGAGTATTTATTCTTACAATCGGAGCGCCGTTGCTGGCTATTGTTTTTGGCAATATCTATTGCGGGTATCTGTGCCCCTTCGGTGCCTTGCAGGAGTTTATCGGTTATGTGCTGCCGGCCCGATTCAGACCGATTCTGTCAAGGGAGCAGATGCAAAAAGGAAGATTCGTCAAATTCGTCATTCTTTTTGTTCTCATAGCTGCGTTTTTCCTGTCTCGAAATCATAATACTCTCGCCATCGACCCGTTGATTAGAATTTTCAGTTTCAGACATTTTGACGAGTTACTACTGGTCATCGCAGCCGTGGCACTTATCGGCTCTTTTTTCTACTCGCGTTTCTGGTGCCGGTATCTGTGCCCGGCTGGGGCTTTTTTGTCGCTGTTTAATAAAATCGCGATATTCAGTCGATTTTTGCCTGCGAAGCGATATGCCAACTGCGAATACGGATTGAGCTTCAATGATAAGCTCGATTGTATTTATTGTGACAAATGCCGATATGAGAGAAAATCTGTTGTCGCTGAATCACCTGCTGGTTTTGCCTCTCGCTATTTTCTCCCGACGGTGCTTGTAATTGCTATTGGTATTGCCTCTGTGTCCGTCGAAAGTTTCATCGGGGAATTGCCTGTCACATCGACCGCCGTTGCAGCATCGCCTTCGGCTGGGCAACCCAGAAACGTCGATACACAGAAAATAAAAAACCTGATTCGCGAAAACAAACTGTCGGGACACGAAGCCGATTTCTATAAAAAGACGGGCTCGCAATAGAATCTTCGTAATCCTTTTAGTTACTTTTTATGGAGGATAGATCAGAGTTGAATAAAAACAGCAGGCGAGTTGCGATAAAGATTGCTGTCACCGCGATCCTTTTGGCCGGCGTTCATTTTTTTGTGGCGGAAAAAATACGCCAGCCGATTGAAATTGATGGCGGCTACCGCGAGGTGATGGGGACATTGGCGCGAATCGTGGCGGTGGCAAAACACGAATGGCAGGGTAAACGCTGCATCGAGGCGGGATTTGAACAACTCAAACGAATCGATGCAATGATGAGTGATTACAAGAATGACTCCGAGCTAAGCAGGGTCAACCGCGAAGCGTTTACAAGCCCCGTCAAGGTCGGCCCCGAGCTTTTTGAAATACTTCAAAAAAGCGTTGAGTTCAGCCGGCTTTCCAATGGTGCGTTTGACATTACCGTCGGGCCTTTGGTGGACCTCTGGCATAAGGCGGGCGAGACGAACAGCGTACCTGACGAAAACACCCTTGCCGCCGTCAAAGCTCGCGTCGGATTTGAAAAACTGATACTGGATGTGAATGAGCGAACGGTGCAGTTTGCGGTCAAAGGGATGCGTCTGGATTTGGGCGGGATAGCAAAGGGTTACGCCGTCGATAAGGCCGTTGAGGCAATGCAGCGGGAGGGGGCCATTGGCGGTATGGTCTGTGCGAGCGGCGATATACGCTGCTTCGGCAAACCAGCAGACAAAGACACCTGGCTGGTTGGCCTGCAAAACCCAATGGCGGCACAATCTGGTGCAGACCCGACGAACTCGAATGGCACAATTGGCGCAGAACAAGTGTTGATGGTCTTAAAATTGAATGATATGGCGGTTGCAACAAGCGGCGACTACAGGCGGTTTGTGACCATAGATGGGAAAAGATACAGTCACATCATCGATACGAACACTGCGACTGGGGCAAGTAAGTTAAGCAGCGATACCATCCTCGCCGCAACTGCTGTGGATGCGGATGCACTTTCAACAGCTGTAAATGTAATGGGGGCTGAAAAGGGCCTTGCACTCGTTGAGTCGCTGGCTGGCATCGAGGCCATCCTGATTACCGCTGGGCCGGAGTACAAAGTTGTCAAAAGCGGCGGAGCAGACACGTATTTACAGTAACACGTGTCGCACAGTGCTTGATGGGCAATGGGTCAGCGTAGCGATGCCTATACACGTCCCAGCGGGTGGTATAGCAGTTGGAACGTCTTTTGAACTACCTGCCAAGATAAATTGATAACTTCTTCCTCATCATACGAGGTCAGGCAAGATAACTTTTGTTAAGTCTGGTGTCAAAAAAGTGTCAGTCGCCAGTGGTTTGCCACTGTAAGTTCACTTGTAAACGAGTAGTTAACCACTTGCAAACCTCGTTTTCGGCTCAAAAGCGGGACGTAACCCATTGCTAACACTATACTTACAACCACTATTTGGGATTAGAAATCCTTTGCTCTATCCAGCTGAGCTACGGGCGCCCAATTTTTAAGCAGCTGTAATATAACAACTTAATTGCTTGCTTTGCCAATATCTGAAATGTCTTAGAGAGTTAAAAAGTGTCAATTGCCCCCCTGCTAACCGGGAAGTTATCTCTGCAAACTACTATCGGGGGTAAGGTCAGCCAAGCGTTCAATATGGGAAATGTCAGTTTAAGCTATCTTGCTCTGCTTTTGGTTACTGCAAACTCGCAATACTGCGTCCGTCTGCATCACGAGAATTAGCATAACTCATTGAAACTTCAAGTATTGCCAGTATAATAACTCGTAATCCAGGTATGCGTATGAATATTTGCACGCCACCGGCAGGTGAACCATGGATGACCGATGGCTATCGGCTTCCTTAAAGGACGGTGAGCAGCACATCTGCGATAACGGTCGTTGTTGCGGTGTCACGGGTGGGTTTTATGAACACCCTCACTACCGTGTGGCCTAAAAGAATCTCCTATGATCTCATTGTTTCTATGATAACATCTCGAAGGATACAATCATGGCCGGCATAGATATCATTACCGTTGAAAGAAAATCGGAGTTGAAGAACTTCATCGATCTTCCATGGAAGATTTATGCCGCATACCCCAGATGGGTCCCTCCTCTTAAGAAGGAGGTTTGCCGGATGCTGGACCCCGCCAGACATCCTTTCTGGGAGTCTTCCGAGCGCATCCTCTTTCTGGCCCGACGCGGTTCGGAGACAGTGGGAAGGATCGCGGGCATCATAGACCGTTATTATAACCAGTTCCACGGCGAAAAGATGGGCATTTGGGGATTCTTCGAATGCGCTGATGATCAAGAGGCCGCGGCGGCCCTCTTCTCTTCCGTGGAGACATGGGTACGTCAGAAAGGGATGACCTTCATGAGAGGCCCGCTCAACCCGTCCACCAATTACGAAGTCGGGCTGCTCATTAGAGGATTCGATTATCCGCCTGCGTTGATGATGACTTACAACCCGCCGTACTACCCAAGGTTGGTCGAATCGTGCGGTTTTGCCAAAGAGAAAGACCTGTTGGCCTTCTTGATAGATGGCGATTACCGGCTTCCCGAGTGGATGGATAGCCTGGCCGGACGTATCGCCCGGAAAAAAGGCATCCGCATCAAACGCATCAATCCAAAGGATGCGGACGCCGAGTTTGCCCTGATCAGGGAGATATACAATGACAGCTGGTCGAGGAACTGGGGTTTTGTCCCGTTGAGCAATAATGAGATACGGGACATTCAAAAGAACGTAATGAAATTCGCGGACCCTGACCTGGCTTTCTTCATCTATTATGAGAACGAACCCGCAGCGGTGTGTGTGATCTTTCCCGACATTAATCCTTTACTCAAGCGTCTCAATGGGCGGATCGGCGTGATGGGTTTGCTTAAGGCGATCCTGTATCGGCGGGAAATCAAGGGAATGCGATTGCTGATCTTCGGAATCAAGGACAAGTACCGGCAGATGGGCATTCCCATATTAGCTTTCCACCACATATATGAGGTCGTGAGGAAAAAAGAGAAATATCGTTATCTGGAGCTTGGCTGGACGCTGGAAGATAACGAATCGATCAACTCATTGATAGAGGAATCCGGCGCAAAGACATATAAGAAATATCGCATCTTCAGAAAATCTTTATAATTTAAACAGGTGAACGTGCAGAGTTGAAACGGAGGTCAAGACATGTTGGCTGAGTATCGGGTTCCCATCATCGCCTTCGTCTGGCGGCCTGAGGAGATAATCCAACCGGTAACCCAGATGGCTTACCGAACGAAGAGCAGTGCTATTTTCGATTTTTCAATGATGGAGACGCAAGCACTGCATTCTTTCTTACGAAAGGCTGCCCCTGCTTGTCGCGTTGGGGATATCAAGGTCTCTGCTGTAACCTTAATGGATCCATCTTTGGAGCGGTTGCTGAAGGAAACAGGAGTCCTGAATATATGGGTAGAATGCCATCCCCAGTATTTCCAGGGGGATACTTCCGGTTTTCTACAGAGATTGAGAGAATTGTCGGAAAACTACCGTTGTTTTCCAATCGTTGGAGACTTGGATATCCTGGCAACGATTTTGAAGGATAGTTCCGGAATTGGACGCATCATCCTGAAAGGATGCGAGGCCTCTGGATTCGTGAGCAGTGAAACAACCTTGCTTCTCTATTCGGCAGCCAAGGAAATGCTGCGCAATTCCGCGAAGTCTCCGGACATCCTCATCTGGGGCGGCGTCTGGACGCCTGAGGCGGCAGCGGCATTTTTGTCCACAGGAGCAGCAGGTATAGTATTCGAGAGCGTCCATTGGTTGACGGACCTTGTGGCCATCGATGACCCCCAACGCCAGCAACTCGCCAAAATCCGCATGGATTCTACCTCACTGGTTGGCTTAGACATACAGGTTCCTTGTCGACTTTTCAATAAGGGGAACTCGGTGGCGTTCAAGCAAATCAAAACGTTCGAGGACTCGCTGTGCAAAACAGATATCACGGAGGAAAGCCGCCGCCGCTTCGTCGACCACGTGAATTCCATGTCCCTACAACCGCTGAAGAGCCATTTCACCAAAGATGAGGTCATCCCTCTGGGTGTGGAGGCTGCCTTTGCGGCGTCGTTTGCTGAGCGTTTTGGGGCCGGAACCGAAAAGGCCGTGAAGGCCTTCATCGAAGAGATTCGAAACTTATGCCGCTCGGCTGAGGTGAAAAAGGATTGCTTTTTAGACAGCCCTTCAGCCAGGGAGCTGGGAACGAAATATCCATTTATCCAGGGCGCCATGTCCTCCATCACCGATATTCCGGAGTTTGCCGCGAGAATTGCTGATGCCGGAGGATTGCCGACTATCGCCCTTGGCCTGATGAATGCGGAGACTCTTGATCGGAGACTGGGTTGTCTGCCAGAAGTTATGGGAGGGCGATCTTATGCAGTAAATATCATTTCTTTGGCGGAGAATCCTTTCAGGGAGACTCAGCTGGAGTGGATAAAGAAAACTAAGCCCCATTTTGTCTGGATCGCCGGGGGGGATATCTCTCCCATAAGAGAATTGCTGGAATGTGGCATAGGGGTTGTTTATATCGCCCCGGATGAGGCGATGCTGAAGCTTGCGCTGGAAGCGGGTGTGCGGTACGTGGTCTGCGAGGGGTATGAAGCAGGCGGCCACGTGGGACAACATAGTACACTTACCCTTGCCCAAATCGTGTTGGACCTCAAACGGCAAAAGCCAACCCTGTTTCAAAATTGTCGCGTGATACTTGCCGGGGGGATATTCAATCGTGAAACTGCGTTCATGGCCGCCATGCTCGGCGCAGACGCCATCCAGATGGGCACCGCCTATCTGGCCACACAGGAGATAGTTGAAACGGGCGCTATGACGGCACTATATCAGCGGATGGTTCTGGAATCGTCTCCGGGGGAAACAGTCGTTACAGGTCGAAGCACCGGACTTCGGGTGCGGTCATTGAGGACACTGAGAGTGGCCGCTGTTTTATCTCTGGAGAGAAAATTTGCAGCCGGTCACCAGGATGAGACCTCCTTCCGGACAAAAATGGAGGAGATGACTGCGGGGAGTCTCTTCGTTGCAGCCCGAGGTATGGATAAGCAAGGTAAGCCTCTGTCTGAACGGACCTGTATGGAACGCGGGCAATTCATGAGCGGGGCATGTGCCGGACTTATCAGTAAAGCACAGAAGCTGGAGTCCTTTCACTGCGAGTTGGCCGAAGGAGCTCTTTTACTGCATCAGCCCTTTAAAGGGGCCAGTGAAGAAATTACCTCTAACGTATCGCTGCCTATAACAACTCCATCCTTCGGTGTTGGCCGGGCGGACGTGCGCAAAGGTAATCATGAAAGGGTTGCCATCACAGGGATGAGCATTGTTAATGCCCTTGGGAAGGATCCGGAGGAGATATGGGCTGCAAGTCTGGCCATGAAGAGCGGAATTACACTTATTCCGTCTTCATGGTGGGATCAGGAGCGTTTTTATGATCCCCGGCCGCACATCATGGATAAAACCTATTGCAATGTAGGTGCCTTTATACATTTTCATGCCTCACGCAGCGAACTCGGTATTCCGCCCCATGATTTTCGAACGATGACCGAGGCCACAAGGATCACCATGTGGCTGGCTGAAAATGCCATCCGGGCCTCCGGCATCCTGGAGTCAGGCATCCCTCGCGAGCGAATTGGAGTCCTTATCTCCCAGAACTCGGGAGAGACGGCGGCAACCCTTACACCTTTGCTAATCAGGGGAAATGTTCACAATATCCTTGCGGCAATCCGACAAACGATTCCTGTAACGCCGGAGCAGGAGCAAGCCATCGAAAAAGAGTTAAAGTCCAGATATATGGCCCCGGACGACACGACGCTTCTGGGCAGACTCAACTGCGCAGCGGCCGGCTTCATCTGTAACCGGTATGGGTTTATGGGTCCCAGCTTTTCAGTCTCCGCGGCCTGCGCGACCTCTCTGGTCGCACTTTATAGCGCCATCCAGATGATACGAAACGGAATCATCGATGCAGCCGTCGTCGGAGGAGGTGAGGAGAAGCTCACACACATGCATTTTATAGAATTCTCCGCGCTAGGCGCACTTTACGGACTTTCCGGGCGGAACAGACCCGCTCACGAAAGCTCGCGTCCTTTCGATGCCGAAAGAGATGGAATGGTCCTCGGCGAAGGCGGAGGAATGATCGTTATCGAGCGGGAAAGTCTGGCGAATAAAAGAGGGGCGCCTGTCCACGCCATTATTACCAGTATGGGAGCGAGCAATAATCATCTGGGTATGGTGGAATCATCAAGTGTCACCCAGGAAATCGCCATCGGCAACTCTTTCCGCGAGATACCCTATGGACCAGATGCAGTAGACATGGTGGAATGCCATGCCACAAGCACTCGGCAAGGGGACGTAGAGGAGGCTCGTGCTCTGAAGACATTCTTCAAGCCCCCCAATCGCACAATGCTCACTTCATTCAAATCCCAGATCGGACACACACTGGGCGCCTCGGGCATTAACAGTCTCATCCGAGGAGTCACGGCCATGAAGGCGGGGATTTTACCCCCTACCCTCAATTATACGCATCCAGACCCACAGATTGGTCTGGAAGGGTCTGGGCTTTTTGTCGCCCCGGAGCCGCTTGATTGGAAGCGCAGGGACGGCCAGCCAAGAAGGTTTCAGGTCAATGCCTTCGGGTTTGGAGGGTCCAACTATGTTGTGCAGTTGGAACAGGCCATGAATGGAGAGGATAAGGTATTGATTTCCCCGGGGAAAGAGGCTCAAACAGGAGGCGACCATTCGGTGATCCAGGGCGTCTCTTTCTTCCGCACTAAGGTTGACGGCGGTAATTGCCGGATGGCCGTTGTGGCACAATCCGAAGAAGAGGCGATCACTGTCATCGAAAAGTCAGCATCTCTTATCGAAGCCGGAATTGCCGCACCCAAAACGCTGAGGTCTCTGGCGCAGCAGGGAATCTTCATAAGCCCTGAGAATTTGCCGGTGTCGCCGCTCGCTTTCGTATTTCCCGGACAGGGGGCACACTATCTGGGAATGGGGCGGGAACTCTATGAGTCCTTTGGCGTCATCAAGGAATGGATGGATAGGGCTGCAGCGGTAGCGGATTTTGACCTCCTTGACTTATTGTTCAATGATAAAGAGGAAAACCTCCAAAAGACACGGTGGCAGCAGCCTGCTCTTTTCACTATGGAATACGCCATGGCTCAATATCTTATTTCTCTTGGCATTAATCCTGCGGCTGTAGCCGGCCACAGTCTGGGCGAACTGACAGCTTTGTGCGTAGCCGGCGTATATTCCATGGAAGATGGGTTCCGAATCGTGAACATGAGAGCTCGCTGCATGGACAAGGCCGCCGCTATGAATATTGATCCCGGTGTAATGGCGGCAGTGGATGCCCCTATGGAAATGCTGAAAAAAATGATGCAGGGACAGGAAAATATCCACATTGGCAATATCAATTCACCGAACCAGGTCATCCTGAGCGGCAATACCGTGACAGTCAAGAATCTTGGTAAAAAATTGAAAGAGAAGGGATACCGATTCACCCTCTTGCGGGTGAGCATGGCCTTCCACTCTCCTATCATGCGGGTAATCCGTGACGAACTCGAGGCGTATGTTGCTTCCTTTCCATTTCATTCTCCAAAGATACCCGTCATCTCCAACACGACCATGGCTCCGTATCCATCAGATTCCGGTGAGATTAGGCGAATCCTCATGGCCCACCTGGAGTCCACCGTCCATTGGAGGAATAACGTTCAGACCCTTTGGAACGACTACGGAATCCGGCTCTTCGTGGAGATGGGCCCTGGCGATATATTAAGCAATCTCATCACCGACACGCTCCCTGACTCAACGTGCATCCAGACCTGCATACCCCCTAAAGAGCGTATCACTTACAAGACTGCCCTTGCTCAGCTCTTCGTTCAAGGGCATTTGAAGGTTCGCGGAGAACCGAGGGTTATTTCCCTCTCTGTATTCAGGAAGGTTCCCGCATCTGACCGCAACACCCCGGACAGACAGGACTCCCCTATCCTCGCCAAGACGTCTGAGCATCAGGACCATATAGAGGCGCTTATTCACATCATCATGGACGCCACGGGATTCAACAGGGATGAAATCCAACCCGATATGGACCTCAGGAGGGACCTCTCCATCCGCTCCAGCCGTCTCCCGATAATCATGGATGCCGCGGAACGCCATTTCGGAATCACTATCGAACTGGAAGATTTCATTCATGTCCGTACCGTGAGGGACATCGCTCAGAAGATTTCCGAGATAGTCGCCAGGAAAGAAGGTGCCAGCCTACAGCCGGCTACCAAAGCGGCTGAACCCGGCTTAGTGCAAGATGAAACCCTGAAGCCCTTACAGGATGAGGCCGGTTTAAAGCGGCTCGTATTCAAGAGCGTTCCTATGGAGCTATCGGCCTCGGCTCCAATAAAATTGAGCCAAGGCGAGTCACTGCTTTTTCTCTCACCGGACAGGGATGACAAGATTACCAAAAATGTCGGAGATATATTCCGGCAGGATTACGGGGTCGAAACGATTCCGCTGCTATTTATGCAGACGAAAGGTACTGAACAAGAAGGTTATGATATTTTGACGGATGAAGGGTCTTGTAAGGCATCAGAAAGAATATCGAGTTTGGCGTCCTTGGCTGGGATGGTTATAACCTTACCCGAAGGCTGGTCGATAAAGTTAAAAGGCATAGCGGATGTTTCGCGGCTTTTGAGGGGACTGTTTTTACCACTGAAGGCATTTCTCCAGTCACCGGCCAAGAAATTCGTCGTGCTTATTCATTCCAGAGAGGATGCCGAAACTCTCGGTCGGTTGCCGGCGGAGGGAATGCTCGGAATGTTCCTGAGCGCAGCGCAGGAATATTCATCGGTCCTGTTCCGCACACTGGAAATCGACAGAGATACCGACCTTCGCGCTGCCTTATGTGGCGCTCTGGACAGAGGATACAACACCGCGGTGGAAATGATTCATTGCGATGGAAAGGTCTTCACCTCAGAAGGACATATAGCCCCGTCGATTTTCAGAAATATTTCAAGTCTAAATCTTAATCCCGGAGACATCGTAGTTATGTCCGGGGGTGCCTCAGGTATCAGCGCTCACCTGGCTCGCGGCCTTGTGCCCTTTATGCCACGCATAGTTTTCCTGGGAAGGACTCCTATAGATACAGCGATCAATTCTGCAAAGACGGCATCGGGGCGGTTGCTTTCTGAAGTGAATACTTTCGGCCACAGAGCATTGGAGATTGCTCAGACACTGGCGGATTTACACTCATCAGGAATCGAGGCAACATACTATACCTGCGATGTAACTGATCCCAAGGCGGTTGACGATTGTTTGGGTGAGGTGGCAAAGCGTTATGGTAAGATCGACGGCATCATTCATGGCGCCGGGGTCCTACGTGATGGTTTCCTCGACCAAATGACGCCGGATGACCTCTCAACGGTCGCGAACGTCAAGTTTCTCGGTGCATGGAATTTATTTTCGGCCACAGAGAAGGCGGGCTTGAAGTTTTTTGTGGGCCTGTCCTCGGTAGCCGCAATACAGGGCAATCCCGGCCAGACCAACTACGCTGCTGCCAATCGCATGATGTCTGCGTTAATCAGATACCTGCGCCCCAAAAATAGAGCTGTGCGTTTTAAGGCTTTAATGCTTCCTCCTATTGAGGGGGCCGGCATGGCCGAGAATCCGGAGATCCGTGAAATGTTGAAGCGAAAAGGTGTGGGGTACATCCATGTAAATGAGCTTGCGGAACTCTTCTGCAGAGAGCTTTTTGTGGCGTCGGCCGACGACAATTGGGTGATGTTTACGAGGAGACTGCCGGCCGTGAAGACGGCACGGATCAATGATACCATCAATCCTTTACCCAGTGGGGAACTGGGTGGAGGTACCGTGGCCTTTAGCTGCGAGAATTTACCCATGATAGAGGAAATCTCAAGCATAGACATCCGCCGGGGGCAACTGGAAGCAGTGAGGTCGTTTTCCCTGAAAAAGGACCTTTGGATAGCAGACCACAAGCCTTTCAAGTTCGTCAAGCATCCTCTGGTCTCAGCAGCGATGGTTCTGGAGACATTCATGGAAGCCACAAGGATTGTGTATCCTCATCTGCAGGTGCGAGGGGTTCGTCAGATGCGATTTATGGATATGATACAATGTCCTCCTGGGATTTTGCGGCCTTGCAGGATATCCTGTCATCGAGTCGACGCTTTGCCCGGAGAGGTGATATGCGAAGTCTCTCTTGCAGCACAGGAGATGTCCCCAACAGGAAGATTGACAGACCGCTTTTCACAGCACTACATAGGCCGGGTAATCCTCGATGGCGGCCAAAGCAATTTAGGGGATGGGTTCTCTGATTTCCCGATACGCCCGGATGAATTGCAGACGCGGCCCATGGATCACAAAAAGGTGCTTCAATGGTACGCAGACTGCAGTGGATTCGAAGGCAGGTACCGTGTGATTGACTTTATTGACGGCGCAGGTCCAGGGGTGGTGCGAGGACAAACAACCTGCCGACAGATGAATGATTTCGCACATCTGCGAAACGCACAATACCAATATTCACCTTATCTTTTTGAGGCGCTTATGCAGTTGGTTGGCTTTTACACAGCTGCAATGGCCCCAAAACAGCAACAGGCAATGATTCCCGTAGAGGTCGGAGAGATGAGATTTCTGCGAAAATTCCGAGAGGGAGAACAGATAACCCTGGAGGCTCGCATGCGGATGGAAGATGAAAAAGGCTCCGTCTGGCATGCCAGAGGAATTGACGATCAAGGCCGCACCATCATGCAGGTTTATGATATGCGCATGCAAAAAGTTTCGGAGTAAACCGTAGTTCGTAAAAAATGAGACCGGATGTGATAAAGGATTGCCAAGAAATAACTGTCAAAGCCGTACGTTTCCCTCATCAAAGAGGAACCGTCTTATATGCGTGCTTGCCATGTGACACTGAAACCATCGCAGGACATAGGACAAGCGGAGCAGAAGACAAGCAACGCTTAGCCTCTATCCTATGGGAGCATCTTGCGGGGATGGAAGGTTCTCCTTGGACAGACTGTCGTTTCTCCAATAGAACAGATTTACCAATTCAGGTGGTCCACGACCCGCTTGGCAGGCCGCAACTGCTACTGGGAGAATGTGAGGGGCCGGCCATTTCTTTTAGCGAGGGCGGAGGAAAAATATGGGCTGCTCTCTGCGGAGATACGTCAGATATCGGTATCGATGTGGCAGGGACAGATGAATTCCCAAAAGAGTATCCTTTTTACCGGGTCTTCCATGCACAAGAGCTTCAACATGCCTTGAGGTTGGCAAGCGGAGATTCGGAAAAGGCCGCCGCCCTGCTCTGGTCTATCAAGGAAGCTGCTGCCAAGGCACTGGGATGCGCATTCCATCTTGTGGCTCCGCGGCAAATCTACGTCTATCCATCGGCTGCAGAAAAGGACGACCGGTATACCTTTACCGCGTGCTTATCAGGAAAGGCTCTGGTGCGGTTTCCCATGATGGCCAGACGATGCATATTGGTACGTTCGCTTTTCCAAGAGAAGATGTGGCTTTCCATCGCCCTGTTGAATTGGCAACTGATCAGGACTGAAAGGCCATGAATATCCCAGAAAGAGATCCCATGAAAAAGGCAATATGGGGGTTTATCGTTTTTGCCGTGACGGCCGTGTCATTTTCCCTTGTTGCTTGCGCAAAGCAAATGGAAAAGAAGCCAGATCCCGCTCCGGCCCAGAAAAAAACTCAGCCGCTGTTCATTATCGAGCGGAGCAAGAACGCCAACGTCGTGCATTACGACGCCCAACTCAGCGCCGACGGTAACTTGGATCCCAATGAACCGGTGATTGCCTACTGGGTCTTGCTCGCTGAGGACGGCCGACGGGAGGAACTCAACTGGATCGAGAAGAAGAAGGCCTATGGCTTTCACATTAAGCCGGACCCGTCGGTGAATGGTTATAAAATGACCGTGGTGGCCGTACCACAGGGGCAGATCACCGTGAGGAAGGATGGGGATACCGTTCGTGCCGAGCTGGTCATCGATGGCCGTCCGGCCGTTTTGGAGAAGATTTACATCAATGCCACCGACGGACTGTTGGGGCCAAAAGTCCACTATATCGAGCTCTATGGAAAAGACCTCAAGACAGGAGAAAAACGCTACCAAAAGATCGTGTCGAAATAGCACTAATTATCTTGAATTGATCGTTTGCGATCTCGAATTGTGCGCCAAATTGAGCCATAGATTCGAGAGCAAAAAACTGTGGAATCCGCTGTTGGCGGATGATTTTCATTTCATAGAAAATGGCGGCCTTGTACACGACCCGTCATCTGTTATCAGATGAGAGAGGCGGCGTTTTGGGAGCTGCCCAGTTAAACGTAAGGACTGCGAGGACGCCGAGGAGTAAGCCTCCAATAACATCTACGGCGTAATGAAACATGCAGTAGACCGTGGCAATAGAGAGGAACAGAAAAATCAGCCAGTAAAAGATTTTAAGCCTTTTAAAATGGCTGCTCCCCCACCACGCTACCAAAAACGTAACCGCAACGTGAGAACTTGGAAAGCATGCGCCTGGATTCTCTCCCTTTGCCCAAATAAAATCTATTATTGTGCGAAACAGGCCGTGTTGAAGATAATATTCATTTCGAAATTGGACCGGCCCCTCAACAGGCAGAAATATGTATATGACATAACACACGTAGAACAAGGATGAAAGCTGGAACATGAAGCTCTCGAAGAGCTTTGCATCTTTGCGGTAGAGCAAAACGCAGGTCAGGGGAATTATCAGATAATAACTAAAGTAAAAAAAGTGAAAAAACTCGTCGAGGAAGGCATTGCCATGTGTACCGCTGAGGAAGAAGCCGGGAAATTTGCCGAAGATCCGCACGTCAAGATTAAGAAAGAAACTATCCATAAAATTTGGTACGACAACCGTGTTGAACAATCCGGTCTGATAGTAAAAAAAACTGTACAGTATCAGGGGATACCACAGGCTCAGAATGCGAAGAAAAGCAGGTACAGGCGCGTCTCGGAGGCCGCCAGTCCCTGTTTTTCTCAAACTGCTCCTCCTGCTAAGGCTTAATAAAAGGACGAGAAGGATAACAGAGAGGTTAAATGCGAGATGGTAACCGTATGCCGCGATCTTTACTCTGAAAATAAAGGTGAAAATAACCACGGTGACGTTATAGAGTATAGTTATTCTGTCGGTTCCATTTAAGCTGAGATTTCTCATGCGGCTCCGTACACAAAACTGTCCTGGCTGTTAAGCGTTATCATATACTTATCGCTGGGGAACCGACAAGGAGAATCCTTGAAAATATACTTGCTTTGTACGCTACAGATTTTACAATTAATACAAATGTAGTGCTAGTAAACTTTTAAACCGTCTCCGAAAAAGTTGTGAGCAAAATCGGCGGTACCAATCGTAATTATGTTCATGAAAAGCACATATGTCGGTTCACTCAAAAATACGAGTTAGTCCGCATCAGAATCCAGGCAATCTGATCCGTATGCTGTGCCGCCACGCCGAGGAAAGTCCGGATCAGCCTGCATTTATTCATCTGCTCGATGAGCAGTCCAATCAAGCCGTCCTGACGTACGCCCAGTTCGATCAGCGGGCCCGCGCCACCGCTGCCTGCTTACAGAACATGGGTTTTGCCGGCCAGCGAGTGCTGTTGGTCTATCCACCCGGCCTCGACTTCATTACAGCCTTCTTCGGCTGCCTGTACGCTGGTTGCGTGGCGGTGCCAACCTACCCGCCGCGTCGCCACCGCATATTAGATCGCTTCCACGCCATCGCCGCCGATGCCGGGGTCCGCATCGCCCTTAGCACTTCTTCTGCCGCGACTCAGTTCCAAGGTTTGATTGGACCGAAAAGTGGTCAAGCGGCCGCTTCCTCTCAGATACTTTGGCTCGCTACCGACGAGATTTCAGATGACTTGGCAGAGAAATGGAGCGAACCTGCCATCACCTCCGACACACTTGCCATGCTTCAGTACACCTCAGGCTCGACCAGTCAGCCAAAGGGTGTCATGATCAGTCACGCGAACCTCATTGATAACACCCGTACCATCCACCATGCTTTCGGGATACGGCGTGAGGACATCGGCGCATCTTGGCTGCCCACGTACCATGACATGGGGCTGGTGGGCGGCGTCCTGGTCTCGGTGTTCGCCGGTGGCACAAGCATCCTCATCTCGCCGGCCGACTTCCTCCGGAAACCCATCACCTGGCTGGCCGCTATCAGCAAATACAGGATAAACATCTCCGGCGGGCCCAACTTCGCCTACGACCTTTGTGTCCGCAATATCACCGACGAGCAACGAGCCACCCTTGACCTTTCCTCCTGGGCACTGGCCTTCGTCGGCGCCGAACCCATTCAGCCCGCAACGCTCGAACGCTTTGCCACTACATTTGCCCCCTGTGGCTTCAAACCCAGCGCCTTTTATCCCTGCTACGGTTTGGCGGAGGCGACGCTCCTGGTCAGTGGCGCGCGACGTGGCAGCGGCGCTACCGTACAATCCTTCCACGACACGGCGTTGACCGAAAATCGTGTTGAGCCTGTGCCCGACGGTAATGGCCAGGCTCGTCGCTTGGTAGCCTGCGGACCGCCCGTCGACACTATGCGAGTGGTAATTGTCAACTCAAAAACCCACACTGAGGCCGCCCACGGCTGCGTGGGTGAAGTATGGATTGCCGGAGCGTCAGTCGGCCAAGGGTACTGGCACAACCCCAGCCTGACCAGCCGTTCCTTCAACGCCCACCTGAGCAACACGGGCGAAGGCCCGTTCTTACGCACGGGCGACCTGGGTTTCATGTGCGATGGCCAGCTTTACATCACTGGCCGGCGGGAAGACTTGATCATCGTCCGCGGCCTGAATCACTATCCACAGGATATCGAGGCCACGGCTCGCATGAGTCACCCGCTGCTGGAAGTCGGTTACGGGGCCGCTTTTGCCGTGGATGACCACGGCAGTCAGCGACTCATTCTGGTACAGGAGGTCAAGCACAACGGGAAGATGGATTTGAAGCCGGTGCTGGATGCGGTTCGCATGGCGGTACTCGATGATCATGACTTGGCACTGGACACAATCGTGCTGGTACGAAGCGGCACGATTCCCAAAACCTCCAGCGGCAAGGTACAGCGTCACGCCTGTCGCGAGGCATTTCTCAGTGGCGAACTTAAAACCCTTGCCGAATACAGCGGCCTGATGGTCGAGAATGCTGACCACGGCGACACCATCAGCCCCGGCATCAAAGCCACTGATTCTTCCATTCCGCATCCCGCACCGCATTCTTCGCAATTATCCGCTTTTACTGCCATCTGCCAGCACGCCCATGCCTTGGCAGGTGCGGCTCTGCCCGCCCTGACACCAAATACACCCATCATCGCTCTGGGCCTCGATTCGCTGCAGCGTCTGGAACTCGTTGCTGCGATAGAGAAAACCTTCGGTGGTTATATGCCCGATGCGGCGTATTGCCAGGTGCAGACATTGGGGGAGCTGGCTCAGGCAGTACAGAAGCACCTGATCGATGGTCCCAAGTCAGATGTCCCAGCCGGCCAGATTCTGCCTGAACACTATGACTTCGCCCAGTTCCCCGAATATGCTCAGTTGAAGCGTCAAGAGCGAATGCTGCTGGCAGTGAACGGTGACAACCCGTATTTCCGTGTTGACCAAGGGGGAGCCGGAAGCGCAGCACGCATCGACGGACGTCAGCTAATTAATTTTTGTGTCTATGACTATGTCGGCATGTCCCACGATCCGGAGGTCGCCGCTGCCGCCAAGTCTGCGATAGACCGCTACGGCACCGGTGCCGGCGCCAGTCGGCTGATATCCGGCGAAAAGCAGGTACACCGTGATCTGGAGCAGGCCCTGGCCGCGTTTCTGAATGTCCCTGCTGCTATCGTGTTCGTCTCCGGCCATGCTACCAATGTCACCACAATCGGTCACCTGCTGGGACCGGATGATCTGATCCTCCATGACAATCTGGCGCACAACTCGATTATCCAGGGCGCCGAGCTTTCCGGCGCGACCCGTCGAGCATTTGCCCATAACGACTGGATGGCGATGGATGCGGTGTTGTCCGAATGTCGCCACCGATATCGCCGCGTACTGATCGCCATAGAGGGCGTGTACAGCATGGACGGTGACTTCCCCGAACTTCCACGTTTTGTGGAACTTAAGAAGAAGCACAAGACGCTGATACTGGTCGATGAGGCGCATTCGCTGGGAACCATGGGGCCAACCGGCCGGGGCATCGGTGAGCACTGGGGCGTAGCCCGAGCTGACGTTGATCTGTGGATGGGCACGCTCTCTAAGTCGTTGGCCAGTTGCGGCGGATACATCGCCGGCTCGGTCGAACTGGTCGAATACCTCAAGTACACAGCCCCAGGGTTTGTCTACAGCGTGGGCATTTCCCCACCCAACGCAGCGGCGGCTCTGGCATCGCTAATGGTCCTGCAACGTCAGCCGCAGCGTGTGGAACTGTTGCACGAGTTGTCAGCGTTGTTTTTGAAACTGGCCGGCCAGAGAGGTCTGGATACGGGCCTGGCCGCTGCTGGTACACCCGTGATTCCGGTAATCGTAGGCAGCTCGGCCAAGAGCCTGCGCCTGTCAAAAGCTTTGTTCCAGCGAGGCATTAACGTACAACCAATTCTGTACCCTGTCGTCCCCGAACACGCAGCCCGCCTGCGATTCTTCATCACGACCAACCACACCCGGGAACAAATCCACACCACGGTTAGTGCCATAGCCGACGAACTCAAGGCACTTGACCAACACAGCGGCCTTATGGGGGGGTGAGCAGTGAAACAGAAAAGACCCATAAGCATGGCCCAGTGCACAGGCAGTCATCAAAACATTTAAGCACCTTGGCGCCCCGACGAGTATGGGACGAGATTGATGAGTAATCGGGTTGTAGTCAGGCCGGTGGCATCGTGGCGAGATCGCCGGCGTTTTCAGCGCCTACCTTGGTCCATATACGCTGGTGACCGCAACTGGGTGCCGCCTGTCCTTGCGCAGGAGCGTGGACTGCTGGGCTGGGGGCATCACCCCTTCTTCGACAATGCCGAGATAGTGACGCTGCTGGCCGAGCGCGAGGGCCGGGCTGTGGGGCGGCTGGCGGTTTTTATCAATCACGTGCATAACCACAAGTACAACGAACAGCGCGGGTTCTTTGGGTTCTTCGAGTGCATAGACGATGCAGCCGTCGCTAGCGGGTTATTCGAAGCCGGTCAGGCCTGGCTGCACCAGCGAGGGATGACGGCGGTGCGCGGGCCGGCGAATCCGTCGCTCAATTACACGTGCGGTCTGCTCATCGATGATTTCGACCACCCCCCTTGTTTCCTGATGACTTACAATCGGCCCTACTACCCGGTACTGCTGGAAGCCTGCGGGTTCGCCAAGGCACAGGACCTGTATGCCTACGAAATGGACATGAGCCTGTTGCCGGTAATAGTCGAACGCTACAAGCCGGCAGTGCTGGCTGCGCTGAATCGGCCCGATATGGTGATCCGGCCTATCAACTCGGCAAGGCTCCAGCAGGAAATAGAGACATATCTCGACATCTACAACCGCTCGCTCGACGGCACGTGGGGTTTCACACCACTGCAGCCGCGAGAGGCACGCCACATTGCCTGCGAGCTTCGGTACCTCATCGTGCCGCAGTTCACGGCGTTTGCCGAGATCGACGGTCAGCCGATAGGCGCGGTGTTCGCCCTGCTCGACTACAACCAGATCCTCGCTAAGCTCAATGGTCGGTTGTTCCCTTTCGGCTTCGTGCGTCTTATGACTGGACGACGGAAAATCACTACAGTACGCGCCATGGCGATGACGATGGTGCCCGGCTACCAGAATGCAGGGCTTAGTGTGGTATTAATCGACAACCTGACGAGACCGGCTATGGAGTGGGGCATCCAGCGTTGGGAATTATCGTGGGTACTCGAGAGCAATAGCCGTTCACGCGGCACCTTGGAACGCGCCGGTATGAAGAGAACCAAAACCTACCGGATTTACGACAAAACGCTGTAAACCCTTGATGTCGGTGAAACGAGGTCAGAGCCATTCTGCATGGCGATACCATTGGGCCGTTTCGTACAGGCGTTTAGCCAAGGCGGCCGCAGAAGACCAACCTAACTGCGTGCGTGCCTTGGCGGATGAGCACGTCCACGACCCTGCCAGGGCTTCGGTCATCTTGTCGCTGTTTACCCAAGCGGGACGCTGCCGAATCCACGTCATCGCGTCACCGCAGAGTCCGACCAGTTTCACCAGTGGCCCGGGCAGGTGTACCACGGTTGCACGCTTCTTTCCCAATGCTGTGGCCATTGCCTGTCCGAGTTCGGCATATGTCGGATAGTCCTCCGCTGCCATGAAGTAGATGCCTTGCCCCGGCGATCCGTTGGGATGCAGACGCTCGCCTTTCTCGGCTGCAAGGAGCAGACCCTCGACCAAGTCGGCTACGTGGATCAGCGAGAAGCATCGCTCGCCCCGGCCGGGCACAACATGGATACCCCAGCGTGCGATCGGCCTGAACATTTCAAGCATGTCCCTGTCACCGGGGCCAAAGACTATCGGCGGACGTACAATACTGATCGGCACCACTCCGGCATACCTGGCTGCGGCCTGTTCTCCGGCCAGCTTGCTGCAACCGTAAGCTGAAACAGGTGTCGGCGCATCGCTTTCTACCCGAGGTCGGCCAACGGCGCAAGGCCCTGCTGCGGCCAGCGAGGACACCACTACTAACACCGGCTTATCAGTGCGGTCAGCGCAGGCGGCAGCGACGGATTCGACACCACCTGCGTTCACACGCAGGAAATCGTCTTTCCGCAGCGCCTTCGTCAGCCCGGCCAGGTGGAACACGATTCTGGCCTGCGACAGGGCCAGTGCCCTTCCGATGACGGCCGGATCGGTCACATCACCAGTGACCAACTGAGCGCCGGCCGACCTCAGTTCGTCGATGCGCGAGGTGGCTCGCACAAGGCATGATACCCGATCGCCATGCTCAATCAGCCGTCGCACCAGGTGCCGCCCGATGAAGCCACTGGCCCCTGTCACCAGCACAGGTTGTGGAACCCTATTGTTCATAGTCGTATTGTAATGGTTCAGCGTGAATTGGACATTTGTCTCAATCCTGTTCGGCACGAAATTTGCAATTTACAATTTAATACAACATTCATGGCCGCACTCGTATTATATAAGGTGCTAAAACGGGAATTGTAGCGCAGAACCATAGGAAAGTCGACCAATTTTAATCAAATACTCTGCTCATAAAAACAAGTTATCCCCAATACTTAGCATCGGATGAAATTTTTTATAGTGCGCCATGCGGCCATATGGCCTATGGTTTGCCGCTATTCGGGTCAATCGGCTGGTCTTCACCTCGGATTTGCTTTTTTCGGTATTGAACGTAGGCTCCTCGCATCGCCACATACGGATCCACCGACGCCGCCTTGAAGGATTCGTACTCTCCGATGTGAAACGAGCCCTTGTTAGTGGCATCAACTACGGATATGCCAATGGAAACCTCCAGGGGTTTAACGTATCGGACCGGATTTAAAAACGAGTCTCCGACTGTGCCGACGGAATCTCGCAAGGTTGATGGACCAAGCAATGGCCACACAACATAGAATCCGTCGCCAAGGCCATATACAGCCAGCGTTCGCCCCAGGTCCTCCTCGGCAGGTTTCAATCCCCTTCGGTCATATGCCGGGTCACCGAACCCAAGCACACCTGCCGTAGTGTTGATACCAAAACGGCGCAATTCCCTGTCGGCCTCCGGGCCTTTGCCTTGAAGGAGACAATTAACATAACGCGCCGGGGTAGTCAGGTTTTCAAAAAAATTACCAATGCAGACACGAGCAGGTCGCGGCACTATTTTTTCATACGTCTGTATAACGGGTTTTGCGACCCAAAAATAAAATATGTCATTAATACCGAACATTGCCCTGTTCCAGGGTTCGATCGGGTCCGGAACGGTCACCTGCCTCTGGGACAACTCCGTTTCAAATTCGTCGAAGGCGGCGTCACCGGATGAATTGACGTCCACGGGTAATGTTGCCGGCAAATTCGGAGTGTTCCGGGTAGAAGACGCACAACCTGCCCCCGCGACAAGCCAAATCATAATCAGGAAATAATATCTCATTGGCCCTTCTCCTTTTCGTCATGCTTGGCCTTAGGCTCCTTGCCAAAAGGTTTCACCAGTATCAGTAGTTGCGGCAGGAGGGTAAGAGCGGCAAGGAACGCAATGAACATCACCAAGCCGGTTAGCAGACCGAAATAAACACTGGGAATGAAGTTGGACAGGGCCAGGATTGAAAAACCCATGATAATAGTTGCTGATGTATAGTACATAGCACGGCCAATGCTTCCATGACATCGATACATCGTCGGTAGATACTTGCGGTCTTTCTGAAATTCATGTTTAAATCTGTATACATAGTGAATTGTGGTATTGACGGCAATCCCCATACTGATGGCAGCAATGGTTATCGTCATCATGTCGAGAGGAATATTCAGCCACCCCATCACACCCAGCACGACCGAAACGGGAAGCACGTTCAGAATCATGGTGATAAGAGCTATTTTCAATGATCTAAACAGTACCAGAAACATTCCGGCAAGCATTAATACTGTAATCCCCAATGTGACTATCTGGGAACCGAACAGACTTTGTAACATGTTATTGTACAGGACCAAGAGTCCAGTAAGATGAACATGTTCCTCGCTAAATCCAAGTTTGCCGGTCAAGTCTATCTTGATTTTCTTCAGCAGCTCATTGCGATGCAGAGTTTTTCCCAAATCTTTGAAACGGACCAAAAAACGGGCCTCATTATCATTCACCGAGACATACGGCTTGATCAGCATGCTCCTGAATTTGTCCGGCGTTTCACTATAAAGCAGGGCCAGCTCAAAACTGTCCAGAGGTTTGCCGCCATTCAGTTTCTCCGCAATACTCCACACGGAGGCCAACGACAGCACCTTTCCCGTTTCAGGCAGGTTATCAAGGTAGTCATGGACGGCCGCAATACGTGCCATCTTCTCCGGTGTGAACCAGTACTTTTCATCTCTTTCGGCTTTGTCGAGTTCAGTAAATTCGTCAAACACGGTGTCATCCGCCCTTGCGGCGAGCTCGACAGCGGTCGGCCGTGTATTTGGCTCGCCAAAATCCACAATTACATCAAGAGGAGTCGTGCCACCAAGGGATTGGTCAATTACTTTCATCCCTCGGTAAATCTCAGTACTTTTGTGGAAGTAATCGATAAAGCTGTTTTCAACTTTTAGCCTCAAGATACCAATCAGGCTGGCAATGAGGACGAGGCCGCTGATAACTATGATAAGCACGCCGTGGGCTTCGGTAAATCTCGCAAGGATGGATGTTAGGGAAAAACGAGACGTTTGTCTATCAGGTGGTGTTTCTTTGGGCATCAGTACCAGAATTGCTGGAAAAAACAGAAAACTCACTATCAGGGACACAATGAGACTAATCATCATCATCCAACCGAACATGATGACGGGCAGGATGTCACAAAGCACCAGGGACCCAAAACCAGCTATCGTGGTTATTGCCATATACCAACAAGGCTTCAGCATCATCCGGATAGTATCGGAAATCAACTGCCGATTAGGGGCCTGCGGATTCTTCACCAGTAGTTCGCGATATCGTACAATCAGGTAAATCACAATGGCTACGGTTGTAATCAACTGCAAAGATATGAAATTGGAGGAAACGACCGTTACCTTCCAACCAAGCCATCCCAGTAAACCGAACATGCATATTACCGATATCCCGCAGCAGAGCATCGGAAGACATACCCACTGTATTCTTCTGAAAATGATGCCAAGCGTAAGAATCAGAAACATTAGCACCCCAACACCGAAAACCTTCAGGTCATTCTTGATGAAAGTGATCATATCGTCTGTGATCATACTGCCGCCACCAAGAAACAAGACAGCATCCCCGCGATACTTATCCATAATTTTCCGTATCGCAAAGATATCCTGATGACGACGAAACCTCATTTCGTCGTTATGTTGTTGCAATTGCTCAACCACATCCTTTAGCTCGGCATGATCTGCCGGTGCTAATGAACCAGATATTTTCCTCTGCCACAACGTGTCACGCCGCGCCACCAAGTCACGATAAACATCATCGTCAATAAAATTAACCAATAAAGCTGTCGTCTTTAAATCCGGGCTGACCAGAAGGTTTCGATAAATAGGGCTGTCACGAAATTCTACACTGGCCATATCTCTATCGACCCGCCCAGAGGAAAGGGTTGGCAGTTCTCCCGTAAGCTCTTTCAGAGATACCTGTGGACTTTCAAAAAGAGGAACATCCAATATTGAAATCACAGATAAGACACTTTTCTCGGATTTCAAGCCGTCTCGTAGCCGCCCTAATGTGGCCAGCACCTGCTCCGAGAACAGCCAGCCTCTGGGAGTAACCGTCAGCACCAGAGAGTCGTGTTCTCCATAACGCGAGCTTATCAGACGCGAATAACGCAGGTCTTTGTCGTTCTTCAGAACCAGAGTTTCCTCGGAAGCGTCCAACCTGAAATATTTGGCCCCAAACCCTAAAAAAACAACCACTGCCAGCATGCAGACAATTACTATCTTGGGATGTTCCAGAACTACCCTGTCGAAAAAAGATTGTGTCAGCGAACGATATTTCATTATTATACCGGCCCGATTGAGCAAATTGCACATCACTGGGCCGGTGGTTTCTCCAACTGATCAAATAAATCTTTAACGCTGCCCCGGCGAAGAATATCATCGAATTGCGACCGGTATGTCAGGAGAACGCTGACGCCCTCTATTTCCACATCATAGATTTTCCAGTATTCGTTCATCCTGCTGCCGCCGGTTTCATTCATCTTGTGAAACTTGCATAGTATTGCTACCTCTTTGTCATTGGATATCAGCACCACAGGTATGTGGATGGTGTTCTTCTTTTGTATTGCGGGTTTAAATAAGACTTTTTCATTATTGTAGAGCGTGGTTTTATCCAGATAAAAGTTCTTGAGCCTTTCGGTGAACAGCTCCGTAAATCTCTTTTGTTGAGGAGCCGTCAATTTCGGCCAGTGTGTTCTGCCCAATACCAGCTTTGCCATCAGCTCGGTATCAAAAATCGGGCCCATGATTTTGTCGATTATCTTCTTTTTAAGTTCCTGATCCAGCTCTTTGTTCTGAAGGACCGTAACAACGGCATTCCACTTGGCCTCCAACAGCTCGTTTGGGTCGTTCGGGTCCTTAACAACCGCGTCATAGCTCCTCCACCACAGTTGGTTTGGGGCGTTCGCATCCAACACAGCGAAATCCGATTTGGCCTCAGGCGGCTTGTTTGTGTTATTCGAATATTTTTCATCCGCATTGACATTATGCCCCAATACCAGCAAAACCAGAATCACACACCAAAGACCTGTTATGCAGGTCATAACCTTTTGTTTAACTGAGATTTCCATAAGCGCACCTTCGATACCGATAATGAGCTTTCTGACTATCATTAATTAACAAATCCGTCTTAAAACGCAAGTGCTTTCCATAAGGGCTCCCACAACAATATGTTGTGTTTTTGGCATTGATGTAAATCTTCTCCAAAACGGCCGTCACGGCAAAAACGACAAACCACCATATTGCCTTTTTCATGGGATCTCTTTCTGGGATAAAGGTTTCACTGCAAACCACTTGCTATTGTAAATGGTTGTGGATTACTCAGGCCTTTGAAATAACGTTTACGGGTAGATAGATTGACCCCGGCGTACAATTGGCAACCGAGCAGAGTACGTTTCCATGGGTTCATACCCCAAAATCGTTTCATCATTGCGCCGAAAGAATAGGTCTGTCTGTTCAATCGGGCAAAGCCGCTAATGAGCTGGTCAGCAGTCATGCCATTTGGTTGAAAAAGGAGTGTATCAGGGGGATATCCGTGGAGCCACCAGTCACGCACAAACAACCTCCCTTCGTTTAAGAGACGCGCATATAACCGAGTTCCCGGAAAAGGAGTAAGAATCCTCAGCTGGACACAATCCAGACGACATCTCATTATAAACTCAAGGGTCTGCTCGAACACATCCTTGTTTTCGTAATCAAAGCCAAAAACAAACGCGCCCAGTATACCGAAACCTTCGTCATGGAATCGATGCATTGCCTCATAAAAATCGATCCTAAGGTTCTTTATTTTCTTCACCTCATTCTGTGTTCCTTTCTGTACCGATTCGAATCCGATCAAAAGCCCCATACACCCAGAACGTCTCATCAATTTTAGCAGTTCCAAATCCTCAGCTAACGACACTGTTCCCTGACCCAGCCATAGCCGCCGAAGAGGTATCATCTCAGTAAAAAGTTTTTTGGCTACATTCCGGTTCAGTCCAATTGCATCATCAACGAAGAAGAGGTAAGGGGAATCGATAGACTCGATCTCGGCAATCACCTCTTGAACCAGCCTGACTCGATATTGATGCCCCAATGTCTGGCCAATGGAACAGAATTCGCAATCGTACGGACACCCTCGGGATGTCTCGACGCCGATAGGAATCGGAGTATAACCTTTACATTTGGTTCTTGGAAAAAGATCTCGCCGTGGTTTCGGCAAGGCGTTGAGATCTGTCATTTTTTTGGCGCGATATAGTCTTTGCATCTGTCCCGAGGCGGCATCGGATACAAGTTGTGGCCAGCTATCCTCCGCTTCTCCCACTACTACAGCATCTGCATGCTCTAAAGCTTCATCAGGCAATACGGTGGCGTGTATTCCTCCCATCACCACCTTCACACCCTTCTGGCGATAGGTGTCGGCAATATGATAGGCTCTTAGCGCAAGGTCCGTCATGACGGTGATACCCACTAAATCCACATCTTGATTCATGTCATCGAGAGTAAAAGCTTCATCGACAATGGTCATCGTATGACCAAGCGGGGTAAGCGCCGCCAGAAGAGGAAGATTTACCCTCTGCAGCTTGAAAGGGCTGGACGTAGTGGTTTCACTTTGTTCACATGGTGCGATAAGTTTTATTTTCATGCTTTCGCCTCCCCAAAATAACTTTCGGTAAAACCAGCCAACGTCTATTTTGTCAAGAGTGTACGTCATCAGGAAGATTGAGAGAAATTTGCCTTTGCATTAGGAGACGACTTCAGCTCCATTACTATGATTTTACTGTTAGATTCCTTCCTTTCAAGAACTGTTTTTTCAGTTCAGAACGCCTTTTAAGTATCTGCTCTCGCCGACCATAGTAAACACTATCCGGGGTGACGTTGCCTATAGCTTCATGGTATCGGCAGCTGTTGTACCAGCTAACAAACCTGGCAATTTCCCTTTCGAGTTCTCCAGGCAACTGCCAGACATGCAGTAGCACCTGCTCTTTGGTTGAACGATGGTATCGCTCGATCTTGCCATTAGTTTGAGGATGATACGGAGAGGATAGTGTGCGTCGTCAGCTTAAATGAGACAGTAAAGAGGTCTATTTTGGTTGACGGTTTTGGCTCACAGTTACGGTTCCCTTTGAGTTAAACTCTTTTCTGTTTTCAATGGTTTTTGCTTTTAGCTTAGCCCCGCGTTTTAGTATTTCATCCTGTCTGCCGAAGTAAACATCATCCGGCGTCACATTACCCAGGGCCTCATGATACCGCCTGGAGCTATACCATGCAACAAAACGTGCTATTTCTTTTTCCAGTTCCTTCCTATCTCCCTTAATCCTTTACCTCTCTACTACGCTCTGTCCCACTTTACGCTAACGGCAAACAATTTTGAAATGATAACGTGGCAGGAGTATTTAAGTTTTTTTATGCTCGAATATATGAGGTTAAGAAATATATTTTTAAAAGCGCACAAACGGCACCATATCTCATAATAAGCATGTCAAACTTTCGAATCTCTAACGGACTTCCTGGGAAATCAGCCATCGGATTGAACATACATTAGCTGCTGTGGGTGCAATCGGATTATATATCCGATAGCAGTTGTTCAACACTCTCGGCTGTTATGCCCTCAGATGCGCAGAGGATTGAATTGACCTTACCCTCAAAAACCGTGCCAGTTACAATTAGAATGTCGGTTATACTTTGTGACTTCTCGTAAGCTTGACTGCCATTTTGTCAGATGGCCATACCATAGGTAGGTAATTATGTTTAATGCAAACCATATATTGTACGAATATGCAGTAAATTGCGTTTAAAAGCAGTCTTCGGCACGTTTTTGCCAGTGTTTGGTATGAAGAGACACCAACTGGAGCAGAGTAGAGGCCGAGGTGCCTGAGCAAGCCATCTCACGGCACAGCTTGTTTGCAAGCCGCCGTAAAACGGGTAATCGCGTGTATTTTTTGTCTTGACAATGGGTAGGGCTATATTATACACTGCGTAATATTGCGCAATTAGTGCGCTATGAATATTAAACTTTTTCAGGAGGGCGTAAAAATGAAAAAGGCTTATTCTACTGTTCTGTTAATTTCACTTCTGGTTATTTTTTCTTCAGCGCCGGTAACTTTCGCCATACCATCAAATGACAACTGCGCAGATGCAGCACCGGTCGGTAATGTCACAAATCTGCCGTTTAACACCACGGGAGCAACTCACGACGGCGCAGGCAGTTGTATGTATAGCCCGAATATTTGGTACTGTTATACCGCCACGTGCAACGGCACCGTTACCGTTAGCCTGTGCGGCAGCAGCTACGACACCATGGTGGCCGTTTATAATGGTTGTTCCTGCAATCTTGGCACACCCCTGGCATGCAATGATGATTATTGTGGTCTGCAATCTTATGTAACTTTTTCGGCAACCGCAGGCAATACATATCTGATTGAGATCGGTGGTTATAAGTCTAATACCGGCCTGGGAGTTTTGAGTATCAGTTGTGAGACGCTACCTAACGACAACTGCGCGAATGCAGAACCGGTCGGAAATGTTACAAACCTGCCGTTTGATACCACAACAGCGACGGCTGATGGACCCGGCGGCTGCATGAGTAGTGCCGATATCTGGTACTGCTATACCGCCACGTGCAACGAAACTGTTACCGTTAGCCTGTGCGGCAGCAGTTACGACACTAAGGTGGCTGTTTATAACGGTTGTTCCTGCAATCCGTTTGGCGAGCGTCTCGTTTGTAACGATGATTACTGCGGCCTGCAATCTTATGTAACTTTTCCGGCTGTCGAGGGTAATTCATACCTGATTCAGGTTGGGGGATACGCTTCTAATACCGGCCTGGGAGTTCTAAGCATTAGTTGCGGGGTGGAGATACCCTGTGCCTGCTGCTTAAACGGAACTTGTATGGATTCAACAATAGGTAGTTGTGCCGCACAAGGTGGTATATCGGGTGGCGCGGGTACGAGTTGTGCTACATACACATGTCCAGCCCCGGAAACCGGCGCCTGCTGTGACCCAATGGGTTACTGTTACGAAACTACTCAGGGTAACTGCTACGGTATATGGTATGGCGCGGGGACCACGTGCGCAAGTGTGTCGTGTCAGCAGCAGATGATGGGCGCCTGCTGCTTTCCGGACGGAAGTTGTATGGATTTAATGGGAAGTGAGTGTACTGATTACGGTGGTATGCCGGCTGGTCCAGGAACCACTTGTGCTACATACGTATGCCCGCAGCCGTGTACACCACACTTTTTTGCAAACAATATTCTGCCTCCGCTCAACGGCAGATACAATTGCGAAAGTTCACTGTTTGCAAATTACGCAAGTGGGATTTTAATCAGAAACTGGAGCACTCGTGCTTTCACTGCGGGCGTTGTACCGCCGCCGCCCGGCTCGCCGGTAACACACAATTTCGGCTCGCAGGTAGAGTTTGAAATCTCCTTCAATGACGGCACTACTTACACGTCGATTACGGCCAATGCGGCAAATACGATGCAGATAGCCTATCAAAGCAGTAGCGGCGGGGAAGATATTTATCAAACCGAGATGTTACAAATGGATATCTCCGGCGGCGGCCTGCCGCCAAGCGTGATGATTCGCGAAAGCCCGACGCTGGTCTCGGCCGGTCAGACGCACATCAAGCCCATCCCGGGTGGATATATGATATGCAGTTTCTTTGATATTTACACAGAAATCAGCACCGATAACGGCGGTACATGGATGCCGGTGAGTTCGCCCGCACATGTGGAACTGAAAGTTGACCCGGCGTTCTATCCGCCTGTGGCCGCGCCGCGCACGGTGTTACCGATGCCCAACGGTGAAGACGCCTCGCTGTCGGGCGTGGGTCAGGCTTACGCCAGTGGCATCGTCATCAAGGACATCCGCCACAAGCTCTTCACGGACTGGATGGAACCGCCGCTCTTCGGGGCCAGCAACACGCACACCTTTGATTCACAACTGGACTTCCAATTCTCCACCGACGGCGGGTTGAGCTTCACGGCCGCTCGCGCTCCGGCTACGGTTACGGAAACCATCAATCACACACGTGACTTCCAAGGCCGGGCGACTTACGAAACCGAGGTGACACAATTGGATATCTCCGGCGGCGACCTGCCGGCTGGTGTAATGATTCGCGAAAGCCCGACGAAGGTTTCTGAAGGCGGGGTGAGCATGCTTGCTGGTGGAGGCGGCGGCGGTGCTGCTATCAGCAGCTTCTTCGACATCTTCACCGAGGTAAGCACGGACGGTGGGGTAACGTGGGGGCCGGCGACCAGCGGCCCGGAGCACCTGGAACTGGAACGGGTGGCACCGGTTTATACTTACGCCAACAATTTGTGGCCTCCGCTCAGCGGTGAATATCTCGATAAGGGCGGAAAGTTTGCTTTTTATGCAGATGGTATTGTGATAACTAATGTACACCAGCATATCTTTACGGCGGCTATTTCGCCGCCGTTGCCGGGCATAACCACCAGTCACACCTTCGGCGAGCAAGTGGATTTAGAGGTATCGTACGACGGCGGCCTGACGTTCACTCATGCAACTGCGCCAGCGACCGTGGGCGTTCAGATAACGGCCCGGCTGGGTGATGATGGCACCACAGAATACTACGATACGGAAATGACGGAATTGGACATCAGCGGCGGGACACTGCCTGCGGGCGTCCAAATCCGCGAAAGCCCGACGCATGCCTCGCTTGGTCGCACAACCTCGAGTGCTGTAGGAGGCGGCGCGACTTACCAGATGGATAGTTTCTTCGACATCTACACCGAAGTAAGTACTGATGGTGGTATGTCGTGGCAGCCCAGCTTTGTTGGCCCAGCCACGATTTATATGAGACCGCATCCCTGCCAAAAAAGCAGCGACCTTGATGGCAATGGCATTACAGATATGTCGGACCTTAAGGTATTTGCAGCAAACTGGCTGTGGACAGAATCTGTTGGGCAGACGGATAACCCGGCGGATTTGAACTGCGACGAGAAGGTTGATTTCATTGACTTTGCGCTATTTTCGGGTAGTTGGATGGTTAACTGCGATGGCGAGGTTGATGAAGGTGACCCCGGTGGTGGTGGTGCCTGCAACACAGGTTTACCAGGAGTATGCGCCGCCGGCACAATGCACTGCGTCGGTGGTTCTCTACAATGCGTGCAAAACGTCCAGCCTTCTTCTGAAGTTTGTAATGGTCTGGATGATGATTGCGATGGCGAGGTTGATGAAGGTGACCCCGGTGGTGGTGCTGCCTGCAGCACAGGTTTACCAGGAGTATGCGCCGCCGGCACAACGCACTGCGTCGGTGGTTCTCTACAATGCGTGCAAAACGTCCAGCCTTCTTCTGAAGTTTGTAATGGTCTGGATGATGATTGCGATGGCCAGGTTGATCAAGGAGACCCCGGTGGTGGTGCTGCCTGCAGCACAGGTTTACCAGGAGTATGCGCCGCCGGCACAACGCACTGCGTCGGTGGTGCTCTACAATGCGTGCAAAACGTCCAGCCTTCTTCTGAAGTTTGCAATGGCCTGGATGATGATTGCGATGGCCAAGTTGACGAGGGTGACCCCGGTGGTGGTGCTGCCTGCAACACAGGTAAACACGGTGTATGCGCCGCCGGCACAACGCACTGCATCGGTGGTGCTCTACAATGCGCGCAAAACGTCCAGCCTTCTGCCGAAGTTTGCAATGGCCTGGATGATGATTGCGATGGCCAGGTTGATCAAGGAGACCCCGGTGGTGGTGCTGCCTGCAACACAGGTTTACCAGGAGTATGCGCCGCCGGCACAACGCACTGCGTCGGTGGTGCTCTACAATGCGTGCCAAACGTCCAGCCTTGCTTCTGAAATTTGTGATGGTCTGGACAATAATTGTGATGGCCAGGTTGACGAAGGTTGTATATGATATAAATTAGATTTGCTGCTTGATAGTTATCACGTGAGAATTCAATCTATATAGAAACCTGTCAGATAATGAAGAAATTTACTCAACCTCTTAAAACGAGAGCCTTATCTTTGAAGCGATATGTAGTCATTATGCTCATTTGGATAGCTATTGGCATCGCTGGCTGTACCGCTTCGGATAAGAGTCTAAGTACGCTGGCGCAGGTATCTGCCACACACGGTAATGCAGCAATAAAACCAAGTTCAAGCCCCGTCATTGAGATTGCTGAAACCGAGATTGACCTTGGAACAATTCCCACAGACCAGAAAGAAGCTGTTGGGGAAATCCGTTTCTCAAATGTCGGCAGTAAGCCGTTGAGGGTGCAAAAAGTGACCGGGCATTGTTCATGCTTTGCCTCATGGTCCGGTGACAATATTCTCATGCCAGGCCGCCGCGGTACGATAAGAGTCGTATTCGATAAGAGCAAGTTACCGGCCGGCACCGTAAGACACCTGGTAAACATTGAAACAAATGATCCCAACAATAAAGTTGCGAAAGTTTATTTCAAAACTAATATCGAGCGTGACCCCACCGAAGAGCAAATACGAATCCTTCATGGCGAGCTTTCGGCCATACGCAGTGAGCTAAGCGCGCTTCGCAACGATTTTGCAAAGGTTCTTGCTGCTGTTGATGGTAATGCAGTTGAGGCCCCAAACAGAGTAGAAAGGCCGCCGGATAGAACAAGTTGTGATGTTGCTATCGGTTCCTCGCCAGTTTTGGGACCGCCATATGCTTCCGTAACTATCGTGGAATTTGCGGACTTTGAGTGCCCCTACTGTGTTCGCGAATACCCGAAAATAAAACAGATACTAAATGAATACGGGGACAAAGTCAAAGTTGTGTTTAAGCATTTTCCGCTCAACTTCCACAAAAAGGCCAAACCTGCACACGCAGCCGCCGAATTAGCCAAGCTGCAAGGCGGCGACAGGCTGTTCTGGAAGATGCACGATATGATTATGGCATCACCCGAGAAACTCGATGTCAACGATCTTCGCGATTATGCAAAGTCACTGAATCTGGACCTCGCTAAGTTCGATGAAGTTGTGGCTAATGCAGGCAAAACCGATGATTTGCTTAGTATGGACCTCACCGAAGCAAATAAGTGCAATGTTCACGCAACCCCAACGGTTTTTATCAACGGCATTAAGTTAAAAGATCGTAGCATCAATGGCTACAGAACTCGCATAAATGATATTTTAGCCGAACAGAAATAATAGCCGGTTGACGTCAACGATGCTTCCGTCGCGGCAAGTTGCCCCCGTAGGGTGCAAAAATACATACGAGTTCTGAATTGTACTGTCCCTATCAAAAATCCCGACCTTGTTTATTTACAAGGACTTATGTAGAATTCCACAATTTCATTTAGATTAGACTTTACAGGAATTTTCAGGAAGAATCAATGTCTAAGTTAATACCAAAACTGATCTTCGGCCTTATAAGGCCCATCTTCACAGACAAAACCAATCTTGTCCTTGAGAATCTTGCCCTGCGTTTTAGTATTTCATCCTGTCTGCCGCTCAATCCGTTGACTAATAGCCCCTCCCCTACCCCAATAAGCCCCCGCCTCCTATGTCAAAACTGGTATCACTGTATCGAATACAGCGACTCATTGGATAGGCATTCTATCCTCTGGACTATTAGTCCGATGGCGTAAAATCGTAAGTCATTGCAAACATAGAACTTACAAACTCACAGCCCCCCCTGCTTACAAACCAGCTTACAAAAAACTTGCAAAAAACGCTCACTTTAGTAGTCAACCGATGTCCACAATTGTCACCGACAACAATCATAAACCAAACAATTCTGCGGGAATTGAAGATGTCGATAAGTCCTTACAAATGGCAACGTTAGGCACAAATGAAAACGCCTTGTTAGTGATTGTCACTAACAAGGCGACCAACGAGGCCGAAGGGGCTCGAACCCTCAACCTTCGGATCGACAGTCCGATGCTCTAGCCAATTGAGCTACGGCCCCGAATGAGCATAACTATACCGGGTAAAACAAGAGGTGTCAATCGTTTTACCCGGCGGTTTTTACATTCTTGAGTTTGCTTGCGGCCGGCGGAGTTGGGGCTGGGATTTGGACCCCCTAATGTTTTCCTGGAGAATTTTCATCGCCTTTTTGACGTCGGCGACCTTGAGAACACCGGTGGTTCTGCCGCCTTTGGCGCCTGCGGTGCAATAGGCGTAGGATATGTTGATATGGTTGACGGCAAGCTTTTCGGCGATTACGGCAAGAGCGCCTGACTTGTTGTCGAGGTTGACGCAAAGGACTTCGGTTTTGCTAACAGGGAAATTGGCCTTGCCGAGAATCTGTTCGGCCAGGTCGGCATTATCAAGAACGACCCTCAGCACGCCGTGTTCAACCGAGTCCATCACCGTCATAGCGATGATATTGACCTTGGCTTTGGCGAGTTCGCCGAGGATATGAGCAAGGACGCCGGGTTTATTGACCATAAAAACGGAAAACTGAGTTGTGACGTACATAGTTTTGCCTCCTGCAAAAAAGACCTAAGTGGAACGCTGCGCTTTTATTGCGCTTTCGATATCGGGAAAGAAATCGAAAACCTGGTCGAGATTGGTAATTTTGAATACCCTGTGAAGCTGGGGGTTAATTCCGCTGATGAAAACCTCGCCGTTGCAAGAGGAAAGCGAGGCGCGTGTCTCAAGCAACAGACCCAGAACCCTGGAGGAGAAAAATTTGACGCCTTTGAAATCAAAAATGACCAGCTTGGGACGATTGGCGTCGATAAAATTGGCAATATGCTCGGCGGTGATGGAAATATCTTCAACGTTACTTATTGAACCTTTCCTGAAAGTAACGATGGCAACGTCGCCTTCAATTGAGATTTGGCCAATTGTTTCCTCGACCATAACAGCCCCACTATACGCCTAAACGAAAAACATTATTATAACAGATTTTCCTTTATTTCGGCAGCTTTTTCAACCACCAACACAAAACAATCTTTTTTTTATATATGCCAGCAGGCGAGGAGATGTTCGGGTCTGCCGGAAACTGGCACAAGTGGCGGATTTTGGGTAAAACAACGGTCATCGGCAAACGGACACCTCGGATTGAATGGGCATCCGGGAAGCGGATTGAGGATGCTGGGAATTTCGCCTTTAAGCCGGTGCGTCGAGGCCTGCCCAGACGCATTGATTTTGGGAATAGCCGCCATAAGGGCCACGGTATAGGGATGAAGAGGATTATTGTAAAGCTCGCCTGCGGAGGCCTGCTCGACGATTCTGCCCATATACATCACAGCGACGATATCGCAGGAAAACTGGACAACGGCAAGGTCGTGAGCGATAAACAGGTATGTCAGGGAAAACTCCTGCTGGAGGTCTTTGAGAAGGTTGAGTATCTGGGACTGAATTGAGACGTCCAAAGCGCTGACCGGCTCGTCGCAAATGACGAGTTTGGGCTGGAGGACTAAGGCGCGGGCGATGCCGATGCGCTGCCTTTGGCCGCCGGAGAACTCGTGCGGGTAACGGTTCATCGCGTCGGCTGGAAGACCGACCTTGGAGAGGATTAAACGGACCTGTTCAGTAAGGTCCGGCCCAGTTATTTTTTTGTGGACTTTAAGCGGCTCGCCAACGATGTTGCCGACGGTCATACGGGGATTGAGCGAGCCGAACGGGTCCTGAAATATCAGGGTAATGCCGGAGCGGATACTTCGCAGGTGGGAAGCATCCGCGGCAAGTATGTCGGTATTGTCAAAGATTACTTTGCCTGAGGTAACGGGGATAAGGCGAAGAATGGAGCGAGCGACGGTGGTTTTGCCGCAGCCGCTTTCACCAACCAGGCCGAAAGACGTCGCCGATTTGATGGCCAGCGAAACCCCATCGACGGCCTTTACGTAGCCGACGGTGCGCCGCAATAATCCCTTCTTGACGGGAAAGTAGGTCTTGAGGTCGTCGACCTTGAGCAGGAAACCATTTGTATTGGGGTCAGAATTCATATCTTAGGGTCATCGGGCCTTTCATAACCGGGAGCAAACCAGCAAGCAACCCCCCTGCCGCTATCAAGTCGGCGTAATTGCGGTTCGACTGTCTGACATCTTTTATCATTGCAGCCAATGGGACAGCGGGGATGAAATTTGCAGCCGGCGGGGAAACGAAGCGGTTCAGGAACGATGCCTGGAATTGTGTACAGGCGTTTGCCGGTAAAGCCAAGGCGAGGCAGGGATTGGAGCAGGCCCTGGGTGTAAGGGTGCAACGGCTGGTCAAACAAGGACCAGCAATCGGATAGCTCAACGATTCTTGAAGCGTACATCACGGCAACATTCTCGGCGCGCTCGGCAACAATGCCGAGATTATGGGTTATCAGCAGTATGCTCATTCGGCTTTGTTCCTGGAGCTGGTCGAGGAGGTCGAGGATTTGGGCCTGAATGGTAACATCGAGGGCAGTGGTGGGTTCGTCGGCGATGAGTAATTCCGGTTTGCAGGATATGGCCATAGCAATCATAACGCGCTGTCGCATTCCGCCTGACATCTGGTGCGGATATTCGGTAACTCGCTGGGCAGGGTCGGATATGCCGACTTTTCGCAGCATTTCGGTGGCAATATCCCAAGCCTCGGTTTCTTCTTTTTTCTGATGCAGCCGGATGACCTCGACAATCTGCTCGCCGACGGTATAAACGGGATTCAAACTGGTCATCGGCTCCTGGAAAATCATCGCGATACGGTTTCCGCGAACGGCGCGTATTCGCTGGTCAGACAGTTCAAGGAGATTTCGGCCGTCGAAATATATCTCGCCCGCGACGATTTTGCCGGGCGGGTCGGCTATAAGACGCATAACGGACAACGCGGTAACGCTTTTGCCGCAGCCGCTTTCGCCGACGAGTGCAAACGTCTCGCCCTTTTTAACAGAGAAGCTGACATCCTGAACAGCACGGGCAATCCCATCTTCGGTAAAGAAGCTCACGCAAAGACCTTTGATGTCTAATAATACGCCGTTGTCGCTCACACTGACTCCCTTAAGCGCGGGTCGATAGCGTCTCGCAGGGTTTCGCCCACGAGGTTATATGCGAGAACCGTGAAGAATATGGCCAATCCCGGGAACAGCGTAAGCCACCAGAGGAACCTGCCCGTGGTGCTTACGCCCAAACTGAGTATTTGTCCCCAGCTCGGCGTCGGAGGTGCAACGCCGAATCCGAGGAAGCTGAGCGCCGCCTCGATGAATATCGCGCCGGCGATGCCGAAGGTGGCGTTGACGAGGACAGGCGCGATTGCGTTGGGCAGCATATGCCTGAAGAGTATGCTTCGCAGCGGCAACCCCAGCGAGACGGCCGCCTGAACAAAATCCTGCCTGCGAAGTTTGAAAAATTCAGCGCGGACAAAGCGGGCATCGTCGGTCCAGGTAGTCAGACCAATTATCAGCATTATGTTGAACAAACTGCGGGGGAAAAACGCGACGATTGTGATGATGAGGAAAAAGACGGGGACAGCCATCATAATCTCAACGAGCCGCATACCGAAAAAATCGATTTTGCCGCCCGAATAGCCAAGTATCGCCCCGATTATGATTCCAATGATGCTCGATATTCCGACAGCGACGAAGCCAACGGACAAAGAGATTCTGCTGCCATGAATAAGCCGGCAGAGGACGTCGGAGCCAACGTCGTCTGTGCCGAGCCAGTGCTGCAGGTTAGGCGGCTGCTCGCGGACCTTCAAATCGGTCCTGCCAAAGCCATAAGGTACAGGCGCAAAGACCGCACTCGTCGCCTTGCCCGAAGCAACCATCGATTTGTAATCAGTGGCATCAAGACGGCGAGGTATGAAAACAAACAGGAGTATAATGCCAACGAGCACTATAAAAACGCTTATGGTAATCTGCCGCCACAAAATCCCTGAGCGAATTGAAGGGTCAACGCTTCTTCGGTTGCGGAGGACAAGCAAAAACTGAATGAGGGCGACGATTGCCGCCAGAAAGATGCTGTAATCGCTCGCGGTAAGGGCTTTGAAGATGGGCCAGTGCAGTTGGCCGGCGATTCTGATGACGAAGGGCTTGTCGTTGGCGAGAAACGGCGCAAAAATGGCGAGCAGGAACAGCAGGATTATGAAGCCCAGCCAGCAAAGCGTGAACTTGCTCTTGGCGAACTCTTTCCAGACCATTTCGCCGTATGATGTACCCCAGGTTTTTTGTTGTTTATTCTCACCCATAAAACTTTACACCGCCGACTCAAAACTTATTCGCGGATCAACCATCGCGTATGCAATGTCCGCCATCAGCAAACCAAACAAATTCAAAACGCCTGCGATTGTGGCGACGCCCATAACGACGTTGTAATCCCGCGTAGTAACCGCCTCGAAAGCCAGCAGCCCCATACCGGAGACACTGAAGATTCGCTCGATGATGACCGAGCCGCCGAACATCGCGGGCAGAAGGGTCGCCAGAATAGTAATGATGGGGATGACGCTGTTCCTGAAGGCGTGGTGGAATATAACGGCCCAGTTTGAAAGTCCTTTTGCCCGTGCCGTGCGGACGTAATCTGCGCGAAGATTATCGAGCATTCCCGCCCGGACCTGTTTGGTCAGATACGCGAAACCGGCGTAAGTAAGGCAAAAGACGGGAAGCACAAGATGCCAGAGGCGGTCGGCAAGCCACTGGAAAAACGGGAACTGCTCGGCGTCATTGCTGGACAGGCCCGCCGGCGAAAACCAGTTGAGAGGCGGCCCGCACAAATAGCCGATGAGCATCTGCCCTACCCACATAGAAGGCAGCGACCATAGCATCAGCAGCATAACGGACCCGACACGGTCGAGGAACTTTTTGCGCCCCACCGCCGAGAGAATACCCATAGGAATCGAAATGGCGTAAATGATAACGAAAGATATCAGATTAAGGGTAAGCGTGACGGGAAGGCGTTCTTTAATAAGGTCGATGACGGGACGATGATGCTTGATTGAGTCGGCGAAATCAAGTCGCGCGACGCGGCCCAGCCATATTGCGTACTGAACGTAAACTGGCTTATCGAGGCCATAGAGCTTCATCCTCGCCGCGCGAACGTCGGCTGCCCGCTGGGCGTCCATCATACCGCCCGGCCCCATAGATAAGCTCACCGGGTCGCCCGGCGCCATTCGGCTGATGGCGAAAACAACAATCGTGATACCCAGCAGAGTCGGTATCATCAACAGCAATCGTCTAATGATATATGTCGTCATTTATATTTCTGGGACTGGGCGGGAACATACCATTCAAGCTCGTTGATACCGAGTTTGTGCACTATCACATTCTGAAAACGCTTATCGAGAAATCGCTGCTCGGGCCGGGTATAAATAAAGGTATAGGGCTGCTCTTCGTGCAGAATTCGATGGAACTTATGGTACAGGGTGTTTCGTTTATCCGGATCGAGCGTCTGGCGGGCCTGTTCAATTAACGCGTCGGCTTCAGCATTTCTAAAACCAACGTAATTCGAGCCGCGATTTTCAATCTGCGACGAATGCCATATCTGGTAAGGGTCTTCCTCGATGTTGCCGCCCCAGGACATACTGACGGCGTCAAAATCCCTGTCTTTAACCTTCTGGGAAAAAACCGACCATTCGAAGGGGTCCAGCAGCACCTCAATACCCGCGCCGGCGGCGGAATCTTTGACTAATTTGGCGATTTGCTCGTGCAACGACATATCGGCGGCAATCATATATTTGAAACGCAACGGAACACCGTTTTTATCGCGTATGCCGTCGCCGTCGTGGTCAATCCACCCGGCCTCGTCTAACAACCGTTTTGCCTTTTCCGGGTCGTATGGCCAAGGTTTTATGTTGGGGTCATTTTGCGGGCCGTATATGTAAAAAGTGCCAGTTGGAATCTGTGCCTCGGGATTCCGCAGGATATGCTCTTTAATGGCCTCCCTGTCAATCAAATAGGTCATCGCAAGGCGAACTTTTTTATCCGCGAAAAACGGCCTGGCCTCGTTCCAGCCAATCCAGAAGTAGCCGGTGTTGGCTGCGTCCCAATAAGAGAGGCAATAAAAATCCTTTTTGAATTTCTCGTCGCTGCTCTTCTCGGCATACTGGTCGGGAACGGGCCTTATATAGTCAATCTGGCCGGACAGCAGCGCCTGCAGCTCGGCTGTTGTGTTGGTAATGAACGTGAATACTATTTTTTTTACCTTTGGCTTTGGTCCCCAGTAGTTTTCGTTTCGTCGCAGAACAAGCTGCCGGCCGACGTCCCATTTTTCAAAGACATAAGGGCCGCTGCCAATGGGGGCGCTCCTGCGTTCATTGAACTCGCGAGCATTCTTATATTTGTAAATATGCTCGGGATAAACGGTTATGCCGCCGAGGTAAGCAAGCGACAGGAAATACACTCTCTTCATATAAAATTTTATTTCCTTGTCGTTTATTTTCTCGTAGTGGTCAACATCGCGGAAATAATTAGCATATTGGAGGGCGTCGATATTAGGGTCTGTGATGGTCTTGAAGGTGAATATTACATCGTCGGTGGTAATCGGATGACCATCGGAGAAACAGATATTATCCCTTAATTTGAAATAGATTACGAGACCATCATCGGAGATGGAAAATTTTTCCGCGAGAACCCCCCTGAATTTGAAGTCATCCATCTCGTAGTCAACCATCGGCTCAAAAATATTATTCAGAACTATCCATCTGGTAGGCCAGGTTGACGACGCGAGGAAATCGCACAAAGTGGCTGGTTCGCCTTCCAGATTACGAATCAGCCAATCACCTTCGTCGCCGGGATATTCTTTAGCCGGTGTTGCGGAGGCAGTCGGTTTTTCAACGGGGCGCGTCGGGGCAGAGGCGTGGCTTTCCAGCCGGCCAATGAGAGTGTTCAGCCGGTCATAGAGACGGTCGGCCTGAACCATAGAAAGGAACTGCAGGAATATGATTACGCCAAGAAACAAAAACAAAAAGAATTTGAATAAGCCCGACCGTCCGTTCATAAAATCATCCTTTATTTGTACCTCTGCTTTTCCTTCGGCACATACCACTCAAAGTAATTCAGCCCCATCTTATGAATCTTAACGTTTTCGAAGCGTTTATCAACAAGGCGGAATGTCGGCCTCACAAAAAGGAATGTAGAGGGCTGCTGGTCATAAAGTATTCTATGCAGCCGATGGCAAAGAATATCCTGCTGACCAATATCGATGGTGCGTCGGATTTGCTCCAACAGCGTATCGGCTTCAGAATTACGGAAGCCGACGTAGTTATAACCGCCCTTACCGATTTGAGAGGAATGAAAAAGGGGGTAATCGTCCTCGACGATGTCCCCGCCCCAGCCCATAATCATCGCATCGAATTTTCTTTCGATAATTCTGGGCAGCAGGGCCGACCACTCGTAAGGTTCGGGTATGACATCGACACCTACTTTGGCCATTTCATCCTTTAGCAGCACCGCTAATCGTTCATACAAAGAGTCGCCGGCGGCATATGAAAATCTGAACCTGAACACGACGCCGTCTTTTTCCCTGATTCCGTCGCCGTCGCGGTCAATCCAGCCGGCCTCATCGAGCAACTGCTTCGCCTTTTCAGGATCGTATGACACCGGTTTGATGGTCGCGTCGTTTTGCGTCCCCTTGATATAAAATGGCCCCGTGATTGCCTCGCCGTATCCCTTGAGCAGCTTTGAGATGATTTGCTCACGATTTATATTAAGCGTCAGTGCCCTGCGAACCCGTACATCCGAAAAGAAGGGCAAGTCCTCATTCCAGCCGATGTAATAAAAAGGAACGCCGGGATTCCAGCAAGCTATGCACGAAAATTCCTTTTTGAACTCCTCATCTGCGTCGAAATTGGCAAACAGCTCCGAATCATGGGCAAGAATGATATCAACCTGGTGTGCTTTAAGCGCCTGCGCCGCGGCAATCGAATTGTTTATGAATTTATACACTATCTTTTTAATATGCGGCTTGCGGCCCCAGTAATTTTCGTTCCTGCGAAGAACAATCTCTTTGCCCACGTCCCAGCGTTCAAAAACATACGGGCCGCTGCCGATAGGATTGGAGACACGATGGTTGAACTGCTTGGCGTCCTTAAACTGATATATGTGTTTTGGATAGACACCAATATCCCAAAACGAAAGAACTTCAAGGGCCTTGAAATAAGGCCTCTTCATATAGAATTTCACGACCCGGTCGCCGATTTTTTCGGCTCTCTCAACATCCACGTAAAGATAAGCGAGATTTGCAGCATCAACATTAGGGTCAATAACAGTTTTGTATGTAAATATCACGTCATCGGCTGTAATGGGGACGCCGTCGGAAAAGTAAATGTCATCGCGGAGACGAAACGTAATCTCAAGACCGTCGCTGGAAATATCAACGCTTTCCGCAAGGTGCGGCTTAAGCTTCACCTCGTCGAAATCATAGACCATTAACGGCTCATAGATGTTTAGTAACGTAATCCATCGGGAATAGATATCGCTGTCAACGTTGATTTGATTGAGGGTTTTGGGCTCAACCCTAAACGCCCAGATTAGCCAGTCGCCGTCATCGCCTGGATATGTTTCGGCAGCGGACTGAGGATTTTTCATCGCGGTATCCGGTTTTGCCTGTGAACCGACATCCTCGATACTCCACTCGATTTTGTTAAGTGCGACGTAAAGGCGGTCCGAGCGGACCATTGATAAAATCTGGAGGACAATAATCGCGCCAAGAAGAATAAACAGGAGAAACCCGGCGACGTTTGCTCGATGGCTCATTATAAGGCCAAACCTCCAATGTCTGGCAAAACTTTACCGTTCCTTCAGTTCTAAAATTCCAGCCGGCTATTTTGACTCTGCGGGCGGCGAGGCAAGGACAAGCGGATGTGTTATAATAGCTCCGCCAGCGTCTTTACCGTAATTAATATTAAGCTCTCCCGCCTTCGTTCCGTCGCCGAGTATGTTGTTATGTTCCTGTTGTAAAGCGTTGGTGTCCCCGGACTCAATCGCCTTTTTAATGCCGAATCGGGGCTTACCTAAAATTTTGCTCAGGCAGGATTTTTCCGTCTCGACAAGGACGGAAACGAGCTGTTCTTTTTGCACCGAAGTAAGAACATCGGCGCCTTTTATATATCGCTGTAAAACGTATGAGAACAATTGGCCGAATCTCCTGCCGATGGCTTCTTTGTTGGCGCCGGAAGAGGCCGTTTTGTCGCCGAGTATCCGCAAAATATCGCCATCCAGAAGCTCCCGCTCAACGGACCAGTCCGCATAAGATGCGATTCGGCGGTCAGCTACTTTCAGCAGAAGGGCATCCCCTTCGGGTATTTTAATCGAGCCGGCAAAAGAGGCGATAAGCCCGAGCGTATCGGGACTGCTTGTCGCGATGATTTCATCGAGCCGGCGGGTTACTTGTCGAGCAGTATCGATGGCCTTGGGGGAATTTAGTTTCTCGGTGATTTCAGATTTTGTAACGCAGCGAACCGCACAGTATCGAATCACCTCATTTTTGTTGTCAACGTATTTTAGAGCTACCTCCGCCAGGCGAACGTCCGCAAGGTCATCCGTAAGCATCAGCAGGTTTGTTACCATTTTGAAGCTGCGGCCGGCCGGCGTCATCCCTTCCGCCTGCTGCAACGCGGCCGAAATATGCTTTTGAGCCGATTTGGAAAACTGCTCGGCAAACTGTGTCTGGTTTGGCTGGGTACTTACGCTGTTAGCAACGATTATGGCGCGGGCATTTGAAATTGACGAAAAATCCTGGGTAGTCAGAATCTCACCGACTGCCTTTGCGACAAAGTTATCGATGGTCTTGAAATCGGCGTCATCGAGAACCTGCTTGCCTCGAACGGCCTCAATGGCCAAACTATCAACCGCCTCGGCAGACGCTAAAAAAACGAAAAAACCAGATACGATGGCAACGACAAGCGATAATGATTTCATAGTCATCCGTAAGCGTCCTAAAGGTTTACAACCTCTTTATACACAATGCAATAGGGTAACACGCAAATACCGACTTGTCAAGCCAATTAAACCCTGCCTTGAACGGCCTTTTTCACCAACAGGTTCTATATGCCGGGCGTATAAGGTACAATACCGGCGTTTATAAACAGGACTGGTTTATGGATGGAACAGAGGCAAAACTTATTCGGATAGACCCGCTTCGGCTGCGGATGGAGAAAACGGGCCAAATGGTCGTCGATGCCACCGTATTTGCGTCGAAGGAAATAAACATCGAGCAGGAAGCAATCCGGCAGATTTACGATTCGGCGTGCCTGCCGCCCGCCAAAAAGGTCCTGGCGACGGCGGATATTCACGTCGGCTTCGGCGTGCCTATCGGCGCAGTTTTGGGCCTTGAGGACGCGATAATGCCGCCCGCCGTGGGTTATGACATAAACTGCGGAATGCGGCTGCTGCGGACACCCTTCACGAAAGGCGAGATAGATACCGATGAGATTGCAAATTCGATTGCCAGGGACATCCCGCTCGGCGAGGGGATGAGCAATTTGCCTTTGGACAAGCACCTGCTCGATATTGTCGCGACCGAAGGCGTCGCAGGGCTGCCGAAGCTGGCGCAAAAAGTCAGACACAGAACATGGGAGGCATTCGATGAGCAGGAGTTTGCGGAAGACATAAATAGAATTGAGGATAATGGCCAAATGCCCGCGGATATGGGGGCGGTTCCGAAGCTGGCGATTGAAAAAGGCGCAGACCAGCTGGGGACATTAGGCGGCGGCAATCATTTTATCGAGATACAGCTTGTGCAGAAAATCTTCGATGAGGGACTGGCGAAGTTTTTCGGGCTTTTCGAAAACCAGATAGTGGTGATGATACACTCAGGGTCTCGGCGTTTTGGATATGAGGTAGCGGACGAATATATGAGCGTTGCGGCCAATCAGCCCCAGATGGAAGGCAGACGCAAAATGCTCAGTTTCCTCGATACAGGTAGTCCGCAGGGTAAAAGATATATTGCCGCGATGGGGGCAGCAGCAAATTTCGCGTTTGTGAATCGGCACGTTATGGCGTTGTTAGTCAGGCGGTGCTTTTCGCGGATGTTCGGACCGACGCCTATGCCGCTGGTATATGACGTGCCGCACAATATGGCGAAACTGGAAACGCATCAGGGCAAATCGCTGTGGGTCCACCGCAAAGGCGCAACACGGGCGTTTGGGCCTGGGCTTATGACGGCAACGCCTTTTGAAGAGGTGGGCCAACCGATAATCACGCCCGGCTCGATGGGCACGGCCAGCTACCTTATGGTGGGAACAGGCAATTCAGATGAGTCGCTTTGCTCAGTGAATCACGGCGCGGGCCGGGTGATGAGCAGGACCGCGGCATCAGGCAAAGGCCGACACGGCAAAAACGCCGGTGAAGCACTGATTAGTGACGACGAATTCAAAAGAAGTATGGCCGGGATAAAACTGATTACCGGCGACAGACGCCGGATAAAGGAAGAGGCCCCCGCGGCGTATAAGAACATCGACGAGGTGGTGCGGATTGTCAGCCAGTGTGGCTGGGCAAGGCCCGTGGCGAGAATGATCCCGCTGGCGGTGCTGAAAGGATAAGATTTGAGGCGCCAACGATAGAAAAATCAGGCACTTAACTGTTGCATTTATAGGTCAATTATTTTATTCTTACGGGTTTTGGGCTGGTATTAGCACGGAAATATTGCATGGCAATAATGGAAAGCATAATATGAGCAAGTATGTCGTTTTTACGGCAGTATTGACAATAACATTGCTGGTTGGCTGGGGTTGCGAGCAGAAGTCGGCAAATGTTGCGATGCCAACACCCCCTGCCCAAGCCGTTGCGGTAAAACCTGAGCCGGTCAAGATTGAGCAGTCAACCCCGCCTGAACCGAATACACCAAAAGCCCCTGCAGCCGAACAAAACGTGCAGGCGGCAAAGCCGGCCGAACCAAATAAGCCACAAAAAGTAACGCCAGTTGAGAACGTTACAAAAAAACCAAAATCGACATCGCCCGTCGCCAGCACAACTGCGGCACAACTCTGCGGTAAATGCACGGAGTTTCTGAGAAAGTACGTCAACCGGGATGGTATGGTTGACTACAAGACACTTGCCCGTAAGAAGCTCGAATTGGCCGCGCTGCTGGACAAATTCAGGGGATTGAACCGCAATGATTACAACTCGTGGTCAAAAGATGACAAGCTTGCGTTCTGGATAAACGGGTATAACCTCGAGCTTATCAGGATAATCATTGAGAATTACCCGATAGAGTCAAACAGGATGCTTCGGCTTTTCTGGCCCCCCAACAGCATCAGGCACATAAAAGGAATATGGGATGAGCACAAATTCATCATAATGGACGAGGAGTTTACGCTGCGGGAAATTGAGCAGCGGTTCTTCCAAAATGAATTCGGTGAGCCAAGGGTATTATTCGCAATGTCTTATGCCTCGATTTCAGGAGTGCCTTTGCGAAACGAGGCGTATTGCGGCCAGAATCTCTCGGCGCAGCTTGACGACCAGGTAAAGAAATTTATCGCCGGCTCACACGCCCTCAAGATAGACCGTGAAAACCAGACAGTGTCCCTGTCGTCGCTATTGAATCCCACATGGTACGGAGGACAGTTTGTCACCAAATACGGAACCGACCTCAAGTTCAAGCAGCAGGAGCCGGCTTTAAGAGCGGTACTTCACTTTTTGACGAAGTATATCTCGCAGCAGGATATCGATTATCTTGAGACGGGCAACTATACAATTGGATACCTAAGGTATGACTGGACGCTTAACGAAGGCGCCGGCCAATAAGCCGGGCACAATCCGACGCATTAACAATGGGGCTAATACAAATGGCAAAACAAAAAGCAAGCATCGGCGCGGAAAAGTATCTTTTCACCAGCGAATCAGTAACAATGGGACACCCGGACAAGGTCGCGGATTGCATATCCGACGCGGTCCTGGATGCTTGTCTTGCCAAGGACAAGAAAAGCAGGGTCGCCTGTGAAACGCTGGTCAAAAACGATATGGTGGTTGTGGCAGGCGAAATCACGACAAAAGCGTTGGTCGATATACCTGCGGTTGTTCGCCAAACAATTAAAGACATTGGCTACGATGACCCCGCGGTTGGTTTTCATTACGAAAACTGCGCGGTGCTGGTTTCGATAGGCCAGCAAAGCCCGGATATATCGCAGGGCGTAACGGAAGGCGCCGGTCTGCACAAGGAGCAGGGAGCGGGTGATCAGGGCCTTATGTTCGGATACGCCTGCAAGGATACGCCGCAATTGATGCCAATGCCGATTCAGCTGGCACACGCGATAACAACTCGCCTGGAGCAAATGAGACAGACAAAGAAACTGCCCTGGTTGCGACCGGACGGCAAAAGCCAGGTAACAGTCGAATATACCAACGGCAAACCATCGCATATCCCGGTAGTTGTCGTCGCGGCGCAACACGACCCCGATATATCTCACGCCCAGTTACGCAAGCAAATAATCGAAAAGGTCGTGCTGCCGGTCCTGCCGAAAAAATTAGTCGATAAGCGCACGGTCTTTCACATCAACGCGACGGGCAAATTTGTCATCGGCGGCCCCGCGGGCGACTGCGGCCTGACGGGCAGAAAAATTATCGTCGATACATACGGAGGCCGTGGCAGACACGGCGGCGGATGCTTCAGCGGCAAAGACCCCACAAAAGTGGACCGAACCGCAAGCTATATGGCCAGATACGTCGCAAAGAATATCGTCGCAGCGGGCCTTGCCGATGCTTGCGAGATTCAACTGTCTTACGTCATCGGTTTTGCCGACCCCCTTTCGGTCCTCGTCGATACCAAGGGCACGGGAAAAATCAGCGACAGGAAACTCGGCGATATCGTCCGCAAACTTTTCCCGCTCACTCCAAAGGGGATGATTACACATCTCAAACTCGAAAGGCCGATTTACTCAAAGACCAGTCACGGTGGACATTTCGGCCGAAATCTTCCCGAATTCACCTGGGAAAAAACCGATATGACCGCAAAACTCCGCAAGGCAGCAGGCCTGTAGTGAAGCTCCACGGCTTTACAGCCGTGACATCTTCACTTGCTTCGGCGAAACCCGCCGAAGCATACCCTACTTCGCTAAAGCTTCGTAGGGTTGCCCTTTTCGCATTCATCCACGGGTTTACACCCGTGGCTTTCTGCGAAGGCGGGTAAAACCAGCCACAAATTAAAAATGCAAAAAAAAGCCCGACACTTCGTCGGGCTTTTTCTTTTTATATTATTGGCGTGGTAAACACAGCCGAAACTTCTTAATGCTTGAAATGTCGTTTGCCGGTGAAGACCATAGCGATGCCGTATTTGTCGGCGGCGGCGATGACCTCGTTATCCTTCTTAGAACCGCCCGGCTGGGCGATTGCGACGATTCCTGCTGCTGCGGCATTATCGACATTATCAGGGAATGGGAAAAACGCGTCGGATGCCATAACGGAACCCTTCGCCTGCTCGCCTGCGTGCTTGACGGCGATAAAACCTGACTGCACGCGATTCATCTGACCCGCGCCGATGCCGATGATTTTACGGCCTTTGGCAAGCACAATGGCGTTACTTTTAGTATGCTTGGCGGCAAGCCAGGCGACACGGAGGTCCGCGAGTTGTTCATCGGTGGGCTTTGTTTTCGTGGGAACGGTCAGCAATTTCGGCTCCCAGCCGACGAGGTCACGCTTCTGAATCAGCACTCCCCCTACTATGCAGCGAAGGTCAAACTCGCCTGCGTCGATTTTGTTTTTATCGATTGCGCCCGTTTCAACAAGGCGCACCCTGCTGCCCCAGCTTTTAAGCGTGCGGATTATCTCGATTGCCTCCGGCTCGAACTGCGGCGAGATAATTACCTCGGCAAAGAACCCCTCTGCGCCGAGGGCCTTGCCGAACCTGCTGTATGATTCCATAATCGTCTGCGCAAGTTCGATATTGACCTTGCGGTTGACGGCCACTATTCCGCCAAATGCGCTTGTTACATCGCCCTCGTATGCCTTGCGGTAAGCGACGCAAATATCGTCGTCGATTGCGCAGCCGCAGGGATTAAGATGCTTAATAATAACCGCCGCCGGCTCATCGAATTCCTTTACAAGCTCGAACGCCGCATTGGAGTCCAGCAGGTTATTGAAGCTTATTTCGGTATCCGCCTGCATTATTTTACCCGCGCCGACGCAGGGTTCGCCGCTCGCGGCAAGCTTATAAAACGCCGCCGGCTGATGCGGATTTTCACCGTAACGAAGAGACATCTCTCTTTTGAGCGGAATCGAAAGCCGTTCGGGAAATTGAACGTCCGCTTTTTTGTTGAGGTAACGCGATATCGCAGCATCGTATACGGCCGTCAGGGAAAACGCGGCCCTGGCCAGCTCGCCTCGAATCGCTTCGTTTACTGAGCCGTTATTTTTCCGCATCTGCTCAATAACCTTGTCGTACTGGTCGGGGCTTGTAACAACGGCAACAAACTTGTGGTTTTTTGCCGCGGAGCGAATCATACTCGGGCCGCCGATATCGATATTCTCGATGGCCTCCTCAAATTTGCAGCCGGGTTTGGCAACGGTTTGCTCAAAGGGATAAAGGTTCACGCAAACCAAATCAATCGGTTCGATACCGTGCTGCTTCATCGCGGCCTTGTGGTCGGCCTTGTCGCGAAGCGCAAGCAGCCCGCCGTGAATCTTGGGGTGAAGGGTCTTTACGCGGCCATCCATCATTTCCGGAAAGCCGGTAACGTTCTCGATTGGGGTAACGTCCACTCCGGCCTCGGCAAGCGCCTTGGCGGTGCCGCCCGTGCTGATGATTTTGACGCCCATCTCGGCAAGCGTCTGGGCAAAATCGGCAACGCCTGTTTTGTCGGAGACACTAATCAGTGCGGTTTTGATTTTCACATCCATTCGAATGTCCCCTTTCAAGGTCACATATCGGCAAGACAATTACTTGGCCGGCTCGAGGCAGGCAATTCGCCCCTCGGCGTCGGCAATGTAAATCTTCGCATCGGCGGTGTTGGTCGCGTATTTGACGGGCAAACCTAAATATACCGAATAAAGCTGTTTCGCCTTTACGTTATCCATCGCCGTCAGAAGCCCGCCTTTGGTAATAACAAACGTCTTATCGCCTGACTCAGACAGCAAGCCGACCCCATCTTTAACCAGCCAGACAAATTTACCGGTTGTCTTATCAATCGCGGCCAGCCCCGTATCGGGAACGCACTGGTAAACCAGTTTGCCGCCAAGCTGAGGGGCGACATCGAGAATCCCCTGCGTCTGGTATTTCCACAATAACTTGCCCGAAGATAATTCGAGCCGGTAAACGCACGTGTCGCGGCAGGCAAAATACAGCGAATTTGTGTCGTGAACAACGGGGCCGATGATGGCCGCCGGCGCTTTAAACTGCCAAACCTTCACGGACTTGTCGGGGGCTATACGTATCACGTTGCCCGCCTCGGTGGCGAATACAACGAACTCCTGCTCGGCCAGGACCGACGTTATACGAGAGTCATTTTCCGCAGCAACCTCAAAAACCTGCACCTTGTCGTCGGCCTTGAGGACGTGAATGCGCTTGTCGAGGCCGGCAATATAGAAAAAGGAGTCATTGCGAACAACCGGGCATACCGCCCCGGAGGTGATGTTTGTGGTTGTCTTCTCGGTGCCAAAGTCGGCGCTGAGTTCTACAAATTTATTGCCGACTATGGTAATCAGCTCGCCTTTATAAGATTCAAAACCAGCTACCGGAAGCCCGGCCGGCGCAATAGAGTTGGCGAACATCACGTTGCCGTCCGCCCTATTTCTGCAGGACAGAAAATTCCGGCTGGACAAAGCACAAAGCCGATTGCCGCACAAAAATAACTGATCAAGCGATTCGCCTTCGCCCATCGGCAGATTGAACTGCCAGACGACTTTAAGCTCGGTCGACGCAACCATTGCCCGCGGAATCAGCCAGCGTAATTCGTCCTGGGCATAAAGCATCGACGCAAAAATAATCTGGGAAGTCACTGCTAACAGTGCAAAACGTAATTTCAGCATCTTCATCACCTCCATCGCCGACCAATTCGGGGCCGACGACAACTTCTATGCCCGGACAACCAATTTTACCGAGGCGTTATCAAACTTCCACATAATCCGCAAGGTCAACTTTACGGTCCGCCTCGAATTTCTGCATTTGCTCAATCCGCTCAATATCTTCCTGGATTCTGCTGGCGAGCTTGAAAATATAGGGTTTGCCTGCAAGACGATTACGAAGGTCATCGAGCATCGGCTCCCAGCTTCCGCCATACAACTGGGCCTTGAGGACGACGAGCATGCGATACTCCTCGCTAAGCGACTTGACATAATCGCTGACGTCCCCCCTAGGGGCGCTTTTACCCGGCTTGTTTTGGGTTTTTTCAGCCATCACGGCGAACCTGCCTGACCAAAGTGTCCCTGCTCAGCAGCAACTCCGGTCATGGTGGAACATCCTAAGCCAGACCGGCAGCCTAAATGCTAATCTCTGCTCGCGGAAATTGCAACAGGTTTTCGTAAATTAGGGGTGTTTAGTTCCGGGCCGACAGATTGCCTGTCTTACAGGGTCGGAACGGGCCAGTTGCTGCGAAGGACCGCCACGGCAGCCGGCTTGTCGGCGGCAAGCGTGAAAACCCCGTCAAGCCCCGTAATCTCAAATGCGCTTTTTGTGAAGGGGTGGATGTTGCAAAGAACCATCTGGTGCCCCAAAGCGAGCAGTGTCTGCCGGAGTTCGAGCAACCTTGTCAAACTTGAGCTTGTGATAATATCGATGTTCTTGAAATTGAGAATGACGTTACAATCCGAATGCTCGGCTGTCATATCGATTACGGCCTGAAGTTCGCCGTTCATTTGCGGCTCACGCTCGAGTGTAAAAGCGATTATATCGCTGGCAAGATTTTCAACTTTCACGGTCTTCCTCAATAAACCGGTTACGAGGTTCTGCGGCAAATTACCTCTATACACTGTATCGGCATAGATTTGGGGGATTTTAACTTAAAAAGACGTTTTTTCAGGGCGAAAACACTGTCTTGAAGACATTAGTAGCGCGGCAGCGGAAAACGGTCAATTTTGCCCTTTTCTTATTTGCCGGGGCATACAGGGCTGTTATAATTACACTTATGAGCCACCGGCTGGTTACCGCCGCGGGTCAACGGAGTAGTTTTCGCAAGGGAGGCGGATCAGATAAAATAAATCGAGACCGACGATAGGGTCAATGATGAAAAGCTGAGTCCTTGCCTCCCTTTTTATTATTCCGGCATTGTATTCAGCTAAAAAAGAATGGGAGAGCAACGTCCGCTCTCCCATTGTTCATGTGGCTCTCGCCTTTTAGCTTTTAGCCGTTGCTTGTTGAACCCAGAATCACCATCTAACTTGCGAGTTTTTGCGTGTCGGGTCAATAAGGCCTGGCTAATTATGGCCGGTTTGGTCATTTTCCAGAGCCACCTTTTTTCACTTTTCAACACTGCTCTCACAGTCGGCCATCTCTTTAACATCACTGCACTTTTTTACCCACTTTTTGAACTGGGCAACAAACGCCCGTATCGGTTAACTTGACCGCGAAAAACAGGCAATCTGGGTAACCCATTTGCGTCCAATAACAACTTTGATAGTCCGATACAATGCATACGTTTCGTCAGCACAGTTGCTAATTTTATCTCTCAAATTATGAACAGAAAAAAACAAAGCGTGGTAAGATAGTTGTATGAACAAATTGGCACAAAACACGAACTGTTTTTTCCCGACGACTGCTGAGGAGATTCATCAGCGCGGGTGGCATCAGGCGGACATCATCCTGATTACCGGCGATGCGTATGTTGACCATCCGTCGTTTGGCGTCGCGCTGATTGCTCGGCTTTTGGAAAGCCGGGGCTATCACGTTGCGATACTGGCGCAGCCAGATTGGCGAAGCGTTGAGCCATTTCGGGCATTGGGCAGACCCCGGCTATTTTGGGGCATAACCAGCGGCTGCATCGATTCACGTCTGAATGCTTATGCCTCGCTGGGGCATAAGCGAAAAGAAGATGCTTACAGCCCCGCCGGACAATTGGGCTTACGGCCCGACCGGCCCTTACTCGTTTATTCGGCCAGGGCACGCCAAGCATATCCTGATGTGCCAATAGTTCTCGGCGGACTTGAGGCATCGCTTCGCCGGCTTGTGCATTACGATTACATCGAAGATAAACTAAAACGCTCGGTGCTAATCGACGCTAAGGCCAACCTGCTGGTTCACGGTATGGCGGAACAGCAGATTATCGAAATCGCAAAGCGATTAAACAATGGCGAATCCATCGACCGCCTGACCGACATTCCAGGCACGGCCTACACGATTAAAACCGGCTCCACCCTGCCGGACAATGCCGTGCGCCTGCCTTCGCTCGCACAACAGCAGGCAGACAATTCGCTTGCTATGTCGGCTCAACTTCAATATCAAAAACAGGCGCATCCCGCCGGCTCCGCCATCATTCAGGAACAGGACCCCGGCAAAATCGTAGTATTGCCGCCCGCTGAGCCAATTAACAGCACTGCCCTCGATTCACTGTATGAGCTTCCATTTGCCCGATGCTGGCATCCGAAATACGATTCGGCAGGCGGCGTCCCGGCGTTAAAGCCGGTGCAATTCTCGATAACCACCCATCGCGGCTGTTTCGGTGGCTGTGCATTCTGCTCCATATATTTCCACCAGGGCAAAGACATCTCCTCACGCTCAATTGAATCGCTGATTGCCGAGGCCGACCGATTTCGCTCGCATCGCGACTTCCACGGCACGATATTCGACATAGGCGGGCCAACCGCAAATATGTTCGGGATGAAATGCGACAAAGCAGGCACTTGCAGCAGACCAAGCTGTCTTTTCCCCGCCATTTGTAGGAATATGCGAGTCGATTATGGCAGCCAATTAAAAATGTTCGAGGCGTTTTTGAAATGGGAAACGACTGGGGCGAAAAAATCAAACGTATATGTCGCCTCAGGCATCCGCCACGATTTGGCCCTGCAAAACAGCGACTACATAGATACGCTGACCCGGCATTTCGTCGGTGGACATCTCAAGGTCGCCCCGGAACACTATTGCCCACATGTGCTTGACCTGATGAGCAAACCCGGCTTCGAGATTTTTGAGGAATTTGAGGCACGCTTCAACGAGGCAACCCGCAAAGCAGGAAAAGAGCAGTATTTAGTCCCCTACTTCATAAGCGCACATCCCGGCTGTCAAATCGACGACGCAATTAAGCTTACCGAATACCTTGTGCGACGGCATTGGCGGCCAAGGCAGGTCCAGGATTTCGTCCCAGTGCCTTTAACGCTCTCAACAGCGATGTTTGTAAGCGAACGGGATACAAAAGAGCGTTCAATCCATATTCCCCGCGGCCGGGCGGAAAAACGGCTACAGGCAGCACTGATGCAGTATTACCAAAAGCAAAACGTAAAAATCATCTCCGACTGCCTTCGCAACAACCGACGCGGCGAACTCCTCCGCGAAATCCAGCGTTTGCACTTTACCAGTCGGGCCGAAAAACCACCCGCCGACTGGGACATATAACAAACCCAAACCCACACTTTTACATTATTTCTGGATTTCTCTGGCCTGTTGGCATTGCCCTTGGTGCCCGAAATTGCTAAAATAAGAGAGCACATCCAAAACGAAATCTAAATTGAGAGGTTGATGAAATTGACAACCAGCCGTAACAAATATTGTTTTGCGCTTCCAGTCCTAATCTGCATATTAATCGCCTCCACATTTGCCGGCCGGTGCCCTTCAGCCGACCTCAACAGTAACTGCTGGGTTAACATCTACGATTTGGAGATATTCGCCAACCAGTGGCTTGATGCGGAGTCATGCGAAGAAACATCCATCTGCGCGGACTTCGACGGTCTGAACGGCATTGATTTCGCCGATTTCGCGTTCCTGGCAAATCAGTGGCAAACACACGGCAGCATGCTTTTCATCAACGAGTTTATGGCCTCCAACAACAGCTCAAGTGGCATCCACGACCCACACGGTGACTACGACGACTGGATTGAAATTTACAATCTTGGCGACACATCGGTAGATATGGCGGGAATGTATCTGACAGACGACCTTACCGACCCAACTAAATTTCATATTCCCACCGGCTATTCATCGCAAACCACCATCCCTGCCCGTGGATTTCTCATATTCTGGGCCGATGACGAAACAACACAAGGCCCGCTTCACACCAACTTCAAACTCTCAGGCAGCGGTGAGGAAATAGGGCTTTACGATACCGATGGCGTTACACAGATTGACGCCGTTGTTTTTGGTGCGCAAGCAACCAACATCTCTTATGGACGTTACCCGGACGCAGAAGAAAACTGGCGTTTCTTCTCTACCGCAACGCCCGGCGCCGCTAACAACAACGCTTATCTTGGCGAAATAGACAATGTTGACTTAAGCCGACAACGCGGCTTCTATGACACCAACTTTATGCTGACCCTGGCCTGCACCACGTCGGGCACAAATATCTACTACACCACCGACGGTCGTCCTCCCATCGCAGGCGAAGTAAATACTCCAACCAGTATCCGTTATACCTCGCCCATATCCATCAGCAGCACAAAATGTATCAGGGCGGCTGCCATCAAAACCGGCTACAAACCTTCACCCATAGAAACGCATACATATATTTTCGGCGCAAGCTCCGCCGTCAAAGCAATGCCGCTTATTTCCCTTGTCGGCGACCCCAACCAGACCTTCTATGAGCCAAACGGCATTATGGCAATCGTCGGCGGCTACTATGCCAGTGATGGAACATGGCAATCTGGCGGCGCAGGCACTTACAATAATATGATTAAGCGGGGAAGCGCCTATGAACGGCCTGTCTCACTCGAAATCATCGACCCCCAAACCAGCTCCGACCTCCAAATCGACTGCGGTATTCGCACCCACGGCAGCGACTATACGCGACCGCGTTATACCAGAGGCAACGACTGGAATACCTGCTGGATAAACTGGTGGCCAAACTGGAACAGCAATAAAATCAGCTTCAACGTGTTCTTCAGCAGCGACTACGGCAGCAGCCGGCTCGAATACCAATTCTTCCCGTTCATTGATGTCGCACGTTTCAAAAGTATCTGCCTGCGGGCGGGCCATAACGATTCCTGCACCCCGTTTGTCAAGGACGAATGGATGAGACGGCTATTCCAGGAAATGGGCGGAACCCAGGAAACAGGCACATACGCCAATCTCTATATCAACGGCGCCTTCAAGGCATACTACAACCCGACAGGGAGAGCCGATAACGCATTTTATCAGGAATGGTACGGCACTGATAACGACTTCGATATCATTACCCAAAGCGGGCTTAGAAACGGCGACTGGACTGCCTTTAACAACCTTATGAATTACGCTAACACCCACGATCTGTCCAATACAACCTATTATAATTATGTCGCCGGCCAGTTCGATATAACTCAGTTCGTAGATTATCTCATTCTCCAAATCTACTCTTCGAACTTCGACTGGCCCGGCAACAATTACACCATCCACCGCGAAAGGTCATCCACAGGCAAATTCAGGTTCTCCGTCTGGGACGCCGAAGGCATTGAAACCTGGGTAGCTGAAAACCACATGGACGTGAACGCCTTTGAGGACCTCCCCAACTGGACAAGCCCCACCGGATTGAACCATTTATCGTGGGATTACATCTCGCAATTATATCGCGCCCTAAAGGCGAATCCGGACTTCCAACAGCTTTTCGCCGACCGTATCCACAAATACTTCCGCAACAACGGCATATTGACAAAACCACATTTACTGGCAAAGTGGTGGGAGGTATTCGGCGAAGTATCACCCGTCCTGCCTGACATATCAGATTACCCAGTGCTGTTCATTCCCAATACCTTCATACCGAACCGTGAAGACCCGATACTGGCCGTATTTGAACAACAGGGCCTGTTCACTCGCGCCTTCGGCGCACCGGTCTTTAACGTCAACGGCTCGTATAAATTCGGCGGCTATGTATCATCCACTGACTCGTTCACCCTCACTGACCCCTGCAGTTCGGGCGGCACCATTTACTATTCCATCGACGGCAATGACCCGCGAACCCCATTTACCGGGACAATTTCATCAAGCGCAATCCAGTATACCGGCGCTTTTACGCTTAACAAAAGCACCGACCTCAAATCAAGAATATACAAAAGCAGCACAAAAAAATGGAGTCCGCTGAATGAGGCCATTTATGAAGTGGGAAATCTCAAAAATTATCTGCGGATTACCGAGATTATGTATCATCCGCTGGATACCAACAACCCCAATGACCCGAATAAGGAATACATCGAATTGAAGAATGTCGGTTCAGGCACAATCAATCTCAACTTAGCCAAATTTGATAAAGGCGTCAACTTCACGTTCGGGCCTAACACGCTCACGGCTGGTCAGCATATTCTCGTCGTCAAAGACCAGAACGCCTTCGCGGCTAAATACGGAACGGGACGCTATATCGCCGGCCAATATACCGGCTCATTAGATAACAGCGGCGAAAGATTACGCCTGCTCGACGCGGTCGGCGGAACTATTCTCGACTTCAACTATAACGACGGCTGGAGAAATATCACCGACGGCGACGGCTATTCGCTTACCATTGTCAACCCATCTGATTCCGATACAAACGACTGGGGTAAAAAAGACAGCTGGCGCGCAAGCGCATATATCAACGGCTCGCCCGGCTGGGACGACTCAAACGTCATCCCAAACCCCGGCGCAATCGTCATCAATGAGGTACTGGCGCATTCCCACGATACCGCCTCTGACTGGATTGAGCTGAAAAACACCACTGCAAGCGCAATCAACATCGGCGGCTGGTTCCTCAGCGACAACGACAGCAACCTGATGAAGTATCGCTTCGCCACAGGCACAAGCATACCGGCAAATGGCTATCTGGTCGTTTATGAAAGCAATAACTTCGGTTCAACCAACAGCGACCCCGGACGGCTTATACCGTTTGCCCTGAGCGAAAACGGCGAATCCGTATGCCTAACCTCGGCGCTCGACGCCAACGGCAATTTCACCGGCTATCGTGAAAAAGAGGACTTTGGCGCTTCCGAGACAGATGTTTCTTTTGGCAGATACTACAAGGCCAGCACGAAAACTTACAACTTTGTCCCGATGAGCACGAACACCCCCGGCGCAGCAAATGCTTATCCTAAAATCGGCCCGATTATCATCTCCGAGATTATGTATCACCCCGACTGGCCGGCGAGCGGCTCATATTCCAGCAGCGAATACGAATACATCGAGCTTCTAAACATATCATCATCGGCCGTAACGCTCTATGATTCCAATGTAAGCACCCCCTGGAAATTCACCAATGGCATCGATTACACGTTCCCGGCCTCGCCAAACGCTGTCACTATCGCCGCCGGCTCCAAAATCCTGGTCGTCAAAAATGTCACAGCTTTCGAGGCAAGGTATCCGTCCGTATCTACCGGCATTATTTACGGGCCTTACAGCGGGAAGCTCGCCAACGAAGGCGAAACGATTGAATTGTCGAAGCCGGGCGATGTTAACGACCTGGGCATAAGACAATATATCCGTGTTGAGCGGGTTGACTACAGCGACGGCTCGCATCCAAACGGTGAGCCGTGCGATGTTGACCTCTGGCCAACCGGGGCTGATGGTTTGGGCAAATCGCTGACGCGAACAAGCACAACGCAATATGGCAACGACCCGAACAACTGGACCGCCGCGACGCCTACGCCCGGCTCATAGCCGCCGAGTTTTATGTTTTTCATCTTTCTTCGATACCACAACTTCGCAAACGGCTGTCCGTCTGTCCAACCGCATCTCGGCTATAAACCAGCATATCACGGCCATCCATACCATGTTCAATTTGAGCAGGTTAAAACCAAGTATAAAAACGTTGTTATAATTGCCGAGCAACACGGCGGAAGCGACGATAGTATAAAACAAAGAGAATTTCGAAGGCCGAATCGCCGCTAATGCCACAGGCAGCACAAAATACTGTGTCGAAAAACCGGTTATAAAAGTCAAAAAGAAAATCGCACCCAGCAGGCACTGAGCGATTATATCTCTGCTCTTTAAATAAAACGGGAAGAAGAACATCGCCACTATAAAGAAATACTTCAATTGGGGCAGCGTAAACAGCGACGTCAATCCATAAATTGACGTCAATCCATAAAGTCCGGGATACGAACTATAGTTGAATACGTGCCCGATTATCCCTCTGCTACCTGTCTTCCAGTACGGAATAAACAGTAAAAGAAAAACAATGACCGAAACTATGAACAGGGACAATTTTACCCAATATCGCTTTATGGAAGAATTAAGACAAATAATAAGCTCGTAAAACACGTTGTGTTTGACAATCATCCCCGCCGTGGCAAACAGCCACAGCAACGCCGTCCTCAAAACCGGCCTGGCTGTGAACCTGAGATACATCAAAATACCAATCAGCACCATCAACATCGCAAAATTCTCAAACTGCCCCTGATAGCCGGTCACAAGAAATGAAACGGGGCTGAGATAGAAAAATATGGCTGTTCTGGTTACAGGCAGTTTTTTAACGCGGGCAATAAGAAGCAAAACACCAAGCGTCAGTAAATCGACTCCGCAGAGAAACGACCTTACGACAAAATGAAACGGCACATCCAACGCGAGTTGTATCTGCTTCAACGCCAAAAGGACCATAAACCACACGGGCGAATAATTATACCTGGCGGTCTTCGCGTAGACGTTGCCGCCTTCATTGAGGATGTCGGTCACCGTCTCGTATGACTGCATATCAAAGTTGCCGAATACCACTTTTGCCAGAATCAGTCGGATAATTGTGCCGGCAAAAATTACCATTACTATCGTAATTGCTGTCTTCGTTTTGGAAACGGACGGTTGAAGCCTGCCGCTGTTTATGAGAAATAACGCCACGCCGGCAATAAAGCCTGCAAGTGCAACCAAAGCGGCAAACAGTCGCCCAATCAGCAGGGGGTATACCCTCTCTTTATCTTCAAGCTTAAGCCCCTTGGTAGGTCCTACTTTATATATAACGTCCTCCATTATCCGGTTGAGGTAGTGGTTTAATATCTTGTCCCCGATATTGGTCCTGTCGATACTATTGAGCAGTGTCCCTATTTCCGGCACGTATTGGCCCTTAATCAGCGGCCTGCCGATATAGCAAAGCACGCATAAAACCAGTATAAGAAGCACAAGTATCGCAATAGTTGCATTCACTCTTGCCATTTTTACTTACTCGTTTCAGAATAACCCAGACATTTCGCAGTTATTCCGGCCGTCAGCAGTCCCTGCGATATCGCATAATTGACGCCGCGGTCTTGCGGATATACCTGCGCCATAGTAGCAATGTAAAGCCTTTTTACGGGTGTTTCAGTCGGACAGATAATCTTGCTGTAGTTACGCTCTATAAGCGGTTGCGCATAAGGTGCTTTGAAAACGTGATATCCTAAAATATGCCCACGCTCAAACCCCGCGAATATCTGCCTGACGTGCGGCACGGAAAACTCCAGCAGTTGCTCCCTGCTCATATTGTATATATCACTGTTCTGCTCGATATACTTAGACAGATACACAATGTGCCTGCCTCCGCAGGCCTCTATGGGCAGCAAATTCGTATGCTCAACTATGCCGGTAAAAGGCACGTCAGGGTCGTTTATATTTAGCCAGTAAATATCCGAAAGGGGCTTGCTCAATTCAAGCACAAGGCAAATGTTCGCCAGGTACTTAATACGCCTTAAACCATCGACATACGTCCGGTCCGCGCTCCCATCGAGCATATCCGCAATAATCGGCAGCGCAGGTGTGGCAATAACAGCTTCTGTGTCAATCGTTCCATCTTGCGTCCGCACGCCCTGCACACAGCCGTTATCAATGACCAGCGATTTGGCCGGCACGCCCACCTGTACTTCGCCGCCAAACGCCCTGATTTTGTCCGCCAGCGTCTCCGCCATTGCGCCGAAACTGCCGTTGATGTACCCAAGCACTTCATTCCCAACGCTGTTCCGGCTGCCGCCACGCAACACTAATTTGTTCCAGAACCATGCCGCCGACACCTCGCGAGCAAACGAACCAAACTTGGCACGCAAAAGCGGCTCCCATATCACCGAGTAAACTCGTCTCCCGCACCGACTAATCAGCCACTCCTCGGCGGTCTCCGACTCCAGCGGCCTCCAGTCAGCAAGACCTCTCGCTTTCAATACCAGCATTCCCAGCCGAACACGGTCGACCAAACCCAAAGGCCTGAATCGCAACACGTCCAGCGGAGACGATAATCTGAAAAAAGCCTTGCCTATATAAATGCTCGTCTTCGTCGGGGCATAATGCAGTTGATTGCCAAGACCAATCTCGCCGGCAAGACGTATCAGGTGCTCGTCACTGTTAAAAAAATGATGATAAAATTTGTCCACGCGAGACCCGTTTACCTCAAAACTCCCCGTGATTCCTCCGACTGCCTCGTCTTTTTCGAGCACCGTAACAGGAAATCCCAATCGGGCCAACTCATAACCAGCAACCAGCCCTGTAATCCCCCCTCCGATTACAACAACATTCGCCCTTCTACCGCCAATGGCCATACTCACCCAAATCGAAACGACTTATCGGCAACGCCTCCCGCCGCGACGCCTACCCCCGGCTCATAATCGGCTATTGGTTGTTTATCTCTTTTTTTCGACCGTTGTCCCGGCCAACACCGATGTACTTGTCAACCTGCCAAAGACCTACCAACACCAATATCGCCAGCACGGTGGTAGTAATCGCCAGATAATAAAATCGTGCCCCGCACGCCATACCGATACTTGCCACAAGCCATATTGTCGCCGCTGTAGTCAGGCCATGAATACCGCCCCTGTCCTGAATGACTGCGCCTGCGCCAAGAAAACCAACGCCTGTAACTATCTGCGCGGCGATTCGCGTAATAGAATCCTGGCTGCCGGATGCCATCTCCCGTGAGATTATGGTGAAGACCGCCGCGCCGAGGCATATCAGAATGTTTGTCCGAAGCCCCGCCGGTTTGTGCTTGAGCTGGCGCTCAAAACCGATGACCGCCCCACATCCCACCGCCAACAGCACGGGGACTATATCGCTTGTCCAGTCCATAATTACCTTTCTACGAGCGTTTCCTCAACCTTCATTCCGAAGTGTCTGCCGCCCTTTTCAATATGGGCAAAAACCTTATCGCCCGCCTTGAGCGAGGTAATCGAAATTGGTCGTCCTTCAGGGCTGACCAATCGAATCGTCTCGGCATTCTGCATCACAAGCGTTATCGAAACGCCTTCCGCCTCTGCTTCGATGAGCATCATTGGACGTTTCTCAATCTTGTTCCTGCCCAGATACGCGACCTGACCTTTGCCTTTGAAATCAACAATCAACACCTCATCGCCCGCCTTGAGGTCCGCAAGATACTTCGTCCCGCCGCCCGGCGCAAGCGTATATGCGTGAACCGCCCCGGCATTAACGCGGAAGGGTCTGGCCGCAACGTAGGGGTTTTCAATCGACTCCGAATGAACCAGGAAGAATCCCGACGCGGTATTACCCACCAGCATCCCCTCGCCCGGCGACATCTGCGTGCAGGTATCTAAGCACGCCCGGTCGCCCATACCAAGCTGTTTGATGGTTTTTATCGTCGCGATTACAAGTTCAACCTTTTCACCTATGCCCTGCAATACCTCAGCCGTTTTTTTAATCTCATTGACGTTCGAGGTATTCAAAACCACTCCGTCAACGCCCTTTTCCAGTATCTCCACCATCAATTTCGCCTGCACGCTGTCGGCCACCTGCACCATTATATTTTTGCCGCGTCTGGCAAGCAGGTTTTCAATCGGGATAATCGTCCAGTCCAGCATCCGCAAAACTAAGATTTTATCTGCGGGAACCGCCGCCGCCCTGTCCTCGTCCTGCTTACCCGCCACGTCAACAAACACAACGTCAACGCCGGGCCTGATATCGCCGTCTTTTGCGACGATTTTTATCTTGCCTAATTGCCGCACCGTCTCCGCTTTGCCTTCCGGCAGCACCACCGCCGCCGCCCCGCTTTCCAATGCGGTTGTAACTATCTTCTTGTCATACGGCGACGCATTTACCCAAAGCTTTTTCATTTTCATTTCGCCTGCAACATTTCCATTGCTTCTTTGACGCTGGCGCCATGATGCACCATTTTGCAAAGCGCAGCGACCATTTTTTCAGGGTTTTTGTGCTGGAAGGCGTTTCTGCCAATCGATACTCCAGTGGCGCCGGCCTTCAACGCGCCATCAACCATATTGAATATGTCCTCGTCGCTATCCATCTTCGGCCCGCCCGCTATCACAACAGGCACAGTACAACCTCTGACTACTTCCTTGAAACTCGCAATACTGCCGGTATAGGGAACCTTGACAATATCGGCGCCCAATTCCGCACCGACTCTAGCCGCGTGCTTAACATACATTACGTCGAATTCGTTCTTAATCTTTTCTCCGCGTGTGTACATCATCGCCACAAGCGGCATCTGCCACTGCATACATCTCTTGCTTATAAAGCCGAGCTGGCCGAGCATATCTTTATCGGTTTCAGCGCCCAAATTTATATGCACCGACACCGCGTCGGCCCCAAGCTGCACCGCCTCTTCCACCGTGCAGACAAGCTCTTTGGCGTTGGGGTCCGGGCTAAGCGACGTGCCCGCCGAAAGATGAATAATCAGCCCCACGTCTTTGCCCGTCCCTCGATGGCCTGCGCGAACAATCCCTTTGTGCATCAAAATCGCGTTCGCACCGCCTGCCACAACCCCGCTGACCGCCTCACGCATATCCTCCAGGCCCGGTATCGGCCCCACCGTCACGCCGTGGTCCATCGGGATAATTACGGTTTTACCGCTGTTGCGGTCAATTATTCTTTCCAATCGTATCTTCTTGCCTATCATATTCAAATCTCCAAATACTCAACGTAAAAAGGGGCCTGACCCCTTTTTCCTTATTCTTTCAGCATTTTCAACGCATCTTCCTTCGAAAGGCCATCATGCACCATTTTGCTGAAAACCGATACTATTTTCGTAGGGTCTTTGTGCTGGAACGCGTTTCGGCCTATCGACAGCCCCGCCGCCCCCGCCTTCAAAGCCCCTTCTATCATTTCGACAATCTGCTCGTCCGTCTCCATCTTCTCTCCGCCCGCTATTACCACAGGCAAATGACACCCCTCAACTACTTCCGCAAAACTCTCCGGGCTGCCCGTATAAACCACCTTGACAATATCCGCGCCGAGCTCCGCCGCCACTCGCGCCGCATGCTTGACGTTATTTACATCATACTCGTTTTTTATCTTCGGCCCGCGAATGTACATCATCGCCAGAAGCGGCATCTGCCATTCCATACACCGTTCACCGACATATCCAAGCTGCCTCAGCATTTCCTTGTCGGTATCCGCTCCAAGATTGATATGCACCGATACGGCATCTGCCCCAATTTTCAACGCCTCTTCTACCGTGCAGGCAAGCTCTTTGGCGTTGGGGTCCGGGCTAAGCGTCGTCCCCGCGGAAAGGTGTATGATAAGCCCGACGTCTTTGCCCCGGCCGCGATGGCAAAACCTCGGCGAACCCTTGTGCATCAGCACCGCGTTTGCACCCCCGGCCACGACTTTGCTCACCGCATCACACAGGTTAGTCAATCCTTTAATCGGTCCCACCGTCACGCCGTGGTCCATCGGGATAATCACAGTTTTACCGCTGTTGCGGTCCATTATTCTTTCTAAACGAACACTTTTGCCTATCATAACCAGGTCTCCTGCAAAATTATTCGGCTATTGACCTAAAATCTACCCAAACCAGCCCATAACGCAAGCAAAAAACGCCCCTGCTTGTCGCCGACGGTAAAAAAACTTGACAAACGACCGCATTGTTTGTAGTATATTTTATAACATCGTTGAGCCGGCTACGAAGGTCGCTCGCACCAGCGGCGTTCGTAATCTGCTCGCGATGACATATAAATACAGGATTACCTTTGATGGAACAGGAAATTCTGGACCAAATCGAGCAGATTATCGGCTACAGGTTTTCCAATCGCAACCTGTTGACCGAGGCCTTTGTGCATGCCTCTTCGGTCGATAAGCGGGCAATGAGCAACGAACGCCTCGAATTCCTCGGCGACTCCGTCCTTGCACTGGTAATCTGCAGAACCATTTTTGACCGCTCGCCGGATTATCTCGAAGGCGACCTCACAAAAATGAAAAGCATGCTCGTCTCCCGCGGGACCTGCGCCCAGGTCGCCAGCCAGATTAACCTGCACAAATTCCTCAAGGTCGGCAAGGGTATGGCGGGCAGCCAGTCGCTTACTCATTCGCTGGCGGCGGGTCTGCTCGAAGCCCTTATCGCCGCCATTTATCTCGACGGCGGCTTTGAGCCGGCACAAAACTTCATCCTGAAAAACTTCGACCCTATCATCGAAAAAGCCCACATCGAGCAGGCACAGGGCAACTTCAAATCAATCCTGCAGCAACATTCCCAGCAGCACTTCAACACAACGCCCGCTTATGAGCTCCTGGACGAAAAAGGACCGGACCACAACAAATGCTTTGAAACACAGGTAGTAATAAACCAGCGCCATTTTGCCAGCGCCTGGGGCAACAACAAAAAAGAGGCCGAGCAGAAAGCCGCTCTCAACGCCCTCATTGAGCTTGGTGTAATCAAGAATTATTGCCAGGAAGTCGAATAATCCGGTTATGCCTGCGATTACCCGACAACAAACCACGCCACGGCCGCCAGCGCCAGCGCCGTTATCACTATAAAAACCAGTATCGAGCCGAACAACAGCGCCGATTCTTTAAGAAAGTTGCCCGCCGAAACCCCCGATACTTTGGTCGCCTTATATACCACTGCTATCGACACCAGCAGGGGCAAAAGCAGCAGTAAAGACCGGGGATTGGTCCCAATCTCCTCAGGTATAGTGAACTCCGCCATCACAATCGCCGCAAGTGCCAGCATGCCTATTGCTCCACGTCCTGTGTCTTGCGAATATACGCCATATACACGGCATTAACTATGCAAAGCAGGTTAAGCAGTCCCGCTGTGCTGGTATATATCTGGCCCATTTCGCTGGGGCGACCGTAAACCGGGAAACCGCCGCCTTGAGTGTGATCCCCGATAATCGCCACTAACGGCGAACTCATCATCTGGACCACATACCACAACTTGTAAGCGATGGGGTCAACAACGCCAATAGAGCCGATATACAGCCCCGCTACAAACGTTGCGGTTATCGCCACAAATATTATCAGCGCACGCCCGGTCTCTTTCAGCACAAGGTATCCGCCGCCCGGCAAAAACCACCCCGCCAGTCCCACGAGGAACAACAATGGCATGCACCACCCAATCCAGAAGAAAATGCACGAAGCAATACCAACCACAATACCTTGACCAAGTCCGAGAGGATGTCCTGGCGTAAAAAACCTGAATATGGTGTGAAAAAATATGTAAAGAAGTATGAAATCACCCACCACAACAGCAGCGACCCCGCCGAGAATTTTCTGTAGTTTTAACATACTGCGTTTCTTCCTTTCTCATTCGGCGAACGCTCAAGGTGAGGCTTCCGGTTTGCCCGCTCGATTAGTATCGGCAGGAACCGAATTGGGCCCGGCCACCTCCTGCCGCTCTTGTATTTCCACAAACTTCATACGCTTCACTATGTTCTTCGGGTTGTAATGTATCACCGCCAGCGCCTGAGAATCGACAAATTCGTCCCTGACAACCTCCGCCGCCTTGGCCATATCAAACCCCTCCTGATAAAGCCGGTGAATAATCATACTCTCAAGACAGTAATAACACATACCGGGTTTGTACTCAACAATTGTCCCCGGCTTGGCCAGCGCATTGCTGTCATCCGGCACAAGAGTGTAAAGCTTATCCACAAGCATGCCTTCACGCTTTGCCCCGTTGATAAGAAAGCGGGCCATCGGGTTGCCCTCGTAGCGGGTCATGAGGTTTTCAATCTCCAAATTATTTATTCTGTGAAGTCCGCTTCGCGTGTTAATCGCAAATGTATGTTCTTTGCTCGACATCGTGTTGGTGTCGTCTCTGCCCTTGCCGTAAATCCTGTTGAACTTATCGACAGCGCCCTCCCACCCGTCCTTCGCCGCCAAGGCAACAAACTCCTCCGCCTTGCTTTTGGCCTTATCCATCGCCGCGAGCCGTTTCAGGTCTCGAATTACAAATTCTCTTATCGTGTTTGAGTCCTCACCGCCCGCGTCCTGCCGGTCGAATCGAACACTGCGTTTATTAATCTTTTCGTTTATATTTTTCGGCTCGGCCGCCTTTTCAGCCGACACAATCCTCATCAAAATCATATTCTTGCCGGCATAACCATCCGTCATCTCGCGGGCATCTTTCAGCGGACCGATATTCTCATAAAGCCGAGGCGCCTTCACATCCATAGAACCAAGCTCACTTGTCTTCAACTGCTCGACCGCGAACACCACTCGCGCTAAAGACGATTCCGTAACGCCTGCCCCACCAACATATAGAGGAGCGAGATTCTTATCGCCCTGGATATCAGATGAACTCAACAACCCCGTCCTGTCGGCGTACACCTTGACTTTGTGCTTCTCGCTAAGCTCCGCCGCCACCTTCGCGTAATCAACCGACCCCTTCTTAATCTGTTCATCGGTCAACTTGCTCTGTTCAGCTTCGATTCCCGACAAATTGGCCTCGGTAATCGACTTGGCCTCAAGCAATATCCGCTCCGCTTTGGAATCAACCCTTTGCTGGTAAAGCCCTTTCGATATCACCGACGCCACTTCCGCGTAACTGCGGGTCTTTGCTACCGGCTCCGAATTAGGGTCATTCGGGTCCGATGGAACCATTCGTGTGAAAATCTGCAAGTGCTGCTGGTAATACTCTTCCGCCTCCTGCTGCGTCAATGGATTCACTGTTGAGGCCACGTCATTCAGCCGCACAGCGATATACTCAAGACGCACTCGCTCGGGCAGCTTGTAGCCAAAACCGTATGGATTGCCTTCGCTTACTTCGCCGGCGAAATCCCCTTTATATTTCTCGAACTGCTCCTCCACCTTGTCCGCCCCCGGCTTAAACGACTCATCCAAAAACGTGTCCGCTCCACATACAACGTAGTTGACGTCGATGGTCTCCTGCCGCAGGCTTGTCTGGTTAAGAACCTGCTGAATTGTCCTGTTCTCCGTCGCGCAAATCGTCCTGCAGTATTCGATGACCGATGTCATATCACTAAACGCATCGAGCACCTGCTCCTCGGAAACTCGGCTTCGCTTCTCTATCGCACTGATAACCTGCGAGTATGTCGCTCCACGGTGCAGCCGCGGCATAATCATCTCGAGTTGCGATTTTGCGTACTCTATCGGCGTTCGCACCCCCGCCTCATGGGCCTCCCTGGTCAGCAAAACCCAGTATATACTGGCAGGGTGCTGCTTCGAGTAAATTTCATTTATCTGTTTATCGGACACGCCGTAATTGTCCATACCCACAATTTGCTTTATCCGGCTGATTGATTCGACGGCGCTGGAACGCTCCGGGAAAATCAACTCCCCAAGTAAAGCTATCCGCAGGTCCTGCGTTGACGCATAACGCGGGTCCTCAGGCCTGAGTAACGACTCCATACCAAGCATCCTCAATACCTCAATCTGCTGATTCGCCATCGCCACATCCTGCCTGCTTATCTTTTTGCCGTCGCCGTAATAGGCGATTACCTTCCCCTCGCCTGTCCTCGCCGAGCTGAAGTAATTCATCACCGGCTGGATTGTAAATACAATCATCAGCACAATGACAACAACCGCCATTATCTTCTTGTTATACTTGCGAAACCATACCATCAAACTCATTTTGTTGCTCCGAAAATGTTAACTCACGGTTCTTTTAAGTTGCACAAGTATAAAGAATGGTATTGTTTTTTACAACCAAAAACAAGCCGGCCTGCCTTGGCTTCTGTTATAAATATTTCCCCCACGAAAGCCGTCTTCCTCATTAAAAACCGCCTCACGCCTGCACGGATTCTCCGCCTGTTTTACTTGACTTGGCAGGAAATTTCAGGTATAATAAAGGCGTTGCATGTGCAGACAGACGCTAGTCGCCAACCCCGTTAAGAACGGGACAAAAAGACACGTTGCAACAGGGAGACGGGTGACAAAAAACGATCGTAAATCGCCGTGTCTCCTTTTTTTATTCCGGCCTTTACTGAACTTCCACTATATTCGTAAACTGCACCACCGCTTCACCCATTTCGGCGTTCGCCTCGATTGTCCCAACAAGACCGACTTTTTTATCGACGAACCTGCTCAAATCCACGTCCGCAATCACGCCGGTGGGCCGGGCGTAACACAGCGTCTTGCCGTTCTCGTCAACCACACGGTAATACTTCGCGCCGGGCGTCTCCGCGAACAAAGGCGATTCCAGAAGCTTACCGATAACCGCGAATATGCTCTTGTCTTCAAACTTCGAAAGCTGCTCGCTTTTTGCGCTCTCTATCTGCTGCTGCGTCTTTCCGAACTGCTCTTCCTGAACCTTTATCGCCTTGGCGATCTCCTGCGAAAGCTCAAACCTCTCAATCACCTTCAGCAAACTCTGTGCGTTATGCGCCGCCCTGGGGCTTTGCTTGTCGCCTGCAACCTCCATAAGCTCTTTTTTGATATCCGCGAAATTCTGCTGGTCCGCCGGTTTTGCGCGTTCCGCATCGACCTTCTCCTTCAGGGCATGAACCTGGGTCATTCTCTGCTCTTCCAGTGTCACAGGAGCCGGCGCCGGTGCCGGTGAAGGCATATTCGAATCATTTGGCTCATTCGGCGAAGACACCTGTGGCTTCAGCGAACCGGAATTCGTCGGGAAAGGCGTCGCCGGCACAGGATGGGTCGTCGTCGGCATTACCGAGGTCGGGGTCTGGGCCGGAGCCATCAGCGTCCCAAGCGGCTTGGCATTCTGACTGCTCACCCACAAATATGCCCCCTCTGGAGGAGCTATCTTGCAGTAGCCGTCCTTTTCCTCGCCGACTATCGTTACCTTGTCGCCCTTGTTGAGCTTTACCTGCATCGACGTCGAGTGCATCGGCTGAACCTCGTCCGAACCGGCGTAAACTCGAACCGCATCCCCGATAACCGTCCCGCTTGTATTATTACGCGGGTCGATTTGGACATACTGCTTGGAAATCCAGGAATAACTGCCCGCCGGCGCAACTATCTGAAGCCAGCTGAACTTGTTGCCGACAACCTTTACCTTCTCATCTTTCCTGGCCTTGCCGCAATTATAGTATTGGGTGCCGGGGCCTGACCGAATATACACGTCGTCGCCTGTTATCTCCGCCAGGAACGGAAACGCCGGCAGATTCAGGGCATTGGCTTCTGCCGCCGGAGCCACATCCCCCGGGGCGATATTACCCGGCCGTGCCGCGATTACAGGCAGACAAAGACCGCATACAAGAACAATAATTGAAAATCTCAGATAAGATTCCATTCTTCGACCTCCTAACAAAAGGTTTTTCTCCATAAACGCCTACCGCCCCGCATAATCCTTCACACCAACAGGGCCACAAATTTTATCGCTCACAAAACTATCACCACCGCCCCCCCTTGTCAACTTCTTTATATCATATTTATACTGCCAACATTGTTATCAGCCGGCTAAACGCGAATATGCCGCTTCCATCATCAGCAAAAACGCCTGCGCCTCGGTGCTGGTCCCCGACCTGTCAAATAATGGCGACCCGCACGCCCCCTGCACAACGCCATACTCATCAACCTTGGCGTGTGCCCCCGCCCGCATTTTGTCCGCCGATTTGAGGTAACTATTTTTCAGCCAGCCGGATTTCACTCCCTTGTAAATCGAATACGCCAGCATCTGTGACAAATTGGTCTCGACAAACGTATTCGTATCATCAACCACGTCGTGAAACAACCCGTCGGGCCGCACAAAAGAAATACAGCCGTCTAATAACTCCTCCGTATAACCAATCAGCTTTTTGCGGTCATCTTCCTTATCCTTCGGCAGCGTATCGATTATCTGCGCCATCCCAGCCGCGCACCACCCGTTGCCCCCGCCCCAGCACGCCTCACGCTTGAAAACCTTCTTCTTGTCATCCCATATATGCGAAAACAGTTTCTTTTCCTTGTTCCACAAAAACCCCCTGTAACAATCGACCTGCCGAATCGTCTCTTCGAAATCGCCCATAAGCGCCAAAAACGGAGGCGTCATAAACATCGAATCGCTCCATATCTCCCTGCCGGGCGTAACGTGACATATCGCCCCGTTTTCAGTCCTCGGCGCCCTCTTTTTGAGATATGTATATAACGCGTCCGCCGCGTCTTTTAGTTTCTTGTCACCGGTCACTTTATAGGCATACAAAATAGCAGCCCCATTTGAGCCGGGGTCGGTTACCGCGCTTTCCGTTCCAAGCATCGCCGCACGTCCGTCTTCTTTCCTGCGAAGAACTGCCTCTTTACCCATCAGCACAATAATGTCTTTTTCTCCCAGCTCTATCATCGCGTGCGACGCCACCCCCTGCTCCCAGCTTGCCCGCTGCATACACAGCATCGCGATTTTGGCTTTCTCAACCAAATCGCTTTTCACAGGTTTTCCTGACTCCGCCAAAACCATCTTCTCGCTATATCCCCCTGCCGCCGCCAGAATCGGCAACGCCAAAACATCCCTTCTTCGCATTGTCATCGCCTTTCAAAAACACATTGTTCACCCTTGCTAAAACCATCTCATAGTAATTATAATTACCCCGCTGACAAAAAACAGTTTATTTCATTTGACTAAAAAGGAGAATAGCATGCGAATCATAAGAAATCTGCTGTGTGTGTTCCTGACAATGGTCTTCGTTTCAATATCTGGTTGTACCAACAATAATCAGGCCTCGCCTGCCCCGAAACCATCCGCTAAAGCCGAAAAAACAGTCGCAATGAACTACGATTTAAAAGACAGGGACGCCTTCACCATAATGGGCATACAGACCCGAATTACTTCGGCTAACGAGAAAAACCCTGACACATACATTAAAATCTGGGACGCCTTCGACCAATACAGAACACAACTTCGGCCTATTAGCATCGAATTAAGGTTTTTTGGCGTCACCTTCGCAATAGACAAAAAAGGCGACTTCGATTACCTCGCCGGAGTGTCTGTGCACAGCGACGCTGCTGCGCCTGACCCGAATCTTGTAACCCGTACGGTCCCCGCCGCTCGCTACGCTGTCTTCAAATGCACCGGCGAGAATATAGACAAGACCTACGAATATATTTTCAGCCAATGGCTTCCCGCCTCGCGTTATAAACCCGACAGAAATGCCTGCTCTTTCGAGCAGTACGCCCCGAGGGAATGGATGAACCGCCCCGTCTATATCTATATCCCTATTGTGCCGAAATAGGCGATTACGGAAAAAGCAGGCATCTTGGCCTATGCATAGTGCCGTTTCTAAAATAAAAGTTTAACATTTGTCATTCCCGCGAAAGCGGGAATCCATTATGAAGCCGAAACGCAAAATATTAAGGTTTAATCGAAGATTGTCTTACATATTTATATCTTTGATTACTATTCCGTATCTTTTGCTGAATTTGACAGATTGGTGGATAATCCGATTAATTGCCATACCCCTATTTTGGTTCTTTGGAGCAGCTTTCTTCTTATTTTTAGCTTTTGCCCCAGTAGAATATTGGCTAAGTTCAAAAAATGCTTGGAACACACCTAAATTTATGCGGGTTTCCCGAGTCCTTGTTTTTGCTCTCGGTTTTTGGGGGTTGATGTATATCACTGTCCCGTACGTCAAAGGTGTTTCTCGGCTTGTAGCAAACGGAGGCGAATTGGAGAAAGTGACTGGTATAGTAAAACGTGTGGATGTGCAATTCCCATCATCCATTTCGAGCGTGGAGTTCAAAATAGAAGGTCGTAAAGATGAGATAAGCTTATACTATCCAAAACTACGAATAGCTAAGAGATTTCCAGTTGGATCAAGAGCAGAATTTTATCTCCTTCCAGGAACCGATTACGCTATGGACGTCAGGCCTGCTTCTGCCGATTAATAATGCTGCCTCTATTGTATCGAACCAAATAGTCAGGAACTCCGGGGCCAGCATACCTATTTCTATTCGCCCTTGAAAACCCGGAAAGAATGCGGCTTGATTGTCATTTTGAAAACCGTCTTATCAGGCGCTGGCGCCGCCTGTCCGAATCGTCTTGGCTGGGTCGATACCGCCTCGCCTGTGAGCTCTTCCCCGGTGAGAATATCGCTCAATTTGCTGATTCGTTTGTCCGCAACAATTTTGACGTCAACGCCTTCGGGCAAAAATGACTCCACGATAAACGTGTCGTTGTCATAAACGAACATCGCGACCTGGCCTGGGCCATCTAATCGGACATACATCTCTTTTGCCAGCACAGCCCTGATTTGAGTCAGGACCTCCGCGGGCAGATTGTATAAATCCCCGTAGTTATCCGGAATCGTCAGGATATACAACTTGCTGTTGGCGTAATCCGCGGAATGTAAAATCGGGTATCCATTGCCGCTCGCCAGGCAGAAAATTTCCTCCCACGAATCATTGGTCAGGTATTTAATCTGCGGAATTATAATCTCCTGTTTAGATTCATATACCGGGCCCCATCGACGCTGGAATTGTTTAGTGCGTGCCTTTTCATCGCCTATTCTCAATTCGACGATGTCCTCAATACCTTTACCCTGCATCGCCTTATACAACCCAGACGTAATTACGACTGTCTTGCCGTCAACTAACTGCTTTTTGATTTTAGCCACGATTTTCTTGTCGAACTTCGCCGACTCGGTCAGGAATATCACGTTGGCCTCCGCCGGGAACTCAGGCAGCAAATCCATCGGTATCCCGCACATACCAATATAATTCTGAAGAAAATCCTCGCCCGTCGAATGATATGGCTTATAACTCTTTACCCCGACCGGATTGCCTAACTTGCCTAAAAATTTATCAACCAGCTCTAAACTATACCCTGCGGGTCTTGCCATTGAGCTTGGCGCAACCATCGTGCCGTCCGCCAATTTCATCGGCTGCATCATCTCATTAAAATCGAAGCTCGTCTGCCCCCCTTGCCACTCAGCACGGTATTCCTGCGGTATGGGCCGCAGCATCAAGCTGAAATTAAAAAGCGTTATCTCCGGCGCCTTGGCGAACAGCGTCAGCCACAACTGCTCCGCGTAACGGTCCATATATCGAATCCCAAACGTATCGACCCACCCGCCGCCGTTGCCGCCCGGCTTTATGTTCTCAAAGTACCGATATATCAGATAGCCCTCGTATTGCTGCAAATGCTGGTCCGTATAAACCGGGTCTCTTGTCTCTGTCCCCGTGTATATACCGTCAAAAATTTTCGGCTCTGCTTCGAGGTTGAACCCGCAGCCCTGGAAATGCTCATACCAGTTCGGGTACTTGATTACCATTTTCACCTTGGGATTCACCGCCTTGGCAGGCCCTACTACCAGGTTTCTCGCCGCCCCTTTCATCAGGTCAATCCGAAAGTCCGACCAGCTCTGGCTGCCCTTGGCCTTGATGCACGATTCGCATTTGCAGTTGGTAAAGAAAAAATCGTCAAGTATTATCTCGTCAAACAATCTCGCCGTGTATTCGGCTATCTCTTTGGCTTTCTTGCGCTGCTCGGGCCTTGTATAACAAAATGTCTGAAAAGGGATGCTTTCCTTAATCGTATAAGTGATGCCCCCGGCCACTTCCACGCCTTTATCCTCGAAAAATTTCTTTGCCGCCAATACCGTATTCACATCCACCAGCAACTCGCTGCGGTGCGTCTCCAGATAAATCTTATCGACCTTAACCTGCCTCGATATCTCATCCCAGCGTGTCGCCAGCCAGTTGGCGTCGCCCATCTGGTTCACGTCGCGAGCCGGAGCATAAATTGCCACCTTGAAATTCTGATACCCCTTCGCCGAACCTGAAAAAGTCGAACACATAAGAATTAATACCCCCACTGCTAACCCTGCGATAACCTTACGCATACCATTGTCTCCGTTTTAGCCAATTATCTTTGTGTGTAAGACCCTGAATCTTATGGTATTTTGGCCCGCTGTCAAAAGTAAACCGGCACAAAGAAAACGTCTCAGGACGGTTGAACTCCTCCGCATCTGTATGGTATAGTCGCAGCCGAAAGGTGTGTAATGCCGGCTAAATTGAGCGACCATAATCTGCATGAACCCGTTTCAGTGTATATGCGGACCGATTTCGTCACGCTTAAACACGACGAAACCGTAGCGCACGCCATAAAATCCATCAGGAACCACGCCTCCCCGAAAGATATCCTTTATCTCTATGTTACCGACGACCGCCATCGCCTCGCGGGCGTCGTCCCCATAAGAAACGTCATTACCAGCGACCCCCAGGCGAAGGTTTCGTCGATTATGGTCCGTTCCCCCGTCTCGGTCAATCATTCGCAGACGGTTTTGCACGCCTGCGAGCTTTTCGCGAAATATCGTTTTCTTGCGCTGCCCGTAGTCGATGACGATAATAAAATCCTCGGCATCGTCGATATCAATCTCTTCACCGACGATGTCGTCTCGCTCGCCCACCAGCGCCAGCTCGAAAACGTCTTTCAAATGATTGGCGTCCACGTCTCCATCGGCAAAAAGGTCTCTTCCTGGTCGGATTTCAAAGGCCGGTTCCCCTGGCTCTTCTGCAATATCTCCAGCGGCATACTCTGCGCCTTCATCGCCAGCCGATATGAATTGCTCATCAGCGAACTCGCCATTCTCGCGATGTTCATCACCGTCGTCTTGGCAATCGCCGAAAGCGTCAGCATCCAGTCGATGGCCCTGACCCTCCAGGTACTCCTCCAGCGAAACGTTTCCTGGCGCCGCATATTGACGGGTGTCCGCAAAGAATTGTTCACTTCCGTCCTCCTCGGCGCCGGCTCCGGCCTCGTCGTCGGCATAATCGCTTATCTCTGGAGAGGCATCGTCTGGCAGGGCCTCGCTATCGGACTCAGCATCTGGTTTGCCGTCATCACCGCCTGCCTCCTCGGCGTTATTGTCCCCACACTCATCCGAAAATTCCGCATCGACCCAAAAGTCGCCGCAGGCCCCATCGTCCTCGCAGCCACCGATATCGCAACCCTCATCTTTTACTTCTCAACCGCAAACCTCATCCTCGGCTGACAACCGCCAAAAGAAAAAAGCCGGCGAAAAAACCGGCTATTCTCAAATCACTAATGTGTATTTCGCTGCGTTGCTCATTTACCTGCCAATCGGCAGCGAATGTTTCTGCCAGGCATCAAAGCCGCCTTCGAGCTCCATTACCGGGTACCCGTTTTCGGCAAAGAATTTGCAGGCCTTGGCCGCCATGTGGCATTGCTGTGAATAGCAATACACGACGTTGGTTCTGTCCCTGCTTAATCCTCTAAACGAGTTCCACCGTCCATCCGGAAGGTTCACCGCGCCCGGAACATGGCCTTTGCTGAAATCCTCCTTGCTGCGAACGTCGATTATGTTCACGTATTCGCCTCTTTCAATCATTGAGTTCAGCTCGACCGGCCCGGTGGTAAATTCAAGCTTCGCATCGAAAAACTCCACCGCTTTTCTTGTGTCCGTTAGCGTAATCATTGTCGTCCCCTTTCAAATTTCAAGTCCTTGTGAAAGGTTTCAAATCTGCTTCTTGTTCTGCTTATTTATACGATTGGCGCAAAACCAGGTTTATCAGGAAATTGCTTAGTCGCCCGCGTTTATGTGAGTAATAAAAAACTCCCATTTAAACATAAATCTTAACGCACCGGCTGAAACAAAACGTATAAAGAAGTGATGGAACGCAGGAAAAAATCATGTCTGTTGTTGGTTTTGACAATGGCGTTCCTATCCATCATCGGCGATAGCACGACCGCTTCGGATGATTTTTCTAAACAGCCGCCTATTATCACCAATGTTTATGCAACCGCCTACCACTGCGTTTACAACTCCGAACTCGCCGGCACACAAACCATCACCACCACCATTTCAAACAAAACTTATACCTTAAAGGCCTCCTTCTTATTCGGCGGCTGGGGAGTCGCTATGCAGGGCACAGGCAAAACCGCTCCGGATGGCGACTATATCAAATACATAAAAGGCGCCGGCTGCTTCGTCCGCCTCACCGGCCCGAACGCAGGCAAAAACCCCGCGGGCAAATGGGTTATCAATCTGCAGGCCCTCCGCAATCGCTACGCCCGCCTGGGCATCACCGACTTTACCGGCTTCGGCAATTTGGCCCTTTTACATCCCGACTCCGCAACCTATTCAATCGTTTCATCAATCACCGACTCGCTTGGCCAGCCCCTCACGCCCTGGTTTTCTATTTCCGCCGATTCATCCCTCATCCCAACCGGCCAAACCGGAACCATCGTCTTCAAAAACGGCGATACCACCCCCGCAGGCCTCACCTCCTCAAACTTCATAGCCCAGGACTCAGGCCAATACATAAAGGGAAAACACATCGATATCTATCTGGGCGAAGGCCAGTCCGCAATCGATGAATGGAACCGCACTGGCGGCAACCGCTACGTAGATATTTACCCGCCGTAGCGACAGCGAAGGCGGGTTTATCCGCCGTAGTTTATCCGCTGTGTTCCGTGGGGGTATGCCATTTCGACCGTTTTTCATCGAGGAACGCCTGTAGAATTTCCGCAGCGGCCAACGCGTCTATTCGGCGTTTTTTCCCTTTGCGGGTCAACTCCATAGGAATCATCTTCCCCTCAGCGGCGAAGGTGCTCAACCGCTCATCCTGAAAGAAAACGGGCGTGTCAATCTGCTTTTTAATCTGCTCGGCGAACGCCTGGACTTTTTTCGCCTGCGGGCCAACTGAATCATCCATATTCAAAGGCAGACCCATGACAATGGCCTCGACATTTTCTGCTTTGACGACTTCGATGATTTTACCGATAAGGTCGTTTGACGTGGGTAATGCCGCAAGAGGCGAAACGATTGTCTCCGTCTGGTCGCAAATCGCAAGGCCTGTAATCTTGTTTCCGTAATCGATTGAAAGGTATCTCATGGTTCGACTACAGGTATTTGTCGCCGGTGCGTTTCTCGATAAGCTCAAGCAGCTCTTTTAGCCGATACGCCTTATCGACGGGGCAGACAAACGTCGCGTCGGGGCTGTGGGCGACAACCATATTTTCGAGACCGATAGCGGCTATCAGGTGCCCGGAATCCTCGGTTACGAAAACGCTGGATTCGCAGTCGAGCAGTTCGGACTGGCTGGCGACGACGATATTGTTGTTTTTGTCGGATTGTATTATATCGGCCAGCGCCGCGAACGAGCCGAGGTCGAGCCAGCGACAGTCGAGCTTTATGGCGTGGACGCCCGGCGCTTTTTCCATAACGGCAAAATCGATACTGATTTTGGGCAGCTTCGGGAAGTATTCATTGAGGGTTTGCTCCTGATTCGGCCCATCCCAGGCGGCGGCAATCTTGCGGAGCGGCTCGACGGCCTCAGGGAGATATTTGTTGATATGGGCAAGGATGGTCTTGGCCTTCCAGACGAAAATGCCCGAGTTCCAGAAGTGTTTGCCGTCGGCCAGATACCGCCGGGCGGTCTCTTCGCTGGGCTTTTCCTTGAAGCTATCGACAGTATAAATCTCATTTTTGCAGTGCTGGCATTTTTTCGGGGCCGAACATTTTATGTAGCCGAGTTGGGTGCTGGGATATGTAGGATTTATGCCGAAGGTTATCATCCGGTCGGGGTTGGCGTTGACGAAGGTCAATGCATCTTTGATGGCCTGCTGGAAGGTTTCAGTCGGCTCAATAATCTGGTCGGCGGTAACGACGGCCATTGAGGCGTCGGGGTCGAATTTCGCTAATATCGACGCCGCCAGGCCTATCGCCCCGGTTGTATCCCGGACGGTCGGTTCAGCGATCACGTTTGAATACGGCAGGCCGGTAACTGATTCGCGAACTATATCCGAGTAGCCGGCGTTCGTCAGGACGATGATGTTGCGGGCGTCGAAAATGGGCGATAGCCGGTCGAAGCAGAGACGCAGGAGGTTCTGGCCCTGGAAAAGCTTGAGGACCTGTTTGGGACGTGATTTACGACTCAGGGGCCAAAGGCGTTTGCCCGTGCCGCCCGCCATTATCACCGCATAATTCATATTTCGACTCCGCTCACTTACAAACCAAAGACGTAAGGATACTGGCCGGATTTTATCACGGCGACGCAAAAAAAACAATCCTGCGTTAAATCACAAAGTCGCGGTCAAATTCTATTTTGGAGCGAATCTCGGCGGCAAAATCAGCGTAGGACATGTCGGGGGTGTATTGGCCTGCCTTGCCCATAAGCGCGAAAGTCGCCTGCTTGCCTAATTCAACAGCGGGCTGGTCATACGTATTGACGTCCAAAAGAGCGCCGGCAAATGAGGTCGTCGCCTCGAACAGGAATATGAACTGGCCAACGGTATAGGCGTCGATTTTGGGGAAAAGAACCGTTACGCAGGGACGATTGCTCGCGCATAAGGCATATTCGGTGGCCTTTTTCTCGGCGTTCAGCAGTTCGCCCAAATCTTTTTTGGCAAGGTAAGCAAGCTCAGGTGCGGATTTGGGAGGAGCGGGAATCCTGATTTTTCTGCCAAAATCCTGGATTTCGAGCAGCGTAAAAATCTTGTCGTTTGGCCCTTCGCGATACAACTGAACCTGGCTGTGCTGGTCGGTTGCGCCGAGCGCCTTTACTGGTGTCGGGCCGACGTATGCCTCGCCGCCATCGAGGAAGTATTTCTTGCCTAACGATTCCGCCCAAAGCTGGCGATACCAGTCGGCGAAACTGTAAAGTGCGGAGCTGTAGGGCATCATCACGGATATTTTTTTGCCGCGGTTGTAATAGTGAATTTGAATTGCGGCGTTGATTGCGGCGGGGTTTTTGAAGAAGTCGGGATTCGTTACGCGGGTGTGCATATCGGCTGCGCCGGCGAGAAGCTGGTCGATATTTATGCCCGTCATCGCTGCGCTGAAAAGGCCGACGGCTGAAAGGACGCTGAACCGCCCCCCTACCCCATCGGGAACGACGAGCGTGTGCAAACCGGCGTTGGTGGCGATTTTGCGGAGCGTGCCTTTTTCGAGGTCGGTGGTTGCAACGACGCGGTCCTTGAGTTTTTCTTTGCCGAATCGGGTTTCTAACATCTTCTGGACAATCATAAATTGCGACGCCGTTTCAGCCGTCTGGCCCGATTTACTTATGACGTTGAAGACCGTTTTGCCTAAACGCGGCGTGATGAAGTCAAGAAATGAGCCGAAGTGCGCGGGGTCAACGTTGTCGAAGACGAAAAGACGCGGCCCTTTGCGTTTGTTGTTGTCTAAGTTATAGGTAAATGGATTGAGTGCGTTTTGCAGGGCGATATTGCCCAGCGCCGAGCCGCCTATGCCTAAGACGACGAGGTTTTCGCATTTGGGCTTGAAGTGTTTGACTAACGCCTTGACGCTTTTGGCGATTTGCGGGTCTCCGGGCAGCAGGCCATAGCGTGAGTCGCCGGCCAGTATTTCCTCTTTGATTTTGGGAATAAGGGGCGTTGTTTGTTTCGCTAATTCATCTAACTGCTGCCTGCTTATGCCGTGTTCCGGGCCGATTACGTCAGCCAATACATTCTTATAGTAGAACTGTATTTGTTTGCCAGCCATTTTCGTTTTCCTTTCCGCCACCCCTGCCTACTCCTTGCAGGGGCAGGCAGGCGGACAAGTCGATTAACCTAAATCAAGTATTGATACGGAAGGAAACAGTGTAGTGCTTTCAGGGGGATTTTCAAGGATTTTTACCGCCTGCCTCGCCAAAAGGCGGGGTTTTCCTAACGGGTTTGGAAAAATTGGGAAAGACAAATACAGTGATGGTTATTTTACGAAGTGAATTGTGCCGGCTTGAAGAGGGGTGGATTGCTGCGACGAAACTGTTAACCGTTATTAATTCTGTAGTCTTCTTATTTCCTTTTTGATTTCCCCGATAACTTCAGGATTATAAATGACTTTCTTTTTATCCTGCGCTACCGAGATAATGTAAAATACATTTCCTCCGAACTTTCCCGTAAATTTTTGGTGTGTATCTTTCTGAAACCCCAACTCATTAATTATCTGCGGAATATAGGCATAGCCAGCGGGTTTAATTTGAAGCCCGATATATTTGTCCTTAACCTTGATGAAGAAATCGACATTGTATCCTCGATCCCATTCGTCCGGGGCCGGTTCTACTTTAACACCAAATTCATTCAATTCCCCCTGTAACTGTCCATAGATAGTTTGTATCTCGGACTGATATCCATCAAAAGTCCTGTCGATAACCAGATTGACGATAAAATTAATGCAGTCCTCTTCTGATACGGCCTCAATTTCGGCCTGACAGACCTCTGAAATTTTAATGTATAATTTTCTGCCGAGTTGTTCTAAGTGAGCTTGGGGATAAACATTGTTATAGTAATATTCTTTCCATTCATCGGAAGATTTAGGTGAGCACTTCCTTATTAGCTCTGAGACCGGGCCAACCTGTTTCTTCCTTGTTAATCCCCATCGCATGTTTGCCTGATTCAGTATCCATTCTTTCGGCATAGCGTCCCCTTTTGCCCGTCAAAAAATTCGCTTTATATTTATAGTCGAGAGAAGTATCTACATCGGCCAGCCCCATCCTAATCAAGTGAGCATTGAGAAAAGTTTTATTTTGCAGGTATAAATAACAAAGTAGGTTGTTGTGCTCATCATGCTTCAGGGTATCATACTTCATGAAGACTTTTTGCCCGTTTATTTTATCCTTCAGAAATTGAATCGCCTGATTTCTCATCTCAGGTTTTTCTTTCACGCCGAGAAGCTTTATCTTCAGCCCCTCTCCAATAACTAATAACTCAGGAGAAATTATGCTTTCTACGCGATAATACTTTTCCCTTTCGTTATTGTGATTGTTGATTTTTGAGCCAAATTGCAGTTTTCTCGGGTCAATTTTTTTGTCGAACTTGACATGGTCTTTGAAAACGTAAGGCAGGTTTCGAATTACTTCTTTATAGTCGATGTTGGCTTTCTCCTGCCTTATAATTTCAACATCAGCATTTTTGAAAAACATTTTTTGCCGAAGCCCCAGTTTTTCTTCTATCAGCGGGATAAAGTCAGGGTTTATTTCATACCCAATTGAGTTTCTACCTAGATTTTTGGCCGCAAGAGAAGTTGTCCCGCTGCCGATGAACGGATCCAAAACCGTATCATTTACGAAACTGAACATCTTGATCAAACGAAGGGGTATTTCCTCAGGAAACATCGCCAGATGTTTATCCTGTTTTTCACCCGGAATGTTCCAGTGACCTGCGAAAAACTGGTTCCATTCATCGATAGTCATTTTTGAATTTTCTTTGATTTCCCTGCTAACATCTGGAGGGGTGCCGTACTTTTTGAAAATCAGGATGAACTCGTAATCGACTTTGACAATGCCGTTTCGGGGATACGGAAACGATCCCATTATCGTTGCGCCGCCCGTAGTGTTGCAAGTCGTGACTTTTTGCCAGATAATCGCCCCCATATAATCGAAACCGATAGTTTCGCAGAACTTTATAATTTCGGTTCTTATTGGTATAACTTTATATCTTCCGTAATAAACGGAACGTGCAAATTGATCGCCGATATTAACGCACAATCGGCAGCCCTTATGTAAAACTCTGTGGCATTGGTTCCAGACAATATTCAGGTTATTGATGTAATCTTCATAGCTGTCATCGAAACCTATCTGATTTCCGTTGCCGTAATCTTTTAGCTGCCAGTATGGCGGAGATGTAATAATTAGGTGAACGGACTGGTCTGATACCTCCGTTATATTCCGCGAGTCACCTATGATTATTTTATGATGGGTCATCCTTTGACCGACCTCAAAAACCAGTTATACCAATTCAACATATGCTTCTCAATTAATCTTACCATTACTATCCTCCCAAAACAAGTAGTAAGAACTTCCTGAAAACTGGGCGAAATCCGCCTTTGTTGGAACTTTGGCAGACAAGCGGCAAGTGAGAATTTCGCATTCAGTAATTAAAGAGGTCGCGGAGAGAATAGTTTTGGCCTGTGGCGGTTCTTTAGGAGTTCCGCGGCCTCGACCGGACTTATCGAAGTCAAATCTTAAATATTAAATTCCAAATCTTCATCTTTGGCCAGTCGTCCATTTTTTCTGCCATGCGGGGTACTGGTCCAAAACTGTCTGCGGCTCGTAAGTGTACCAGCCGTAAGCGCGTCGTTCTCTGTCCACCTCTGCCATAGAATAAAGCAATTCACTTTTTCTGTTGGCAAACAGCGGTTTGTGTGTTCCAAGTTCATAAAATCGAGCCCATATCGGCGGCGCTGATTTGTCTTCGACAACTCGCCTGTCTGTTTTCAGAGTCCTCAAAGGCGTTTGGAACTCAGGAGTATTGAATTCTTCGACCCGGATTCCATGAATTTTCGAATCTTCGAACCATTTAACCGCACTGGCGACCGACTTGATAACTTCCTTACTCGGTTTGTCTATTCTCATTAACAAAAGGACGACCCCTGCGCTTTCCCTGCCGCAAATACTCGGCGGCTCATACGCCCGTGCCCAGGCAGGACTCAAATTATTTTCATCATGCTGCTGACACCACGCTGTTAATGTCCCCTTATCATTTATCTGGCACTTGAGAATGCAATCCAGTCCTTTTTCAAAAGCGAACCTGGCTTTTTCGCGGCGAGCCGAATCGACAAAGGAATAGTACGGCTTGTTATCGAGTATATCCTTGAGCATAATCATTACGCCTGTCATAGCGTCATCGTTGAATGTGATACGTCTGCTGTAGTTCGATTCCAGAGGAAAATATTGCGGCCAGCCGCCGTTGGTGTACTGGGCCGAGAGTGTAAAATCTATTCCTTTGAGGCAGGCATCCTTATATTTTTCAGTTTTGGTGATTTCATAAGCTTTTGCCAGATATTTTATGTGCGAATACGTTGTGCAGTTATCGAATGTCGTGTGAAGAGCGCTCTTTGCCTTAAGAACCTTGTCATGCTGTTCGGCGGTCAATATCGCCTGCATATCGTAATTTTTGGGCCAGCCGCCGTTGTCTCTTTGGTAGAGAAGGACATTGTCGGCAATTTCTTTTATTTGCGTCGGTTTGTAGCGGGGCTGGTTCGGCTCCGGATCAATTATATTCTTTGCGTCATAGATGTCATACCAGTGGTGTGTGTCGCTGTAAAAATCATTTGTATCTATCTGGTTTTCTTTATTGTCCGGCCTGGCCTGTGCATAAGAAACAAAACAGAAAAATACAGATGATACTGCCAGTACAATTCTTTTTTTATTCATCATAAAAGCGTTTCATTCTGATTCGACATTTCTCATATTTATCCGCCTCTGGCGGATAAAACGCCTGGCTACGCAACCAAACCTTTTGATTTCACAGTTATATCAAAATCTTCCTCGAAATAACACCCCCACGTCACCCATATTTATCCGCCATAGCAAAAGCGAAGGTGGAACACATCCCTGGCCGAAAACAGTGTCAATCCGTGTAAATCCGTGTCTCAAAAACCTATGCCCAAAAACCCGACCGTTAGAGCACTCCATAAGTATATACGCATATACTTATATACTATCGTGCCACCAGCGAACTCCGCGTAATCAGCGTCTCGATTAAATCGACATTCGGCAATACTTTAGAATCCTCACGTTCGTGGCGTCAAATTAAAATCCATCCCTTAGGGATACTATATTTTTACTGTTTACTTTTTGCTTTTTGCGATGACTTCCCCCATCTTTACAATTAATTCCGCTAATATATCGAACTGAAAAAAATGGTATAAATTTGCACAAAATCGTTCACTTTTTGTAACTTTTTTGTCAAAACGTGCTCACTTTTATCAATTTGACCCCATTTTGCCTCACTTTTTGAGTGCTTTTTGAGATGGAAAAAAATTTTATCCCTACCCCACCTTCCCCATCCTGCCCATATTCGTTAATCTGGGCTATATGTAACGTTTATCCGTTCATTTTTCCTCAAACTTTTTTGAGATTTTGGTAAAATCATAAGTGTTACCTAATACTATTTTCTGTTATGGATTTGAATTTTAATAATTGAAGAGGTCGTGGAGGGAATAGTTTTTGCCTGTGGCCAAATTCAGGGCGTTCAATACCTTGGTCTGGGCATTAAGGGTCAATCTTCTGCCTTTGCAGGCACGCGAGACCATTTTGTGCGTAAGCTGCTGCGTTGAGGCAGCAACAAGGTCGTGCGGCTTCAAACTGCGCCCCGCCAATATCGCAGCAATCGGCTGCGGGCCAAGGTCACGTTCGATTCCGTCATCCATATAGCGAACATTATATCCCATTTTTGCATCAAAAGAGAGACCCGGCTTCGCTAAAGAACTACGCCGTGGCGAGGGTTGCGGAGGCAAGGCGGATAGGGTAATCTATCACCCGGCGTGGCGAAACTGATAAATGTAAATTGAGCAAAGGACCCAATATGAACAGACGGGACTTCCTGAAGACCGGCAGCGCAATCGCGGCGGCGGCGATTTCGGGATGCAAAACGCCGGCTGAAGTCAAACCATCCGCAGAATCACAAAAACAACCCCTTAAATTCCCCCGCTATCGCGGCTTTAATTTTCCGGTAGGGTTCGGCACAAAAGGGCCGCAAAGAAGGAAATTCGATGAAAAGGATTTCGAGATAATAAAAGAGTGGGGATTTGACTTTGGCCGGATACCAATGTCGTACTGGAACTGGGCCGACAAAGACGACTGGTATAAGATTGATGAGGAGGTGCTCAAAGAAATCGACCAAGTCGTGGAGAAGGGCAAACAATACAAGATACACATCAATCTCAACCTGCATCGAATACCAGGATATTGCATCAACGGGCGGGAACAGGAGCCGATGGACCTTTACGAAGACACGCCTGAAAGGATGCAAAAGGCACTTGATGCGGCGGTCTTTCACTGGAAGATGTTCGCGAAACGATACAAGGGCATACCGAGCACGCAGCTCAGCTTCGATTTGATTAACGAGCCGCCATTTTTGAAAGAGGACACCCGGCACGTTGAGGTTGTTACGGCGTTGGTAAAGGGAATAAGAGAAGAGGACCCGACCCGGCTGATTGTGGCGGACGGCAAAGACATCGGCAAATTGCCTATTATGGGCATAGCGGATTTGGGCGTCGTTCAAAGTACCCGCGGCTATGACCCGAAGAGCGTGAGTCATTATACGGCGACGTGGGTGCCGAAGAACGAGTTTCAGACATTTAATGAGCCAACGTGGCCATTGAAAGCCGACGACGGCACGATATGGGACAAGGCGATGCTGAGAGCCCAATGCATTGATACGTGGAAACCGTTGATGGCAAAGGGCGTGCCGGTGCACGTGGGCGAATGGGGATGCCTTAACAAGACGCCTCACCACGTCGCAATTGCGTGGATGACGGATTTGCTTTCGCTGTGGAGAGAGGTCGGGTGGGGATACGCGATGTGGAACCTGAGAGGGCCGTTCGGCGTTTTAGATAGCGGACGCGAAGATGTGGAGTACGAGGACTATAAGGGGCACAAGCTCGACCGCAAGATGCTGGAACTGATGAAAGAATACTGACAAACCCGGATTGTAAAAAAACGACGGGTTTTTGAAACAATAACGACAAAATCGTGTTAAGGCGTAAAATATGAAAAAGACGGCTTTTCTGTTTTCGCTGGTAATATTATGGCTTGCTTATGCCGGCAATAGCGCTTTCGCTGGTCAAAAGAAAACCTATGAAGCGGAAGATGGGAATCTGCTTGACGGCATTTCGGTTTTAGAGGACACAGCCGCAAGCGGCGGCAAATTCCTTCGAATGGGAAAAACCGGCTCGGTGATTTTTCGCGTCGATGTCAACAGCGACGCAAGATATACAATCGCCATCGGATACCGCTCGCCTAATAAAGACAACGCTCAACGGATACTAATAAACGGCAAAGAATACGCACCGGAAATCGGTTTCCCCGCAAGCTCGAAATGGGCCGAGATTGAAACCAACGCCGGATTAACCGCAGCCACCAACACCATCGAAATCCGTAAATCCTGGGGAAATATGGATATCGATTACATCACCGTGTATGGGCCAATTTCCGAAAGACCTGAAATCTCTCCCGTTACAAATACATTTTATAAGAACAAAACAACTTCGGACCTGTTCATTAAATTAGACAAAAACAATAACAAACTTGTTTCAATAACGCAGAACCGGCAGCCGGTGCCCTTCGAAGAAAAAAGCGTCTCCTATACGCAAGACGGCGAAATGGTAAAAATACCAAAGGAGTATTTATCGTCGCTGGAAACGGGCAGCGCCGAAATATGTTTTAACTTCAGCGATACCGAACCCGTCAAATTCAAACTTGATGTAAGAGACGCAGAAAGAAAAGCGGAATGGACAATCGTTTCTTTAGATGTGAGCCACGGCGTGTCAGTTTTAATGCTTTTGCCCACAGGCAAAACTCTCCTTATTGACACGGGCACCGAACAGATGTGTAAAGAACGTGTCATTCCGTTTTTGGACAGGCATAAAATCGCCCCGGATTATTTGTGGATTACACATTATCACGACGACCACTGCGGCGGCCTGGGCCTGCTTACGGAAAAATACAAAAATCTAACCAAAAAGGATTACAAGGATTTCAATACGGGCGATCAGCTCGAATTTGAAAAAGTGAATGTTACGATTCTGAATTCATATCAGGACGGCATAAACATCGCTGACGAGAACCCCAAATCGCTCTCAATGAGAATGGAATACAACGGATTCGTTTATACTCACGGGGGAGATATTTACGGCCAGAATCAGCATAAAATCCTTCAAAAATATGCAAATAACCTGGACTTTTTAAAAACCCACGTCTATCACGCGAACCACCATTTTCACGGGTCGGTCGATACAGATTATCTGAAAACAATCGACCCATACCTGTTTATTGTCTCAGCAGATGAACATGTTTACGGCAGAGGGGCTTATACGCAACAGGTGCAGCGAAACGTTCTCCCGTATCTGAAAAACAAACACAAACGGCTCATCGAAGATTTGCTTTCGTTCGAAACAGGACACATTGTCGTCAGGGTGGCGGACTGCAACAACTGGAATTATGAAACATACAAAGACCTTAGCGCGGTAATACCTTTTTTGAAAAATAATTGAGGGAGACAAGAACGATGAACTTCAGCCGGCTCGGTTTAAAATCGTTTATCTGTATAGCTTCTTTTTCGCTCTGTGCGTGTGCCGCAGAACCAAAGAAACCGAATGCTGATGCAAACCAGACAGTAAAGCCGAAACAATCGGCCGGAATCGCTAAAAAACCGGTAACGCCCAACTCCTCGCCGGAAGCGGTAAAGCTGCTGGAATATCTATACAGCATTTCCGGAAAGCAAACGCTCGTCGGCCAGCATTGTGCACCGCTTGTCGCGACAACGCAGCTTCAATCAAATGAAAAATGGACGGGGCATTACCCGGCACTATGCGGATTCGATTTCGGATTTAGCGCACCGGGCACATGGGACGGCATCAATTTTCGCCAGCAGATTGTTGATGAGGCGATTCGGCGAAATAATGAGGGATTCATAATAACGATGATGTGGCACGCGGTTCGTCCAACCGAAGATGAGCCGGCAATAGCCAGGGAATCAGTATGGGGTAAGCTGACTGACAAGGAATGGCAGGATTTAATCACGCCGGGGACAGCAATTAACGAACGCTGGAAATCACAGGTGGACGTAATAGCGTTCTTCCTGAAACAACTGAAATACGCCGATGTCCCCGTGCTGTGGAGGCCTTATCACGAAATAAACGGCAACTTTTTCTGGTGGAACGGCAAGCCCGGCGATAACGGCACAAAGAAACTCTATCGAATGCTGTATGACCGACTGGTGAATTTTCACAAGCTGAATAACCTGATATGGGTTTATAACTGCAACGAAATCAGAGGAGACACAGCTCCTTACGACAGCGTTTATCCCGGCGATGACGTGGTGGATATCCTGGCGACGGATGTTTACAGAAACGGCTTTGACCCTAATGATTACAATCAGCTTCTTGCCTTGGCAGGCGACAGACCTATCGCATTAGGCGAGGTCGGCGCGCTGCCGACGCCGGCGAAACTGCGTGAGCAGCCCCGATGGACGTGGTTTATGTCGTGGGGCAACCCTGACTGGCGGTCAGGCCGGGAGATTTACGATTGCAACGAAACGCTTACCTGGGACAAACTGCCCTGGGTTAAAACAAAGAAACCAAAAATCCATTACCCGATTCTGAAATAAGCAGGAAGGTTCGGCAGAGATTTTCGAATAACAGGGTTAGGGTTGTAATTACAGGCCCCGGACCTCGACCTCGGTGAAGCCGCACCAGCCAAGAGGTTCATCCTGAACGAGGTCTGTTATGCGGAGCCATTCGATTCGGCGAGGAGCAAATTTGAACTCCTGAGGCATCGCGGTTTTCTGAAAGGATATTTTTTCTTTCGAGCCATCTGAAAATTCGATTGTTCCCGTTTTCCAGTAAGCGTCATGCGGAAAATCCGCCCTTATGTAAATGACTACCTTATCTACCTTGACGGATTGGCCAAAATCAATTTTGAGCCACAGATCCGTGCGTTTGTCCGGCCCCCAGGAGGGGAATTTTAGGCCGTGACCTCTATTGGCGGTATTGCCATCGATGACGTTTTTGGCGGCGTAGCAGATTTCATTCCTGCATTCGCTGTTGCTTGTGGCGTGCGGATAAGTTACAGCAGGGCCGCGGGTATCGCCTGGGTTCAACGCGAGGTTTTTATACTCACCTATCGACGTACCCGCACAGCCGGCCAGCAATAAGGCCACGCACATCATCGAACTTAAAAAATATATCTTCATTGTACCCGCCTATTTATATTTTCACGAGTTTGGCATATTTGAGCTTCAGGGATTTGGTCTGGCCGGTGTTGAAGGCGATAATAACGACCGAGTTGTCGCCCATATCCGCGAAATCCTTCACTGTGCCTATGCCGAATTTTTTGTGGACGACGATATCGCCCTGACGAAAAGGAGCTTTAGGCCTGCGGCCCGCCTCGACGGGTAAAATTTTGGGTTTAACATTCTCTATTTCTGATTCTTGATTTCTGATTTCTGATTGAGAAGCAGATTCGGTGAAGTTTATGCCGAGTTCGAAGAGGAATTGCGAGGGAATGGTGCGGAGGGTCTGGCCCCTGATTTGGCGGTACTTGGCGAAGGCGATAAACAAGTTGACCTTTGCGCGCGTGATGCCGACGAAGAAAAGACGACGCTCCTCTTCGGTCTCATCGCTATTATCCACGCTCCTTTCGTGTGGCAGCAAACCTTCTTCGACGCCCACGATAAAGACGTTATCGAATTCGAGACCTTTTGCGGAATGCAGGGTCATAAGCGCCACTCGCTCAACTGATGCGTCGTAGGCGTCAGCATCGCTGAAAAGAGCGATTTGCTGGAGATAATCAATCAGGGAGGGGTTTTCGGTCTCTTGGTCATAACGAGCGGCTGCGCTGATAAGCGACTCGATATTGGCAATAGCGTCCTTGCCTTCTGCGCCTTCGGCGGCGAGGGATTTTTCGAGGCCGGATTCGGAGAAGACAAGTTCGGCCAGAGAAGCGACGCTCGATTTATGATTTGGGTTAACGCCATTATCGAGAGGGACTTGTTTTTTGAAACCCTCTATCATAGCGAGAAAGGCGGTGAGTTTGGCGGCGGTGGTTTTGGAAATGCTGAGAATTTTCGAAATGTGTTTGATCGCTTCATATAAGCCGATGTTACGGCGGGCGGCGAAGTTTTGAAGTTTGTCGATTGTGGTTTTGCCGATGCCTCGCACTGGGGTATTGATGATTCGCAGAAGGGCAATCTTGTCGGCAGGATTAACGATGACCTTCAAATAGGCGACGACATCGCGGATTTCCTTTCGATTATAGAATTCGACGCCGCGAACGATTTGATAAGGGATTTTGCTTCTGATAAAGGCCTCTTCGATTGCGCGGCTCTGTGCGTTGACGCGATAGAAAATGGCGATATGGGAAAGGGATGTCCCCTCGTCAACCAGTCGCCGGATATTTTCCGCGACGCCGAAGGCCTCTTCGTTTTCATCTTCATACGGCTCAATGACGACTTTGCCCGCGGGCGGTCTTGTCGCGATAAGGCGCTTTTCCTTTCGGCTCTGGTTATTGGCGATGAGCCGGTCGGCAACTTCAAGGATGCAGGGGACGGAACGAAAATTTTCTTCGAGACGGACAACCACGGCATTGGGCCAGTCACGCTCGAAATCGAGGATATTGCGTATGTCGGCCCCCCGCCAGCGGTAAATCGACTGGTCCGGGTCTCCCGTCGCACAGATATTGTTGTGCGCGGAGGCGAGGGCCTTGGCGATTCGATATTGTGCGTGGTTGGTATCCTGGTATTCATCAATAAGAAGATATTTATACCTGTTCCCAAGCTCTTCGCGAACAGCAAGATTGTTTTCGAGCAGAAAGGCCGCTTTCATAAGCAAATCATCGAAATCAACGGCGTTAAGGTCTTTGAGGATTTGCTGATAGCGGGAATAGATTTTTGACAGCGTCTTCGAGAAGAAATCGTCTGCCTGCTTTTCGAAAGCATCGGCGTCGATGAGCTTGTTTTTCAAAGTAGAAATTGCGTCGAGCGTTCGGGCTGGTGAAAAATCGGTGGTATTGAGATTGCAGTCGACGATTGCCTGTTTTACGCATTTTGCCTGGTCGGAATCGTCATAAATACTGAAGTTGGGGGTGATGCCGGCAAATTCGGAATATCTGCGGAGGATGCGAACGCACAGGGAGTGAAAGGTGCTGATGTGAGCGCCTGCGGATGAGCCGAGGGAGACGGCGCGTTGGCGCATTTCGTCAGCGGCCTTATTGGTGAAGGTGATCGCGCAGATATTTTGAGGTGGGACGCCTGAATCAACGAGAGCGGCGATGCGACACGTTATGACGCGGGTTTTGCCGCTACCCGGCCCCGCGATGACAAGCAAGGGACCTTCTTGGTGAAAAACGGCTTTTTGTTGAGAGGCGGTAAGCCGGGAAGTGAAAGCGGCATCAAGTTTGTTAAGCGAAGGAGGCATCATTGCGACCGCTGCTGTTCCTGCTGCGATTCCTGCAACATCTGCTGCTCCATCTGTGCGAATTGCTCGGCGAGCTGTGGCTTTTCGACTTTTATGCGGGCAATAAGGTTTTGACGCATCGTGAGCGGGTATTCCTGGTCGTTAAAGAAATCGAGAATCGCGTTAAATCTCATTACTTTAAACTCCGGCAAACGGAGCCGTGCCTCATCACCATATTCTTTAGTGTAAACATTATATATGTCTTCAGCCATTTTTTCTATGGCGTAGGACGCATCATCGTCTCGCAGGGCATACCGGAAATACGCCTCGCGGAGCATCGGCATAATTGTATCCATCGCCTTGGTTATCGTGATTGTCTTAAGGTCTTTGCGTATCTGCTGTATGATATAAGATTCGACGGCCGGCTCATTGAACTCCGGACGTGGATACAGTTGTCTGACATAATCGTATATCTTCTGCGCCTTCTGCCTGTGGCCTGCCTGATAGAACATAGTCAGGGCATTAGTAAGCATATTGCGGTGCTGAATCATGTGTGAATCGTCCGACTTGTCGTCCCCGGCGCTGTATTTGCGGATAATCTCCATTATGGCCTTGTTGTAAGGGTCGAACATTCTGAAATCAGCGCGGAGAAATATATCCTTGGTGGGTCGAGGCGCAGCGGCTGCTTGCGAACCCTGCGGCAACGGCGGATTATCGTTGACGTCGTAGATAAAGATTTTTCCATACCGGAACAGGTTCTGCAAACTGTGCGCAACAATCCTGTCGGTATTAATTTCGTCAACCGGGAACACTCCCCTGCCCACTTTAACGACGTCTTTTTTGCCCGCAACGCGAAGACCCTGGACCGCCCAGTAGATTGCGTGAACGTCGGGGTGCCGCCAATCGAGCGGAAAATGTTTGTTTGGGTCATTAAAATCAGTGGGACCGTAGGTGCGGTTTAATTCCAGCATAAGAACAGGGTCGAGCTTCCAGACATTTCGCAACTGCCAGGCCTTTGCAAAAACGTCAAACTTTTCGAGGGTCTTAGTGCCTCTGAACCGGTCTATGACCTTAAAGGCAGCGGGGTCGAACCTGGCCGGATTTTGTCGCAGCGAAAGGTAATTGCCGACAAACCGTAAGTCATCCTCAAAACTCTTGTCGGCAGCTTTCAGGGCGGCAATAAACGGCGCGACGTCGGTGTCGGCGGCAATCCGGCCCCAGTCAGCAGGGGCATTTGCGAGAGATTCAAACCAGGCGTTATCGGCTTTGCCAAGCAGCGGTTCCATCGCAAGGGCAAGCTGGAGCTTGTAGTATTTGTGGTCGTCGTCGCTGTTGCTGCCGATTTTGTGCTGAAAGATTCTGCCAAGTTCACGGTACAATCCGATTGATTTTGGATTGAGAGGAATGCCCTTGTCGCGTAAAAGCTCGTAACCGTTTTTTACCCATTGCCATCTCTGGTCGGGCTGTTCAGCGGGGATGGCGACGGAGATGTTGTAGGCCATATTCCAAGCCTGAAACGCCCAGACCTGCGCGAAACGGGGCTGAAGGACGGTAATCCATTCGGCGAGTTGTCTTGCGTCGAAGTACTGGCCCTGCTCCTTGAGCTTGTCGGCTCGCATCCAGAGAACATCGACAACCAGCCCGCGAAACGCCCCCATCGCAACAGTGGCAAAGGCGAGCGAAGGCGGGGCGTTCTGGAGCGGTTCATTGCTTATCAGCTTCATTTCGACCCGCTGCGAGTTTATGAAATCGAGACGCATACCCGCCACGGTGAGCAGGGCAACCGCCAGGACGACACATACAGCAATAATCAGTTTATCACGTAAACGCATAATCGTATTTGACTGAACAATCTACGGCAGCCGGCCGGCAGATGTTTTGTCCGTCTTCGGCCGGAACTTAATGATAGCGTTAGACAATAACTTTTGCAATTTCGCGGTAGGTAAAAATCAGCAGCGACATAATCGCCAGCGGCAGCGCCTTTAAGCAGACGGTGGTAAAACCAAGCCAGCCGAGAAGAGACCAGCTCAACAGCCGGGCAGGAACAAGAAATTTAGAAGGACTGACCTGGTCAAACTCCGGCAAAAGCATAATTAACGGCTTTAGACAATAGGAATACAACCCGCTGGGCTGGGCGCCAACAACGTGGTAGGACTCGCCTATATAGCCGCTCATATTGGCCATAGTAAAGACCGACAGGCAAAGCAAAATAGCGACGGGAAACGAGAGAAATGAGCCGGCGAAAACGGCAAGAGCGGCAAGAAATACAAGTCGAACAAAGATGAGCAGGACGGCCCTGATAAAATTGGCGGTGAAGGTGTCCGCTTTATAAAGCAGTTCGAGACCGTCCTCGAGCGGAAAGATAACGACCGTGTCGTTAAGAGGGTCATTAAGGAACGCCAAGGCAAGATAGCCGTCACCGGCGACCGCATCGGCGGGCACCGCAAACTCACGGAACGTTCTTATCAGGTCCTTTCGTTCGAGTGAATACAATGGCGTCTCTATTGGAGTCCCGAGGCGAAGCTGGCGAACGTCACCTATGACCCACTTGCTGTAAATCTGCAAGTCCTGCGGATTGACGGCGACGTCATATTTGAATCTTATAAATAATTCCTGGTTGGGGTCTTTGGGTTTAACGCTGTTGAATTCCCAAAGCAGTTCTTCGCCGACCACAGCGGCGCGCTTTCTAAGCCCGATGCGACGAGCAAGCTCATTTTTGTAGTTTTGACGGGCGATTGGGTTTTCATCCACCCCGGCCGGCACTTCGCCGTCCTGCTTGAGCTTGTTATAGGCCTGATTAAGCTCTTCTGATATGTCCGGTGCCACGGGCGTCAGGGACGCCCTGGCGGTAAAGAATTCGTCGCGGACCTGTGCAACCTGGTCATTGTCAGCGTGCAGTAAGGTCGGCAACAAAATGGTGATGCTGTAAATGATAACGGAAAAAAGCGCCAGCAAACACGCGTCCAGAAGAATGACGCCGAATAATTTGCCGAGGACAAACTGGAAGCGCCGAATTGGTTTTGTAAGGACGGTATAAACCTGCTTATCTTTTACGTCGCTTGTCAGGGTATATGCGGTAGTAAAAATGGTGAGCAGCGCCAGCAACAAAGTCGTCAGCGACAGGCCATAGCTGACGAAGGCCTGCATACGTCCTTTCAATGTGCCGTCGCCGGTCATCTTCAGCCCCATTACGGGCAATAGCACAAGCAGCAGGACAATAAAGACGGCGGCGATTTTGAGTCGGAGGGCCTGTTTTACCGTATTGACCGCGACGGCCCAAATGCTACGCATTGGCGGAATCTCCGGGATGGACGTTCTTTTTGTCCGGCGAAGGCCGGCCTGTTAATTCGTCGAGGATGCTTTTGTCCGGCTGGTCGGATATCGCGGGTTCGGGTTTGGCCTTCGTCGGCTGCGTAGTAACGGGTTTTGAATCGACTTGCTCGGTCAGCCGGTTGAGCAGGTTTTCGTCAGCCGGAGTCGCAGGCACTGGTTGCGGCTGGACATTCTGAGTGTCGGTAGCCGCCGTCTGCTCATCCGATGGGGACGCGGAAACAAGCTGGTTGAGTATGGCCTCCCTGCGGGCACGTTCGTCGGTTTTGGCGGAGAGAAACTCGCTAATCTGGGTCCTGCTTTCGGCGCCGCTTGTTGGAACGGCCTGCTGCTGCGCCCTGGCAACGATATTGATAAAGAACGTTTCGAGCTTATCTAACGGCGAACCAATGGTGTATTCCGCGCGTTCCTCAGTCAGCATTTGTTTTATTTTTTCAAGCGTCGCCGGGCTGAGGCGTCCGGTTGTAATTTCGGTTTTGTCAGAATGTAGCAGAAGGTCGCGGACGTTGCCTTCGGCCTGAATCCTGCCGCCGTAGAGAATCGCGATTCTGTCGCAGACGTCCTCAACGTCGGCGAGCAGGTGGCTGCAAAGCACAACTGTTTTGCCGCGTTTGGCGAGTTCGATGATAAGGTCTTTGATTTGTCTTGTCCCGAGGGGGTCAAGCCCCGTGGTGGGTTCGTCGAGGATGAGCAGCTCAGGGTCATTTATGAGGGCCTGCGCAAGCCCGATTCTCCTTGCCATACCCTTCGAGAAGGTTCCAACGGTTCTATTGGCGACGGCCTTGAGGCCTACCATATCGAGCAGCGCCTCGATACGCATCTTTCGGACTCGTGCGGGCAGTTTGAACAGCTGGCCGTAAAAGTCGAGCGTTTCGCGGGCCGTGAGATATTTATAAAGATAGGACTCTTCCGGCAGGAAACCGATTCTGCGGTTTATTTGAGGGTCGGTGGCGTCACCTTCGAGAACGAGGGCCTTTCCTTTTGTGGGGTGAAGCAGGCCGAGGAGCATTTTGAGCGTGGTTGTTTTACCTGAGCCGTTCGGGCCTAAGAAACCATAAACCTCATTGGTACGAACCTTCAAGTTGAGGCCATCGACAGCGACGACCCTGTTGCGTCCCCACCAGTCGGCGAAGATTTTGGTCAAAGAAAACGTTTCAATCGCATATTCCATAATTAGCTAATCCTGTCCGGCCGGCATATAGAGATTATGTAACGTCGCCCGTATGGTGCGGGAGCTCTTCGCCGTGACGAACCAGCCGGGCACTATTGAAGACGACAATGAGTGAACCCGCGAAATGCAGGAACGCCGCCAGTGTCGGCACAATCAAACCAGTCAACGCGAATGACCAACCTACAATAATAAAGCTGACACCAAAGGCAAGGTTTGAGTTGATGACGAAACGTGTTCTTCGCGACAGTCGCACCAGGGCCGGAAGTCGTTTGAGGTCGTCGCTCAACAGGGCTATAGAGGCGGAGTTAATGGCGACATCTGAGCCGGCAGCGCCCATTGCAATACCGAGGTCGCCCGCGGCAAGCGCGGGGGCGTCGTTTATGCCGTCGCCTACGACGAGAACGGTGTAGCCGTCTTTTTTGATTTTTTCGACTATGGCGAGTTTGTCCTGCGGCAGGCAATGCGCCTTGTAATCGGTGCAGCCGAGTTCCGCTGCGACGCGGCCGGCGACTTCATCCCTGTCGCCTGTGAGCATTGTTACTCTCTTGATGCCGAGTGCGAAAAGGTCTTTTACGGCCTCTTTTGCCTCAGGTCTGGTTTTATCCTGAAGGCCGACCCAGCCAACGCAATTGGTATCCAAAGCGACGTATAGTGTGCTGAAGCCCTGCTCCTCGTGCAAAGACGGCGAGGAGACATTGGACATATTGACTTTGTTTTCCTTAAGGAACGACTCCCTGCCAACGATTACCCGGCTGCCGGCGACTTTGGCGGTAACGCCTTTGCCAGGCGTTTCCTGAAAATTATCCGCGTCAGGCAAAATTAGATTTGCCTGTTTTGCGACTTCGAGCAGCGCTCTTGCCGCGGGGTGTTTGCTCATTTTTTCAGCAGAGGCGGCCAGCGACAGCAGAGTTGACGGCTCAACGCCATTTGCGGGCGTGAGTTTGGTCACATAGAGTCGGCCGGTAGTTACAGTTCCCGTCTTGTCGAAGACCATCGCTGTGATTTTGCCTGCTTCCTCGAGGTCGGCGACGTTCTTGACAAGTATGCCGAGGCGGGCGGCGGCGGATATCGCCGCGACCATTGCGCTGGGCGTCGCCAGAATCAACGCGCAAGGACAACCGATTACAAGAATGGTGATAGCAATATTAATATCCTTGGTAAAGTACAGGGCAATGCCTGCAATCATAAGAACTGTCGGGGTGTACCATCTAACATAGCGGTCAATAATCCGCATAATGGGTATCTTGGTATGCTCGGCCTGCAGAATCAGCGACTGGACTTTGCCGAGCGTGGTATCTTTGCCGGCCTTGGTAACAGTGATATCGAGAGCGCCGGTGAGGTTGTTTGTGCCCGCGAAGACCTGCATACCGGGGACCTTGTCAGCGGGCAGCGATTCACCGGTGATTGTGGCCTCGTTGACGGAGCTTAAACCCTTTGCTACGTCGCCATCGACGGGGATATTGTCGCCGGGTCTTACGCGCACTGTATCGCCGGGTTTAATCTGGCTGACCATCACTTCCGTTTCGGAGCCGTCGGGCTGAAGTCGATTTGCCTTTTGAGGAGTGAGTTTTATGAGCGATTCTATCGAGGCCCTTGCGCCGAGCGCGGTCCGGCTTTCGACCAGTTCGCTAAGAAGCATAAAGAAGGCAACGGTGCCTGCGGCGACATATTGCTGCGTGGCTATGGCGGCAATTATGGCCAGCGCCACAAGCTCATCCATATGTGCCTCTTGATGCAGCAAACTTTTAATTGCGTGCCAGATGATAGGAATGCCCAGCAGGATAGCTCCCGCCAGGGCAAGGGTTTCGGTCTGGAAACTGCCGGCGCCGTAAATAAACCTGGATTCGCCTATGATGCTCGTAAGCAGCAGCGTCCCCCCTGCCAGTGTCCCCAGCAGGGCCAAGCTGACACGGACCTGTTTACCGTGCGTGTGCTCAACGGCGATATCGTGCTTAAAATGCAGATGTTCGTGAGCCATTATTTATCTCTCAGGGTTCCTCACTAAGGTTGTTTTCCGGGTTCAGATTTTGGTTTTATCGCAGGGTCCCTGTTGATAAGCACCCTGACTTCGGTGCTTTTGCCGTGTTGTGCGGGTTGAATGACCGTTTTCTCTTCTGCGTCGCGAAGTACCTGCTCAATCGCGTCCTGATAGACCCTCTGGATGACGAGCTTCGGATGCTTTCGATATTCAGGAAGAATTCTTTGGAGGTATTCAGCGTCTGCCCTTGCCGTCTCGACGACCTGCGTGCGATAACCGCGGGCATTGGCAATTGCCTCCTGTGCCCTGCCGGCCGCCTGTTCCCACAACTGCTCCTGTTTCTTCCTGTCGAAGGAACTGTCCCGCAAAGACGCAAGAAGCTCAGCCGCAATGGGACCGGCGGTCTCGTTGAGGGTCTTCTCCGCAGTAAGTTTTGCGTCGCTGATTACCTTTTGCTTGTTTTGCGTCGCGGTCAGAGACGCCTGGAAAGCGGCGGATACCTGCCTGGGCCAGGTTATGTCGCGGATTTGAACCGAGACAACTTTAATGCCCGTTTCCAATACGTTGAGCTTGTTCTGGAGGCGTTCTTTGACCCGCTCGGAAACGGAAGAGACCTTTTCAAACATCGCCTCTTCGATTGTGTAATTGACCATAGTTACGACGACGGCGTCGGTGAACAGATTTTCCAGCAGCGGATTTATGCTCTGCTCTATGACGTCCGAGTAGTTCTGCCCGGCCTGGAGGTGACTATCGTGTACGTAACAGTGTTTGTAGAATCTTTCCGCGTCGGTAATCTGGTAGGTCAGAACCCACTTACAATGAAGGATGTTATAATCGCTGCCTTCGGAAACGGCCGTGGTCTGTGCCTGCTTTTCGCCCCTCACAAGACAATACCCATCGGTAAGGGGGTTGAGAGTAGGCGGCACGTATGTATTTTCGGCGCTCACATTGCTCATTTCCTCACCGGGCTTTTGATAATACCAGAATGAATTTATCGCCAGGTTAACCTTTCTCTCGACGGGAATCCGGACGACTTCGTGTATTGGGTACGGCAAAAGCAGTTTCAGACCCGGGCCGAGAAGGCGTGCCTCGCCGACGCCGCTGATTTTGCCGAACCACAGGACAATCGCGCGTTCACCAGGGCCTACTTTGGTGACACCGGAGAATAGAAAGAGCACAACCAGGACGACCATTATGACCTTGAGGACGGCAAAGCTGACCTTCAAGGCCCCCGACAGATAATCATAGCCGGGGTCCGCCTGCCGCGGCTGGCCCGCGTCGTCCGGTATCGTATTATTACGTTCGTGTTCTTCCGCCATATCGTTCAAACCCGTCTATAAAACAGATGAGTTAATCTTTCGGTTTCAAGTCAGGCATTTGCCTGAGCAGCTTAAATGGTTCGGTGTCCGCGCTGATAACAACCGTTGACCTTTGCTCCAGTATTTTTTTGAGGGCGTCGATGTCCCGCAGGAACATAGCGAGTTGCGGGTCCTGTTCGAGTAATTTGTAGTATTGAGCGGCTTCGGCGTCGCCCTGCGCACGGATGGCCTTGGCCCTTGCCTCGGCAGCCGCGAGCAGTTCGGTCTGCATTGAAAGGGCGTCGGTAACGATTTTTTTGGAGGCGGCATTGCCCTCGGCGATTGTTCCCTCGGTCCTGCGATTTCGCTCGGCTTTCATCCGCTCGAATACCGCTTTGCTGACGTCTTCGCTGATTTTAAGCTGCCTTATGCCGAGTGCTTTGATTTCGATGCCGTAGTCGCTGCGCACGGCTTTCTGAATCTCGGCAAGCATCTCTTTCTCGATGTCATCGAATTTTATCTTCGCGGGGTCGCTGTTAACGAATTCCGAGAATTCATGCCGGCCGATGACCTTGTTCTGTGCGTCGCTTATCTGGCTGAGCAGTTTGCTCTCGGCGTCCGAGATGGTCCCGACCGCGTTAAAAAACGCCAGCGGTTCGGCGATGCGCCAGACAATAAAGGTGTTGACGATAATGGGGACAGCCCCTTTTGTGGGCGTTTCTCCGAGTTCCGCAACAAGACCCCTGGCCCTCGAATCAAACTTCTGGACCGACTCGATGGGCGGAGGCCATTTGAAATACAAACCCGGCTCGGTAATCTGGCGAGTGGCCTTGCCAAAGGTCAGCACCAGAGCGGATTCGGTCTCACGCACCTGAAACATCGTAAAGACCAGCGCCAAAACGATAAAAAGCAGAACGATAAAGATGGTTATGGTTATGTTTTTCATTGTGAGCTGCTCTCCTGAACCCCGCCGATATCATACAAGCTCGGCGTTAATTTTTCCTTAAGGTCAACAATAAATGTCTCCGCGTCATTGGGATCGGCGACAATAACATATTTTCGTATCGGGCTGAGCGTTTCCTCCAGGGCAAGGAGGCGTTGCTCTTTTTTGTAGATTTCCGGTGCGGCCCTGTATGCCTTGACCTGGCTGTCGAATCGTTCACCGGTGGAACGGGCACTGGCGACCCTTTCAAAGCTGTAGCTCTGTGCCTCTCTGAGCGTGCAGAAAATGTCGCCGTCCGCCTGGGTGAATGCGGTATCGAGTCGGCCGGCAATTTCGTCGGTCTTCTGACGGTTATTTTCCTGTCTGGCCTTCTGATAATCAGCAGCCAGGACGAAAAGGTCTGATGCCCCGTCTACCGAACCGGCGAGCGTGCTGAGAGTGCGATTACGCTGGGCCTGGGCCTGAAGAATTACGGCCTGCTTCATCTGGACTGCGCCCACAACCTTCTCATAGTCAGCGGCGACCTGAGTGGGCGGATGTATGCCCTGAAGCCCCACAAAGACAATTTCGACTCCAAGACCGGCCTTGTCCGCAGCGGCCTGGATATTCTGAGTCAGTGCCTGCTTGGCTTGTGTCCTGCCCGCACCCAGCAAACTGGTTTGCAGAGCTGCCTCGTCATCAACTTCGATTGAGGCGCCCGCGGCAAACCTGGCCAGTTCGCGGTAACAAATGTTCTCAAGCCGTTTTTGGGGATTGTCCTGATTATAAAGGAAGGCATAAAGGTCTTTGACCCTGAACTGCACGGGGACATTGGCCTTGAGCAAACTGACCGGCGCGGCGCCCGGCGAATTTTTTTCCGCACCGAGACGACTCGCGACAAGAATGCTGTATTCTTCCTTATAATGGTCCTTGCCCCAAAGCAGCGGTTCGCGGATTACCTGCCCGGTTTTGGGGTCGGTCTTGGGCACGTAGCCGATTTGCAGCTCCTCTATGTTACCGGCGGGATATATCCGTGCGATATCGATGGGCCAGGGCATTTTGAAATGGATGCCCGGGCCAACGAGTCGAATATCGCCCTTCGCGTCTTTCGGGTTGCCGAACCGTTCGATTACGGCCTGTTCATAGGAATTAATAACAACAACGCCGCTGAGCAGATACAGCGTAATAGCGCCGAAGAAAATTAGCGGCACAACGGCTTTTTCGAGGAGTTTATAAAACCATGTCTGAGAAACCTTGAAGCCGAACTGGTAATCGATTGCGCCGGTAGCGGTATGAAGGATTTCGCCCGGTTCGTTAATCAGGCCCAGCAGCCGGCTGTCGAAGGCCGCCCTGCTGTAAAGGCCCGTCAGGCGAGGCCGATATATGTCGAATATAACATTAAGCAGGTTCTCGACGCCGAGAACAATAAGCAGGACAGGAATCGAATAATCAATCACACTTATTATGGTGATTATTTTGAACTGAACCAGGGCCAGTGCTATCGCCAGGGCAAAGGACAATATCGCTGAGCCGAACAGAAAACTGCCGCCCGCCCGCAACGGTTTCCATTCCGCCTGATTAGACATCCCTGTCGCATAACGTGAGAGCAGAAAGCTGACAAAGGCGATAGCAACCATACAAACTGCGCACAATAAAGGTTGTTTACCTATAGCAGGATTTGAATCGGAGACGGCTTTCAACAGATATAGCCCTATGGCCACCTGATACGCCGCGATGAGGAAGGAGAAAACGGGCAGGAACCACTTTTCGAGTATCGCAAGGCGTTTTTGAGCGACGGCGAACAACTGCGACTGCTCGCCTTTGGCATGGAAGATTTTATCCGTCCTGTGGTCGCCGGCAAGGGCGCTCATATCGAGCTTTTCCTGCTCGGCAAGATTTCGTTGATGGAACTGTATAAGCAAAACCAGCCATATTAACGCTGCGCCAAGCGAGACAAAACCTGCGGAATAAATTGCGACGAAACCGCTCCACTGACCGAGAAGAACCATGATGACAAAGAAAATGACGCTGAGAATCAGCGACACTATAGCGACGAGCTTTGCCGGTCTTGATGATGTTGTCATTTATTCAATTCCTAAAGTTTTGTATCGAACCCCGAAACGCAAAGGGCATATAGATATAATAATTGCCAGCTATTTACAAGCCGGTTTTTATGTCATATAAGAATATATCGCCAATTTTAGCCATAAAACCGTTGTCTAAAACTCAATAACCGCTGAAAATCAGTGATTGCCGGAAAGGTCTCAAACGATGACTAAGTTATTTACAATAACCAAGAATACCTTTATCGAGACCATTCGTCAGCCGGTCTATGCGATAATAATCACCGCCGCCCTGCTGCTGTTTTTCGTCAGCCCGTCAATCTCGATGTACACAATGGATGACGACAATAAGCTGTTACGCGAATTGGGGTTATCTACGCTTTTCATAGCCAGCTTGTTCATAGCAATTTTCTCGGCTTCCGGGGCGGTGGCGGAGGAAATCGAGAATAAGACGATAATGACCGTTCTCACTAAGCCGGTGCAACGTCCCATATTTATTTTGGCCAAATTCCTGGGGGTTACGGGGGCGGTGGCTATGGCCCATTATATCTGCACCATAGCACTGATAATGGCGATAAGAAACGGCGTTCTGGAAAACGTGGATTCGACCAATGATTATACCGTATTAGGAACCGCGGGGGTTATCGTGGTGTTGACTTGTCTTTTAAGTGCTTTTTTCAACTATGCTTACGACTGGAAGGCCACATCAACGGCTATGGTTTTACTGACTGGTTTGGGCACAATTGGGCTGATTTTCCTGATATTCTTCGACCGCGACTGGAAGTTCAATCCTGCTAATAACAATATTAACGCAATTGATATTTACGGCTCAGTTCTGCTGTTTCTGGCGGCTGTAATAATCGCGGCCCTGGCGGTTGCGCTATCGTGCAGGTTCAATATCGTGGTAACCCTCTCGGCGTGTGTGGGTGTCTTCCTTTTGGGACTTGTCTCGGACTGGGCGTTCGGCGCATTAGCTAAAACGCACCTCTGGGCAAAAATATGCTATTTTGCCATTCCTAACCTTCAGGTCTTCTGGATAAGCGACGCAATTTATGAGGAAAGCACAGTGCCCCTCAAATATGTCCTCATAGGCGCAACATACGCGATTTGTTACACGGGCGGGATACTGGCTTTGGCGGTGGCCCTATTCCAGAGAAGACAAGTCGGCTGATGCGCTGGTGAATTTGGGTGCTGAGCGGGGTGGTGACGGGTTGCGACCCAATAAAAAGAGCCACCCGCACGGATGGCTCGTTTGCTTCGTTTTTCGACTGGTTTGGTTGCCCTACGCCGCCTGTCTTCGCCTGGCCCGCAGACTAAGGGCACCAACGCCAAGGAGAACGAGGGATGCCGGTTCTGGGGCGACTCCGACGTCCAATACTTCATACTTGTAGATGGCGGTTTTGTATTCGTCGCTCCACTGGGGGCCACCATGCACTCTAAAAATCATATCAAGTTGAACCGTTATGGAGTCCTTGTCAGGTTCAGGTGATATTGGGGGTTCCGGATCTGTATCCGTCGGAAGGGTTACTGTGAATGTCACGACGTAATGAGCATTATTTTCCACTACTGAATACCAACCGGCACCAGGCACATTCTGTGGTGCAGGCGTGATGCTTACTAAATTTGCTATTGGCGTATCAGTCCCGTCACTGTCAAATCCAGTACTCAATACCTTAAACGGAGACGGCGTTATTACACTATTATAGTATACATCCACCGCTTTGCCAAAATGGTTTTGGAGATCCCATGTCTCGGTTAAAGTAGCGGAAGCGGCTGGTTCTGTTACGCTCGCACCGGTGGGCGTGCCACATACGACCCAGCACGGATCTGGTGCCGCTTGGACTGTTACGGTCACTATCATCACAATTAGACAGACCACTATTCGACTTGGAATGTTCATAAAACTCTCTCCTCTAAAAATATTAATAAATAGATTTTAAGCGGTGAGGGCCGATGTTGTGGGAAATAAAAGGGGGATACTGATTCTGACTACGAGTACAAAACCAACGCTCTCTTTCCTTCCTTCTCATCGCTCCCGCCCTTCCTTTTTGTAAGTCCAGAAAACAGACCTACCCATCTTTGTGCATTATATCCATCCCCCACCCTCAAGGTCAAGATAAAATCTTGAAAAATTAGCGAACTTCCCGCTTTTTTCCGGACGAACGCCAACTTTAGCTCAAAAACGTGGTAAAATCCGCCATAAAATTAATGCCACAATAATACCAAAATCTTCCTCGAATTACAATAATCCGAGTATCAGGGGGATTTTAGGACGGCCCAGCGGAACTTGGCCGATGAGCTGCGAGGATTTGAGACAATTTCTTTTATTCGCGGCACGATTGGGTCTTTTGCTGCTGATTATTGATTATTGCCAACGGTCTGCCGTGGTTGTTGGCTATTTTCAATTTGCTTAATTACCGCTGTTTCGTCGCAGTTCTGCTGTTTCGTGCATGTTTCACCTCTTGCTTGTTGCTGCCGAACGCTCAAGGTGAGGCGCGCGGCTTGTCCGCGTCCGCTGCAGCTGTTTGTTAGGACACAAAATAAGTTCCGTGATGGAGACTGTCTGACTTGGTAATACCTCCTACCAGAGGTGTAGTCAAATGTTGAACTTGGATTTGTTGTCCCGGACCTAGAATTGGTAAAGGGAATTGCATAGGTTGAGCGACTTGTGGAATTTCACCTATAACTGATAAATCAGCGTCGATGGGGAAAAGTTCTGATTTAATCTCATGAACAAGACCATAATCTTTAGCCTCTTGTGGGTTTAATGTGGTTCGGTTATTCATATCTGAAAGGACTTTATCAAAGGGTTTCTGGGCAGTGTCTGCAATAACGCGCGCGATGTTTTTGTAATCGATCTGGAGACCCTTCAATCGCTCCTCAAGGTCCTTCTCATCCAATGATTGATTCCCCATAAAATTCGCTTGAACTCCATGAATGAGAAACCTCGCATGAGGAACTGAAAACCTTTTACTTCCAGAGCAGAATATCACGACACCAATAGAGTCGACTTGACCGAAATTGTACGTGTAAATCTCAATTGGTGCTCCTTTCAGAAAATTGTAAATCGAAAGACCGTGGAATACCATTCCACCTGGTGATGACAGCATTAAGTGTATCCGTTCCACTTTCTCTTTTAATTTCTTGTCAAATATCTGGAATAAGGATGCAGTTGTTCTTGGATCGACAGGGGCTATGAATCTGATGTAGGCTTCTTTCATTTTGCTTACTCTCTTTTCGTGCCCTAACTACGGTTTAGATTGATCCGCATAAGATGCGGAGTTTCATTTTCAACAGACTACCAGCCTATCCTGAAAAGTCAAGATTTTTAACTTTATCTCAAAATTTTTTCAGCCACAACAACCATAAAAAAAACATGATCGATTATTTACGAATAAGCTTAAAGATTATAAATTACCGCTGTTTCGTCGCAGTTCTGCTGTTTCGTGCAGCGGGCACAATCGCTCCAGACCTTCATAGGCAATGAATCCTTGTTAGCCACCTGGAAGCCAAGTTTGCCGAAGAACTCCGGCTTAAGCGTCAGGCCGAATACTTTGGGCACTCCCAGCCGACGCACCTGCTCAACCGCGGCGTTCACCAGCATCGCCCCCGCCCCTTTGCTCTGATGCGACTCATCGACGGCCAACGATTTTATCTCCGCCAGGTCCGACCAGATTACCTCGAGCGAGCAGCAGCCGATGACCTGACCATCGAGTTCAGCGACAAGAAAGGTCTGGAGATTTGTAAAAATGTCGGCCATCGAGCGAAACAGCATCATATCACGCTCCGCGTAACAATTTATCAGGGCGTGTATGGCCTTAACATCAGTTACATTTGCACTGCGAACCTTCATAATAAAACAAGTATAACATACTTCGGAAACGTTTCCAGAGTTCAACCCCGTAATCCCAAAGTAAAAAGTGCTGGAAAAATCCGGCCCGATAGCTACAATTGCCCCAACTATGCGATTTATACTGATTGATAAAATTGTTGAAATCGAAAACGGCAAACGGATAAAGGCGGTCAAAGGCGTAACATTAGCCGAGGAATATCTGGCCGACCATTTTCCGACTTTTCCGGTACTGCCGGGGGTTTTGCTTCTGGAAGGGCTGATTGAGTCGGCATCGTGGTTGGTGCGGGTGACGGAGAATTTTGCGCACAGTATGGTCTTGCTGGAAGAGGCGAGAAATGTTAAATACAAGTCCTTCCTGGCGCCTGGGGCACAGATTGAATACTCGGTTGAGGCCAAGACCATTGAAGAAAACGTCAGTAGTTTTTCCGGTACAGGCATATCCAACGGCGAACAAATAGTCGAAGCAAGATTCGGCTTGCGACATTTCAACCTCGCCGAACAGGATTCGGGCTTAGCCGCGGTTGACGCGAAGATAATCAGCGAAATGAAAAAACGCTGGGAACTGTTAAGAAAGTAAAAAACGCCGGAGGCAAGATTTTATGGCGATGAATCGGGAACAGGTTTTAGAGCAGGTTAAAACAGTAATGGTAGATGCCCTTGGCGTAGATGATGACGAGGTAACACAGGAAGCGACGCTGATGGGTGATTTGGGCGCGGAGAGCATTGATTTTCTCGATATAGTGTTCCGCCTGGAAAAGGCATTCGGAATAAAAATCGCCAGGGAAGAGTTGTTCCCGGCAGAAACGCTGATGAACAACCCGGAGTTTGTAAGCAACGGCAAACTGACCGCAAAGGGTGTGGCTGAACTAAAGGCCAAAATGCCGCATACCGACGTAAGCGAATTCGCGAAAAACCCCGAACTGAGCAAATTACCCGATTTGTTTACAGTGGGGATGATTGTCAACTACGTGGAGAGCAAGCTGAAGGCAGCTTAACATCTTTACCACAAATGTTTTTAGGTGACTGTCCCTAATTGTTCCCTAACCGCCGAACCGTTATGGCGCTGGTTTCCATTGATTCGCGAAGATGGCAAAATCATAGAAGTCCACTATGCCGGACGGATCTGCGTAAAGGTTTGCACGTGAATCGTAGCCCGTATCGCCAGGGACTTTTAACCAGGAATCGGTAAAGACAGCCAGATCCTGCACGTCCACGTTTGAATCGCCGTCGAAATCAGCGCGTAGTTTATATAAACCATATAAATAGCCGTAGAGGGCCGCTTTACCGTGCATGGTCTGTTGCGGCGTAAATTCCGAATGGGCCCATACATATCTATCATTGAAATAACCTTCCGCTTTCGGCCAGCCGGAATTCATGTTATCCCCGTAAGCAGGGTAACATAGAGCAACCAACCTGCTCGGCTTATTCCCAGTCATACCTGTACTCGAAGAATCCCAGTCTTCGGTATTCAAATAGGGAGTATGTCCCGGATGCAGGCCGGGGTAGCCGTCATTTCTGCCGGTAGTGTACATATTTTCAATGCTGCGCTTGCTTGCCAGGTTAGTACATGCAGTAGTCATTATAATCCTATTCATAGAATTACGTCCAAGCCCCCAGTCAGCTTCGAGGACCATGGCATTTTCGAATATATCCTTATCCGATTGGCTGGTGGCGACAGCATGTGCCACTATACACCTCATGACATTCTGCGTGGTTTTAAACCATCCTGTGCTATTATCTGAAGACCTGCGCGTTGGCCTGTTGTTAGTATTGTTTGACTCAACATTTTTGGCTTCATTAATAATAGAGGCCTTCATGTTGTTGAACAAAGTCGGATAATGAACGGTGCGTTTGGTTTTGAGATAGGCGGCACAGGCATAAAGCTGATCCCTGCCCGAAGTGCCCGTAACGACCACAGATGATGTAGTTGATGTTATGTCGCATAAGGAATTAAGCGTATTTTCATAATTGGCATCACCTGTCAGGTTGTAGAGGTGAGCTGCGGCCATCATTTTAAGGTCTTTACCTCTTACTGTATAATCACCGACGCCTTGCGTTATAGTAAGCTGCTGGTCGGAAAGACCTGATGCGTAATTGTAAGCAGTGACTGCGGCATTTGTGTAATAATCTCTTAAATCATTAATGCCTGCCAGCATAAAACAATTGGCCAGCATGGAGGCGTTAGCGGCACTTGCCCACGCCGATATCGCCGTTGTCCCTGCCTGGTAAAGGATATTGCTGCCGGTAGGGTTGGTAACGCCGTAACCGTAACCGTTAGCATCGCGTAAACTAAGCCAGAAATCGACTTCGTTTCTCGCTTCATCCAGAATATCAGGAATGCCGTTGCCGCTTTCGGCAATTTGCAGGTTGTCATCATTCAGGTTGCCGTCGGTAAGAATATATGGCAGCAGCATATCATAAATGTTTGAAATATGCCCCTGATTCCTGTCCCAGTCGGTCGCATCAGAGTGGCCGCCAGTGGCATTGTTGTTCTGAGCGCCCGTTTTATAAGGATCCCAGCTTAGGGGATTGTCCCATTTATCGTTAGGTATACTGCTCCAGCCCGATGCCCAGGGCTGCATAGTGGTTATATAAACTTTCGTACTCGATGGTGATACACCGGGGATAAACAGGGGTCTGCGCGGGACCGGCATCCCGGTATAATTTGAATCCTCGCCGATACGCATATAAAAATAGCCGATGGTGCTCACCCTGAATGGCTCAAAATACGCGTATTTTTTAATCTCGAAATTTTCGCTGCATCCCACTCCTTCTATTGCGATGCGGTATGTCCCCGGAGTATTAAAGCCGGTAAAATCAGCTTTCCAGACATTTGACATCGTGAGGTTGTATCCTCCTACATCCGAGCCGCTATTTTTCCAGAAAACAACTGTTCCAACTTGCTGTGAGGTCAAATTGCACACATCGTATATATAAACCTTATTACCGACAAACGTCGAGTAGTCACGCGCAACATTGGCATCTCCCGGGTTGGCATTACCCGACCTTCCCAGCCACATATATAAATCGACGGCTTTTACGCTGGTATCAGCCAGATATCCAACCAGGTTTACATGCACCGCTTCTGACGGGCTGTTGAATATATCGAAAGTAATGGTTTGGCTGAGCGTATCGGAATTCGTATTTGAGTTTATTGTAATGGTATAGTTGCTTCCCTGCGCCAGGGAATACGGTAATTTCAAATAAATGGTGTGTTCCATGGTATATGTATAAATCCAGTCGTAGCTGCCCCAGTTACCTTCAGACGCACCATTGAGTTTTGATTTACGATAGCAGTTTGTCGGATTCAGGCCGGTTGAGCCGTAATTCGCATCACTGGCTGATGTTATGACCCAGTTAGCGGTCGCGGTGGCATTTGTTAAGTTCAGTGCGCTTCCGTAACTCACCACCCAGTCCCAACCCGTGTAATGATCACCTGTATAGGCATAAGGTCCCGTCCCAGTGTCCGCAAAACATACATCCCCGTCTTTGAATTGGACCATAAGATAGTCCTTATCGATAACTTTTATATTGACAAGTTTGGCTGCGAAGGCGTCAGTGGAAATGATTATTAATGACAAAACTGAAATGATTAACGCTGTTCTTTTCATAACCCGCCCCTTTTATGCGATCATTTTAATTATAAACGGCTTTAGCCCTCTCCGAAGGCAGTTAAACTGGCATTTCCCGTTTGCACGGCTAAAAAACATATTTTTTCCCGTGTTGTAGCCGGTGTGATATTAGTAATTTTACAAAAATCTGCCTGAACTGTCAAGATTTATCTCCTCTGAGGCGGTTTTCTTCAATATTTACGCAAATACGCGGTTTATTATGCTCCCGACCTTTTCCAAATCCTGTTTTTGTGCAGACCTTGACCGTAGGGAGTGGCTAACAAAGATTTGCTTGAGAAATCGGGGAAATTGCCTTATTATACCGGGTTATGCGTTGGATCTGGATAGATAAGTTCGTTGAGTTCAAAAGCGGCGAAAGCGCGGTTTCGATAAAAAACGTAACCTTAGCCGAGGAGCATTTGCACGACCATTTTCCGGGTTTTCCCATTATGCCTGAATGCCTGATGATTGAAGCGATGGCACAGACGGCAGGGATACTGGTGGGCGAGGCGAAAAATTTCGAGGAAAAAGTCATCCTCGCCAAAATTAAAAAGGCGGTGTTTCACGATTACGTCAGGCCGGGTGATACTTTGAGGTTGTCCGCGAAGATTGAGTCGATAGCTCCGGAGGCCGCCAGCACAACTGGGACAATCACCTGTGACGGCAAACTGATAGCCGACATTGACCTGATGTTCAGTCACATCGACCAAAACCTTGCGGGCAAGGAATTTCCGAAGGAGAATTTTGTGTTCACCGATATGTTCAAATCGCTTCTGCAGGGGTCGATTTTCCAAAAGGCGGGCAGATAGGAGACAAGCCCTGTGGGACGGACCCGTGTGGTGATAACAGGAATTGGGGCGGTAAGCCCGCTGGGACTGACGGCAGGCCGGACATGGGAGGGACTTCGCGCGGGGAAATCCGGCATAAGGCGGATAACAAAATTTGACCCTGCGAAATTCACCTGCCAATTAGCCGGCGAAGTCGAGGAATATAAAATCCAGCAGTATGTCCCAAAATCATTCCGCAAGGCGACCAAGCTTATGTCGAAGGATATCGAGCTTGTGGTAATCGCGGCGGATGAGGCGGTCAGGGATAGCTCCATAATTACAAAAGCAATCGACGAACAGAAAATAAACGTCAACCCGCAGCGTATGGCAATCAATCTCGGCGCAGGACTTATCAGTTGTGACCCCTGTGAGCTTGCCCCAGCGGTCGCCAAAAGTATGGCAGACGGCAAATTCGACATTCGAAAATGGGGCAAGGAGGGAATCGAATTGGTAACGCCCCTGTGGCTGTTGAAGTATTTGCCGAATATGCTGGCCTGCCACGTCGGTATCATTCACGACATACAGGGGCCGAGCAACACAATCACCTGCGCGGAAGTTTCGGGGCATATCGCGATAGCCGAGGCGGCTGAGGTTATCGCACGAGGCAATAGTGACATCGCCCTGGCAGGCGGTGCGGAATCGAAAGTAAACCCCGTATTGATAATGCGGCAGTGCCTGATTAAACGGACTACGAATAAGCATAATAACGACGCCGAAGGGGCATGCAGGCCTTTTGACTCAGACGCCAGCGGCTCGGTATTTGGCGATGGAGGCGGAATCGTCGTGCTTGAGAATCTCGACAACGCGACCAAACGCGGCGCAAAAATTTACGCGGAAGTTGTCGGCACAGGTCAAAGCGCCTGTATCAACCCGGCGTATGAGCATATCGAGCCGGATGGATATGGATTGACCATCGCGATTGAAAAAGCAATGGCACAGGCGAACATATCGCCAAAAGACATCGATTTGATAATACCGCACGGCACGGGGATTCCGCAGGATGACCTCGCCGAGGCGAAAGGAATAGAAGCAGCAATTGGCGAAGAGACGAAACGAATACCCGTTTGGCCCACGAAGAGTATGCTCAGCAACACCGGCGCAGCGTGCGGAGGGTTGGATGTTGTCGCGGCGGTTTTAGCGATGAGAGACGGCATTATACCGGCAGCGAAAAACTGTATTAAAAAAGCCGCCGGCTGCAATCTCAATATTGTAACAACGGCACAAAAGGCGAATATTCGCTACGCCCTGTGCTGCGGCTACACCTACGGCGGACAAACCGCGGCCGTCATACTCAAGAAATTTGAGAATTAAAAGAATGATACAAAACGTAAAAAAAGAGCGTGTCGTCATTACAGGAATGGGAATCGTCTGCCCGCTGGGACACGACATTGAAACAACGTGGCAGGCGGTATTGGCAGGCAAAAGCGGCGTCGCAAAAACAACCATCTTCGACGCCTCGACCTTCCCGACAACGTTCAGCGCAGAGGTGAAAAATTACGACGTCGCGAAGTTCGTAAAAAATCCCAATCTGCATAAAGACGGCAACCGGGGAAGCAAATTCGCCGTCGGCGCCGCAGTCCAGGCGTGCAGGCAGGCGGGTATAAACGTCGAAACCGACACTCCGGCCGACGGAATCGACCGCAAACGAATCGGGATTTACTTAGGCGCGGGCGAAGGCGCGGCAAATCACGAGGCGTTCTTCGGCGCAATCGCAGCCGGCTGGGATAACCAGACCAATGTTATGGACTGGACAAAGTGGACCGATGTCGCAGCGGTGCAGATGAGGGCAATGCACGAGCTGGAACAGGAAGCGAATATGCCAGCGGCGCATTTGTCGATGCTCACCGGCGCAAGAGGGCCAATACGAAGCTGCCTGACCGCCTGCGCGGCAAGCACACAGGCAATCGGCGAAGCGACGATGATGATTCGCAGGGGCGACGCGGATATTATGATTGCGGGCGGCGCACACTCGATGATTCACCCCCTCGGACAGACCGGATTCAACCGGCTCACCGCGCTATCGAAAAGAAACGACAGCCCGCAGACCGCGTCGAGACCATTCACCGCCAGCAGAGACGGGTTCGTTTTGGGCGAAGGCGCGGCGATAGTGATACTCGAAAGCTTGACCTCGGCGAAAAAACGCGGGGCGAAGATACTTGCGGAAATAATCGGCTACGGCAGCAGCTCGGACGCGTTTCGAGTTACGGATATGCACGAAGAAGGACGCGGCGCGATTCAGGCAATGGAGGCGGCTATCGCGGACGCTGATGTAACTTATAAGGATGTAAATTACGTCAACGCGCACGGCACAAGCACCGCGGAAAACGACTCGATAGAAACAAAGGCGATTAAGGCCGTATTCAAAGAACGAGCAAAACAGGTAGTCGTCAGCAGCATCAAAAGCATGATGGGGCACTTAATCGGGGCGGCAGGCGGGGCGGAACTAATTACCTGCGTCCTGGCAATTCGTGATAGCATTGTGCCCGCAACGATAAACCTCAACGACCCTGACCCGGAGTTGGATTTGGATTACGTCCCAAACACGCCGAGAAAAATGCAAGTCAATGTCGCGATGAAAGAATCATTCGGATTCGGCGGCCAAAATAACGTCGTCATTGTAAAAAAGTATCAGGACTAAAGGCGAAAAGACAATGATTGATATTAAAGAAATAAGAGAAAACCCGCAACGATTCAAACAGGCGGCAAAAAACAAAAATATCGAGGTCGATATCGACCGGTTGCTGGCGATTGACGCAGAGCTGCTCTCGGCCAAACAGCGGCTTCAGGAAATCGCCACCGAAAAGAATCGCATCGGCAAGTCAATACCGAAACTAACAGGTGCTGAAAAGCAAAACGCCCTCGCACAATTAGCAAAATTCAAAGCCGACGAATCGCAGTCCGAAGAAAAAGTAAAACAGTTACAGCCCGAAGCGGATTCGCTGATGATGCTTGTGGCGCAACCCGCGGATGATACTGTGCCCTTAGGTAAAGACGACACGGAAAACGTCGAGTTAAGAAGAGAGGGACAGGTTCGCAAGTTTGATTTCAAACCCAAAGACCACGTTCAATTAGGCGTTGACCTGGGAATAATCGATATCGAACGCGGCGTGAAATTGGCGGGGACGAGAAGTTATTTTCTTAAGGGCAATGGCGCTCGGCTGCACTGGGCGGTGCTGCAATTCGCGATGGACGTGATGGTGGCGAGGGGCTATTCGCCGATGTCGGTGCCGCTGTTGATGAAGGACGAGGCGATGCGAGGAACGGGGTATTATCCCGGCTCGGAAGAACAGACATATCGGATGGAACGCGACGAGCTAAACCTGGCGGGAACAGCGGAAGTGCCGTTGACGGCATATCATTCCGGAGAATTGTTGCGCGAGGAGGATTTGCCGATTAAGTTCGCGGGGATGTCAACCTGTTTCAGACGTGAGGCCGGTGCTGCGGGCAAAGACACATACGGACTTTACAGAATTCATCAGTTCGACAAGGTCGAGCAGGTGGTGATTTGCAAAAACAGCATCGAGGAAAGCAATAAATACCACGAGGAGATTTTGAGTAATTCCGAGGTGGTGATGCGTGCGCTAGAGGTGCCCTACCGCGTGGTGGTTGTCTGCACGGGCGACCTCGGCAGAGGCCAGGCGAAAAAATACGATATCGAGGCGTGGATGCCTTCGCGAAATAATTATTGCGAGACGCACAGCGCAAGCAAATTTTACGAGTTTCAGGCCAGGCGGATGAACCTGCGATATAAGGACTCCGCGACGAAGAAAAACCTGTTTTGCCACACGCTGAATAACACCGTCATCGCAAGCCCGCGGGTATTGATACCAATCCTGGAGCTTTACCAAAACGCCGACGGGTCGGTTACTGTGCCTAAGGTCCTGCAACCCTATATGGGCGGACAAGAACAAATCACAAAAACCAGATGAGGGGATAAGTGCGATGACAAAAGAACAGGTTTTCGAGTTGATGAGAAATAATCCTGTCTTTGCGCTGGCCACCGCTGAGGACAACAAGCCGCACGTCAGAATGATGATGCTCTACCGTGCCGACGAAAACGGCATCATATTCAATACCGGCGAGAACAAGGACGTGCACAAGCAGCTTTCAAAAAATGAGAACGCTGAGCTGTGTTTTTACATCGCCGGCGAGGGACGCCAAGTTCGCATTTCCGGCTCGGTTGAAGAAGTTGAAGACCTTTCGCTAAAAAAACAACTCGTAAAGGATTTCCCGTTTTTGAAAGAATGGGTCGATAAAAAGGGTTACGATGTCCTCGTCATTTACTGCCTCAAACACGGCAAGGCGACCACCTGGACAATTGAGACGAACTTAAAACCCAAGGAATATATACAGTTATAAACACCCTTCCCAACTTCCACATTATTAGGAAGATGAGAACTTGAACGACATACAGCGAAGATTAGCTGAAATCGACAGGTATTTCGACCGAGGCCCTGCACACTATTACAAGCAAGCCGTCAGCACCGCCCCGCTTGTGTTCTGCGCGATTGGTCTAATTGCCGGAATAATCATACAAGACCATTTACCCGTGCCGATTGGGGTTTGGCTATCACTGCTGGGTATTTGCACAGCAATATTAATCGCATCGTTTGCAATTAATTTTCTCAGGCCCATCGCAGAAACAAGAAAATTTTATATCCTCCCGCTTTTGACTACCGTTCTTTTTATCCCTCTTGGGGTAATTCGATTATCAAGTTTCAATAGCGCGCCGCCGAATGACATTCGCAATTTAGTTGGCAGCAAAACAACACCGGCCGCTGTCCGCGGCGTGATTGTCACCGAGCCGTATATCGACAGCAACGACTGGCAATTTTCAAAATTCACACCCGCCGACCGAAGCAGCAGTTTTTACCTGGAACTTACAGAAGCCGAAGCAACCACCGGCTGGATAAATACAAGCGGGCTTGTTCGGGTAAGAGTCAATGAACCAATTTTCGACCTGCGGGCAGGCGACCGCGTCCAAATGTATTGCCTCCTCAACAAATTCAATCCGCCCACTAATCCCGGCGAGTTCGATATGGCCAAATATATGGCCCGCAATGGCGTCTTTGTCGCCGGCTCAGCCGATTCGAGACAGGCAATCGAACTATTAAGCAGCGATGCTACAGGGTTGTTCACCAAAGCAAAATCGTGGTTGAGCAGGGTTGCTGTTAACGCGCTTTTGGGCGGGCCATATCCGCAGACACAATCCGAAAGCTTGCTGCTCGCTCTTGTCCTGGGTTACAGGACCAATATCGACAAGGATACATACACAGCGTTTCGCAAGACAGGATTGCTGCACTTTGTTTGTCTTTCGGGAATGAATTTTGCGATGGTTATCGGATTTGTCTGGTGGGTTTGTAAAACAGCCGGTCTTATGAAGCCGGGCCGGGCGATTGTTTGCACCATTGCCGCCGTACTTTTCCTTATGGTTGTCCCGGAAAATGCCCCGGCGTTACGGGCCGCGATAATATGTTTTGCGTTTTGTGCGTCGTTCATATTCCGTCGAAACTCAAATCCTTTTAACTCGCTCGCCCTTGCGGCAATCGTCCTGCTGCTTATGAAACCAACAGGCCTCTTCCAGCCCGACTGGCAACTCTCCTTTGTTTCAGTCCTCGGCATCCTGCCAATTCAAATCTCCCTCACCGAAACGACGTGGGGCTGGTTTGTCACACGAGAGTTGAACCATGGTATTTTCAAAATGGTGTCTTTTATCATAGTGGCATTTGTAGTAAGCGTAGCCGCATGGCTTGCAAACGCTGGTATAATTCTATACCATTTTCACACGATTCAATGGCTCACTCCTGTTTGGACTGTAATCGTATCCCCACTGATTGGGCTTGTTTCGCTTTTAGGATATCTAAAATTGATTGTGGCGATGTTTTTGCCGACGGTTTCAGCATTGATGGGAGTAGTAATAAACCACCTTTCAGATTTGCTGATTTGGATTGTCAAGCTTTTCGCAGGCCTGAATATATCTGAAATACTTACGGGTAAAACGAATATAGCGGTAATTCTTTTGTTTTACGGCTTGATAGTATTCGCGTTCTTCTTCCCCCTGCGGCATCCGGCAATCAAGAAGGCAATTTGCGTAACGGCAATTCTGACGCTCATCGCCTCGCTGGCGATACCCTGGTGGCAAAGGACTCACGAGGACAATCTGACCGTTACCATCCTCGACGTCGGTCACGGCCAGGCAATTCTGGCCCAGTTGCCGGGTGGGGTCAATATCCTGTTCGATGCCGGCTCATTAAGCAGAAGCGACGTCGGGACAAGAGTTGTGACGCCATTCCTGCGATACGGCGGCATAGGGAAAATTGACGCGGTCGTTATAGGCCACGGCGATATCGACCACATCAATGGCCTGCCGGAAGTAACAGGGGACATCCGGACAAAAGCTGTCTATGCAAGCAAAGCTTTTTCCGAGGACAATCGGCAAACAGCAAAATTCCTGCGGAACAAGCTGCAAAAAATAGCGGAAATAAATGACCTCCCGCAAAAATTTGGCCCATCTAAAATACAGGTGCTTTGGCCGATTCCGGATATACAGGAAAATAATTCAATCAGCGACAACGACAAATCGGTAGTAACGTTGATTGAATACGCCGGCAGACGAGTCCTGATATGTTCGGATATTGAAAAGTTTGCACAAAGAGAAATCCTTCGGCTTTATCCCGACCTGAAAGCTGACGTTTTAATAATGCCTCACCACGGCTCCGCCAAAACCACCGAACCATCCTTCGTGGATAAAACCGGCGCCGCCGTCACCATCGCCAGTAATAGTGAATCATCTTACGAAAAAGGACAGGTCATCAGACCACGGCAAGGCCTGAAATCATATTACACCGGTCTCGACGGAGCGGTAACAGTCCGCGTAAGCAAACAGGGTGCTATCAACACAACCGCCTTCACAAAAGAAAAGCAGCCCGCTTATTAACGGGCTGCTTTAGTAATCCTGCTAATTTTCGGCAACAGGCCGATTATGTTATTTCATCATATGAACAACGATTTCAACCCTGCGGTTTTTCTGTTTGCCTGCTGCTGTTGAATTCGTCGCCAGCGGCCTTGCGGAACCATAGCCGGTCGCGCCTATCCTGTTTTCAGCAACACCCTTGTTTATCAGGTATCTGGCAACGCTCATAGCACGCTGCGAGGAGAGTTCCAGGTTGTCCGTCCACTTCGACTTCTTGATCGGGTCGGAATCGGTATGCCCTGCCACCTCGATATGCCTGCCGGGGTATTTGGCCTTCAGCACGGAATAAATATGGTCAAGCTCCTTGCTTGTGGCGTTTTTCAGCGAGGCCTTGCCCGGGTCAAACAAAATCGCGTCCGGAAGCGTTACAGTAATGGTCCCGGCGTTGGCGTCAAAGCTCACGTCGTAGCCCTCGCCGAAGCCGGTCGCGTCAGCGGGACTTCTCTTCTTTTCGACAATCTGTCTTTGCAGGTCCTGGATGGTCTGCTGGTCTTTGGCGAGCTGGTCGGCCATCTGGCCCTTCTCGACTCGTTCTCGCTCCAGCAATCCTTTAACGTTCTGGTTCTCTACGTTCAGCGCATCGTGTTTCTTTTTCCAGTCGGTGCAGCCGGAGAACGTCAGGACTGATAACAGAGCGAGCAACAACGCCACTTTACTTTTTGTGAACTGCATTTCTGTGTCTCCTTCAAAATATTAAAGCGAATCCTTTCTTATCTGCCAAACACAACTTTCAGATAGTCAATAATACCATCATGGAAAATCATAACAACAACTATTCCCAATGACAAGAAGGGACCATAAGGAATTTGTCTGGTTTTTTTTGAAAACAGTTGCGCCGCCGCCCAAACAAGTCCGAAGAACGGCGCAACAAAAAAAGCGATAATTATGAATAACGGCCCAATCACCGTCCCGGCGGCACCCATCAGGTGCACGTCGCCTAACCCCATTGCCTCTCTGCCGAAGGCCAGCGTGCCCAAAATCCGGGTCGCCCAGACGACCGTACAGCCGACGAAATAGCCCGCCAAACTGCCCATAAACCCTTCAACAACAGGCCTTTGCGAAAAAACCAGCCACCATTGATGCAAGGCGGGGCATTGATTGACAATCTGGCTGGCTGCCAGCGCGCAAACAATTATGGGCAGCAGAAACAGGACCTCCCGAAACATCTCAAAACGGTCATTGAATTTCCCCTCGGCTTGCGGTGAATTTGCCTGCCCTGAGCCGGATTGAGAGGTTGAATCGGCTGATTTTTCAGGATTTTCAGACGATTTTTGAATCTTGGAAAAATCGTAACTTCTTTTTAGAATCCCAGTGGCCAGCAGCAACATCGATATGCCAAGCCCAATTGTTGCGCCTGTGACCAAAGAAGCAACCGTTGTGTGGTTGACAAATATCAAATCGGCGGTCATTGGCATCAGAAAATAATGACGAATGGTCGCGGGATGAATAAACAGAGGCGCAATCGCCCCGCCGAGCAGACCCGCCGCCGCGGCGAACCAGCAGATGGACAACGGGATAATCCACATCTCCAGGTCGATTGCCGAGGACGCGATAAGCGCGGAAAAGAGGATGACGGAAATCAGGTAAAGAATCCACCCGCCGGATAAAAACGCCGGTATGCCGTGGCGCAAGCCGGAATGAAAGTAAAGCGCAAAGGCGCCGACAAAAACCAGGCCGGTCAGTAGTTCAATAACAAAGTAACGGGGCGAAATACGCGCCTTGCAATACCGGCATTTGCCGCACAGAAGCAGCCAGGAGACAAGCGGTATGTTGTCGTAAAACTGAATGTGTTTGCCGCAGGATGGACAGGATGATGGCGGCCTAACAAGGGATTTATCACGAGGCAGACGGTAAATCACAACGTTGAGAAAACTGCCCACGCAGCAGCCGATAGCAAAAAGAAATACTATCCAGAACCACATTGGCATTACTATTTCGCTTCCGTGCATTTATCGTCGCTAACTGCTTACTTCTTTTTAGTATTCCTGCGAACCGCGCCCGCAACCTGCATTGGCAACCCGAACAAACGAATAAAACCAATCGCGTCGGTCGGGTTATATTCGGCGCCCATTTTGAAACTGGCTAAAGCGCCGCTGTATAAGCTGAACGGGCTTTTGACGCCCGCCGGCGTACACCGGCCTTTGAAAAGCTTCACCCGCACCGTGCCGGTAACGTTCCGCTGGGTAACATCGATGAAGGCGTCGAGCGCCTCACGCAACTGGCAAAACCACTGGCCATAGTAAACCATCTCCGCATATTTCAGCGATACCTGCTGTTTGTAATGTGCCGTCTCGCGGTCAAGCGTAAGTGTTTCGAGCGACTTGTGAGCAGTTATCAGAATCGTCCCGCCGGGTGTCTCGTATGCCCCGCGTGACTTCATTCCGACCAAACGGTTCTCGACCAAATCAATCTGCCCTACCGCGTGTTTGCCACCGATTTCGTTCAATGTCTCGAGCAGCTTCACGCTGTTGGTCGCCTTGCCGTCCAATTTGACGGGAACACCCTGCTCAAAACCAATCTCCACATAATCCGGCTTATTGGGCGCCTTCGAGACAGGGTTCGACATCACCCACAACTCATCTTTCGGCTCATTCGCAGGGTCTTCGAGGTCCGCACCTTCGTGACTTATGTGCCAGATATTCCGGTCGCGCGAATATATCTTCTTTTTGCTCTGGTCAATCGGTATGCCGTGCTTATTCGCGTAATCGACCGCCGCCTCGCGACTGGTCAACTTAAAATTCGGATCTTTCCACGGCGCGATGATTTTCAGCGTCGGGTCAAGAGCCATATAAGTCATCTCAAAACGAACCTGGTCATTACCCTTGCCTGTCGCGCCGTGAGCGACGCCCGTCGCGCCTTCCGCGTGAGCAACATCGACCTGATGCTTTGCAATCAGTGGACGAGCGATACTCGTGCCCAGCAAATACCCGTTTTCATAAATCGCCCCGGATTTAAGCAGCCGCCAGAGATAGTCCTCGACGAACTCTTTTCGCAAATCCTTGACGATACATTTCGATGCGCCGCTTGCGAGCGCCTTCTTCTTTATACCCGAAAGCTCATCGCCCTGCCCCAAATCCGCCGCAAACGCGATTGTATCGTAACCATACGTCTCTTTCAGCCAGGGCAGAATCACGCTCGTATCCAGCCCGCCGCTATACGCCAATACTACTTTTTCCTTCTTCGCCATTTTCGTCCTCGATTAATGTCAGCAAAACGGAGATTATACACACTTAGCGATTGAAAGACAATGACACTAACTTTTAGAAAAGTTTATGTTTGTCTGAAAACGCCTTTTCGGCATTGATTTCAAAAATGGGCCAGCTTCGCTCGCGTTACGCTGTATAAATCGGCTCAACAGCTTTCAGGATATGCCGTCGGCGGATATAATTCTCGCTTTTCTCGACGGCCTGACGTTCCACAAGGTCAACATTCTGACCGAATATCTTCGTCAGTTCATCCTGCATTTCGTCTAATTTGACTGATTCGGGCACGTGCTCTTGTTCAAACCCGACCAGCACGCCGATTCCGCTGTTTGGGCGAAAATCGTCGTGCAGAACCGTGCCGAAAAGACCGAGGTCGCAGATATGGTGCTGCTGACAAAACGCCTCTATTCTTTCTTTTTGTATCGCTATATGGGTGCTCATAGATTCACCGCCTTTACCATCATTATACCACGAACCGCCGCCCAATACAATGAATAGAAAGTTATTTCGCCGCAGAGAATAGTTTTTTATTTGTGCGTCAAGATTCCCCGCATCGTCTCAACATTGGCATTTTGGCCCGTAAACAATCTAAATTGCTCAGCGGCCTGCTTGAGGAACATATCTACGCCGGAGATTGTCTTGCAACCAATCTCTCTGGCGTGCTTCAATAACAATGTCTCAGGCGGAGTGTAAACGGTATCGAAAACCGCCATATGCTTTTGTAAAAGTTTCACATCAACCGGCGACGCGTCAATATGGGGGTGCATACCGATACTCGTGCAGTTGACGATTAGCTTTTCTTTCAGCTTATGTATGCTGTCTAACGAGTCGTAATCGCATTTGAAATCAGCCGCCAGATGTTTCGCTCGCTCGACGGTGCGGTTATAGATTTTGATTTTCGCCTCCGCCTCCGCAAGCCCCGCCACGACCGCCCGGGCCCCCCCGCCCGCGCCGATTACTGCGACGGGCATTTCCCGCAGGCCGGCCTTATCTATACCAAGCCCCGCGGTGATTGCGTCAATCGCCGCGATGCAATCGGTATTGTACGCCGACAACTGTGAGCCGTTGATAATGATTGTGTTAGCAGCGCCGATTCTTTCAGCGAGCGGGTCGATAATGCCGCCCTTTTCTTTGACGTAATTTATCGCGTGTTCCTTATGCGGAATGGTAACGCTAAAACCTTTGAAACCAAGCCACGGGCGTGAAAGGATATTATCCATAAACGCGTTAAAATCCGACTGCTCACCTGCCACAAGCAAAAGCACATAAACCTTGTTCAAACCCCGCTCGGCAAAACATGCGTTGTGGACAGCCGGACTCAATGAATGCGCAATCGGGTCTCCAATTACGCCATAAAATTCTGTCTGTGCGTTTATCGAATCCCAGCGATAAAGGTCCCGCAACTGCTCCACCGTCGGCTGCCCTGGCGCCGTCGCTGTCTTTTCGCCGATACTTGCGAACGTAACAAGGCCGCCAAATTTCTTTGTCAAAACCCTCGTCATAAACCCCGGCTCATCCATACAAAACGCAATCATCTCGCCCTTGGCGCCGTGCTGCAAATCCAGGATATCGAAACAATCATTGATATGATGCGCTGAATAAACCAGCTTGGGTATCGCGCCGGAAAATACGTTGGCAATCTCCAAGTAATGCTTTGTTATGTTTTTGAATTTCGTCTGGAAGTTATGGTCCGACAGAATCAGCCGCGTTCCTGTCCCCGTCGAAAGCGCAAGTGAAATCTTACTGCCAATCGCCACTGATATGAAATTCTCATATTCGACGTCTATGAATTCCGCCCCCGCCCGAACCGCTGCGGTAAGAACGTTCGTTCGCAAATCATTCGGATGACGAAGCGTTCCGCCCTGCTGATAATCCCGGCAGGTAACGATAATCGGAAGTCCCGGGGCAAACTGCCTGGCAGCATCGATAACCCCAAGGGTAAGCCCAACGGACAAATGCACAAGATAATCGGTGCGCAATTCGAGCAGTTCCGCCCCAGCGGCAACAGCGGCCTGTATCTGCTCCTCGGCTTCCTGCAATGTCTTGGCTGCTATCGGAACCGCTAAATATGTCATAATCGTCTCCCACGTTCAAGAATCGACGAATAGTGAGAAAGTAATCAATCGGGAGACATATTACGAAATAAGACGTGCCATTTCAACCAGTTATAGGATTAACCTGCGGGTTGTCAGTTATGACAATAAAATGAGATAATACGTTAGAAATCGAGACGGTAATGGGTGGCAACAGAAATATCAGCGGTTAAATCTCGACGCCTCCGGCGGATTCTTCCTGCCGCTTCGGGGCCTCTCCCTTGGTGATTTGTGAGATATTTCAGAAATCCTGAAATTCGGCTTTGGTCGCTGCCTGGGTTGCGGCTGCGAATCCGGCTGCCGCTGCTGTTGTTGCTGAGCGGCTTGCTGTTTCGCTTCTTTGTCCAGCGATAGCGCACGTGCGCAAACCTGACGTGTCCCCTCATTGGAATGCCTAAGACCTTCTTCAATCAGGGCCATTCCGCTTTTCTTCATCCTGCCGCGCATCTTGCGAAGCCCGTATGCGGCCGCACCCTTTGTGGCCCTGCAGGCGGTGCCGAAAAGAGCTTCCTTGAGAATCTCGAAACCATCCTCCTGCATCCAGGACAAATTGAACGCCGCATGCCGCGCGGTCGATGGATTATCGCTATACACATTCTCCCGCAGCCGCTCAAGCAACTCTATGGCCTTCTGGTCCTTTTCTCTACCGCTCGGTATTCGTTTTTTCAACCTCATAAACCCACCTCTTATTGAATCGGCAAGTGCATATCAGTTTCTTGAAAAGGCCCGGTTTTGTCAAGCGCATTTTTTGCATCCCGTAGGGTTTTATTACCTGCATTAAAATGGGCAAAAAAATCGGCTGCCTTCAGAATTACCCCGTCCTCCAGGCCTCGACAAATTTGATAATAGCGTAAACGGCACGGTTATAAGCAACGTCGATGTGGTGTTTCTCCGCCAGGGCCAATACCTCGCCTGTGAGCGAATCGATTTCGGTCTTTTTTCCCGCCGCGATATCCTGCAAAGTTGATGATTTGTGTTTGGCGGTGTCGGGGACGAGCTTGTCGTAAAAAATCTTCAGAAAACTGGCGGCACAAGGCCAGTGCGTCCGAAAGCCGGCGGCGGCCATAACGGCGAAAACTTCCTCGATAATATGGTTCATCAAGTCCCTGCTGTAAGTATTTTCAGCAAGCGAGCCATAAGGGACGTCGAGAATTGCGCCTAACGGATTAAGCGCGCAATTGTAAAGCATCTTGGCCCAGAGGTCCTTCTCGATATCGGGGATGGTTTCAGCCGGAATGCCGCCTGTGGCAATCGCTTTGGCAAGCGGTTCAACGCAGGCAAGGTCACAGCCGAAAAGCGAGCCGATGTGAATAGCGTCAGCGTGGACTGTTATCTCAACCTCGTTGGGCTTTTGCCGCGTGAAACCCGTAATCACTCGCGAGCTATAAATACGCTCTTTCGGAAAATGGGCGGTGAATTTCTCCGCGTTGCCCCAGCCGTTTTGACAAAGAACGATTTTCGTATTTTGCCCGAAAACGCCCGGGTGCCTCGAAAGGTCTTCCGCCGATGAGGCGGAATCAAACGACTTGACACAAACAAGAATAAAATCAAACGTCGTATTCCTGATTTCTTCTAAAGATTGGTACGCCGTGAATGAGCTTGGCTCAGCGTGGAATTGCCCGAATATACCGGCCCTGTTCAAGCCCCCCTGCCTCAACTCGCAAACAGTATCCGGCCTTGCCAGCAAACAAACCTCCTCCCGCGATTTCAAAAGAGAACTCGCAACCCCCAAACCAACCGCACCGGCTCCATAAATAAGAACTTTCATATTTATTGCCTGTCAAAACCTTGGTTGTGAGTCGAAATACCAATTATCATTCAATTTACTTTCGTATTTAAAATTGTCGGGCAATTGTGTGCTTTGAGAATAGTAATAAACATAATAATAAACCGGCGAGTCCCATCCTCCTAATGTATCGTGTATTTCGTATCTAACTATGTTTGGTTCTGGATAAAATTTAACATCGTCAAACCCTATCCGACGAATTAATGCGCTTGCACGAGCACAAAATTCAAAATCATTCTTGTCAATAACCTTCGAATGTGAAGTTTGTTTATTTGGCATACCATGCAACTCAAGATATCTCACAAAATCTATATCTTCTACCTTAACTGGAATATCGAATTTATAATCTTTTGGTATGTTCTGTGAATTAAAAACCCATGTACCATCTGCATATCCGATTCCGAAAATGAAACGCTTCCATCTGTTTTGTACCCAATAAATATGTCGTCGGGATATTAATTCTTCCGATAATGAGGAGAGCTGTTGAACGACGACAGAATTTGATATAAATCGTTCGGGAGACGTTGGCCGTGATATTCTTTGAATATCCCTGTTAAGTATTAAATAATTCGAACCCAAACAACTGAATAAAACAAAAAATAATCCAATGTAAATCAAAGCAATTAAAAAGCGATTTGTGACAGCCAATTTTACAAATATAGCTAAAAAGGAAATCATAAAACAAAGATAAAATGCAAAAGAGGATATCCAAAAGGCAATTGCAGCATTAAATAAAGAGCGTTTCTCCATCTCTACACCAATCCTCGTCGATATCACAAAGAAAATAAACAAAAGAATGCAAAGCACGCCCATTTTTACTGCGTTTTTCTTGTTTTTGAATGGCATTTTTATCTCCTGTCCTTCACGGTCATAATCTTAACTTACAATTTCAGCAGACAGCTCGCCAATCCCAAACCTACCGCGCCGGCTCCATAAATCAATACTCTCATCGTGGCACAGATTATAAACCCGCACCGCCCAAGAGCAACTGCGTATTGACTATTTACTACCAATTGTTGATTATTGTTTAGCCGTCCGCCGTAAGGCGTCCCTTACGGGAGTCGGCATTTATCCTCCGTAGCCCCTTAAGGCGAAGGAGGACGACGACGGAGTTTGTATTTGTAATCGAGACACGAAGCAAAGCTTCGGGCCCCGAAGGGCAATCTGTATGGATGAGCTAAAAAAACATCAAATTATTTTCCGTTCCCTGCGATACAGGAACTATCGCCTTTTCTTCACAGGCCAGATTATATCCCTTATTGGCACCTGGACACAGCAAATCGCCCTGCCCTGGCTGGTATATCGCCTCACCGGCTCGGAATTCCTCCTTGGACTGGTCGGCTTCGCCACACAGATACCCGCCTTACTCCTCACTCCCTTCGCCGGCGTTATGGCTGACCGCTGGAACCGCTACCGTATCCTACTCGCCACACAGACCCTTTCCATGCTCCAGGCCCTGCTCCTGACAATCCTGTTTTTCACAGGCCACATCGACGTCCCGAACATTATTCTTCTCGCCGTCTTTCTCGGTCTTATCAACGCCTTCGATATGCCCACGCGCCAATCCTTTGTCATTGCCCTGGTGGAAAACAAGGAAGACCTCAGCAATGCCATCGCGATGAATTCTATGATGTTCAACAGCGCACGCCTAATCGGCCCAGCCGTCGCCGGCATAATCATCGCCGTCTCGAACGAGGGCGTCTGCTTTGCCATAAACGCTGTCAGCTTCCTCTTCGTCATCGCCTCCCTGCTAATGATGAAAATAACTTATCAAAACGCCAAACCTCGAACGACCGCTGTCCTGCACGAGCTTAAGGAAGGTTTCAACTATGCCTCCGGTTTTGCCCCATTAAGATATATTATGCTTCTGCTTGCACTGGTAAGCTTCATCGGGATGCCTTATTCGGTGCTTATGCCCGTCTTTGCCCGCAAAATCCTTCATGGAGGCCCTATTACCCTCGGCCTTCTTATGGCCGCCGCCGGCTCCGGCGCTTTGACAGGTGCTATTTATCTTGCCTCAAGAAAAAACGCCCGCGGACTCACCAAAATTATTCCTTTATCCACCGCCCTCTTCGGTATCGGCCTCATTACGTTTTCCTTATCCCGTGTATTGTGGCTATCCCTGCCCCTGATGTTCATAACGGGTCTTGGAATGATGGTGCAAATGGTCGCAAGTAATACAATCATCCAAACTATCGTTGACGACGACAAACGAGGCCGGATTATGAGCTTCTACGTTATGGCCTTTATCGGCACCGCGCCCTTCGGCAGCTTAATGGCAGGAACTCTCGCCGCCGCCATAGGCGCTCCTGACACCTTGATTATCGGCGGCACCTTGTGCGTCCTGGCTGCAGCCATGTTCGCTCTTAAACTTCCCGAACTTAGAAAAAACATTCGCCCCATATACGTAAAGCTCGGTATTATTAACGAGGTGTCCTCCGGTATTCAGGCCGCGGCAAACCTGACCGCCCCGCCCGAAGATTAACAATTTACAGAACACAAACTATGGCAGACGAAAAACGATACATAGCGGTTGACCTCGGCGCCGAGAGCGGGCGAGTGATGCTCGGAATTGTCTCAGCCGATAAGATTCGTCTTGAAGAAATTTATCGATTTACCAACGGGCCTGTCGAGCAGAATGGGGCTTTACGCTGGGATTTTTCCCGCCTTATGTCGGAAGTCAAAACCGGTATCGGTAAAGCTGCCAAAGAATCCGGCGACATTGTGGGCATCGGCGTCGATAGCTGGGGCGTTGACTTCGGACTGCTCGACAACAACGGCAATCTGATAGAAAACCCGTATCACTACCGCGACAGCCGCACAAACGGGATGATTGAAAAGGCCTGCGAACTGATGTCTAAACGGGAAATTTACGAGCATACGGGCATACAGTTCGCCCAGCACAACAGCATCTATCAACTCCTTTCGATGCGTTTGGCTGATTCGCCGGTACTGGCAAAGGCAAAACGACTGATTTTCATCGCCGACCTCGTCTCATACTTTCTGGCGGGCAAACCCTACGCGGAATACACGCTCGCCGGCACAAGCCAGCTTATGGATATGCGGACGGGAAAATGGTCGCGGGCGATTTTCGAGAAAATGAATCTGCCGATTGAGATTATGCCTGAGGTAATCAATCCTGGAACGATAGTTGGAACGCTGACAAAGAATGTGGCGAAAGAAATCGGATGCCCCCGGATTCCCGTTATAGCAGTCGCCTCGCACGATACGGCAAGTGCGGTCGCGGCAGTGCCCGCCGACAGGAAAACCAAATGGGCGTATTTATCCAGCGGGACGTGGAGCTTGATGGGCGTTGAAACACCAAACGCAATCATTAATGACAAGACATTCGCGTATCCCTTTACCAATGAGGGCGGGGTCAAGGGAACGATTCGGCTGTTGAAAAATATAATGGGGCTTTGGCTCGTGCAGGAATGCAAAAGACAGTGGCAAAAAGAAGGTGAGGATTTGTCCTACGCTCGGCTGACGGAACTGGCGGAAAAGGCAAAGCCGGGCAAAGCGACTATCGACGTGGATGACTCGCAATTTTACGCGCCCGGGCAAATGCCCGCCCGGATAAACAAATACCTGGCAGGAACGGGTCAAAAACCAATCAACGACAAAGGGCAAATGGTGCGGATGATTCTGGAGAACCTCGCTCGCAAGTACGCCGACACGATAAATCAGCTTGAGGATGTGGTCGCCGGCAGTATTGACTGCCTGCACGTCGTAGGCGGCGGCTCACAAAATACGCTCTTGAATCAGCTCACGGCCAATGCTACCGGCAAAAAAGTGATAGCAGGACCTGCCGAGGCAACCGCTATCGGCAACATCCTGATGCAGGCCGGGGCAACCGGGCAAATACAGGATTTGGCGCAGGGCAGAGACCTCATCCAAAACTCGTTTACTCCGAAGGAATACCGCCCCCAAAACACCACGCCGAAAAAAAACAATACAAAAAAATGACAAGCATTGCATCGCGCGACCAATAAATATAAACTAATGGGATTGACTTGACGCGTGAGTATATGGAAAGGCATTAAAAGGAGTATGTCGGACTTGCCAAAGACGCAGCACGCCGTGCAGTTGGTCGCGGCCAATGAGTTGGTCCTTAACAAATCGAAACCGATTGCCTCGCCGGGGCGACATCAGATTCTATGTCGCGTCGAGGCGGTCGGTCTGTGTTTCAGCGACCTGAAGTTAATCAAACAATTCGCGGCACATCCGCGAAAAATGGAGATAGTTAGCGGTATCACCCCGGCCATACTTGGGGAAATCAGCAGTTATGTCCCCGGTGATAAACCCACTGTGCCCGGCCACGAGACGGTAGTCCGCGTGGAAGCGGTCGGCGAGGGTGTAACCAAATTCAAACCGGGCGAGCGTTTCCTCGTCGAGACCGATTACCGCTGGCTCCCCACGCCAGAATCCAACGGCGCCTTTGGCTACAATTTCGAAGGTGCCCTGCAGGAATACGTCCTGATGGACGAAAGGGTCATCACCTCGCCGCAGGGCGAATCGATGCTCATCCCGGCCCCCGAAAAACTAAGCGCATCTGCTGTTGCGTTGATAGAACCATGGGGTTGCGTGGAAAACGCTTATGACAGCGATGAAACCCAGCGCATCGAACCGGACAACACAATGCTCATTGTCGCCGACGTAATTGTAACCCCCAACGACCTCACGGAACTGTTCAAACAATGGGGACAACCCGCAAAAGTTATCTGGGCCTCACAATACAGGCCTCCCGAAGTCCCCGGCGTTAATATGGAGCTTTGTCCCGAAATCGCCCGCCTGACCGACGCCAGTTTCGACGATGTGATTTATCTCGGCGCCAACCCCGACAGGGTCGAGGCGCTCTTTTCAAAGGTCGGCCCGCAGGGTCTTTTCAACATCGTCCTGTGCGGCGAACGTTTCGGACGAGACGTCGCCGTCCCAATCGGTCGGGTTCATTACGCGGGTATCCGGATAACCGGCGCCGTAGGCTACGAACCTGCCGACTCGATGAAACATATCCCCCAAACCAGTGAGGTCCGCAAAGGCGATAAAATAAACATCGTCGGTGCGGCCGGGCCTATGGGGACAATGCACGTAATACGCAACATCTACTCTGGCATAGAAGGGATAAGCATATCCGCGGGCGATTCGGATGACAGCCGACTCGCCACCCTGCTCAAAATAGCCGAACCAATGGCCACAGCCAAAAACGTCCCCTATAAGCAATACAGTCCTGTCAAAGACAAAATGCCCGAAGGCACCGACTACATCGTTATTATGGCGCCCGCGCCGGAGCTTGCCGCAGCAGCAGTCCTCAGCGCGGGTAAACGCGCGATTATCAACGTATTCGCTGGAATACCGGCGACGATGACCGCCAAAATCAACCTCGATGCGTATATCGAGAAGCAGATGTATTTCGTCGGAACAAGCGGCTCGGTGCTGCAGGATATGAAACGCGAGTTGGCAGAGCTGGAAGCGGGCCGGCTCGATACGAATATCTCGGTGGCTGCCGTCTGCGGCCTTGACGGCGCCTGCGATGGAATTCACGCCATTGAGAACCGCTCGATTGCGGGCAAAATTATCGTATATCCCGTCTGCAAAGGGTTGGCCCTCACGCCGATTGCCAAACTCGCCGACAAACTGCCGGAAGTCGCCGCCTGCCTCAGCAACGGAATCTGGACCGCCCAGGCCGAGCAAAAACTCCTCGAAAGATACGCCGCCTCCCCTGCGCCAAATGGATAAGGCACTTGCTGACCTCATAAAAATATCAAATACCACGGGCAGGAACCCCGCGCTTACCCAGGCCGCCGGCGGCAACACCTCCGTCAAAACAGACAACGGCAAATTTATGTTCATCAAGGCAAGCGGCACCGCCCTCAAAGATATGAACGCCAAACGCGGCTGGCGAAAACTACGCCTCGACAAAGTCCACGGCGTCATCAAAGATAAAAAGCTCGCCAAACTCCCCGCCGCCAGACGCGAGCTGGAAATCATCAGCCGCCACCTTACAAGTTGCTGCGACGGCATCGCAAGCACAACTCGCCCTTCCGTTGAAGCAAACTTGCACGCCTTATTGGATAAATGCGTCATTCACCTGCACCCATTAGTGATTGGCGCGTATGTCAATTCAAAAAAAGGCCGCGTCGAAATCACAAAACTCTTCAAATCCGAAAAATATCCCCCGCTCTGGATTCCCTACGCCCCGCCCGGCTTTCCACTCGCGATAAAAACATCACGCCTCGTAGCCGACTATCAAAAGCGTTACAACAAAAAACCCGCGATTATGTTCCTCGCTAAGCACGGCATCTTTGTCACCGCCCAAAACGCCCCCGACGCGATGCGCCTCCTGCACAAAATCCTCAATTGCTGCGAAAATAATCTCCCCAAATTAAAAACATTACGCCTTAAACCTCCCGCCGCGAAAATAATCCTCGCCGTCAAATCCGCTATTCAAAAAGCCGTCATCAATACAACCGGCCGACTCCTGCCCGTCACCTTCATTTACAATAACGAAATCGCCCATTTTATAAACCGCCCCGACGCCGCCAAACTCCTCGCGATGGGCCCCCTCGAACCCGCCGAAATGGTCTATGTCAACGGCACCCCGATGTGGGTCGAAACACCTTCTCCGGCAAAAATAGCATCGGGTATGAAAAAAATAGTCCGACAGGGCAACAAACCGGTATCCGCTTTCCTCGTCAAAGGCATCGGGCTTTTCATCGCCGCCGACAAAAAAACCGCGACCATAGTAAAGGACTTCGCCACAGGCACAATCCTCGTCCGCATCTGGGCATCACATTTTGGCGGAGTTGTCCCCCTCACCAAAACCGAACAAAATTTCATAAAACGTCTGTATATCGCCGCCCCTTAATTGTTTTATTCTCTGTGTCCTCTGTGTGCTCTGTGTGCTCTGTGGCTAATTGTTCTTCGCCTTCGTATCGCGCGGAAAATAATAAATCGGCTGATGCCTGTGCTCGCTCGTCGTGTAATACCCCATCCCGTTGGCGTCAAAACAAATCGCCTCCCCCTGCTGCTCTAAAATTATTGGAATCGAACATTCGCTGTTTTCAAACGCCTTCCACATCGGCCCGTCTTTGGGCCGCAGCCACAGCGACGCCCCAAAATATCCCCTTACGATAATCTCCTGCCCATCAGGCGAAATGTCCCCCGCCGTCGCCATCCCCCAGTGCAGCTTCGCGACCTGCTCCAGCGTCGTCTTTCCCGTCGTTGACCTGTCCGCCATAGCAGTAGCGAAGGCGGATTGAGGATAAGCCGCCCGATAAACCTTGCTCGTCCCCTCCTTTGAAACGATATAAATATCTTTGGTAAGCGGGTCAACTATCAGCGTCTCCGCGTCTCTCGGCCCATCGGGATAAACCAATTCAATCGTCTCAACGTTAGTAAGCGTAACATTTGCCGGTGCCTGATTGGCATCAACTTTTGGTTCAGGCACGCGGTAAATTTTTATACTCTTGCACCTCGAATAATTATCACCGATTTCCCCCGCATAAATATAATCGACATTCGGCTCGGGCCCCGGCCCAATCGCGATGTCCTCCCAGTTGCGGTTCTTCGCCCCCTCAAGATTATACACCCCCAGATGCTTTCCCTCCGCGGTCATCGCGTAAACGCACGCCGGCCCATAATCGTTATGCGTCCACAACACCCCCGGATTCTTTCTGCTCGCCGCCAGCCCCGACGCCCCGTTTATCTTCGCCAACTGAATTGTGCCGACTTTATGCCCCGCCAGAAACTTAGGACAATCCGCGGACGCAGACCGACACCCGGCTGACAAAACCAAAACCATCAATGCAATTCTCGAAAAGCGTTCTATCATTCTTTACGGGTTAGCCGCCAGCTCTTGTGCAAGCTGATGATACTTTTCGTGGGTCCCTTCACCCATTTCGTCCATTTCTGCCTTTTCAAACGCCTCCGACAGAGCGACCTGGTCTCCGGCAGTGAGAATCTTGTCAGCCATAGCAAACAGGACGTTGTCCTCCTTGCTGATGTGCTCTTTGAGCAGCTTGACGTATGCGGCCAGATTGTCTCTTACCTCCCGAATCGCCTGCCTGTCGCCCGTTCTTGCCTTCGGCAGCGCGTCAGCAACCGCCTTTAGCCGATGGCGCCCGTGCTGATGCTCAGCCAGCATCACCGCGATTGGCCCAACGTCGGGTCGCAGCCCTCGCTGCTCTAAAGCGACAAAAAGGTGCTTTTCCTCCTTTGAGTGGTGACAGCGGTCAGCAAAATTGCGGAAAAAATCGAGCAGCTTATCAATCTTGTCGCCGTCTATCTTGCCGGTCGCTTCAATCGCCTTGACCTGTTTCTCAGCGGCTGCCAAAACAAGCAGGATTATCTTGTGTTCGTGTTTGAGCGTTTCTGTCGGCTTCATCAAAAATCCCTTAATACAGTCATTCTCTTTATACTCGCCATAGCCACCTGCTTATGAATTTTAGATTCACGAAAGGGACTTGTCAACCGTAACTAAATCTGCAATCCGCAATCGGAAATCTGCAATTAACAGTCCTTGACTCCTAACCGCCTTTGATGGACAATAATCGCATATTATTTTACGGAGAGGTAAATGGCAAAACACCCTGTGAAAATGGACGGTATCTCAATCGGCCCACGAAAATCAATCGTCTTTAGCAAATCATTACGCAACGACCAGTTAAAAAGAAGCACCGCCCTGCAAATGTAACCGGCAAAGATTGAGTTTAAGTTGATATGAGAAAAACGATATGAGTAGCGAAGCAAATATCTCAAATTTCAAATCTCAAATCTCACACGTAGCAAAGTTTACCCGCCATAGTGTCAATGAAGGCGGGCGCAGGGCCCGCTTCGGAAATTTTATATGAGGATAAAACGATGAAATATGAGCGATTCGAGGATTTGCCGGTCTGGCAAGCGGCTGTCGAGTTGGCTATTCGGGTATATGTTCTGACGAAAGATAAATTCTTTAACCAGCCCGGTGACCTGCGTGACCAGTTGCGGCGGGCGTCGCTGTCGGTTTCAAATAACATCGCCGAAGGTTTTGAACGCGGCTCGACGGCGGAATTGCTCGCCTTTCTTTATATCGCGCGCGGCTCCTGCGGTGAGACACGCTCAATGCTGCTTTTTACGGAACGGTCTCCCGAGGCTGCTCATCTGAAATCTGAAATTTCAAATCTAAAATCTTTGGCCGAATCCTGTTCTCGTCAGATACGTGGCTGGGCGGATAATCTCCAGAACAGCGACATCAAAGGTCAGCGGCATTTAAATGACCAGGTCCGCATTGTTTATCAGGGCAATAAAAGCAGAGAAGCATTTGAAAAACGGCTCGAAGAAACTATGCGAAAGGCAAGGCCGCAGGATTACCCGGAGGAGCAGCAATGATCTCAAATCTCACACGTAGCAAAGTTTACCCGCCATAGTGTCAATGAAGGCGGGCGCAGAGCCCGCTTCGGAAATTTCAAATCTTAAATCTCAAATCTTAAATCTCTCACGTAGCAAAGTTTACCCGCCATAGTGTCAATGAAGGCGGGCGCAGAGCCCGCTTCAGAAATCTTAACTCTCAAATTTTAAATCTCAAATCTTAAATTCTTATTCCCCGCCAAACGCCCAATTGGCTTTTCAGCCATTCTTTGGCAGTCATACAATTAATATGAGTGGGACCGCAATCACATATTCGTTTATGCTCAATAGGTAACTTTTTACTGAAAAAATCGCTTCCCTCTAGAATTGCTGTTGGTAATTTCGTTTGAGGGGGGTCTATTGTTGCTGATGTTGACTTGGTCACAAACCTAATCCTTTCTATATTTATAAACGCTCCTTCCGGTAAGGCGATAATCTTTGCCTTTCGGCATTATAGGGTTTTAAGACTGCGCGTCAACAAATAGAGAAATTGGGAAAATTCGACCCCACTCCCCCAAACCCTGTCTTTCGTCAATAATTGCGTTCCCTATTAAAAAATCGACAATTGGCAATCTCTCAAATATTAAATCTGAGATCTTAAATCCGAAGTCCGAAACTTCTCCTATTGCCCACGCCGTCTTAAAATCCGAAATCGCCAATTTCGGCTAAATTTATCCGCCTCCGGCGAACCTGTGTCTTTGCTCGGCTCAAAAATGAAGGCCAAAGGCCTTTTACCCTCCGTAGCAGTAAAGCGAAGGACGGGTCGCGGACAAGGCGAAAGGGTGTCGCAGATGCTTGTATCGAGAATACCCTTAGCCGAAGAACGCAAGCCGAGCAAATGCAGTGTTAATCTGTGTCTAAGAAAAGTTCTCTGTGTTCCCTGCCTGCCCTGCGTAGCTTTAGCAAAGTAGGGTGTTCTCTGTGGCTAAAGTAAAAAAACAGCGTAACCAGCGCAATCAGCGTCTAAACAGCCCAGTTTTACAATTAATTCCGCTAATATATCGAACTGAAAAAGGGGTATCAAAACCCATCAAAACGCGCGCGTTTTGGCTCACTTTTCGTTCAAAACACCCTCACTTTTCTCAATTTGACCCCATTTTGCCTCACTTTTTCAGTGCTTTTTGAGATGAAAAAAATTTTCATCCCTACCCCATTTTCTCCATGTAGCCCATATTCGTCAATCTGGGCTATATGTAACGTTTATCCGTCAATTTCTTCCCAAAGTTTTTTACGAAAATCGTAAAATCATAAGTTCTAACTAATACTATTTTCCCAAAAATACCAATTCCGCAATACTCATTTTCCTTGATTTAAGTCCTGCAATTTGATATACTGAAATCGAAGCGAGTGAGGGAACATCAGCTTATATCATCGAGGCATCTTAGGTTATTCCGGCACAGGCCGGAGGGGAAGAAGAAGAGAATGGTCGGGTGGTTTGAAATAGCAGGCGTAATAATAGCCGCGTTTTTAGGGGCCGTCGGAGGCCGCTCATTTTCTCGTCTCAAAAATCCGCACTGGTGCTGGGGCTATTTTCTGCCCCTGATGCTCATCTTTTTACTGCTGCTCATCACTTACGCCGGCTTAAACGCTTTTACCCCGTTCTTTGCCTGGATTTCGTCGGGCCGGCTGCGTTTCGTCATTATCGCACTTTCCGTAACAATGGGTGCTATGACCCTGATTGGCCGACTCAAAAACCGCACCGAAAAGGCATTCGTCTTTGTCATGATGATTGGCGTCGTCGCCTGGGGTTCGGTGCTGCCCTTTGTGATGCCCCTGTTAGTCAGAAACGACCTTGCGGATTTGAAGACCCAAACCAACGCCGACAATATCTGTGTCCAAAGCACCTCCTATACCTGCGGCCCGGCAGCGGCGGTTACAGCGCTACGCCAGCTCGGCGTAACCGCACAGGAGGGCGAATTAGCAATCCTCTCGCACACAAGCCCAATTATAGGCACTATGCCGTGGTCTCTTTATAAAGCGATTCAGGACCGCTACGCCGGCGATGGTATCGATTGCCGGTTCCGCCACTTCGACTCAATCAGTCAGCTACGCGAGGCAGACGTTACGCTTGCGGTGATAAAGGACGCCTTCCTGCTCGACCACTGCGTCGCCATCATTGAAGTCGGCGATAACACGGTAACAATCGGCGACCCCATCCTCGGCAAAATCCAAATGTCCTATAAAGATTTTCAGAGCGTCTGGCGCTTCTACGGCATTGCCCTAAAACACAATCCAACATAAAAACCGACATTATCGGTCGTTACCCTACTGCCGCCACACAGCAATAACCTCCACAAAAATATACTCCTTATTCCTTTCAAAAAGCAGATTTTGGGCCCAATCACCGCCGAATAGTCCTTCAGCGGCAGCCCCTTTATGACGATGAATCGATGCCGGCTTACCGGACAGCAATGTTAAGCGCTTTAGATTAAACATCTTGTCGTCTTAAAAGGGGCAGTAACGAGCGAGGGAATATGGTTGACGTAAAGACAATACTAACCGCGGCAATAGGACGCAACGCCAGTGACGTTCACATCAACGTAGGGCTGCCGCCGATACTGCGTAAAAATACCGAGCTGATAGATATGGACTTTCCCATTATCAGCAACGAGCACGCCAAAGAAATAGTCCTCGGTATGCTCGGGCCGGAACGTTACAAAAAATTCGAGACGCTCAGGGACGCCGATTTCTCAACCACCCTCGACGACGGCCACCGCTTCCGTGTCAACGCTCACTACCAGAGAGGGACCATCGCTATCGCTTTTCGTCTCATCCCAAATCATATCCCTTTGATTGACGACCTGCACCTAGCGCCAATCGTAAAAGACCTCACTGATTTGCCAAGAGGACTTGTGCTCGTTACAGGCCACACCGGCGCGGGCAAAAGCACAACTCTTGCCTCGATGCTCGGCGTCATAAACGCAAAATACCGAAAGCACATCATCACGCTCGAAGACCCCATCGAATACGCACTCGAAAACAAGAAGTGCATAATCGAGCAGCGTGAAATCGGCTTCGACAGCCCAAGCTTCGGTGCCGCTCTCAAGCGCGTTCTGCGTCAGGACCCTGATATTATAATGGTCGGGGAAATGCGCGACCTCGAAACCTGCCGGTCAACCGTTACCGCAGCCGAGACGGGCCACCTCGTCTTCAGCACGCTGCACACAATAAACGCCGCTCAAACGATTGAGCGTATTATCGATATTTACCCCGCGAGCCAGCAAAACCAGATTCGCACAATGCTCGCGAACACCCTTCAGGCAGTCGTCTCGCAGACACTGTTCCGCAGAGTTGACCAGCCGGGTATGGTCCCCTGCACAGAAATTCTTCTCTGCACATCGGCTGTCCGTAACTGCATCCGCGAAAACCGCATCTACGAAATCGCCAACGTCATCGAGACCAGCCGGAAATTCGGTATGCAGACGATGGACCACAGTATCGCCGACGCTTATTTCAAGGGCTTCATCGGCAGAGATGAGGCCATCGCCCGCTCCACTAACCCGGCCAAGATGGAAAAGGTCCTCAAGTCGGACGGCAGCCCCGCTGCAGGCAGACCCATCGTTACTTCTATTCTCGAATAAGTTCTTTGCCACAGAAAACATTCAACCCCCGAAGTCCCTGACTTCGGGGGTTTTTCTTTGCCTGCCGAAGGCGGGTTCCCCGGCTATCCCAAAAATATCTCGAAGAACCATTGACTTAACGCCTAAATTCAAGTAAACTGGCAATATAATGCTCAAATTGCACGCCCTTTAGGCCCTATTAGGAGAGTGGTGATGTCGTTTCTAAAGAACGAAGACCAGCACCGGATTTGTCCCAAAACAGGTAAAATCATCCAGTCAGGCCGCAAATTCAGGTGGGCGTGGTGGCTGTTTCCATTCACGGGCCTGGCCGCGCTTATCTGGTTTTTAGTCCGCGTTATACCCAAGCCGTCACGGGCGGCATATCCCTGCCAGCGGCTGGCGTTTCCGCTGGCGTCGGGCTTCATCGTCTGGCTCGTTGGTCTGGCTGCCTCGACCATCGCGTTTCATAAGGCAAAACGTCACCTTGTGCAGGCCCGCTACGTCCTTGCGGCAATATGCATCGTAATCAGCGTGGCATCCATCTATGTAGCCCTTAGCTATACTTCACAGGATGACGCTATGGCTGTTCCGCCATCCCGTATCCCACAACCGGCAAATGCCCCCATAGGCGTCGGCAAAGGCGTTCATCCCGGCCGAGTCGCCTGGATTTACGACCCCAACGCCACTACCTGGGGGGGAATCGGCGATGGAAACTATTATGACCCTAACCACACAGACCAAAACGTCGTAAACTCAATGGTCTCAAAATCGCTTCGTGCGTTAACAGGCAAAAGCAGCGATTACGCAGCATGGGACTCTATTTTCCGTTATTTCAATCAGCAGCATGGCAAAGGCAACGTCGGCTACCAGCCCGGCGAGAAAATTATGATTAAGGTCAACCTTGTCGGACTCATCGGTTCTCTAAGTTACACTTATAATAACACCAATTACCTTAATTACCCGAATACTTCCCCGGAGGTTATGCACGCTGTTCTCGACCAGCTCGTAAACGTCGTCGGTGTAAATGATGTTGACATCGCTATCGGTGATACAGTGTGCACCTTTGTCAATGATTACTATAACAGGCTCCACAACGACTTTCCTCATGCGACATACATCGACGTTGTGGGAACCAGCGGACGCACCAAAACAACCACCCCTTCTACAAATCCTCGCGTATATTGGGCTGATGCCAACTCCAACAGCGCTACCAACAAGGATTATGTCCCCAATATTTACCATAACGCCGCATACGTAATCAACCTCGGAAATTTAAAGGGGCATTACAACCAGGCGGGTGTTACGATGTGCGGTAAAAACCACTATGGCACCCTGTGCAGAACACCAAACGCAACCGGCTATTATGACCTCCACGCCAAGCAAGTGTGGGGCGTCCCCGGGATGGGACATTACAGGCCTTTAGTTGATTTTATGGGGCATCCCGAAATTGGCGGCAGAACAGTTCTGTGCCTTCTTGACGGGTTATATACGACAAAGCATTGCAGATATAATGTCTGGCCTAATCCCCCGTTGAAATTCCCGAATCCGCCATTTAATAACGACTGGCCCTCGAGTGTTTTTGCCTCGCAGGACCCGGTCGCAATTGATTCCGTCGGCTTCGATATTCTTTACTCTCAATGGCCGGACACCGATGGGCCGGGAGGCGACGGGACAGATGATTATCTCCACGAGGCAGCATCGATTCCCAACCCGCCTTCAGGCACCACCTATGACCCCAATCATGACGGGAGTTTGACCGCAAGTTTGGGCGTTCATGAGCACTGGAATAACGCAACCGACAGGCAATACACCCGTAATCTCGGCACGGGCAATGGAATCGAGCTTACTACAAGCGCGCCTGGCTGGGCAGACCTCAATTATGACGGGTTTGTCGATTTCAAGGACTTCGCTATACTCGCAAACGCCTGGGGCAGTCATTCAGGAGACACCAACTGGGACGCCAATTGCGATATTTCATCGACACCGGGCGACGGCGTAATCGACGAAAAAGACCTGTATGTCCTGTGCGACAACTGGCTGACGGACTATACCACTACTCTTGTTGCACCCGGGGCAACACTACAGCAGGTCTATTATGATTTGAATTATAATTTCGAGGGGCCAACCTGGGACCCGAACAGCAATAAACTTTTCTTTACCAAGAGGCCGAGGAGCAGCGGAACATATCAGATTTTACGGCTCGATTCGCCAAACAACGTAACCGTCTGGATGACCCCCTCTCCTTACACCAACGGCACAATCCTTTCGCTCGATGGCCGGCTGCTCACGGCTGACGAAAGCACAATGCAGATTCGCAGTCACCGCATAGGCGCATCCGGTCCTGAAGATACCGTTGTTGTGGCGAATACGCCGAAAAAACCAAACGACCTCTGTGAGCTGCTCAACGGCGACATCTATTTTACCTGTCCTGACTGGAACGGCGTCGGCCCCGCAGGTCAGGGCGTATATCTCCTCGAACCGAACGGCGTTATGACACGGGTCAACAACGCCCTGTACCAGCCAAACGGCATTATCACCTCCTTAGATGAAACCAAACTATACGTCTCCGAAAGCAGCAGCAGTGACCTCACCAAGAAACGCTGGTGGGTATTCCCAATCAATTCCGATGGGACTTTAGGCACCGGCTCGGTGTTCTTCAAACCAACAACATCTTATACCAGCGACCCTGATGGAATGACAATCGATGAGCGCGGCAACCTTTATTTCACAGGTTTAGGCGGAGTGTGGATTGTTTCGCCAACCGGCCAGCAGATTAAAATGATTCCGACGCCTGATGTTCCTGCGAATGTTTGTTTCGGCGGACCCGAATATAGAACGCTTTATATCACCTGTAATTACAGGGTTTATTCGCTCGCGATGGTCGTCCGCGGCGGCGAATAAAGGGGGAATTGTCCGTCAGTCCTTAGGACTCCTTACGGAGGACTCCCTATGAGAACACTGCCTTGGCGGGGATTTTTGCCTTGAAGAACTCCTTGTATTTCATATCGCATTTGAGAATGTGAAATGTCAACCATATTTTAAGGAATTCTACAATCTCACGCAAGACCATTGATTGCTTATTCAGGGCGTTTATGGATAGTTCGGCCGTCGTCTTGAAGAAGTAGATGTGCTGCTCTTTATGCGACTCAATCTCCGGATAGCCGTATTCCTGCATAAGCTCTTCTTCAGTCGTGAAATGCTCTTTCGCGTAGTTAAGCATTTCCGTCAACGTCTCCGAAACCAGCGCTGAATCCCCGGATGAGCCGGAGTGGTCGATGAGCTTATTGATGATTTCAAATAGATGCCGATGTTGACGGTCAATCTTTTCAACCCCTACGCTGTATTCATCTTTCCAGCGAATCTTTTCCATTTTAACTCCCATATTCAGCTATTGTTAAGGCCAGGGCCTTTTGGAAACGCTTCCCATTTATATTTATCGGCGTTTAAATTCCAGGAGGTTATTGTTTTTTTGGCAAAAAACAACTAAACATCAAAAACCAGCAGCGGGTCATTATCTTAATCGCTTCCCAGCAAAAGCCGCATCCCACAATCATAAATCATAAATAGAAAACCCCTTTCCTCCCGACAAATAGGACTCTATAATGCCGTTTATACCTGTGGTGATTTGATTATCTCACAGGCGTGGCAGATTGAAAAAAAGTGGACGCTACCAATAAATAGTGTGAATAGAAATGGCCAACATAAGTCATAAGAATAATTTAAGTGGCTATATAGGGAATTGGCTCATTGTGATGAACACCGTCAAGAAAACTCAACCGCCTATAAGGATACCCCAAGAAATTATTTCATATAACGACAATATATACGATTTATCCTTAATGCTTTGGTATCTGGATAATAATTTGACGGTACTTGAGAACACACCAATTACACCTGAAAAATTCGATTATATGGCTTATGCTCAGTCCAGAGCTTTTATGAAAGCGTGTTATTTATTGCTTAGAATATTATTAGATGATGTGTCAGGGGTAATCAAATATTTTTACGATCAAAACGAACACCCGATTATAGTACCGAAAAGTTTTAATGAGCTTCTCAAGAAAACCGATAATCAGGAATTACCCAACGATCTGATGAAACTACTACAGCCTACAAAGGAATGGTTCCGTCAGATGAGAGACAGAAGGGGTGATTTGGAACATAATTACGAGTCGCTTTTAATTTCTTTTCGACAAGGGAAAAAAGACGAGAATATTCTTGGGCATTTTAGTACCAAGGGACATACTACCAGAGAGTATGAAGATATTAGGCAATATTTTGGTTTTGTTCTTTGCGAGTATCAAAAACTGATAGATAACTTGCTTGATCATTTTGATTCCAAATTTGTAAAGTGGTATGGTGTTGTACCACCTCGAAGCATGACAACGCTTTTTAGTATTGTAGATATGCCATTATGTTGGGCGTACAAGTACGGAAATTACAGGCATAAAGATTTACAAATAACCGAGGGCAAAGATGAAAATAGAACATAGTAGGCCACGAAAAGTTCTTTTGCCTTCAAAAGGAGAAACTGTAGCAATTTCTTCTAAGGAAAAAACCGCTGCTCTTTGCTATGATAGAATATTATCACCAGATTTACCACCACCATATAATGATAATATTCCAGATTCAATACGATGCTGTGGCGAATCACGTTTAGAAATTCACTATTTAAAAATGATGGAAGCTGTCGTAAATGAACATTCTTTAAAAACTGTAGGCACAAAAAAAATGAAGGATGATTTATTAAGTTCTTTTGTATTTTTCAATATTCTTTCACCTAATAAATTTATATCTAATAAAAAAGATATAAAGTTTCTTATTAAAGAATTGGAACAAAATCCATCACCATACCATTCAAATTATATGAGAGTAGCAGCTAAATCCTTTTTTGGCAAATATGGTATGCCAGTATCTGTGGTCTGTGATTCTGGAAAAGAAAGGGCGAAGCTTTATAAAGAAGGAAATCGTGAAGTGGTTGCCTCTGCTTTATCCAATCTTGAAATTGTTGATGAAAGAAAATTAACATGGCAACAGGTTATAGAATTCAGAAAAGACAAAATAAGTTTAAAAAAATATAGACGCTTTCTACATTGGTTAGACAAAGAGATGATTGGAAAATCACAGAAATTTATTGAGGATGATATTGCACAGAAACTTGAGGATTATGGATCTACATTGAAAAAACATGGAATTAAGACGGTCATTGGAACAATAGAAGAAGTGTTGGATGGTAAATACTTACTTGGTACGTCTGGTGTAATAGGAAGTTTTTCGTTGGCTGGCTACCCTGGGTTAGGCATATTGGCTGGCGCTGGTTTAATGATTGGAAAAATGGCAGTTAAACTTGGTAATACTTGGATTGATTATGATGACACCGAGCGTGGAGTTAATTCAGAAATATCTTGGGTATACGAAGTTAAGGAAAAGTTGAAAAAATAATTTATGCCTGATAGCGAAGTAAAGACCCTCCGCAGGAAATGTTGAACATTGAACATCCAATAACCAATGTCAAAGTAAATCGAACATCCGGATGGGGCTTGCAAAAAAATTGCAAAAAGAGACAATATAGTAACAAAACCGTAACACGGATGAGTCAAAATCAGAACCTGACGCCAGATGCAGATGTTCAGAATGGTTGTGTATTTCAGGAGACAAGCAATGAGAAGGTATTTACCTGAAACTCTACTGGCCTGCTGTCTTGTTTTAACCTCGCTTGTTTGCGGATGCTGCATGTGCTGGGGGTGGCCCGGGAAGGAGCACTATGAAAGGACTGAGCAACTATCGGCTTCAATGGCAGGGATAGAGCGGATAAAGATTGATACGAGCTTCGGGGACGTGAAAATCAGGGGAGCCGATACGACGGAATGCAACGCCACCGCCAAAATCAACGGCCGGGCACCGACTTTGGAAGAGGCCCAACAACTCGCAGAGCAGACAAAAATAACGCTGGTAGCCGAAGACAAGGTCCTGGTATTCAAGGTTGAAAAGCCGAATCTGAAAAACAACCGTTCAATCGGGATTAGTTATGATGTTACCGTGCCGACCAGAACGGGCATAAAATGCGAAACCTCCTTCGGCAAAGTCGAGCTGAAAAATATCACCGGAGACGTCGACGCAAAAACCAGTTTCGGGAAAATAGACGCGGAAAATATCACCGGCAATGTGCAACTGGACACTTCATACGGCGAGGTTGACTGCGAGGGGATTACCACAGGCTATTTTTCGGCAAAATCGAGCTTCGGAAAAATGGATATCGATTTCTCAGACGCCTGCCCGGCCGATATACGAGCGAAAATCGAGACGTCATTCGGCGAAGTGGATGTGGATATACCGCATAATTTTGCAGGGGACATAGCCGTTGAAACGAGTTTCGGCAGCGTCAAGACGGAACTGCCGATAACCGTCAAAGGAGACGTCAGCAAGACCCGGATTGACGGCACAATCGGACAAGGCAAAGGCAGAATGGACTTGAAAACCAGCTTCGGCTCAATAAAGATAAAGTAACGACTTAGCCGGCGATTCGGTTAAAAATCGATTCGGCGCAAAAGAAAAGCCCTGTCGCAAGACAGGGCTTTTAGTTAAACCAAAACAACTTAAAGACCGCTTTTACACAATTGGCTGTTCCGGGTCCGGCTCATCTGCCGGCGGCTGTTCCTGGGCCGGGGTGCCTTCCGGCTGCGCGGCCTCTGTCTCTGTAGCAACGGCTTCTTCTGTGGCAACGATATCTGCGACGACCGCGTCCGTGGCGACTGTATCCATGCCTTCGCCTGCCTGCCCTTCCGCCGCCCACTGCGCCCTTCGCAAACTCAAGCCAATCTTGCGGGCCTCGTTATCCACCTTCAAAATCTTGACCTCAAGCTCATCGTCAACCTTGACCACGTCCTGCGGCCTCTTGATTTTCTGGTCCGACAGCTCTGAAATATGAAGCAGGCCCTCGAGGTCCTGCTCAAGCTGCACAAACGCCCCGAAATTCGTCAGCTTCGTTACTCTGCCTTTGACGATATGGCCGGGGATATATTTATCCGGTATCGCGTGAAGCCACGGGTCCTCGCTCAACTGTTTGACGCCTAAGGAAACCCGCTGCTTGTCGGGGTCGATATCGAGAACGACGCATTTGACCTTGTCGCCCTTCTGCAGGGCCTCATTCGGATGGCTGTATTTTCTCGTCCAGCTCAGGTCCGAAATATGAATCATCCCGTCGATGCCTTCTTCCACCTCGACAAAAGCGCCATAATTGGTAACGCCGCGGACGACGGCATTGACGAGTGTCCCCGCCGGGTACTTCTGTGCCGCCACTGACCAGGGATTGGTCTCCGTCTGCTTAAGACCAAGCGAAATCTCCTGCTTGTCCTTGTTGACGTTGAGGACCATTACCTCTACCTCGTCGCCGAGATTGAGCATCTCGCTAGGATGGTTCAGGCGTTTCGTCCAGCTCATCTCGCTTATATGGACAAGCCCTTCGATGCCGTCATCAAGCCGGACAAACACGCCGTAATTCATAATATTGACAACCTTGCCCTTTACCCTTGTGCCCACCGGATAGTCATTCTCCACGTTTTCCCACGGGCTTTGGCTTTTCTGCTTCAGGCCAAGTGAAATTTTTTCGTTTGCCTTGTCAACGCCTATGACGACGCACTCGATTTCATCATCGAGCCGGACAACTTCCGACGGATGACTGACTCGGCCCCAGCTCAGGTCCGAAATATGCAGCAGGCCGTCTACGCCGCCCAAATCCACGAATACGCCGAAGTCGGCGATGTTCTTGACGATGCCTTTTCGCCGCTGTCCAACTTCGATTTCCGCCAGAATCTTCTCTTTGCTCAGCCGGCGTTCCTCCTCTATCAGCTTGCGCCTTGATATGACGATATTGTGACCTTCGATGTCAATCTTGAGAACTATGCAATCAACTTCCTTTCCGATGAATCTGCTGATGTCGCCCGGCCTGCGAATATCAACCTGCGACGCGGGCAGGAATACCGGCACACCGATATCCACGAGCAGGCCGCCCTTGATTCGGCGGACGACCTTGCCCTTGACCACGTCCCCTTCCTTCTTGGTATTAATCAGGTTCTCCCAGCCCCTGATTCTGTCCGCTTTGTGTTTGCTCAGCAGCAGAAGCCCCGTCTCGGAATCCGTATCCTCGAGCAGCACTTCTATATCTGTGCCGGGGACCAGTTCCGAAGCATTATCGAATTCAGATGCATCGACGACACCTTCACTTTTGAGGCCCACCTCGATGATGACATCGTTGCCGATCTGGGTGACGATTTTGCCCTTCAGGATTGTTCCGGGCTGGTGCGAATCCACCTTCGCCAGCAGCGCCTCCTGAAACATCTCGTTTTCCTTTTCACCGAACATCTCCTGGACCTGCGAGTCCACCTGCTCGGCAGTCATACCCAATTTGTTAATTATATTTCTGTCAACCATAAATATGCTTATCCCCTGTGGCGTCTTGTTCTACGCCCGCCGTCGCCCCACATTTACGCCGACGAACCACCGAGCAACATAGCCCGGCTAAAAAGTTAATAATCCAAAAAGCATCTGCCCACGCAGCAAACGCCTGAAAATCGTCTTTCGGCTACACTTCCACCGCTTCCAGGTTTTTCACGAAGTCGTCAATAATCCACTGGGGCGTTGAGGCCCCTGCTGTAACGCCTGCGGTCCGACAGCCGAAAACCAGTTTTTTATCAAATTCGTCCCAGTTTTGCAAATGAAATGTTCTATTATTGTACTTTTTGCACAATTCGGCCAGTTTTCGCGTATTGGCGCTCTCCAAACCGCCTAAAACGAACATAATATCGACTTTCCTGCACAATTCGACGGCGGCCTGCTGCCTTTTTATGGCCTCCTTGCACAGGGTATTTATGACTTTCATTTCGTCAAAACCGGCCCGCGCTATCGCGGAAAGCATTCGGCCAAAAAATTCGGGACTCTGTGTCGTCTGGCAGACAATTCCCAGTCGGCCGGTCCCGATGGTGCTTATATCCGACTCATTGCCGACGACCACCGCCCCGCTTGTGCAGCCGACAACCGCACGAACCTCCGGATGGTTCTGGTCGCCGACTATCACCACCTTATACCCCTGCTCCTCCATCTGCATCGCGATTTGCTGCATCCGTTTGACCAGAACGCAGGTCGCGTCAACGATATCCGCGTTTTTCTGTTTCAGATGGGCTATCTCTTCAGAGGCCGCACCGTGTGAACGTATCAGCACCGTCGCACCGGCCGGTATCTGCTCCACGTCGTCAACCGTAACAAGACCCTTCTTTGCCAATCGCTCGACCACGCCGGGGTTATGAATAATAGGCCCCAGCGAATAAACCTGGCCCTTCTCCGCCAGCACCTTCTCCGCTGTGCTTATGGCGTTCCGCACGCCCGCGCAAAAACCATACTTCTCAGCTACCATAACTTTCATAAGGAACAGGATTATAGCCACCCTTCTTCGCTAAAGCTATGAAGGGCAGGCAGATTACACGGATTTTTTTAGACGCAAGAAGGCACAAAAGGAACCAAGGTTCTTACTTTGAATGGGCGAAAAAGAGAAACTTTTGATGTTTAGAACGCCGATAAATACAGATATGGCTGGCACTAACATAACTGAATAGGGAGATTAAAATGGAAAAGATATGCTGGAAAGACGAATACAGCGTGGGGGTTGAGAAAATCGACCATCAGCATCAGCACCTGTTTGAAATTATCAATAAACTCATCGAAAGGCCTGTTTCATCTGATGATTCAGGGCTGGTTTCGGACATATTGTCGGAAATGGTCAACTATGCGAGGGAGCATTTCTCAACGGAAGAAATGCTTATGCGGCAATATGGTTATCCGGCGATTGAGCCGCATGAAAAGGAGCATGATTACTTCATCGATACCACGGCTGAACTTGCCATAAGTTTTATGAATAACAGGAATACGACGGGAGATGAAATCACGGAATTCCTTATAATCTGGCTGACAAACCACATCCTCAAGACAGATATGAAATTTAAGCCCTTCTTTGCGGCAAAAATCCCCGCCGGTGTCTGAAAACCTTTAATCATGAATTAGACGCGGCTCTGCTTCATAGGATTAACGCTGTTTTGCCAGATAAAGCCATAGTTCTTTTGATTAGTCAAAAGGACTATGAACATTTTAATCAAGCACCGGTAGAAATTGGGAGAGAGTCACACTTTCGTCCGTCAATATTGTCGGCACCCCCCGCCGTCCCTAAGGGACGAGATGCGGGGGCAGGCCGGTTTACGTACCAATTTCCTGATGAGTTAAAATCTCGGGTTCCTGCTCCTGACGCACACAGCCCTGATGTATATGACAATATTCATCATGGTTATAGATACTCAGGATATGCGTGCATTTCGGAAATATACATTTCCTGTTATCAGCCGAAGTTTTCAGCATCTTTCCCATCTTTGCTCCTGTAGGTGAATCATCAAAAAATATGAAAGGCCTCCCACGGGCGAGGCCTTTCTTTGGCGTTAATTTATGGTGGTTTGTTTCGGAATTACGTTTGTCGCGCAGGGTCCTTTTTTGCCCTCGCCCACGGTGTACTCAACCTTCTGCCCTTCGTCCAGATTCGCGTATCCGGCTGTCTTGACTTCCGAGTGGTGAACGAACAGGTCGGCTCCGCCATCGTCGGCGACGATAAACCCATATCCTTTTTCACCATTGAACCATTTTACTGTTCCTGAACTCACAATAATGCTCCCTGGCCTTATAACCGGCCATCAATCTGTAATATGCCTCTCACATTTGCTGCTGGAGGATACCCTTGAAAGGCGGAAAGATATGCTCGACATAATACCTATTATACGACATATTCCATCGCCCACAACAAAAATAATAAAAAATTATTCAAAATTCCCAGAAACCGCGTTTTAACCACAGATTACACCCTTCTTCGCCGAAGCTGCTATGCAGGGCAGGCAGATTTACACGGATTATTTAACCGCAGAGAACGCGGAGTAATGCCGAATGTCCAATATCGAATATCCAATAACCAATTTCGAAGCAAACCACGCCTGCGGTGAGCATCATCATAAATTTCCGAAATTTCCGAAAAATATTTAAAAATAGCGCTTGACAGAACAGTTAATATATGTATAGTTGATATACGAACAGTATTTGCCAACGCGAAAGTTAATATGGCGTTGAACAACAAAACGCAATGTTATGAATGTCACCTGCGGAAAACCAAAACTTGTCCGCCGCAGGCGAAAATGTTATACTAAGCCGCTCATTCAGGGATGTAAGATTGAGACCGGAGAAAGGACTTATGCAAGAGCAACCAAAGCTGATTTCTTCGCAAAAAACCACTAAGGGCTCGACTGGTTCGACACGCTCACCACAAGTCGAACCGCTCCGAGGCAAGCGCACGCTCAGTATCGGTATCGACATCGGCTCGACCAGCAGTGATTTAGTCGTCCTCGACGACGAAAACCGCGTTGTCCTGTCGGACTACCGACGGACAAAAGGCAAACCCGTAGAGACATTCCGCACACAATTGCGGGACATATTCGCGAAGATTAACCCAGCCGGCGTCGAGACAATCGCCGCGACCGGCTCCGCTGCCCGATTACCCGCAAAAATACTGGGAATTCCGTTCATAAATGAAGTGGCGGCACAGGCCGCCGCGATAACGCACCTGTACCCGGACATACAAAACGCGACCGTCATCGAAATGGGAGGCCAGGACAGCAAACTTATATTCCTGCAACCAGGCGAGGGACGGGTGAGGGATTTCGCCCTGAATACCGTCTGCGCCGCGGGGACAGGGTCGTTTCTCGACCAGCAGGCGGACCGGCTGGGAATCAATATCGAAAACGAATTCAGCCAACTGGCCATCCAGAGCAAAAACGTTCCGCGAATGGCGGGCCGATGCTCGGTCTTCGCGAAAAGCGATATGATTCACCTCCAGCAGCAGGCAACGCCTGTCTGCGACATCCTCGCCGGGCTTTGCCTTGCGCTTGCCCGCAATCTGAAAAGCAACCTCGGCTGCGGACGAGAGTTTGTCAAGCCAATCGTCTTTACAGGAGGCGTCGCCGCAAACGCGGGCGTCGTCCGGGCTATCGAGGATGCATTTGAAACCAAACCGGGCGAGGTCCTCGTCCCGGATGCGCACTTCTTCACCGGGGCAATCGGCGCTTGTTTAACCGCAAAAAGCAAGGGATTACAGCACAGTATCCCCACCAATTCGCTGTTAGAGAAGATTGACGAATATATCAGTCGGCAGGGTTCCGCACTTCAAAACGCCCCTCGCAGGGAGGTGCTCGCAACACCTGTTTTGCCTCCTCCGAAAAATAACGTTCGCAGCGACCTGCTCGCCAATGCGACGGAGCCGATAGAAGCATACCTCGGCGTTGATGTCGGGTCGCTGAGTACAAAAGCCGTTGTGATGGATAGATATAAACGCATCCTCGCCAAAATTTACCTTATGACGGCAGGCAGACCGTTAGACGCAATACATCAGGTGATGAAGGAAATCGGCGACCAGGTCCAGAATAAAGTCAAAATAACCGGAGCGGCCAGCACCGGCTCGGGAAGATACCTCACCGGCGACTTTATCGGCGCCGATGTAGTAATAAATGAAATCACGGCACAGGCAACGGGCGCGGCAATCGTCAATCCGAAAGTGGATACCATTTTTGAAATAGGCGGACAGGACAGCAAATACATCTCGTTAAACAATGGCGTGGTCGTGGATTTCGAGATGAACCACGCCTGCGCCGCGGGGACAGGTTCATTTATTGAAGAGCAGGCACAACGGCTGGGCATAAGCATCAAAAACGAGTTTGCCCAACTGGCCTTCGCGAGCAAATCACCTGTCAAATTAGGCGAGCGCTGCACGGTCTTTATGGAATCGGATTTGCTGAGCTATCAGCAACAAGGAGCGACCACCGAAGACCTTGTCGCGGGTTTGAGCTATTCGATAGTTGCCAATTATCTCAACCGAGTCGTCGGCAGACGAAAAATCGGAGACAATATCTGCTTTCAGGGCGGGACGGCCTTCAACAAGGCGGTATGGGCCGCGTTTGAGAAGGTAACAGGCAAACCGATTATGGTCCCCGACCACCATGAATGCACAGGCGCGCTCGGGGCGGCGGCAATCGCGGCGGAACATATCGAACAAGCCGCTCAGCAGGCGGGTGTCAGGCCGGAAAGCAAATTCAAGGGATTTGAAAACCTCGTCAACGCTGATTATACCGTGGAGTCATTCGCGTGCGACCACTGCTCCAATCATTGCGAGATAAAGAAAGTTCAAATGGTTGGTTCCGAGCCGTTATATTACGGCTCGCGATGCGACAGGTATAACGTCAAGAAAACCGCTCAAAAGAAGAGCCGGTTTGGGGCTTTCGAATACCGTCAAAGCAAATTGCTCGAATTCGCAGGGCTAAATTTAAAATCCTCCTTCGCTAAAGCTTCGGCGGACAAATCTCAAATCTCAAATCTCAAATCTAAAAAAATTGGAATACCGATGGCGCTGGCGTCGTGGCAGTTATTGCCCACATTTTCACAATTTTTCAGGGAGCTGGGATTTGAGGTCATGTTATCCAGCAGGACTTCGAAAGAGACAATTCGCAAGGGCGTGGAATCGGTAACGGCCCAGCCGTGCTTTCCGATAAAAGTCGCTTATGGGCACATCGTCGAGCTAATCGAAAAAGGCGTGGATTATATATTCCTGCCGAGCATAGTTTCGACAATCGCCAGCTTCCCGGAGAATAAACACAATCATTTTTGCCCGTATATCCAGTCGTTCCCGTACCAGGTGCGAAGCGCATTCGGCGATAAGTCCTTCGACTCCGCTCAGGACAGGCTTGGCAAAACGAAGTTGTTAATTGCCCCGCTGCGTCTTGGCGAGGGTGATAAGCTCGCGAAAAAAACGTTTGTGGAATTAGGCAAGCGATTGAATGTTTCGCCTTCAGAGGCACGGCGGGCTATGGAGAAGGGATTTGAGGCACAGCGTGGTTTCGATAAGTCGCTGACAGATAAAGGCAGGGAGATCTTGGCGAGCATCAGGGAAGGTGAAAAACTTTTTATTCTTGTGAGCAGACCATACAACGGCTGCGACGAAGGCGTGAGTTTGCAGTTGCCGAAGAAATTTGCCGATGCCGGAGTCGAAATGATGCCGATGGACATGCTCGATTTCAGTAAGGCCCGGCTGAGCGACGAAAAACTTCATAGCGAGATTTACTGGTCATACGGGCAAAAGATTTTGCGAGCAGCGGACATAATCAGGCAGGACAATCGGCTCTTCGCGGTTTACCTGTCGAACTTCAGTTGCGGGCCTGATTCGTTCCTGATGCCATTCTTCAAGGACATAATGGGAAGCAAACCGTGCCTGCAACTGGAAATCGACGAACACTCCGCGGACGCAGGCGTGATTACGCGGTTAGAAGCGTTTTTGGAAAGCTTGAAGAACTATAAACCGTCGCTCGCGGCTCGTGACTCGTCGCTCGTATCACGGATCGCAAGTCACGGGCCAGCGGCGAAACGAACGCTGTATGTACCCTATATGGGCGACGCGTCTTATGGCCTGGCCGGGTGCCTGCGGGCTTACGGACAACCTGCCGAGGTTATGCCAATAGCGGACGAAGCAGTGCTTATGCGGGGAAGGGCCTATACGACGGGCAAGGAATGTCTGCCCTGCGCGATAACCAACGGTGAAATGCTGAATGTGCTCAGCCGGGACGGCGTGAAACCGGAAAACGCGGCGTTTTTTATGCCGGGGGCATCAGGACCATGCAGATTCGGGCTGTATCACTGTATGGGCCGGTTAATTCTCAAACAAGCCGGCGTGGATGAGGCCATCATCGTCTCGCCAAATCAGGACAGTAACTTCTACGGCCAGCTTGTGGGCAGCTTCGACGGTTCGGCAAACGGCACGGGACTGGGCACATTTATGAAGGATATGTGGACCGCAGTCGTCGGCATAGACCTTCTGCACAAATTGGTTTTGCGACTGCGTCCCTATGCAATCGAACCCAAACAGGCACAGGAGGTTTACGAAAAATGTGTTCGGCGATGGGTAGAGCATGTGGAAAAGCGCAGCCGGCTTTCGGATATGGTGCGAATCTTCGAACAATTCGCGGAGGAATTCGCAAAAGTCAAATTAGACAAAAGCGTTCACAAGCCGAGGATAGGAATTGTGGGCGAGATTTACGTTCGCAATCACCCGTTCGCGAACCTCAATATCATTCGCCGGCTTGAGGAGCTTGGGGCGGCGTGCGACCTCGCCCCGCTTGCCGAATGGGTTTATTACACCAACTTCACAAGAAGCAAAATGGCAAAACGCAGGGGCCAGATTAAGAACCTGTTCAGTAATACAATCCAAAACTTTTTCCAGCACAGAATCGAACGAGCCCTTGCGCAGCCGATGGAGAAAAAGTTCGGCAAACTCGCCGAGCATCCAATCAGACACGTCATCGACCTTGCCAAACCATATATCGACGAGTCGTTTGAAGGCGAAGCGATACTGAGTATCGGCAAAATTGTCGAATACCACCAAGACGGCTTGGGCGGCGTGGTCAACGTGATGCCATTCACCTGTATGCCCTCAACGATAGTCAACACACAGACAAGACGATTGAGCGCCGACTGCAATGAAATGCCAATTCTCAATCTCAGCTTCGACGGCCAAGAGGACGCGACGCTGACTACACGGCTGGAGGCGTTCGTGGAACAAGTGGGAGCGAGAAGCAAGGTAGGTGTCGCCGAACTGGTGGTACACTGACGGATTGACACAGATTCCGCCAGAAGACAGAAGACGGATGACGGTTTTAAGTTTTGAGTTTCCGAAGCGGGCTCGTCGCTTCGCTCCGTGTTAAGTGTTTAGTTTTGAGTGGCGGAAACGTCCCGCCTACGGCGGGCAAGCTGCGACGGATTATTAATAATTAAACGGTTGTTTGCCTTCGGCGATTCGGGTTTGGGACTGCATATCTCTCATCGTTTTGGTCAACATAGCGGCGAAATCATCATCTTCCATACCAGTGATTTTTTCAACCGATATTGGTTTTCCGTAAGTAACTGTAATCTTCGAGCCGATTTTGAATGACTTTCGATGTCTGGGCCAGCATTCGAATGCGCCGTCAATGAGGACGGGGACAACGGGGGCATTGCCACGGCGGCAGAGAAGGCCGAAGCCGCCTTTGAAGGGAGCGATTCTGCCATCGGTTGTGCGTGTCGCCTCGGGAAAAAGGCAGACGCCTTCGCCCTGCTTTAGTTTGGCAATAATCATTTTAATTGATGAGATGTCGGCCTGGCCTCGCCTGACGGGGATGGCCTTGACCGATTTAAGCAGCGGGCCGAAGATTCTGCTTTTGAACAGTGTGTCGCGAGCCATAAAGCAAAGCTGACTTTTCAACGCAATGCCGGCAAAAAGCGGGTCAAGAAAACTCTGGTGATTGACGGCGAGAATATAGGGGCCATCTGAGGGGACATTTTCCAGGCCGACGAAACGCATACGTAAAAACGTAACGCAGAATAACCTGCACCACCAGCGGGCAAACAGGCACCAACGAGATTTTATAGATTCGCCTAACATTTTTGCCACAGAGCAAAATAATAATTATATTTAGCCACAGAGGACACAGAGCACACAGAGAATTTTAATTTATTTTTTTCTGTAGTTAAAAGCTCATTCGCTTAGACGAGCATTCACGCAATCAACCAGCTTTTTGACAACCTCATCGATAGTCAAGCCAGTTGTATCAACGATAACGGCATCATCGGCGGGCTTCAAAGGTCCGACAGACCTGTTTTCATCGCTCTGGTCTCTTTTGAGAATGGCCCGACGGATTTCATCATCGGTTTGTTGTATTCCTTTGGCTTTCAGCTCCGCCTGTCTTCGGCGTGCCCTTTCATCGAGGTCGGCGGTCAGGTAAAACTTCACATCCGCATCAGGAAACGCGACTGTCCCCTGGTCTCTGCCCTCGGTAACAACCTTGCCATACGCCTCGGCAAATCGTCGCTGCATATCGACCAGACGTTGGCGGGCGGGCGCAAGACAAGCGACGTAACGGGCATTGGCGGTAACTTTTGGGTCGCGTATTTGCGCGGTGGTATCGACACCATCGATTCGCACGAGCATACCCTCGGGGGTCGCTTTAAATTCAAATACCGTTTCGTCCAGCACATCGAGTATTCGCTGCTGGTCAGTCAAATCCGCCCCATCGAGCATCGCGGCGAGAGTAGCCGCCCGATACATCGCGCCGGTATCGAGAAAGGTAGCGTCAAGTTTCGCTGCCACTAAGCGGGCAACCGTGCTCTTGCCGCTGGCGGCGGGGCCATCGATAGTAATTATAAGTCGAATCATAAATTTAACCGCGGAGTTCGCAGAGACCGCAGAAAATCTTAACCAACTGTTTTTGCGACCCTTACAACGACCATACTCGTGTCATCGACCTGTCGAGCAAGACCTACAAAGCGTCTCCTGTAGGCGAGTATATTATTAATCACCTGGGAGGCAGAGCCCATATGGCATTTATCGAATGTTTTGAGAAGGCGGTCTCTGCCCCATATATCGCCGTCGAAATTCGCCGCGTCAATCAGCCCGTCGGTATAAAACAGGAGGTAATCGTTTTCGTTCAACTGGACAGTCTCCGACTGATATTCAGCATTCGGCAAAACGCCAAGAACAAGGCCGCCCTTGTTCAGGTCAGCAACGTGTTTATCCCTATACAAAGCGGGTGGTTCGTGGCCGCAGTTGCAATAGGTGATGGTCCTTTTCTCCACGTCGATAACGCCGTAGAACAGCGAGATGAATTCTCCCGCGGCGCATTCCGCGCACGCCATTTTGTTAAGCCGGCGGACGGTTTCAAGAAGGTCATCCGTCCCGCAGTGACACTCCGAATAGGCGCGCAGCGCACCGCGAAAGGAGCTTGTCATAATCGCGGCGGGAATGCCCTTGCCGATAACGTCAGCGATGGCGATGCCGATTCTGTTATTGTCCAGCCGGAGGAAATCGTAAAAGTCGCCGCCCACGTCGAAACAGGGAATATACGTCGCGGCAATATCAAGCCCGGACACCTGAGGCGCCTTTTCGGGAATCATTCGCCGCTGAATATGCCCCGCCAGCCGCATCTGCTCGGTGATTCGAGCCCCCTCAATCGCCTCGGCGTAGAGCTTGGCGTTGGTGATAGCCACGGCGCACTGGGAGCCGATGGCCCTGGCAAGGTCGATATCGTCATCTCCAAAGTGGACGGGTTTGCCGCTGTAAAGTCGCAGGACGCCGATGGGCTTGTCTCTGAATTTCATTGCGACTGTAAGCTGGCCGACCAGCCCTTCTTTTATCGTGGATTCCCTGAATAAAACCCTGCCGTCATCCTGCATATCATCGAGAACAACAGCTTCGCCGGCAAAGGCCGCTTTGATTACCGGGTCGTCTTTGTTAACCACGCCTTTGTTGCGGTATTCTTCGCTCAGCCCGTAGGTACTTCGCATCTTCAGGTCGCCGGCGTCTTCGTCGAGCAGACGAATCGAGCAGGCCTTGAGGCCGGTAATTTTAACCGCGGCCTCTGCCAGTTTGTCGAGGGCTTCCTGGAGCGTAAAGCGACCAGCCACCAGCGTCGTTATCTGGTATATCTGCTCGTCTCGTTCAATTTGTTCTCTCGTTCTTACAGGCATAGCCACTCAATACAGATACAACCACACAGTTGTGCGGGAAAAATCGTTATTTTTCGTATTAAACAATTCGGGGATTATACCCGACGTCAGGCCATCCGTGAACATCAAATTAGACATTAAGCCGCACTTGCATAAAATACGTTTTTTGGTTAGCATAGAATTTTCGGAAAGTTAATTTTTCGCAATAAGGTGCAAGCAATGGAACTGACTGCAAGAAAAATCGTATTCTCAGGGCGCGTTCAGGGCGTAGGGTTTCGCTTTACCGCCCTGAATATCGCCAGCCGATATGAGCTGAAGGGCTACGTGCGAAACATTCCAGACGGCGAAGTCGAAATGCTTGCCCAGGGGACGGCGGAAATGATAGACGAATGCGTTCGCGACCTCCAAGATTCCTTCGTGGGGACCATAAACCACATAGATATTGAGGAGGCGATACCTGACCCGAAGATTACCGATTTCAGAATCACCTTCTAATCAACCGCGGCAATTTTAACAGCCGGCGGCCAATTCTGCACTGTGCATCGATAACGCTCACAACCCCATGAATTGAATGGCCAAGCCGCACATCAGGATTGACGCACCCGCTATGGCATGAGAATATCGCTGCATAGAGTTGAAATTCAGCAGTTTGACGCCATGTCGTGCGAGAATAACCACCGTGAGCATCGTGCCGATGGTAACAGCGGCAAAAACAGCGGTTACCATAAACACTCCGAACATATTGTTTTTGGCCGCGGGGTACATAACTAATGGTATTAACGGCTCACAAGGCCCTAAGGCGAATATAATAAAAAGGACCCACGGCGTGATGCTCACCCTGTCGAGATGGTCATGAATATGAACGTGTTCGCTGTGATGGTCGTGGCTGTGCTCGTGCTCAACACCGGGTATATGAAAATGAATATGTTTGTGGGGTTTGTTCCTGTATGCCAAGCGAAGACCCCAGACAAGATATGCGATGCCAAATCCTATCATGAGCCACGCAGCGAGATTGCCGCGAACAGATTCGAACCACTGGAGCTTATTGACAGCTAAACCGAGGGCAACGCCTGCAAGTCCCAAGACCACGGAACCTCCGACGTGCCCGATGCCGCACAGGAAAGTTACCATTGTTGTTTTAAGGCCGGACCACTTTCTGGCCCAGGCAATCATAACAAACGGCAGGTAATGGTCGGGGCCGAGAAGCGTATGGAAAAAGCCTACCGTGGCCGCGGTGATATTTAAGGCGTTCATTTCTACTGCCATAACCAACTCCTTTCATTCCGGTAACGGCACATCTGCGCATAATAATATATGAATAGTGCTACTGTGTCAACGGTGGATTTCCACGAATTGCAAAAAAATAATAGTCAGGCGTCTATGCGTTTCTGGACAGGTAATCTAAAACGGTCTGGAAACGCAGTTTGTGTCCGACCTCCTCCTGGGCTAGGGCAAGCAGTATCTCTTTGGAATGAGCGTCTGAAATCATTTCTGCCATGTCAACATAAAGCCGGATTGACGCCTCTTCCTTTTGCATCCCCATAAGCAGAATATCTTTGTAGTCCATTTCAATTTCGGGCGGCACATAATCGGCCCTGTCATTCTTAAACCCGGCCGGCGTCTTGTCCTTATTAACCACCCTGCCCGTCTTCATAATCTCAAGCTCAATTTTGGCCTTGTGTTCGAGCTCCTCAGCCGCCAGCATCTCAAATATTCTTCGTATGCGGGGATTTTCCACCCGTTCCGCAAGCACAAGGTAAAATCGGTTGGCGTCCACCTCACGGGCAACGGCCATTTCAAGAATCTCATCGTCAATAAAATCCGCCATATACGCAACAGGATATACCGCCGGCGTTCAAGCGTCAATGCTGTTTGAGGACACGTAACGTTCGGGGATTACCTGTGGAAATACAGAAAATGCGGCAAAATTAATTAAGAAAGAAAAAGATTCCTTATCTCCGCACAAACATACTGCCCGGCAACTGCTTTATAAGGCCTTTTAGCCGAAGCGAGACGATTGAGGCGTTGACGCTGCCCGCAGGCAATTGCGAATCCGCGATAACCTGCTCAATATGAACAGGGTCGCTATGCAAACATTCATAAACTGACTTCTCGCTTGCGCTGAGGTTTAACTGGGCGATATCGAATAAAGGCATCTCGGCTTTTGCTGTAAGCAAATCGGCCTGCTGATTGACATGTCCTCTGATTTTATCGCCTATGTACCCCAGCGATTCAATTATGTCTTCGACGCAGTCAACCAGTTTAGCCCCCTGCTTAATCAACCGATTCGCACCCCGGCTGAGCGGAGAATCGATTTTTCCGGGCATCGCCATAACTTCGCGATTGTATTCGAGGGCCGATTTGGCGGTATGAAGCGCGCCGGAATTGCTGCCTGCCTCGATAACGATTGTCCCCAGCGACAGACCGGCTATAATCCTGTTGCGGGGCGGAAAATTTTCAGCCAGCGGTTCATATCGAAGCGGTAATTCACTGATGCATGCGCCGGACTCCACAATCGAATCGAATAATTTTTTATTTTCGGGGGGAAATACATTGGCCAACCCGCAGCCCTGGACAGCGATGGTGCGGCCGCCCGCAGCGAGAGCGCCCTGATGAGCAGCGGTGTCGATGCCACGAGCCATACCTGAGCATATAGTAAAACCTGCGCCTGCCAATATGTGCGCAAATCGGGACGCCTGCTCGCTGCCGTATAAGCTACACCGGCGGGAACCCACTATCGCCACGCTGAGATTATCCTGCTCAACGAGAGTACCCTTGACGTATAAAACAGGAGGCGGGTCGTAAATAAGTTTTAACTGGGCGGGATAACGTTCATCCTGAAGGTGAATAATCCATACCTCAAGCTTTTCAGCCAATGCTATCTCGGCATCTGTGTTTATTTTGTCACGACTGGCCGCTATTTTTTCCGCAGTGTGAAGACCTATACCCTCAACCTTTGACAACTCATAAGCCGATGCGCCAAGAACATTTTCCGCCGAACCGAAATAACTTAACAGCTTGCCGAAAGTAACTGGGCCGACACCATCTGCGCCTGCCAGTTTCAACCACTTCTCGATATCTGGTGAATTTGGGTGCAAGTCGGACATCCTGAAATAAACAAAATAACCTGACTATAAAGTATATGTCCCCCTTGTATAAGGTCAAGCCGAATTATCGGTGAAGGCAAATTACAAGAGTGAACGCGGAATATACCCACCTATACCATATTTGTAACACGATGCTTGTTGCTAAGCGAACAAACCCCCGGTAATCTCGTAAATAATAGCAATTTGGGCTTGGCGGTATATAATAGCTTGTCATAAGCACTCATAATAGCGATTTTATGTTTTCTAATATTACGGCCTGCCTGGGACAAAAGAACAGAACCATTTACAGGTTCACAACCTTTTGTTTAACAAGAGGTTACATTTATTTTTGGCTGATAAAATAGCTTTCTGTATGATTAGCAGCCCTATGGGGTTGAAATGCACAAGATATTGTGTTATACTGATAGATTCATGGCACGAATAGTAACTAAAACTCGGAAGAAACATGGCAAAAGCCGCGCATCAAAGCTGGCCGCGGTGGTCTCACGTAAACCCTTTAAGACCTACGACGAGGCAATCAAGTACCTTTTTAACAGAACTAACTATGAGCAGGAAAAGCACTTACGGTACAACGTCGATACATTCAACCTGAAGCGAATGGAGCATTTGCTTTCGCTGGTGGGCAATCCACACACGAAAGTCGATACAGTCCACATAGCCGGCACAAAAGGTAAAGGCAGCACAGCTACGATGCTGGCAAGGATGCTCGAGGCAAACGGCTACAAAGTGGGCTTGTACACTTCGCCGCACGTGGTTGACCTGCACGAACGAATTATCGTCAATTCTGAAATGATAAGCAGAACCGCGATGCTTGGTTTGCTTAACCGTATATACAAAGCGGTCGAAACCGTTTCAAAAACCAGCGCCCCCACTTTTTTTGAGATAATGACGGCGCTTGCCTTTATGCACTTCGCGGACAACAAGGCGGATGTTGCGGTCATTGAAACAGGCATGGGCGGCCGATTAGACAGCACCAACGTAATAAAGCCCAAGGTCGTCGGCATTACCAATTTGAGTTTCGATCACCAGAAGCAATTAGGAAACACGATAGAAGAAATCGCAAAGGAAAAGGCCGGGATTTTCAAGCCGGGCGTGCCGATTGTAACAGTCCAGCAGGACCCAAACGCAATGCGGGTATTGAAGGCACAGGCGGCGGCAGTCAAAGCCCCCTTCAGCGTAACCGGAGTCGATATAGATTTCTCACATCGCTTTGAAACGTCATCCGAACACGGGCCGCATAATCGCGTGTGTTTAACAACACCTACCAGCAAATTCGAACACCTTCGCGTCCCTCTGCTCGGGATACATCAGGCCGTAAACTGCGGTCTGGCCCTTGCGATGCTCGATAAGCTCAAGGGTTGCGGATTCGACATAGACAACGACAAATCAATCGCGGGGCTTGCCAAAGTAAAACTGCCGGGCCGGATGGAGATGATTTGCGAGGACCCGCGAATCCTCATAGACGGGGCACACAACGCCGCCAGCATCAGGGCGCTTATGCACGCGATAGGCCAGAGCATCCCTTACGATTCGATGATAGTAATCTTCGGCTGCAATGAGGACAAGGACGCAAAAGGAATGCTACAGGAGCTGCAATTCGGGGCCGACAAAGTGGTATTCACCCGCAGCAACTCCGCCAAGGCGATGTCACCGGATGAGCTGGCCGAAATGTATGCCGCCATATCAGGCAAGATGTGCCAAAGCGCCCCGGCGATTGGAGAAGCATTGCGATTAGCTAAAAGCGCAGTGGACAAGGAAGACCTCATTTGTATTACGGGCAGTTTCTATTTGATAGGCCAGGCCAAGGTCCGCTTTCAGACAAGCTGAACCCGTTGCGACCCAACTTTTCCCCTGCACATAAGCAAGGAAACGGATGAATCTATCCATTGTTATACCGGCGTTTAACGAATGCGGCAAAATTGGATACGATGTCGAATCCGCCTGTGAATTCCTGCAAGGAAATGGTTTCCAGGGCGAGGTTATAGTCGCCGACGACGGCAGCAGGGACACGACGGCTGATGAGACCAAAAAAGTCGGCGATAAATATCGTAATCGAGTCAATGTAAAGGTAATCCGAAACCAGCAGCACCGAGGCAAGGGATACGCCGTCCGCAGCGGAATAATGCAGACGACCGGCGATTACGTGATGTTCGCGGACAGCGGCAGTTGCGTCCCGTTTGATAACGCCCTGCGCGGGCTGGAGCAACTCAAGGCGGGCAAATGCGATATCGCTAACGGCTCGCGCAGATTAGCCGGGGCGCACCTCATAAAAGACCAGGGGCCTTACAGGCATATATGCTCGGCGATTTTTCACTGGTTTGTGATACGAATTATGAAACTGCCGACCCAGCTTACGGACACTCAGTGCGGCTTCAAAATTTACCGCGGCGACATCGCTCGCCTGCTTTATGGCAAATGCGTAATCGACGGCTTTATGTTCGATATCGAAATAATCAGGCGAGCGATAAACCAGCATTACCGGATTGCGGAATTTCCCATCGACTGGACGTGCGACCCTGACAGCCGACTTTCACCAACAAGAAGCTTTTGGCGAATACTTTCAGAATTGCTGAAAATAAGAAAAGCAACTTAAACAAACGTTCCGCATTATTTCGAGTAAAATTTTGCCTTGCCCCATCGCCCGAAACGCAGGATCCTGCTACCTGTCTTTTTGCTTTTGCCCGACAGAACCAGCAGTGCGGAAGTACCCTTGTGTTTTTCACAAAAAGACCGCACCGCGTTAACGGGCATCACCATAAAAGCTGTTGAAAGAGCGTCCGCCTCGGCTGCGGTCTTTGCCATCGACCAGGCGCCTGGTCTTGTAACCGGTTTCCCTGAACGAGGATTTATTATGTGCTGACCTTTGCGAAGCCCCGATGCGCTAATCGCCCTGCCTGACAAATGAATCTTCGCTATGAGCCGGCTGTAATCAGCCGGGTCCGACAACGATATCGGCCAGCCGGGCAATCCCGCTGGTATGCCAACCGGCAAAATCGTGCTTTGCCCCGCGGAGATGAGAGCTACCTTTATTCCCCACTCGCCGAGTAATTGTGCAATTTTATCCGCGGCGTAACCTTTACCGATAGCGCCAAAATCAATCCTAACGCCATCGGTTCGCAACACAACCGTGTGTTCGGATTCGTCAAGCACAAGAAACTTGTTGCCTGTCTTTTTAAGTGCGGCATCAAGATTCTTTTTCGACGGCTTACGCGGCGTCCGGTCTTTATCAAGCCAGCAGTCATACAACGGGCCAATGGTAATATCGAACGCGCCCTTTGTTTGCACAGACATCTCAACGCTTGTCTGGAGACATTCAAAGGCCGTTAGGCCGAGTTGCAGCGACTGACCGGCAGCAAGAGAATTGATACGGGAAACATCGCTATTTTCAATAAATCGGCTGAGATTGCCTTCGATACGGTCAAGCTCTTCAAACGCGGCCCAGGCGGCCTGCTCGGCGTAAACGGCATCGTGATGAACTATGAATATCTCGAACGTCGCCGCCATCGCGTTGTGTCGAAACTTCCTGAGATTGGCAATTCCGCAGCGGTCTTTTTCAAACGAGATAGTATCAGGTTGCTGCTGGGCCATAACTTGCTCTCATTTGCCGGCCTGATTATCAGATTTGCTCGATTGCCATTGGTCCCACAGGTCTTTTGTTACGTAGCCGCGTAATTCAACCCGTGGCCGAAGCTCAATACCTTTATCAAACAGCGGGACATATAGATTTTTTTGTCCCGGCGGCGAAAGGTCAAACAGCCGGGTGATGAGCCGACCCTCAAGGCCGGCGGACGCGATTACGACAGGGGCAGGCGAACGAATCTCGTTAACATCATTATAATAGCCCACGCTTTTGAATGAGCGCAGATACCACGGCAACGGCCAATAATCACCTTCAGGACAAACAACCCAAACAGGCATATCACGCCCCGCCGGATACGCTCGTGAAACTTCCTCGACTCGCCTGGCGATTGTCAGCACGTCTTTTGTAGGGTGAGCATACACATAGGGATTACCCGGCTCGGCAAAAGAAATGAAATTTGCCACGAACGCCTGCAAAACAAGGTCCATTGCGAACGTCGCAAAAAACGCGGCCACTATTACGCGAGACAATGTCCGCCCAAACAAATTAACTACCGCGACGACGGCGACCGCCGCCAGCAGAATCATACCCTGATAAAAGCTCAGCAGACACCACGGCGTCTTATAGGGTATCGCGGAATAAACGACGGTCATTATCACTGTATAAAAAGCAATAAATTTAAGCAGGTTTGAATCGAGACCGGATACGCCGCACCTGCTGATAATAACTAACAGGCCGACCAAAGCCATTACCACTATAAACCCTTCCGTCCACGGCGGCCCCATCTCGGCCTTACTGTAAATAAGCAACTGCAGATAATAATACCACGGATGAATATGAAACTGATTATGGCCCGCTCGCTCAAAATATATCGCGTAGGTTCTGAATGAATCGATAAGTCCCGCCGGATTATTAAAAAAGGAAGAATAAAATAATCCCCATACAACTACCGCGCCAATTATCGCTAAAACCAAATGGCCGGGGCGCACCAGATTAAGCGTCGGCTGGCCGTCTTTTCGGGTTAGTAACACAACCACCAAAGCCACAATAACAGCCCCAAAAGCAATTACGCTCGTTTCTTTTGTGGCGAAGCACAATGCGGCCAATACTCCCGTCCGTAGTGCCCATATCCATTTTGGGCTACGAGCGTATCTGTACCCACAGGCAATCATCCCGAAAGTAAAACACACAAGCAGCATTTCGGGGATATAGTATCGGCTGTAAAAAACAAACGCGGGCGAAATGGCAGTAAGCACACAAGCAACCACCGCGACCGGCCTGCCAAGACCATCGAGCAGCAATAACGGCATCAGAACCAGAACCAATCCGAAAAACACAGGCACGATTCGCAACGTGATTTCAGTCAACGATACGTAGGTATGCTGGCCAAAAAGCAAAGCGGGAATCAACGTAAAATAATTGAGCGTCGGCCCGTGGAATTCGGTAGGGTCATAGCGATAATTGTTTGCCTCGAGAAGCTGGCCGAATCGGCAAGCGTGGACCGCTTCATCGCCGTGCATCGGGCGGACATCCAAACGGGAAGTCCGCAATACAACGGCCAAAATCAGGACGGCTGAAACTGCACACAAAAATCTCATCTACTTCATTTCGCAGGCGTTCCGTAAACCTCGACCTCAATATAATTATTCAGGTCGTTGCTCGTGTTGCCGTTACTATAGCACCGAACGTAGCGGCCCACCACACCTTTGGCATCAATGAGCTTGCCCTCGGAGGTCTCGACATAATTTCTGTCCTTGCCGGCACCAAGGCCCATTGTGTTGTCTGTGTCATTGTTAAAAATCGTATGGACATTTTTGATAAAATCCTTGTCCCCAGCTATCTGCACAATCACATCCTTATAAACACGGGCCTGCTTGTGGTAATGCCAGACAATGACAGCGTAGATATTGTATGACGCTCCAAGGTCTATTGTTATGTTTTGTTTTAACGGGCCTAATTCGACGTAGCTGCCGTCTGTCGCTTCTTTGTCCCCGTCGGTAATCATCTCTATTTCGCCGATAATCGGCTGCTCATCCGAGCTTTTCACCGGCTTTTTAAACGCGACGTTGGTTGTCCCTTTGGGGGCGTAAAACGGCTCTCTCGGTTTGCCTAACGGTTTTTCAAGATTCGCGATGCCCTGAAAATTCTGCGGCGTGCCGACGAACTGCGGCTTGGGCAAAACCAGCGGTATAGGCACCAAATCGCCGGCGGGTTTTATCGCAGCGGCATTGTTAGCATCCGGCTTCGCAGTTGCCGGGGTATTGCCGTCGGCGGATTTGGGTCCAGCTTTCAGTGTTGCCGCGGCAACAAATCCCAAAAGTATTACCAACGCTATACTTGCTGCTATGCGAACGCTTCTGCGTGCCATTTTGCCTGTACCCTTCACCAAAATCAACCAAATGTATCGTCTATCCTATTGCCGCACCGGCAGCTTGTCAATCACAATTGACCGGCTACTTGTACATCTCATCAAAATGCTTCTGGGCAGCCACAACCGCGGCCCGCATCATATCCTCGGCCTTGGCTGTTTCACGTTTGGCAAGAACCGCCATCAAGGCCTTAGTATCCAGCTCTTTGGCGGCCTTTGCGCAGGCCTCCCAGCTCAATACGCTTCTTACGACCCTGTCGATTCCCTGTTCGGCGTTGTCATACGCGCGGGTCTGCATATCGTGGCCCTTCCAGCGGGCATATCCCGCCTGCTGAAGAAGACCGGCAATCGCGATATTCATACCGTTGATTCTCGTGCCGTGGTCAATATCATACTTGCCCGGCCCGCCGAGAATAATCCCGTCGTTGTAACCCTGGCTGTTGAGGTGCATATGCACCATCATATCGTTGTCTAATTCCTCGACGCTGTCGTAAACGTGGTCAAGACCAATCATTTCCGAATGGCCGAATTCCTTGTTGACGCCCTTGTTCTTTAACGAGACGCCGAATTCCTTCTCGATTCTCCTCCAGAACACAATGGCACTGGCCACTGTCGGGATGAGCATCGCGGGATGTCCCTCGTTGGGCTTCGGCTCGAAACCTATATGAAGATTTCCGCCTTTTTTTTGCTCGTACTTGCACAGACCCGCGACGCTTTCCTTCAGGTTTTGATACATCTGTTTGACGCCCACGGTAGCGATGTCGTATCCGAATGAACCGTTCCAGATTACAAACGCCGGCGCCTTGCTGGCGTCGGGATGCCAGGCCTTTTTCAGTGTGCCGTATGCCAAATCGACGGTCTTTGTGCCTAATGCCTCACCGGCCTTTCTCTCGCTGGGATCTAATGACGCGATACCGCCGTATGCAAAATGGGCGTGAGCGCCGGGCGTAATCATCGCCAGGTAAAGCTTATTGCTCACAAGAGCATCGGCAACGGCCGAAGCGTTCTTATCATCGACCTCGGCATCATAATGCATCTCGATACCAAGCTCGATATCCTTCGGCAGACGCGGCTGAACCTTCTTTGCCGTTAGTGCTATCATTTCAGGCGTTCCGAACTTGCTGCCGCCCCATTCGGGTCTCATATCACCCGGCACAAAACCGCCCTTGCCGGGATTGAAAGTCCATCTGCATATACTGTGCAATGATTTTTCCGCCATTTCATATTCTCCTTAGTTATTCTTTAGTTATTCTTTCTATTCCTTGTTCGACAATCGATATCCCAGGACACTATTCCATTTTTTATACGCCTCCTGGTAGGCCTTTGTCAATCTTCCGTTTGGTTCGATTTTGCTGACCGGCTTCAAACCGGCAAAGGCATCCTTTATATCCCTGTATATCCCCGCCCCTATCCCTGCCCCGCGTGCGGCCCCCTGCGAGCCGTCGGTATTGTACAATTCCACGGTAGCTCCCGTAACCGTCGAAAACGCCTCGCCGAATAACGGGCTAAGGAACATATTGGCGTGTCCCGCCCGGACGGTCTTGACCTTGACGCCGGCGTTGTGCATTATTTCAAGGCCGTAGTTCAAAGCAAAGACGATGCCTTCCTGCGCCGCCCTCAGCAGATGTGACCTGTTGTGCATATTGAAATTCAGGCCGTGAATCGAAGCCCCTATATTGCGATTCTCAAGGGTCCGCTCTGCGCCGTTGCCGAAGGGAAGTATCGCAAGACCATCGGAACCCACCGGGGCCTTTGCGGCAAGCTCATTCATCTGGTGGTAGTCCATCGTGCCGGTATTGTGTTTTAGCCAGCTATTGAGAATGCCTGTTCCGTTGATACACAACAGCACGCCGTATCTCGGCTTATTCCCGGTATGGTTTACGTGGACGAACGTATTGACCCTCGATTTGGAGTCGTATTTTGCCAAGTCGGTAATGCCGTAAACGACGCCCGAAGTTCCCGCGGTTGCTGCTATCTCGCCGGGATTAAGTACGTTTAAAGACAACGCGTTATTCGGCTGGTCGCCAGCTCTGTAAGAAACAATGGTGCCCGCCTTGAGTCCCAGCAAGTTGGCCGATTCTTTAGTGAGATTCCCCTGCACCGAAAACGTCGGCGTTTGTTCCGCAACAAAATTGGGCGATATGCCGTAATGTTCGAGCAGCATTCCGGCAAGGCCCTCTTTTTTGAAGTCCCACATAATGCCCTCTGAAAGCCCCGAGGGCGTGGTCTTGATTTCGCCCGTCATTTTCATTGCGATGTAGTCGCCGGGGAGCATCATCTTATAAATCTTCGCGTAAACCCTCGGCTCGTTGTCTTTGACCCATTTGAGCTTCGACGCCGTGAAATTGCCCGGTGAATTCAAAAGCTCGGAGAGGCACTTTTTTTCGCCGATTGCCTTCATCGCCTTTTTGCCTATTTCGACCGCGCGGCTGTCGCACCAGATTATCGAAGGCCGCAAGACCTCCTGCTTTTTATCGACAATGACCAGTCCGTGCATCTGGTATGAGATTCCGATTGCCCTTACGTCTGCGGCATTGAAATTGGTCTTTGCCTTAATCTTCTCAATCGCAGCAATACAATTTTCCCACCACGTTTGCGGATGCTGCTCCGCCCAGCCGGTTTTTTTGGCGATGATTTCCAGTTCCTTTTCGGGCGATGTAGCAGAACCGATAACGGCACCCGTCTGGGAATCCAGAAGGGTCGCCTTTATCGACGAGCTTCCAACATCAAAACCTAATAATAACGCCATACATCCATTCCTTTCTTATTTCTCAACTGTCCACAAATGCCAAGGGCTCCGCATCGGTCTCTACAACATCCTGTTTGCCTGTCCATCATTTATGAATCTTTCATTCTTCGGGTACCATTTCAGCTTCCGGCCCGGACGCATGGTATTATACCCAGATTATACAGGCAGTGCAAGCCCCTGTGCCCGATTTTTTGCGTCAGTAATCGTTTACTTTTGGCCTTTTACGCACCCTGTAAAATTGGCATTGTGTGGAGCCTTGTCCGCGAACTGGCCTTAAATCCGTTCATTAGCTCATAAATGCCATGGCGACCTCATCGGCCGGGCCAGCATTTTATCCGCCTGGGCGTCATTTATGAAGCATTCTTTTACCGGGTCCCACTGCAATTTCCTGCCAAGCCGGACCGCGATACCGCCTATATGACAAACCGTCGCGGAACGGTGCCCCGTTTCGATATCCGCAACCGGTTTTGTCCGCAGCCGAATACAATCGAGGAAATCCTGATGATGGTCCTTGCTGCGATAAAGATGAACTTCATCTGGTCCTGTTGTTGACTGAACAAGCGAAGCCGGCTGCGAGAAAAATTTCTCCCGGCTTACAAATATCCAACCCTCGGTCCCCTCAAAGCGAACGGGTGATTCCGGGCCTCCTGCTTTGACCGTTGTGCATAAAAGGCGAACCCCATTGGCATATTTGTATTCTATATCATAGCTCAAAGGCGTCTCGAACAACCCCTCTTTAGGAAACTCGCCTGTCCCGCTGACCTCCACAGGGCCGGTCGAATCTGTGCCGTTACCCCACTGAGCAATATCGATAGCGTGCGCTCCCCAGTTTGTCAATTGTCCCCATCCGAAGTCGTAGATAAAATGCCAGTTATAATGGCATCCCTGTTCGATATACGGCCTGTACATAGCAGGGCCGAGCCACAAGTCGTAATCCAAACCTGCCGGCGGCGGCTCAGTTTTCCAGGTAAGCGGATTGGGCCTGCTGTTTTCCGGGATTTCTACTTTGATTGTGTGGAGCTTGCCGATTCGGCCGTTGCGAACAAGCTCGCAGGCATTCCTGAAATTATTATCCGACCGCTGATGTGACCCCGTCTGCAAAACACGCTCGTATTGTTTTACGGTATCGCACAACATCCTGCCTTCGGTGACATTAAAGGCGAGCGGTTTTTCGCAATAAATATCCTTGCCCGCCTTTGCCGCAGCGATTGATATGGGCGCATGCCACTGGTCAGGCGTGCAAACCACTACCGCGTCAACATCCGGCCGCGCAAGCAATCCGCGAAAATCATTATATGATGCTTTTTCCGACAACCTGGCTATTTTCCTCGCCTCCTCACGATGCGCGTAATCAACATCGCAAACGGCCACAACCTGTGAGGACTGCTTACGCAAAAACGCCTTGAGATTCAATACACCCTGGCTGCCCGTGCCGATTATGCTAATTGTAATTCTGTTGCTCGGCGCATCTTCGCCAAATACCGAAGATGGAACGATAACAGGCAACGCGCAGACCGCGCCTGCGGCAAACCCTTTCCGCAGAAAAGCCCGTCTTGATAACCCGTCATATCTTTTAGCCATTGTACCCTTCGGCGCCAAAATGCAACGGCAGGGACCCGAAGTTCAAGGCCCCTGCCGTATAATCAGCTCATAAGAACAAGGCCGACAACTACTTGTTCTGCGTCATCTCAACAACAGGCGGCTGCAACCCCGCCTTTGCGAGCAACGCGTAAACAACAAGGCCTATGAAGAACGCGATTACCGGGGCCGGACTTATAAAACCGAATTTTTCGGCATTTATCGTCGGCAGTATCGCAACGACAAATCCAATGGCCCATGAAATATACCCAGCCAAGTTAACTCCCTTGCGAGGCCCAGCCCACTTTTCGCCGCTCAGGAAATAATCCGCGACCATCGCGCCGCAAATCGGCCCGAATGACGCTCCGATAATGCTGAAAACACCGACAAGATTCAACGCCTTGCCAGTTGCCGCGAGAATAATCGCAATCACTCCGCCAATCGAAACCATAACGACCTTGTTGGCCTTTGGGAACATCGTGCCGATACTGTTGGCGGCTATAAAAGAGCTGAAACACGCGGGAGCAAAACTCGCTATCGCGAACAGTATGAACATTGACTTTGCCAAAAGCCCGCCCTGTGCGCTAATTACGGCGTCAAAAGTGAAACCCTTCATCGCGGGATTCGCCGCGTGAGCGCCTGCTATGGCTACAAGGGGCAAACCGCCCGCGACTAATATCGCCAGCATTATGCCCACAACACCGCCAAGCTGAACGTCTTTCGAGTTCCGATTACCCATACCGAAATCGACGCCAGCAGCGCCCGCGGTTGCGAAGAAACCCACGACAATAGTTATTATCATGAGAAATCCTTCAGACGCGTCTGCGCCTGGTGTCGGCTTAAAATTACCCGCCGAGCCGACGTTGGTAAAAAACACAAGCAGAATCATAACCAATGGAACAATCGGCAGAAAAGTCGAGACCTTGCCGACATATTGAATTCCCTTGAGCGCGACAAACACAGCGAGGACCGTCCAGATGATTGACACAACGATGAACTTGGGCGTTCCAGGCGTGGCATCGGCGTCACACGCCTGAAGAATAAACTTAGTCGATACGGCCGAATTGACAGCCAGCCAGCCGAACTGCAAAAGACCCATCAGCAAGCCGGGCATTAAAAAACCCCCATTTGTCCCGTATGTCGATGAGCCGACGACGTAAAGCGGGTAACCCGTCTTCATCCCTAAAAGACCAGGCACCAGGTAAAACAGGAAATAACATATCAGGGCGCCCACTACCAGCCCGAGGATACTCAGACCCAGCCCGGCCTTCGACAACGTCCCGTCGGCAATATTCATATAAAAGACAACCCACAGGAAGATGCCCGCGTAAACAGGGGCAGTGCCCTTATACCACGGCGCTCGCTTGTCGGCGGGGTTTGGCTTTGCCATGCTCAGGTAGCTTGGCAGCATTCCATTACTCATAATCGTTTCTCCTAACAATAATTTATAGTTACACAACCCGGCAAACAGCCGGGGACATTTGCGCCCATCAACGACGAATCACTTGGCCGCGGTTCTGTTCATTTCGGTCAGGGCCACAAGATACAAATAAACTATTGCGAATAATGACAAGAGTAACGTGCTGTAACGGTGAATCTGCAAAAGAATCCCCTGCCACCAGGTGCCGAACAACGGAAATGTCCCCAAAATGGCAGAAAGAATCATCGGCAGCGATAATAACAAAATCGCCCAGAAACTAATCTTAAGCTCAAGCTCGCATTTTTCCGGCGGCGTCGTGCTCTTCGGCTGACGAAGCAGCGCCCGGTTCAGCCAGGGCCAGTAATTTTTGTCCAATCTGTTCTTGTCCGCCCAAAGAACCGCAAGCGCAGCTACACAAGCCGCAAAAATCGGGGCAAACGTCGCGTGAATCATCAGCCACCAGCCGGTTATCGACTTTCCTGAGAAAATCATCGGCGTAAAACCTGTAATCACCAGCACAACAAAACACAAAATCGCCAGCAGAAACACTAATTTTCTCAATACGCCGACCAAACTCCATTTTTGCTCGACGAAAAGAAGCGTTATGAAGAAAACCACCAGCCGGACAGGGTCAAGAATGCGAAGCGACCTGTCTTTGCCGAATACGTCATCGAACTTCGGCTTCGATATGACAAAATGCAGGATAACGCCTGCGATTACCGCTATAAAACCCGTTATGGCAACTGAGCGAAACATAAGTCCTTACATAAAATGCGAATAACTAATCTTTGCCGACTACGGCCTTTGCCACAAATCCCAGCGCCTTCAGCGCATAAAACACCAGCACACCGATTATAACCACCGACGCCAGAATCGACACTATTTTAAACATAGGCCTGAACACAAAAGACCACGCAAACCACTCTGTGGAGAGTTCAGGCAGGTTCTCAAACTTAATCATCTTCACGCCTGCCGCTGCCGATTTCAAAGGCGAATCACCCGAAACAAGCCCGAACAAAAACGGCGAATTCGTCGTGTGACAATCCTGGCAGTTGCGAACGCCAAGTGATTGAGCCGCGGGCCTGATGTCGTGAGCAATCGGCCACATATATGGCGCAGCCATATTGCTGTCAGCCGACACAAGCTGACCGGCTTCATTCAGCGAATAAAGTTTGCCACCCGTGATATAAACCGGCTTGGTACCAGCATTCACTTTTGAGCCAAGTGCGGTCAGAATTTTAATAACATCTTCGTCTTTCAAATCAGGCCAACTGCCCGTTGTTGAGAACGCCGTCTTCGTGATTACCCTTGAAGTGACCGACTTGACGGTTTCCATCGCCAAAGGCGTTACATTACCGTCGGCCACCGCCGCCCAGAACGTGGGCCAGAAAAGTTTGAATACGCCGATTTTCCCGTCCTGTCCCCTTGCGAAAACCGGGTAAAGCAAGTGAGGCAATACATCGCCGGATTTGTTTGCCCCGGCGATACCCAGCGCATGAGCTCTCGCGGTCTTTGTTCGTATCGTCTCATTCGCGGGCCACGGCCCCGAATGGCACGCCGTGCAAGTTAGCTTGTCAAAATGAACGGTTGGTATACCCACATGTTTCGGTACCGGCGCCGCGAATCGTCCGGCGACTGGTTTTCCTGCATCTTTACCGAGATGACAACCTTCGCAGGACGTATTGGCCGCCAAGGGATTGGTTGAGTTGCACGGCTCTGAGGCATAACCGCGGATGATATTATGGTCGAGACCATTGCGATGGCAATCCGCGCAAATCAACCCCGCTGCAAGATGAACGTCCTCATCCCTGAACCACTTCTCAGTGTTGCCGTCCTGGACGTCGATATTCGAATGGCAGAAATAACATCGCTGCTTCGGCGGCTCTAAGCGAATATCGAAACTCGCCCAGTCATTGTGGCCGAACGCCTCCTTGCGATACACCACGACAGGCGGCTTGATCTTCGAATCAGCAGACACATAAGGCGCCCTGAAATCGTATTCATTGGGCAATTTGCCTATTGAGCGGGTAACATAAGCGAATTCACAGGATGCCGTCGCCGCCCAGCGGTAATTGCCCCGGATTACCTGTATCGAATAGCCGCTCGCCCCGCCCATATCCTGCCCCGGGCTGCCGCCGTGGCAGGCAAGACAGTTAATCTCCAGTTTGCCCGTAACATCCGAACGCAGCGATTCTTCGGGATTATCGCTTTTATCGACCATTTCGCCGATAGCGCCGCCCGGCATCTGCCTGCCGAATGACTCCAAAAACGCCATCGGCGTCAGGCCTATCTGCTCGGGTCTGAATGTCCCCGGCCAATTCCTGTATGACAGTGGTATTTGAGTCGCGCTCGTAGGGTCCGCGAATATCCAGGGCTGTCCCTTTCGGCCCGGATTAACATTCGGGTCAACCGCGTTGAAATGCCAGCCGGCGCTTATTTTGTCGTAACTGTGGCACACCGTCCCACAGGTTTGTTTCGTCGAGAATGGCAGCACAGGGTCAGAATCCGGGTGAATCTGGTCCGGCTCCTTGCCCGCCACCGGTTCAGCAAGCAGCGGTATTAAATGAACGAAATTGCTCCTGCTGCCGTCGGGAGTATCGCCGAGTTTCGCCTCCGCACCGACAGCCACTCCTGTCACCAAGACGACCACTAAAAACAGCGATTTAGCAATCAATCCGTTTCGCAATTTCAAATCAGTCCCTTGAACAATTAAACCTTAAATTCTTCCGGCTTGAATTCGAGCTTGCAGCCCGCCTCGACCGCATCATTAACCTTCAGAACCGTCGCCGCGGTCTCATAGCCAACCTCGGCGGGACAATTCAGTTTCTCTTTGCCGCGAACCGCGTTAAAGAAATTCTCCAGATGCGGCTTGTGATACTGTTCCTTGAATTCGGCGCCGATTTTATACATCTCCGGAGGCAGCGACTCACGAACATCCACAAGTGCGCCTGAGTCCGATTTTTCTTCCTTCTTTTCAGGAGGCGCAAGCAGGTAACCGTTTTTGACCCACTTGTCCCACTGCGGGGCTGCCGGCTCACGATACGCCTCGCCCCTGCTGCCCACCTCGGAAATCACTAATGTCCCCTGGTCGCCCATAAACGTTTCGTGGACCCCCTGACAACAGCTGGTGTTGATTGTCTGGTAAAATGCCCGGACAACCCCCTTCTTCGTTTCGTATGTATAAACAGCCATAACGTTGTCATACCACTCGTGGTCTTTCTTGTCGTAGTAATCTGTCCCGCCGCTGGCAATAACGATTTTGGGCGTCGCTTCGAGAAACCAGTTATATATATCAATCTGGTGCGAACCAAGGTCAACTATCGCGCCGCCGCCAAGCCCCTTATACCATCGCCAGTCGCGGAACTGCTCCATCGACTTGAAACCGTATTTGTTCAGCGTCGCCTCGTCGATACCCTTGCCCTGTGGGAAACCACGGGCCGGCTGAACCGAACGATTCCACTGCCCGTTAACCGCCGTAATACGACCGAGGATGCCCGCCTCTTTCAGGAGCTTCTCATAGCAATGCAGATATCGCGGATTGCTTCGCCGCTGATGACCTATTTGTAACAACTTACCCGTTTCTTTCGCCGCCTGCACCATTTTGCGGGCGCCATCGAGCGTGTTCGACATCTCTTTTTCGCAGTAAACGTGCAGTCCCGCCTTAAGACATGCCACTGTATGCTCTGAATGCCAGAAATCAGGCGTTGCTATGATGACCGCCTGCAAATCCTTTTCCTTATCGAGCATCTCTTTGTAATCAACATAAACGTTATGCTCCTGCTTGTATGCCTTGAGGAATCTTGACTGGTTCTGCTGATTCCACGCGGTCCATATATCACACAACGCCTTGAAGCGAAGACCCTTAATTTTCACAGCCGATTCGAGCAGCGTCTTGCCCTGCTCACCAACGCCGATTATTGCCACGTTTATATCGTCCGATTTTGAGCCGGTTGTCGTCTCACCCAGAACCATAGGCGAAAAAATCAGCCCCGCCCCGACCACCGCCGTCGAACGGATAAATTCCCGCCTGTTAATCCCCGTTGTTGCCTTATTTTTGCTCATTTTAGCCCTTTTCAAAACCCGACCAATATCAGTTTTATCCCCGCCCAACAACACCGCTTAATAATACCCAAATCCACCCCGCCAAGCAACTACAAACTCCGTCAATTTTCCGCCTTGAAAAGATGCTTATACCGCAAAATCTCATAAAAAAAGGGCCGGACGACTAACGCCATCCGGCCCTAAAAACAACTATGTATTCCCTAATTACCGCCCAGATGCGTAAAGCTGATAAACCTCGTTAGCTGTAAGAACACGGTTGAAAATCATAACGTCATCAATCGTCCCACAGAACGGCCCGCCTTTGAGAGGAGGGTTACCGCTGCTTACGTAGCTTCCGTCGCCAATTCTGAACTTTGTATTGGTATTACAGTAATACCGAAACGCCGGTGTTCCTTCTGACTGGCCATCGACGTACAAAATCGTATTTGAGGTACCTTGGCCAGGGTAATTCGGATGGACAAGCGCAAAGTGGTGCCAGCCGTCATTTACGTCTTTGGTTCCTGTGATATTAGATAGACCTATACCGGGGCAATTCGTTGCGAATCTCGCCACAACCTTATTGTTCTCAACGAGAACCTGCCAGCCGGAGTAAAAGGTCATGTTGGGGCCCGGTGAGTAGTACCACTGTGACCAGTTGCCGACAATTGTCTGTATCCCTGTTGACTGCGATGTTTTGAACCACCCGGCAACAGTGAACGTGCTGGTAGCATAGTAAGAATTGTCCAAACTGGAAACCGAGAAGTAGTCACTTACGCCGTTAAGGTCAACCTCGCCGCCGATAAGACCAGTAACCCAGCAGGGTGTGCCATTGGTAGTTCCAACAGAATCGTATGCCGTTGTCCCGCTGGTCTCGTCAAGTTTCCACCAGTGTCCATTCGGCTCCAGCGCATTAAAATTGACTTCGTCGGCTCCTATATCAACACATCTGCCGATAACCCTCGCCTCGCCGTCAATGTCGGTCTCGCCTATGTAACTACCATTCGGGTCACCGGCATTAACACACGGCGAGTGAATACCAATATGAAAATCGTTGTTGCCTGCACCGATGAAACAGGGGTCGGAACTGATATTCCCTGTGCCCGCGTCACCGTTCTCAATACAGCTATACGTTGCGCTGCAACCGAATAAATCGTCATTACAGTCCCAAATAATACAATTGGTGATTATAGGAGTAGAAGAACTACCACTCTTGAAAATGCCGCCTTTTGCGTGATGAACTATTGTGTTATTGCTGATTGTGGCTGTCCCCCAAGGGGAAATTAGTCGTATTCCGTAGTTTGCATCGTAAATCTCGTTGTTCTTTACGACGGGAGCAGCAATACTCCGGAGGTAAATATTGTAACTGCCATTGTTGTAGATTTTGTTATTGGTTATAATCGGTGCCCCATATCCCCATATTCCTCTTATGGTATTGTTTCTGATGATACATTTGCTGATTGTCGGACTGGTGTCGTTACATAAGATGCCATTACCGCTACCTTCAATCGTAATACCGGTCAATACTGTGCTGCAGGTTTCACCATGATGGAAAATGACGCCGTCAGCGGCACCATTACCGTCAATGATTGTCGCAGCCACTGTATCCCAGTTATTCGGGTCGCTGCTGCGCAGTGTGATGGCAAGGCCGTTGAAATCGATGCTCTCATAATACGTGCGTGGATAGGCTATAATCTCATCGCCATTGCTTGAACTGTTGATGCCATTTTGAATAGTTGTATAAAATTTGTTTTGCGTAACGTTCAAGACGCTATAGTCATTACCGTCTATCAACAACCCGATGTATTCGGCGAGTTGTTTGCGTATTTCAGTAAACACCTCGTAGTCATTAGCATCATTTGTCTCCGAAATCTCCTTGAGGATTGCCTGATAATGTCCAATCTCTGTTTGCTGGCTTTCATAAACATTATAGTGAGGATTTATGCGATTCTTAAGGGCATCCAGATATTCCTGTGCTGTTCGAGCGACTGCGTTGTTCGGATTTTCCGCTATTAGCTTCTTAAGCGTTGCAAAGTATCGACCATCCTTTATTCCTTCCCGAATTGCCTCAAGACCGCCTATTGTATGATTTATTTCACCGCTCCAAGTTGGGTAGGCAAGCAAAAAGTCCGGATAGGTAAAAGGCCATATCTCCACCCACGATGAGTCAAAATCGTTGTACGGGTCCCCAATATAATCCCCCATTGCATAACATGCTACAGAACAAGCGTCCGTAGTGTATGCAAACAAACCGTGCAGGAATCGATTATAAACGGGATTACGGTAATGCGAATACCCTGTAGTGTAGTAACCCATATAGCCGTGGTAATTACTGTCTTGGCGCTTTCCATAACCCGTTGGCTCATTACTAAGTGCCCATATCTTGTAGTCTACTAGATTAGTCAGCGGCGGTATATTATGGTCGGCAGTAGGTACATTGTAATCCCCCGGCAACGCTGGCAAATCACACGATGAATAGTATGTAACTCCAGTCGCAATTTTGTAGTTGGCATCCACATAGTTTGTGTCTTTCATAATCGTGTACAGCCTATCACAGAGAATCCTCCGATAAGGATCGTTTCCTGGCTCATCGGTTACATGAAAGATAAACTCTATATCTCTACTTTTGGACTGGCCTATTTCGCCATACTTGTTAATTAATCTCCCGAAGGCATAACAGAAGTTCGGCTCACTCATTTGCGACCAAATATTGATCCCGCCATATGGCTTTCTGGTCGAATAGCTATAAATCGCCGACCACGACAGATCATATAACAAATTAACCTTGTGTTTCGCAAATCCTTCGTTAATCGCCCTGTCCAGACCCATTTCAAAAACGTTCGTATCGAAACCTACGTTGTATAACTGGTTAGTATCCTGGTAGACCCGAATTGTATACTGTCCCGAAGTAAAGATTGGATCGAATTTTGTTTCGGTGTATGCATCAAAAGTTTTGCTGATGTCTTCGGAATAAGTCACATAGCCATTAGTGGAATATCTGTATGGGTCGTGATAAACGTAACTTAAATAGGCCGGCGTCTCAAGGGTTATGTCATATACAGTTAGTGTTACGTCGATTGTTTTATCATAAACCCCTGCTTTCTGAATACGAATCTGTCCCTTATAGTCGCCTCCTGAGAGATTTGCGCTTTTGGCAGGCACGTTAATCTTTAACCACACGCTCTCCGATGTTCCAGCATCGACTGACAGAGTTCCACTTAATTTTTTAAGCCGGTCAGGAACCAGCGCATAATCCATATATACAGAACTTCCCTGAGAGATAGCATAACCGAGTCTGGCCTCATCATACACAATCTTCCAGATAGATATATCGTTACCGTCAATAACAGAATTGGAATTGTTGACGTTAGTCAGATTTGAAACGCTGATTGTCAAATCGTCAACGCCTCCTTCGGAATAAATCGAGAAACTTACCGGCTCAACTTCGCTCCATGCACTGAACGTCTCGATTCTGTTCGGCTCGTTTTCCGCCGGCCTGGTGTCTTTGTACACCGGATGCATAAAATCCCGGCAGAAAATTACGAGATTGGGGTCGGCATAGTTACAGATATTGCATTTATCCGCCAACTCCACTTTTTTAAACCTCAGGTCACGCTGGCGTTCATACAGCGACTGCCATTCGGAATCACTGATTTTTCTAAGGCAGACATAATCTATCGGAACATTGTATGATGCCCCGTAACTGTTGGTAAGATTTTCAATTTTAATCGTGTACTTTCCATTCACGGCACGCAGTTCCTGGAAATCGCTCTTCTGAAAATCATATTGCACGTATTTCCATTGCCCGTCCGCGAAACCACCAAAACTGTTCAGAGGACAATATCGGTTAGTATCGCTCGCCAGATAGCAGGGGTCCTGATATATCCAATCAATCTTGGAACTTACTTTTATCCGGTCGTAGGAAACATTCGTGTTGTTATATTCGTCGCCTACAGTGTCTTTGAACATTATTTCCAGCAGCATCGGACTGTTGGGCAACCCATTGGGACCGTCGTCAAAAGCCGGAAATTCAATTTCAATGGTCTTGCCGGCTTTTAGCTCCCGATAGGTGATGTTTTTATCGTTGCTGTCGGTACAAGGGTCGCTCATATATGCTGTAATAGTACCCTTAACCCAGTTTTCATTTAAACCATTGCTGCCAAACTTCACACTTTCAGCTATGTTCGGCTCATTTACACATCCATACGCCGGAAGATATATCGGACCAAGGTTCTCGAAACTGAAGTCATCCCACCACACAGTCCCACTTGTCAGGTACGGACCGGCAAATCGAACCTTAGCATATTCCACGCCTTTTTTGTATATTCTGTGCTTGCTGGAAAATTGCGTCCACCCCATTGGGCCTTTGATGCCATCCGCAACCCAACAAGTATAGCCAAGTGAGTTTTGGTCCTTGTCAAATTCCTCGACACCAATATAAAGAACCGGCGCACTGCCTTCTGCTCTTACCCACACAGAGAACTCATACGCATTTTCATTGTCAATCTTGATGAAGTCAGAGTATGCTCCAGAATATTTACTGCCGTCATTGGTGAATTTCCATGAATAGCTGCCTGAATGTGCGCATGGGTCGATCGATTTTGAGATGCTTGGCCGCATATCATTCCAATCCCGAGGAACAGACTGGTCCACTTGGCCATAACGATTCCAGCCGCCGCCTCCCAGTTCAAAACCGGGATTCTGCACTAAATTCGCAGAATTGTTCTTTTCGTCCGCACCGATATCAACTCGACTATCAATCACGCGTTCCTCGCCATCAATATCGGTTTGTCCTGTATATGTTCCATTTGGGTCGCCTTTATTGATACAGGGTGAGTTCCAAGTCAAATGAAAATCATTGCCGTCGTAATTGGCAAAGTAAGGATAACTGCTTATATTCCCCGTGCCAGCGTCGCCGTCCTGAATACAGCTATAAGTTGCGCTGCAACCGAATAAATCGTCATTACAGTCCCAAATAATACAATTGGTGATTATAGGAGTAGAAGAACTACCACTCTTGAAAATGCCGCCTTTTGCGTGATGAACTATTGTGTTATTGCTGATTGTGGCTGTCCCCCAAGGGGAAATTAGTCGTATTCCGTAGTTTGCATCGTAAATCTCGTTGTTCTTTACGACGGGAGCAGCAATACTCCGGAGGTAAATATTGTAACTGCCATTGTTGTAGATTTTGTTATTGGTTATAATCGGTGCCCCATATCCCCATATTCCTCTTATGGTATTGTTTCTGATGATACATTTGCTGATTGTCGGACTGGTGTCGTTACATAAGATGCCATTACCGCTACCTTCAATCGTAATACCGGTCAATACTGTGCTGCAGGTTTCACCATGATGGAAAATGACGCCGTCAGCGGCACCATTACCGTCAATGATTGTCGCAGCCACTGTATCCCAGTTATTCGGGTCGCTGCTGCGCAGTGTGATGGCAAGGCCGTTGAAATCGATGCTCTCATAATACGTGCGTGGATAGGCTATAATCTCATCGCCATTGCTTGAACTGTTGATGCCATTTTGAATAGTTGTATAAAATTTGTTTTGCGTAACGTTCAAGACGCTATAGTCATTACCGTCCGGCTTGACATAATATGTCGTTGCCAAAGAGGGAACAACAAAAGCGACGCACAGCAGCAAAGCCGCCCCTAAAATCATTTTTCTCGACAACATTTCCTGCCTTCTTTCAACTAACTGTAATAAGGGTGTCGATGTGTTCATTTCGGCGCAGGGCAACTTCGTATATATTCGCTATCTGACAAGTATCAAGTATGACTTCTTCCTTATCACCCTTTAAATCCTTCCGCCAAAAGCAACATTCAATCAATCGTGCTTCCCGATCAAACTATAGAAAATTATACCTTATCTGCGTCAAGAAAAAACGTAGAATTAACAAGAATTGGCACTCTGCTTAAAAGTATTTTTAATAATAAAAGAGGTGTGTCCCGGTAACATCAATAAACGCTTGAAAAATGGTTAAAAAAAAGTCAAGATGGGTAATATAGGTAAACCAGGAAATACCTGCGGTGGCGAGTAAAGTTATACGCTTTCTACTCGACCCCTAAAGCAACTACAAAGTCCAGCCCTCGCGGTACTTGCGGCCAAGCAGCTCGTTGGCCTCCGGGATATTGGTAATCTTCATATTCGGCCCGTCCCACTCAATCCGCTTACCCGTGCGTATTGCGACATTGCCCAGCAGAACGGTTTCCGCGAGCGGACCGGCGTATTCGAAGTTCGAGCACGCCGGAGAACCACCCTTGCAGGCGTCAATCCAGTTCTGCTCGTGTGTACCTGTTATTCGCGGTATGCTTTGAGCCGGTTTCTTATAATCCTTCATTCGCGACTCAGGGACGAGCCGGCCCTCTACTATCGTGCCTTTATCACCAATAAGGATAATGCCATTTGCCCCCAGATTTCGTTCCTTTTCCAGTTCCGCCGGGCGAGGTGGTTTCAAACCGCCATCAAACCATGTCAGTTTCACGGGCGGCAAATCCCCGCGAGCGGGAAATTCATAACGGACAACTTCGGCATCCGGATACGTTTCTTTGTTTTCCACCTTCTCCCACATCTTCACTACTCGCGAGGAAACATACGCCTCGACGGAAGTCGGATGCCCCAGCTTCAGCGCCCAAAAAATATAGTCAATTTTATGGCAACCCATATCGCCTAATGCGCCGGTTCCGAAGTCCATCCAGCCACGCCAACTAAACGGATGATACGCAGGATGATAAGGCCGAACCGGCGCCGGCCCCAGCCATGTATCCCAGTCCAGTCCCTCAGGTATCACCGGGGCGGTAACAGGTCGCCCGATACCCTGTGGCCAGACGGGTCTGTCCGTCCAGGCGTATGCCTCATGAACATTGCCTATAGCGCCTGACCGGACCAACTCACACAACACCCGAATATCCTCGCCCGAATGTTCCTGATTGCCCATCTGGGTGGCGACTTTGGCCTGACGGGCCGCCTCCGTGAGTTTACGCGCTTCCTCAACCGACCAGGTAAGCGGCTTCTGGACATATACGTGCTTGCCCATTTTGATTGCCGTCATGGCAATCACCGCATGCGTATGGTCGGGCGTTGCCACAACCACGGCGTCGATATCCTTCACCTCGTCGAGCATCTTGCGAAAATCTTTGTATTTTTTTGCGTTCGGGTAATTTTGAAAAACCGACCCCGCCAAATTCCAGTCCACGTCGCACAGAGCGACGATATTCTCGCCTTCACAGGCCTTGACGTTGTTCTTGCCCATACCACCTATGCCTACCGCAGCGATATTGAGTTTCTCGCTCGGCGGCTTGAAACCTGCCCCGCCCAGAACAAACCTCGGCAAAATCGTAAACCCGGCAATCGCCGACGCGGTTCCCGCTACAAAATCCCTGCGTGAAATTCCGTTACTCTTCATAAATCAATCCTCAGTTTCGTTACAGTATCCAACCTGCCCGATACGGCGGATTGACGAACTCATTGGCGGTCTCGTCATTTGTAAACTTCATATTTTCGCCGTCCCATTCGAGCACCTTATACGGGTTCAGCATCGCCAGGTTTCCCATCACCACGGTTTCCGTAAATGGTCCCGAATACTCGAAATTCGAGGACGCCGCCGGTCCACCCTTGCAGGCCTCAATCCAGTTTTTCTCGTGCCCGTCAATGCCATCTTTGATTCTCGGCAGCGTCTTTTTGGGCCTCTTGTACGCCTCCATCTTGCTTTCAGGTATCAGACGCGGGTTCATGCCGTAACAGCCGCACATCAACTTGCCTTTGTCGCCGACAAACAGCACGCCGCCGTCCTCGTCGCCCATCTGCCGACCCGGCTCAAGCTCTTCGGGTCTGGCCGGCATAAGTCCGCCGTCGTACCAGTTAATTTTCACTTCCGGCATTTTGCCTCTCGCCGGAAATTTATAGCGAACGATGCTCGCCTGCGGATACGTCTCGCGAACGCCCACCTTGCCCCATCCCTCGCCTGACATTCTCGTCGATGTGCATGCCTCGACGCTTATCGGGTATTTCAGCTTCAGCGCCCAGAACGCCGGGTCAAGAATATGGCAGGCCATATCGGCTAAAGCCCCGCCTCCGAAATCAACCCACGCCCTCCACGCAAAAGGATGATACGCCGGGTTATATGGTCTCTCCGGAGCAGGCCCAAGCCAAAGGTCCCAGTCAAACCCCTCAGGAATTGGCGGCGTTTCTTTCGGCCTGTCTATTCCCTGCGCCCACACAGGCCTGTTAGTCCACGCGTGAACCTCTCGCACCGGCCCAATCGCCCCGTCCCATATCCACTCGCACATCAGCCGAATCCCCTCGCCTGAATGTCCCTGGTTACCCATCTGCGACGCGACCTTATACTGTCTGGCCGCCTCGGTCAGTTTCCTCGCCTCATAAACCGTCCGCGTCAATGGCTTTTGAACATACACGTGCTTACCCATCTTAATCGCCATCATCGCCGCTACCGTATGCGTATGGTCGGGTGTCGCGACTATCACCGCGTCGATATTCTTCGTCTCTTCGAGCATCCTGCGAAAATCTTTATACTTCTTCGCATCGGGATAATCGTTGAAAACCCTTACCGTCCCCGGCAGTTTCCCGTCAACGTCGCAAAGGGCGACTATATTCTCGCCCGCGTCAGCGCATCTGCGCGTATTATTGCCTCCCATACCACCCACGCCGATTGTGGCGATATTCAGCTTTTCGCTGGGCGGCTTTTGACCGTTCATTCCCAGCACATAACTCGGAATGACCGTAAACGCCCCAGCCGCCACCGCCGAACCCAGCAGTTCCCTCCGTGACATACCGCATTGCTTTTCTTTGCCGACGTTTTCGTTAGTCATAAATAATATCTCCCGTTTAGTATGGCGTATAAAACCATTATTTGCCCTGTTTAAGCAGTTTCTGCGCCTGTTCACGCACCGACTCATTAGTCGTGCCGTTGATAACCTTTTGCAACGTTTCTTTTGTTTGGCTCGAATGTTCCTTCATCGTCGTCTCGGCAATCTTCACAACCGCCACCTCGGCTTCTTCCTTAAGTTCCTTGTCATCGAGATAACCCGCGGCCATTTGCATCGCCTCAAAACTATTCGTGCTCCCAAGGCCCGACAGCACCATTTTCTTCTCGGAAGCGTCGGCCGCAAGCGCCATCGCGTCCTTATACATCTTCATTGTCTCTTCAGCAGGCCTGTTGCTTTTCAACGCTGCCAGCCGGACATAACCGCGAAGAGCTAATGTCTTGTGCACCTGGTTTTCAGACGTTTGCGCAACCTTCAGCAGGTCCGCCGCAGGCGCCGCAGTTGGCCAGTCCGAAAGTGCCCTCACCGCCGCGTCCTTAATCTTGTCTTCTTTGTCCCCAAGCGCATCCCGCAGAACAGGCAGCGCCGCCTCATCGCCAATCTTCCCCAGAACGCTCAACAGCGAGCATTTCGCGTCCACGTCCTTCGCCATTGGTAACGCCGCGAGAACATTTGTCGCCTGTCCCTTGTCCTCAGGAATTTTGCGAGTCACAGCAACCACCGTCTTTTCAAGTTCATTCCTGTCATTACCTGAGGCGGCTAACTGCAATTCAATCAGTGCCGGTATATCCTGCGGGCCTGCCACGGCTCGCATCGCCTTGATTGATTCGATTCTCACCTTCGCATCCGCGTCTTTGGCCGTCTTCATCAGCACGGGCACCGATGCCTTTATATCACGCTGCTCGCAACTGCGAACAAGCTCAACCTTCGCCTTGGCGTCCGCCTCCGGCAGCTTTTCCAAAATCGCATCGTCAACGTCTGCTCCTCGCAGTCGATACAAGCTCTCCTGTGCCGCCTTTTGCTCCTCCCCGCCGCTCACGGCCGCCGCCCCCACAAGCATATCAACGGACGATACGTCGCCTAATGTCCCCATCGCCCTCAAAGCAGTAACCCGGACCAAATCGTGTGAGTTCTTTGCTGCAGCCAGGACCGTCGGTAACGCGACCTTGTCCCCGCAATCCGTCAGGGCTGAAATAAGCTGTGCCTGCTGTCCAGCTTCAAGATTCGCCATTTGCTCCGCCGCCGCCTTTATCACATTGGTCTTCGCCACTTCTTTCAGCGTCGCTATCGCAACCGTCTGTATCGGCTTGTCGGCTGACTTCAGCATCTCTACAATCACTTCGCTGGTTTTGTCGCCCGCCGTTTCAATCATCCCTCGCGCCGCGGCTACGCGAACTATCATCGGCTCGCCTGCCGCGTATAGCTGTTTATAAATCGCCCCCGCCGCGTCCTTTTGCCCTTTGGCCGCAAGCCGGTCCGCACAACGCAAATACGCGTCGAGCACCGCCGTTTTAGTCGCACCTGTTGCCTTGTCCTTTACCATGGCAATCGCAAGTGTTGCCATTCGGTCGTCTATCCTGCCCAAAGCAGCCACCGCCGCGACCGTGACTGTTTCGTTGGCGTCATTAGTCAGTTTCGCCAGCGCATCAATCGCCTTCTTGTCACCGCGAACTCCAAGTGTATTTATGATTCCAATCTTTGCCTTGCCTTTGGCCTTCGACAATGCGTTGCGCAAAGCATCATCCACGGCCAGCCCGGGTATCCGCTCCAGGGCATAACGAGCGATGTCCGAAACCTTTTCGTCGGTCAACATCGAGGCCAGCGCAGGAACCGACGCCTCTGTCCCCACAACGCTTAGCTCTCTGCACACAAAATCCTTCGCGGCGTAACTGGCGTCCGATTTGAGAAAATCATCGAGTTGCTTTTCCATCGCCTTCATTTCGGGTTTACCGCTCGCGTCGCGAACCATATCGCTGATTTTGACAAGGTCCGCCCGGCTTTGACTGAAGTCATACGTTTTAATCTTGCTTAACTGCTGGCCAAATTCGTTGGAATCAGCAGCGTATATCACACCGCCAAAACACAAAATGACGGCTATAATGACTGAAACTTTGAACAGGCGATTCATATTTTCTTCCTTTCTTATTTGCCTTCTTTAACAGGCGTCGCGTCAACTTTCAAATCCCCCAGCGCAAACTGGATGCCGTCAAGCTCATGCTGCAGTATGGCAGGACGGTAAAATATCTCGTTATTATGCCCAAGTCCGCAGAAAAATATCCTCCCCTTGCCATAATCTTTTATCCAGCTCACAGGCATATCCCGGTCGCTCTCCATCGCGCCTTTGGCATTCTTCGTTGCCGGGTCATCCAAATCGAGCGTCAGCAAAATACGACGGTTCTCCACCGCACTGAGCTTCTTCTGGCGATAAATCTCGTCCCGGACCTTGAATCCCTCCCCCTTAAACGCCGCGTTCAGCGGGTGATTCGGCTCGTAATCCTTTATCCCCCAAACCCCGCCGGCCGTCCACGGGTGCGCGACAAACTGCCCGCCCATCATTTCCGCCGCCTCGCGCCAGTGATAAAAATTATCCGTCGCGGCGTGTAAACCGATTATCCCCTTGCCGCTCTTTATAAAATCCATCAGCGCCTCTCTCTGCCCCGGCTCATTAAATTCCAGGTGGGTCGTGTTGTTAAACAATACCGCGTCAAACTCCGCCAGTTTCTTCGCGTCGAACATATTCATATCGTCGCTGAAAACAACGTCGTATGCCCCGGTCTTTTTGCCCATAATCTCAATCGCCTTGTTCGCTACCGGGATGCTCTCGTGGTAATATCCCTTGCAAAGCCAGAATACTAATATCTTTCTCGCCCTGGCGGGCGTGCGCGTAGCTTTTTCAGGGGCCGCCGCTTCAATCTTCGCTGTTATCTCATCCGAAACCGGCTTCAACTGCTTCGGCGAACCGTCCGCCAGCGTTGTCTTTACCCCGGCCACAAACCATACAATAACCAAAACTGCCGCACCACCCAGCAACAATAACTTCGCGTATGTATCACAGCATCTCATTTTATTCACCTTTCCTGATTATCGCCTACATATACAAATGCCATGGGCTTCTCATCGGCCGAGACAGCATCCGGTTGGCCTCTTCATCGCCTACGATGACCTCTTTTTCCGGGTCCCATTTCAACTTTCTGCCCGTCAGCATCGCAATTTCACCCAGCAGCGCTGGCGTCAGCGACCGGTGCGCCACTTCCGCGGGTGTAATCGTCTCTCGCCTGCTCTTCACACAATCCAGGAAATTCTGATGGTGGTCCTTGCTCTCGTATAAATGAATCTCGTTGGGCCCTATTACCTCATCCACCACGCTCTTTGGGTTCGCGTGAATCGGCTCATCGCGAGTAACGTGGAGCCAGCCCTTGTCCCCGTACCAGCATGTCCCCATACCGTGCGGCAGCTGCCTGTCATTGGCGATTATCATCGTCAGGCCGTTAGCGTATTTCGTCGTTACCTTATACTGATAAGGAACGTTAAATATCCCGTCCAACGGATATGTCCCTTTGCCCTCTATTTCCACCGGCCCCGTTCTCTCCAAATCCAGCGCCCAGTGCGCGATATCAATATGATGGCCCGCCCAGTCGGTCATCTGCCCGCCCGAATAATCCATAATCCATCGCCAGTCCCAGTGCAAAATCCCCCTGAACGGCACCCACGGTGCGGGTCCCAGCCACATATCCCAGTCAACCCCCTCAGGCACCGGCTTAATCGACTCATTGCCTCGCGTGCTTCCCGTCGGCAAACCAACCTCAACCGTATGAACCTTGCCTATCCTGCCGTTGCGAACCAGCTCGCACGCCCGTCTGAAATTATAAACCGACCGCTGCCAACTCCCTGTCTGCCAAATCCTCCCGTATCGTTTCACCGCGTCGCATATCGCCCTGCCCTCGCGAATCGTCCTCGCAAGTGGCTTTTGCCCGTGAATATCCTTGCCCGCCTGCGCCGCCATAATAGCAGGTATCGAATGCCAGTGATCAGGCACCGCCGTCGCTATTATATCTATGTCGCTCCTCGCAATCACATCGCGAAAATCCAGGTACGTTTTGCAGTCGCTGTTGCCGTATTTCAGGTCCGCCTCTGCCTTGGCCGCCTTCTGATGTTTCACATCTATATCGCAGACCGCCACAACCAGCGCCTCCGGCTTATCCAGGAATCCACGCATATCCCATGTCCCCTGGCTGCCGACACCAATCATCCCTACGTGCAGCTTATTACTCGGCGCAACAGCCCCGCTGGATCCGAATACCGAAGACGGCACAATGTAAGGAATCGCCATCGCTCCCGCCGCCCCCGTTACCCTCTTCAAAAATCCCCTGCGATTGAAACCATTTGCTTGTTTTGCGCTTGTCATCTTCAACCCCCGTCAAATATTACCTGATATATTGACTGTTAAAGAAAGTGGAAAAGGGGTCAGGCCCCTTTTCCGCCTTGATATTTTTCGTCTTATTTATCAAACTGTGCGTCGAACGCCAACTGCGACGGCTTGAAATCAGCCCTCTTGATATATTCGCATGCCTCTTTCGCGCCGTGCTCGCGGTCCATCCGGCTGTCTTCCCATTCAACTGAAAGCGACCCCTGATAACCGATGTCGTTCAACGCGACGATAATCTCTTCGAAGTTTATATCTCCGTGCCCTATCGACCGGAAATCCCAGAAACGTCTCGGGTCGGCAAATTCGGTATGGCCGCCGAATACCCCGACCGTCCCGTCCCCGTGTCCCCACCAGGCGTCCTTCATATGTGTGTGAAAAATCCGCTTTCCGAACGTCCTGATGAACTTCACGTAATCAACCCCCTGATACCCGAAATGGCTCGGGTCATAATTAAATCCGAACGCCGGGTGATTCTTCACCGCCTCCAGCGCCCTCTGCGCCGAGGCGATATCAAACGCGATTTCCGTCGGGTGAACTTCCAGAGCGAACTTCACACCCTTAGCTTTGAACGCGTCAAGAATCGGCTTAAACCTCTTCCCAAAATCCCTGTATCCCGCCTTTATCATCTCCGGCGAAACCGGGGGGAAAGAATACATATAGTGCCAGATTGAGCTGCCGGTAAAGCCGTTAACGACTTTTACGCCGAGGAGCTTCGCGGCCTTGGCGGTATCGATGAGCTTCTGCGCCGCCCTTTTGCGAACGCCTTCCGGCTCGCCGTCGCCCCAGACGTCCGGGGGTAAAATCGACTTGTGACGTGCGTCGATATTGTCGCAAACCGCCTGGCCTACCAAATGCGTCGATATCGCGTAAACCTCAAGCCCGTGTTTCTTCAGCAGTTTGCGCTTCGATTCACAATATTTTTCGTCCGCCAGCGCCTTGTCAACGTCGAAGTGGTCGCCCCAGCAGGCCAACTCCAGCCCGTCGTATCCCCAGCTCGCCGCCTTGGCCGCCAGAACCTCAAGAGGCAGGTCCGCCCATTGTCCCGTGAATAACGTTACTGGTCTTGCCATTTTTTACTCCTTTCAGTCGTAAATTATGAATTGAGAACTTAGAATTGAGAAATCTTTTGGTTTCCGAGTGCGTTAACTTCTCTAAATTCTAAATTCTTCATTCTAAATTCTAAACTCTTAATTATTTCTTCATCGGCGTCCACTTCTTCGCGCTTTTTGCGCTTGCGACAACCGTCTCGATAAACAATATGCCGCGAACGCCCTCATTGACGCCCGGGAAATCCTTCTCAAGGTCACTGGGCTTATCGCCCGCAATCGCGCACTTGACCGTCTCCGCGAAATTGCGGTAATTGTTAGCGAACGCCTCAAAAAACGCCTCCGGATGCCCGAACGGCAATCGCGTTCCGCGACCCGCCGCTGCGCTGTATTCACCTATGTAGCCATTGCCGCGTTTCCAGACCTGCTCAGGCGCGTTCATCGCCCTTGTATATAAGTAATTAGGGTGTTCCTGATGCCATTCCAAACTCCCTTTTTCGCCGTGAACCCAGATAGCGAGATTATTCTCTTCGCCAATCGAAATCTGGCTCGCGTGCAAAACGCCCTTTGCCCCGTTATTGAACTTAATCAGGCAGTTGACGTCATCGTCGAGCTTTCGGCCTTCGACGAAGGTCGTCAGCTCCGCGCAAATGTGTGTGATTTTTAATCCCGTGATATATTCAGCTAAGTTGGCAGCGTGAGTTCCGATATCGCCGACGCAGCCGCCCGCGCCGCTCTGCTTGGGGTCCGTTCTCCAGCCCGCCTGCATACTACCGGTTCTTTCCAAAGCCGTCGCGAGCCACCCCTGCGGATACTGCACAACGACCTTGCGTATGCCGCCCATATCGCCCTTTTTGACCATATCCTTCGCCAGCTTCACCATCGGGTAGCCGGTGTAATTGTGCATCAGGCCAAAAACCTTGCCCGTGCTTTTAACAAGCGACTGCAACTGCTTGGCTTCCTTGCTCGTAATCGTCATCGGCTTTTCGCACATAACGTGGAATCCCGCCTTGAGGAAATCCCTCGCTATCGGAAAATGCCAGTTATTAGGCGTCGTTATCGAGACGAAATCAATCCTCTCGCTTTCGGGCAGCTTCAATTCCGACTTTATCATCTCGGTATAAGTGCCGTAAACCCTCGCCTGGTCGAGCGCAAGCTCTCTGCCCATTTGCTCGGATTTTTCAGGATTGATATCGAATGCCCCCGCGACAAGCTTGATTTCACCGTCCAAACGTGATGCCTTGCGATGCACGTCCCCAATGAAAGCGCCAAGCCCTCCCCCAACCATTCCCATCCTCAACTTCCGGTCGAGTTTCATATCTTTCCCTTTCAAAATTCGACCATTAACAATCGTTTGGTGGAATTGATTACTATATGCGCACGCCAAATACCTGTCAACCTCTTAATTTGCCCGTTTCGACGCAAAAAAAAAGCCGGGCGATAGTTCGCTCGGCCTTCGTAAATCCTTCATTCTTAATTGCCTGAGCCGCTTGCAAACCCGGCGAGTGCGTAAACAAGCGCTCCCTGCCAGTTGATGCAAATCTCATTGGTGCGGGCGTCTTTCTCAATATCCTGCCAGCCCGTGGCGGAATGTCCGCCTCCCACAATATAGCCGGGCCATGGGTCGCGGACCCTGTCGCCGCCCGAACGCCTGTCATGCGGGTTCATCGGCGGCTTGTAACCCAGCCCCGTAACAAACGACCTGCAATAGTAATTACGCCCGAACAAATGACTGATTGAATCAAGGGCCGTATCGATATATTCCGGGTTCGGCGAAACCCTGTTGGCTAATTGCAGGGTAAGGCACTCTCTGGCGACCGTGCCGTTGCTGCCCCAGCGGTATTGTTCGCCGAGGCATCTGCCGTAAATATCCTTATTGCGTTGGGCTACAATCGAGTCGGTTATCCTTACCAGGTCTCGTCTTATGTCTTCGACAAGGTTGTCTCTTTTGCCTTCCCTTTTGCTGAAAAGATAGGTAAACATCGCCAAGTTTTTGACGTTGCCCCAGTCCCAGTAGAACTCGATTTTATCCTCGAAGCCAAAACACGCCCGCTCGAAGGCGTGCAGGTAATTCGGTTCGCCGGTCGTCTCCCAAAGCTCGACCGCCGCCCACATCCGGTCATCCAGGTCAGTTGTCGGGTAAACACCCGTCCTGAACGCCGACTGGTCCGGCTGCTTGTTTTCACGGTTTTTATCGAGAAATTCATAGCTTTTCTTCGCCGCCTCAAGACAGGTCTGGGCGTATTTTTCGTCGTATGGCTTGAAATACCGGGCCGCCATCGCCATCATCGCCGTAAAGTCAGCAGTTGCCGGCGAACCCCAGCCCACAAAGTATCTCTTTTCTGTTTCCTTCTCCGGCAGAATAAACCCCCCGAACCGCAGCGTGCTGATTTTATGTGAGACCTTCCCGGAACCATCCGGGTATTGCATTTTCAGCAGCCAGTCCGTTTCCCATTTCAGCTCTTTGAGATAATCCGGGTATCCAGGCGCGGTATCGGGTATATCGAGCTTGATATTTTTGAGCTTATCGCCGAACTGTTCCCACGCCCAGAACATCGCCCCCAGCGTCACCCCCGCGTTGATAACATATTTATTGTAGTCCCCCGCGTCGTGCCAGCCGCCCGTGCCGTCGCGCTTCGTGTTGGGGTCTTTTATATCAAGGTAATCCTGCCAGGCGTCGTCGGTATGGCAGGCGGCGTGGTAAAAACGATTGCCGTTAAATATGGCGTTGACCTCGGTTCCGCAACGCCAGAGGTAAAACGCCCGCATAGTGGTATAAAAAGCGAAATCGTAAACCTTATCGCCTATCTCAAAATCGATTGACCGCCCCACGTCCGGCACTTCAAGGTAATACTTTCCGGGCTTGTTAAGTTTGGAGAAATCGGCAATCCAGGCGGTCTGGTTGACGTCCGCCTGGCCAATCGGCCCCGTAACCTTGCCGGAATAAACGGCCTTGCCCTTCGAGGCCTCTTTCACGGTAAAATTCGAGCACTTGCTTATAATCGTCGCCTTCTTCTGCGCCGCAGGCAAATAACCCAGGGAATTCAGCCGGATATCCTCGCTTATCTTTACCGGCTCTTTTGGCACCTCTGACCCCGCACAACCGCCGCTTATGACGACCAGCGAAACAACCGCTGCTACAATAAAGCGACCCTTCATATTTGCACCTTTCAAATAAAGATTCGACCCGGCAGATTACCCTTTATGGCACGATGTTTCAATATGAATAACGAAACGAAATGTCTCACCACCAAGGCATCAAATCTGAAATTTGGGCTGTTAATTAAATCGGCTGAACAATAGAATATGAGCAGCCGTAAAGTGAGAACGGCTTATACTAAAAAATAGAGAAAACTTATTTATTGCAGGAGGTAATATGGCCTTTACGCTATCAATTGGTTCAGCGGCACCGAATTTTTCGCTTCGGGCCACCGACGGCAAGACGTATTCACTCAAAGATTTCGCGAACGCTAAAATCTTAGTCGTCTTTTTCACCTGTAATCACTGTCCCTATGTAATCGGGTCGGACGAAGTGACAAGACAGACCGCGAAGACGTTCGAACCCAAGGGCGTGAAGTTTGTCGGCATAAACTCGAACAGCCCAAATACATACGCGGAAGATTCATTTGAAAATATGGTCAAACGTATGAAAGAGCACAAATTTCCCTGGACGTATCTTTACGACGATACCCAGGATATTGCACGGGCTTATGGCGCCCTGCGTACGCCGCACTTTTTTGTCTTCAATGAAAAAAGAAAGCTCGTCTATACCGGCCGAGGCGTTGACAATCCCCGTGAAACAAGCAGGATGACTGTAAACGACCTCGAAAACGCTCTGGCGGAAATTCTCGCGGGCAAAAAGGTTACTACTCCGATGACAAACCCGATAGGTTGTAATGTAAAGTGGGATGGCAAAGACGCCCACTGGATGCCGCCCGACGCCTGCGACCTCGTTTAACATCCTGTAAATCATTGCGGATTTACATCGTGGCATTGTTGGCTTACAATGTGGCGTTGTAAACGGGCAAAAAGGATGATAAGTCGTTTATTTTAAGGTAGTTAGGCGAAAAATCGCAAAAAAGGCGCCCTCCTTCGCCAAGGGCTACGGAGGGCAGGCAAAAAGATTTTGCCACGAAGACGCTGTTTAAGGCGACGGATAAACTAAGCAAAAAATATCGGCGATGCAGAATATTTGCTAATTTTTTTAAAAAATCTAACTCTTTTTCAAAATATAGCGAAAACATGCTTGCATCGCCGATTATATTGTATATATCATACTCTACGCCAATTGAGAAAAGCTTGACATTGATGGAGTTCTTTTGAAAGCTGAAACCGATTTGCGGCAAATTATTTCCGAAGCTACCCAGTGGCAGGTTGTGCTTAAGAAGCGCGGGTAGATGGTTTCTACTCGCAACTGAGTAAAAAAATAACCCTTTATTATGTAGAAAGCTTTGTCATGACTCCTTTGTTCGATGCCCTATTAAAAGAAAAGCTGGTTACAAGCGAGCAAATCAATGGTGCCCGGGACAAACAGGCAGGGGCTAATAAGTCCATTTATGAAGTCCTCATCGATATCGGTTCTCTCAGGGCAAGAAAACTTAAAACATATTAACAATTTCAGTTAAAGGGGGTATTTCTATGAAGCGAATATTTTTTCTCCTGGTTTTCGTTGCTGCTATCGCAGCTTGGTGTCCGCTGAGTTTTGCTGCAAGGCAAACAGCCGTCGGCCCCGGCATCATTCCGCTGGATGCAGACGGTGTGCTGAACGGCGTCGATATGTCAGTTTCAGGTATTACAGGGACATTAAGCGTTGGGGTTCCTGGCGGCCCGGAAATGGATATTTTTACAAGCAACACTTCTCTGGCTACTTTTCCCCTTGCTGTCTCAACCTCGGCCTCCAGCCAGGGCAATATCGTGTTCAATAGCAGCTCGACTGTGTATGGAAACATAGGTGTAACCCAGCCAGGGGGACCATTTCTTCTCAACATCGACGCCGGTGCCGCTGGCGCTACGGTGAATTTTCTTGGGTCGGTCTTTGCGACCACGTTGAACGTCACCGGAACTGGTGCAGTGAACTTCAACAGCGGGTCCACGAACATCACGGCCACGAATTTTGGTGGTGACGGCACGATCAGTCTTGCTCCGAATACGACAGTCATAGGCGCTCTCACGACCACGGCGGGGGCAAATACGGGTACATTGTCGCTTGGCGGCGGGAGTGTTTTGGATGGCGCAGTCGGCGGCGCGATTGGGCTTAGAGCCATCAATGTCGTCGGGGGAGATAATACTGCTGGAGTGAGCGCAACAATCACCGGCGCAACGAACGCCTATTCATTTTCTCTTGGGACGAATACGTTGAATATCGGCGGTGCCCTAACGCTCGCCACTGACGGGGTAATCAATACGACCCTGGCCGGTACCAGCCCGGCGCAGTACGGCCACATTGTTCCGACGGGAGCCTCAAACCTTGGACCAAGGCTCGGGGTCAATGTGACTGTTCCCTCGACAGCTTACATCCCGGTTGGAACTCTGTTCAATATCGTCGATGCTACAAGCGGCACTAATGGAAGTGTTGTCACGGTGACAGTCAAGGATCCTACCAATCCGCTTTACGCGTTCTCCCCCGTGCCTCTCGCTGGCACCACAAATGGTCTGGTAGAAATAAAAACGGACACCATACCGTTGATGGCACCGATAGCACCTCCTCCTGGAGTACCTCTGCCTCCCGTTGCGCCGATAGCCGCTCCGGTAGTGCCAGTATTAATAGACATTCCTCCGACCCCTGATCTCGTCGAGGTACTGGCTCCAATCAATGCTATCACCGACCCAGCGGCGGTCGTCAATGCGGTCGCACAGCTTGCCCCCTCGACTCCGTCTCTGGCGGCGCCTCTGGTGACATTCCGGGGGATCCGACAGTTTCAGAATCTTTGGTCGTCTCGCCTGGATATGTGCCGCGAGGTCAGCGAGCCCAATAAAGAAAACCCGAACTGTCAAGGCAACGAGCCTCGCAACGGTTGGTGGCTGAAAGGCTTCGGATATTCCGGCAACCAAGATGCCGAGGACGGCTTCACGGGGTATAACACCAGAACTCTCGGCACGATGATCGCCTGCGACACTCCTATTGGTCTTGACACGCGCGCGGGCCTGGGATTTGGCTATGCACGAAGCACAATAAATGGAGAGACGTTCGACGCCAGCACCGAGTTCGATAGCTATCAAGCAATAGCCTACATCGGTCATGAGGATGGGCCCTGGTTCGTCAACGGTAGCGCGGAATTTGGCTGGAATGAGTATTCAAGCATGCGGCACATTGAGTTTCCCGGTGTGGACCGCAGGGCAAAGGCCGAGTATAGCGGACAGGATTACACCGCTTTTGCGAGCACCGGGTTTCACCTTTCCGCTCCTCAGGAATTCACGATCACGCCGCTTGCTTCACTCCAGTACACCCGTATGCATCTAAATGGCTATACGGAAAAGGGCGCTGGTGATATCGATCTGAAGGCGAAGGCCCAGGATTACGATTTCCTCGAGTCCGGCCTGGGAGTGAAGGTGGAGCGTTACTTCAGCGATCGTAACGGGACGTCGTATGTTCCTGAGGGACACTTCAACTGGTTTCGTGAGCTCTCCAACCCAGATCTAACACAGACTGCGAAGTACACGGTCGCAGGCTCGGGGGCGTTTACAACGCCAAGGCTAAAGACGGCTGACGATATGTTCAATGTCGGCGGGGGCCTCACACTCCTCTCGTGCGCGTGTAGTGCGACAACATGGTCGCTCGAAGCCGTTTACGACTACGACTGGAACAATAGCGGTTACTTCGCTAATCAGGTGATGGTGAGATTAACCAGCCGTTTCTAAGTTGTCGGCCGGTAATCACGCGGCGATTGGCAAACATTGATTTTAATGGCGACCCCTACGGGAATCGAATCCCTACAATGCCGTTGGGAAGTCTGGGAACAGGGAAATCTGGGACACAATCAATCCTGTTCAGCACGACACTTGCGCTTTACGATTTAACACGATATTCGTATCCTTGCTTGTATCCTAATAAAGCTCTCAAACGAACGGCAAGTTATTTTTGCGCAGTATAAACCGCGGCTGCGATCATTGCAGAAGCCGACCTTGGCGACCTCTACATTACCGTCGGCAACGACGAAGCCATCCGAAAATTAAAAGGCGAAGGCCATCCAATGTTCTCGCAGAACCAGCGATGGTTCGTCATCCAGTCAATCCGATACGTTAAGCAGGCCTTCATAGCCACGGGCAGCGGCTGGTTAGACGCGGAACAGGAGATATACAAAAAATCAAGCCGGAAATCTACGCGGTCGATGAAGATGGCGACAGACCCGAAAAATGCGAATTCTGCCAGGCCAACGGAATTGAATACGTGGTTTTGAAACGTCTCCCCAAACCAGGATTACCCCGCCGACAAAGCACAATCCTCTGCGGGTTCTAAATCAGGTCATCATATACTCTCACGCCATCGACGACTTTGCAGATATGAACTGCATACTTATCGGCAAAATCGGGTCTGCTGCGAGGATATGTGGTATCAACCGCCTTTTTGAGGGCGTTTACATTCGCTGTTTTGACCAAAGCGCCGGCCGCGCCTTTGTCGCCGCCTCCTAACATTCGCTCGCCAAGACAGCCGGGAATAGTTCTGGCAATATCGCACATCGTTTCAAGCTCAGGGCCTGAGATTTTATACTCATCACGAAGGCCAATGCCGTCTTCGCGGAATATCCGCCCCACCGTCGCTACGTCGCCGCGTTTCCAGGCGTCTAACATTTCATAAAAGCGCTCCTGGGCGGCGAAGATATATTTGAACCTGTCACACAGGTCGGGGTACTGACCAGCAAACTGGGCCAATATCTTTTCATACTGTGCCTCGGTCTTGATATCCGCAAGGCAGGATATTTTATAGCCATTCTTCTGAAGGATTGAAACCAGTTGTTCGCACTCGGCCCTTCTTATTTTATAAGTTGATTTTTCCAGTCCGGGTCTGACGGTGCCGGTATCCATAACGACGATGGAGAAATCGGCTTCGCATTTACCCAAGGGGACATATTCGACCGACCTCTTTTTGGGATTGTAGTATGTGCCGAACCCCTCACGGGCGAAGAGTATCATAATCTGGTCTAATTTGCCGCAGGGTGAGCCGATGTAATCATTTTCGACGGCTTGTGCCAAATCGACTATCTTGAGCTTGTCTGGTTCCTCTATGCCGTTGACATCCAGGACGGACAGTATGAGATTCAGAGTCAGCGACGCCGAACGAGACATCCCGCCGCCGGGTATATTGCCGTAGATTACCGCGTCGATTCCTCTGGTGATTTTGTAGCCGGCCCGACGAAGGACAAAATAGACGCCATAAGCAAAACGCGCCCAAGTGTCGGCTGTTTGCGGCGACCTCGGCTCAGGAACATTGCCCAACTCAAATTCGACTACTCCGTCGTCGGGGAAATTGCCGCTGTAAAGCCACACCCGCGGTGTATCAGCCGGCTTATAGGCCATCCAGATAAAGCGGTCTGTGCCGACGCCGAATAGTTCAGTCCCGTTGTAATCGCCGTGCTCAACGCCGAGGCAAAACCGGGACGACGTTCTTCTTACTCTGCCTCCGGCGATATCGATACCGGCTTTCTTTGCCAGTTCGAGAATTTTGCCTACCGCTTTTTTATCTTCCGCTGTCGGACGGATTGCGGAGCTTTTAGTCATTTGCGCGCGCCTTCCATGATTATGATTCGTGGAATGATAACTCTTTATGGCTTGGAAGGCAACCCTACTTCAGCTTGATAGAAATGCCTTTTTCTTTTGATTCAGTCACAAAGGTTTTCATGTCCTGCAGGACTAAATGAAGCTGTTTGCTGTCTTCGAGCAGTTGCTCATAAAGCCGGCCGTCGTTCACCAGCTTGCCTGCCGTGCCTTCGCCGTCGTTTATTTTGGTGAGAAGGCTGTCGAGATTGGTCATTACCTCGCTAAGCTTATCACTGGTCGTGACAAGAGACGTGGTAAGCTGGGCGGTCCTGGTGTCGGCGTTCTGGAGCATTGTCTTGCCGGCGTCAGCAGCTTCTTTAATCTGGCGTATGGCATCGCCCGCCTCCTGACTGGCATCAGCAAGGTTAGCTAAAGCGGCCTTAAGGTTGGCTTTGTTATTGGCGTCGCCGATGACATCGTTGCTGTTTTTGACAAACGCGGATATGCCCATAATCAGCTCATCCAGCTTTTTCTGGGTTTCCGCCGGGAAGAACTCGCTTGTTACCCCGCTGGAACCCTGAAGCAAACTGCCCTCAACGAGAAACTTCCCTTCACGAACGTCCACGGGCGGAATACTTAACTCGATATAGCTTGAGCCGAGACCTCGCGTCATCAGTTTGGCCTCTACGATGTCCGGGATATCCTTAAACTGATTTTCGATGCTTATGATTACCAGCGTTTGATGATACCATTGCTTCGTGTTTCGGTCCTGAAGAATATTCGGCGGTTTGACATCTGTTACCGTGCCTATCTGGTAGCCGCAGAATCGGACCGGGGTATCCTTTTGGACGCCCGGTGCGGTGGGGAACTGGATTTTAATCTCGTATGACCTTATCTCGCTGACAAAAACAGGCAGGTCGCCGAATTTGAATATCATCCAGAAGAACGCTATGACCGCCACGATGACAAATACCCCGACGGCCATACTGCGTCTTCGCTGCATTGTTTCGTAATCGCTCACCGCCTGCTTCCTTTCAAATCAGCCCTGCTACGGCTCGGCGTCCCAACTCATTTTTTATCACCTGTTGCGCCTTCGCCAAGACGAGTCCGGCCCTCAAGGAACAACTCACGTATCGCCCGCAGAGGATAGCCGCTTTCATTGAGCTTTTTTACAAGTTTGACCCGCTCAATACTTTTCTGGTCAAACAATCGTCTGCCGGTTTTAGTGACTTTGGTCGCTTCGAGCAATCCCAGCATAATGTAATACTGCAAGGACTGGCGCGATATGCCTGCCTTCTTCGCCGCCGCTCCTATCGTTACTAATCCGGTTTTAGAACCCAATGGGCAAACTCTGCTCACATAAGCATTTATCGGCACCAAAGGGGCCAAAGATTACAAATTAAGCCCTTCCGGAGGTCAGTTGGGCCGCTAATTTAAGAAAGGAATCGCGGATTTGCGCAAACTTTATCGCCCCTACAACGGTCTTTGCATCCTTTCTTTTGCGAGTTTGCCTGACCCACTGGGGCGACATTGAGACCACGAAATCAAAACCGGGGGTGACAAGATGCTTATTTTGCCTGAAGGCCTCGCGTAACAGTCGTTTAAGCCGGTTGCGAATGACTGCGTTCCCGCAGGATTTGCCTATGGATATGCCTATACGAGGGTAATCGAGACCGTTTTCGCAGGCGTATAGCACAAGCAACTCGTCGCGAGCGGACAATCGCTTGGCCATAACAATCCGGAACTGACTGTTCGTAAGAAGCCGGCTGGTTTTCGGGAATGAACATCCCTTAGTCATCGTATCGCGGCGCTAGCGGCACGCCGACCAGAAAAATCGTATATGGCACAAACCCGCGCATTACGCCTTGTCCGCACAACCTCTCCGGTTTAACGCCGGCCGTCTGTAATACCAGGCCAAGTGTCGGTCCTGAACGGAGTCGCGGGCAAACCTTCCTTGTTGTAAAGGTTACACACCGGGTTTTTCTCCCAGGCGTAGCGCACCGCGGCCGGCGCACTGACTTTATCGGAACTTACAACAACCGTATTGTCTTCAATCTTCGCGTCGGCCCAGACGAATTTCTTGTCTGTGCCAGCTACTGCGAATCCTTTTAGCAAATCGCCTTTAGCCATCAGCCCGCCGCCAACATTGTCAAAAGTAAGGATGGCCTTATTGCCATCGACCTTCATTGATTTGTATATCGGGCCTGAGTAAACTATATTTTTGCCGTATGTCTTTGCCAAAGCCCACAGCGCCAGACGTTTGCCTACGTCCTGCTTGTTCTTGGGATGAATATCCGCCTCGCCTATATCTATCGCAACCGCCATCCCTGTATTCGGCACCGTAAGCGTCATCAATTGTGCCTCTCGCAATTCAGCCCAGTCGCTCTCGACCGGCTGGGGCTCCGGTTCCATATAGTTCGCCAACTGAACAAACAAGAACGGGAAATTGCCCTGTCCCCAGGCGTCCCGCCAGTTCTTAATCATCGCCGGGAACAACGTGCGATACTGATATGCCCGCCAGGCGTTCGATTCGCCCTGATACCAAATCGCCCCGTGTATGCCATAAGGAATAATGGGAACAATCATCCCGTTATAAAGCCCAGTTGGTGAGTACTGATGCCCCGGACCTATCGGTTCTTCCGGCCTGGGAGGCAATGGTTTGCCCTCGGCCCTCAATTTAGGTACTATTGAGTCATACTGCTGCTTTTCCACCTGATACTTCTTTTTCGATTCAGGATAATTGGCGGATACTTCTTCGAAGCGTTTTAGAATCGGCTGAAAGTTTGGGTCATTTTCAAGATATTCTTTGCTCATCCACGATTCGGCGGGCGTCCCGCCCCAAGATGTATGAATCAAACCTACCGGCACATTAAGCTGTTTATTAAGCTCCCGGCCGAAGAAATACCCAACCGCCGTAAAGTTTCCTGCCGTTTGTGCGCTGCATACCTGCCACTTGCCGCCGCAATTATACATAGGCGTATAAATTACTTTTCGTCCCACGAGAAATTGCCTTATCTGTGGGTAGTTATTGGCATCAGCAATTTCCTGTGCGGAATTTTTTGCCTGCTTAACCGTAAATTCCATATTCGACTGGCCTGAGCAGACCCACACCTCGCCGACAAGAATATTCTTCACTGTTACAGTATTCTTGCCCGCCACAGTCATTTCATAAGGACCGCCCGCCTTGCCAGAATCAATCTTGACCTTCCACTTGCCATCCTGGTCGGCTGTCGCTTCCCATTTGCCGCTTCCCCAGCTTCCCGTAACCGTAACTGTCTCACAGGGGTCCGCCCAGCCCCAAATCGGCACAGATTTTCCCTGCTGCAAAACCATATTATCGCTTATGATGGAAGGCAGCCTGACATCAGCCGACAATACGCTGGCCAAAACCAGCACTATAATTAACACAAAGACACTATGCTTTTTGCAAACATAATTCATCTTGCGACTCCTTACATTGTCTTTTCAATCTTCGGTTACAAGAACCAACTGACAAGTATTATAGTAGTCCCCTCTAGCAAAGGCAAACATCATCCGAAAGACAAATTTTCGCTGTAAATCCGGTTGTTGGAGTGTATAATTCTAATATGACTTACAACAGAACGATATTTACAATTTGGTTTGGTGTGGCTGTATTAACTCTCGGCGTAATGACGGGCTGTAAAAAAGAACCGCCAAACAGAGGACAGAAGACAGATAACAGAGAACAGAAAGCGGATAGCAACGAACAGAAGACAGATAATAATTCTCCGTCTTCCGTCATCAGACCTCCGTCATCTGCTCTTGCCCCCCCGAAACTAACCATCCGCGACATAATCGACCGCAGGAGGGGCTGGGGGCCGGTTTTTAGCAACTGGTATGGAAAAGAGGCACCTGATTTTACGGTTACCGACCTCAACGGCAAAAAGCATACGCTGAGCGAATACAGGGGCAAAAATGTAATGCTCATCTTCTGGGCGACCTGGTGCGGGCCTTGCATTGCGGAAATTCCGCATCTCATTGAGCTGAGAAAGCAAATCGGTGAAGACAAACTGATAATGCTGGCCATATCGTGTATCGACCCGAGGAACTCTACCGAGGCGGTCAGAAAGTTCGTCACCGCAAACCCGGTTATCAACTATCCCGTTACTTCAACCGACTCAGCGATTATGCCCGTACCTTATAATTTTATAAACACTATCCCGTCCAGTTTCTTTATCGCTCCCGACGGCAAAATAAAGCTGGCGACCGAAGGAATGATTCCGTTACCGCAAATGAAGGCCATTATCGAAGCGGAACGTTAGTCATTTGCTATTTATTATTTTCTATTTTCTATTCAAAAAAAACGCTGGACAAAACGATACAAGTATTGTAGTATTATTTGTTTAGTTTCGTCGAAGCAAAAACTAAAATCAGTGAAATCTGTGGTTAAATGAGGCACAATTTATGGCACATAAAAAGGGACAAGGGTCAACGAGAAACGGCAGGGACAGCAATCCGAAATACAGAAGCGTTAAGCTGTATGCCGGTGAAATCGCCAAGGCAGGTTGTATCATCATTCGGCAGTGCGGAACCAAATTTTTCGCCGGCAAAAACGTCCAGATGGGCAGGGACTTCACCCTTTTCGCAGTCAGCGACGGCAAAGTCCAGTTCACAGGCCGAAAAGTCAACGTCGTATAAACAGAATAAAAAGCTTAATAATAAGAGGATGGTATTCGTGCCATCCTTTTTTTATATCGAGACGCGATGAATGTTTGTAGATGAAGCGAAAATCCGGGTAAAGGCAGGCGACGGAGGCAATGGCTGTGTGAGTTTTCGGCGCGAAAAATACGTTCCCAAAGGCGGTCCCGACGGCGGCGACGGCGGCAAAGGCGGCGACCTCATTTTCATAGCGGACCCGAATCTCGATACGCTCTTGGACTTCGCGGGCAAACACAACTGGCAGGCAGAAGATGGAAAACCCGGCTCTGGAAAAAACAAGAGCGGGCTCAACGGCGATGACCTGGTAATCCGCGTTCCGCCCGGAACTCAAATTTATGACGCCGACTTAGACCTGCTGCTTAAAGACCTCGACGAAGCCGGTATGAAGGTATGCGTTTGCCAAGGCGGCAAAGGCGGCAAAGGAAACAGTCGATTCGCGACGTCGATTTACCAGGCGCCAAGGTTTGCTGAGCAAGGCGTCCCAGGCCAGGAAAGGAATCTCCGGCTGGAACTGAAACTCATAGCAGACGTCGGCCTGGTTGGTATGCCAAACGCGGGCAAAAGCACCCTCATTTCACGCTGCTCGGCGGCAAGACCCAAAATCGCCTCTTATCCGTTCACCACGCTTGAGCCGGTTCTCGGCATCGTAAAATTGACCGGCGAGCGTCGATTAGTTATGGCGGATTTACCAGGCCTTATCGAAGGCGCCCACGAAGGAACGGGCCTGGGCTTTGAATTCCTGCGGCACATCGAAAGGACCCGCATCATCATCCACATCCTCGATATAATGCCTCCTGATGGTTCCGACCCGGCGAAAAACTATCGTCAAATTCGCAAAGAGCTTGAGCAATACAGCAAGACGCTGGCGGACAAAAAAGAAGTCATCGTCGCGAATAAAATTGACCTCGACCTGAAAGGGGCAATGATAAAAAAACTGCGAAAGCAATTGAGTCATCGCATTTATCCGATTTCAGCCGTTACAGGCGATGGAATAAAGGATTTATGCGAGCTGCTCTGGAAAAAGGTCAAACAAACAAAAAGTTAAAGGAATAAGCACATAATGAACCTTGTAGCCATAGACATAGGCAATACCAATATAGGCGTGGGGCTGTTTCTCAATAGTGAGGAACAGTTCGTAAAATCGCTACCGGGCGAGGCGACAACGGAACTGACTGAACTGCTCAAATCAACCTGGGAAATGATACCCGTCGCGAAACGCTCGAAAGAGGGCAAACGCGACGGCGTAATTGTCATCAGCTCCGTCAAACCCGACTGGACAAAGCGTGTGCGCGATATAGTAAAACAGACCCTCGACGAAAACATCCTGCTGGTGGGTAAAGACGTCCCGTTTCCGATGGAGCTTTCTGTAACCGAGCCGGAAACGGTGGGGACAGACCGTATCCTGGCGGCGTCGGCTGCATACGCGGTCGTTGAACAGGCGGTGGTGGTCGCAGATTTCGGCACAGCCGTAACTATCGACCTCGTAGATGACCGTGGCGTTTTCTGCGGCGGGGTAATCTTCCCCGGTTTCGAAATGAGCGCAAACGCCCTGCATAACCATACGGCCCAACTGCCCAAGGTTACGGTCAAAAAGCCAAAATGGCCTTTCGGGAAAAACACCCCCGATGCGATTAACGCGGGTTTATATTATTCGGCTGTCAGCGCATTGCAGGAGATAGTCAGGCGATACGCGGAGACACTGGGCGCCTGGCCGCAAACCATTATCACCGGCTCAGGGGCAAAACTTATCAAAGACGACTGCGAATTCGTTGATAACTACGTGCCCAATTTAGTCATCAAAGGCATAGCGCTGGCCTACCAGAAATATATCGAATCGAAGGAGTAGCGTTGCGATGTTCTTCGACAAGATACCAAAGATATTCTTTAGTGATTGGTTCTGGATAAGCATCGCTGCCGCCCTTATAGCCATTCATTACTTCTTTGGCAAACCCGCACCTCCCCGAAAACCAGGAAAATTCTTTCTCGAACACAAAAAAGCGATACATTTCATCTCTGATAGTTTTCTGATCCTGATGCTCACAGTTTTCTGGGGAATGAACTTCTATTTCTCTACCATTCCTGTCCGAGGATGGCCGAAAGATATTCCTCAAAATCCCGATATCCTTCGTTTCCCATTAGAACTTTTCCTTATGATGTCAATTTCAGATTGGGGTTGGTCTGCTATTTTTATAGGCATGCTATCTGTATTCTACTCAAACCTTACCCGATTCAAACGCCTACTTCTTCTTTTAATTTCATTAATACCAATACCGCTTACAATCCTGCTTCTCTCTATAATATCGCCGCATAAACCTGAAGAAATTTTTAAGTTCGTCAAAATCGGAGCATATTCTTTTATAACCTGCTGGGTCTTCAATGGCCCGGCAATAATCACAGGCAAACATTTCTTTCGCGTTGCGTGGTATATCTCGCGAGCGCTTCGCCTTACATCAGGCGAATATCCTGAATGGTGGTAGCTACAATGGGCATCTTCGCAGCGGTAATGACCGGCAAAGGAACAGGGGCCATCGCCACGATACAGCTTTATGGCGATTCGGCGGCGGATATCCTGAAGCGAATATTCACCCCTCAAGGCCCAAAACCGGCTGAATTTTCAACAGGCAAAATCCTGCTGGGCACAATCGCAGCCGATAACGAAACAATCGACCAGGTAACAATCGGCTGCGAAGCCAACAACACATACGCCATAAACTGCCATGGCAATCCTCTCATTGTTGAACGGCTTATGCAATTGCTCCAGCAGCAAGGCGTCGAATTGCTGACGGCTGAACAATTGCTCTCTAAAACATCAGCAGAAAATAACACAATCGCCATCGAAGCCAAATTGACCCTGCCAAAGGCAAAAACAATTCTGGGCACACAGATAATCCTGAACCAAATCGATTCAGGCCTTACGGCCTCGGCAAAAAACTGGCTGCAAAACCAGCCGGAAAAAATAGCTGTCGAAGCACAAAAAATTATCGACAAAAGTAAAATCGCCAAACTTATCATTTTGGGCTCTCGAATAGTCCTCTCAGGCCCGCCCAACACCGGCAAAAGCACGCTGCTGAATCAACTTTGCGGAAGGCAAAAAGCGATTGTAGCAGACACTAAAGGCACAACTCGCGACTGGGTATCAGCAAATTGTCAAATTGGTTCACTGGTTTTGGAATTGATTGATACAGCGGGACTGGATGAGAAACTCGCGTCCGACATTGAAAAAGCAGCTCAACAGACGGCAGCGGAACTCATCGACAAGGCGGATATTGTTCTTTTGGTCCTCGATAATAGCGAACCGGTCAACCAAATCGGTAAATCCTTCACAAATATATTAGCCAATAAAAAAGTCCTGGCCGTCCTTAACAAATCAGACCTGCCCTTCGTAGCGCAGCGTAGCGGGAACCTGTCCTGCCTATTCGAAACAGGCAATATGCCAAACGCAGTCAGTATCAGCGCAAAACTCGGCACAGGAATCGACTACCTTTGCGATGAGATTCAGCGATTAGCCGGGATTGAAAATTTTGACCCGAATCAGCCGGTTTGCTTCACCGCTCGTCAGGAACAACTTTTGGCTCAACTTTCGACGGCCAAATCAAAAGACGCCGCTCACACGCTCATCACAGAGTTGTTATCCGGCCCGCTGAATGTATAATCAGCCGATATGACCACGGGCAGCGACAATTTGACGCCGGCGATGAGGCAGTTTCATCAGTTCAAGCAGAAGTATCCGGACTGCATACTGTTTTTCCGGATGGGCGACTTCTACGAAACCTTCTACGAGGACGCCAAAACCTGCTCTAAAGTCCTGGGGCTGACGTTAACCAGCAGGGACAAAGGCAGCGATAACCCCGTTCCGTTAGCGGGCGTTCCCTGGCACGCCGTCGATGGGTATCTGCGAAAAATGCTCCATGCGGGCTACAAAGTCGCCGTCTGCGAACAGATTGAAGACCCGAAAACCGCCAAGGGTTTAGTGAAACGCGACGTGGTTCGGGTTGTTACACCGGGGACACTCACTGACGATATTTTGCTGGAGGCAAAACAGGATAATTTTTTAGCGGCGGTCTGGCAGACAAATTCGGTGTCATCCATAAGCTGGGTCGATATATCAACCGGGCATTTTTTCGCCCAGCAGCTTGGCGAAGACGAATTGTTAGATGAAATCGTGCGATTGTCCCCTGCCGAGTGCCTGCTGCCAGACAGGCGAGGGGAATTATTCGAGGCACAGGCAAAAAAATTAGCAAAAGGTATCAGCGAACTGACCGGCGCGACGATTACGCAGCGGCCAAGCTGGTATTTCGACCCCTATCAGGCGAAACAACGGCTGCTAAAGCATTTCGGCACAGCCACATTAGAAGGGTTCGGAATCCACGATTCTGATGGCGCGGTCATTCCCCCTGCCGGCGCGTTAATCGAGTATCTTAACGAAACGCAAAAAACCGCGCTGGCGCACATATCGACTATAAAAAAAATAAGCCGGAAAAAATTTCTGCACATCGATTACACCTCGCTGCAAAGTTTGGAAGTCCTGCGGACGATTCGCACCGAAAGCACGAAAGGGACATTGCTCGACTGTCTCGACTCAACGCTGACGCCGATGGGAGGCAGGATGTTCCGCAACTGGCTTTGCAGACCATTGTGCGATTTATCGGCGATTGAATTACGTCAGGACGCCGTTGCCGAATTGAAAGACAGCGACAATCGGCTGATCGAAGTCCGCAAACTGCTTGGCGACATCTCCGACCCGGAGCGAATCGCCGCACGCATCGCTACCGCAAGGGCATTGCCGAGAGACCTCGTCGCGTTAGCCCGCACCTTGCGACAAATACCTAAACTGCGGGAAACATTAGGACAATTCAGCACTAAATTGCTCCGCGATTTAACGGGGCGATGCGACAGTATGGATGAGCTGGCTGATTTGCTGGATTCGGCTATTGAGCCAAATTGCCCCTTGCGTTTGACGGACAGCGGCGTCATACGCACAGGGTTTAATAAGGAACTCGACGAGCTGCGTTCAATCTCACGCGATGGCCAAACCTGGTTGCAGCAATATCAGAAACAGCAGATTGAACGCACCGGCATCGATAAACTAAAGGTCGGCTTCAACCAGGTCTTTGGTTACTACATCGAAATCAGCAGGTCAAACGCCGACAAAGTACCCGCCGACTACGTCCGCAAGCAGACAATTAGCAACGCCGAAAGATATATCACCGATGAATTGAAAAAATACGAGACCCGCGCCATCGGCGCAGAAGAAAAAGCTCTTGCCATCGAGCAAAAACTTTTCGAAGAGGTGCGAATTCAATCAGCCCAATATATCCCCCGCCTTCAGGAACTGGCGGACACAATAGCGCAATGCGACTGCCTCGCTGGTCTCGCCCACATCGCCAATCGTCGCGGCTATATCAGACCCAGATTGACAACCGATAACGACCTTCTCATACAAGACGGCAAACACCCTGTACTCGCGGAAATGCTTGGCGCAGAGTTTGTCCCTAACGATATCTCGCTCGGCAATCAGGCAGGCGATGTAATGATAATCACAGGCCCCAATATGAGCGGCAAAAGCACCTACATAAGACAAACCGCCCTGCTCGTCCTTATGGCGCAGGCCGGCTCGTTTATCCCCGCAAAAGAGGCGGAGCTGGGCCTCGTTGACCGCATATTCACCCGCGTCGGCGCATCCGATGAGTTAATCCGGGGACAATCAACTTTTATGGTCGAAATGACCGAAACCGCGAACATAATCAATAACGCCACCTCAAAATCGCTCGTTATCCTCGATGAAGTCGGCAGAGGCACAAGCACCTACGATGGCCTGGCGCTTGCCTGGGCGATTACCGAACACATCGCCAATAAAATCAAATGCCGAACGCTCTTCGCCACACACTATCACGAATTGACCGAACTCTCGGAACTGTTTGCCAATATCAAGAATTGCAACGTCGCCGTGCGTGAATGGATGGATGAGGTCGTTTTCCTTCACAAGATTCTGCCGGGCGGCACCGACAAATCCTACGGCATTCACGTCGCTAAATTAGCCGGTATCCCAAAACCAATCCTCGAACGCTCGAAGGAAATTTTAGCTGAACTCGAAACCACGTTCCAGAAAGAGGCCGCCGGCTCACACCTTGCAAAAAATAAAACGAAAGAACCCGACGCCGACACACTCTTCGTCCAGAAACATAAGAGCGTCTTAGACAAACTCGCCTCTGTCGATGTGAATAACCTCACCCCCATTGAAGCTATAAATCTTCTCAATAAAATCAAAGATGATATGAAGCCCGGCCAAGTTTAATTATCATCACTTAACAGCCAATTTGCCCGCAAGAGCACCCGTTGACCAAGCAATTTGAAGATTATACCCGCCGCAGGGGCCGTCGGCGTCGATTGTCTCGCCGGCAAAGAATAAGCCGGGGCAAATTTTGGATTGCATAGTTTTAGGGTCAATTTCCGCGGTGCTGACGCCGCCACGGGTAATTATCGCTTCCTCGATATTTCCTGTGGCTTCAATTAATAACGGCAGCTTCTTCAACAACTGAATGACTTTTCTTCGTTGCTCTTTTTTCAACTGGCTCGCGGTTGTTTCGGTGATTCCCGCCTGGCCGCAAATAAGACCCCCTAATTTTTTGGGAACCAGCTCAAAAAGCACGTTGGCGATTATTTTTTTGGAATACTGCGAAAGCTGCCCCATCAGATATTCTTCGAGTTTGGCCTCATTCATCGCCGGGATAACATCGATAAAAATTTCGATTGGTTTTTTGGCGGGCAAATAATCGGTAAGAAGACGACTTAAGTCGAGAACAACAGGCCCGCCTATGCCATCGTAGGTAAAAATCATCGGGCCGCTTACACTGATTTTCTTTTTGTCAATCATCGCGGATATCGTTACGTTATCGCGCGAGATTCCCGCCAGTTCGGCGCACCATTTTTCACTCGTAATAAGCGGCACAAGGGCCGGCTTTGGTTCAATGATTGTATGGCCAAGCGATTTTGCTAATTTGTAACCGTCACCTGTCGAACCGGTGGCGGGGTAACTTGCCCCGCCCGTGGCGATAATCACTTTATGAGCCGTCAAAACCTCTTTGCCGGCTGAAATAATAAATTCGGCGCCGTGCTTTTTGATGCCCTCAACCCCACTGCTGAAGACAAACTGCACACCAAGTTTTTTGCACTGGCTCAGCAAGGCGTATTGAACATTACCTGCGGATTCGCTTACCGGGAACACACAACCATCTTCATCAACTTTGGTCGCGATACGAATCTGGCCGAAAAAATCACGCGTCGCATCAGGCGAAAATTCGTGCAGACAATGCCGAAGGAACCTCCCCCGTTTGCCATACACGCGAACGAAATCATCGACCGTGCCTGCGTGCGTGATATTGCACCGCCCGCCGCCCGTCAAAAGGAGTTTTTGCCCCGCGGTCGCGTTTTTCTCTACCACAACAACCTGCGCGCCTGCCTGCGCAGCGAAAATCGCCGACATCAACCCCGCCGGCCCGGCACCTATTACACAAACGTCTGTTTTCATAATGAGATTGAGTTTAGCCGAGCGGGCCTGCTGTGTCAAAGACCGCTATTGCAATTAACACGGATACGCATAGGATAACAGCAGAAATTATGTCCCTGAAACTAAACAAAAATTCATATTTAATCGCACTGTTCCTGACGGCCATAACCGCAATTGCCTCTGCCGGCAATAAACCGCAGGACAAGCCAACGCTATACGTCGCGGTTGGTGAACCGAATCATCAGATACTAAAAGCCAACGAGGTAAACCTGCCCCGGCCCGACGGCCTGAAAATTGTCATCGCGACGCACGGGTGGATTGAACGGGAACCCTGGCCCGGCGAACTGGCGATAGCATTCAGGAACAAGGTCGATTCAAACGAATGGGTCTGCGGCTGGTTTGACTGGCATCACGAGGCAATGGTCGTCAACCCAAGGGACGCAGCCCAGTATGCCCGCGACACAGCCGGCAAAATGCTGGCGGAACAGATTCTCAAATTGTCAAAGAACCCGCGGCACGTTCATTTAATCGCTCACTCCTCCGGCTGCTGGGCAATCAGCGAGGCGGCAAAAATCATCGCAAAAAAAACAAGCGCGAACATCCACCTGACATTCCTCGACGCTTATGTCCCGCTTGGCTGGGACGCAAACTCACTTGGGGACATACCTGCCGAACCAAACAAAATTTACTGGGCCGACCACTATCTTACACAGGATATTACGCTTGATGTTACCTATTGCCGGCTTGCCCACGCTCATAACGTCGATATTGGAGATATCACCCCCGGCCTTAAAGACCACAGGTTCCCGTTTCACTGGTATCCCGCGACGGTCATCGGCAAATACGACCCGAATGATAAATACGCCGGCAAAACACTGTATTGCCAATCAGGCAATCTCAAATATGGTTTCGCCCGCTCACTCGAGGCGGGAAAGCAAAACTGGAGCAAATCGCTGACCCTGCCGATGGGCGGCGAAGCATTAAAAATTGGGAAACCCGCAAAATGAGTTGCTTTAAGGAGAGCAGAAAATGAAATCGCAAATGACCAGGTTACTGGTTACAGCGGTACTGGCGCTCACTTTAGCAGGCAGCGTGTCCGCCGAACAGCGAAAGTACAATGACGTTTACAGTGGAGATAATCTCAATCATATCGCTTTCCCTATGGGCGGCATCGGCGCAGGGATGATTTGTATTGAGGGGACGGGAACGCTAAGTAATTTCTCGTTGAGAAACAAGCCGGAGATATTCAGCGAGCCGACCGTGTTCTCGGCAATATGTGTCAAGGGCGATAAAAACGTCGCCAGAATGCTCGAAGGCCCCGTGCCGAAATGGAAAATATTCGGCCCCGGTCCCGATGCCGCCAATTACAACGGAGCAGGCAACGGCCTGTCGGGCAGAACATACGGACTTCCACGATTCGCGAAGGCAACCTTCAAGACCCGCTTTCCGTTTGCCGTTGTATGTCTCGAAGACCCGAAGATACCGCTAAAGATTGAGATTACCGGCTGGAGTCCCTTTACTCCGCCCGAGCCGAATTATTCGTCACTGCCCGTCGCGGCATTGGAATATCGCTTCGTAAATCCAACCGACAAACCCGTTGAGGCGGTTTACTCTTTTAACGCCCGCAACTTCCTGGCGACAGATGAAAAACCGGGCAAAGTTACCAGAATCGAAAATGGTTTTGTCCTCGCCACAAAAAAAGACACCAAAGGCAAACCATGGGATGAGGCGGCATTCGCGGCAATTTCACTCAATCCTGACGCTAATATCAACTGCGCCTGGTTTCGCGGCGGCTGGTTTGACCCGCTGACTATGGCGTGGAAAGATATCGAACAGGGCAAATGCTATGAAAAGCCGGCCATAACCGGTGGCGCAACAAGCCCCGGCGCAACAATTTTTGTGCCTGTGAACCTGGACCCGGGAAAAGAAAAAACTGTCACGATTCTTCTCTGCTGGTTTGCTCCGGTAAGCAACATCAGGAACGGTTCCGACACGGGCAAAAATGTTGAAGATTCGAACAATCAGCCGACAACGTATCGCCCATGGTATTCGGCGAAATTCACAGACATCGAAAATATCGCGGGCTATTGGCGGGCAAATTACGCGAAACTTCGGGAAAAGACAAAAAAGTTCAGTGATTGTTTTTATGACACAACGCTGCCCGACGAAGTAACTGAGGCGGTCGCGGCAAACCTCACAATACTGAAATCCCCTACCGTTCTTCGACAGGAGGATGGCCGGCTCTGGGCCTGGGAGGGCTGCTTTGATAATGCCGGCTGCTGCCCCGGCTCCTGTACCCATGTTTGGAACTATGCGCAGGCGATACCGAACCTGTTTCCGGAACTCGAACGCACTTTACGCAAAACGGAGTTTTGCGTCTGCCAGGACGCAAAGGGACATCAGACCTTTCGCTGTTCATTGCCCATTCGGCCAACAACGCACAGTTTCCACGCGGCGGCGGATGGCCAGTTAGGCGGTATCATCAAGGTTTACCGTGACTGGCGAATAAGCGGTGATTCTGACTGGCTGCGGGAATTATGGCCCCAGGTCAAGGCGAGTATGGACTATTGCATTGCCACCTGGGACCCCAATCACAATGGCGTCCTGTCTGAGCCGCATCACAATACCTATGACATCGAGTTCTGGGGACCAGACCCTATGTGCAGCAGTTTTTATATCGGGGCTTTAAGGGCGATGACACTAATGGGCAAAGCCCTGATTGACAATGAACCGCTCTACCAGGAATTGCTCGACAAGGGACAAAAATACCTCGATGAGCGGCTATATAACGGCGAATATTTTTATCAGCAGGTCCAGTGGAAAGACCTCCGAGCAAAAAATCCGATAACAGCACAGACCCTCGACGGCGGGTACGCCCCGGATGCGATTGAGATATTGAAAAAGGAAGGACCTAAATATCAGTATGGCAAAGGGTGTCTTTCGGACGGTGTCCTCGGGGCGTGGCTTGCGCAAATCAGCGGCGTCGGCAGCATCCTCGACGAAGGCAAAGTCACAAGTCATTTGAAAAGTGTTTATAAATACAATTTCAAAAAAGACCTATCGGAACACGTGAATCCCCAGAGGCCCGGCTATGCGCTGGGCAGCGAAGGCGGATTGCTGCTTTGTTCCTGGCCAAAAGGCGACGAACCCAGTTTGCCCTTCCCATACAGCAACGAGGTCTGGACGGGCATCGAATATCAGGTCGCCTCACATTTGATTACAAAGGGTTTTATCAAGGAGGGCTTGCGGATTGTCCGCACCGCACGCGACAGATACGACGGCAGAGTTCGAAATCCCTTCGACGAATACGAATGCGGCCACTGGTACGCCCGTGCAATGTCGTCATACGCCCTTTTGCAGTCACTTGGCGGCGCAAGATACGACGCCGTTGAAAAAATCCTCTACCTTAAACCCGCCGTGAAAGGCGACTTCAGAACATTTATTTCCACAGCCACCGGCTATGGAACAGTCGGCGTAAAAGACGGTAAACCGTTCTGCAAAGTCAAGTCCGGCCTGATACCTTTCGAAAAAATAGAGTATGTGGCGCCCTGAAACACAATATCGCCGCCGGCGGCATTGCTGCGGGGCTTTGCAATCAGACGGTTCTATTGTATAATCCTTGCTTTGTGTGTTTTTGAAAATACTTTGAATCCGCCATAGGCGGACAAGTAACTGAGGGCATTATGGCAAAGCTGGCAAAACTGGATGACATAGTATCATTGTGCAAAAGGCGTGGTTTCATATTTCAGTCGAGCGAAATCTACGGCGGCCTGGCGAGCTGCTACGACTACGGCCCATTGGGCGTTGAACTGAAAAATAACGTCAAGAAGGCCTGGTGGAAGAACGTCGTCCAGATGCGCGACGACGTCGTAGGCCTCGATTGCAGTATCCTTATGCACCCGCTCGTCTGGAAGGCCTCGGGCCACGCCGACCACTTTGCCGACCTCATCGCTGAATGCAAAAAGTGCAACACAAGAACACGCGTTGACCACTTGAAAGACAAAGCAAACGAAGCCGCAGAAGAACATACCGAACACGTCGCGATTGTCCCCGGCGCAAAACAGGATTTGAGCAAAAAGGTCTGTCCATCCTGCGGTGCTGTCGGCAATTTCACAGAACCAATGCCTTTTAAATTAATGTTCGAAACCCAGATGGGCGCAAACGTCGAGGATTCGATGACGCTTTACCTGCGGCCCGAAACCGCTCAGGGCATTTTTGCCAATTTCAGAAATGTTCTCGATACCACAAGAGTCAAAATCCCCTTCGGCATTGCCCAAATCGGAAAGAGTTTCCGCAACGAAGTTACGACCAAGGCATTCATTTTCAGAACGCGCGAATTTGAGCAGGCCGAATTGGAATTTTTCTGCGAGCCGGGAACCGATGACAAATGGTTCGAGCACTGGAAAGAACAGCGTTTCAACTGGTATCTGAACCTCGGCATCAAAAAAGACAACCTGCGTTTCCGCGAACATGAAAAAGACGAGCTTGCCCATTACGCCAAGAGCTGCGTCGATGTCGAATACAAATTCCCGTTCGGCTCAGGCGACTGGCAGGAATTAGAAGGTATCGCCAACCGCACCGATTATGACCTCCGCCAGCACCAGCGCGGTATGCGAACGCTCAATTCCTGGTATGAGACCAAAGGCGACCTGTCGAAGATAAAACTGAAAGAAGAAGCCGAGGATTACCTCAAAGGGCCTTTGTCATACTTTGACGACGAGAAGAAAGCCCGGTTTATCCCCTATGTAATTGAGCCGAGCGCAGGTATGGATAGAAGCACCTTGGCGTTCCTCGTTGACGCTTACGATGAAGAGGAAGTCCGCGGCGAGACGCGAAACGTCCTGCGGTTCTCATCGGCTATCGCGCCGACAAAAGCAGGCATATTCCCGTTAGTCAATAAAGACGGCATGCCTGAAACCGCCCGCAATATCTTCAACGACCTCAAAGGATGTTTCAACTGCGCTTACGATGAGAAAGGCGCAATCGGCAGACGTTACCGCAGGCAGGATGAGGCGGGCACGCCCTTCTGTATTACCGTCGATGGCCAGACCGCCCAGGACCAGACCGTTACCGTTCGCCAGCGCGACTCTATGGAGCAAATCCGCGTCGCCACCGACCAGTTGCGAAGTTACCTGCGCGACAAACTGGATATGTGAAAATGATTCTCGACCGAATCGACAACACCCGATTATACCTCGGCCTGCACGCCGGCTTCGCAAAGGCGTTTGAGATTCTCAGGGATAAAACCCTGGCAAAAAAGGAAGACGGCAAATACCCCATCGATGGCGATAAAATCTACTACACCCTCCAGCGTTATACAACAAAACCGCTAAACGAAGGCAAACTCGAAGCCCACCGCAAATACATCGATATCCAATTTTTATTAGAAGGCCAGGAACTCTTCGGCTACGCATCATTGAAAGGCCTTACAGCCGCCCAAGAATACAACTCCCAAAAAGATATCGCCTTTTTCAATACGCCAAAGGAAATCACAAAAGTCAAACTCGAACCGGGCCTTTTCTGCATCCTCTTTCCCGACGACGCCCACCTTCCCGCCCTTCAACTCGCCGACCCGATCGAAGTCCGAAAAGTGGTGGTCAAAATTCAAATTTAAGGAATAGCAATATGAAAAAACTTTACCTTTCAACTACAGACAAGAAGATTCTCGGGGTATGCGGCGGAATAGCAGAAACGTATGACATCGACCCCACCCTGCTTCGGCTGGTGCTTGTATTCCTCACCCTCGTGACATTTGTTGCGCCTCTGGTGGTAACATACATCATCGCCGGGATAATTATGCCCCGTAAACAATAACGGGGTAATACGGCAAACTGGGCTACTTGTAGGACTTCATAAAATCCTGCTGCTTGAGCCAGGTAACTAACTCGTCGGCCAATTTGCGGTCTTCAGCGACTCGCGGGTGGTTCATCGCCTGGTATTTGAAAACAAAATGGCTTATGTCTTTGTCGCCTGATTCAAGCTGAGTAACAATATCCTTCCACGCCCAGTTAAGAAATTCGCTGTGCATTCCCCCATACATACCGCCTCGCAAAAGCACAATATGCGCCTTCGGATAGGCGGCGCGGATAGCCCGCACAAGCGAAATATAACCATCCGTGAAATTCACGGGAAACGGCTGGTTGTGAGTCCGAGTAAATGATTCATCGTTATCGCCCAAGTTCACAAAAACAACATCCGGCGTCCACGCATTCAGGTCAGCAACTGCCGATGACGCGTTCGGGTAGGTACGATTCCACATCTCGCCCGCCTTCACATCGACGTAGCCGGTGATAATCCCCATCCCGCTGACAGAGATATTGCGATGGTCCGCTGAAAACGCCTCCGAGGTAATCGCCGCGTAACTGAGCATACCATTATGCGTTCGCCTTGTATCCCACTGGTCAGTGTTTGCGTCCTCATTGCACGCCCCGACGGTTTTTGAATCACCGATGAACTCCATCCTGAGTTTATAGGCAACCGGCGCAGACAACCAGACCTTATCGCCTTTGCTAATCTGTATACCTCTAAAATGCACGCTGCCTGCGTTGGCCTCACTGCGTTTGGAAAGCACAAGATGATGACGCCCCTTACCAAGTCCGGCAAACGTCGTCCCCTTCGGCGGCATCCCTTCGTTAACCTCGACTACCCTGGTTGAATTATCAATCTGTGCATTGAAGAAATTTTGATTCTTTGCGCCGTCAAAAAGCAGCTTGAGCACATCGCCCTCGAAATCGATACTGATTCTGCTTGCCTGCCAGGTAACAACCGGAGAATTAGCGTCGGCAAAATCAAATCGCCCCTCATAGCGGAAACACTTGTCCAAGGCAGGAATCGTTTGAACTACGTGAGTCGGCGCAGTTATGCAGCCGACCAGGAATAACACACCTATTATAAAAGCTATTCGCGTTTTCATATACGAAACTGGATACCAGTATCCCCCAACCTTGTCAACTGCAACTTAAAATATGTGCTTTTCTGTGAGCGTCCCGCGGTGTATATTCTACTCCCTGATATGGCCATTGAAAAAGGAATTGATAATGAGCGATAACAGAACACTTATAGTCCAATTGAAAGATTTCACGGGGCAGCAGGTAACATTAGCCGGCTGGGTATATCAGGCGCGTTCCAGCGGTAAGGTGCAGTTCATCATCCTGCGCGACGGCTCAGGCCTTTGCCAGTGCGTCGTCGAAAAAGGCAAAATCCCTGACGAAGTATTCGACATGCTCGAACACTTAAGCCAAGAATCTTCGCTCACAATAACCGGCCTCGTCCGAAAGGAAGACCGCAGCGTCGGCGGTTTCGAGATGGCCGTTACAAACGCCCAGGTCATTCACGCCACAACCGATTACCCCATCACACCAAAAGAGCACGGCATCGATTTCCTCCTGAAACACCGCCATTTGCACCTTCGCTCGCAAAGACAATGGTGCATAGGCAAAATCCGCCACACGGTTATCGACGCCATTAGGCGGTTCTTCAACGACAATGGCTTCACGCTCGTCGATACACCCATATTGATGTCGGCGGCGGGCGAGGAAGAACAGTCCCTTTTCGAAGTCGATTACTTCGGCAGTCCCCTGTTCCTGACCCAGACCGGACAATTGCACCTTGAATGTGCCGCCGCGGCCTTCGGCAAGGTTTATTGCTTTGGTCCCACCTTCCGCGCCGAAAAAAGCAAAACACGCAGGCACCTCACCGAATTCTGGATGGTCGAGCCCGAGGTTGCGTTTATCGATTTACCCGGCCTATTGGAACTCGCGGAAAATTTCGTCTCCAGTATCGTTTCCCGCATTCTGCAGGATAATAAACCCCAGCTTGAAACCATCGGCGCTGATATCGCAGGCCTTGAAAATATCAAACCACCCTTCTACCGACTTACTTACACTCAGGCGGTCGAAATCCTCAAGGGCGAAAAAACCGTCAAATTTATGGTTGAACAACTGACACAGTTGAAGCAGCAAAAAGAAACTATCGAAAAAAGAATCACCGAACTCGAAGCCGAACAGGCGGGCCAAATCAAGCAGTGGAAACGCGATAAAAACGCCGCTGAACTGATTGCCCTGCGAGCCGACCTCGACGAAATTAACATCAAAATCGAAAACAATCCCAAACACGCAAAACTCGCCGCCGAATTTCAGTGGGGTAAAGACCTCGGCGGCTCGGATGAAACAATCATTTCACTGATGCACAACAGGCCCGTCTTCATAACACATTACCCAAGAGAAGCAAAGGCGTTTTATATGAAGACCGACCGCGACAATAACAAAGTCGTTCAGAATTTCGATATGCTCGCCCCTAAGGGCTTCGGCGAAATAATCGGCGGCTCAGTCAGGGAAGACGACCACGATATGCTCCTCAAACGTATCGACGAGATGGGTCTCAAACGCGAAAACTACGACTGGTATCTCGACCTGCGAAAATACGGCTCTGTCCCTCACGGCGGCTTCGGCCTCGGTGTCGAACGAACCGTTGCCTGGCTCACCGGCGAATCGCACATCCGACAGTGCATCCCATTTCCAAGAATGATGGACAAGGTTTACATCTAACCAAAAGCCGATGGAATCCTGGACGATACAAAAACTACTGAGCTGGGTCACGGAGTATTTCACCGGCAAGGGCGTTGACTCGCCGAGGTTGAGCGCGGAATGGCTGTTATGCTATGTGATCGGCATCAAACGCATCGAGTTATATACCCAATTCAACAAAGTCGTAGGGCAGGAACAACTCTCACAGCTTCACGAACTGGTAAAACGGGCGGGCACACATGAGCCAATCGCGTATCTCACCGGCAAAAAAGAATTCTACTCTCTCGAATTTGAAATAACAAAGGATTGCCTCATTCCCCGTCCCGAAACAGAACTGCTTGTCGAATGCGCAATTGAATTTTTGCGAACGCGAAATGGTGAACAATTCATCTGCGACCTTTGCACGGGCTCCGGCTGTGTCGCAATCGCCATAGCGAGAAATTTCGCTAATTGCAGGATAGTCGCTACCGATATTTCAGACGCCGCACTGGCTATCGCTGAAAAAAACGTTACAAAACACGGCTTGATGAACCGGATAAAACTTTTGCAGGGCGACTTATTCGAGCCGGTCATCGCGGGTCTCGGCCCAGCGAAATTCGACCTGATTGTGTGTAACCCGCCTTACGTCAGTGAGCCAGAATACGAGAAGTTAGCCCCAAACATAAAAAATTTCGAGCCGAAGTCCGCCCTGACCGCGGGCCAGGATGGGCTGGACATTATCAAAAAAATCATCGCCGATGCCAACCAGCATTTGAAACCAACGGGGACACTTATGCTCGAAATCGGCAACGAACAGGGAAACGCGGTTCGTAACCTGCTCGAAACATCCGGGTACTTTGGCACTGTAAAGATAGAAAAGGACTACTCCAATCTCGACCGCGTAGCGATTGCTGTTGCAAAACAGGATGAAACACAACGTCGGCCTTAACCCACAATGTCACGTATCTCCTCGTAGAACTTCGCATAATTGTCCTTGTCGGCGGTCTTGCGCATTTCAATCGCCGCCCGCGGGTGCTCATTCAATATCCCCGTAATCATATACGGTATCAGGTAACCCCACTCGATTTCTTTCTGCATCGGCAGCATCTGCTCTTCGATGACTTTCAGGATGGGGCTTAGCTTGAACTTCGGGTTCTTCAAAAAGCCGGCCAGCAATTCGAGCGGACAGTTCCCCGGCCCCCTCCCCAGACCGTATAGCGACGCATCGAGGTAATTCGCGTTATGAATGATACCCTCTGTGGTTTAAAAAGTTCTGTGGCTAATAACGTATGATTGACCTGACCTTGTACCCTGCGAGCTTTTTTATCCCGTCAAGCTCCGTCAACTCAATCAAAAATGATATTCCCGCAATCTGTCCGCCAATTTTTTCAATCAACTTGCACGCCCCCGCCATCGTCCCGCCGGTCGCAAGCAAATCATCGACCATCAGCACCTTTGCCCCGGCCGTTATCGCGTCGCGGTGCACCTCAAGGGTATCGGTCCCGTATTCGAGGTCGTATGTAATACTCACGGTCTTAAAAGGCAGCTTCCCCTTTTTGCGAATAGGAATAAAGCCGGCGTTAAGCTTTTCAGCAACCGCCGAGCCAAAGATAAAACCGCGGGCCTCGACGCCGACCACATACTGAATCCCCGCGCCGGCAAAATCCGCCGCCAGCGCGTTTATCGCGGCTTGAAACGCCTTCGGCTCAGCCAGCAATGGCGTAATATCCCGAAACAAAATCCCCTTCTTCGGCCAATCCGCCACCTCACGAATATATTTTTTCAAATCCACTCTGTCCTTGCTCATAATATCCGTGCCCCTGCTATTGTTTCCTAATGTTCCTCCTTTTATTCTACCACTACAAATTACAGTATCCAGTGTTAATTGCCTCTCCGCTGTCTTTCAGGCAGACAAACGAACGGTTAAAATAAGGAGTCGCAAATCGGAAATGAAAAATTCTCTGTGTGCTCTGTTCTCTCTGTGGCTAAAAATTATTTATCCTCTGTGGCACCGGACAATCACAGCTCTTCCATAAACTCGTAGAGCTTCGTCAGCGCTTCGTGCTGAATCTGCCGGATTCGCTCGCGTGTCAAACCGAGCTTTTCGCCGATTTCCTTTAACCCCATCGGCGGTTTGCCGTCAAGCCCATAATGCAGCCGCAAAATCTCCGCGTCTCTCGGGTCCATCCGGCTCAAAAACCCAATCGCCTTGGCCTTTTCCTCATCATCAACCATATCGTCTTCCGGCCTGCCCACGCTCTGGTTGCTGATGTTCGCGTCGAATATCTGGTTCTCCTCGCCTGCTTCTGGTTGCTGATTGTCCTTTACCGAGCCGAGAATCTTTACGGTCTCGTCGATAATCCTGGCCTTTTTCACAGGCATACCTGTCACGTCCGCCATTTCCTCGACGTTTGGCTTTCTGCCAAGCTTGTTCTCAACCTCCGCCATCGTATGACGCCACTGGTTAATCAGCCCAATCATATAACCAGGCACATGAATGGGCCGAACATCCCCCAGTTGTGCGCTCTTTATGCCCTGCTTTATCCACCACGCCGCGTAAGTGCTGAACCGCGTCCCGCGATTCGGGTCAAAATAATCGACCGCTCTTATCAATCCGAGGTTGCCTTCCTCGATCAAATCGCCTAATGACATATTGCCCCTGTTGGCGTATTTCTTGGCGATATTGACTACTAATCGAAGGTTGCTGCGAACCAGCAGTTCTCGCGCCTCCGGGTCATTATCTTCGGTAATCCGCAGGGCCAGCTCGTGTTCCTCTTCCGCTGAAAGCAGCGGTGCCTCGTCTATTTCCTGCAAGTAATCTTTTATTGTTACGTCAAAAGCCATATTTGCCTCCATCCCTATCTCTTAATGTACCGTATTACTACTTCCCCAATTACGCAATACGATTTATTTATCGACACAGATTCCCCACCGGTTTACCTGAAAAATGATGTGGTTCGGCCTTTTATCCCCCAGCAACCAGCCCAATAAACGCCATATTACCGGCCTGTCCTGAGCAAAGTAGAAGGGCCACTAACCAAGGCATTTAATCCATCGGAGCGCAGCACAAACTTCCTCATCCACTCTGCTTCTGCTTGCATAGTCCCGCAACAGGGAACCCATTTCCAAATCCGCAACCTCTCTTCCTCCTTGCATCCACCGAAATTGTTATCGTCTCAGGCAACAAATCCACCTAATCATGCGCCCAGTTTTTGGGGAGTATTATAAGGCTCCTTTCTTATCAGTTCCAAAATAACAAAGTTTGCCTCTAATCTTCTTGCAAAAATGCCCTGTTGGATGTAAAGTCAGGGGAGATTTGTCTAAACGAGAACTTAGAATTTCAAAAGTATGAATGTATCAGACGGTTGTAGTTTCAAAAAAAGCATCGTAACGTGTTTCCTTAAGTTCTTTTAAAATAAACATTTGGAGAGGTGACCGAGTGGCTGAAGGTAACGGTTTGCTAAACCGTCGTACGGGTAAAACCGTACCCCGGGTTCGAATCCCGGCCTCTCCGTTATTATCGCAGAAATGCGGTTTAATTGGTTCTTTGGTCTGTTCTGAAACATTCTGCGTTTTGCCATCATCGCTTTTCTGTGCGCCGTGGTGCGCATACTACGAAAATACCCGTGAACGGTTACGAATTGGATAATACATCGAAGGCCAAACGAAGACATATATTCCGGGATTGAAGAGTAATGAAAAACATATTGACGTTGCTTGCGATGATTATGGTTTTTCTGCAATCCGGCAGCCGGGCAGCGAATGTCAATTCGGGGGAGTTCTTTAAGATATATGATGCCAGCGTCAGCGAAACGGAAAAATGGTACATTAACGATCATTGCTTCATTCGGGACATAGACGGGGTGTGGCATTTGTTTGGCATAACCGACCGGGAGCCGCTAAATCCGGCAAGCGACACTCGCAATTTTGCCCATGCCACGGCCATGAAACTCACTCAAAGGCCGTGGGATAAGAAGCCTTACGCGTTGACAGCTGACGCAAATGCGGGTGAAAAGCATCTGTGGGCGCCCCATATAATTTTGCACGACGGGACGTACTACATGTTCTATTGTGCCGGCAGCTTAAAAGGTAATTCCAAGTACAGAATCCACCTCGCCACGTCAAAGGACTTGTAATTGAAGATAACATCTTGTGCCGCGGGTGAACTCTGCGGATGTGTATGCACCAGTCCTAGGAATTACTAACTAATACGGACAACCTTGTCAAACCCATTGCATATCTGTTAGGATACTCCGATTCGTTCAGTTTTTCGGCTACTTAAAAACGATATAAAGGTTATAGTCCGAGAGAATATCGTAACCGAAGTTTACAGAAGACCTTGCAAAACACGGAAAAGAACAAGGTAACCATTCAAGGAGTGACTTAAATGGCAAACAGTAAAAGGTTGGTCGTGTGGCTGATAAGTATGCTGACGCTGGCAAGCGGGGGCTGTCACGCTGAAAACCGGATGACATATACCGACCTGGTTGGGCATCTGACAGATTTGGAACGTATTTCCACCCTGCCGGAGCAAGGGGAACAGTGCATGCAATGGTCCAGCTACGACAGAAGAAGCCAATACAACGCCAAGACAGGCAAGTATATAAAGTGGGAAGCTAACGGCGACGGGGATGGCTTTATACGCAGAGAAGGCGGCAAACTCGTGGTTGCAGAGATGAATGGGCCGGGGTGTATATGGCGAATCTGGTCTGCCACAGCGAAAAACGGGCATGTCAAAATCTATCTGGATGGTCAGCCCAATCCCGCTGTGGACCTTCCTTTTTCCGGCTACTTCGACGGAAATAATGCGCCATTCACAAGGTCTATGCTTGTTCATACCGCGGCCGGCAATGGAAAAAACTGCTATATTCCAATTCCTTTTCAGAAATCCTGTAAAATCCTTGCAGATCCCGGTTACGGCCAATACTTCCAGTTCACTTACACTGTTTTTCCGAAAGGGACCATTGTTCCCACCTTTAATATGTATCTGTCCAAAGAAGAAAACGCAGCCCTGGACAAGGCCAATGAGCGACTGAGCAAATGCGGACCGAAATGGGCGCAATATGACGGGCAAAAGACAGAAACCCTGACGGTTAACGTCGGGGCGGGGCAGAAAGAGGTGGTTTTCAAAACCTCCGGGCCAGCCGCTATTACATCGCTTGTTGTGAACGGTCCAATGCCTGACGATATTGAGGTACAGCGGCGATTACTCAGGGAATTGACACTTTCGATTTACTGGGACGGCCAGAGTAAGCCCGGCGTCTGGTGTCCCCTTGGAGATTTCTTCGGCACAGCCCCGGGAATAAACCAATACAGGTCCCTGCCGATGGGTATCATCGATTACAGCGGCTACAGTAACTGGTTTATGCCCTTCGATAAGGAAGTTAAAATTGAGCTTGCCAATGAAGGACAGACCGATGTGACCGCACAATTTGAAATCACATACGCACCTTTGAAGCGGCCGGCGGACCAATACGGGCGTTTCCACGCCAAGTGGCACCGGGATGCCTTCCCGCCTGCGGAACCCGAACGACAGATTGACTGGACAATGCTGAAAACGACCGGCAGAGGCAGATTCTGCGGCGTCGAGCTTGAGGTTTGGAATCCTCGCGGCGGCTGGTGGGGCGAAGGCGATGAAAAGTTTTTCGTCGATGGAGAAAAATTCCCATCAACGTTCGGTACGGGCTCAGAAGATTATTTCGGATATGCCTGGAGCAGCGATGATTTGTTCCAGAACTGTTTCCATAACCAGACCATCTGCGAGGGCAACAAGGGGCATATCTCCGTGAACCGATGGCATATAGCCGACAATGTTCCTTTCCAGACCTCTTTTGAGGGCTGCATCGAGAAGTACTGGGCCAACGATAGGCCGACGCAATACTCCTGTGTTGCGTACTGGTATCAGGCAGCGGGCCAGCAGGACCCATACGAGCCGGTCGCGGTTGACCAGAGGGTCGATTTTTATGCAAAACTTACTTACCCCATGGAACTGTCCGGGATTAGGGTTCTTGAGAAACCCGAAGGCGCGGTTGAAGAGCAGGAAATGTCCGCATTTGGACCTGCGAAGTGGAAGGACAATAACCAGCTCTGGTGGACCGGCAAACTGGGAGCGAAAATGAAACTGGCGATAAATGTCAAGAACAACGGCGAATTTGAGCTTCTGACACGTTTGACAAAAGCGCCAGATTACGGAATTGTTCAATTTTATCTTGATGATGTGAAATTAGGCGAGCCGATTGACCTGTTTAACAAGGATAAAGTGGCAATCACAGAAGAGCTTAGTTTAGGCAAAGTGCATCTTGCCCCGGGCGCTCATGTTCTTACGGTTGAAATTGTCGGGGCAAATCCTGAGGCAATAAAGATGTATATGTTCGGAATGGACTACCTGCATGTAAAACCCTTATAAATATAAAGGGCATACTTTGTGAAATGAGGATTCCGATGAAATACACTTGTTCCTTGTTGTTTACGATGATTGTTTGTTGTTCATGTCGCGGCGAAGGGCTTAAAGTCGGTGAGTATTTTCAGATTTACGACCCGAGTATAAACGAGCCGAATAAATGGTATATCAACGACCATTGTTTCATACGTGACGGCAACGGCCTATGGCATTTGTTCGGCATCACTCACAAAGAACCTGCCCTGCCTATAGATGAGCGTAACTTTGCTCACGCCACAGCACAAAGTTTGACTCAAAAAGGATGGAAAAAAGAGCCGTTTGCCCTTTCGTATGACCCGAACCAGGGAGAAGTGCACCTCTGGGCGCCGCACATCATATATCAGGACGGCACCTATTATATGTTCTATTGTGCCGGCGCAAAAGACCATCGCAAATACAGGATTAATCTGGCCACATCAAAAGACCTCTATTCGTGGGAAAAACATCCGGCGAATCCTGTGCTGGTAGATGGCTACGACGCGCGAGACCCGTACATCTTTCGGCTCGGAGACAAATGGATAATGTATTATACGGCGACAAGCACGCCTGCGGGCGGCAATCATACAGTCGCCACCCGGGCCAGTACTGACCTCATTCACTGGAGCGACAAAAAGGTTGTTTTTGTGGACCCATCGAAAGGAACCTGGGGCGGACCGACCGAATCGCCGACTGTTGTGCGAAGGGGCTCGTTCTATTACCTCTTCATCGGACCGAGGGACGATTACCGCTGCACGAGTGTTTATCGCGGCAATGACCCATTCAAGTGGGCTCTCGAAGATGAAGTCGCCAAAATTAATTCGCATGCCGCTGAAGTCGTTCGCGATGTGGACGGCAAATGGTATGTCAGCCACTGCGGCTGGGGACAAGGCGGCGTATATCTGGCGCCGCTCGAATGGAACGACGGTATCGATGAGAACGACACATCTATGCCCGTGCCGTCTGACGTCAATCGTTGAAGAGCATTACCGCTTTGACAAGCTCCAAATCTGAAGGCGACATCAAAGCGGATTTTATCTTTTGAAGTCCCAACTACAATGACAGATACGGTTATCCCGGCCGTTTTACTCGGCGTCGATCACACAGCGGAAGCCAACTGTGCTGCAGCGGTCAAGATCCGGCCAGATCCGGATGAATTTTGCGTGATGACCGCATGGCTGTGGGCCGCCTTTAACATACCAGACGCTGCCTTCAGCATTAAAATAACTGCCGCCGCGAATCATAACAAAACGTGTATGTCCATCGTCTCGGCAGCTTTCCGTCCACTCCCAGACGTTACCCGACATATGATAGCAGCCATAGGGACTCCTGCCGCCCGGGCAGGAACGCACCGGCAAAGTATGAGTGCCCGTGGTGTTACAGCTGTTGGGATCAAAAGTATCTCCCCAGGGCCATTTGCGGTTGTCCGGTCCCTGCGCGGCCAACTGCCATTCAAATTCCGTTGGCAGACGCTTACCTGCCCATTTTGCGTAGGCCCTCGCGTCGTCAATATCGACATAAACCACAGGATGGTCCGCCAGCTCATCAGGCATTTTCCCTTCCGGCCAGAGCTTCAGAAAGTTTTGTTTTTGCTTTGGGCTATAGCCGGTGCTGTCGAGGAATTTCTTATATTCGGCATTAGTGACCTCTGTTTCGTCGATGAAAAACGGTTTGACTGTAACGGGACCGATTGTGTGTCTGATTGTTTTGTGAATAACGTCTGGATATACGGCTGCGGTTTTAAGGCCGTAACCAAAACCGCCATCATCAATACGTTCCTCTCCTGGGTCGGGATAACAACCGCACTCGCTGCGAATGTGCTCTATCTTGAAAGTTTTGACGGCACCCGGAACAAACACCATACTAGCAGGTTTATCAGTCCTTTTTGCGAGTGGTGTAGAAGGTACCTGGTCGGCATAAACAATCGGCTTGGCAAAATTCCTCAAATCAATCGTCGCAGCCTGTTCAGTGGAAAGTTCCGACAGCAATTGAAGAAATCGCTGCAAGCGAATGTCGCTTTCCGTGTTCCTGACAGCGATAACACAACCGAGCTTATCCAGTGAGCAGCTAACCATCGCTTTATCTATTTCGACCTTCGGCTCTATAGGTTTACCACCCCACAAGTCATAAAGTTTCATCTGGGGCTCAAACGGAATCTCAAACAAGATTTCGTCGTTCAGCGTCTTGCCCTTGTTCACCAGCACGAAGATATCCGCCCCCGAACGGCCCCAGTGATTGATATACACCTGCGAATTCTTCGACGGATAATACGGCTCGCTATTGGGGCCTGTAAAGCAATCCGCGAAGAAGTGCAGAATCAGATTTGCTTTTTTCCAGTTCTGTCTGTCTCGAAGGTTCCATGGATTGTATGTTCCGAAAATGTTTTCCCATACCAACATGCCGCTGCCATTGAAAAATGCTATTTCAACCTCATCACTGCGGTCGCGGTCCCAGCGGCGAATCTGATACTGCATGTGTCTTGGCTCAATCCACCTCAACTTTAGAATTCCCGGTTTTCCCGGCTCATCGAGCCACTGTCCCCACGAACCGCTGCATATAGCCAGCTGCTCAACAGGCGGGTGACCCTCACTGACAATGGCAATACCCGGCTTAGCTTTATCCAATACGGACCTTAGTTTTTCAGAACCCTCGGATAACGTGTCCAGAAAAACGCCGTCTGCGTCAATTGCGGCAATCACCTCAGCCAGCAACTCGTAATCGCTCTTCGCCTCCCGGCGGGTACCGGTATCCCAGGGATTATAATCTATAAAGACATGAACGTTCTTCGAGTGACACCTGTCAACCATTGTTTTGATTCGTGCCAGCCCCCCGGGCATATCACGGTAAAAATCGAACTGGTTTCGCTCGTCGATTCCGAGACGCGGATAAGCGTGCCAAAGCACGATACTATCGTAACCGCCGAATTCCTTAACGCCGTCCGCAAGCACAGAATCAATCAGGTACTCGTCTCTGGAAGGGTCATAAAAATCAACGCCGAACATCATACACATCCGGCAAGTGAAATCGCCGCTCATCCACCGTAAATCTTCTCGGTCGTATATATGCCAGGTGTTTGCCCCGGCCTTTCGCTCCGCGTCGCTTCTGACGCTGCTACGATATTGCCGGGCATCTTCCAGCCATACGCTGCGGTCAGTACCCTCCGCCGGCGCCAATATAAAATGATCATTCACTGGGACAGCCTGGGAACACGAAACGCCGCAAATATTCAGTAATAATATGAGAGTATTAACTATGCTTATTTTGTAGGCAGCCAAATGTTTCACCTATAATTTTCTATACTTCCGATTGTATTAATATCCGTCAAAACTTCAAGATAAATAGGTTACGGACGCTAAAAACAATTGAACCTTCCAGTAAATCCGGTTCTAATACCGGCTTGTATAAGGGTTTCAAAAATTTCTAAAGAAATGGCCAATGATTGACCAACAGGCAAATAACAGTCAGCTTCTTAAAATGACCGGAATTTGCAAGAGCTTTTCCGGCGTAAGAGTCCTGACAGATGTCCAATTCGAACTCAGGGCGGGCGAAGTGCACGTTCTGGCCGGGGAGAACGGGGCGGGCAAAAGCACGCTTATTAAAATTCTTGCCGGCGTCCATACGGATTACGAAGGGCAGATTTTCCTGAACTCACAGCCGGTTCGATTCGCCTCGATTCACGACGCCGCCGACTCAGGGATTTCCGTAATACATCAGGAATTGTCCCTCGTTCCGTCAATGACCATCGCCGAAAACATTTTTTTGGGTCGCGAAAAGTGTCGCGGCCTGTGGCTAAATAAAAAGGAAATGATAGCTGAATCCCGAAAGCTCCTTGCTGAGACTGGGCTGGACATCGATGTCACTCAAAACCTCGGCAGTTACCCCTTGAGCATTCAGCAAATGGTCGAGATTTGTAAGGCGCTTGCCTTCGATTGCCGCATCATAGTTATGGATGAACCCACCAGTGCCCTGACCGACGTCGAGGTTGAGAAGTTATTCACAATCGTGGGCAAGCTCAAAAAGTCCGGTTGCGGCATTATCTACATATCGCACAAGATGGAAGAAATTTACAGAATTGCCGACCGTATCACCGTATTACGCGATGGCCAGTTTGTCGGAACCGCAGCCGCTGAAGAGCTTGACCGGGGAAAAATGGTAAAGTGGATGGTAGGCAGAGAGCTAAATCAGCAGTTCCCCCGCCACAAGTCTGCACCCGGCCAGGCCAGATTAAAAGTAACTTCCTTCACCCTTCCCGACCCTGCCGGCAAACCAATGCCCGCCGTCAACGATGTCTCATTCAGTGTCCGCTCCGGGGAAATACTCGGCATAGCGGGACTCCAGGGTTCAGGAAACAGCGAGCTTCTAAACGGCATTTTCGGAACGTATGGAAGCAGCGCACACGGCAGTTGTGAGCTTGACAGCCGGCCATATAAGCCAACAACGCCCGCGAACGCTATCAGCCGGGGAATCTCACTGCTGACAAACGACCGCAAAGCCAACGGCCTGGTTTTGGGAATGAACATCGTTCATAATGTAACACTGGCTGCGCTGAAAAAATTCTCACCTCTCGGCTGGTTAAAACCAAACAGCGAAAATAAAGCCGCAGCCAAACAGAAAGAAGCGCTGAACCTCAAGGCGACGAGTTTAAAAATGCCAGTGGATTCTCTATCCGGAGGCAACCAGCAGAAAATTGTGATGGCCAAGTGGATAGAAACCTCGCCAAAGGTTTTCCTGCTCGATGAACCCACAAGGGGAGTTGACGTCGGTGCCAAGCATGAAATTTACGAGCTGATGAATAAATGGACCAGCGATGGACTTGCTATTATACTCATAACATCTGAAATGCCCGAATTGCTGGCTATGAGCGACAGAATCATTGTTATGCACCGGGGCTCAATCACCGCCGAATTTGACTCCGAACAGGCAACACAGGAAAAAATCCTTCACGCGGCAATGGGCGTACAAACTAACTAAGAAAGGCGTCAAAGTGACAAAAGAAGAATCTTCTGCGAAACTTACAAAGCTCTCCTCGGAACACTGGTTTACCTCCCCTACCGCCAGGGCTCTTGGCGCCCTGACAATCGTTTTCTGTTTAGGGCTGCTATTCAACGCCGACGCCGCCTTTTATAAATGGGGAACTCATCGCGATATGCTGCGAGCCGTCTCTGTTTACGGCATACTTTCCTGCGGAATGACACTGGTCATAATCAGCGGCGGCATAGACCTGTCGGTTGCAAGCATCCTCGCCCTGACCGCCGTATCCTTTTCGCTGTTTACTATTCACAAGGGTATTTCGACCCCCATCGCGATTTTGGCATGCCTGGTTATCGGCGCACTTTGCGGAATGTTTTCAGGAGCTGTCATAGCGCGGTTTCGTATTCAGCCCTTCATCGCAACGCTTGCGATGATGGTTTTCGCCCGCGGTATGGCGAAATGGGTATCAGGCGGACAAAAAATATCAACCGCCGTCCAGCAAAGCGACGGCACATATAAATATGTGAATGTTCCCCAGATATTCAATTTTATAAATTCAAAAGTCCTCGGTGATAATATTACCGTCGTGACGCTCATTTTCGTCGTATGCCTCATAATCTCCTGGATACTCCTGGTCAAGCTGAGATACGGCCGATATCTTTACGCGATAGGCGGCAACGAGGAAGCCGCCCGGCTTTCCGGCGTCCCTGTCGGCTGGACAAAAATACTTGCTTACGGCATGAGCGGCCTGTTCTGCGCCGTCGCCGGAATGTGCCAGGCCGCCCAGGAGCTCCAGGGCGACCCTGAAGCAGGTATGTCCTATGAGCTTTCCGCAATCGCTATGGTTGTCATCGGCGGCACAAGCTTACAGGGCGGCCGGGGTGGTATATGGCTGACATTGATAGGCGTCCTGACCATAGGTTATCTCGAAAAAATACTCAGCATTAACGCCGTCGGTGAAGACAAACGGCTCATGCTAACTGCCGCGATTATTATTGCAGCAGTCCTGCTGCAGAAAGGAAAAAAATAATGGCTACCTGCATATTGAAAGGAGAAAACATGAAGGGAACCCTGTCGCTTTTAATTATTACCTTGCTGGCCGGATTCATTGCGCTGACTGGCTGCTCGAAGAAGCCTGCCGATAAAGAGGACAAAGGCACAAAGGCAAAGTGGACCATCGGCATAAGCCAGTGCAATTTGGGCGAGCCTTATCGCGTTCAAATGAATGCCGATATCAAATCGGCCGCTGATAAACACCCCGAAATCAAGGTCGTCTATAAAGATGCCCAGAACGACACATTGAAACAACGTTCCCAGATGGAAGAGTTTATCAGCGCGGGCGTCAATCTCATCATAATCAGCCCCAAGGAGGCGGCACCACTCACCCCCGTTGTCGCGCAGGCCTATCAGAAAGGCATCCCAGTCATCGTGCTCGACAGGCGCGTGCTGGGCGACCAGTACACCTGCTTCATCGGCGCCGACAATAAAAAAATCGGCGAATCGGCAGGCAAATGGATTGTCGAAAAGCTCGGCGGCAAAGGCAAAGTCGTTGAATTAAAAGGTCTTATGACCACGCCCCCTGCCCAGGAGAGGCACAGCGGTTTTCTTCAGGGCATAAAGGATGCCAACGGCATAGAGATTATTTTCGAGGCTGATATGAAATGGCTTGAGCCCGACGCGAGAAAGGAAATGGAATCGGCACTCGCACGCTTCGATAAAATTGACCTTGTTTACGCCCACAACGACCCCGGCGCTCACGGGGCGTTTTTGGCGGCACAAGCCGCGGGACGTGAGAAGAATATCATATTCGTAGGTATCGACGCCCTGCTGCAGGAAGGTCAGGCCTATGTTAAACAGGGCATTATACAGGCAAGCTTCGAATACCCGACCGGAGGCAAAAAAGCCATTGAACTTGGCCTCGATATCCTCAACGGCAAAAAGGTCGAAAAAGAAGTTACGCTTTCTTCACGGGTCTTTACGAAGGATAATATTGATTCCGGAGGTCAGTTGCTAAAGGATTGAGTCAGGAACTGACTTATAAACCCAAACGGCTCGTCAATCTGACGAGCCGTTTTGAAAACAAGTGGATTTTCTATGAATTCTAAATTCTGCCGGTTACAGATGCCTGAATAAATCCTCTCCGCCGTTAATAAGGTGAATCAGGGGTTGAGGACGGTCCACGCCTTCAATAAATTTGGGTCTTGCCGCCCACGGCGTGACACTCAATACGCCGGTCAAATCCATCCAGTACTGCAGCCGAGCCGTCGGCAAACCCCATACCATATGCAAATGATTGGCAGGAGCATATTGTTTATATTCAATCATCGAGGCGTATTTGGGCACGATGAATGTATGCGGCCAGTTCCAGTTAGTAAGATTGACCATTTTTTGAGAAAGTTTTTCGGGGACTTCGGTGGTGACTGCCTCGTCCCAGATAAAACTGAATTTGTCGCTGCTGTAGCCGTACGCCATTCTGCCGGCAATACCTTCTATACCCGCGGGCGTCATAAATGTCGCGGAATTTCCGCCGCCGGGAAAATATTCGGCATCTGCCAGAGGCATACTTATCCTGCTCATAATCTCTTTCACGCCCGCCCCTGGCATAGCCGCCCAGTCAAAAGACGCGCTGCCGGAGTTGTTCCCGTCAACCAATCCTTTCTTTAGCCAGTCCGCATCGTCGGGCAAATCCGTTACGCCGATTTCTTCGGCTAATTGCTTAATTTCCCAGCCCTCCCACACCTTTCTGAAATCCATAAACAACGGGGGATTTCCGCCGGAGAGATAAGTCATAAAAAGCATTGTTAGCAGCGCCTGCATATCCGCCTCGGTTGCGAACGGCAGAGGAGGTTTTTTGCCGTTATGGTCAAAGGTACTGTTGAATAACGATTCCATACAGTCCGCAACCGGTAGAGGCCGACCTCTTAAGTCGCTGCCCCACTCGAGCTGGCTCATAAACCCGCCACCCACCGCGTTAAGTTGGGCCATAAGATCTCGATTTATAAGGTACATTGCAAGCGACTGGTCAAAACGCAAACTATCTTCGTCGCTTTTCAGTTCAAGCCGATCGCCGATATATCTATCAATCCAACCGCGTAATTTTTTTAATTCTTTTTTATCATAGGCCTGTTTTACCAGCATATCAGCCAGCAGCTTCATATCCAGCCGGGTTATTTCAAGACCGAATGTGTTTCTCGTCGGAAGGATATGTGCAAGGGCGGTCTCCATCCCCATTGAGTCATGGCCAAATATCATCACCCTTCTTCCCCGAAGAGCCACAGCGGTGACGGCGGCATAGCACCAGTTGATAAGGTCTTTGGCTGTCGTTTCAGTCATTTTCGGCTTGATTCCCGTATCAGCCCATTTGCCCACGTTCAGGTGAACCATTCTGCCCGACTGGCTTAAAGCGCCGTTGAGGGCCTGGGCATATACTACCCCCGGCTTCGGGCCGCTGTTGCCGCAAGTAATATTTAAGGGAGTATTGCCGGGGAACTGCTGAAGCAGCGAAATCGTTGTCAACTGAGGGAACGCCCATGTATCAGGCGCACAAACAAGGATATCCACCCCGGCCTGCCTGAATTGCTGAGCTACTATATCGGCCTGAGATTCGCTATCCACAAGAACAGCGGAATACACAACCGGCACCGGTAAATTGCCGGGCAGCACGACCTTGCCGCTTATCGCACTGGCCACTAATAAGACAATATTCTTCGCGCGAGTTCGGCTTTGTTCGTCTATCCGAGGGTCGCATGGGGCAAAAACGCCGATAACGGGAACCTTCAGATTTGCTTTTGCAATCTGCGGCAGGCATTTGGCTTGACTTTTGACTGTCATTTTTTGTTCTCCATTAATGATGAATCGCCATATCAAGGAAATATTTCCATAAAACGACTACAAGCGCTATTTTTTATTATATTAAAGCACTGCTGTAAAGGATTAAAAAGATTGGTTAAAATCGCACATTAAACCAAATCACTTCATATAAACTGTAACTTCTCCCGGCCGGGAATGCCTGATGCGAACCGCGAAACCGCCTCCCGCAAGCGCCTGTACCGTATAGCAATCGCCCGACTGCTCAATGTCCCCCGGCTCCAGCTTTTTATCTCCGGCAAGTATCTCCCTGGGCTTATTAGCCAACCTGAATAGCTCCCTCGATTCAGCATCAAAGGTCTTATAGACAATTTTGTCCGCTCCATACTTTATAGAACGAACAATCGAACTGCTTTTCAAGAGATGATTCTCATCCGGCGGAGCCCACTGCGGCACCGACGCCATACCTCTCAAAAAATGCCTCATATAGTCGCCGTAACCGTCTGAAAACCAGTAACCCGTGCCTTCATCGATGCTGGTTTTGACAAGCCCGTCTTCTCGGCAGCCGTAACTTGCCCAGTTAAAAGACCTAAACGCTCTTTCCTTAGCGGACTCCTCGCCGGTTTTTTCGTACCATAGCGCCAGTACCGACGCATAGCGAGCCGTATGACTTGTCATCTTGTCCATATCGTTGATTTGCTCGCTGATTACCTCTGCCCCCCACTGAATGCCTTTTTCCGGCAAACCTCCCATCGTTCTTGAATCCTTCGCAAAGCGCTGCCGCACCCACTCGATTATTGTCCCGGCGTGCTCACGCCACTGACTGTCGCATTCGGGATGCTCAAGAAGATACCTCGCGGTTTCGAGCGGACAATACTGATTTATATTTGTGCGGTAATCCGGATAAATATAAATATCCTCAAAATACTGCGCCCACACATTATTTTGCACCGGATACTTCATCAGCCAACCCCACGCCATTTGCCTCGTCTTTTGACAGGCCTCAACATCGCCAAGACGCAGTCGAATCATCTCATCAAGTAATTTAATCGGCCCTACAGTATTAGAGGTGTACTGCTCCTTAATAATCTTACCCGTCTTCGCATCGACACGGAAAGGCCAGGGCGAGTTACCGTCGTCGCCGATTTTCGCATGTCTTACCAGTGCATCAGCACATCTTTTCGCGGCATCGAGATATTTCTTTTCGCCGCTGAATTCGTAGAACCGCAGATACGCCAAACCAAGTTCGCCAATTTTATCCGGCTCAATAAAACCAACCCCATCCCCCCTGCCGCGATATCTCGGGTCTTTTTCATACCGCGTATCATCTGCCCCGCGATAATACAAACTTCCCCCATCGGAACTGGCGTAAGGCACACCGTTCCACGCGTCGTTTGGCTCAGTGCTGCCATTGGCTATAGAATGGTCGAGCATATCGCGGACAAGCATCATTACATTTTCATCGCCGCTATAAGCGTAATACAAAAGGGCCGAATCCGTAAGCATCGCAAAAAGACCGCCCGGATTATGCGTCCAGTCCCTCCCTGTAAAAAGCTCTTTACCAGTATCCTTAGGCCCGCTGAAAACAGGGTACACGAAATATGTCTTATAGCCATTCGGCTGAACAGGAATCTTTTTGAACATGTCCCATGCGCGTGTCACAACTTCGTGATAAGGCGAATTAGAATCCGACCAGGAGAGCAGTTTACCCTCGCCATCCAGCCGAATCTCGTGCCAGAAAAGGCGCTGGTTTGCATTGTCGGCAAACGCAATTGCAGCCAACAAAATCACGCCCGCGGCGGACAAGCAACAACGATTTATCTTTCGAAAGTTTCGAGTCATCAACAAACCTCTGGCAATGCGGTTAATATTCCTTAAGCAGCTCGAACATTTTGCGGTCTAACTTGTGACCTTTATAGTTTTCGTATTGTATGTCTGTTCGGCCGCTGTCGAGCACACCAAAGTCGCCCCTCAAATTCCACATAGCGTGTCCCCAACCAACCTCCTTCCAAAGCGAAAGCACATCTTTCATCCAGGCCAGTACCACGTCGTGCGGTGTTTTGTTATAACAGCCCCATTCTCCCACGTGTACCGGCACGCCCATTTTTACAAGCGGGACCCAGGTATCAATCAGCTTTTCTTTCAGAACGGCCTTGTCCCAGACCTTTCCGTTGTCAGCTTTCAAAGGCCATGTGGGAACTCCCGATGACTCGAATGCGCCCTTGCCTACCCAGTTGGCCTGGTAATGGGTTACGCTCATAGGCGTGTAGCCGCGAGTACTTTGAACTACGCCGAGGTCGGCGATACCGAAAATTGGTGTTCTGCCGGCGTCTTTGCCGTCGGAGACAATCAACCGGGCGGGGTCTTCTTCCCTTATCGCTTTTACCAGCGCAGTGACAACCTGCACATGACGCGTTTCCTCTTTGGTAAAGGGCGGCTCATTAATCAAATCAAAGCTCAGTTGCGAGTTCGGTATGCCCTTGTACCTTTTGGCGAACAATTTCCAGTGAAAGATTGCGCCTTCCATTGCTTTTTGCATATTTTCCGGTGTGTCTTCGTAAATGTCCACCGGCTCTTTTTTGCGGTCGTTGATGCAATAGCCGGGTATGCGGTGCAGGTTGAGGTTGATGTGAATTTTGTATTTCTTGCCCAGTGCTACAACCTCGTCGATGTCTTTTATGACTTCCTCGTCAATCTTGAACCAGTTGTCTTTGGATGCCCATCGCCAGTAGGACATGGGTATGCGGGCAAAATCGAATCCCCATTCGGCCATTATTTCGAAATCTTCTTCTTCGAATTTGGCTCTTGGCCCCCATTCGCCGAACTTCGCGAGGAGATTAACGCCGCGATAGCGGGAAAAGCTCATACTCGGTTTTTCAGGTGCTGCTGCCGCCCCGGCTTTCAAACCCACGAGAGATGCTGCTGCAAAAACTCCGCTTGTCTTGAGGAAATCACGCCTGTCCATAGCCGGTTCTCTATAAATGGCATAAATGGCTGTTTCGATTGTTTCGTTGTCTGCGAACATCCTAACATCCAAACGGATTATGTCAATCTCCGCAATTCGAGCCATAGGCAGAGCAAGCTTCATCAAAACTTCGGCGGACAAAAATGTAAAATGTAAAATTAACGAACCCTTGCCAGCTTGTCGCTACACAATAGAGTAGAACGGGTGACTCGTCGTAAAACGGCGGAAATGATATTGCTGTATGTCGTCAGCCTAAATGAGACAATAAAGAGGCCTATTTGGGTTGACGACTTACAACAAGTTAATCTCCTCTATTTCCTGTTTTAATTTCATTTCGCTGGCGACTTTGGCTCGTTCATATGCTTCTGCGATTACACCCCACCTTTCTACTTTTTTAGTTGGTTTGCCTTTACATGTCCACCGTTGGTATTCACATCAACATCCATAAAGGAACAGGCATGTCATCCCCCGAACGTATTCCCTGCAGACTTTCCAACTCCTTCATTGCTTTATACGGTTGTCGTTCGCCCTATTTACAGCTCGGAATGCCTTACGAGCCCTGTCGATACAGAGCATATAACCGGCAAGATACGTAAAGTTTATGCCTTTTGACAGACCAATACAGCGATTATGGGGCTTCTATTAGAGAGCCATTTTTTGTATAATGATGAAATATACAATCCGGGCCTTGGAAGGCCAATCTGGGCGAGGTATAGGTGATGAACAAACGTCAGCCGAGATTTGTGGTTTGCGCTATAACCGCCATTGTCTTGACAATGGTCGTGGGGTGCAGCCCTAATTTTCATAAGGCCGACGCCGACAAGGAGGTTTACAAAATCATCGACGCCAAGTGGCAGGACAACTTCGGCCAAAAAGCCAACTATGTCATTTCCGACGCAAACACCATATCCACCCCCAACGACGTGAATGTTGCCAAAGCCCCGGTTTTTGAAAAGCCCCTCACACTGGCACAGGCAGTCGCCATAGCCACAAAATACAATCGTGATTATCAGTTCCAAAAAGAAAACCTTTATTTGCAAGCTTTGGCACTGACAGGGGAACGTTACAAATATGCACTTCAATGGTTCGGAACTATCGATTACGAATACACGAAAAACGGCAGAGCGCCTGAGGACAGAACTATCAAGTCGGAAGTCGGGGTCTCAAATACCTTACTGACGCCGGATGGAATTTTACTCAACTCAAGTTTGGCAATCGACTGGACACGATTTTTAACAGGCGACCCGCGCACCACGCTTGGCTCAGTTCTGAGCGGCACACTGGACATACCCCTGCTCGGTAACGGCGCAGGCAAAACCGCGTGGGAGAACCTGACACAGGCAGAACGAAATGTTTTATACCAGATTCGCACGTTTAACCGCTATCGCCAAACCTTTGTAGTTGATACCATTAACGCTTATTATGGCGTCCTGCAAAATAAGGACGGTGTAACCAACGCGAATAACAACTGGAACAGCAGCGTCGAATACCGAAAACAGGCGGAAATGGAGGCCAAAACCGGCCGCACGGCTCCTTTTGAAGTTGACCAGGCCAGACAGCGGGAACTTGGCGCTTATGACAGCTATGTAATAACCCTTCAGCTCTACGAACAATCGCTCGATTCATTCAAAATCAGGTTGTCATTGCCGGTCAATACTCCGCTTGAACTGGACCAAAATGAACTTAGAGCGCTGCAAAACTACGGCACAACCACACCGCAATACACGGTTGATAACGCAATCGAAACCGCGCTGAGCTGCCGGCTGGATTTAGCCAATTCATTCGATGGTATCGAAGACGCGCAACGTAAAGTAAAACTTGCCTCCGAGGGTCTTGGCCCTCAACTCGACCTTACCGGCAGCACAACGGTCAACTCTCAGGGCAACGAACACATCGCTAATTTTCAATTTCACAGGGGAACTTATGGATTAGGTCTCTCAGCCGATTTGCCCTTTGACAGGAAAAACCAGCGAAACGCATACCGACAGGCATTGATAACATTAGAACGCCAACAGCGGGCATACAGCCAGAGCGTTGATTCAGTTGTGCAGGACGTCCGCCAGGCATACCGTCAATTAATGGCAACGGCGGAACAGTTTATTACCCAGAAAAAAAGCTTGGCTATAGCCGAGGAAAGAGTCAAAAATATGCCGTTGCTGCTTAAGTCAGGCCGGGCAAAAACCAGAGACCTGCTCGATGCTCAGGACTCGCTGCTGCTGGCACAAAACAACCTTACTTCAGCGCTGGTGGGCCACACAATCGCCAAACTAAGTTTCTACCGTGACGTCGGCATATTGCAGGTCAAACCAGACGGAATGTGGACACAATCCGAAACAACAGTATCCAGGAATCAGACAAATGACCGAGAACAAAGCAAACAATCTTCCGAAGGCAACCTCTAAACCGGTCTGGTGGCGGAGCAAGTGGTTTATCGCCGCCGGTTTAGTCACCGTTATTATAGCGGCGTTGATTATGACACTGGCCGCGAATAAAACCTCCACGTCCACACAGTCCAAAACTCTCAGCACCTTCGTCGCTCGCCGAGACAACCTTACCGTTACCGTTACCGAAAGCGGCAGTATTAAGGCACAAAAAACCATCGACCTCAAATCCGAAGTCGAAGGCCGGGCAACAATCATCAATATCGTTCCGGAAGGTTCTATTATCACCCCCGAAGACATCAATAACAAAATCCTTGTCGAGCTTGATTCGGGCGACCTTAGAGAACAGCTAACCCAGCGACAAATTGATTTCACCACCGCAGACGCAAGCTATGCGCAAGCAAAAGAGGCCTACGACATACAGGTCAAACAAAACGAAAGCGATATTACAGCGGCGGAGCTTAAAGTAAGATTCGCCCTTCTGGACTTCCAGAAGTATCTCGGCGACACGCTCGCGAATCATATTATCGACACCGTTAAAGAAGTAAACGACCCCAACGTCGATATTATGGACCTGATCAATATCAATGAAATACTCCGGGACGCAAATAACCTCGGCGGCCAGAGTTCACAGGATATTAACGGCTGGGAGGACAAAATCAAACTGGCGTCTGCAAATCTCGCAAACGCACAATACCAGCTCGAAGGAACACAGGAGCTTTATGACGCGAATTACGTCGCTAAAATCGAGCGGGACCGCGACATACTTTCAAGAGACAGTTATGAAATACAGGAGAAAGAGGCAAAAGTCTCGCTCGACCTCTGCAAGCGTTATGATTTTCCAAAACAGGTCCAGACATTTTTAAGCGCTTACTTCGAATCAAAACGCAACCTTGCACGCACTTACGCCAGGGCACGCGCGCAACTGGCCCAGGCAAAGGCCCAGCTCGAAAGCGCAAAAGAGCGGCTGGACCTTCAGACGGACCGTCTTGAAAAAAGCAAAAAGCAATTCGCCGCCTGCGTTATGAAAGCGCCGGCGCCTGGTTTGGTTGTTTACGGTTCGAGTCTGAACCCGTGGCATAGATACAGCGGCGAAGGTCTTATCGCCGCCGGCGAGCAGGTTTACCAGAGACAACTCATCATCACGCTGCCCGATACATCATCAATGATGGCCGAAATAGCAGTCCACGAGTCATCCGTCGATAAAATCAAGCCGGGGCAGAAAGCAACTATTGTTATGGATGCCTTTCCCGACCAGACATTCAACGGCGAAGTTAACAAAGTCGCCTCACTGCCGGACCAGCAGCGAAACTGGCTCAGCCCGGACATCAAGGTCTATACGACCGAGGTCGACATCGATGGAACCCACGACTTCCTCAAACCTGGAATGTCCGCCCGCGTCGAAATTCTCGTCGATTATATCCCTGACGTTCTCATTGTCCCCGTCCAGGTTGTGGCAAATCGAAATGGTAAAAAGGTTTGCTTCGTCGTCAACGGCAGCAAAATAAAGGAAAGAGAGGTCAAAACAGGTCAGTTCAACGACATCTCTGTTGAGATTCTCGAAGGGCTTAAAGAGGGCGAAGAGGTATTGCTTAATCCGCCGAGAATCACCGAGACAAAGACCGAGCCAAACCATACGACAGACAAATTCCAAAAGCCACAGGCACAAGATAAGCAGCCGACAAAGAATGAGCCGGCGGAAAACCACGCTGAAATTCGAGACCCAAATAGAGCCGGCCTAAAATTGCCCGACCCCAACCATATGAATGTGCAAACGAGAGAAAAAAGCGATGGAACAACCCCGCGACAAAACCCTTGATTTTACAAGCGACGGCCACATCCTCGTTTTTGATAAACTCTGCAAAAACTACCAGCTTGGCTCCGTCGAGCTTAAAGTCCTGCGAGAAATCGACCTCGTCGTCAAGAAAGGCGACTACCTTGCCGTAATGGGTCCCAGCGGCTCAGGCAAATCCACGCTTCTCAATCTCATTGGATGCCTGGACAAGCCATCCAGCGGGAAATATTACCTCGGCGGCCATGATGTCTCAACTCTCGACGACAACGAACTTTCCGCGATACGCGGCAGGCACATCGGATTCGTTTTCCAGTCATTCAACCTGATTTCGCAATTGAACATTCTGGAAAATATCGAGGTGCCGATGTTCTATCAGGGTATGTCAGAACATCAAAGCAAAATCAGGGCAAAAGAGCTGGCTGAAATGGTGGGACTTGGCGACCGCGTCAACCACAGACCGTCAGAACTAAGCGGCGGCCAGCAGCAGCGAGTCGCTATCGCCAGGGCGCTGGCAAACGACCCTTTGATTGTTCTCGCGGATGAGCCCACTGGAAACCTCGACAGCCAGAGCGGCAAAGACATCCTTAATATACTCGACCTTCTTTACCAGCAGGGGAAAACCCTCATCGTTATCACGCACGATGAGGATATCGCCAAACATTCACAAAGAGAAATACGCCTGTTCGACGGGCAAATAGACAAACAATGGTATAACCGCTGATATATGTTCTTATATAGAACCAAACGAACGCTGAAACTCGGCATTAAGAGCTTATGGCTTCATCGCCTCCGCTCTACGCTTACCGCGCTTGGTATCATATTCGGCGTCGCATCAGTTATCGCGATGCTCGCCATCGGCGAAGGCGCAAGCAGAGATGCAATGGCACAAATTGCGCGGCTTGGCTCGCTCAACATCATCGTCAAAACTATTCAGCCCTCCGAAGATCAGCACGCCACAGGCCAGCAGCAAAGCTTTCAGGAATACGGCCTTACCTACGACGACGCCGAACGTTTCCGAAACAGCATTCCCGGTGTACAAGTTATCGTCCCAGTCCGACGCGTCGCGCATCAGGCCTGGTATCGAAACCGCAAAATTCCCGTCGAAGTCATTGGCACCGTCCCCTGGCATCTCGAAACATCCCCCATCCGGCTGGTAATGGGCAGATTCCTCTCCGGTTACGATATGGATTACAAGCAGGATATTTGCATAATCGATGAACGGGTTATGAATGAACTGTTCAAATTCGACGCCCCCCTCGGACAGTTTATCAAAATCGGAAGCGACTATTACTCGGTCGTCGGCATCGTCAGCACACAACCCATCGCGGTTTCTTCAGAGCAGCAGGAAGCAAAAAATGTTGAGGCAACAAAAAAACAAGCCGGGGCAAACGCAGGGAACATCTACATTCCCTTAACAACGGCTAAAAACCGCTTCGGCGAAATGTCGATACAAGCAAGCAGCAGCGCAGGCCGAAGAGTGGAAAAAGTGGAACTGCAGGAAATCATTGTCAAGGTCGCCGATGCCGACCTCGTTTTGCCTACCCGCGATATCCTCCAAACCGTTCTCGAAAGATTCCATAAAAAAAACGACTATGAATTAACTGTGCCACTCGAACTTCTGGCGCAGGCAAAACGCACGCAGCGAATCTTCAGCATCGTTCTCGGTTCCATCGCCGCAATCTCGCTTCTCGTGGGCGGCATCGGAATTATGAACATAATGCTCGCCACCGTAAGCGAACGAACACGTGAAATCGGCATCCGCAGGGCGCTTGGCGCAAGGAAGAAAGATATCATCTTCCAGTTCCTCTCAGAAACCCTGCTTTTGACCTTTGCCGGCGGGATACTCGGTATCTTCTTCGGCTGCACTATACCTTTCTTCGTAACCCGCTTCGGTAATATGCCGACCGTAATTACCGCCACGTCGCTTTTGCTCTCATTCGGCATATCCGGCGCAGTCGGAATCACCTTTGGCATGTACCCGGCTTACCGCGCCGCCAATATGGACCCAATAGAATCCCTCCGCCACGAGTAACCGCCAAAATAAAAAGGGCTGCAAGACAATTTGCAGCCCTTATATTTGCATCAACTCGCCCTAACTGGCTTACTCGCCGCCGTAGAGCCACCAGTTCGAGGCAAACTGCATCAGGTCATCGAGTTGAACATTTCCGTCATGGTCGTAGTCGGAGCCGCTGCACCAGCCGTTGGCTGAAGTGCAGTTGGTTTTCAACCACTGGTTCGCAAAATTACAAAAGTCCGCATAATCAATAACATATGGAGACAGATATGCCTCTGTAATGGCCTGTCTGATTATGCCCGGCCCTTCCCAGCCAACTGCAATAGTGTCGCCACCGGTGTTTTCCTTGTGTCTTGCCTCGATATAATAGGCCTGTCCCGCAACCAGTGTTTTTGCCGATGATTTTTGTTCCGAAGCGGCATCCCATTGATACTCATGTACCCAGTTTGATACCTGGCAAACTTTTACGGCATTGGCGGGATTATCATCGGTGCTTAACCATAATTCGCCGGCATCATCGCTGGCAATGTAAAAATAATATGTTCCGGTGGTTACCGGATTCAGATACCCGCGGATACGTGTCCCGTAGTTGTCCATTCCCGAATCGGAGCTGTTCGTCCAGTTTGTAGGCCCCTCAAAACTATGCTCCAAAAACCTGCTGTTAGGATTCCAGGGGTAATTCACATTTGATGTCAGATTGCTGACTGCTCCTCCTGATACGCCTGTCCAAACCTCGCGAAGAGCCAAACCGGTGCCGTTGCCGAATTTCGTAAATGTGAGCTTATTGATGCTCCAGTCATTCGTATCCATCAACAACCGCATAGTATGCGGGCCTTTTTTAAGAAATACGTTAACATCGGTATTGCCGAATACCTGTGCCCCGCCTGTCGGCGAGAAAATCACAGGCCCTGTCTCGTCTCTGCCGTCGAATTCAATCCTGAACTGTTGGTTGGAGTCCACAGATGCAACACGGGCCGTAACTTTATATAAGCCGCTGGCATCTACATCGACGGAATATTCCAGCCATTCGCCGGTCTTGATGCCGGTAACATCATAACCGCCTTCGCTGCACGTCTCGATGTCCACATCATCCGAACGGTATTGTCCGCCGCTGTTTCCCGCTGTTGTATCGTAATAAGCGACAAACTGGCCGCCCGTGTCGTAATTTTCCGCCTCAATCGTTCCTGGAATCGGCCATGCCGTTCCATTATAAGGCAGTTGTGTTGTCGGAGTAGCTGGCGGAATTTTAATCATTAGCATACTGCTTCTCGGCAAACTGATATCAAATGAATCACCTGTAGTAACAGCGACGCTGCTTAATGAAGGTACGGTTGACGGGCTTGGATTCACCACTCCATTTATCATCAGGCAATTATAATCCTGGATAGTTATTCCGCCTGGGGTCTGCGAACCTGCAGGCTGAATCAGCCATCTTTGACCCGTCGTTCCTGCACCAAAACCGGATATATTAATATGTACCGTTCTGTCGGTGCTCGGATAATTATTTGCCATAAAGATGGTTAGATTATTGGCATCATCTCTGCTTGCGTACGCTCTAACCGTAGAATCCGTTGATGACGCAGTAACCATGTCCCTGCCGAAATAATTAGTCAATATAGGATTGATATACCATTTCGGATACAATTGAAAATTCTGATAACCTGTTTCATATGTACCATCAATATATTTATCACCACTCATATGATACTGATTCTGGCTCCATGGATTGGAACCTTCCCAGCCGTATTTGCACATCTCCATAATATACTGTGCCTTGAATAACGCGCTTACATAAGCTATATCTCTACGGTAACTGTTTCCGTGGTTATCGTTTCCGTCGCCGGCGTCCCATTCCGTCATCCAGTATTTTATTTTGCCTACATATTGAGGACCTATGGATGTTGAAATTATATTATTCAAACTGTTTGTAAAATCGCGAATATACAAAACATCGCCGCCTAACAAACTCGCGTTGGCATTAGCGAGGCTGGGCCAGTCCCCGGCTGGATATGAATGGACAATGAGAAAATCAGGTATTATGCCATAATTCGCATCCAAATCGTTTAACATATCACGTGTCCATAACCCAACATACCAGCCCCATTGTTGTGGCATATCGCAGGGGTCAGAGTCCGCTCCGATTTTGATTCGCGGATTAATCGCCTTCATCGCGTTATAAAAATGAGCGTATCTATTGCCGTAATATACTCCGCTAATTTGCGGAAAATATCCGTATTCCCATGGGCCGCCCTGCTCATTGCCGATTTCCCAGTAACGGGCGCAATTGGTTCTTGAACTCTGGTCTTTGACCCAGTCAACCGCGAGAGCAACTGCGCCGTTTTCCCCATGGTTGACTTCATACCCGTTAGGGTCAGTCCAGATACCCGAGAAATTAACTATCGGCTGCATAATGGAGTCAAACTTATTTATCCTATACATCGATTCGCCATAGCCGACTCTCCATGTGTTTGAATAATTCGGGACTTGCATATCGCGCCAAATGACCCCGTCGCCCCAGGAGCCGCCTGGCCAGCGCACGTATCTGCTGCCAAATGCTGCTATCAGATTGTTGATAATATCATTACCGCCGTTCTGACCTTTATCCCAGCATTGCATGTTGCTGCCATACATCGTCTCCGGAATTGACCGGATATACGATGACGCGTCAACGCTGACCGTCAAATCAGCGGCCTTAACCAACGACACCGAACACAGGAGAATACAAACAAAAACAACCGATATGCCTGTTTGCAACTTCATCACATTAACCCCCAAAACCAATATTTTTTCCGTAAGCAACCAAAAGACGTGCAATTGCAATAGCACGTTTTCCTCCTCTGAAGTTACCATAAATCGCCGATTTACTCAAGAAATAAGACGTAAGTCCTTGTCAATAATGGCGTTGCGACAACAAATCGGAATTATGTACTTGACAAAGCAGGAAGGAGATACTATGATAGCGCAAAAAGAATCCATAATAAATGAATGGAGAAAAAGACAATGTGGATTGTTGAGCGTTGGGAAAAGGAGTGGCCTAAAGTGAAAAAAGCTCCTTTTGCATTTATAATATCTTTGGTAATTGGCCTTCTCGTTGGCGCTATAGGCGTATTTCTTCTTTATAATTATTTTGTATTACCCGGAAAGGATTCAAATATAAATTCGCTTCAATCAACAATTGGTTCACTCCAACAACAAAAAGATTTGTTGCAAAATCAAAAGGATGATTTGCAAAGAGAAAAAGAACGATTAAATACGCAGATAATTGACACCCAAAACGCATTGATTATTGCTAATAAACAAATAGGCGACCTAAATAATATATTGGCGTCTATCCCAAAGAAAGAATTTGCCACCCCTGACGCTTTAATTCCCTCTGTGTTGCGAAATATGGATATTCGCATTAGCGACCTTGCAAGAGAAGATATGACAATTCACAGTAAAACTTTTGAAAAATGTCATATATACGGCCCTGCAATAATCGCAACAAAAGGAATGCTTGTAATGGATACAACTACTTTTGCGTCAGCCGTAAGAGACCCCAATGATTTTTTTGTTGAAACAACAAATGATATGGTTATAGGTGTTATAGTATTTGAAGATTGCATCTTTAGAAATTGCACTCTTCATAATATAAGTTTTATAGGCAACCACGAATCAATAGCAAAGATGAAAAACGAACTGTTTTCAAATATGCGGCAATAAAAATAAATTAGGAAATTAACTATGAAGTATGTACCCCCGAAATTTGGCAAGTTAAGCGAAATGGCCTCCATAGACGTAGGGCGTTTGACTGAGGACGAGGCAAGGGCTATCCTTGAGGGTATTCGCTGGCCTAAAGGCCCAGCTTGCCCTCATTGTGGCAGTATGAAGGTAACGAGGATTCAAGCCAAATCAAATAAGGTCAGAGACGGCGTAATCCAGTGCAATGATTGCCGTCAACAGTTTACGGTAACAGTCGGAACGGTAATGCACCGTTCCCATATCACTTTGAGGCAATGGGTTCAGGCATTCTATTCGATGTGTTCTCACAAAAAGGGCATATCGGCCCTGCAATTACAACGCAATTTAGGTTTACATTCTTACAAGTCCGCTTGGCATTTAGCTCACCGAATTAGGGCAGCAATGAATGGAGGGCTATTATCTGGTAAGTTAAATGGTGTTGTAGAATGTGATGAAACTTACGTCGGCGCAAGAAGGCCACGTAAAAGCCAAAAGGATATAATGAACGGTAAAAATTTCAAAAGAGGACGCGCAACAAAGAAAATCCCTGTGATGGTTTTGGTTGAAAGAAACGGCGAAGCTATATCGAAACCGATTAAGAGGGTAAACGCTGCAACTTTAAAATCTGCTATTAGGGCAACAGTTGGTCAGCAGTCCACAATAATGACTGATGACTGTGGTTCATATACAGGAATAGGTAAAGAATTCGCAGGTGGACATAAAACAATAAACCATAGTATTGGCCAATATGTAAACGGGGATATAACGACTAACACCGCTGAATCATATTTTGCATTGCTCAAAAGAGGCGTCGCTGGCACATTCCACCACATATCAAAACAGCACATAGCTAAATACTGTGACGAATTTGCTTTCCGCTGGAATCACCGCAAAGTAAATGACGGAACACGCGCCGAACACGCTATTTTAGGCGCGGAAGGTAAAAGATTGACGTACAAGAGGTCTGCTTTGTCAAATGTATAATTCCCCAACAAATTAGTGTATCCCATTACCCTGTAAGCAGGTCAAATAGCTCCGGGCTTAGCGATTGCCTGAGTTTTTGCAGGCCGCTCAGCTCAATCTGACGCACCCGCTCTTTGCTCAGGCCCAAATCGTCACCGATTTGCTTTAACGTCTTTTTGTTCTTCTTGACTAACGTTCCCTCAAGCCCGAAGTGGTTAATGATTACATACTGCTCACGTTTCTCAAGCTCATCCCGTATGACCTGGATAAGGTCGCTCCGTGCCCTTTCCACAGCCGCTAAATCCTTCTGTCCGATCTTGGATTCCTTCTGGAACTCGCTTATATCAGCCGTCATCCTGTCTGCCTCGGTCCTTTGGCCGGGTATCCTGTGCGCAAAATCCTTGCTGATTGCCCAGCTCGCATACGTCGAAAACCTGAAACCTTTTGTGTAATCGAATTTCTCAACCGCTTTAATCAGCGAAACATTACCCTGGCTGACCAAATCACTAATATTGGCGCCGGTAATAGTATGCTTGTTGGCAATGCTGACGACTAATCGCAGATTCGCCTCGATTATCGTTTTCTTGGCCGCCTCCGCTTCGGCGAGGCGTTTTTCAATCTCATCAAGCCGGACACTGGTAATACCGCTTGTTCTTATCTGCTCTCTGATAACATAAGCGCGATATTTGAGAAAGTTATACTTCCTGAAAAGCTCCATTTCCTCCTGCCGATTGAGCACCGGCGAGTGCCCTCGTTGCGGCGAGCCGACCAGAATTTTCTCCGCCGCGCCGGGCATAGAAAAATCGTCGCTCGCGACATATTCAATCTTTTTTGCCAACAGCGCCTGCGCCCTGCGATGCTTCAATATCCTGTATATCGAGCTTCTGCTTCTGCCGAACCGCCCCATCAACTCTTTTATGCCCGCTCCCTGTTTGTGCAGCCGGTCAAGCTCCACCGCCTCCGCGGGACTCAGCAGTCCTGCTGTTTGCCGCAACTTTGCCGCGCCCCCATCCGGATTCGACTTCTGATAGTTCAAAAGAATATATCGTATCGTCTCCTGTCCCCTGCCTGTCTCCGTTGCTATTTGTTGTATTATCCGCTGCCTGCTCATTTGCGTATCACTGCTCAGCGAGCAGGCGCGTTCTGCTATCTTTTGTTTTTGGCTCTCCGACATACGGGTAAAATGTCCCGCCTTTTCAGCCAGAGCCGGGTTCTCGGCAAGAAATTTATCCACTATCGACTGCGAAAACCCCAGCCGTTTCCTTTTGTCCTCATAAACATATTTGCGAACCTTAAGGCCTCGTTTTCTCCACCTGTCAATGGTCTTGGTCGAAATATGCATCTTCTTCGCAAGTTGTTTTTTCGTGTAAACTTCCTCGCTTTGCTCATTGGCGGGCGGCGCAACCTGGCCGCTCAACTTCCAAATAAAAATCCGCAGGTCTTCCGCCAGCTCGTCACCCCTCATAAGCCGATGCCCTACGTTGCCTTCAGGCCTGTATCCCGTAATCTTGAAACAAACAAATTCAAAAGGATATTCCTTGTCCTTCTCGATTATATCGAGGAGTTCTTCGGCCCTGCTGAGCTGTTTTTGCCTTTGTTTGGCCGGGGCAAATCTAACCTGCATCAGCAACCCGGCTAAATCTTCGTCTTTTATCTTTCTCATAAACTATTGATTTTACCACTCCGCGCACAAAAAAGCAGCCCCTATAAACCGGGACTGCTTTGGTATCTCAAACAATATTCAATAACTCAGGCAATCAGCCGTTTTGCCACATCCACCGCCGACGCAGCGTCCGCAGCGTAACCGTCAGCGCCTATCTTGTCGGCGTAATTCTGCGTCACCGGCGCTCCGCCAATCATCACCTTCGCTTTAAGGCCGGCATTCCTAAGGTCTTTCAACGTCTTTTCCATCTTAGGCATAGTCGTCGTCAGCAACGTGCTAATACCAACAAGCTGTGCCCCTGTTGTTTTGGCCTTCTCTACAAATTTCTCCGATGTCACATCAACACCCAGGTCTATTACCTCAAAGCCGGCGCCTTTCATCATCATCGCAACGAGGTTTTTGCCGATATCGTGCAGGTCTCCCTGAACAGTGCCTACCACAAATTTGCCAACCGGCTTGACACCCGCCTTGACTAATTCCGGCTCCAAAACCTGCATCGCCATCTTCATCGCGCGGGCAGCAATCAAAACCTCAGGTATATAAATCTCGTTGCTCTTGAACCTGACGCCGACAACATCCATACCAGCTATCAAACCGTCCTTTAGAACATCACCAGCCGGCATTTTTTCCGCTATCGCCTGCTTTGTGATTGTTACCGCCGCGTTTGGGTCACCCTTTATTACCGCCTCAGCCAAAGCTTTCAAGTCAGCCATATTCTTGCATCTCTCCAATGTTTTGATTGGCCCAAAATTTCGTTATTTCCAAAACCCCCTTTTATTAAACACCATCCCTGCCCCCAAAGCAAGCGATAAATCCGCCCTTCTTCCTCCTAACTAAAAATCCCAAATCTTAGTCCTTGACAAATACATCTGGCTTGAATTATTCTATTCGCGGTTTGATATATTGGGAGCAATAGGGAAATTGCAAAACTCATCTGATACAAGGCAGATAGTTGGACAGAAGGTAAGCTTGCTCTCTCATGCAAAAGTCCGAATACGAAGATATGTTGCTCTTGCACTTTTGATAACCATCGAGGCAGCATTGGCGGTTGTCTGCATCAGTCACAGCAGCTTAAAGCCATATTTAAATTTTTATCAATCTCAGTCGCTTACCATATCACCGCCCGAAAACCAGGTCGCCGGACTTACTTGCTATCGCTATGACCCCAACACCAACAAATTGCGTTTCGCTGTCAGTTGCGGGAGGATTCTCTCGCAAAACACACCTCTGGGTATTTTCAGGACCGCGGCCGCAAGAACAATAGAAGTTAAAGACCTTCAACTTAGCTTTTGCGAACATTCAGTTCCTTCCGAGATAACAGCCCTGCCGGGCAATGCTCTTCCCGAAGTGGCAACTCCAAGCGACAATGGCTTTGGCGGCATATTCCGCCGGTTAGCTGACACACACAACAACTGGGGCTTAAATATGGATTTGAGCAAGGTTATCGAAATCACAATAAATAATCTCGATTGCCGTATACTTAATGACGACAGCGATTTGCGGCTGGCGGTCCAGTGCAAGCGAGCAACCGTGAACTCGAGCTGGCCTTTGATAAACCTGCGAGGACACGTAATCATAACTACCTCCGACGGCGCCACCCTTGAGAGCAATCACATTATATGGGATACCCGCAGGCAAAGTTTTACCGCTGACGGAACATATTTCCTGCAGCGAGGCGAGAGCCGAATTGCGGGCAAAGGTATTCGTGTTGACAGTAACCTGAATATTGCGGACACAAAAAACATCAAGAAACAGAAAAGGAGTGCGTAACAATGTCAAAAAGAACCTTGGTTTGGGCTTTGTTGGTTGTCGGCTGTTTAACCAGTATCACAACTGCTTCCACCAATTGCAATGACAGTTACACCGCCGGTCGGGCGGCAATGTTTGAGGGAAGCTTATCCGGCTTGCGCGAGGCCTACATTGACTTTAATGAAGCAATGGATAGCCCAACCTGCGCCAGCAACAGCAATCTTATATTCCTGCATGCCTTAACCCGCGCGGCGATGCTGGTTATCGACAACAGCAGCGATGTGAACAGCGTAATCAATATAGCAAATGCGTTCGGGGTAACCGTTGTCGGCGACTACTTTACCGAACTCAAACTAAGCATACCAACGCCTGGCGGTTGTTACGCGATACCGTCCGGGGCGCCGGATGCAAACGAGATTTATCTAAGGATTCAAAACTCCATCATTCCCGAAATCAATAACATCATTGCAGAACTGAGTACAATAAACGATTCGGCTTCAAGCCGTTTCCAGATATCCTTCACGCCCGATGAAACCGGCCTTGATAAAACTATTAAGGTCGATTATAGTGAAGTCCTCATCCTGAAAGGACTGCTTTTAGGGCTGAAAAGTCAGCTCGAATTCAAACAGGCGTATTATTTGGTTGATCCGAACGACCCAAACGTCCAGGATGCGATTAGCCAGCTTTCCTGCGGCACCGGCACCTTGCCGAATGCTACTATAAACAACTGGCTCGATAGTTATCCGCATCTGCTTACGGTGTTGCCGGGCGGCAATGCGGTCCTCGCGCAGTCGAAGAAAGACCTGATTGATGCTATCAACTACTACTTCACCGTAATAACGTACCTCAAGTCGGTAGTAGGTCCACAGGATGACCACTTGATATATATAGACCCCACTGATAGGCCTGCGGTGGATTTGGTTGGAGCCCGTCTGACTACTTTGCAAAATTCACTGAAGAAAGATACCGCAGGGAGCTATCCGTGGGAAACCATAAAGACATACAAAGTGCGCAACGGGTCGAAAGTTATAGGTAATCTTGTGTTGATATATGACGTTACCGGCCTCAGTGGAGATGGGGGGACATTGACATTCAGCAGTTCTGTTGTCCCTACGTCGTGGGAAGTCAACCATTTCGACGGAACAGGAGATGGTTTCGGGTTCGACCTGGACTCGCCATCTGAGGAAAGATGGGGATGGTTTGATGGAACGTTGAGCAGCGATGGCAAGAAGATAACGAATGGGACGTTCGAGTACTGGGGCTACTGGTCGGGCACATCGCACGGCTCGCAAATCGTTTCGGGTCTTAGCGCACAACTTGCCAAAACACAGACCATTAATAAGAGATTGAACTTGAATCCTGTGTTCGGTTCAAAGCGGTATCCAACCCCGGTTAGCCCGAGGAAGTTATTACCCCAGTTTGACAACAATAATCAGGTGGTACCTGGCACAGTCGGGCATGGACTGGGTAACGATGCGACCCTCGGCGGAATTCTTCCCGATATGACCCCGCAGGACTGGACCACCGGCCTCGTCAGAAGACAGGCGTTACCGAAGAAAACGTCGAGCAGCCCGAAGGCGACGCTGTCCAGCAGCAAGGCGATACCATTTCAATATTTGAGAATTAACGGCAGCTTCCAAACTAATGTCCCCACAACCGTACAGTTCCTGTTTGGCAAGACCAGCCTCTCCGTGACGCCGACCGTTGTGACCTCGAACACGATCCGCGTGGCCGTACCCCCTTTGTTGAAGGGTCAGGTGTTTGTCGGTGGTAGCGCCAAAGTCACAGTGATCCAGGGCACCGGAACCGCAACGACGAGCATCTCCGCCGGGAATCTCACTGTGGCAAGTCTGCCCAAGGTCAAACTCCCGCCAGGTGTTGTGACCAAGAGCTTCATCAATGTGGCCAAAGGCATCGTGACGGACGCTCAAACCAAAATCACAGGGTCCGCAATCGACACGGAGCAGACCGCCAACACAATCACCGCAACGCTGGCCTTCTTCGATGCTATGACAGCGGACGTCAACACGGCCGTGGAGGGGGCCAAGAAAAAGAGTGCGGCCCGTTCCATCGACTCATCCGATTCCAATTACACCATGGCGATTTCTGTCAGCACCGTAAAACAGTTGGACTCCTATTACGCGGGGCTCATTGCCGCGGGCCAGTTAAATACCACTGATTCTGATATGGTTCTGGCGTACAAGTCGTGGAATGAAGCCATCCAAGGTTCACACTATGACGCTGCCGCCGAGCTAAAGCTCATGCAGGCCGAGCAAGGGTATCAACAACTCGTCAACCAGAACGCGCAGGCGTTGACCGAGGGTCTCAACTCGATGATGGCGCCCACTACTGCAACCATCTCGTCCCTGACTTTAGAGGGCATTGCGACCGGCAATCCGGCAGTGGCGACAGCGGCTGCGGGGTTGGCCCTCTCCTCCGACGTACTGACCGTCGGCATGGTATTGGGTCTGGTCTTGGATGCCGGTTACTACGCAGCGACCGATGATACTGTCCAGTATCATGCCTATCTGCAAACCGCAGGGGACATGGCTAAGGATTTATTCATAAGCAAGGCCCTGGGTGCCGTCACAAAATTTACTCTCGGTGAAAGCGCTTCGGATTTGGCTACCAGTCTGAGAGACCTGTTTAACAGCTCCAACGACGCAGTCGCCCCCCTGCAAAACGTGGACCAACCGACAGTCCAAGCCGATACCCATTTTCCCACAGGCCTCCCCAAGGGAAACTATATGATGACCTACTCGGAGAATGTCAGCGCCCTCACGTGTTGCTGCTGCTCGCCACAGGAATGCACCACTACTCCCGGGTCCTCTACCCCTCTCACGCCCATCGGTACGTTCCCGTTGACAAACCCGAAGATCTTCGAGAAGGTGCTGGTGCAGGCTTTCAACGCCGCGGCGGCAGGCGCCAGCGGGCCAGGCTGCTCTCAGTCCGTGAGCTACTCCCCGTTCACCGGCAACGCGTTCACAGCAACCTATACCGTGACCTGTACCTCGGAGGGATGTACTGGTGGCACCACGACGTTCAACTTCACCCTGCAAAAGCAGTAGCGCGAATATAGTCACTGGCGCATTTGGCAGGCGGGTTCGTGAAGATAAAAGGGCTAGTCCTATAGCTATTAGGTTTGGCTGGGAATATTTCCTCTTAGTGATTTAGACAATAAAAAGAGGAAAAATTGCAGTTTCACACCTTCTCGAAAGTAAACTTGTGCTGTTTGGCGTCGATTTTGATTGTGTCGCCGTCTGTGAATTTACCGGCCAGCAATTCCGACGCCAGCGGATTTTCCAGCCGCTGCTGAATCACACGCTTCATGGGTCTGGCCCCGAACGTCGGGTCGTAACCCTCGTCGGTAATCAGCTTCTTCGCCGCGTCGGTAATCTGGACCTCTATCTTCCGCTCCCGCATCCGCTCAGCCAGGTACCGCAACTGTATATCAACAATCTTCCGCAGATGCTTTTCATTGAGCGTGTGGAACACAATCACTTCATCAACCCTGTTCAAAAACTCCGGCTTAAACACCACCTTGAGCGCCTCCTTGACGTGCGCCTCAATCTCCCATTCCGCACCCTTTTCCTCAGTCAGTTTCTGTATCTGCTCGCTGGCGATGTTACTCGTCATAATTATCACGGTATTTTTGAAATCTACCGTCCGCCCCTTACCGTCTGTCAGCCGGGCATCATCGAAAACCTGCAAAAGCACATTGAACACATCCGGGTGTGCCTTTTCAACTTCATCGAGCAGAATCACCGAATATGGCTTTCGCCTTACCGCCTCGGTCAATCGACCGCCCTCTTCATAACCAACGTAACCGGGCGGTGCGCCTATCAGCCGGGCGACCGAATGCGGCTCCATAAACTCGCTCATATCTATCCGAATCATCGCGCCGGGGTCATTGAACAAAAAGTCCGCAAGCGCCTTCGACAGTTCCGTTTTTCCCACCCCCGTCGGCCCCAGGAACAAAAACACGCCTATTGGTCTGTGCGGGTCGCCCAATCCTGCGCGATTTCGTCTTACCGCATTACAAAGTGCCTCCACCGCTTCATCCTGCCCCACAACGCGCTGACGAATATGCTCTTCCATTTTCATCAGCCGGTCGCGTTCGCCGCTGATTAATCTCGCAACCGGTATCCCCGTCCACTTGGCAACAACTTCCGCGATATGCTCTTCGGTAACCTCGTTATGAACCATAGTCCTGTCGCTTTTTGCAAGCTGGGCTTCTTTCGTCTCAAGCTCCTTTTTCAGGTTGGTTATCGTGTCATATTTTAATCTTGCCGCCGTCTCAAGCTCGCCTTTGCGCTGGGCATCTTCGAACTGAAGCTGTGCCGCATCGATTTTCTGCTTCAACTCCTTGATGTAATTTATCTCACCCTTTTCGCGGTCCCATTGTGCAGTCAGTTTTCTGTCCTGCCCCTGCAGTTCGGCCAACTGCTTCTCCGCTTTTTTCAATCGGTCTTTGCTCGCCTCATCCGTCTCTTTTTTCAATGCCTCCCGCTCGACCTGCAACTGGATAATCTTTCTGCGAATGTCATCCAGTTCCGCGGGCAGCGAATCGTTCTCTATCCGCAGCTTCGACGCCGCTTCATCAATCAAGTCAATCGCCTTATCCGGCAGCCAGCGGTCTGAAATATACCTGTTCGACAAAGTCGCCGCCGCCACAAGCGCAGAATCTGTTATCCGCACCCCGTGGTGGGTGTCATAACGGTTCTTCAACCCTCGCAAAATAGTTATCGTGTCCTCAACGCTCGGCGGGTCTATCATAATCGGCTGGAATCTCCTCTCCAGCGCGGCATCCTTCTCAACGTGTTTACGATATTCGTCAATCGTTGTTGCGCCAATACACCGCAATTCACCTCTCGCAAGCGATGGTTTCAGCAGATTCCCCGCGTCCACCGAACCTTCGGCCTTTCCTGCGCCGACAACCGTGTGCAGTTCATCTATGAAAAGAATTATCTCGCCATCTGCGCTTATCACCTCTTTCAATACCGCCTTGAGCCGTTCCTCAAACTCTCCCCTGAATTTTGTCCCCGCTATCAAAGCCCCCATATCCAGCGCGATAATCCTCTTATTTTTTAGTCCCGTCGGGACGTCCCCAGCCACAATCCGCTGCGCCAACCCTTCCACAATCGCCGTCTTGCCTACCCCCGGCTCGCCTATCAATACGGGATTGTTCTTTGTCCGCCGATTCAATACCTGCATACATCGCCGGATTTCCTCGTCCCTTCCGATAACCGGGTCAAGCTTTCCCTTCCTCGCCATCTCCAATAAATCAATACCGTATCGCTCAAGCGCTTTGTATTTCCCTTCCGGGCTCTGGTCGGTTATCTTCTCCCCGCCGCGAATATCCTTAATCGCCTTTTCTATCTGCTTGGCTGTCACGGAGTTCAGCCGGAGAACCTCTTTGGCCTCGCTCTGAACCGACGCAAGAGACATAAGCAGATGTTCGACGCTGAGGTACTCATCGCCCATCGAATCCGCTATATTCTGCGCATCCAAAACAATCTGGTTGAACGCCGGGTCAGGCATAAGTTGTCCACTCGTCTTGCCCTGTGGCAGCCGACGCAATTCGCCTTCCGTCATATCCTTGATGCGCCCGACGTTGGCACCTATTTTCTTGAGAATCTCCTGCCCGATTCCTTCATCGTCCCCGACAATAGCGCTCAATAAATGCAAAGGCGACAACACTGTATTAGATTTGGCCATCGCGGTTTGCTGCGCTGTGGCCAATGCCTCCTGCGTTTTTAACGTGAATTTATCAAATTTCATATCTTCTGCCCTTTCTCATATACTTCCGTCCCTCAACAGTATGCAAACTCCGTGCCCAAAACCGCAGGATGCGTAACCACTTAAAATAACAAGGGTTACAATTCTCCCGCCACCCACTCCCTATGCCACTTTGGCAGATAAATCCCACGCCCGAACCATCGCTTACACAAAAGATATTATTCGCCTCGCGGCGTACCGAGAATCTCCAACGTTTCTTTAATCACGGGCAACGGCATAGTCGTAATCTGCGGGTCGCTGATTTTGCCCCTTACCTCAACCCGCATTACCGCCCTGCTTAGCCCCTCCGTTAGCGACTGCAATATCGATGGGCTTGCAGGCGCCAGCCGGCGACCTCGCGCCGTCAGTGTCAATTTTATATCATCGGTCTTCAGGTCAAGCCAGCCCGACCCGTAAAACGCAACTGATTTGCCCGACAAATCCAACTGCCTAAGGAACATTTTGTTGTCCTGGATATACGCATCGACCGTCATCTGGTCGAAGGCGTAATCGCTCGGCTCGGTCAGATTCAGTACCGCAAGCAGATTTGCCAACGGCGACCTCTTGCCGACCTGCATATCGATTATCTTCAACCGGCACCGACCAAGTCGGATATTGTCGTCAACAAACGAACCGATAATACTAAGCGACCCGCTTATCGAACCGCTTGAGTAATGCTCGTCGGGTCGAATCTCCTTGTCCGTGTCCGAAAGGAACTTTTTCAGGTCCGCCCCGGCGACGCTCGCCTCCAGCAGGTAATCCAGCCCCCCCTTGTCTGATTTGTTAAATTGCAGCTTGCCTATCATTTTGCCGTCGTAGAAATCCGCGACAAAATATCTCGACAGCCACTGCCCCGATTCGGAATTATATCCCAGAACAGTATCCACTTTCGACAGGGATTTATTTTTGAACCGGACGTTCTCGCCGGAAAAATTAACGTCCCCGGCCGTGACTCGCATCCCTTCGCTTGTGCCATTGGCCTCGCTCAAAGCCACACTTCCCGCCATTCTCATCACCGACTCAATCGGCGAACCTCGAATCGTGTGCGATGCCCTGGCCGTAATATCCTCAAGCACAATATGTGATTGTGTTATCGCTATCCTCCCGGAAATGTCATGCAAAGCATAAGGCAACAGATTGCAATCTATCGTGTTGCCTAAGCACTCTATAACCAGCTGATTAGGCCCGCAATTGCCGTCGGCGTTCCTGCTCACATCCGCTACCAGATTCACCTCGCCGCCCGCTCGCAACTGTCCCACCATTGTCCCCAGCGACCCCGGCAGCGCATCAGCCAGGTCCTCGCTTAGCTCAACTTTTTTGGCTCGCATCGACAGGCAATATCCCGGCTCTCTCTTGTTTCCCGCTGACCAGACAAGCCCCGAAAACGCCACCGTCCCGCCTTTATAACGACCCTCCAGTTGTTCAATATCAATCATATCCGGCCTGAAAACAATCCTGCCCTCAACCTCGCTGACAAGTATGGGCAACACCTTCGCCTTCAGCGAACTTTTCTTCGGAAATACCTCCGCTGTGAACGTCGAAGCGATGTCCTTTCTCCCGGCGCTGACAACTTTTACCGTCGCGTCAATCAGCCCCTGTGTCTCGAACTGATTGTAAAACTCCTTCTGCGACGCCGGCAACGCCGCCTCAAGCGTAGCGTCCAGCGGTATATTCTCGCCTTTGACCACAATATCGTATGACGAACTGGCGCCACGGCCAAACCCCACATTGCCGTTAATCGTTATCCTGCGACCGCCCCACTGCGACACCACGTCGGACAAAATAATATTATTATCGGCAACCACCAGCTTGCCCGTTGTGTTCTTCAGCGGATAGCCGAACCCAGCGTACCTGCCCTCCACGTCGAGCAACTGCACGGTAAGAACACTCCGCTCGTCCGTCGGTGACCGCCTGACCCGCGAATAGCTGGTCGCCGCCACGCCGCTCGGCGAAAACTCCGACCAGAACTTCTGCTCCTCACGGTTAATCGCGTTATAAAGGTCTTTATCCAGCAGCATATTGTCGCTGGTAATCTGCAAATCGTATTTATAGTCCGGCCCAAAATCCTTCGCCCACCCGTTAAGAACAAGCTCCACCGCCCCGTGACGACCGACTATACTGTTCAATTTCGCGCTTTTCTCGGTCAACTCAACCTGCCCCGTCAGATGTTCAACTGCATAAGGAAAATTGCGGCCGCATAATGCAACGTCTTTGCACGTAACCTTGCCCTCTATTTTGCCTTCATTTAATTTTTTCGGATTACCCGACGCCCGCAAATCAATATCAATCGCCCCTGACGGATTATATTGATTGAAAAACATCTGCAGTGCATTAATAAATGGCGCCTTGTCCACAACCGTCTCCGTGTCAAACGCGAACAAATTCCGCGATTCGCTCGGCGGACATGTAAAATCTTTTATCTTCGCCATTAGCATACAGAACCCGTTCGGCTCGTAACTCAGCTCCGCATCAATCGCCCGAATCATCCATGGCCGTTCAAAACCGGGCACGTCCTTCGACGAAATTCTGCCTCCCACGATAACTCGCCCCGGCTGCCAATTCCCGAAAATAGCGCTCTTGCTCAAATCCTGCCTGCCCGCGCTTGAAATATCAAAACTGTACCCACCGACTATTTTCTTCGCAGGCCGAAAACCGGCCGAGACAGGCGAACTTGCTATCACCACTACGCGCCCGTTTACAACTTTGCTGTATTCGACAGTGCCGTGCTCGAGCCATACAAGCGGCAGCCGACCAACCCCGCCGCCGGGCAACTGTATTTTCATCGCCGACAGATTCCACTCCCCATTGTTGGAATCATACTGAATTCTCAACGTAAAATCGTCAACGAATATCTCCTTCACCCTGGGCTTCAGCGTCAGCAAACTGCCAAGCCGAAAACGCACCCGAACCGTATCCGCATTCAAAATGGAGTTGTCGTAATCCGCCGAATTGCGAGGCCTAATCACAAGGTCTTTGATAAAAACAGACCCGTCAAACCGGAACTTAACCGATTTAACGTCTATTTTTGTATTAGTCAAATCCGAGAGCTGCCCAATCGCAATCTGCGGCAGCACACGGCCTCCAAGAACAAAGGCAACCCATATCAGAACGCTCGTCGCCACAAATTCAAGAAACCACCGCGCCGCCCTCCTGCCGCCGCTTTTCCTGCCTGACTTTTTCAAATCCGACGGCATAAACTCTCGTCACCCAAAATCACTTTTTGCCCCTTATCGCCTTGTCGGCAATGTCCCGCCGATAACGCGCACCTTCGAAACTTATCCTGCCCACCGCCTCGTACGCCTGCTTTTTCGCATCAGCAATAGTTCCCCCAACCGCCGTCACGCCGAGCACCCTGCCGCCGGCCGTCACCAGCGAGCCATCCTTCATCGCTGTCCCCGCGTGGAACACAACAACGTCTTTCAACTGCTCGGCCTGGTCTATGCCGGTTATAACCTTTCCCTTTTCATAATCGCCCGGATACCCCCCCGACGCCATTACCACGCACACCGCAGGCCGACTGTCCCATTCCAAAGTCACCTCATCCAGTTTCTGTTCGCAAACAGCTAAGCAGGCCTCCAGCAAATCGCTCTTCAGCCGCATCAACATCGGCTGCGTTTCCGGGTCCCCAAACCGAACATTGAACTCCAGAACCCTCGGCCCTCCCGCTGTTATCATAAGCCCCGCGTACAGCACGCCCTTGTATGGCGTATCGTTACGATTCATACAGTCCACAACAGGCACTAAAATCTCCCGCTCAATCTGGCTCATCATCGCATCCGTAACTACGGGAGCCGGACTGTATGCCCCCATACCTCCCGTATTAGGCCCCGTGTCCCCATCCCCTATCGGCTTGTGGTCCTGCGCCGACTCCATCACATAAATGCTTCTGCCATCCACAAACGCCAATATCGACGCCTCCTCGCCTATCAGCTTGTCCTCCACCACTATTCTGTCCCCTGCCGAGCCGAATATTTTGTCCACCATTATCTTCTCAGCCGCCAATATCCCGTCGGATGGCTCGTCGCACACTATTACCCCTTTACCCTTTGCCAGACCGGCCGCCTTGACCACCACCGCCTCATCCCTGCTCGCTATGTATGCCTTGGCGTCCTCAAATCTGGTAAACGCCCTTCCTTCAGCAGTCGATACCGCGCTCGATCGCATTATCTGCTTTGAGAACGCCTTGTCCGCCTCCAACTGCGCCGCCGCCTTACTCGGCCCAAACGCCTTTATCCCTGCCGCCTCCAGCGCATCCACCAAACCATCCGCCAGCGGGTCCTCAGGCCCGACTATCACAAGCTCGACTTTCTTTTCCTTAGCGAAACTGACCAACCCCGCCACGTCATCCGCCTTTATCGCGACGTTTTCACCCCATCTGGCCGTGCCCGGGTTTCCCGGCGCTATGTATAGTTTTTTCAATTCCTTCGACTGCACTAATTTCCACGCAATCGCATCTTCCCTGCCCCCGCCGCCAACCAGCAATACTCTCATATGCCAAAATCCCTTCTTCTACATTCGATGTTGGAAGTTCAACGTTCAACGTTCTTTGTTATACAGTATTACTCTACCAACACCCCCAATTTCTCTCAAGGCAAAACCGGCGCATAAAAAAACCGGCCAATCCACGTTACGCCGGCTAAACCTCTCCTAAACTCCACACACTCCGCTATTGCTGCTTCTGCTTCTCCGCCGCCGCTTTTTTCTCCCGCTGAATCGCCTCATACACCTCTTTGCGATGCACCGTTATATGCTTCGGCGCGGTTATCCCAAGCCGAACCTTGTCTCCTCTGACATCCACTATCGTTACTTCCACGTCGTCGCCTATTATTATCGACTCATCTTTTTGTCTACTCAGCACCAACATCGTCAACTCCTTTTGCAGATTGGGCCGCCAATTATTTTACGCGACGAACGAATCGACTGTTCACCGGCAACGATTTTAATCGCCACCCCAGAATGCGCAATCAATCCGCAAATCCAAGTAGTTCTTCGGCTAATTTGAGGACTGAAAACAACGAATTCCAACTTTGTTACTTAGGGAATGGTCGGTTATGGGACGATTGACACTTAACCTTAGTCAATGCAAGATGTTACGTTCAATAATCGACGTCAAAAAAAGGTAAAGCCGCTCCCTTATGATGGGGTAAAATGGGGTATTTTACTCGCCTTTGACTTCGCGCTTGTGCCAGTATTCATATCGGACGGCCATCCAGTATCCGGCGATTGCACCGAGCGAGCCAAAGGCCACTATCTGAATCGGCAGCACCGCCAGCACCGAATTAGAGAAGAACACCGCAGGCCATCGACCAGCAAAGTAATCGAGAACATCGTGTTTGCCGTAAGCGCTTATTGCGACAAGATTTACCAAACATGCCCCTATAATTGGCCATATATAATCAACCCCAAGTACCATTTGGACCAAAAAACCAACAAGGCCAAAGGAAATAAGCACGGCAAAGACAATTTGGCCGATGGCGGGCTGGGCAACAGCAGCACCGGCTGTCGAATCCAATATCGTGAAATCACGCGCAAACATTCCGATAAAAAACTGCGCAACTACCGCAGAACCAATAACAGCGACTATGACGTTGATAAAAACACCGGCATCGCGTTTCTGTGGTTTGCCTTCTTCGGCGGTTTTGGCAGGATGAACGATTTGCGACGCAAGAAACACCCCTATGTATCCCGCAGCCACTAAGGCCAGCCAAAGCAACGGCTCCCAGCAAAACGATGAGTAAATCTGTTGTCTGCGAACAACAGAGGTGTTGAGCTGCATCAATGTCCCCATATTGCCGCTGCGCACCGCCCAGACAGCCAAACCAGCAGGCACGGCCAATATGCCGATTCGACTCCCGTACGGCCACGATAAAAAGTAAGCGACCAGCCCAATGCCAAACGCAAGCCCCAGCAGCTTGAATACACCATACGAGCTAATAGTGCCGTTGATGAGGGAGACAACGCCGAACGGGTCCGCGGGCGCTACCATCGGCCAGGCATACATACCTAATACAATAATACCCACTGCCGCCGACGCGGCTATCCTCAATCTAATTGACCATGTCAATTCCACTTATGTTCTCCAAAAGTTTCTCTGCTGTTAGGATAGCACAGGCAATAGTTGTTCGCAACGGAGAAATATGGCCTGCGGCAACCGTTCCAAAACTTATAATTTTACAGAGAGGTTGTCCAGGATATGTCAATGGAGCCAGTGGGGATCGAACCCGCGACCTCTTGCATGCCATGCAAGCGCTCTCCCAGCTGAGCTATGGCCCCAGTTGCTGATAATAATACCAGACATCCACGCCGCTGACAAATAAAAAATCGCTGCCAAACAGCCCTTAAGCCCGTAATTGCTATCTTAACATCATCGGCTATAATCCGGTAAAACCGATTGGCAAAATGGGGCGTATAAATCACATAACGATATTGAGACATAAAACTTTGGCCACACGAAAAAAGATTCTGATAATGGGACAGGTTCAGGGGGTGGGGTTTCGACCCGCCGTGTATCGGCTCGCCACACAACTGAATCTGACCGGCTTCGTATATAACGACACAAAGGGCGTTACCATTGAATTACAGGGCGAAGAGGCAAAAATCGCCGAATTTATCAAACGGCTCAACGGACCGGACGCCCCGCCTCTGGCGGACATTGAATCCTGTTTTGCCGCTGAAATTTCAATAGTCAAAGGCGAAAAAGAATTTGCGATAAAACAAAGCGACGCCGGCGGAACCCCAATCTCACGAGTAACAGCAGATATCGCCACCTGCGCCGATTGCCTGCGGGAACTTTTTGATGAGAAGGATTTTCGATATCGATACCCGTTTATCAACTGCACCAACTGCGGGCCGAGATATTCGATAATAAAGACCATCCCCTACGACAGGCCGAACACCACGATGTCGGCGTTTGCGATGTGCGGCAAATGCGCCGGCCAGTATCACGATGTGGCAAACCGTCGATTTCACGCTCAACCCGTCGCCTGCCCGCAATGCGGACCAAAAATCTGGCTGGCCGATAACAAAGGAAACACAATTCAAACCGGAACCGATAAGGTAATTACTCAAACCGCGCAGTTATTGAAAGAAGGCAAAATCGTCGCAATCAAAGGCATCGGCGGTTTTCATCTGGCGGTAGATGCCTTTAACAATGAAGCGGTAATCCGACTTCGCGAACGCAAAAAAAGGGAGCATAAACCCTTCGCGATGATGGCGGATTCGATTGAGACAATAAAACAGCACGCAGTCGTAAGTAATGAGGCCGAAGCCGTATTGAAAAGCCCTCAAAGCCCGATTGTGCTTTTGCCGAAAAAAAACGACTCAACTATTGCGGCATCTGTAGCTCAAGATACAAATACCTTCGGTTTTATGCTTTGTTATGCCCCCCTGCATCACCTGCTTTTCGCTGAAGGATTGGAAATTCTTGTTATGACCAGCGGAAATATCAGCGATGAGCCGTTGATTTGCAAAAACGACGAGGCGATTGAACGCCTTGGCGAGATAGCCGACGCATTCCTGATGCACGACAGGGAAATCTACAGGCAGGTTGATGACTCAATCATCCATCTAATTGAAGATAAGCCAGTATTACTCCGCCGGTCGAGAAGCTATGTGCCCGCGCCAATCACCATAAAGCAAACCAGCCAGCACGACGTTTTCGCCGCCGGGGCTGATTTGAAAAATACCTTCTCTTTTGTTAAAGGTAACCAGCTTATATGCAGCGAGCACATCGGCGACCTCGAAGACGCGGCGGTATATCATCACTACATAAAATCAATCGAACATCTGCGTGGTCTGTTCGAGGTTAAGCCAAAAATAGTCGCCTGCGATTTGCACCCGTCATATTTGTCTTCGCAATATGCCCACTCACTGCCCGATGTAAAAATCATCGAGGTTCAACATCACTGGGCACATATCGCAGCGGTTATGGCGGAACATAATATTGATGAGCCGGTGATTGGCCTTGCCTGCGACGGCACCGGCTACGGGACGGATGGCGCAATCTGGGGCTGTGAGTGTCTTATCGCGACACTGGATAATTTTGAAAGATTCGGGCACTTGTCTTATTACCCGTTAGCGGGCGGTGATGCCGCAGGCAAACAGCCAATCAGACCAACGCTGTCGCTTTTAGTTCAAGCATACAATAAAGAATTTGATTTGGGCAAACTGCAATGGCTGCTTGGTCCAATCGAGCCGGACAAAACAAAGCAGGAGGTTATTTGCGAGCAACTCCGCAAAAAGGTAAACACAGTTCAGACGTCGAGTTTGGGCAGAATATTTGACGCGGTAGCCGCTATGCTCGGACTGGGCAACTATAATCACTTCGAGGCCCAACTGCCTATAGCCCTGGAGGCAATCGCCGCCGCCGACTGCGACCAGCGGTATGATTTTGAACTTGCCAGACAATCCGATAAACAGTTGATACTCGACCCACGTATAATGATAAGGCAGATTGTGGCTGACATAAAGAATGCCAAAGAATGTAATATCATATCGGCTATGTTCCACAATACTGTCGCGGCCGGCCTGCTTGAAATGGCAAAGGCGGCCAGAGAGGCAAAAGGGCTGGACAAAGCAGCGATAAGCGGCGGCGTATTCTGTAACAGATATTTGGCGGAACGCCTCATCCTGTTATTGAAAAAAGCCGGCTTCTCGGTATTATATAATTGTGGTTTTCCTGCCAACGACGGCTGTATTTCCGGCGGCCAGGCGGCAATAGCCGTAAAACTCGTGGCTCGCGACAAATAACGAACGACAAACTATGTGTTTAGCAATACCGGCAAGAATAGTTAAACTCGAAGACGACAGAGCAATTGTCGACGCGATGGGTAACCAGTTCCACGCAAGAATGACTCTGCTGCCTCAGGCCAAGCTCGGAGACCTCGTCCTGGTCCACGCCGGCTTCGCGATATCGACCATCGACGAAGATGAAGCCAGGAAAACCTGGCAGCTCATTGAGGAAATCGACCAGTTCAACGATACCCAAAATAAAGTTTCAGGATAAATTACCCAAACCTATGCTCCAGAGAATTCACAAAGCACAACTTCTTATGGACGCTGCGTGCGAAATAGCCGGCAGACCAATCAACATTATGGAGGTCTGCGGCACACACACCGTTTCGATATTCAGAAACGGCATAAGAGGAACACTGCCGAAAACAATAAAACTTCTGTCGGGGCCGGGATGCCCGGTTTGTGTAACACACCAGGGCTACATCGATACGGTGCTTGAGCTTGCAGACAGAGATGACTGTCTCATAGCGACGTATGGCGATATGATTCGCGTCCCCGGCAAAGGCGGTTCCCTCGAAACGAAAAAAAACGCCGGCAACGTCAGGATTGTCCTCAGCAGTGAAGACGCCCTGCAGTTGGCCAGGGACAATCCCGGCAAAACAGTGGTCTTCGTCGCAGTCGGCTTTGAAACAACCACACCAGCCACTGCTGTTGCCGTAAAGCAGGCCGCAAATGAAGGTATCAACAACTTCTGCATACTTAGCAACCACAAACTCGTGGTGCCGGCGATGCAGGCGCTGCTCAGCGATAAAAATAACAGGATAGATGCCTTCCTTTGCCCCGGGCACGTCAGCGTCATAATCGGGTATGGGGCATTCAAGGAAATCGTCCAGCAATTCCGCAAGCCCTGCGTGGTGGCGGGCTTCGAGCCGATGCAGATAATCGAGGGGCTGGCCGAGATATGCCGGCAGATAATCGAAGGCAAACCTGAAGCAAAAACAATTTACACGGCGGTCGTCACCGAACAAGGCAACCTCACGGCCCAAAACGTCATCGCGGAGTGCTTTGAGCCAACGGATGGATACTGGAGAGGATTGGGAAAAATCCCGAAAAGCACATTGATACTCAAAGACAAGTTCAGCAAATTCGACGCGCTCAAGCGATTCGGCATAACCGAAAAGCCCGAGAAAGACATGACCGGCTGCCGTTGCGGAGAAGTGCTTTGCGGCCTGATAGACCCGCCCCAGTGCGAACTCTTCGGGCAGGTCTGCGAACCGCAAAACCCCGTCGGCCCCTGTATGGTCAGTTCAGAAGGCGCCTGCGCCGCATGGTTCAAATATAACAGGCGTGAAAAACGAAGCCGATGAACCAGAAAAAACCTGACAAAATCCTGCTGGCGCACGGCGGTGGGGGGCAACTCAGCGACCAGTTTATTCGCAGATACATCCTGCCAAGATTCGCCAATAATACCCTCGCCGAACTTACCGACGCAGCCAAACTCAATCTCGATTCAAAATCAATCTGCTTCACAACAGACAGTTACGTCGTAAAGCCGTTGTTTTTCACTGGCGGCGACATCGGAAAACTGGCCGTATGCGGAACGATAAACGACCTCGCCGTCAGCGGCGCAAAACCTGTCGCATTGTCGCTTGCTCTTATTATCGAAGAAGGACTCGCGTTCGACGTCCTGGAAAAAATCCTGGACAGTATCGCCATCACCGCAAAGGAAAATAACGTCGCAATTGTCACCGGCGACACAAAAACCGTTGAAACAGGTGCAGCCGACCAAATCTTCATCAACACCTCCGGCGTCGGGGTCCGGCTCGATGGAGTCGAACTGGGCTTTGGCAAAATCGCCGTCGGCGACAAAATCATCATCAACGGCACAATAGCCGACCACGGTATGACCATTATGTCCCTGCGACAGGATATCGGCTTTCAATCGCAACTCAAAAGCGACTGCGCCGCTATCGCCGATTTGACCTGCAAACTGCTGACCGAAACCAAAGGAATAAAATTCATGCGAGACCCCACTCGCGGCGGGCTTGCGGCGACGCTGAATGAAATCGCAATGCAAACATCGCTTGGCATCAGGGTAAATGACGCCGATATCCCAATTAATCCAACAGTCCAGGCAGCCGCCGACGCGCTCGGATTTGACGTTCTGAATATCGCAAACGAGGGCAAATTTGTCGCCGTCGTCGCCCCGCAAATCGCCGAAGATTGTATCAATATCTGCCGTCGCCACCCCCTGGGACAGCAGGCGGCAATCATCGGCGAGGTCATCGAAGCCGATGATGTCCCCGTCGTTGAAATGACTACCAGAATCGGCGGCAGAAGAATCGTGCAGATGCCGTACGGCAGAGAATTGCCGAGGATTTGCTGATGCACGAAGCGACCATCGCACAATCAGTACTTGAGGCAATATCGGCTGAAGCGAAAAAGCAAAAAGCCAGACCCATAGCCGCGAAAATAAGCTGCGGCGTGTTCAACGCGATAAATACCGAGACCCTGAAATTCGCCTTCGAGGCTATCAGTAAAGATACCGTCTGTGAAAACTTAAAACTTAATATCGAGCAAAAACCGATAAAAGCCAAATGTAAAAAATGCAACGCAATCTTCGCGTTTGACCTGCACGAGTCGAAATGTCCGAAGTGCAGGCATGGTGATTTTGAACTGCTGCCAGACGCCCCGCTTTTGCTTGAGGAAATAACATTCGAGGATAAATGATATGCGCACAGTCAAAGTCCGGAAGAAAATCCTTATCGCCAACGAAAAATACGCCGCAAAAAACCGGGCGTTCCTTAAGGAACAGAAAATACCCTGCCTGAACGTAATTTCATCGCCCGGCTCAGGCAAAACAACATTGTTGGCCAAAACGATAGAAGCATTGAAGGGCAAGGTCAGTATTGGCGTCATAGAAGGCGACATTCAAACCGATATCGACGCACAGCGAATAAGAAAAACCGGCGCTCCCGCCCACCAAATCAATACCGACGGCGCCTGCCACCTGTCCGCAGCGCAGATTAGCAACGCCTTTCACAAGCTCCCCGTTGACCGCCTCGATTTGATTTTCGTCGAGAACGTCGGCAACCTCGTCTGCCCCTCCACCTTTGACCTCGGCGAAACGGATAAAATCGCCGTCCTCTCTGTCCCCGAAGGCGACGACAAGCCCGCCAAATACCCGATGATTTTTGCCAGGGCAGCCGCTGTCCTTATTAACAAAATAGACATCCTCGCCGCCACGGACTTCAACGTCAAAAAAGTCAAAGCCGACATATTCAAACTGAATAAAAATACGAAAATTTTCCTCGTATCCGCAAAAACCGGCGTTGGTATGAAGCACTGGTGTAACTGGCTGGAAAATCTGGCGGATAACAAACGGAAAAAAACACTCAAAAAAACGCGGCCCCGTCAATAATCCTGTATCCCATACAGGCGTCGCTCACGGATATATTGCAGAACCTTCGGGCATATTATCCCGCCGACGTCCCCTCCCGCCGCCAATCGCTTGCGAACCTCGGTGCTGCTGATATCAACTAACGGCGTCTCAACAACATTTCGCTGCATTTTCTTTACTCGCTCCTCTCCCCACAGCGAAATAAACTTCGAGAAATCCGGCGGCGCAAAGCCCGCCCTGTACATCACCGCCAGATTACACTCGTCTATCAGCTCCGTAACGCCATACCAGTGTGGCAAATCCTCAAGCGTATCCGTTCCTGCCAGCCAGTAAATCAAAACGCCGCTGCCGAGCTGCTGTCGAAAATATCTGACGGTCTCCAGCGTGTAATTCGGCCCCGCCTTCTTCAGTTCGTAATCGCTAACCTCAAATCCACTATTACCCGATATCGCCAGGCCAATCATCGCAAGGCGGTCTTCGTCACTGGCCTCGGGGAAAAACGCCTTCAACGGCGAACGCCTCGCGGGGACAAACACCACTTTGTCTGCGCCGATGTGCTCGCCCGCCGCCGCCGCAACAGCCGTATGACCGAGATGAATCGGGTCAAACGTACCTCCAAACAACGCTATCTTTCTCTCTGACATAAAAAATTAACAGCCGAATTGTGAATTCTCTAAAAAAATATTTCACAACAAAAACCCTTTTAAACCAATCGCGGCCATAAGTCAACACGAACACTAAAAAGATGCGGCTTTTCAAGGCAACTTTAAGTATAGCAGCAACAAAACCATTGGCAACGTTAAAAGCTCAAATTACGTCAAAAACTACTTATAATGCAGTTAAAACTCATTCCTGCGATACGACCACCGGCTGTTACAGCCGACGATGAAACCAAAAAACAAATTGAAACATCAGCGACACAATAACAACATTCGCGCGTGCGTACAATGATACGACAAACTATTCACCAGGCATAAAAAGTTGCGCATTGCAAATTTCCTTGAAGGATTCCTAATTATTTGGACGATAAAAGCTATAACTACATTAATTGGCCTCTTTGACAACTCGGTCGGTGATTCCTGTAAGTTTTATCGTTTGTTATTGAATAAACTGGTTTTTGTGCCATATGGAGGTAACAAACAATGGCAAAGAAGAAAAAAGCAAAGAAGAAAACAGCAAAGAGGAAAAAGAGAAAATAGCATAACGCTGCCGACAAGAATTTGATGCGGCAAAACGTTATGCGGAAAGTGGAAGGTTCCATTTAGTTATTACGGAATCTTCCACTTTTTCTTTGCGCCAAAACACCCCGGCCGCTAATTCTCAAACTTGCATTCGCCTTATCTTTTCTTATACTATGTTCCCGTATGGACTATTTTAATTATAAACAAGGCAAGCTTCTCGCGGAGAACGTGCCCGTTGAGACAATAGCCGAACAACTCGGCACGCCGGTGTATATCTACAGCAAGGCCACATTCCTTGAACATCTCCGGAAAATTCGGCACGCCTATAACGCAATCGACACAATGGTCTGCTATTCGATAAAGGCCTGCGGCAATATAAATATCCTCAAGCTTATGGCAAAAGCGGGCTCCGGCTTCGACATCGTCAGCGGCGGAGAACTCTACCGCGCTATCCAGGCCGGCGCAGACCCGGCAAAAATCGTTTACGCCGGCGTCGGCAAAACCGACAAGGAAATCATCGAATCGCTCGATGCCGGCATTGCCTATTTTAACGTCGAATCTGAAGCCGAGCTTGAAAATATCATCCGCATCTCGAAGCAAAAAGGCAAAACGCCAAAAGTAGCCCTCCGAGTCAATCCCGACGTTGACCCGAAAACCCACACCTATACAACCACCGGCGTCAAAGAAACCAAATTCGGCGTCGATATCGAACGGGCCGAAAAAGTTTTTGACCAGTTCGGCAAAAATTCTGCCGTAAAACTGTGCGCAATCGACATGCACCTCGGCTCCGCGGGCCACACCGTTGGGCCATACGTCGAGGCGATCAACAAAATTCTGGCCCTTGTGGATAAATTGAGGAAAAAGGACTTCACTATCGAGACGCTCGATATCGGCGGCGGGTACGGCGCTGATTATACAACTGCCCAGTCCCCTTCAGCCGATGATTACGCCAAAGCGATTGTTCCGATGCTGAAAGGCAAAGGCCTCAAACTCATCCTCGAACCCGGCGCAAGCATCGCCGCCAACGCGGCTATACTGTTGACGCGAGTACTGTATTGCAAAACAGGCGGAAGCAAAAAATTCGTCATTGTCGATGCCGGTATGAACGACCTCATTCGCCCGCCTTTATACGACGCGTTTCATTTTATCTGGCCGGCAACGGTCGAAAAAAGGTTTTCTTATTTAAAAAGAACCGAGAAGCTCGATATAAAGGGTCTGGAGTTCGTTGACGTTGTCGGCCCAATCTGCGAAAACACCGATTTCTTCGCCAAAGACCGGGCCATCCCCCCCACCAAACGCGGCGACCTGCTGAGTATTTTCACCACGGGCGCATACGGTTTCACTATGGCCAGCAACTACAACGCACGTGGCCGGGCCGCTGAAGTCCTCGTCGATGGCGACAAATTTGAGATAATTAGAAAACGCGAATCCTACGAAGACCTGATAGATTTGGAAAAGTAACCTGCCAAATCGGTTAGAAATTTCTCTCGACGAATTCCGTGTCAATCTTGCCCTTGACAAAGAGGTTATGCGACAGGATGGATAAGCTTGCCGGGATTGTGGTCTTAATCGGCTCAATAACAAATTCCGACAACGCCCTCCGCATCGTCGCAATCGCCTCCGCCCTCGTCGGCTGATAAGCAATCAGCTTGCAAAGCATCGAATCATAACTGGGGCTTACCGTCCAGCCCTGATAGACGTGTGTATCGACTCGAACACCCGGCCCGCCAGGCGGAATGTATCGCGTTATCGTCCCAGGACACGGCGAAAAATTATTGGCCGGATCCTCCGCGTTAATCCGGCACTCAATCGCGACGCCCCTGCACTTGATGTCCTTCTGCGTCAATTCAAGATCATCCCCTGCCGCCACCTTCAACTGCATCTTGATTAAATCCCAGCCCGTAACCATTTCGCTGACCGGATGCTCAACCTGAATCCTCGTATTGACCTCGATGAAATAAAAATGCTTGTCCTTGTCCAAAAGGAACTCGACCGTCGCCGCGTTCACGTAATTGGCATGCTTGATAATCCGTATCGCCGACGCACAAAGCTCCTGCCGCGTCTTCTCACTCAGGACCGGACAGGGCGATTCCTCAATCATCTTCTGATGCCTTCGCTGTATCGAGCAATCCCTCTCGTAAAAATGCAATACGTTGCCCGCACCGTCCGCCACCACCTGCACCTCGACGTGCCTCGGCTCAACAATCAGCTTTTCGAGATATACAGCGCCTTCCCCAAACGCCGCCTCCGCCTCCGCTCTGGCAGACGCGAACCCAGCGCGAAAACTCATATCGTTGTGGGCAACCCGCATACCGCGTCCCCCGCCGCCCGCTACCGCCTTTATCATTACCGGGTATCCAATCTTGCCGGCTATCTTCAAACCCTCCGCCTCGTCGGCTACCACGCCATCCGAACCGGGTACCAAATCCACGCCCGCCTTCTTCGCTAACTTCCTCGCCTCAACCTTGTCACCCAACAGCCGCATCGCCTCAGGCGGCGGACCAATAAATATTATCCCGCACTCCCGGCATATCTGTGCGAAATTTTCATTCTCCGCCAAAAACCCGTACCCGGGATGAATCGCATCCACGTTGCTCACTTCCGCCGCGCTCATTATTCGCGGGATATTCAGATAACTCTCCGAGGGCACAGCAGGCCCGATGCATATCGCCTCGTCGGCCATATCCAGATACGCCGCACCCCGGTCCGCTTCCGAATACACCGCCACCGCCTCTATCCCAAGCTCATGACACGCCCGGATAACCCGCAACGCTATCTCACCACGATTGGCTATTAGAACTCTTGAGAACATTCCACAAACCAGCAATCAGAAATCATAAATGACTAATCGGGACGGACTTTGAACAGCACCTGCCCATACTCAACCGCGCTGCCGTTGGCCGCCACAACATCGACGATAACCCCGCTCATCTCCGCCTTTATCTCGTTCATTACCTTCATCGCCTCGATAATGCATACAACCGTCTCCGGCTCAACCCGCGAACCAAGCTCAACGAACGGCTCCGAATCCGGACTCGGCTGGGCATAAAACGTCCCCACTAAAGGCGACTTTATCTCCGCCGACTTGGCCTCCTGCGGCACTGCTTCCTGCCCCTGCCCCGCCGCGGGTGCCGCAGCTCCAGGCAACACACCAGGCATCCCAGCCCCAAACATCGGCACCCCCGTGATTTGCGGCTGCACCGGCTGTGCCTTTTTGACGCAAAGCTCCTCCTCGCCTTGTTTTATCTGTATCTCAACAAGGTTATGGTCCTTCATTATTTCGATTATTTGCTTTAATTTGCTAAACTGCTCATCCCATTGCGCCATCGCACTACCCTTTCCATTGACGCACTGTCCTCCATAGTCCCTTATGGACGAAGGAGGAACTTGCTGACCCACCAGTATAGCCAAATCCCCGCTAATATCAAGCAGTTTCCCGAAGCGCAGCGGAGGTCCTCGGGGTTAGCTCCTTTGGTCTTCTGCCGGGGATCCAGGATTTAATTTTTCGGTTGGCATCCTCATCCATATTTAGCCCCGCCATCATCGCCCTTGGCGTGTGGCGGGGTTTAATCGGGGCTTACCCTGCGAAATATCGAAAAGCACGCGATTTCGTCTCAAGAAATCAAATATATTATGACGAAAACACTACTTGTGTTTTATTGCCTTCCCTCCTGCGGATACGTGTCCGTTCCGGATTGAACAATAAAAGGGTGATGTGCCCGAAGGCATCCTAAAAAAAATATATTTCAGAAAGGGTGAAAAAATGAAACTCAGAACAATTGCTATCATTCTCCTCACGTTGACTCTCGCGTTTGCCGGCAGCAGTACCGCCTTCGCCAAGAGCAAACATCATCACAAAGCGGTCGCCACCTCACAAAAAAGCCATCATGCCGCGAAACTTCATCACAAAGGCAAACACACCGCCGCCGCCGTAACCACTCCCGCACCTGCCGAAACCCCTCAGGAAGTGAAATAAGCCGAACGTACGGGCGAACCTGCCTGCCACGCCGTAGCGCACGCGAAGGCGGGTGTGTTCGCCCCTATTCATTAAGCCGAATCTGTACGGGCAGACCTGCCTGCCACGCCGTAGCGCACGCGAAGGCGGGCGTGTCTGCCCGTATTCTTGCGTCTGCCTTCTTCCTTCTGCCTTCTGTTGACAAAATCTCCCGCTAAAAATATAATCTTATTGTATAAACGATACCCGTGGGCCTTGTCCCACTCCCAAGTTGCCATGAGGTATTTTAATAATGGCGTTCGACCCCCTATCCTGGGCTATCGGCTACACCCTCAAAAAAGGGCTTGACCGCCTCCTTACCCATAAATCCTTGCCATTACTCCTTGATAAAGGACCACGCCCTTGAAGATATTCGTCAGCTCCACAACCAAAAACCTCCCGCGAGGCACACAGGTATAAACATTATGTCAAAACGTAAAGATATACTGAACGCTGCATTGAAAACCTTTCTGGCGGGGCATAATCATCGGGCATTTGATGAAAAAGGGAATCGTCTGATACGGAAAAAACAAAAACGGGCTGGAGTTGTCGCACACATATAAAATGAAAACAAAACCACTTAAAATACTTTCTACCAATTTTGCGTCGAGTCAATTGGGGAGTTTGATATACGGCATCCTAGATACAAAGCTGGGTATTACAGCAGCACTGATGGCAACGGGTGTTTCTATTCCTGCGCTGATTGCTTTCATCGGCACTCTCCTCGGTCTGGAAGGATGGAAGGTCTGGAAAGAAGCCAAAAACGACGATGAAAAGCTGAAGATTTTGAAAACAGTTCTATTATCCGAAATAACTAAAAAACAAAAACCTCTCGAGGAAGAATTTGCCGTCAAAGAGTTCGACAACGAACAAGACCATCAGCGATTTGTTCAGCTTATCCGTATGCTCCATCAAAGCATAGTTGAAATACGACAAACCCAGAAAGAAACAATGTTATCAGTGGATGAAGTCCGCGCCGCCTTGAAGAATCATATTGAAACGCACGAGCAACTTCGCAAACTTCTGCCTATCAATAATCTGCCGTATTTGTCAATGGGGGATTTGTTTAAGGGGCGGGAAACGGTTTTATCCGACTTGCTCCGGCAACAGGATGCGACTGTTACAACGGCCATTACACAACGAATGACGATGACGGGCTTGGGGGGTATCGGCAAGACACGGCTGGCGGTGGAATTCGCGTGGGAAGGATTTACACGAGGCGTGTTCAGGGATGTTTTTTTTGTCCGCTGCGGGCAGGATGATAAGACGACACATTCAAAGGAACCCAGCGAAAAGAACGAGCAGCAAGACCAGGCGGGTATAGAACGATTGCAGGCGGCAGTTTCAAAGCTCGGCGTTAAGGAACTCTTGGCGATTGACGGCTATGCAGAAAAGAAAAATGATATTCTGTTTGCCGAGGTATTGGGCCAATTGCAACAGCGCGACAAGTGGCTTTTGATTTTTGACAACGTGGACGATATGGGAATGCGAGACGCTGTTTTGACAACACTGCCGATGCTGAATATGGGCAGGGTTGTGATTACATCTCGGCTAAGCGACTGGGGGAGCGGAGTCAAAAAGATAGAACTGAAAAAATTAGACAAAGAGCCAGCCAGGGACTACCTGCTTCAAAAAACGGAGTCGAGCCGGGTCAAAAGCGAAAATGATAAGAGTTTAGCAGAGGTGCTGGCGGGTAAAAATTATCTGGATGGTCTGCCGGTGGCACTGGAGCAGGCGGGGGCGTATATCTGCCGTATGAAAATCAGTTTTGCGAAGTATCTTGAGGAGTACAGTAAGAATCAAAAGGATGTGCTGGCATGGGAGAAGAAAAACAAGCTGCCGGAGGATTATCCAAGGCCGGTGTTGACAACTTGGCAAATGACAGAGCAAAAGCTGACCGAAGCCGAACGGTCGATGCTTTACTTGGCGGCGTTTTTGGCGCCGGAGAATATTCCTGTGGAATTGTTTGAGAAGAATGCCGCGGCGGTTGCAGAGATTTTTCCTGCTAACACGCGCATGAGCAAAACACCCAACAATTCATTAACGGCAATCAGGGAGGTCTTGGCGGGACTGGCGGACTGGTCGATGGCGGAGTTTGAGGGGGAAAGCTTCTCGGTTCATCGGTTGGTGCAAGAGACAACACGGCTGCGGATGGACATGGAGCAGCAAGAAGAGATTTGTAAGATTGTCCTTTCTCTGTTCACTAATACTGATCCTGGAATTTCTCCGGATGATGTGCGGAGCTGGTGGTACTGGAAGCGGATGGAGGGACATATTGCCGTTGCGGTGGGGTGTGCGGATAATTTACAGATAAAGCAACCCACCTTTACTTTAATGAACAATCTTGGACTTTATTATAATACACAGGCACGTTACGCCCAGGCCGAACCGCTCTACCGTCGCGCACTCGAAATAAACGAAATCGCCCTCGGCTCTAACCATCCAACTGTAGCGACCTGCCTCAACAACCTCGCAACACTCCTTGAGACCACCAATCGTCTAAACCAGGCCGAATTGCTCTACCGCCGCGCACTCGAAATAAACGAAAAATCATTCGGCAAAGACCATCCGAACGTGGCCAGAGCCCTCAACAACCTCGCCGAACTCTTGAGAAATACCAACCGTCTCAAAGAAGCCGAACCACTCTACCGCCGCGCACTCGAAATTGCCGAAAAATCCCTCGGTCCGAACCACCCAAATGTTGCCAAAACCCTCAACAACCTCGCCGAACTCTTGAGAAATACCAACCGTCTCAAAGAAGCCGAACCACTCTACCGCCGCGCCTTCGAAATCTTGGGAAAATCCCTCGGTCCGAACAACCCAAACGTTGCTACTGCCCTCAACAACCTCGCCCTACTCCTTAAGGCCACCAACCGCCTAAAAGGGGCCGAATCGCTTATACGCCGCGCCCTCGAAATAGACGAAAAGTCCTTTGGCTCCGAACACCCTAAGGTAGCCATAGACATCAACAACCTCGCAGCACTCCTTCATGCAACAAACCGCAAAGATGAAGCCCAAAAACTCTTTGAAAGGGCTGTCAAAATCTTTGAAGGTTCCCTCGGCCCCGACCATCCCACTACTCAAACCATCCGCCGAAACCTCGCCTCCCTCGGCTGACCAATTTCCAAATCCCCCAATCAAACACGGAGCGACATGTCCCGCCGTCCTGTCCGGCGTAGCTTCAGCGAAGTCGGAAGCCCTCAGCGAAGGGGGAAGCGACGAGCCCGCTTCGGACACGTAGCGTAAGCGCAAATCCTGCTTCAGACACATAGCGCAGCGCAGAGCCCGCTTCGGAAACCCTTGATGCTTGAAGCGCTATATAAGTATATACGCATATACTTATATACTCCCTGTCCTGCTTGCCCTCGACGGGTGCCGCTTTGGCTCTTCTGTCGGGGGCCCAGCTTTTTGCCTCTGTACGCTGTACGCTACACGCTGTCCGCTAAGCATGGTAAGCTGCCAAGAGGACATTGCCCAGCTTTACAATTAATTCCGCTAATATATCGAACTCAAAAAAGGCCTTCAAAAACTATCAAAACACGCGCATTTTGGCTCACTTTTTGTTCAAAACGCCCTCACTTTTATCAATTTGACCCCATTTTGCCTCACTTTTCGAGGCCTTTTTCAATGTAAAATATTTTTTTACCCTACCCCGTATTTCCTATCTTGCCCATATTCGTTAATCTGGGCTAACTGTAACGTTTATCCGCACATTTCTTCCCAAACTTTTTTACGTTTTTGGTTGAATCATAAGTGCTGCCTAATGTTATTTCCCTTTTGGTACAAAATTTCCCCGCCTTCCGGCGGTATCCGCACCCCAAAATTTTACCCGCCGTAGTTCCTGCCCTACATAGCACACGGTGCGACAGAGGGTTAACGAAGGCGGGTATCAATCATCAATTCCTTTGCGTCTTCGCGTCTTTGTGGTAAATTAAAAATTATGGCAAAAATGAAACTATCAAAACTACTACCAAAGCAGGTTGTTCTGGCCGACGGGGCGATGGGAACGATGCTCTACCAGTCAGGCGTCTATATCAACGCCTGTTTCGATGAGCTGAATCTCAGCAATCCCAAACTCGTAACCAAAATCCACAAGCAATACATCGAGGCCGGCTCTGATTTTATCGAGACCAACACCTTCGGCGCAAACGAGGTCAAACTCGCCAAATACGGCCTGGCGGAGCAGGTCGAAAAGATAAACAAGGCAGGCGTAGAACTGGCCAAAAAAGCTACGGGAGACAACGTTCTTGTCGCAGGTGCAATTGGACCTCTCGCACGCGATATCGCCCTGTACAATCAACTTTCAAAACAACAGGCAATCGCCGCTTACAAAAAACAAGCCAAGGCGTTAGCCGAAGCCGGCGCTGATTTTCTCATCCTCGAAACCTTCTCGAATACCGATGAGTTGTTGCTTGCTATTGAGGCCGTGCATAGCGTAACCGGCCTCGAAATCGTCGCCCAGATGACCACTACCGAGCTAAACGAGACGCCCTATGGCGAAAAAATCGACCACGCAATCAGCCGAATCTCCGCCCAAAAAGGCGTAACCGCCGTGGGCCTCAACTGCTCCGTCGGCCCATCCGCTATGCTAAACGCCCTCGAACTCATCCACGGAGTAACCGATAAACCAATCTCCGTCCAGCCCAACGCAGGCCTCCCCCGCCAGGTCGAAGACCGACTCCTTTATATGTCCACACCCGAATATATGGCGGAATTCGCAAAGCGATTCTATGAAAAAGGCGCACGAATCATCGGCGGCTGCTGCGGCACAACACCCGACCACATAAGGGAAATGGTTCGCGCAGTCCGCGCAATCGATAAAGCCGCGACGTCGAAAGTGCGATTGGACGTTGTAACAATCGAAAAACCAAAAGCAACCGAAGTCCGCGAAACGCCACTGGCGGAAAAATCGAAGTTCGCGGCTAAACTGGCAAAAGGCCAAAAGGTAACCACCATCGAAATCACCCCGCCCAAAGGCCTCGATATCGACCCGATTCTCGAAAAAGCCCGGCTTTGCGCCGATATGGGTATCGATGCAATCAATATCCCCGACGGCCCACGCGCAAGCTCACGATTATCGCCAATGGTTACGGCGGTCAAAATTCAGCAGGCGGCCAACATCGAATCAATCCTGCACTTCTGCTGCCGCGACCGAAACCTCATCGGCATGCAATCCGACATCCTCGGCGCCTACGCCATCGGCCTTCGCAATATGCTCGTCATCACCGGCGACCCGCCAAAAATGGGTGACTATCCACAGGCGACAGGCGTATTCGATATGGATTCAATCACGCTGACGGGCGTAATCAGAAATCTCAACCACGGCATCGACCTCGGCGGCAACCAATTCAATCCGCCAACCTCACTGGCAATCGGCGTCGGAGCAAACCCCGTCGCAACAGATATCAAACGCGAAATCGATAAATACCACCAGAAAGTACTCGCAGGCGCGGAATTCGCAATAACTCAGCCGGTCTTCGACGCGGACACCCTCTTTCGCTTCCTTGATTCGACTAAAAAATCGAAAATACCAGTCATCGCCGGTATCTGGCCCTTCACCAGTTTGAAAAACGCAGAATTTATGGCAAATGAGGTCCCCGGCGTCGTAGTTCCGCCCAAATTATTGGAAAGAATGAGCGCAGCCAAAACCCAGCAGCAGGGAAAGACCATTGGCGTTGAAATCGCGATGGAATTGATTGACCAGATCAAAGACCGCGTTGCGGGCTTCGCCGTCTCGGCACCATTCGGTAACGTAAAAATCGCCCTGGCCGTGTTGGGCAAAATCGAAATCGACAAAATCTGAGAAAAATTATGAAGCAAACACAGGCAAGGCAACTGGAAGTCGAACTCGTCGCGGTAACGCCCGACCCGCAAAAGGTCATCGAGCAGGCGGGCAGGACGTGCTACCTCAGTTTCGACAAGATGGACGACAATTCGCAGGCCGGCTTCATCAAACACCTCATTAAAATGGGCCACGAATCACCGCTCGAACACGCCTACGCGACTTTCAGAATCAAAAACTGCTCCCGCGCGATGACCCACCAATTAGTAAGACACCGGCTGATGGCCGTCTCGCAGCAGTCCCAGCGATACGTCGATGAGGAGGACTTTACCTACGTCGTGCCTGAAAGTATGCCCGCCGAACTGGTTGAAGAATTCCATAACGATATGAAAACGATACAGGATATGTATCGCAAATGGCGTGACAAAGGACTCAAAAAAGAGGACGCCCGTTTCGTCCTGCCCAACGCCTGCACGAGCGAAATCGTCGTCTCCGCCAATTTCCGCGAATGGCGGCACATCCTCACCGTCCGCACCGATAAAGGCGCACAATGGGAAATTAAAAAAGCAGCCCACCTGATTTTAGACATCCTGAAAAAACTCGCCCCGGCGTGTTTCGATGATATTATTCCGGCAAATTGATATCGCTATCCAAGCGACGGTATTAACTCAATCAAAAAGTGCCAAACGGCGTCAACGGAGGCGATATCGACGCGTTCCTGCGGTGAATGAGGGTTCTTAATCGTGGGGCCGACGGAAATCATCTCGATGCCCGGCAATTTTTCGCCAATAACAGCCGGCTCAAGGCCCGCGTGAACAACCTTAACCTGGGGCTCTTTATTATTTAGCTTTCTGTAAATTTCTTTTGCGCGTTTAAGCAGTGAAGAATTGACATCAGGTTTCCACGAGGGGTATCCACCAACGGTTTCAACTTTAGCTCCTGCTGAACGAGCCAAGGCGGTAATCTTGGCGGTTATTCCATCGAGCGTTTGTTTCTCCAAACTTCTCTGCGAGGTTAAAATTCGCAACTGATTCTTATCGCGGAGCAACTCGACTTTTGCGAGGCTGCTGGACGCCTCTACGATACCCTCAAACTGAGGTGACATTCGATAAACACCGGTGGGCAAAGACGAAAGAAGATTCACAATTTTAGATTGCGGATTGCGGATTGCGGATTGTTGCGAGGCAATTACGTTTATTTCTATTTTTAGATTGGGTTCAGTTTTAATAAACTCTTTTTTGAATGATGATTCTATTTCCACAAGCATCTTTTTCGCTGCATTGAGTTTTGAGGCATCAAAACAGATAATCGCTTTTGCATCTCTCGGGATGGCATTATGGACCGTGCCGCCTTCGAGACCACAAACGCGTAAATCGAAATTCTGTAAACCTTTCAGCGTTTTTGCCAATAGTTGAATCGCGTTTGCGTATTGCTTGTCGATATCGATACCTGAATGGCCGCCGTGAAGACCTGAGATTTTGAGGTCGAAGCAGGCAAGCGAATCGGGCACGGATGAAAGCTCCAGCGGCAGGTGTATTTCGGTCTGCTCGCCGCCCGCGCAGCCGACGATGAAGGATTTGTCTTCGCCGTCGAGATTAATGAGGTATTTGCCCGTAATGAAGCCGGGTTTCAAACCATTCGCCCCGGTCAGGCCCGTTTCCTCATCGACCGTGAAAAGTAATTCGAGCTTTGGATGCGATATTTTTTCGTCAATCAATGCCAACGCTAATGCAACTCCCACGCCATTATCCGCGCCGAGGGTCGTGCCGTTGGCTGTAATCCAGCCATCGCGTTCGACTAATTCGATGGGGTCTTTGGTAAAGTCGTGTTTCGATTCGGGCGTCTTTTCGCAGACCATATCAACGTGACTTTGAAGGATAACCGCTGGCGTTTTTTCATAACCCTTTGTCGCGGGCAGCTCAATAATCACGTTATTTACGTCATCGCTTCGACAAGGGAGATTTCTGCTTTTGGCAAGCCCTTTGAGCCAAGCCATAATCTGCTTTTCATTTTTTGACCCGCGGGGGATGCGGCTAACCCGTCTAAAGAACTCCCAAACATTCCGGGCCTGTGCTTGTTTCAAAGTTAGCTGTCTATCCGCTGACATATCCGTATTCCATAAATAAACGATTTGGGAACTATCCCCGGTGAGATTCGAACTCACAACCTTTGGCTCCGGAGGCCAACGCGCTATCCAGTTGCGCCACGGGGACCGAATAACGCTATTGTAATACGGCAAAACGGCCTGAAAGTCAACAATTTGGCCATCGGCGCAATTTTGTGAAAAATAGGAGCAGCGATATGATATAATATGTTCGTATAGAATAGAGATGCGGATGATGAAAAACAAAAGCGGATATAGCTGGTCACACCTGCTTGTCGCATTACTGACAGTCGTAATTGCGCAGGCGGTGGTCTTTGCCGAGAGTTCCGGGTGGGAGCGTAAAGAAGTCAACTGGCGGGTTTCGAGGGACCGGCAAATCAAGGCGATATATTACCCAAAGGACCAGAACCTGCCTTTGCTTGAAAACCACGTCAAACGAGAGCCGGTCCAGTTACAATCAAAAATAAGCGGGCCGCAGAGTAAATCAACACTGACAGCCACAACTGAAGGGGCCGGGACAGAGGTATTTACAAACGTGATAAATTCGCCGCCAATCGACGGTTTCGTGCCATACGTGACCGTGGCTGTTACGGACGCCTCTTCCGGCGAACTTTATGATACAGGCGCCTATACGGAATACTTGGTTACGGGCAACTATCTTACAGGGTCTCCGCAGACGGATTATGCCATAGGCATATTTGATACCGGCTCAAGCGCACACATCATCAACGCCGCCGACGCCGGAATTATGGGTATTTACGACGCTGACCTTGTTACTTCCATTACGATAACGATTTTAGGCGCAACCGGCCAGGTTGACGCGCTGGTCAGTCAGCCGCTGGGCATTTTCACCGACGGGCTTTCGGCAATCAACCCGAATACATTCCTAGCCGACGATTCTAATATGGTAGGCCAAAGCAACGTGGCAACCATCGTTGGCGATATAATCGAATCGCCCAATCTGCCGACTGTTGTCGGCTCGCCGATGGCGTTTTTCTTCACGACCGTCATTAAAAACAGCCGGCCTGTGACCAGAAGCATTGACGGTAACGCGATAACTGCGCCTGACATCCATCTTTATAAATACAACGATAGCAGAATCCCGGCCTATACTAATAAAATCTTCCTCGAGCTTCGCCCGTCCAGCGCGTATGCCGTGCAGTTTATGCCCTGCTTTGAGGGTTTAGGCCAGGATTGTCCCGAAGGCGACGGCGAGCCGACGAGCCCGTCGGTGGTTTTTGGCTCAATGTTCGACGTCCCGCAAAGTTTGTTTTTTGCCACGAGGACCGACCTGGCGCACGGCACTCGAACGTCGCAGCAGAAAAAATTTATGCTCGACACGGGTGCGCAAATAACGGTCGTAAGCGAATCGCAGGCGGCCGAGCTTGAGCTTTATAAAAACGAGCCGAACTTCCTCGTTGAAATCGTTGACGTGACGGGCCAGAGCACAATCGCTGACGGCTTTTATATCGACTCGCTCGAAATAAGCGCAACACCCGTCTGGCTGAGCTTTACGCACGTCCCGGCAATCGTTCTCAACGTCGATTCGCCCGAAGGAGGCGTCCTCGAGGGCATTCTCGGAACGAATCTTTTCATCGATACTGATTTTTATATTCACGGCGGAGGACTTTACGGTCAGGACCAGCCATATCTCAAGTTTGCGTTTCTGCCTGCCGGCATTGCCGGTGATATTGCGCCGCCGGGAGGAGACGGCTTAGTTAATATCCTTGACCTGGCCGCTTTAGCAAATGCGTGGCTGGCAAATCCGCTTTCCTCAAACTGGAACTCGCAGGCCGATATGGTTTCCGACGGGATAATCAACTTCTTCGATTTCGCGGTTCTGGCACAAAACTGGCAGTAGCTTTACCGCTGAGAATGCAGAGAAAAAACTAAAAACAAAAATACTCTGCGGCCTTTGCGACCTCTGCGGTAAAAATCCTGTAGTTTGACAGTTGCCCCCCCTGCGATTACAGTATCCCCATATTATGACAGTGCTTATTGACATTGCATATTTGATTGCGCTTATAGCGATAAGCCCCGTGGCGATTTATAAAATGCTCAGGCACGGGCGATACCGCGCCGGGTGGGCAAATCGCTTCGGCAAAATAAGCCGCAAATACCCAGGCAAAAAGTGTATCTGGATTCACGCGGTAAGCGTGGGCGAAGTCAACGCGACAACAACTCTTATCCGCGAACTTGAAAACAAATTCCCTGATTACGAAATCGCAATCAGCACCACAACTGACACGGGGTTTGCCCGCGCAAACGCGCTCTTCGGCAGCCGACTGAGCGTGTTTTACTTCCCGATGGATTTTTCACTAACGATGAAACGGGCATTCGCGAATATCAATCCCACGATGTGTCTGCTGATTGAGCTTGAGGTCTGGCCAAACCTTGTGCGAATCGCCAGGCAATCTGGCATACCGGTAATCGTCGTCAATGGCAGATTGAGCGAGCGAAGTTTGAGAAAATATAACCTGATAAAGGGGGTAACGAGAAAAATATTTGGGGGCCTCGCGCTGGCACTTGCGCAAAGCGAAGAATACGCCGGGAGATTCCGGCGACTCGGTATGCCTGCGGAAAAGGTTATCGTTACGGGTTCGGTAAAATATGACACCGCGCAGGTAGCAGACAGGGTTGACGGAGCTGATGTATTGGCGACTCAACTGGGTCTTAAAAACGACCGGCTGTGGGTAGCAGGAGCAACAGGCAACGACGAAGAGCAGATTATTTTGGATGTTTATCGCCGACTGATTGAGCAAAAACAATTCGCGGATTTACGATTAGCGATTGTTCCCCGCAAACCCGAACGCTTCAACGACGTCGCTGAACTCATCAAGCAATCCGGCTTTGAGTTGACTCGTTACAGCGAATTAAAGGCGGCAACAACTAAATCGACAATCGACAATCGGCAATCGGCAATCCGTAATGTAATTCTCGGCGACACTATGGGTGACTTGCGGAAGTTTTATTCGCTTGCGACTGTGATTTTTGTGGGCAGGTCGTTAGTGCCTATGGGCGGGTCGGATATGATGGAGGCGGCTGCGCTTGGCAAATGCACGATTTTTGGCCCGCACGCGTTTAACTTCAAACAGGCCGTCGAGGATTTGCTGAAAGCCAACGGCGCAATCTTAGTCAAAGACGCCGATGAATTATTCAATGCGATGAAAAAATGCCTGACCAATGCCGATTATGCCTCTCAAATCGCCCAAAACGGCCAGCAGATAATCAGAAAAAACCAGGGTGCGACGGCTCGCACAATAATCAACATCAGCAAGATGCTGAAATAAAATCAACTCCGCAGTTTTTTGCTGACGGCTTCGATGTGAGCGGGGGAAGTTCCGCAGCAGCCGCCGATGATTGTTATGCCGGCGGCGTAGATTTTTTGCGCGGCGTCGGCAAACTCATCGGGCGTAACCTTATAGACGGCTTTGCCGTCGAGCAGTTCGGGTTTGCCCGCGTTTGGTTCGGCTAAAATCAGCACTTTCGGATTAACAGCCCTGGCGGCGGCGACATATCTTTTGGCAAGGTCAACATATTCATCGAGGGTGGTGGTGCCGCAGTTGAAACCCACAACGTCGGCGCCAGCGGCGACAAGGGATGCGACGGCAGTTTTCACATCGACGCCCATCATAGTTCTGAAATCGTCTCCGCGTTTATCGAAGGACATAGAGGCGAGAACGGGTAAGCCGGAGCCCGAGTATTTGACCGCTTCGACAGCGACGACCGCTTCATCAACAGCGCCCATTGTTTCGATGATAAAACCATCGACCCCCCCCGCCAACAGCGCCTTTACCTGGTCGGCGAAGATTCCCCTGAGCTGGTCGGGCTTCAAGCTGCCGAGCGGTTCAAGAAAATCGCCGCTTGGACCGATATCGCCGAGGACGTATTTGTCTTTTCCCGCGGCTTTACGGGCAAGTTGAGCGCCGGTTGTGTTAATGTCCCCAACGCGGTTTTCAAGGCGGTGCCGGGCAAGGGTGAAGCCATTACCGCCAAAGGTATTCGTAAGGATTGCGTCGCTGCCCGCGTTCAAATAGCTGTTATGTATCCGCAGGACTAAGCCCGGCGATTCGAAATTGAGCAATTCACTGCACTTGCCCGGCTCAATGCCCAGGCCAATCAACTGCGTCCCCATCGCCCCATCGAGCAAAAATAATCCCTTACGTAATCTGTCTTTCAAATTCGGCTTACCCACAAAAATGTTCCCTTTCAAACTATCGTTGCGTTTATATACGGATTACTACTGTTCCTGTTCGACCGCTTTGCCATCGATTACCTGGTAAATATGGTTAAAGCCGCGAGGCAAAGGCCTGACAAACAACCGCTGCCTCTGCTGGCTGCTCAATTCCGTCGTTTTGACGGACGAGAGCGTAATTTCGACAGAATCCTCGCTGCCTTTTTCGGAAACAGTGACTATTTTTATTCGCGAAGGAGTTAAAAACCCTTCGGCTGTTTTTTCATAGCCGGCAAATTCAGCTTTCAGGTAAATATCACCCGATTCATCGAAACGCTCAATCTTTGTAACCACGTAATCGCACGGCTCGATATATATCTTTTGAATTATAATGCTCCGGTCGTTACGCAAAACGAGCAGGTCGAGGTTATCATCGCGATTCAACGTCCAGTCGCCCTGACATATATCGACCGCTCCGAAGGCCTCAAGGGCCATCACCGGGCTAACGGCGAGGCCATTCCAGATTCCCGCCTGCGACCATTTGCCCGACCAATATGAGCTGACTTCTTTTGGTTTGAGCCAGAACCAGAATCCGTCGGCGTTTGAGCCGAATACCAGACCAGTCGCGTCGAAAGCAACGTCGCCCTGAAGGTAAATCTCACTGGGAGGATTCACCCAGAGTTTGACGGGGAAATTTTCTTTGCGAACTTGACCTTCGACGTGATACTGCAAAAGGCACTGACCTGTCGCGCGAATTGGTGCTATTTTTTCACGGCGTGATTTTAATATCGCAATCGCTTCGTCGGCGGTCGTTTTGCCCGGGCAATAACGCATCGGCTGGGCGGCACAGCCGGCGAAAAATAATACCAACAATAACAATGCAAACCGATTTGACAATTACAACTCTCCCTGCAGAATCTGGCCTATTTGTGAGGTAAGCTGGGCGACCTGTTCTTCGCCCAGATTAGGATTGACCACTTCGGAAAAATCCTGAGTGCCGGTGATTCTCAATCGCCAGATTTCCCTGCCGTCCTGCGTCCGCGACGAATCGTATTTGAGCCGACGCCTGCGCATCAGGACAAGCGTCAGGACGAAACGGAAATTAACCTTTTCCTGTTCGGTCTCCGTTGCCAGCCGTTCGAAGAACGCCATCAGCATATCGTCATCGACGAACAACTGCTTTTTCTGGTCGGGCGTCGGCAGTTTGGTCTTCCAGTAACAAAAGACCTCCGGCTTTTGCTGAGTCCATGCCTCGGCGCAAAAATCACGCCTGGCAAAACCCTGTTCGGTCTGCACTAAGGTCGCGTAGTATTCTTCACCCGGCGCAATCACCCTGCCGGTGGCACAACACTGCCCCAACGGCTTATCAATTACCCATTCGTCCATAGTATTACCTCAGCTCCATGTTGTGTCCTGCCATCATTTAAACTTCAGATACTTACACATACCACGTGCCGTGGCCGGGCCGATACCTTTGACATTGTCGAGGTCATTGCAATCCTGAAATGCCAAATTACCCCTGCCATCCTGCCGAAACTGCTCACGATAACTTATTATCGCCTGTGCCCTTGCAGGCCCGACGCCCGGCAGCAACATCAAGCCCGCCGCAGAAGCATCATTCGGATTTATCCTGCTTTCCAATTCAATAGGCACCGCCCCGCTGTCGCTGCCCGTCGCAAAGTACAGGCCAAAAACAACAGCCATGCAAGAGGCAATAACAAACGCAAACAATTGAATCCTGTTCATACCGATAATCCGTTACCGGCCAAATATACGGTCGTGGAACCTCTTCATCACGAGGTATGATTCCTTCGGCTCCAGTCCCGCCGTCAAAAGTCCGCTGTCGGGGACGGCCCCGTCTGCCACATCGGCAAAATTCGAATATATAACCCCGTCAATGCACGTCTTGCTGAGCGCTATCCTGTAAAACTGGTCGAGCCACTCGGCCTGTTTAAGCTTGTCCCAAGGGCCGTGCCAGAAGCCGGCAACCTCGGCAGCAGAAGGGCCGGCGGCATCGCTCGCCGGGACTTCAACGTGCGTAATATACAACGGTCTCGATATGGGAGCGAAAGAATCCAGAATCGCCGAAACCTGCATCATATCGCGGACGTGCATTCCTGACTCGTCGGTGCCGAACCGCATCGTTAGTCCAAAGGCGTCAAAATTTATGCCGCTTTGAATGACCATATCCATATAGACCAGCGGCGGAATGGTGTCTGTGGTTTGCCCGTAATACTCGCCCCAAGGATTACTTACTTCTATTATCCTAAGCGCCCGCTCGGCGGCGGCCTTGACCGCCCTGTTGGCCGCACGCGTTATCTCCAGAACCTGCTCAAAACCAAACCCGAAATGATTAAAGGCATTCAGCCCGCTGACAACACACCAGGTTCTGACCATACCGCCGTATCTGGCAGCGGCCGCCGAAACAAACTCGTAGGCGCACTCTCGGATTTTCTCGAAATCGGTGTGACTTTCGAGCAGCCACTTTGGCAGGTATTCTTTGGCAAAACAAAGCAATGGCCCTGCGCCAATGGCCACTTTCCTTTTGCTCAGCATACTTATACAGGCGTCAAGTTTTGAAAAATCGTATTTGCCTCTTTCCAGCTCAATCTGTCCCCAGTTGAAAGGCACCATCGCCAGGCCGAATGCGCCGGCCAACTGCTCCAGATACGCCGGATTTGCGACCTGCTTAGGGTCAACCCAGCAGCCGAGGCAGCCGCGACCGAACCCGTGATTTTTGCCCCGCGTCGCGAAAAACGCTTTTGCATGTTTGGCCGCCAGCAATTCCGAAAAAACAATCGCCTTTTGAAGCGCCTGGTCCGCGAGTTGCGAGGCGACAGGCCCGTCAGAGATACCCTGGATGGCCTTGATGAACAAATCCTGCGCCTCTCCGTAAAGCGCAGCGGTATCTTCGGCATCCTCAAAAATCGACCAGTCCTCGCGTTTATTGATGATTTGCATCAGCCGGCCGCGTGTCAGTTCCAGATTAAGATTATATGGCTCAGGCCTTTCGGGCAGACAAGTCGTCGGCAGCAGAACCTTGCCGAAACCTTCAACCGGCCACAGCAACGCCACGCCGGCGGTTTCTTCGCTTGGCTTATAGCACTCCAGAATGCCATCTATAAAGCTGACCTGCGCCTTGCGAATTGCCATACCATCGGAGCCGAAAAGATACGCGCCGTGCAGCGCGAAATCCGTTACCGGCTTGCCATTGTTGAAAATTTGAAATTTCACGGTATCCCTTTATCAGAAATAAATTATTTCACCATGTCTTAAATGACCGTGTGATTATAACATTTGCCCCCCCAAAGGCAAAGAACCTTGAAGCCATTTTCTCTCGATAGCAATTTGAGCTTCACAGGTTGACCGCTATTCCGCGGTCGCGGAGGTATTCTTTCATCTGGGTAATTGTGTAACTTTCGAAGTGAGTGATTGAGGCCATAAGGACGGCTTCGGCGTGACCTTTGACAATAGCATCGTAAAGGTGTTCGAGTGTGCCCGCGCCGCCTGAGGCGATTACGGGGATATTGACCGCGTCGGCAACCGCACGGGTCAATTCAATATCATAGCCCTTCTGTGTGCCATCGGCATCCATACTGGTAAGCAGGATTTCGCCCGCGCCGCGTTTTGCGCCTTCGATTGCCCAATCGACGGCGTCGATATCGGTTGCCTCCGTGCCCGCCTTGACAGTAACCTGCCAGTGTCCCGCCCTGGTTTTCGACCGGCGGGCATCAATAGCAAGAACGACGCACTGATTGCCGAATCGCTGGGCGGCCTTGGTTAGAATATCCGGATTTTTTACCGCGGCTGTATTGACGGAGCATTTCTCCGCGCCGCTTCGCAAAAGCTCATCCATCTGCTCAACAGAGTTAATGCCACCCCCTACCGTAAACGGGATGAAGACGTTCTCAGCGACCTTTTGAACAAGCTCGACGATTGTCTTGCGTGAACGAATCGTCGCGGTGATATCGAGAAAGACAAGCTCATCGGCCCCGTCCTCGCTATATCGCGCGCCAAGCTCAACCGGGTCGCCGGCATCCCGAAGATTCAAAAAATGCACACCCTTTACCACTCGGCCATCTTTAACATCAAGACAGGGGATTATTCTTCTGGTCAGCATCAGGCATTACTCCCATTGGCAATCCGGGCAAAGTTGCGCAGCACCTGCAGGCCCTGCTGGCCGCTTTTTTCGGGGTGGAATTGCGTACCATAAATATTGCCCTTCTGGATGGACGCAGGCAGCTTGAAACCATAGTCGGTATAGGCAACTTTGGCGGTTTTATCGGTAACGTTGGCACAGAAAGAATGGGCAAAATAAAAGTGCTTTTCGCCTCCTAACCCGGCAAATAACGCCATATCGTTAGGCAATACAACCTTGTTCCAGCCCATGTGCGGTATTACCCGGCCCGGCGGTATGGCAACAACGTCACCCGATACCAGGCCCAAGCCATTGTGTGTGCCGAATTCGCAGCTTTTGTCAAAAAGCATCTGGAAACCCACGCAGATACCGAGCAGGGGCTTACCCGCCAGAGCGAGGTCTTTGATTACCGAATCGAGCGAGCCGAGGGCGTTTACCGCAAACCCAAAGGCGGCTACCCCCGGCAGGACCAGGGCGGAAGCGGACTTAATCTTCCTGCGGTCGCAGCTTAACTCGACCGGGCAACCCAGGTGGTCAAAGGCATTGCAAACGCTTTTTACATTCCCAACGTTATAATCGATAACTACAAGCATATTCTGAATCAAACTCCATGTTCAATCGAACTTCAGCCGGTGAATCGAGTATTATAGTTTAGCAAATTTAAATTGCCAGTCGAATACAATCGCCTTACAATGGAGTTCAGTAAAACTGATACCGGTATAATGTGCTTCGCCTGCGGTTTCAGTTCAGTGATAATGTAACCCATTGCCCGGAAAGACAGTTGAATTACATTCGAGGGAACAGGAATGTGCGGCATAGTGGCATATTTGGGTCAAAAGACAGCTCAGCCAATCCTTATTGAGGGACTGAAACGCCTCGAATACCGCGGTTACGACTCGGCAGGCGTGGCCCTGATGAGCAACGGCGTTATTAAGATCAAAAAGACAAGCGGCAGGATAGCCGCCCTTGAGGCAATTCTCGACAAGCCCCAGGCAAACGAAACGCTTGGTCTTGGGCATACCCGCTGGGCGACTCACGGCGTCCCTAACCAAATAAACGCCCATCCCCACGCGGATTACACCGGCAAAATAGCCGTTGTTCACAACGGCATCATCGAAAACTACTCGACGCTGAAAACCTGGCTTCAAAACGAGGGTGTAACCTTCGTCAGCGATACCGATACCGAAGTGATAGCGAATCTGATTGGGTATTTTTACGAAAAATGCGACGCGGGCGAGCGGACGCGCAAACCCCAGGGCCAGAACAGGTTCGAGTGGGCGGTCCAGCGGGCATTACAGGAAGTGCACGGAACTTATGGGCTTGGAATCCTGTGCGCGGACTGCCCCGATATGTTCATTGGCGCCAAAAAGGGAAGCCCGCTGATTTTAGGGGTAAGCGAAGGCGAGTATATCCTGGCATCCGACGCGGCGGCGATTATTGAGCACACAGCGAAGGCAATTTACCTTTCGGACAACGAAATGGTAATCGTTACAGCGGACGGGTTCCATACCAAGACCATTGATAACATTGCGGTAACCAAGTCGCTTGAGAACATTGAATTTTCGCTCGAGCAAATCGAGCTTGGCAGCTTCAAACACCACATGCTCAAGGAAATTTTCGAGCAGCCCAAGGCATTGACCACCTGTATGGGCGGCAGGATTGACCCCCAAAACGACAGAATACACTTAGGCGGCGTCAATGATTACCTGCGGGCGATGACGCACATAAAACGGCTGATTATTACCGCCTGCGGAACGGCGTTTCACGCCGGGCTGGTCGGCGAATTCCTCTTTGAGCAACTTGCGAGAATCATCACCGAGACCGAATACGCCAGCGAATTTCGCTATCGCAATCCAATCATAGAAGACGGCACAACCGTCATCGCGATAAGCCAGTCGGGTGAGACGGCGGATACGCTTGCCGCCGTCGAACAGGCAAAAGAACGCGGCGCAACGGTTCTCGGAATAGTTAACGTCGTCGGCTCATCGATCGCCCGCGCAACCGACGCCGGGGTATATCTGCACGCTGGTCCGGAAATCGGTGTGGCGAGCACCAAGGCATTTACTGCCCAGGTAGCCGTGCTGACGATGCTGGCAATTGAACTTAGCAGAAGAAGACACGTAAGCAGCGACGAAGCGACAAAATACATCAAAGAGCTGGCCAAAATACCGGATAAAATCTCACAAATCCTTAAGCAGTCGGAACACATCCGGACTATTGCCCAGGCAAACATCAATCAGAACAACTGGCTGTTCCTTGGCCGGGGCATCAATTACCCCGTCGCGCTGGAAGGCGCGCTGAAGCTCAAGGAGATAAGCTATATTCACGCCGAGGGATTGCCCGCTGCGGAGATGAAACACGGCCCCATCGCCCTGATTGTCGATGGTATGCCCGCCGTATTCATCGCAACTTCAGGTCCTCAATACGACAAAATCATAGGCAACATCTGCGAGGTACGGGCAAGAAAAGGCAAAACCATTATCGTCGCCACCGAAGGCAACGACCACATTAAACAGTATGCCGATTACCTGATAACCGTTCCCGATGCGCCGGAATTGCTGCAGCCGATGCTCACCGTCATACCGCTTCAGTTGATGGCATATCACGCAGCCGTCCTTCGCGGCCACGACGTCGATAAGCCACGCAACCTGGCCAAGAGCGTCACGGTTGAGTAACATGCAAAAGGTGGGATACTTGATACTCGATGCTCGATACTCGAAATCGAGTATCAAGAAAAACGGCTTCACCATCGTCGAGTTGCTCGTCGTCATTGCAATCATCGCCGCGATAACGGCGATACTTCTGCCGGGGCTGGGGAAGGCGAGGGCAATGGCAAGGCGAGTGAGTTGCGGCTCCAATCTGCATCAAATCGACCTCGCGATGCATTCGTACCTCAACTCAAACGATGACAAATACCCTTGCGCCCAGGACCCCCTGCCTAAAAAGCAGCCGACAGACCCCAATATCTGGCTTTGGATGGGACGAGGGTGGAAAGGATTTATCGCACCTCACCTCGGAGAAAATATCAACGCCAAAAACCCTTCGGTTCTTCTTTGCCCGTCGGATAAAATTGCCCCCGTAAAGTGGGAATCTACCAGTTACTCCTATTCGCTGGCGTTTTATCACAGCCCGGAAGATATCGATAGTTTGAACAGTGCTTATAGCGACCTTACCATGTTACGGCCCGTGGCACAAAAATCCGTGAACGTCGCCAAGCCCGCAGGGAAAATACTTGTCGGCGAATGGCTAAGCAATCATCGCGTCGAGGAGATGGATTCCGGTTGGTGGTGCTGGATGGGCAGCCGAAACTTTCTGTTTGCTGACGGCCACGTCCGCTTTCTCGATTCCAACGACATTAATCCGGCCCGCGACGGCTTCCCAAACCCGAACCTTACAATCCACGGCATCCGCGGTATCGACTGGCCTCGATAGTTATCGACTACGGCTTTCCATCTCAAATCGCCGATACTAAACAACAAAGGGACTGTCTGTCCCGCCGGCTGATACGAGGTGTAAAAATGATGGAAATAACGACACAAAACAGGTTGCTCATAATACTGGTTCTTATAGTATCGCTGGTCGGCTGTAAAGATGATGGAAAGCGAAAAGCTCTTGCCGAGGCGGCCCAAGCAAGAGCCGAAGCTGTCAAGCTCAAGGCCGAGACAGTCCAGTTGAAGAGCGAGGTCAGCTACCTTAATGAAAAGCTTGCCGCCGCAAACCTGGCGAAAGACAACCTTCAGATACAGTTAGGCCAGTTGATTGAAGACAGCAATGCAACGACGACCGATGCAGAGGACATTCAGCAGGAAAACACCAAACTCAAGACGCTATTGGCCGAGCAGATAAAAAAAACCGGCGAACTGGAAAAGCAGGTTGAAACGCTCAAGGCGGTAATTAACGCGTTTCAAGCCAGAATGGAGCAGCAAAAAGTCGCAGAACAACCGAAGGTAACGGAGCAGACCAAAACCGACAAGTAAGGATCGTTTTTTCAGCGGCCGTTCAGTTTGCCGTCAATGTAATTGACTATCGAATCGACGGTGAACAGGTCGCCCAACTTATTTATGTCCGGGTCGTTCTGGAAAACAGATATATCTGTGTGAGGCATCTTCTCTCTTAACTCCGCAAGGCCTTTGGCGGTTAATTTGCCGTTGCTGACCAGCTCATGATTATTCATCAGCGTCTCGGCAGGGAAAAGCTCCTCTCGCGGAATCTTAATATCGAAGGCCTTTTCCAGCCGAAATACTATATCCAAGAAGTCGATGCTCTCCGCCCCCAAATCGCCCATCAGCGTCGCCTTGCCTGTTACTTCCTCCTCATCAACGCCCAGCGCATCAACCAGCACCTCCCGCACCTGCTCAAAAACCTGCTCTCTTGTGGCTGTCATATATCTTCCCCTTTTGGGCCTCGACGGTATCCCCTGCCGAATCAACCAAGCCGATAAATTACTCTATTCATCCGCTATACACAACCCCCCGCCCAACTTTCTCTACCAATGGATTACACGGTTAGGTTAGAATGTTTAAGCGATGAAAATGCTGCGAAAAATTTGGCCCGCTTTGGTGATGCTCGGGTTTATTGTTGTCTTCTTTAGAGAAAACATATTCCCCGCCCACGGGAACTTCATTGGGGGTATCGACATTGCCCAGTATTTCCTCTGGCACGCCCAATTCATCAAGGAGCAACTCCTGTCAGGAAGTGTCCCGCTTTGGAACCCTTATTATTACAGCGGGCATCCGTTCATAGCCAACCCTCAGACGTTTGTTTTTTATCCCGCCACGCTGTTGTTCGCGGCATTACCTTTGCCCTGGGCATTCAATATCGACACACTTTTGCATATTTATTTAGCGGCAGCGGGAATGTATTGTTTCGTATTGCTCATCACAGAATCCAGAAGCTCCGGCCTAGCTTCGGCGGTTGTTTACAGTTTAAGCGGCTACTTTATGAACATGATTTATGCCGGCCACCTGACAATGATTCACACGGCCGCTTTGCTGCCCTGGATTTTTTATCTTTTTGAAAAGGGGTATAAAACAGGCCAAACTCGCTTTTTTCTTATTACAGGTCTGGTGTTCGGCCTGCAGATTCTGAGCGGTGAGCCGCAAAACAATTATTATACGGCCCTGTTTCTCGCAGTTTATGCTCTTATCAGATACGTTTCCACTCCTCAACCGGGAAGACCAAAGCCCTTTTATCGGCCGGTGGTATTTTTAGTTTTAATTCTGCTTGTGGCATTTGGAATCAGCGCGGTGCAGGTATTGCCTTCTCTGGAGTTTATGTCTCTCAGTGACAGGGCTGAAAAAACATACCAATTCGCCACCGCTTACTCATTTCCTCCTCAGAATTCATTTACGTTCCTCGCGCCCGCGGTTAATAATTCTTCGTTAAAACAAGACGTGGAATATGCCGGCTATCTTGGTATTTTGGCTATTATTCTTGCTGGAATCGGAGCATGCTTTTCCAGACATTCTCAGCATACATGGTGCTTCAGGATTATGGCCTTAATCGCAGTTACGATTATGCTTGGCAAGTATACCCCCCTGTATTATTTGTATTATCAATTCCTCCCAGGAATCGCTACTTTTCGTATTCCCGTCCGATGTATGGTCATTTTTGTCTTCTCGATGGCAGTGCTCGCTGGTTTCGGCACTGGGCATCTATGCCAGACATCGGTTTCAAAAAAACTCCAAACATCGGCAATCGCGTTATGGGCGGTTCTGTTCATGTGTTTATTTGCAGGGGCAGAGTATTTTGGGGTTCCGCTGATTTCAAAAGAAATGTTTTGGGCTGTCGTTTTTTTCATCGCCTCATTTATTATCTTGATTTTTAACCGGTTTGTGAAAAACAAATCCGCTGTCGCCGGCCTGATAATCACGGTCCTGTTTGCCGACCTCTATCTGGCTTATCATCCGCAGATACCGGTCATAAATCAGGACGAGGTGTTTGAAAAACAACCGTTTGAATACCAATTTCAGAAAGACCGCGGTCTTTACAGGGTCGCATCGCCGCTTGACGCATTAGTCGGAATTAATTTTCATTATTACGGCATCAACGCTTACACGCCCCTGGCGTTAGAAAGTTATTTCAGATTGATGCACGAAACGGCTAATGTGCCTGTATTAAACGAAACAAGGCATTCTCTTAATCCGCAGATGTTCCACAGGAATTCGGTGTTCAGTTCAAAGATACTGAACATTAAATACGCTTTCATCAAGGACGAAAATGAATTTGAGCTGATAACAGCGAAACAGGTGATGCCGCGAGCGACCCTGGTAAGCAACGCTCTATTTCTGCCCCGGCTCGAAGACCATTTGCAGTATATCAAGCGACACGATTTTGACCCTCAAAAACAGGTGCTGCTCGAAGCAGTCCCGCCTGAAAATGTGCCGCCAAATCCGAAAGGGACAGAGGCGCCACCAGACGGGAATAACGTAACGATTACCAAGTATCAGCCGAACAGGATTGAGGTTGATTGCGCTTCGGACAGCGACACCTATCTGGTCTTGAGCGAGCTTTTCTATCCGGACTGGCAGGCATACATAGACGGCAAGAAGGTGCAAATCCTGCGGGCCGATTATCTGCTGCGGGCGGTTCCCCTGCCGGCGGGTAGGCATAACGTGGTTTTCGTTTACAGGCCGGCGAGCTTCCTGATTGGTGCAGCGATAACGATATTCACTCTTTCGCTTTTGGGGGCAATCTCTCTCCTGCTCTATTTTCGCTCACTTGGCAAGCAAAAATCGGGGTGACTGGATTCGAACCAGCGGCCTCTTGGTCCCAAACCAAGTGCTCTAGCCAAGCTGAGCTACACCCCGCATAACGGTCAAATTTAACCGTGAAGGTGCATTTTACACACAGCCACAGGATATTGCAACAAAAACGAAACTTAACGAGGACAGAAGACGGAGGACAGAAAACATAAAACCGAGGAAAATCAGCGTTGCCAAACACAATGCGAGGTGTTATAATTTCACGTTTCAAAAGTCGTTTTGGCGTATAGATGTGAATAGCTGTGTTTTTTTTCGCAAAGGAGTATGTTAGATGTCAAGAGAATGTCATTATACCGGCAAACGCACGTCGTTTGGCAATAAGATTACCCGGCGAGGCAAAGCCAAGTACCTGGGCGGCGTTGGTCGTAAGATTACCGGTATCACCAGACGCAAGTTCAAGCCGAACATCCAGAAAGTTCATGCGATTGTCGATGGCAAGGTGACCCGTGTGAGGGTATCGGTTAAGGCGATAAAAATGGGGCTTGTTCAGAAACGGCTGAAACGCAACTACAAAAAACCCGCCGAGAAAACGGCCAGTTGACGGGAGTAGTTTGACTGGAGAATCTTTCTGAGCGAGGCGGGATGCGCCTCGCTCTTTTTATTTCGTTTGGGCGGTATGGATAAAAAAATAGACAAATCACAGGTGAAAAAGGTCGCCAAATTAGCCCGGCTGGAGTTGAGCGAAGCGGAGATAGAGGAGTTCGCCGGACAGCTGAACGCCATCATCGATTACGTTGAGAGAATGAATAAGCTGAACACCGAAGGCGTTGAGCCGATGGCGCACTGCCTGCCGGTAAGCAATGTTTTCCGCGACGACATCATAAAAGAATCTCTGGGGACGGAAAAAACACTCGCCAACGCGCCACAAAGCGATGGGCCGTTTTTCAAGGTGCCGAAGATACTGGAAGAATCGTAACCATTTATGATTTCTGATTTATGATTGAAAAATGAGGACACAATATGAAAACAGGAAAGTTTGCGCGAGGTTTGATGTGTTTGGGGTTAATGGTTTGTGTTGGGTGCGGAACGACAATGGGTGCAAAATCAGAAAAAGCCGGGGAGCAGAATAAGCAAATGCTCAACAAAAAAATTACGAAAGTCGCAGATTGCAATTATCTCCTGTATTTGCCTGCCGACTACGGTAAGAGTAAAAACAAATGGCCTTTGATAATGTTTTTGCATGGCGCGGGCGAGCGAGGAAACAACCTGGAGGTTGTCAAAAAGCACGGCCCGCCCAAGATGATTGCACATGGCAAAAGTTTTGATTTTATTGTCGTTTCACCTCAGTGCCCAATTGACTTATGGTGGCCTGAGCAGACCGACCTGCTAATAACGCTGCTCGATGAAATTGAGGCGAAATACCGTGTCGATACCGACAGGGTTTACCTGACCGGCCTGAGCATGGGCGGATTCGGAACGTGGATGCTGGCAGAAAAATATCCTAACCGATTCGCGGCCATTGCGCCGATATGCGGCGGCAGCGAACAATATGCCGCCTACAAGCTTAGGCGGGTTCCCGTCTGGGCATTTCACGGCGCAAAAGATCCTACAGTACCATTGGCAAGGTCGCAGGATATGGTAAATGCCGTCAAAAAGGCGGGCGGAGACGCAAAGCTGACGGTGTATCCTGAAGCCGAGCACGACTCGTGGACGGAAACCTACAATAATCCGGAACTTTACCAGTGGTTTTTGTCACACAAGATAAGCGACAGGCAAAAATAACGGATTCGCGATGGACCAACTAAGCGCGAAACAATTGCGGGACAAGATTGCAGCCCACCGGACAAGCAGCGTCGAGGTGACTAAGGCGGTCTTTGCGCGTATAGCGAAGATAGAGCCGATTGTCGGGGCGTATATAAGCACATTCGAAGAGCAGGCGATTGCCCGTGCAGCCGAGATTGACAAGCGTATCGCCGGCGGCGAAAAACTGGGACAACTTGCCGGCGTGCCGGTCGCGGTAAAGGATAATATGTGCACGACGTTTGGAACAACGACGTGCGCATCGAAGATATTAGCGAATTTCCACGCACCATATAACGCGACTGTGGTTGAAAAATTATTAGCAGCAGATGCCGTGATAATCGGCAAAACAAACCTCGACGAATTCGCGATGGGTTCGAGCACCGAAAATTCGGGGCTGAAGCAAACCGTAAACCCGTGGGATACAAAGCGTGTGCCAGGAGGCAGCAGCGGTGGTTCAACCGCGGCAGTTGCGGCTGGATTATGTTACGCTGCACTTGGTTCGGATACGGGCGGTTCGATAAGGCAGCCGGCAAGCTTGTGCGGCGTAGTAGGATTGAAACCAACATACGGACGAGTATCACGATATGGCCTTGTCGCTTATGGTTCGAGTTTGGACCAGATTGGGCCAATTACGCAGACAGTCGAGGATTGCGCCCTGATGCTGAACATCATAGCCGGTCACGACACTGCTGACAGCACAAGCGTCGATGAAAAAATCGCGCCAGTGGTTGATTATCTTGCTAAATTGGATGAGCCGGTGAAAGGATTAAAAATTGGTATCGCGTCAAGTTTCAACGCCGGGGCCGATGAGCAGGTGCGAAAAGCAATCGACGAAGCTATAAAAACATATCGGAACCTCGATGCAACAATAGTCGAGATTGATATGCCCCACCTGGACTACGCGATAGCGGCTTACTATATGGTCGCGACTGCGGAGGCATCGAGCAATTTGGCGAGATACGATGGCGTGCATTACGGGCACAGAACGCGAGAGCCAAATGATTACGTCGAGGTTTATACAAAATCCCGCGCCGAGGGCTTCGGCAAAGAAGTCAAACGCAGGATAATGTTAGGTACATACGCGCTATCGAGCGGCTACTACGACGCATATTATTTGAAAGCCCTGAAGGTGCGAAACCTGATACGCGGGGATTTTGTGCGGGCGTTCGAAAAATGTGATTGCATTATGATGCCCGTCGCACCCACTACCGCATTCAAGATAGGCGAAAAAGTCGATGACCCGCTGAAAATGTACCTGTCGGACATTTACACAATCGCGGCCAATTTAGCGGGTATCCCGGGCATAAGCATCCCCTGCGGCTTCGACGACAAGCAATTGCCAATTGGCCTGCAAATACTGTCGCCGGCGTTCAGTGAGGAAAAATTGCTGCGAATCGCGCGAATGTATGAGAGACAAACCAACTGGCACAAAAAGAGGCCATTGATTTGAGTAATGTTGATTACAAAGTTTTGGTTGGGCTCGAGATTCACGTGCAGCTTTACACGCGGACGAAGATGTTCTGCGGCTGCGAACTCGCCTTCGGCGCAGAGCCGAACAGCAGGGTCTGCCCCGTGTGTCTCGGTATGCCCGGGTCGCTGCCGGTTATGAATAAGCAGGCGGTGGAATTTTCAATGCTGGCGGGGCTTGCACTTAATTGTCAAATTCCGTCCTTCACCAAATGGGACCGCAAAGGATACTACTACCCCGATTTGCCGAAAAATTACCAGATAAGCCAGTATGATTTGCCGCTGGCGTTAAACGGCTATATCGAAATACCGGCCAAAAACGGGTCGTTCAAAAAAATCAGGATAAGACGGGCACATCTGGAAGAGGACGCGGGCAAAAATCTGCATACGGCTGGAAACTTCTCGCAGGTGGATTTGAACCGCGCGGGAACCCCCCTGCTGGAGATTGTTACCGAGCCGGATATGAACAATGCAGCCGAAGTGCGGGCGCTCGCCGAAGAATTACAGCGGATAGTCAGATACTTAGGCGTATCGGAAGCGGATATGCAAAAAGGACATATGCGTTTCGAGCCGAACGTGAACCTCGTCATCACCCGTGCAGGCCAGCAATTCAAAACGCCAATCGTCGAAGTAAAGAATCTCAACAGCTTCAGGGCGCTGGAAAACAGCATCGACTATGAAATCGGCAGACAACTCGACCGGTTCCTTGAAACCGGCGAAACAATGGAGATGGGCAACAAGAGCACACGCGGCTGGGACGACGCAAAGGAAGTTACCGTCCTGCAAAGAGAAAAAGAAGAGGCACACGATTATCGTTACTTCCCCGACCCGGATTTAGTGCCTGTGCAGGTAAACGAGCAATGGCTTAATGAAATCAAATCCCGGCTGTGCGAGTTGCCTTCGAAAAAGCGGCTGCGATACATAAAGGAATACGGCCTGAGCGACTACGACGCGGGCGTGCTGACTAATGACCGGCCGGTCGCCAATTTCTTCGAAGAGGCCGTTAAAGCAGGTGGCGAACCGAAAAGGGTTTGCAATCTCCTAACACAGGTTGGCCTCAAACTTGCAAATGCTCGCGGATGTGCAATCACAGAACTTGGCCCTAAGCCAGACGATATTGCCCAGCTTGCCAAAATGGCACAAACAGGTGAAATCGGCGCAACAGCCGCAAATACCATTTTGGAGGAAATGGTAAAAACAGGCAAAGCTCCGCAAAAACTTGCCAAAAAACTGAACCTGATTCAAAAAAGCGACGCGGGTGAACTTGAGGCCATCGTTGACGAGGTGCTCAAGAGCAACCCGCAGGCGGTCGCCGATTTCAAGGAAGGCGGCAAAAAAAGCGGCAAGGCAAAGGGCTTCCTGCTTGGCCAGGTGATGCAAAAAACAAAAGGCAGGGCAAATCCCAAAGTTGCGGCGGAAATCCTCGATAAGAAACTTGCCTGAGAAAGCAGTATAATTAAGTATTTACAATCGAAGATTCGCTATTTACCACCAGACAGCAAATTACTCATATAAAGCAGGAGTTTTTTTAGATTTATCCGTATTTTGCTGGACATTACCCACCTTCGGACTATAATTCTACCTGATACCGGGAGAAAATATGGCGGGTAGTGCGTGTAATTTCGGCGCGCTCGTCCGGCGTGCGGCAAATAAGGGAGGAACCAAGGGGGGATTAATTTTCCGCAAAACCAGACAAACCCGTGATTTGATTTTATTTGTGCGCAAATTATAGACGGAGATAATACTATGCCCAGGTCAGGAAAAAACAACGAGCGCACAGAACAAGTCCCCCGGGGCAGGAAAAAGCTAACCAAAATAGAGCCGCTTCGTCCGCAGGCAGAGCATCCTGACAAACTTTACAACGATTTGGCGAAGTTTCTCTCGGAGAATCCTTATCCTGTTTTACGGATTCACAGAGACGGAACTGTGCTTTACGCCAATAAGGCAAGCGAAGAGCTTTTGAAGGCCAAAAATAGCGCCGTTGGTAAGCCGGCGCCCCAGGAATGGCATCGGCTGGCAAAAGAGGCTCTTGCCTCGGGGCGTATAGGAAGAGAAGAAGTGAAGGATGACGGGCATGTTTTCACGCTTCGGGCGGTGCCTATTACCGGAAGCGACTATGTAAATTTTTATGGCGTGGACATCACCGAACGAAAGAAAGCAGAGGAATCGCTGCGGGAGAGCGAAACGCGATTCAGAGAGTTGTTTAACAATATGAGCAGCGGTGTAGCAATATACGAAGCAGTTGACGACGGCTCAGATTTTGTTTTCAGGGATTTCAATGCGGCAGGGCAAAGAATAGATAAAACCAGAAGAGAAGACGCTGTAAGTAAACGAGTTACACAAGTGTTCCCCGGTATTAAGGCAATGGGTCTGTTGGATGTCTTCCGGCAAGTATGGCAAACCGGAAAGGCCGAGCGGCACCCAACAACCCTTTACAAAGACAGCCGAATTGAGGGATGGCGAGAAAATTATGTATATAAACTGCCGAGCGGCGAAATAGTATCGGTTTATGACGACGTGACTAAGCGCCAACTGGCACAGGAATACCTGCAGGAAGAACGCAATCTCCTGCGAACGCTTATCGACCACATACCTGACAAGGTGTATGTAAAAGACAGAGGCAGTCGCTTTATCGCCTGCAACAAATCGACCATTGCATCCGAGGGCGTAAAGAGAGAAGAAGAACTTATCGGCAAAACAGATTTTGATTTATATGAACAGGCCCTGGCGCAACAGTTTTTTGACAAAGAGCAGGAATTGATGCGAACTGGTCGGCCGATTATTAACTGTGAAATCCAGGCCTCAGATTCAGATGGCAGCGTTCGCAGTATACTGGTGACAAAGGTGCCTCTGCGGGACCACAGCGGTAATATCGTGGGTATGGTCGGAATCAATCGGGACATCACCGAACGCAAGCAGGCGGAGCACAAGCTCCTTGAGCATCAGAACCATCTCAAGCAACTGGCGACACGATTAACTCTGACCGAGGAGCGGGAGCGCAGACACATAGCAAGCGAAATTCACGATGAGATAAGCCAGACACTTGCCATGGTAAAAATCAAACTCGATACCCTGCGAAATTCGCCGCCATCCGAAGCGTCGGCTGCCGAGATTAAGGAAATAAGCTCTTCTGTAGAGAACGTGATTCAGAAAACAAGAACATTAACTTTCGAGCTTGGCAACCCCCTACTTTATGTGCTGGGTCTCGAGGCCGCGGTCGCGGAATGGCTCAGCGAACAGGTGCAGAAAAGACACGGCATCGCCACCGAGTTTCAGGACGACGGCAAAGCCAAACCCTTAGACGACGATGTTAAGATGATGCTTTTCAGGAATATCCGCGAGCTGCGTATCAATTGCATTAAACACGCCAACGCCGGCAAAGTCAGGGTCAACATTCGCAGAATCGACGACTCGATAGAAGTTGTCGTTGAGGACAACGGCGTCGGCTTTGACCCGGCAGAAGTCAGGTTAACGGTAGGCAAAAAATCGAAATTCGGGCTGTTCAGTATCCGCGAGAGCTTGGAGAATTTGGGCGGACATTTTATAATTGAGTCAAAACCAGGCGCCGGCTGCAAAGCCATAATGACGGCGCCGCTTAAAGACCAAAGTCATAAAAAGGAGGTGTAACCATGCCCACGAGAGTTTTGCTGGTTGACGACCACGCGATTATTCGCCAGGGATTGTCCTCGTTGCTGGAGAAAGAGTCGGATATCGAGGTAGTTGGAAGCGTCGAGAACGGACGAGAGGCAGTGGATATCGCTCGTGAACTGGCGCCGGACCTTGTGATTATGGATATCAGTATGCCAAACCTCAACGGCATTGACGCCACGCGCAAGATAATCGGGGAAATGGGCAACGTAAAGGTTATCGCGCTATCCATACACTCCAGCCAGCATTTCGTGGCGGAAATGCTCAAGGCAGGCGCCTCGGGCTACATATTGAAAGAGTGCTTGTTTGATGAATTGGTTGAGGCCATAAAGACCGTATTAAACGGGGGGACTTATCTAAGCCCGAAGATAACAGGAGTTGTTATCGATGACTATGTCAAACGCCTCTCGACGCAATACCAGCCCGAAGGACCTGTCCTGACTGAGCGAGAACGAGAGGTTCTTCAGTTTTTATCCGAAGGCAAGAGCACCAAGCAAATCGCCGCGCAGCTCCACGTCAGTGCCAAGACCATCGAATCGAACCGGCGAAACATTATGGACAAACTCGGTATCAACAGCGTGGCGGAGCTTACCAAATATGCCGTCCGCGAGGGATTGACGCCCCTGGAATCATAGGCCGAACAAAAAACGCTGAGAATCCACCGCCCTTCAGCTTTATCGCTGCACAGTGCCATTTCCTGACACCGCTTTGGCCTATATTCCTACCGGATATTTAGGATTTGCGAAGTCGCTTTTCGGGAATTGCCTGCCTGGCTTGGGTAGCCGTCCGACCGATAACACCATCAGTTAAAAGCCCCGATGGCCTGCCTGGGGGGTAAGGACAGGGCTTGGCTGTTGTTGGGAAGCCGGTCAGGGCCGACTGGTCGTTGTCTCGCCGAGGATGGCATTTTAAGTTAGCCGCCTGTGAATCTAACACGGCGGCTTTTTTATGCGCAATAAAAACCTGTGAATGGCACTGTTACGTTTAACCTGTCTTGTTTGAATCGCAGGCCTGTTCCTTGTTTTTCTGAAACACTTTGCTCTCGGTACCCGCCAGCAGACGCACAATGTTGTCCCTGTGGCGAACAATAACAAGAACAGGAATAACCATAGCAACTATAAGCAAGGGCCACAACTCCGAAAAACGCCAGCCGGGTATCAGGGCTATCGCCGCGACCAGAATCACGGGAAAAGCAAACGCCGCGGCAAGTGAAGCAAGTGATACATATCGCCAAATAATAACAACGACAACCCATACCACGAGGGTAACGCCCGCGCAAATCGTGTAATACGGCCACAAACCAAGCGCAACGCCGAAACTCGTCGCGACGCCTTTGCCGCCCTTGAACCTCAAATAAACGGGGAATACGTGACCAATTATGGCCGCACAACCCACAGCCAGCTGGGCCAGCAAACCACTTGTCCCCGCAAGGCAATCGAGCCATATTCCCGCCGCCAATGTAGGCAACAATCCCTTGGCCAAATCCAGGATAAAACACACATACGCCCATCGTTTGCCCAATGCGCGGGAAAGGTTTGTCGCGCCGATATTCCCGGAGCCGACTTTGCGCAGGTCAATCCCGTGAGCAGCGGCGATTAGCATCCCGAAGGGAACCGAGCCAAGTAAATACGCACCAATTAAAAATTCGGTCAATCTCATCGCCGCCCCCGTTTCGCCAGTATATCATCGTAAACCGCTTTCAGTTGCTGCGCAACCCTGGCGACAGAGACATTCCGGCGAAGATTGTCGCTGATAATCGCGCTCGCCGCCCGATTAAGATTATCACGATTAGTGAAGTATCCGATTGCCTCACTTAGCGCGGTAATATCGCGCGGGTCATCGATTGCTTTGCCGTGCCTGTTATCCACAAACAAGTCGATTGCCCCGTTAAATTTCGTGGTTATGACGGGTTTGCCCGCGGCCAGGGCCTCAAGAATGAACCGAGAGCAGGGGTCATCGAACGTGGGCAAAACAGCGACATCAGTCGCCGCAATCAATTCCTGCACGTTACTGATATCCCCAAGAAAGATGATTTTTTCTTCGACGCCCAGTTTTACAGCCAACCGGCGGTGTGCCCTCGGATTTCCCCGGCCGGCAACGACCAACCTCGCTGACGTATGATTATCTGTTTTTTGAAGCTTGCCAATCGCCTCCACTAAGCAATCAAGACCTTTACGCTGAAAATCATGACCGACAAAAAGAAACAGAACTGCACCGTCCGCTTCCTTCCGGCCAAGTTGAGCGAGCAAATTATTCCGTACTGAATTGACGCGGGACTTCTCTATCTGTCCGGCCGGCTTGATGCCGTTTGGTATGACCACCATCCGATTTTCAGGGATATGGTAGTGGGTCCTGAACTGCTCCGCCACGTAATTTGAAATCGCGATAACCAATGGGCCAGTTTGTCCTTCGGAAAGTCGCCGCTCGGCGCCGAACCAGGCGGTCCTGCGAAAATTCAGAAAGGCGGTACTCCTTTTCAACGCCTGAAAAACGGGGCAGCGATACGTCGCGGCTTTACGAACTATTGACTCTGCAAAAGTGCCGCTTCTCGGCTGATAGATATCGGCAAAATCAAATGGCAGAACGCTGTGAAGAATATCGTAATGGGTCTGTTCCGTGTGTTTTTTCAGTGCCCGGGCAAAGACCTGATAGCTCGTCCTCTTGCCGCCTGCATTTGCGCACAGGATATGCACGTTTTGGGCTGTTACCGCCCCTTTGGCGGCAAGAATATGAGTATCATAGCCGATTGCCCCTATGGCCTCAGCCAATTCACTAACCGAGCGCTCAGCTCCGCCCAGGGCAACATCCGCCCGCTCAATTATGATTGCGACCTTCGTTTTCATCTTGTCGGTATTATAGCCCGCCTAAGTTGCGAAAGGAACTGCCCTGCCGTGCTTTGTGTCGTGTCTGGCCATACGCATTGCCTTACTGTTGATTCGCCTGGCAAAGTTCTTGTCGCCGGCGCTCAGTTTTTCCCGGCCAAGATACGCCCGAAGGAATCGCAGCCGGTCCGTTTTTGAAAAATATTTAGCTGGAGCTGAATAATGCAGTTGAGCGATATCCTTGATACGGTATATATCGCCAAATATCGCCGGTTTAAACACCCTTGCCAAATCTATCAGGTAAAATCGACCATCCGGAACCCTGAATATGTGGCACAGGTAAAGGTCGCGGTGGCGATAGCCGGTGTCGTGAAATTTCCTTATAAATGACGCCAACTGCCTAATGAACTGCCGGCACAAAACCAGATTTTCCTTCGCTGCTGACTCATTGAAAAACCCGGGCAAACTCCGCTCCAGTGATTGTCCTTCCCGTATTTCCTCGATAGCCGCGAAACTGCGTCTCTCGAAAAAACCACCCCATAGTTGTCCCCACGCCGTTATCTTCGGCGTGTTTATTCCCATCGCGGCCAGTTTTTGCGCCGCCTCAACCTCCGCCAAAGCGCAACTGACTCGCTTTTTCGCGGATAACCAGTTTTTCAACTGGGTCATTATCGGCGGATTGTCATATCTTTTAAGAAAAACCGTAGCGGCAGGCGACTCAATCTTAAACTCGATTCTACTCCGATACGAAGCGAGATTTTCCTTTGCAAGATTTTTCCCCGCCCCAAACGCGAACACCGCTTCGATTGACGCAAGGCCAAGCCGTTCAAAGCCGGTTTTATATGCCGGGTCGATGAAAAACTCCGTCATATCCCGCCCCGCTTCCCGAAACCACCCGCATCCAAAGCTTTTGCCGACGCCTTGCAGACCATTTCGATGGTTATCGCCTCCATACAAAAATGCGACGACTCTCTGCATACGGGCTTATCGCAGGGTGCGCAGGGAGCATCGCCTTTAAGAAAGACCTCATCGGCATAACCAGGGTCCGTCCACGCCGGGTCATTCGGGCCTACCAGCGTGATGACCTTTCGCTTTAACCCGATAGCTATATGTCTTGGCCCCGTGTCATTACAGACGACCAAATCCGCGACAGCAATAAGCGCCTTCAGTTCCCCGAGTCCGACAGGCGTATCGCCCAGGTTTATTGGCTTGTGTTTCGCGGTATCAACGATATGCTCTGCGATATGTTTTTCTTCAGCGTTAGGCGCAACCGACAGCACAACCGTCGCGTTATATTTTTCGGCCAACCAATCAGCTATCTGGGCAAACCTTTCCGCAGGCCAGCGTTTGCTTGGGCCCGCCGCGGCACCGGGGACAAGAATCACTACAGGCCCCTTCGCATTGAAAACCGCCGGCAATTTCGCTTTCAATTTCTCCGTATCTCGCGGCTCAACTGATAACTCAATGCGCCTGTCCTGCACATCAGCCCCAACTTTCGCCGCGACAGCCAAATAATAATCAACAATCGATATCGGCTCAAAATCCCCCGACGGCAACCTGAGCGGATACAATTTCTCGGTCAACAATATACCACGCCCGTCTCTGGCATAGCCGATGCGAACGGGTATCCCCGCCAGCCGGCACATCAGTGCCGAACCAAAAGAATTTTTGAACATAATCGCGTGCGTAAAATTATGCTTCTTCAGCATCCCGGCAGTGGTGAATACGCCACCCTTATTTTGTTCGAGCCACGCGTCCGTAAAACCGCAAGGCGAAAAAACCTGTCGCACAACGGGACTGCCGAAAAAAGTTATCTTTGCGGAATCGAACCGCCTGCGGATGGCCCGCAAAGCAGGCGTGCATAAAATAGCGTCTCCCATCGGGGAGGGAAGCCAGACCAGAATGTTATCCTTAGCATCTGACATTTGTTAGATTCTAATAAACAATCAAAGGGAGTGATTTCAGCGCGGCCCTGCTATCTCGGCCCGCGCATCATATAAAAAGTCAGCGCCATCAACTGCAAAAGTATGGCGAACCCTATGGAAATCAGCAGCGGGTTCGACTGTTTCGCGGGGTCCATCAAAAACCAGACGCTCACAAGCAAACACAAAAACACCAGTCCCTGGGCTACACCCGCGATAAAACGGGTCATGGAAAACTCCCCGAACATATTGGTTCGCTGCATCAGTTTAAGCTGGTCGAGGATACTGCGCAGCAGTTGCTCTCTGGTTTGCTGTCCATCCGCTTGCCGCGGGCCGGCCTGCTCCAGTTCGGCTTCCTGTTGCGGCGGCGTTATCTGTTGCTGAACAGCAGGTTGTTGCGGCTCTTCCTGACGCTGCTGAACCGGCTGCTCAAGAGGCAATGTGTTGGCCGATTCCTGGCCGGAACGGACTCGCATCTTGATAATGTTCACGACCTCTTTGAGATTTACCGCCCTGTAGTCCGGGCCCGGCTCGCCCGGCTTAATCTTCTGCTCATGCGTCCGGCCGGCAAGCATTATCGTCCTGCAGCCGGCCCTGGCTCCCGCCTCTATGTCACTGGGACTGTCGCCGACCATCCAGGATTCCGACAGGTTGATATCCATATCTTTGCTGGCCGCAAGCAGCATCCCCGGATTGGGCTTTCGCCAATCGCTGTCCCTGCGGTACTTTGGGATAACCCCGTCGATATAATACGGGCAATAATATATGCGGTCCAGTAACACGCCCTTTTCAGCCAGCAGTTGCTCAATCCGCTTGTGAATCTGCCCAAGCGCCTCTTCCGTCACAATTCCTCTGGCCACCGCGGACTGGTTCGACACTACAACAAGCTTATAGCCCATCGCTTTAAGCTCGGACAGAGGTTCAGTAACGCCCTCAAGAAGTTTCACCTGGTCGGGATTATTTATATACCCAGGGTCTTCTATAATCGTATTGTCACGGTCTAAGAATATCGCTTTGTTGGACATAATCCTCTTCGCCTATGCAAAACTTTGCTCAACGAGTTTACAGATTATGTGATAAGCAAGCTGATGAATTTCCTGGCTTCTCGCCGCCGATTCACTATCCGTACAAAAGCATATATCCGCCAGTCGTTCAATCTTGCTGTTTTTTCGGCCTGTGAAGGCGACGACCAAAGCCCCCTTGCGCCTGGCGACCTTTACGCCGGCCAGAACATTCGGCGACGACCCGCTCGTCGATATCGCCCAGAAAATGTCGCCTTTTCTCACAAGCGCCTCCGCCTGCCTGGCAAATATATTCTCATAACAACCGTCATTGGAAATTGAAGTTATTACCGAACTGTCGGTCGTCAGGGCAACAGCAGGTAACGCCTTGCGATTGGACTCGAACCTGTTTACTAATTCTGCTGCGATATGCTGGGCGTCGGCAGCGGAACCGCCGTTGCCGCAGATATACACCGTCGCGCCTTTCTTTGTCGCTTTTACTATCGCCCCGGCAATACTGGAAATCGTCTTCAGCCCCGACCCTTCCAGCTCGGTAACCATTTTCCTGTGCATCCGGATGATTTCGAATACCTGCTTTTTTGGATTTTTACTCATTTAGCCAGCCTTTGCCTCACTGATTTGGTTTTTGCGCCCTGCGACTTCATTCTTTTGATGACAAGCGTCGAGCTTTTGCCCTTCACAAGAGGAGCCAGGATTAACCTGCCGCCGTACGATTTGACAAACTCTGCGCCGACAACGCCCTTTTTCCCCCAGTCCTGCCCCTTAACCAGAACATCCGGCCTGACCTTCTTAATAAGGTTCAGCGGGGTCGGCTCATTGAATATCGTTATGTAATCCACCGTCTCAAGCGCCGCCAAAACCGCAGCCCTGTCAAGCTGATTATGAATCGGCCGGTCAGGGCCTTTGATGGCCCTGATGGAACTGTCGCTGTTTAGCCCGACGACCACCACGTCGCTATGCTCTTTGCAGAATTTCAGGTATTCGATGTGTCCCCTGTGTATGACGTCGAAACAGCCGTTGGTAAAAACGATTTTCTGGTTTCGCTTGCGGCGCCAGGCCAACTCCGCCAAAAGCGAATCAACCGACCGGATTTTGCCTTCGCCGCCGCGGTTAAGATAAGCGATTTCGGTAATCAACTCATCGATGCTGACCGTCGCTGAGCCGAATTTTTCCACCTCTATCCCGCCCGCGATATTCGACAACTGCACGGCCGTCTTGAAATCACAACCCGCCGCAAGAGTCAAAGCCAAAGTCGCCAGCACCGTGTCCCCTGCCCCCGTTACGTCATATACATTACGGGGCCTGGTCGGTATATGCTCATCGAAGCCGGGCGATTTGAGATACGCACCTTCCTTATCCAGCGTAATGATGATAGCCTCAAGTTTGAGCTTTTGCACCAATCGCCGGGCCGCCCTGGCGGCATCGCCGATGGTCTTGACCTCAAAGCCAACGCCCTTACTGGTTTCATATCTGTTAGGCGTAATAAGCGATGCGCCCGCGTATTTCGAGTAATCACTTATCGGCGATGGGTCAACCAGAACCCTTTTGTGCGCCTTCGCCGCAAGCTTAATTACCTTTTTACAAAATAAATCCGCGAGGACGCCCTTGTTATAATCCTGCAAACACACATTATTTGCCTGGCGCAACTTCCCCTCAAAAATTCTCGCCAGCCGGCCATATTGCCGTTCAGTCAACGGCTCGGTCGATTCGTCATCCATCCTGAACAACTGCTGCTGGTGTCGGTGCTGTGCCAGACCTATCAATCGCTGCTTGGTCGTCGTCGGTCTGTCCGGAACGGTCATCAGCCCCGATATATCCGCCCCTTTTTCCTTCAACAGGTCTTTTAGTTTTTTCCCGTTCGCGTCATCACCTATGACGCCCACGCACAAAGGAACCGCCCCCAGCGCGCACAAATTCGCAGCCACAAGTCCCGCCCCGCCGCAGCCATAATCGGTCCTGGTAACCTTCAGCACCGGCACAGGCGCCTCCGGGCTTATCCGCTCGGCGTCGCCATAAATATACGCGTCGAGCATAAAATCGCCCACTAACAGCACTTTCGGCGTGCCGAGTTTTGTTACGGCTTTTAGAAGATTCTCATACATAGCGGTTTTCTGCGATTAAACGGTTCTTTTCTTGGGGATTCTACCCGCAAGCGACCGTTCAATCAACTGCCTTATGCGGTCGGCCCCATCGACAAACTGCAACCTGACCGCCAGATATGCCAATTCCAAAACAGAGGAGCTGTCCGGCAAACCGATTTTGTTATAGTCCTTTTCCGTCGTAAGTATCATTTCAGCCCCTGACTGTGCCGCGTCCCGGCAAATCCCCTCTACATCGCCGGCTGTATAACTGTGATGGTCGTCGTAAACCTTCGACCCCGTTATATTCGCGCCAACCAAACCGACCGTCGCAAGAAACGCGTCCGGATTCGCTATGCCGCAAAAAACAAACGCCTTCTTGTTTTTCAATTCTTCAAGCGGAATCTGCCTCTTGCCAGACGTTGCGCAAACCGGGCTGTGAATCGTTTGAGCGACAATCATGCCGGGATTTATCCGGCTGATGGTCACCGTCAACCCCGCCAGATTATTCCTCGAAACAAGGTCACACCTGGTAATTATCGCCGCCTGCGCCCTTTTCAACGCCGAAACGGGCTCCCGCAGCAAGCCGGCAGGCAACAATCTGCCATAGCCAAATGGCAGCATCGCGTCGATAGTCACAATATCGATGTCCCTGTGAAGCCGACGATGCTGAAACCCGTCGTCCATAATCAAGACCTGTGCCCGGTGTTTTTTAACCGCCTCAATCACCCCAGCAAGCCGGTCAGGATTTACCACTACCACCGTGCCCGGACAATTTTTAGCCAACATTCCCGGCTCATCGTTCTCGCCCGTCGCCGCCTTGTATCCGCGGGTCAGTATGGCACAATTGATGTTCTCCTCGCGAAGCAAATTGCACAACCATATCACAAAAGGCGTCTTGCCCGTCCCGCCGACAGTGATATTGCCAACGCTTATAACCGGGACTGTAACCTGTGCCCTGTCCGATGTTATAAGTCCCGCAGTGGTTACAGCGTAAGATTTGGCCTGTCCCCCGTCAAACAGCCAATTTCGCAGACAAACACCCATCCCGTAAAACGCCGCGATTATATTCAATAACAATCTCGCGACCGAGGCAAACGGCCCTGAATTCTTACCGCTAATCAATTTTCTATATGCTTCCTGATTCAATTACTATACCTACCCTTATTACCGGACCTGCCCTTATTACCGGCAATTCCTGGATTTTGACTATCTCAAAGATATTAACCCAAAACTCGCTTTTTACCACAAAAAACCCGAAGCACCGGCAAATCACTATTGACACCAGAGACAAAATTTCTTAAAAATCCTTGCAATATTCAACTGGTTCTGTTCGTATATATACATGGACGCCAAGCAACGTCAAATTCATGAGCGTTTCAAGAGATAACCACCCCCCGAAGCAGTGATACTCTTTTTTTTAAGGGGAAAAAATGAAAGATAGTTTTTATACTCCTGCAGAATTAAAAAAGTTACCTTTTAAAGCCATAGGCAAAGATGTTTTAATTAGCCAGTATGCACGTATCTACAGGATGAAGGATATTGAAATCGGCTCAAACGTAAGGATTGACGACTTTTGCCTCCTCAGCGGCAGGATTAAAATAGGAAATCACGTGCATATATCAGCTTATGCGTCCCTGTGCGGAGGAGATAAAGCGATTGTGCTTGAGGATTTCGTCAATATCTCCGAAAAAGTGGTGATATTTGCGAAAACCGACGACTTTAGCGGGGCTACCCTGACAAATCCCACTATCCCGGATAAATATAAAAATGTCTTCGAGGCCGAGGTAATCCTGAAAAAACATGTTATAGTAGGCGTAGGCAGTTCCATATTGCCGGGAGTAATCCTGGGAGAAGGTTCGGTCATAGGAGCGAAAAGTTTCGTTAAAACGAGCACCGAACCCTGGAGCATATACGCAGGTTTGCCCGCTAAAAAAATAAAGGACAGAAAGAAAGACCTGCTTAAGCTCGAAAAACTGTTTTTAGAAGAATATAACAAAAGGTAATAGCCCAATACCCTTCAGGGTCAACTATTTCAAGGGGGCAAAGAACCTTCCCAGCCGGGGTTGATACTTGTCGGTTTTATCAAATGAAACAATCACTGCCTTTGCTTTTCCAACTATTGCCCTTCCTTCCATAAAACCGAAATATCGCGAATCCTTGCTGTTGTCCCGGTTGTCGCCCATCACGAAGTAGTCGCCCTGCGGCACCGTAACAGGCCCGAAGTTACGCATCGCCGGTAACGATGGGACACTCATAACCGTATGTTCATATCCGTCGAGGTCTTCTGTTGCAAACACGGCACGTTTTTTCAATCCAGACGCAAGCCCTTCAGCGCACCTGGCGTTGTTTTGGGTATAACTGAGAGGGTGGCCGTTGATGAAAAGCACGTTTGACCTCGATTCAATAGTGTCCCCCGGCAGCCCAATGACTCTCTTGACCAATCGTGTCCGGTCATCAGGAGAGAAGCAAACCACGATATCCCCTCTTTGCGGCTTGGACCATTCCGCAAGCCGATTGAACGTAAGGGGAAATCTTAAATCGTATGCGAGCTTATCCACGTATATCAAATCGCCTTCAAGTATCGTAGGGTTCATCGAACCGCTCGGCACCCAGTTCCAGTCGGCTATGCTCGATTTTAACGGTATTATCACGAAAACGATGATAGCGGCGGTCTTCCACCACTCTTTCCAGATTCTGTAGATGAATTGAAGGGCTTTGTGTCTCTTCATTTATTGTCTCCCAAGACCGATTATTCGGCCAAAAATTTTGGATTTTATACGTTCAGATTTGGAAGATGTTCGCCCGTTTTTACAGCCGAAAGGTTTTCGGGAAGGTATGCGATACTCAACCTGCTATTTTCCTTATTATCGCGTCGGCCATTTCCTGTGTGCCTACAGCCGTCGGGTCGTTGCGGTCTGCCTTCATATCGTATGTAACGTCCTTGCCCTCGGCTATTACCTCCGCCACCGCATTCTCAAGTTTATATGCCTCGGCAGTATTGCCGATGTGCCGCAGCAGCAGAACGCCGCTGAGTATCAACGCCGTCGGATTGACCTTGTTAAGCCCTTTGTATTTCGGTGCGCTGCCGTGAGTCGCCTCAAAAATTGCCGCCTTCTCGCCTATATTCGCCCCCGGCGCAACACCAAGCCCGCCTACCAGACCTGCACACAAATCGCTGAGGATATCACCATAAAGATTGGGCAACACAAGAACATCATAAAGCTCCGGCTTTTGCACCAGCTGCATACACATATTATCAACAATGCGGTCCTCAAATTCGATATCTGAATTTTTCGCCGCCACCTGCCGGCTGACCTCCAGCCAAAGCCCGTCGGTGAACTTCATAATGTTCGCCTTGTGGACGCACGTTACCTTCATCCGTCCCATCTTCCGGGCGTAGTCAAAAGCGAATTGCACTATCCGCTCCGTGCCCGCGACGGAAATTGGCTTAATGCTTATCCCGGAGTCCTGCCTGATTTGCTTTTTGTTGTGTTTATTCAGCCAGTTGATAAGCTCAGCCGTCTCGTCTTTGCCCTTCTCGAATTCGATTCCCGCGTAGAGGTCCTCAGTATTCTCCCGGACTATAACAAGGTCAATATTCGAGTATTTACTGCGAACGCCCTTGTAACTCTTGCAGGGTCTCACGCAGGCGTACAGGTCGAATAGCTGCCGCAGGTGAACGTTTATGCTGCGAAATCCCGTGCCAACGGGCGTCGTTATCGGCGCCTTCAGGGCGATAGCGTTCTTCTTTATCGATTCGAGCGTCGAATCAGGCAAAAGCGTCCCGGCTTTTGCCATCACATCCACTCCCGCCTCGCGGATTTCCCAGTTTATTTTCGCGCCCGTGGCGTCAATACATCTTTGGGCCGCATTCGCTATCTCCGGCCCGATGCCGTCGCCAGTTATCAGCGTAACATTGGTCATAATCTTATGCTCCAGAATTAATATTCCTCGATTTCGCTCGTAACGGTGAGCTTGTCGAACCGTGGAAAGGTGATGGTATCGCTCAAAAGGGCTGATGTCAATAACGACCATTGACAAGGTATGGCCAAAACTGTTATTCTGCCCGCTTATTGGACAAGCTGGGAGTGTAGCTCAGTAGGTAGAGCACCGCACTTTTAATGCGTAGGTCCTGGGTTCGAATCCCAGCACTCCCATTTGGAAAATCTGGGGACCCCGCTTCGCCCAGGGGGCTACGCAGGGCGGGCTGAAAACAGAGGACGGCTAAGCTAAAGCTGGTTCAAGAACTTCTTCTTCGTTCAACTGGGAATCCGCCAGTTCGCCGGGCTTGAACGGAAGCGGGTCAAAAAACTTTATTGCCACGCGTCGCAGGCCGGTGTTTAGATGTTCCACCCGGCAAACCTGACCGGAACGAACGAAGTCGCTGATATCAAAACTGTCATTTACTCGGTAGTATGGCACGCTAAAGCGGGTCGTTATGTTTTGGCCCGGATAAGGGCATCCCTTCTCTGCATAACAGGTAAAAGCCGCCCCTCCGCTGCAAACATCGACCATTTGTCCCTGAGAAAGTAAACCGGCAAAATCCTCGGCGAACCAGACGGGCCAGTGATATCTTAATCTCTGCTCTCTTCTTCGCTCGGATGTGTTTTGCATCGCCGGTTCCTCAAAAAAGACATTAATGTGTTTGCATCCTGCGAATCGTCAATTTATGGGGACAGCTTAAGAGAGCTATAATTGATGATTGATGATTGATTATATAAAGCCCCGTTCCGCTCTAAATAATCAATTATCAATTATCAATAAAAATTGTGGGTGTAGAGGAATGTTCCGATAATCAGCGAATGGCCTTATCTACCAGGTCGATAAACTGTTCTCCCCGCTGCTCGTAATTCTCGAACATATCGTAGCTGGCACAGGCAGGACTGAGCAAAACTGCGTCTCCTTCAACAGCCAAGCCGTTAGCCAATCTGACCGCCTCTTCCAGCGTCTTGGCGAACCTGACCTGGGCTTTGTTTTGCGGATGATTCTGAATGATTTTTCCTATCGCCCCAGCGGTCTGGCCTATGAGAATGGCCGCCTTGGCCTTTCGGGCGATTTTTGCGCCAAACTCATCGAACGGAATATGCTTATCATACCCGCCCGCTATGATAATGGGGCTGTCGAACGCCTCAAGGGCGACAATCGAACTATCCGGCGTGGTCGCCTTGGAATCGTTGTACCAGCGAACCCCTCTCGCCTGGCCCACAAGCTGTAACCTGTGAGGCAACGCCTTAAAGGCAGGCAGACACCCGATTATCTGCTCATCAGTTACATCAAAACGCTTTGCCACCGCAACCGCGCCAGCCAGATTGGCGAGATACGCCCTGCCCGGCAAACCATACACGCTGCGAATCCCCGCAGGCACATCATCAGCCGAAAATTTTACGCAAACCCGACCCACGTCTTTCTTATATTTCGAAAACCACTTATTGCTCACCTCATCCTCACCATTGAAAATCGAAACGGCCGGCTGATTCGCATCCGGCTTCTGGTGCTGAAAGATTAGCTCCTTGGCCTTGCAGTAATTCTCGAATGTCTTATAGCGGTCCAAATGATTCGGCGTCAGATTCGTCAGTAACGCAACCTGCGGCGCCTTGCCGCTCTGGGCCAACTGCTCAATCTGAAAACTCGACAACTCCAGCACAACCAAGTCATCGGGCTTTATCCGTCCGACAATCATCAGCATCGGCTCATTGCCTATATTGCCGCCTAACCAGACCTTGTTGCCAAATCGGCTCTGAAGAAGATGTGCTGTCAGTGATGTTGTGGTGCTTTTGCCATTAGCGCCGGTTATGCCGATTATCTTCGCGGGGCAAAGTTCAAAGAATAATTCGATCTGCGATGTAACTTTTCTTCCGGCCTTGCGGGCAATCTGCAAAAATTTGTTATCCAAAGGCACAGCGGGATTAGCCACAACCATATCCGCCTGCTCAAAATCCGCCGGCTCGTGCGAACCAAGATGATATGTTATATCCAGCCCTTTGAGTTGAGCGATTGATTCCGCAAGGGCCTCCTGTTTTGCCAAATCGGTAACGATTACCCTCGCCCCAACCTCGCAGGCGAACCTCACAACATCCACCCCACCCCCGAACCTCCCGAGGCCCATCACCAAAATCTTTTTGTCTCTGAAAAGACCTTCACCCATATCTCTATGAGCCAATGCGATTTCTTGCGGATATAACGCTCAGCTATAACGCGTCCTGGACGGCTTTGGCAATATCCAGTTTGGCATCGATTACGGCCTGCTCGATACACTTCTTCCAGTTGTCGCCGAACTGTTCCTTGTATTTAGGATTCTCGTATGCGTAGATAATCGAGCGAGACGCGTTAATCAGGGCGCCGTTACCGTCGTGTTTGCAGAACCGGACACAATCCGCAGCCGAGGCCCCTTGTGAGCCGTAGCCGGGAATCAGGAACCACATATTGTCATATTTTTTCCGCAAAGCCGTCGTCTCTTCGGGGCTTGTGCCGCCGATAACCATACCGATATTGCTGTAGCCGGCCTTGCCGATTCTGCCGGGCTTATTCGCTATTTCGCCCACGACAGCCGCGAGTTTCTCATACATTTTTTGGCCATCCGTGCAAGCGCAATCCTGTATCACAGCCGCACCGGGGTTGCTCGCGCGAACCCATACAAAGACACCCTTACCCTGCTTCGTGGCAACTTCCGCGAATGGCTCTATACCCTCCGCCCCCGCGAAACCATTGACCGTTATCGCGTCCGGTGCAAGCGTATCCTCAAGACCCGTCAGCTCAGGGTTTTCCAGATGTGCCGACGCGTATGCCTCAGCGGTGTGGCCGATATCGCCGCGCTTCACGTCCCCGATTACCTCAACGCCAAGCTCATTTGCCTCTGAAATAAGTGAATAATAGCTTTCGACTCCCTGCCAGAGATATTTTTCAAAAAACGCTATGTTGATTTTCACCGCCGGAACTATCGGCGCGACAATCCGCAGCACCTGCGTGCAATAATCGAATATCGCATCGACCGCCGAGTCCACGTCGAACTCGTCATTCATATCCTGCTTGCTCGTTATCGCAGCGGGCAGCCGACTATAAACCGGGTCTAAGCCCACAATCAACGGTGTTCGCTTGCTCTTTATCGCATCAACCAGCCGGTCGCCAAAATGGTTAGCCATATTATTATAAATCCTTTCTTATTTGATTTTAATTTTTCACTTTAAGCTACTTGTATTTTGCCTTACTATAACCGCCCGATTGATTTCTAACAAGCTTTCAGTAGCAATAAGATGAAAAAAGATTCAGAGAAAATGAAAAAACCTAAAGTCAAAGCATACTTCTGGATTGCAATCCCTCTTGTGCTCGTGTTATTGACGTTTGTCCTGGTAACGCACAGACCAAAGAACTACACCCCGCTTCGAATCGCCGACCAGAACCAAATCAGCACATATCTGAGTCACTATCTGATGCCGGCAATTTACAACAACTCGCAGCTTGATGCCCCCTTTGAGGTCGTAATCACTGAAGAAGGCCTGAATGATATAATCGCACGCTGGCGCCAGCCGGTAAAATTCAATAACATCACCTTCACTGACCCGCAGGCAATTTTGACGCAAAAGCAAATTATACTTATGGCGACAGCACGAACGCGCTATGCCAATCCTGTTTTGACTATCAAGATAACTCCCGCGATAGATTATTTCGGCCAGTTAAATATCCACGTTGACAGCGTATCTCTCGGCGCGGCTGGCGTCACAACAGTCGCAAAATCAATGGGTAACGAAGCCTTTGCTGACTGGCTTTCGTTCACGGGCACAGAGCCGAATGATATCGCCGCTCAGGTATGCCGGTCGCTGCTCAATGATGAGCCGTTTGAGCCGGTCTTCAAAGTCGGCGACAAATCTCTGCGCATTTGCAAAATCAAGCTCGAAAAAAAGAAAATAACCGCCCTTTTGCTTCCACTTTCCGACGCACCACGCCCCCTTTCCAAAACCAAAACTTACTGAATATCCGGTCACTTTATAGGACCATAGCAAAACCGCCCGTATGAAAGTCCGCGATTCCTTTATTCTGGGGCGGAAATACCGCACTATCCCCGAAAAGGCCATCTAAATGCTCAATCTGTCGCAGTTTAACAACGATATAAAGAGCATAATTTGGGTTTCAATGATTGGGGTGTTTTCTATTAATTGAGGACGACGTATGAGTACTTTATTGACAGAAAAACCGGGCGTCACGAGTGCCGACGAACGCGAAAACCTGCTCAAACAAATTCAAAGCATCAACAAGGAATTCCAGGACTTCGTGTATATCATATCTCACGACCTGAAGGCGCCATTGCGCGCCATAAATGCGCTGACCGAATGGATTGCCACGGATTATGCTGACAAGTTCGACGCCGACGGAAAAGAACAGCTTAAGATGCTCACTGCCCGCGTAAACAGGATGCAAAATCTCCTCGATGGTGTGCTGCAATATTCAAGAATCGGGCGCATTAAAGAAGAGCCGGCTCAAATCGACCTCAACCTGCTTTTGCCCGAAATCATCAAGTTGCTTGACGTGCCGGCGAAGATTCATATCGCCGTCGAAGGCCGGTTGCCCGTTATTACCTCGGAACCAGCCCGCATACAGCAGGTCTTTCAGCATCTGCTCAGCAACGCCGTAAGATTTATGGATAAACCCGAAGGTTGCGTAAAAGTCGCCTGCACTGAGGAAGACGGTTTCTGGAAATTCAGCGTCACGGACAACGGCCCCGGCATCCCTGAACAACACTTCGAGAAAATATTCCGGCTCTTCCAGACTCTTCAGGCCAAAGACCAGTTCGAAAGCACAGGCGTCGGCCTGACACTCGCCAAAAAAATCGTCGAATTATACGGCGGCAAAATATGGCTAACCTCCACCGTCGGCCAGGGTTCAACGTTCTTTTTCACACTGCCGAAAACGAACAGCCAAACAAAAGCTGATTAAAAAGGGAACAACTATATGAAAATCGAACAAAACACCTGGATGCAGAAAACCGGCTGGCGGCCATCAGCGCCCGGAGCACTGGGAAAATCCGCTCAACTGGTCCTGGTTTTCGGGGCGAAAGGCATCCTCAAACAATCACCCCTGCCAAAAGAATTGACCAGCGCATATCCAGAGGCGCATTTCGTCGGCTGCTCCACGGCAGGAGAAATTTGCGGAACAACCGTATATGATGACTCACTGACAACCGTGGCGGTACATTTCGAGAAAACCACTGTCAGAGCGTATGAGGTGGAAGCCAACTCCGCTGAGGATAGCTTCCTGGCCGGCGAACGCCTCGCCGCACTTGTGGGTCCAGCAAATCTGAGCCATCTCTTTGTCCTTTCAAAAGGGGTTAATGTAAATGGAAGCGAACTCGTCAAAGGACTTGAAAAAAATCTCCCTGATAACGTAATTATAACCGGAGGCATGGCAGGAGATGACGCGAAGTTCCAGGAAACATTAACCTTCTCCGACGGTGTCCCCAAAAATAACGTCGTATCGGCAATCGCCTTCTATGGCCATAAACTAAAAATCGGCTATGGCTCCATCGGCGGATGGGACCCGTTCGGCCCGGAAAGAATTATCACCCGCTCAAAAGGCAACGTCCTCTATGAACTTGACGGGAAAAACGCACTGGAAATCTACAAGCAGTACCTCGGCGAATACGCAAAAGGCCTGCCAGCCACCGGCTTGCTTTTTCCTCTGGGCATTCGAGATAACGAGGCAACAACCAGTTTGGTCCGCACCATCCTGGCCACAAATGACAAAGAACAGAGTATAACATTTGCAGGCGACGTCCCCGAGGGCTACCACGCACGCCTGATGAAAGTGAATTACGAGAGAATGATTGATGCTGCCGCCAAGGCCGCGAAAAACTGTCTGGACACAATCGACTGTCCCAAAGTCGAGCTTGCAATTATCATTAGCTGTTGCGGAAGAAAGTGGGTTCTTAAACAGCGAGTTGAAGAAGAAATAGAGGCAGTCCGCGAAGTATTCGGCAAAGAAACTATCCTTACCGGCTTCTACTCATACGGAGAAATCGCACCGGTCGCAGGCAGCACAAAATGCGCCCTTCATAACGAGACAATGACGATAACCGCGTTTTCCGAGGTCTGACAATGGACAAAATGCACAGCTTACTCAGACGACAGCTTAAAAAAATATTCGGCTCCCCCGAAAAAATCCCCAAAGATTTCGATGAAATAGTCAAAGTCGTTAACGACACATACTTCAATTTTGACGAAGACCGGCTTATGCTCGAACGCTCCATCGAAATCAGCTCAAATGAGTTAGTCGAAGCCAACTCCCAGATGCGGTCTATCTTCCAGGCCATACCCGATATGTTCCTGAGAATAGACGCCAACGGGAAAATCCTTGAATGCAAAATACCGGCAAATAACGCTTTCAGCCATATCCACCCCAATGAAATCGTCGGAAAAAGCATTTATACAACCTTCGGTCCCCTGGCCGCACGACGACTCGAATGGGCTGTCAGAAGAGCGGTAAGGAACAAAACCGTCGAAATCGCGGAGTATTCGGTCCAGAACCAGACAGAACAATTCCGTGAAGCGCGAGTGGTCTGGCTGGATGATGAACAGCTTATAGTGATTGTCCGCGATATAACCGAAAGAAAACTCGCCGAAGACGGCCTGCTTGAGAGCCGGCGAACGCTTCAAACGCTGATGGGCAACCTACCCGGAATGGCATATCGCTGCCGGAATGACCGCGACTGGACTATGGAATTTGTCAGCGAAGGAAGCGTCAATCTCACCGGCTATCAGCCCGCCGAACTCGTCAACAACAGTAAAATAGCATACAATCAGTTGATTCATCCGGATGAATGCGAAAAGGTATGGGATACTATTCAGGCCTCGCTGAAAGAACACAAAACGTTCCAGGTAACCTACAGAATCAAAACCGCTGACGGGGAACAAAAATGGGTATTGGAACAGGGACAGGGCATATTCACATCCAAAGGCAAACTGCTGGCCATCGAAGGATTTATTTCAGAAATCACCGACAAAGTGCAAATGCAGGAATCTATCAAGGAAAGCGAACATTTCCTTTCCGAAGTATTTGCCAGCATCCAGGACGGCATCAGCGTGCTTGATACCAACCTCAACATTGTCAGGACAAATGCGACTATGGAAAAATGGTATGCCCACGCTATGCCTTTGATAGGAAAGAAATGTTACGAAGCTTACCACGGACGCAAAACACGTTGCGACGCCTGCCCTGCCTGTCGAACCCTTGAAACCGGCAAAGCCGATTACGAGGTAGTCCCCAAAACAGGACGGGACGGGAAAGTTGCGGGCTGGATTGACCTCTACAGTTTCCCCCTGATTGATGAGGCAACAGGCGAACTAAAAGGCGTTATTGAGCATGTTCGTGAAATCAATGATGCCAACGCACGCAAGGCCGCCGAAAAAAATCGCGCAGAATCGCCAAAAGAATCCGCCGATAACGAAGCCCCTGCTGTGGTAACAACGTCGGCAACCGAAATATGATATGCAAAACGCAAATCCAACAACAACTCGGCCGGCCAAAAGGGATAACAAGGCAATCAAATTGCCCATCCTTGCACCGCTCTTTGTCGCGATAACGGTGCTGTTGGCAATTTTTACGCTGGCCATTTACCGCCTTCAACAACAACATATTAGTGACGACGCCCAGACCCGGCTTGATAGTGTCTCTCGTTATTTTAATCAGTTTCTCGCCTCGGATGCCCGCCTCATTGGCGAGACAACCCATTTCGTAAAAGACAATCCAGACATTCAAAACGCCTGGCTCGCAAAAAACCGCAACACCCTGCTGACTCTTACCGCCCCCATATTTGAAAAGCTCCGCCAAGATTACAGGATAACCCACCTTTACTTCATAGACACAAACAGCACCTGTTTTTTACGGGTCCATAACCCGCCGCGATTCGGCGACCGCATAGAACGCTTCACGCTCAAATCCACAGCCGACACCGCAAAACCATACTGGGGTATCGAACTGGGACAATACGGAACCTTCACCCTCAGAGTGGTTCAGCCCTGGTTTGTAAACAACACCCTGACGGGATTCATCGAATTCGGCGAAGAAATCGACCATATCTCGCCCCAGCTCAAAGAAACGCTCAATGTTGACCTGGTCTTCCTGATAAACAAATCACTACTCAGTCGCGAAAACTGGCAGGAAGGGCTTAAAATGATGGGACGAACAGGTGACTGGAACCTGATGCCCAACTGTGTCATAGCCGATTCCACTATGTCTGATATCCCACCCGAATTCATAAAATTCGCTCGCCTGCCACACGAAGAACATCGACACCATATACTCACCGCAAAACTGAACAGCTCAACCTTTTCCGCCGGCCTCGTCAAACTTTCAGACGCCGCGGAACGCGAAGTAGGCGACATCCTCGTTATTAAAAATATCACAAAAGAACAGACAGCCCTCCAGAAGCTCCTGGCCGTCGCCGCAATTGCGAGTTTTCTGATAGTGTCCTTGCTGGTCTCATTTTTCTATATTCACATCGCTGGCATAGAAAAACACATTATTGAAGCACATACCTCCCTCGCTGCTGAAATTGAAAAACGAAAAGAAATCGAAGCTGAACTGCGCAAACACCGCGATAACCTCGAAGAACTTGTCAATACGCGAACCTCAGAACTGCAGGAAATCAACGCACAACTCCAGCGGGAAGCCGCCCAACGTACCGAGACGGAAAAATCCCTGGCAAAAGTTAACGATGACCTCCAATTTACCGTCGCCCAGTTAAGCAGCTCCAATAAGCATCTCCGCGAATTCGACCACCTCGCCGCTCACGACCTCAAAACTCCCCTGCGGGGCATAGGCACGCTGGCGCAATGGCTGCTAAAGGACTACTACGACAAATTCGACAACTATGGACGCGAACAAGTCAACCTGTTGGTCAAACGAGTCAGGCGAATGGATAACCTCATTAACGCAATCCTGCAATACTCTACAATCGCAAGGAACAAACAAAACGAAGGCCAAGTCGATCTTAACCCCCTGATTAAGTCCGTCATTGCCGATATCAAGCCGACCCCTAACATTACAATAACCGTCAACCAGAATTTACCTGTCCTGACGTGCGAAGAAGAACAAATAACGCAGGTCTTCTACAATCTCGTCGCCAACGCCGTCAAATTTATGGATAAACCCGACGGGCTTATCACAATCGACTTCGAAGACGAAAAATACTTCTGGAAATTCAGCATCGCGGACAACGGCCCAGGCATTGAACCTCAACACTTCGAGAGGATATTCCGGCTGTTCCAGACACTCAGCGACCGCGAGGAGGCCGAAAGCGCCGGTATTGGGCTGACGATAGCAAAAAAAATCGTCGAACTATACGGCGGCAAAATCTGGCTCACCTCCACCGTCGGCATCGGCTCAACCTTCTTTTTCACACTCCCAAAACAGCCGACAGCTGTCGCCTGCCAATCGCCCCAGCAGGCCCAAACCTGACCGTCGCAATACCACCAAACGCATCCCCAAATACGCCATAATTCCATAACCCCCTTCAAAAAAACACCTTACAACTATTATCAACCGGCTATCCCCCCGCCGGCAATGCCCAAAAATTCCGCAGAATCCCAAAAAAAATTATTGTTATTACCAAACCGGACGATTACTATAGTACCTTAGTGTGCGAAAAATTACGGCTGCCCCGTATTCTCGGGGAACATAGTTAGGTGCGTTAATGATTTTTGCAGGATCTGCTTACAGTGCGTATTAGCCGAACAATTGCTCGGTTCGGCGAAGATTTCGCGCCGATTGTGGCCGGTATGCAAGGGTTTTTGCTCCAGCGGCGGCTTATGAGTCGGGTTGTTATGCAACATTGGGTTGAACTACGGAGGCATAAGATGTAGCGTTAAACCGACAACAACCTGGATTTGTTGGGCCTGAAGCGTGGGTGTGGAAACCGGTATGGTTTCCATTTTTTTTTCGTTGGAAGGAAGCAAAGGCAAATGAATCAGGAATTACTGAGAATAATTGAGAACGTAGCCAGAGACAAGAATATCGACAAGGAGTCCATCTTTGCCGACCTTGAAGAATCTATGGTCTCTGCCATAAGGAAGCATTTCGGAACCCCTGAAAGCGAAATCACCGTCCAAATCGACCGGGCCACCGGGCAGGTCGCCGCCTTTATGGACAAGCAGCCGATTGATATGAAACAGCTCGGTCGAATACCCGCCCAGACCGCCAAACAGGTTATGATTCAACGAATAAAAGCGGACGAAAGAGACAGCATCTATTCCGAGTTCGCTCAGCGAAAAGGCGATATTGTCAACGGTGCAGTAATTCGATACGAAGGCGGCTCCCTTGTAGTCGGGCTGGACCACCGCACCGAAGCATTTATGCCAAAGGGCGAGCAGATAGTTGGACAAACGAACAGGCCGGGCGAAAGAATCAGATGCCTCATTCTCGAAGTCAAGGAGGTCTCGAATCAAATTAAAATCATCCTCTCAAGGACCCACCCGGATTTCATTCGCCGGCTCTTTGAACAGGAGGTCCCGGAAATAGCCGAAGAAATTATTGAGATAAGGGCACTGGCCCGCGAGGCTGGCTACCGCACCAAGGTCGCTGTCGCTTCGCTTGACGAAAAAGTTGACCCCGTCGGCGCCTGCGTCGGCGTCCGCGGCAGCCGCATAAAAAGTATCGTCGATGAACTGGGCGGTGAAAAAATTGACATCGTCCGATGGAGCGATTCATCGCAGGTGTTCATTACAAACGCGCTTATGCCCGCCAAGGCCAGCGAAATAGCCCTGTGCTTTGAACTGGGAAGAGCAACGGTCGTCGTGGAAGAAGACCAGTTGAGCTTGGCAATAGGCAGGCACGGCCAGAACGTGCGGCTCGCCGCCCGTCTCACCGGCTGGGACATCGATATCCTCACGCCCGACGAATACAATCAGGGCATTGAACGCCTCACAAAATGCGTTAAGAGCATCGAAGGCGCCGATGAAACCCTCGTCGATAAACTGATAGCACTGGGCATAATATCCATTCTCGACCTGGATGATGTCGGCGCCGAGCCGCTGGTAACAGAACTGAATATCAAACCAGACCTTGCGCAACGGCTCGTCACGGCGGCTGTCGAAGAAGCTAAAAACATGGCGGCTGACGCCAAACAGAAGCAAGCCGAAGGATTATTGCTGCAGGAGCAATCACAACCAAAACAAGCCGAAGGATTGATACAGGAACAATCACAACCAAAACAACCGGCGGACAGCACAAACCAAACCTGATATAGTGGAGTGCCTTAGCAGTGGCTGTAACAAGAGTATATTTGTTGGCTCGCGAACTCGGAGTATCCAGCACCGCCATAATGAAAAAGTGTCAGGATGAGGGGCTGGATATTAAAAACCACATGGCCACTATATCAGCGGGACTGGCGGCCACAATAAGGGAATGGTTCAGCGAGGGAGACCATACAACTGCTGTCGAAACCACCGATAAAGTTGACCTCGAAAAAGTCCGCGTAAAAAAATCGAGAAGCAAAAAATCAGCCGAAGCAGCGCCTCCCCCTGCCGAAACACCGCAAGAGACGCCTGCTGTTATCCAGATTCAGGAAACTCCACCGATTGCGACGCCGGTTGTGGAGACGCCGGCCGAGCCAATGCCTGTCGTCGAAAAACCCGCCCCGCCACAGCTACGGCGTGCCGTCGCAAGAGTGGAACCGCCAAAGCCGGAACCAATCATCCCGGCAGGCCCAATGCTCGAAAAACCTGAGCCGGCCAAACTCACAGGCCCGCAGGTCGTGCGTATCGAAAAGCCGGAACCAATGGCGGCTCTGCGACGACCAAGACCAAAACCACGACATGATATGCCCGTAACCTCCCCGTTGATGGCTTCCAGGGTGATGCCCTCCAAGAGGGATAAGGATGCCGCTGCTGCCAGGGACAAGAATGAACAACTGGCCGCGAAAAAAACAAAAGAGCGAACACACGGACGAAGACGAACGGAATATGAAACTGAAACCGTCAAGAAAACCAAGCTGATAACCCAGCGACGAGAACGGGACCTGGAGGAAAGACGTGCTCGACTGGATGCTGCCAGCAGCGAAGGACTCCGACTCAGACCCCTGCGAAAAATCACCGCAAGAGCGCGACAGGAGATTGCGGCAGCCGTTGTCAAACCCGTTTCCGCCACGATTACCGAACCCATAACCGTCAAAGGCCTCGCCACGGCGCTGGCCGTCAAGGTCTCTGACGTAATAGCCCGGCTGATGAAGCAGAATTTGATTGCCACGGCAAATCAGACCATTAGCACAGAGGTCGCCGAGCTTGTCTCGCTGGAACTCGGCACCGAACTGCACGTTGAACACAAGGCCTCGCTCGAAGACCAGATAAAAGCGGAATTCGAAAACAGACCCCGTCCCAACCTCAAAAAACGCCCCGTCGTCGCCACTATGCTCGGACACGTCGACCACGGCAAAACGAGCTTGCTGGACAAAATACGCTCCACCAACGTCACCGCCGGCGAAGCAGGCGGAATCACCCAGCACATCGGCGCATACCAGGTAAACGTCGGTCAGGGCAAGGTGACATTCCTCGATACGCCGGGACACGAGGCGTTTACGGCTATGCGGGCCAGAGGCGCAAATATGACCGACGTGGTCGTGCTCGTCGTTGCCGCGGGAGACGGCGTCATGCCGCAGACCATCGAAGCAATACATCATGCCAAGGCAGCCAATGTCCCCGTCATCGTGGCGCTGAACAAAATCGACTTGCCCGGCTGCGACATCAACCGCGTTTACGCCCAGCTGGCCGAACACGGATTAGCTCCAGTCGAATGGAGCGGGACAACCGAAGTCGTCAAAACAAGCGCCACTACAGGCCAGGGCGTCGCCGACCTTCTCGAACATCTCGACTACGTAGCCGAACTGCTCGAACTCAAAGCCGACGATACCATACCCGCTACCGGCTGGGTCGTCGAAGCGCATCTCTCGCAAACGCGTGGCCCCGTCGCAACACTGCTAATCAAAGAAGGGGTTATGAACAAAGGCGACGTAATTCTCGCCGGCTGTAGCTACGGCAGAGTAAAAACCATCAAGGACGGTTTCGGCAAAAGCGTCAAGTCCGCAACAAGCTCAACCCCCGTGGAGATTGCGGGGTTGCAGTTCGTTCCCAACGCCGGGGATAAATTCTACGTCCTCGACGACATCAACAAAGCCAAAGCCGCCGCCGAAGAAAATCAAATGCTCCAGAGAGAAGGTTCTCTTGCCAGGAAAACCCAGATTACGCTCGATAACCTCTTTAGCCAGATTAAAGCCGGTAACGTCAAAGAGCTTAACCTCATCATTCGCGCCGATGTCCAGGGCTCGGTGGACGTGCTGACAAAATATCTGTCGGAATTGAGCACCGCCGAAGTCAAACTCAACATTCTGCACGTAGCCACAGGAGGTATCACCGAAGGCGACATCGTCCTTGCCGAGGCATCCAACGCCATCGTCATCGCCTTTAACGTCGTGGCCGACGAGCACGTCTCCAAATTGGCCGAGAAAAAAGGCGTCGATATCAGGTTCTACAACATTATCTATCGCATAACCGAAGACCTCCAAAAATCAATGGTCGGCCTGCTCGAACCGGAAGAACAGGAAAGAACCATCGGCAGAGCCGTGGTCAGGACCACCTTCAAGGTCTCAAAAGTCGGCACAATCGCCGGTTGCTACGTCAACGACGGCGTCGTCAAAAAGAACGCCAGAATTCGCCTTATACGCGATAATATCGTCATACGCGACAATATGACCATCGAGTCGCTCAAGCACTTCAAAAACGACGCCAGCGAAGTCAAGGCCGGCCTCGAATGCGGTATCAAAGTTGCCCGCTTCGACGACGTGAAAACCGACGACGTATTTGAACTTTATGAAATCCTCAAGGTGGCGAGAACCCTTTAGCAGGTTTCGCTCTTATAATTATGCCCACGAGAAGACAGGAGAAAATCGCACGTGTCGTCAGAGAAGCGGTTAGTGAGGCAATAGCAAATCATCTCAGCGACCCCCGAATTGAAGCGTTTGTCAGCGTCACAAAGGTCGAGGTCTCGGCGGATATGCGCATCGCCAACGTCTATCTCAGCATGTTCGGCGGCACCGAAACCGCCCAGAATAAAACCTTCGCCGCGATAACCCACGCCAGAAGTCGAATCCAGACGATCCTTGCCGAACAGATTCAAAGCAGGTTCTGCCCCGTTATAAATATCCACAGAGACGAAAATTTCAAAAAAACACTCGAAACTATGAAGCTTATTGACGACCTGGCTGCTGAATTCAAAGACAAAGATTCCGTTGACCAGGAGCACGACTGATTGTTATATTTGGTTGCACGGTCATCCTGCCTGCCCCTGCATGTTGTAGGCAGAGGGCCGTGTTTACACGGGCTTGAAGCCTGTGTAACAGGACGCCTATGAAAAACAGTAAAGAATACTCAAAAAAAATCCAAAAACTATATCGCTCGCTAAAACAAAAACCGGGCAGGCGCGCCCATGTCGAATTCGATGAGCCGGTTGACGCCCTCGTCTTTGCCATCGTAAGCGAAAACCTCACAGAATCGCAGGTGCAGGCCGCGATGAAAAAACTCAAGGACTACTTTGTTGACTGGAATGATTTGCGGGTGGCCACTGTCGAGGAAATAGCTGAAGTCCTCGGGCAAGATATGCCGGCAGCACGCAACATTGCCGCCACGCTGATCGGTACGCTTAACGCCGTATTCGACAAACACAATATGCTCAGCTTGCAGTCCCTCCGCAAATTAGGTAAACGGCCCGCAAAACTGCTTCTCGAAAAGCTCAGCGGCGCAACTCCCTTCGTTGTCGACTACTGTATGCTTACGGCCTTGCAGGGACACGCCATACCGCTTACGCCCAAAATGATTGAGTATCTAAAGACCAGCCAGCTTATTGACGCCGAAGCCGGCTATGAGGAAATAGAAGGCTTCCTCGCCCGGCTGATATCAATCAAAAACGCCTATGAATTTTATTCGCTCCTCAGGCACGAAAGCGAATCGCCTAAGGCACACACCGGCAAAACGAAACAGGCAAAGAAAAAATAGTTATAAATTACCCTATTTTCCGAAAGAACTTAAAATGCCACAGGAATTTTTGAAATTAGGTATCCCGGCCGGAAGCTTGCAAAAGGCAACCATTGAGCTTTTCGCAAAAGCCGGCTTCAACATCACCGAATCCGACAGAAGCTATCTGCCGAGTATCGACGACGACCAGATACGGCCGACAATGCTCCGCGCTCAGGAAATGAGCCGGTACGTCGCCGATGGCGTCCTCGACGCCGGCCTAACCGGATACGACTGGATAATGGAAAACGACTCCGACGTAATCGAGGTCTGCGAGCTCGGCTACAGTAAAGCGACAAGCAAACCCACAAGATGGGTACTGGCCGTCCCCGAAGAATCGAAAGTTCAAAAGGTACAGGACCTCAAAGGCGGCATCATCGCTACCGAGCTGGTCAACGTAACCAGAAAATTCTTCGCCGACAGAGATATCGACGTCAAAATCGAATTTAGCTGGGGCGCAACCGAAATCAAAGCCCGCCTCGTCGATGCGATTGTCGAGCTTACTGAAACCGGAAACTCGCTCGTCGCCAATAATCTGCGAATAATCGATACCGTTATCACTTCCACAACGCGCTTTATCGCCAACAAGCAGGCCTGGCAGAACAAATTCAAAAGGGAAAAAATCGAAAACATCGCCATCCTGCTCAACGCCGCCATCAACGCGCGCAACATGGTCGGCCTCAAAATGAATATCGAAAAAACCAATCTCGACAAGATACTCAAGGTGCTGCCTGCGGAAAAAAGCCCCACCATTTCGAGTTTGGCTGATCCCAATTACATCGCCATTGAAGTGATTATCGACGCCAAAATCGAACGCTCCCTCGTCCCCGCTCTCAAACGCGCCGGCGCCTCAGGCATAATCACATATCCGCTCAATAAAGTGATTCATTGAGAAGTCGACTCCGGTATTCACAAATTTAAATACCGGCCTGCCTTCTCGACAACTCCTGATCCATCAAAACGCCGTCTATTTGGCTTTTGCGTAATCAAGCATGCCCTGAAAATCCACAATCACCGCTGCCTCGTTTCCCACCACCCAGGCATCGTGGCCGGAAGGTAGTGATGAAACGTCACCCGGGTGACATTCAAACTCGCTGCCGTCGTCCATTCGGACCTTAATCACACCCGATACGTGATACTGAAAATGCGGCGCCTCGCAGCTTTCTGTTTTGGCGATGGGCTGAACCGACTCCGACCACCTCCAGCCTGGCTCCAAAATCGCTCGGCCAACCGTGGCCCCGCCAATCTTGAGAATCTCCACCCGGCCTTTGGGAAATTCCCGGACTTCATCCGGCTTCATAAAGCTCTTCAGCTCAGCTCTTTTCGCGGTTATTCCGACTCGCTTCTCAATCGTTTTCATATTAATCTCCTAAATTAGTTAAGTTTCACTTTCTTATTGTCGGGGCGGTAAATTGCGACAGGTCGGCAAGACCAAGCTCGGCTTCTATTTCGCCGATTTGCTTAACCGCATTCTCGAATCCGTTTTTACCAAGCATCTCCTGCTCGATATCCTCGAATTTGTCATTCATCTTGTCTAACTGTTTGGCGGTCAGCGTCTGTTTCCACGCGGGGAAAATAACCGTATCCTCTCTTGCCGCGTGAGGCCGATACATCCGCACCATCTGCTCCAGCGCCTTTGCCAATGGCTCCGTGTCACCTAATTCTATTTTTGCGGCCTTTGTCACGGAAAGAATATACTCGGTTATCTCTCGGCCGCGATTGTGCTGTGCGATTAGAATATCCGTGTAATCGGCCGCAATGCCCCCGGCTTTTTTGACCGCAGGGAAAATGAACGCCTCTTCCAGTTTCTTTTCGTGATAATCTTCACCGAAAGCGCGAAACAGTTTGGCCGTTTTCTGAAGAGCGTCAGGCGAAACCTCTAAAGGTTTACTTCGCAGCCGGGTCGCTGCCTCGCTGTACACAAACAACGCTCGCCGCAAAACCCCGTGCTCCCGCATCAAATCTTCAGTCGCAGTAACTTCCCCGCCCATCGCCTCTTCGCTCAACTTCGGCTCCACTATCGCCAGCGCCCTGCCCGCTAAAATCATCCCCCCGCTTACGCCACCGATACCGACAAGTAAATCTCTTCTGCTCAATCCCATAGCAATCTCCTTAAACACGCCTGCATATTAAATCTCTCAGCGAATCGCGGCTATAAGGAAACTGCTTAGACGTGGGTTCATAATTACTTAACGCCGGTCGAATCCTCCCTGCTGGCTCATCGACCAAAACACGCGATGCAAATGCTGCTGTGTAGGATTACTTGGTTACCCTGCCGAGGTATGAGCCGTCTTCGGTGTTGATGCGCACCATATCGCCGACAGCTATAAAAGGCGGCACTCGTATCTTCAAACCCGTCTCCAGCTCCGCGTCCTTCATCTGGTTGGTTGCCGTCGCGCCCTTTGGCTGGGGCGTCGTTTCCGTAACAGCTAATTCCACTGTCTTGGGAATTTCGATACTGACCACGTTGCCGCTGTTCAGCATCGCCGTCAGCATCGTATTGGGCTTGAAAAACTTTATCAGGTCGCCGATTATCTCGTTGGGAACCGTTATCTGGTCAAACGTCTTTGTGTCCATCAGAACGTGACCGCTGCTGTCGGAATAAATGTACTCCATCTCACGCTTATCCAGAAAGGCCTGCTCAACTTCCTCCGTAGCGCGTAAACGATTCTCAACAATGGAGCCGTCGGAAATCCTCTTGAGTTTGGCCTGAACGAACGCCCGCAGGTTGCCTGGCGTTACATGAGCAAACTTGGTGCAGATATACAACTCACCTTGCATCTTAATGGCCATACCGGGCCGCATTTCACTTGCCTTCACAACGTTCTCCTAATCTGTAATTTCATTCAATACTCAGTGGATGGCCTATTTTAGCGGGAAGACCGCTTGTTGGTCAAGTGTAATCGCAGCGAATCATCGACAATCAATTACCGATTATCAATCCTTGCTTTGGGGATTAAGGTACTTGAACTCGAAGAAAAACCCGTCGGGCCTGCTGATTCCATAGCCCGCCGACAGGCCAAAATATTTTTTCACCACGCCAAACTCAGGCAGCAAACTGAAATCCGCGAAATCCCACGCGTCAGGCCCCGCCAGAACAACCGCCGCAGGCCCCATTCCAATATCCGCCCGCCGTGATTTGCCGCTCTCCTTCAGCATCCACCACAACAGTTCCCCGGACGCCGAATTATCCTCAAAGCCAGCTGACCCGACAACTGAAGGCACCGCTGCTTTGGCGATGTTAAACCATTTCGCCGAACTCACCGGCTCACTCTCCGCCCCGCCTAAAGTCCGTATCGCTCGCTCAACCGCCAGCTCCTGGCCAAAAATCAGATGCGTATCCGTAATCGTAAAGGCCAATCGCTCTCCCTTCGGCGCTGCACGCGGACCCGCCTCCACCATCGGCACCGACCCGCCCAGAACAGGAATCCCCGCAGGCCCCATAAGATAAAGCGTGTATCCAAGTAATTCACGCGTCGGCTCAGGATTGTTCGGCGCCATCAGCCGTTTGTGAATAAGCGACAGCGACTTTTCCAGGGCCGCCCGATTATTCACACCTACGGCTATATAAATCTCCGTCGGCTCTTTACCTTTCGAAAACGGCTTGTTTACGCTCTGGGCAATAATAATCTCAGAACCAAGATATTCTATTATGTCAGGCCTAATGGATATCCCCGGCTCATTCTCCGACCCCGTCCCCGGAATCGGCTGCTGCAGCATCAGCGCCGCCGCCGGCTCAAATCCGTAAATTATGCTGCACAACTCGTCATACGCCCGCTTTATATCCACGTTCAGAAAACTCACCGAGCATGCCGACGCCGGCACAAATCGCGGAACCCGCACCGGCTCAGAACGCATCTCTAATATCTTCAAAACGCCCTTCCTCGTCCCCGTTGTTCTCAAAAACATCTTGCCGCGAACCGAACTGTCTGCGTCCGGCGCAACACCAAGAGAAAAACCAAGCCCCCCCACTCCGTCCAGCCCGAGATTAGCAATCTCCTTCTGCGATTCGCCCGTCGTGTCCCCATCAGCCAGCCGTTTTATCACTCGTTTGAAATTCACATATATATCAACGTCACGATAAGGCCCGACCGCACCCATCGTCGCGATATAATCCGTATCGCCCGCCAGCGATGAAGCCCCCGCCCCCCTAATCTGCGAAACTACGAACTTTACCGCCTCCGCGTCGCTTGCCATTATCAGGCAGTCATCGACAAAACAATAAACGTCTTTTGCGGATACTGGCCCTGTCTTTGTCGCTGTATTATCATCGCTGTATTTAACCGCCGATTTCTCCGCCGCCGTCTCGGTCGTCAGCGTTATGATATTCACGTCACGATAGCTCTCAATCCCCCTGTGTGCGCCTTTCTCAACGGCCTTGGCCGCCATTTTCTCAATAACGTCTTTAATCCTGCCGACATTGCGACCCCACTGACTTATAAGCGCCATCGACATTTCCTGCTGCCCTGCCGTCATCACAAACGCCAATCGGCCTTCGAGCATAACATTCGCGTCAAGTATGCCCTTTACAAATGAGTCCTTGTCCCCCTCTACCTTTTCACGAACCTTCCCGGTAAAGTTTTTCGCAAACGCCGACATCGACGGGTCATTATATAACTTATAAATATTGGTCTTTTCGAGTTTGTTCCTGAACTGATTAAAATCGCTTATATCCACAAGCAGCACCGTATCCACTCCGACAAGCTCCGCCGTCTTCGGCAAAGTCGCCCCCTCCGCGCCGACAACCATCACCGCCGCAAAAACAACACAAATCACAAATGCTGCTCTAATTTTCACGCGCACCTTCCATCAATTACCAATCTTCGGCTTGCCCTTATTGCGTCTGCCGTCCGGCTGGATATATCTAAAGCCCGTGTTTGGATTGTCCTTGTCATATGCGAACGCGTCGCGGTTATCTATAAAGTGCTTCACGTAATCGACAGGTATCGCAAACCCCAGCCCCCCGAAAAATATGTAACCCATATTCGTAACGCCGATGACCTCGCCCGCCAGATTGAACAACGGCCCGCCCGAATTACCGGGATTTATGGCCGCGTCGGTCTGCAAATAAATCAGCCCCTCGAACGCCCTGTTCGTTGTGCTTATCACCCCGTTGGTAACTGTCCGCTCAAGACCCAGAGGATTACCGATTGCGAAAACCCCTTCGCCCGGCTCGATTTCGTCGACGTCGCCAAGGTAAGCAAACTTCACCTGCATACCACCCAAATCCTCAACCTTCAGAAGCGCAAGGTCAATAAATGGATTTATCGCCTCAATCCGGATGCCCTTGAAGACCTTCTTGTTGAAGCCGTCTTTTGCCTTCTTAAATACCGTTACCTCAATCTTTGTTTCCTTCTCGACGACGTGATAATTCGTTATAAGATACCCCTGCTCATTTATGAAAAAACCCGACCCCATCCCCGCCGGGCTGCTAACTTTGACAACCGCCTCGCCCACCTCCGCCACACACTGCTCAATTGTTCTCTTCTGGAATTTGCCCGTGTGATACAGCCGACCTGTTGCTGACTCCGCTTTTATCTCATTCGCCTCCGCTGCCGGTTGCATCGACAAAGCATTCACATCCATGGCTTTGTCATAGTGATATTCCAGCACCTCTCCCTTCGGCACCGCTATAACCGTAACCCCGACGTCCACATAAATATGCTCGTGCCTCTCCGCTACAATATCCCCCACGAGCTTCTGCCCACCCTTTAATACAACGACGTCCGCCCGCGCAAATCCGGCAAATAAACCGGTAAAAACAACAGCCAATACAATTGTCCCGTAATATCTCATAAATCACCCGCCAATCAACGATAAATCCTTTCCCTGTTTTACGCCATAACTCCCGCCTTTTCAAGCACAAACCGCCTTCATCGGCGAATTCTGTTGCAAATCATCGCCCTTTGTTGACAATTGCAAACCTTAAATGGCTTCGCCTTACGCAGACAAACATGTTGTCCAAAAAATACTTTCAAAAATGGAAAATCACGAATCAGACAACATAACCGTCGAATCGATGAATAAAATCGGAACAACCAAAGCCCTGCTCTTTTTTGTCGGACCGTGGCTGATTTTTGCCGTAATGTGTGCGATTAGCACTCCCCGGCAGGTTGTGCCATGCTGGTTATTCGGCATTGTCTTCGTAGCGATGGGACTGATTGCCTCTAAACTCCTGGGAGCCCAACGTATAGTCCTGTACCTTCTGTCCTTCTTAGTGTGCCTGTCCTTATTTCGTATATGGTACATCGTAGGCGTGCCCAACGAACTCAGCGGCGACGAGGCCCTTTATTGGCAATGCTCCAGATATATGGACTGGTGCTATGTGACCAAAGGGCCGGGCGTCGCATTCTGTATATGGTGCACGCGGATAGCTCTGGGCGATACGGAACTTGGCGTCCGCGCAGCAGCAGTCATTCTTTCATTCGGCAGCAGCATAATCCTTTATCTCCTCGGCAGTCGGCTGTACAATCCAAAGGTGGGCGTCCTTTCGGCAATCCTTTTTCAGGTCACACCTGTCTTCGCCTTCTACGGCCTCGCTATGACCATTGATCCGCCGTTTATCTTTATGTGGCTGTTGTCGCTGCTGCTGATGCACTGGGCGTGGAAAACCGCTTCCCCCCTGCACTGGGGATTACTGGGGCTGGCCGTGGGAATGGGTATCCTCTGCAAATACACGATGGCCGCCTTCTTCCTGCCCGCTTTGCTTCTGCTGATGTTTTCGCCCGCAAGGCGGCAGTTATTGACCCCTTGGCCGTATTTGGCCTTGATCCTGTCCCTGGCAGTAACCTCGCCGCTTGTTCTATGGAATTTGCATCACGGCTGGGTGAACCTCTTCCACAATATAGGCCAAACCCAAATGTCCTCGGGGCCGAACTTCCTCTATTTCGTCGGCTCGCAACTGGGTATCGTCACCCCGCTGCTTCTGGTGATGATGGTCTGGGCAATGTTCAAGCTTCGCCGACAGGACCCCCTGAGCTTTTGGTTCTCGATTCCATTATTATTCCTGTTTCTGATTAAAAGCCTCCAGGGCAAGGTTCAAGCCAACTGGGCTTTGTGCTGTTACCTCACCGGACTAATCAGCTTCAGCGCATACTTTCTGGCTCCTTTCTCCACGCTGAACATCCGGCAGCGAAGGTTGACTATCGCGGCAATCGCAGTGGCTGTCTGTTGTACGATTTTTTTGCACGTGGCCTGCCTGATTCCATTTCCCAACAACCTGGACCCTTTCAAAAAAGTCCGCCGCGGCTCTGTTCAACTCGGGCACGAAGTGGCACGTCTGGCCTTGGAACTCAAACCACAGCATTTCATTTTTTCTAACGACTATATGACTGCTTCCCTCTTGGCCTTTTACTTGGACGGCCAACCTGCGACATATTGTGTGAATCTGGATCGACGGATTAACGAGTATGATGTCTGGCCGACTTTTCACAACCTGCTGCATTACGATGCTATACTGGTGATCTCGGGCGAAAAGAATATGCCCGAACAACTTATGGACAGTTTTCGGGATTATCAGAAACATCTGGTGAAAACGCGAAGCACCATAGGCGGAATTGAAAAAACATATTCTGTCTTCCTCTGCCACGACTTCAAAGGAATGGAGCAAGTGGTGCCCACAAAATACAATTAACAGAGCGATTTGTTCTGCACTTTTGGTAAAACACGCTCGATGTTTGGCTCATGTTGCAAGATTTATCAGTCGCTGACAATCCGGCCTCTAAAACCGTGTCATTGACAATCGACGGTCGTAAGTTTAAGATTAGCGGCCACAAATGGTTTTCACGCTTCACAGATATATCTTTCGCGAGGTCACTAAAGTTTTTGTCCTCGCCACCGTGGCTCTGACGCTGATGATGAGCTTGGGCAGCATTCTGCGCCCAGTCCAGGAATTCGGCGTCGGCCCGGGACAGGTCGTTCGCCTTATGATTTATTTCCTTCCAATCACCCTCACTTTTGTCCTGCCCATGGCCGCGCTTTTCGCCACTACCCTTGTTTACGGCCGGCTCACAAACGACAACGAACTCGACGCCTGCAGGGCAAGCGGCATATCCCTGCTGACGCTGGTTTACCCGGGATTGATTCTTGCCGTCATTGTCGCCACCGCCAACCTTCTGCTCGGCTTTTATGTTATGCCCGTCTTTATGCACCGGGCCGAAAATTCTCTCAAAAATGACGCCAGGCAGATACTTTTTAGAAATATCCAGCGTAAGGGGTACTACGCGCTCCCACCGGATGATCAATACAGGATTTACGCCGATAATGCCGACATGCAAAATAATGTGCTCTCCGACGTTGTCGCCGTCGAAGTCACCGGCAACGGCTCGATCAAAAGAATCATTACCGCCGAAACCGCGAAAGTTATCTTCGACCCTCATCAAACCCTTAACGAGGTCCGCATTAACGCCCACAATACCTGCCAGATGGGCCCCGGTGAAGACGCCGGATTCTCAGCCGAATGGCTCTCGCTCACCACTGAATTCGGCGCACTGCTCGGCGACAATATCCAGTTCAAAAAAATCGACGAAATGAAACAAATCCGCCGAAACCCCATGCTCTTCGATCCCGTCGCCAGAATCGCTCGCCGTGTATACGCGCAGTTCACCGCAGAACTCCTGGCACAGCAGATAAATGATGCCGGCTCTTCCAGCACAAACCCTCTCTTCAAACTGTTCAACGACCGACAGGTCGTTGAATTTTCCGCCAAATCCTGTACCGTCCTGGACGAAAAACGACTGCTGCTTGCAGATGACGTGATAATTACCGAACGCCCCGTCAGCGGCGACTCAGCCACCCGAACTCTGCGTTGCCAAAAGGCATTCCTGAATATCGAAGGCGATGAAATGGCCCCAACGCTTACTCTCGATATCCAAAACGCCAAATGGATTTCGGCCGACCCGCAAAGCCCGCAGGGAAAGGAAAATGTCCTCGCAAGACAAATCATCCGAGGACTTATTATGCCATCGGCCGTTACGAGTAACTTCAAAACGCCCTACATCCTTAATGAGATAAACCCCCAGGCCATATCCGCTGCCCTGCACGCCGGACCAAGCGAGCGACTGGTCGCCCTGCAAAACCAGTTGTATAGAAAAATAGCCAAAACCCTCGCCAATATAGGCGCCGAAATAAACTCCCGGCTGGTCTTCGGCGTCGGCTGCATAACGCTGATTATGATAGGTATCGGCCTGGGAATCATTCTCAAAGGGGGACACTTACTTACCGCCTTTGCCGCCAGTGCAGCACCTGCACTGGCACTCATTGTCTGTATTATGATGGGAAAAAATATAGCCGAAAACCCCGCTGCCGCTTCATGGGCCGGAATACCTCTTATGTGGGCGGGACTGATTATTCTCTCAATGCTGGGACTTGAATTATATCGGCGACTACTTCGTCATTAAGTATTTAATAATAAACCGGCAAAAAACAAAATGAAAATATTAGACAAATACGTTGCGAAAAATTTCCTCATCGGCTACGCCATTGCCTTTTCCGTCCTCATCGGCATGAGAATAACCATAGACCTCTTCGTCAATCTCGACGATTTCACAGAGCATGCCAACCTAAATACCCTGTCTATAATAGCCAACATCATCACTTATTACTCGCTCCAAAGCACTTTATATTTCCGCGACTTCGCTGGAATGATTACCGTTGTCGCCGCCGCTTTTTCCCTTGGTAAAATGGTCCGATACAACGAGCTGACAGCAATGATGGCTTCGGGCGTCAGCTTAAAAAGAGTCATTACTCCCATCGTCGTCCTCGCCATCGTGTTCTCCGGTTTCCTGATAATCGACCAGGAATTGGTTATCCCACCCCTCAGCGCCAAACTCGTCCGCAATAAAGACGTTGTCCCCGGCAAAGAATCCTACAACGTCTGGTTCGTAACTGATGCCAGCGGCTCACTTCTCTCCGCCAAAAAATTCGACGTGGCTTCCTCGACTTTTGACGACCTTATTGTCGTAACTCGTTCCAAAAAACCAGACACCCTCCTTTGGGAACCAACAGGTTTTATCGAAGCCAGCAAGGCAATCTACGATTTCAAAAGCCAGACCTGGCTCCTTACCAACGGCTTTTTCACCCCCATCCCAAAACTTGGCTCGCCGCAACCCGGCAGACAAAATGCCTCTGCCTCACGAACGCCACTTGCTGCCTACCACACCGACTTAACACCAAACGACATCCCCGTCAGGCGAAAAGCCGAGCACAAATCTCTTCTCAGCTCTCTGCAATTGTCTCGACTGGCCTCGCAGGGAACCCAGCTCAAAGACCTCGCCAACCTTTACAGCCAGAAACATTTCAGAATTACCGACCCCATTATGAACCTCGTTATGCTCCTTGTCTGCCTCCCAGTCCTTGTTTGCCGCGACCCCAAATCTATGAAATCCGCTATCGCAATCAGCTTCGCAATCACCGCCGCCTCTCTTATCGTCGGCTTTGTCTGCAGAATACTCGCCACTGAGGATGTCTTCGGCAGAGTCGTCCCCGAACTCTGGGCGTGGCTCCCCGTCTTCATCTTCGCTCCCATCGCCGTTTATGAGATTGACTCGATGAAAACCTGATTCAGAAAACCAGATTTGACTTCAATTTTTCACGAATCTCTTTATTTATCCTCGCGCTGCACCATTGTTTGCCGCACATCGAGCAGTAATCCGCGTTCATTTTGCCGTTTTCCTCTATCCCCTTGCACGCCTCCTCGTGCATCCTAACGGCCGTCTCCGGATCCAGCGATTGCGCAAGATGGCTGTCCCAGTCAAGGTTCGCTCTGGCGATACTCAATCCCCTGTCCCTGTCTGCCGCGCCGGCAAGTCCGCGAGCCACGTCGCCCGCGTGCGCCGCAATTCGCGCCGCAATCACTCCCATCCGCACGTCCTCAGCGTTCGGCAGTCCCAAATGTTCCCTCGGCGTCACATAACACAAAAACGACGCCCCGTAATACGCCGCCGCCGTCCCCCCTATCGCTGATGTGATATGGTCATACCCCGGCGCAATATCCGTAACCAAAGGCCCAAGAACATAAAACGGCGCATTATGGCAAATCTCCTGCTGAATTTTCATATTGCGCTCTATCTGGTTAAACGGCACATGCCCCGGCCCCTCAACCATAACCTGGCATCCCGCCTCAATCGCTCGCTGCGTCAACTCTCCCAGCGTCCTCAGCTCCGCAATTTGTGCCTCATCCGTCGCGTCCGCCAAACTTCCGGGCCGCAAACCATCCCCCAAAGAAAAACAAACGTCATATTCACGCATTAATGCGCACAATTCATCGAACATCTCATAAAGCGGATTTTGCCTGCCGTGATACAGCATCCACTCCGCTAATAACGCCCCGCCCCTGCTAACTATCCCCATCACTCGCCTGCCCGTCAAAGGCAAATACTCCCTCAGCACCCCAGCGTGTATCGTAAAAAAATCGACCCCCTGCTTCGCCTGCCTCTCTATCACATCAAGAATTATCTTCTCATCAACTTCTTCAACCGTCCTGTCCGAAACCATCTGGTAAATCGGCACCGTCCCAAAAGGCACCGAACATTGGGCCAGCAATTCCTCCCTTATCGCGTCCAAATCGCCCCCCGTGCTCAAATCCATTATCGCGTCCGCCCCCGCTGCTATCGCGACCCGCATCTTCTCAATTTCTTCCCCAACCGTGCTGCGAACGCTGCTCACCCCGATATTCGCGTTGACCTTAGTCCTCAACACCCGCCCTATACCTGCCGGCTTCAAATTCCGCTTCAGATGAATCACGTTTGCGGGTACTACTAACCGCCCCGCCGCTATCTCATCTCGTACTATCCCCGCCTCGATCCCTTCAGCCTTCGCCACGTATTCAACCTCCGGACTTATCCGCCCGGACTGTGCTATTTCCAGTTGCGTCGCCATTTTAATTTCTCACCTAAAACAAAAAAATCGCTTCCATAAGGAAGCGATTTCAATCTCATACTAACATCTTCGACTGTCTTTAATCACTTCCCTACGCAGGCCTTGCCTTTTACGGCTGTCCTGTTCAGGTTCAAAGGGTTTGCTCTCAGATTCGCGCCATCAGCGAATCACCCCTAGTGAACAACTGCGTTATATCTCAACGTTATCGGTTAATACCAAATCGTAATGATAATGCTCGGCTCCGTCTTCTTGCCGACAACATCGCCCGTAACAGTATTCGTCCGCTTTATATTAACGCCCGGGTTATCCATCAGCCATTTGCATATCTGCTCATCCAGAAAATCAATCGCCCCAGCATGTAGCTTCGTGTAGAAATTCTTGACGCCCGTAATACGGTCTGGCCAGCTCACCTTTTTACCCGTGTCCTTGATAACGGGCATAGGCGTCTCTTCGGATGACTCGCTTGCGCTGCCGGATGTGCCTGCGCCCAAATCCAACGGCGAATGAGACACCGAAAGCCCATCATCAAAAGGAATCGGCTTTTCCTCGCCCGGCTTGCCAACTTCAAACTCGTTCATTAAACTGCCCTCCATAAAATTATGGAATCCACACGTTTCTAAAGCATTTTGAACTGTTATTTAGTATAACAACCTTGTGATACCCGTCAAACATTTTATGATATCGGCCAATGGATATTAAAAAGAATACAAAACGGACTACCGTCGGCTTCATCGCCCTCGGCTGTCCCAAAAATATGGTGGACAGCGAACGGATGCTCGCCCTCATCGCCCAGGCCGGCTTCGTCATCACACAGGATACCGACAACGCAGATGTCGTCGTCATCAATACCTGTGGCTTCATCGCCCCCGCTAAAGCCGAAGCCCTCGACGCAATAAACCTCGCCATCCGCCAAAAACAAAAAGGCAAAGTGCAGAAAGTCGTCGTCGCCGGCTGCCTGGCGCAGCGAATGGGCAAAAACCTCCTCAATGAAACCTCCGGAATCGACGCCATCCTCGGCCTCCAACAACGCGACAATATCCCCGACATAATCAAATCAACCCTGACCGCCAATAAAACCATAACCGCCGTAAGCCCAAATCCTCATATCCCCTATGACGACCGAACACGCCTTCGAATCACCCCGCCACACTGGGCATACCTCCGCATCAGCGAGGGATGCAACAAAAAATGCTCCTTCTGCACCATCCCCGCCATCAGGGGCAAAGCACGCAGCAAACCAAAACAACTCATCCTCGCCGAAGCACGCCAGCTCGTTGCCTCAGGCGCAGTCGAACTCAATATCATCGCCCAGGACATAACCGCCTATGGCCACGACCTTAATATCCCCAACGCCTTGCCAAAACTGCTCACCGAACTCGCCAAAATCCCGCGACTCCGCTGGATTCGACTCCTCTATCTCTATCCCACCGGCATCACCGAACGCCTAATCGAAACTGTCGCCTACTCCGATAAAATCCTCCCCTACTTTGACATCCCCCTTCAGCACATAAACCCGCAAATCCTCAAAGCAATGCGCAGACCTCACTCCAAAGACAAAATCTGCCGGCTCATCGAAACCCTGCGAACCAAAATCCCCGCCTGCGTCCTCCGCACAACCTTCATCGTCGGCTTCCCCGGCGAAACTGACGCCCGCTTCAACGAACTCCTCGAATTCATCGACTGGACTCGCTTCGATAACCTCGGCTGCTTCACCTTCTATCCCGAACAAGGGACCCCAGCCGCCAGCTTACCGCACCAGGTCCCCAACCGCGTCAAAAAATATCGCCTCGAAAAACTTATGCTCGCTCAGCAACAAATCGCCTTCGATAAAAATAAATCTCGAATAGGCAGCGTACTGACCTGCCTCGTTGACAGCATCGACAAAAATCACACCGCCAAAGCCCGCTTCTTCGGCCAGGCGCCCGATATCGACCCCCTTTGCATAATCCGCGATTGTCACGCCTCCCCCGGCTCCTTCATTAACGTCAAAGTCACCGGCTCGAAGAACTACGACCTCCTCTGCCGTCAAATTTAATCTTGAATTACACAAACCAATATGTAAACTTTGCCTATGCTAAAACAGGTTCCTAACATATTGACCTTTGGCCGGCTCGTCCTGACCATACTCTTTCTCGGCATGCTTCTTTACTCCCCCTGCGCCCTCAACAGAACACTCCTCCTCGATACGGCCTTCACCATTTTTGTAATCGCCGGCCTCACAGACATCATCGACGGCCCTATCGCCCGAAAACTCAACGTCGCCAGCAAATTAGGCCGTATGCTCGACCCGCTCGCCGACAAAATCCTCGTCTGCGGTGCATTCATCTGTTTCGCCATCATCGGCGAACCCTCCCTCTTCGCCATTTCCGAAACTTATATGAACGTTATACGCTGGGGCATCGCCGCTATCCTGATTGGCAGAGAAGGATACGTAACCATTCTCCGTCACGCCGCAGAGGCCAAAGGCATCGACTTCCGTGCCGTCGCTTCAGGCAAAATAAAAATGTTCCTCCAGTCCTTCGCCGTCGGAACCGTCATTATCAAATCAGCCCACATCCAAACCGCCGACTGGGGGCATTGGTTTACCACCATTACCTTCCTCATTATGCTCACGGTCACCATCGTCTCTGGCTTTTCCGCCACCCGCCGAACCGCCCCAAAACCATCATAAAAATTTTTTAAGATTTTGCTTGACATCGCATAGTATGTAATACATAATAAGTATAACAATACATTGTAACGAAATACGAAATTTTATCCGCCACAGGCGAAAAAAGGAGATTGGTATGAAATTTGAAAGTCAGTTACTCAAAGGTATCGCCCCCGTCGTTGTGCTTCAGATTCTCTCACGCGGCGAAATGTATGGCTATGAACTAACCCAGACCATCGAACAGCGCAGCGACGAAATCCTCACGCTGGGCAAAGGCACCCTCTACCCTCTGCTCTACAACCTTGAAGCCAAACGCTTAGTCAAGGCCCGCGTCGAAACCACCAAATCAGGCCGCAAAAGACGCTACTACTCAATCACCAGCAAAGGCAAAGAATATCTGGCAGGCCAGACCGAGCAGTTGCGAAAGTTGCGAACAGGCCTCGATTTCGTCTTCGGCGGCGCGATTAAAACCGCGTAAACGAATGAGCCGTTAACCGAGCATCAATAAATTAGGAGCGACGTTATGGCTAAAGATGATAAAACATTCGAAAACCTGCCCACCAGCGCTGTCGAATACATCAACCTCGTCATCAAAAATATGCGATACCGCAAAAAAGCACGCAATGAAGTCCGCGAAGAGCTGATTGACCATTTCGAAGTTTATCTGAAAGATTGCGCCACTAATGAGGAAAAAGAGCAAAAAGCACAGCGGTTGATATCCGAATTCGGCGACCCGAAACTCCTCGCCATCCTTATGCGCCGCGCAAAAAAACGCTGCCGGCCCCTCTGGCGAACCGTCGTCGCAAGAACATTCCGGGCACTCGCCGCGATGATAATACTCCTCATTCTTTACATCGCCTGGTTCTTCACCGGCAAACCCGTCATCACAACCAATTACATCGCGGAACTCAACAAAATCATCCGCCCCTCCGCCGACGATTCCACGAACGCCTTCCCTCTTTATAACAAGGCCATCAAGACCATCGTGGACACAAACGATGCCAAAGAACTCTTACGAATGAATTTTTATGACGCTAACGACGAGCAAATAAAACTTATCAGGCAGTGGCTTGCCAAAAATGACGCGCCCCTTGCCCTTGTTACAAAAGGTTCAAAATTACCTTACTGTTGGCAGCAGTATCAGTCGAATGACCCCGAACAAAGCATGCTGTCGGTTCTCCTGCCGGACCTCGCACCTTCCCGTAATATTGCCCGTGCCCTTTGCTGGCGGGCATGGTTAAACGCGCAATCCAACGACTTTAATTCGGCTTTCCAGGATATCGAAACCTGTTACCGCCTTGGCAGGCACTATAAAGGCGAAAAAACATTGCTCGTTGAGCAGCTCGTTGGTATGGCCATCAAGGGCCTTGCCCTGCGAACATCTCGACAAATGCTGGATTCCTGTAAAATTGAATCAAGCACCCTCGCCGGTTTTCAGCAGCGTCTCCAACCCCTCATCGACAGCGACAATTTCAAGCCGGATTTTAATCTTGAAAAACTCCTTATGTACGATGAAATACAGCGGAGCTTTACCGAAAGCCGATTCGGCCCCTCTCATCTTTATCCAAAACGTATGATAGGATTTTACGAGTCAAGCAACGAGAACCCCAAACATGACCCGATGGTTGACATGATTCTGGTCTTAAAATATTCCCCGGACGTCTTATTCTCACCCACTAAGGCCGAAACGATTGCCAGTACCGATGCCTTCTATAAACGCTTCGATGAAATTTTCTCCAAAACGCCCGCCCGGGTAAAGGCCGAAGGAATCGACCCTGATTCAGAAATCAGCCGAATCGTGAACAATAACATCTTCCTTAAAATCCTGATGCCCGCGTTGGCCCGCGTTAATATGATCGCGTGGCGAAACAAAATCGACGTCGAAAGCACCCCGCTTATCATCGCCCTCGTCAGATACAAGCAGGATACAGGCGCCTTCCCTGAATCACTCGATAAATTAGTGGAACAGGGGTATATTAAACAGATTCCGATTGACCCCTTCAGCGATAAGCCGATTGCCTATCGCAAAACTGATAACAATTTCCTCCTTTACGGTTGGGGTGATAACCTCAAGGATGATGGCGGACAGGTGGCTCGTGATAAAAAAGGCAAACCCATAAAGTTCGCCGATACGGGCGACTGGGTATTCTGGCCTGTCGTAAAGAACTGATACAGAGCTTCTAATTCTCTTCTCTGTGTCCTCTGTGTGCTCTGTGGCTAAACCTATGCACTAAGTGGTCGGTCTGGGGCGGGGCGTAAAGGGCAACAGTATCCGCTGTGCCTTGCGAATCCGTCGGCGGTTGCGCTCAGAGGGCTTCTCATAATACGCATTACGCTTCATATCTCTTATCAAACCCTCTTTTTCACACAGCTTCTTGAACCGCCTCATCATCTGCTGAACTGATTCGCCCGTTCGCGATTTGACCTTCAACATAAAAAAAACACCCCTTACGCCAACCTGATTAAGGTTAAACAAATAAACCTGTTTATCACCAAATTGCCTAAACAGTATATTCTAACCGCCGGCCGGACGTTTGCAAGTCAAAAATCTGAAAAAAACAGATGCCCCTAACCGACTGTGAACCCGACAGTTGATTGAACAGTATCCGGGAATATGGTAATCTGGGCGGGTTATTTTGGAGGTAGCCGATAAATGGACAAAATGCGTGAGACCATAGGGGTTAGAAAAGAGCGGGCCATATTAGTCGGGGCAATACTGCAACGTCAGAAAGACAACGATGACCTCAAAGAGCTTACCGCCCTGGCCGAAAGCGCGGGCGCCATTGTCGTTGACCGTTTCCAGCAGAAAATCCATAAAATCCATCCCGCCCTTTATATCGGCAAAGGCAAAGTTGAACAACTCGCCGAACGGGTCAAACGGTTCAGCGCCGATATCGTCATATTCGACAACGACCTGCTCCCGCGCCAAATCAGGGAGCTTGAGGAGATAATCCCCGCCAAAGTCATCGACCGCAGCGAATTAATTCTCGACATATTCGCCACAGGCGCAAAGACCGCCCAGGCCAAACTTCAGGTTGAACTTGCCCAGCTCGAATACACCTACCCCCGTCTCGCCCGTATGTGGTCACACCTGGACAGTGTCGCCGGCGCGGGCGGCGCAACCACCGCAGGAGCCGTCGGCGGCATCGGAACACGCGGGCCGGGCGAACAGCAACTCGAAACCGACAGACGACTTGTCAGCAAACGCCTGTCGGACCTCAAACGCGAGCTTGAAGAACTCGACGAACGCCGAGTCCGCGAAATCGACAGCAGAAAGGACACGTTCAAAATATGTCTCGTCGGCTATACGAACGTCGGCAAAAGCACACTCCTCAACGCCCTCACCGACGCCGACGCTTACGTCGAAGACCGCCTTTTCGCGACTCTCGATACCCGCACAAGAAAATGGCAGCTTGAAGGTGGAGCCGAAGTCCTGCTCAGTGATACCGTCGGCTTCATCAGGAACCTCCCCCACCAATTAGTTGAATCATTCAAGGCAACCCTCGAAGAGGCAACCACCGCAGACCTGCTCCTGCACGTTGTCGATGTCTCAAACCCCGACGCCCAAAAACAAATCGAATCGGTCAACAAAGTCCTCGCCGATATCGGATGCAGCGAAAAACAAATCCTCCTTGTCCTCAACAAAATCGACGTCGTCAGCGGCCTCAATACGCTCGAAACGCTTCAGACGCTTTTCCCCGACGCCGTCGGCATCTCCGCGAAGACCGGCTACGGACTCAACCGCCTGCACGAAGCCGTGTTGGAAAAATACCACGGCGGCATCATCACCGTCAAAATCACTATCAGCCAGGCGGACGGAAAAATCCAGAGTTTCCTCCGCGCATACAGCACCATACTCGATGAAAAATACACCACTTCCAATGTCATTATCAAGGCCCGCTTAGGCCAAAACCAGCTTGTGAATCTCAAACGCCTCAAGCCGGTGAAGCTGGAATTGGTAAACCCCAGGAAAGGGGGTTGATTATTGATAATTCCAGACAAGTATCCCGCCGAGAATTAGCCCGATCCGCTCAACAGAATAGTCCATTTATCACGAACTGCGTATCCTAAAAAACGGAGCCCGCTTTTTTGCCCGTAACTGTCTGCGAACCTCTCGGATTTTTCAACTCACCGGTGAGTTTTGAGCCGTCCAGTTTTCCTTCGAAGTTCATCTCAAATCTCATCCTGCCGAATTCTGGAGTAACCTTGAAGCTCACTTTATCACCTTCGAGAGTTACCTTCTCAATAGGCGTTACGCCGTACATACCGCTCATATCCCGGTTGATTTTCAGTCGCTGTCTGGAATTGCCCCACGGCGCGGCGACGTCGAGAATCCAGGTGCCGATAAGTTCCGAGCCGATTAGTTTCGCTTCGGCTGGCATTTCATTACCTTCCGCCTTAAACACGCCTCCAAGCGTATCCGTCTTCGGCTCGATAGTTCCTTCAAAGTTGCATACACTCTCAGCGTCCTGAACCTTGATGATACTCTTGAAGGTCAGCTTGTTTCCTTCGCATTTCGCGTCCGTAATCTTATAGTCACCCTCTTTTTTTTGCCATTCAGCCGATAACGAACCATCCTTGTCGGCCTTAACGGCGAGTATCGCGGCACTTTCGCCATTCTTCGTCTTGAACTTCATATTCCAGATGCCGGCCGCTAATGGTATCATTGGGCTGCGTTTGCCCTCCATTTTGGATTGGTTTCCGCCGTGGGTCAGGGTCCCTGAAAGTTTGTTGCCTTCAATTGTGCCTGCAAAGTATCCCTTGAAGGTCTCTTTGGGGAATCGGACTGTTTGCGTGAAGGTGACATTGTTGTCCTTAAACCTTACGTCTTCCAGCTCACTGAAACCTCTCGAATTTATCCACTGCCCGATTAACCTGCCTCCGCTGTCTCCGGCAAAAAACATTATTGAGCCGCCCATCCTGTCACAGGGGTCTGCCTTAATCTGCCAGTCGCCGTATAATTCCTTTCCGCCCATACGAGCCGATTCCGGCAATGTTGAGGCCGATGCCTGGGCAAGTTTAGTTATGTCCGGCGGCGTATATCTGGGCAATTTGCCGGTTAAGAGCAGTTCCTTCACATAAACACCAAATTCCGGCGTCGGCATATAATTCCAGTCCGCTATCAATGTCGGTCCCGCCGTCGTATGTAAGTCCCACGCCGTGAATGACCAGTTATGGTCTTGAATTGTCTGAAGCACATGTAACAGCCAGTCGTCGCCCATTGCGGTCGAAGGACTCTGTCCCCACCATCCTGTCCTTCTATTCGGGCCGCCGGAGCCGCCGAATTCGGAGATGATAACTGGGAATTTGGCGGTGGCCTCTTCCATACTGGCAATCCAGGTAAATACACTCTGGCTCTTGTTGTCGTATGCATGATTGGCGTAAATAACGCCGTTCCCGGTGGGGTCCTTAAGCTGTCTGCCCGCGAGGATGCCGTTGAAATCGTATGCCCACTCCAGGCCGCCTGCGATAACGACGTTTTTAGCGCCGGTAGCTCGCACGGTATCCAGCATTTCCTGCATTCCTACTGCTTCGTATTTTTTAGCCGACAATCCGGGCCTGTTTGGGCGGTCCGTAATCATCCCGCCATTGAGCCAGACGTCCCATGTTACGTCGTGCGGCTCGTTGTAAAGGTCAAAAAGAACCGCAGGATTATTGGCATAGACGGGGGCAAAATCCTTCCAGAATATCACGCTGTTGCGGTCCGGCATCGAATGCTGGCCGATATTCTGACCCCATTCATTCACATCGGACCAGTGCAGGTCCAGAAGAATGTAACAGCCCTTCGAGCTGCACAGGTTAACTACCTCTTTGACAAGCGCGCGATATGCCTTGCCTTCATCGTTTTGTTCCGGGGATTTTCCAAACCAGCGGTCCTGCGACAAAGGCAGGCGAATGATATTGACGTTCCAGTCGTCAATGGCAACTCTAACTGTCTCAAGGATAGTCCCGTTGCAGTCGCAGGTCCATTCAAGGCAGGCGGCGTTGACACCTCGCAGCAAAACCGGCTGGTTTTTGCTGTTGAGAATCTGATTCCCTTTTACCTTCAAAGCAAGAGGCGAGCCCGATGATTTCACCTGTGCCCCCAAAACCGCCTTTGATTCCGGTTTCTCCGACGACATCGCTTCGCCGGCCAATACTATCGCCACACACAAACTCAATGCAGCCAATTTCACGTTCATACTTCGCGCCTTTCATTAATCCTTATTTACCACTGGCCTAATATATCCGCCCCCGCCACGATTTTCTACCAATTTATTATGTCTTACCACGTGCAAAGTGCGGTGGCATCCGCTTCTGGCGGGTTGCTGGGTTGGATGTTGGATGTTCTATGTTTACACGCCGTCCGTGGCAATTTCCATAACTCAAAACTCGACACTTAAAACTCAAAACCCCATCCCTGCGTTACTTCTTTTTGGTTGTGTCTTCGAGGAAAATATTGCCGACGTATTTGAACTTCTGCCCGCCTAATGAGACATCGACCATCAGCCCCTTATCAGTGGTGATAAATACGGCCATACCAGCTTTGTAATCGGCTTTCACAGCGGCACCCGCGGTTATCGCCACACCTGTAACCTGGGCGGAGAAGGTGTATTCTTCTGCCTTGAACTTGTCGAGGTCGGATTTATCCCGGAAGAAAACAATCTCGCGGAAATATTCGCCGCCCAGCGAAAAGCCCAGCGTCGCCTGCTTCATATCGCAATAGCCGACCTTTGTCCCCTTCTCAAAAACTTCCCCCTTGCCGTATGCCCCGCCAACCCATATTGCCCCCTTGCCTATCTTCGGCAGCACCGCATAGCCGTATGACTTGTCGAAGAATTTTTGTATCTCGGGGTCCTTCTCCTTGAATATCGCGACCGCCTCGTTTATCTGCGCTGTCAAAACCTCTCTTCCCTCCATCTTCTCAGGAGCCGTCGAACAACCGGCCACTACTATCACCGTACACAATACCAATACTGCCAATTTAGTATTCATAAACAACTCCTTTCGTTTGTCCCCATAAAAACAGCCGACGTTATAGGGACGCCGGCTGTTTATCCTAATGAAAAACAGTTTTTTACGATTTATCATCCTAATAATAAATATCGCACATTATATAACGCTCACTCAATAAGGGATTTGCTTAATTCCAATAAGGCGATTACTTAACGCAATCCCACTCCACCCCGCCGCCAGCGGGCCTGCTTCGGGGTCTGCCTGCCCCGCGTAGTCCCTTAGGGACGAAGTAGGGTCATTCGTCCGGTATTTTCAGGCGACCATTGCATTTCGGGCATTTACCCGTCTTGCCCGCGTATTTTGCCGGCATCTTGAGCCGCTTGCCGCACGAACAGGCAAACCGTATAAATTCGTCTTTAGGAGTTTGAGCTTCCAGCGGTATCGTTTGCGGCTGCTCGGGAGGGTCTAATGATATGGTCTTGGGCACAAATGGAACCGGCGGTATGGGGACCAGCGGCAGTTCCGGCTGTTCGTTTGCCGTCCCGTTTAGATAACTATAATATCCCGTTGGGGACTCCCCAATTGCCGACGGATGTCTGTATTCTTCGATTATCTGCAAAAGCGATTTCTCATATCGTTCCATTGTCACCATCTTGTATTTCAGCATTAAAAGCGCCAGGACAACGCCCCCCGCAAAACCTCCCAGGTGTGCGAAATACGCCACGCCTCCCCCGCCGCCCAGCATTGCCCCCAATATATCGAACACCAGCCAGAATAATATCATCCACGCGCTGCTTACGTTGAACCCTCTTATGTAAGGAAAAAATACCAAATAACAGGTTATTTCATTTTGCGGGAACAGAACCAAAAACATCCCTACGATGCCGTTTATCGCCCCGCTTGCCCCAAGCACGCCGCCGCCGACAAATATCAGATGAGAAATCCCGGCAATAAGCCCCATGCCTATGTAAACCGGAATATAACGAAGATTGCCTATTTTGGCGCAAATGGCATTGCCGAATATCCACAAAAAAAGCATATTACCCAGGAGGTGCAAAATGCCCCCGTGCAGCCACATGTGCCCGAACAATCCTTTTAATGTCAAGCCGTCTAAAATATAAGGCCTTATTTCCCCCCACAAATAATACCGCCGGAGTATTATTTCCTTGATGAGCCCCTCTTTGAATTGTTCCCGCTGGTCCGCCTTCTTAAAGAGAACCGCATCGTCCATACTTCTGGTGGTTTTTTCTACTGATTTTTCAATCTCTTTAAGCTGCTTATCCTTCACCCCGAAATCTTTGGCCATGTCCTCTATCGACTTGTTCTCATACTCCTTCGTCTTGGCGGGCAGTTGGGCCTTGCGTTCATTGATACTTAACGTCTGCAGGACAAACACCGCGATTGTCCCCGCGATTATCAGCCAGTTCACAATCGGCAGTCGGTCCTGCGGAACATCAACGTGCGCTGGTATTATCAATCCGTCGCCTCCTGACAACCGCCTCTCTGAATATGGCCCATTATGCTCTCCTCTGTTGCCTTGTCCCCTCCCCGGCCAAAGCTGCCTTTATTATACCCTTTTAAATCCTGTTTTCAAGTATCTGCCTCTCGCCCCCACAGCTACTTGTCGCACGCCCCCACGCTTTGCTTCGCAAAACGAAGCAGTGGATGAAAGACAAGTGTGGGAGGTGGCTAAAAATTATTCGCTGTTGAAAAATCTGTGTAATCAGTGTAATCTGTGGTTTATGTTCAAAAACATATCCATAATCGGCGACGGTGCGATGGGCACCGTCCTTGCGATGCTGCTGGCGGAAAAGAATACGCCCGTTCGTCTCTGGGGCTACGATGCCAAACAATTGCAGGAGATGGCTGGTGCCCGCGAAAACATAAAATTTCTCCCGGGCCACAAACTCCCCAAAACGATTATTTTCGAACCCGACGACAAAAAAATTATTGCCGACGCCGACCTGATTATCTCCGCCGTGCCGTGTCAATTTATGCGAAGCGTCTGGACCCGCCTGCAAAAATACACGCCCAAAGGCGTCCCCGTTTGCTCAGTCGCGAAGGGAATCGAAAATAAAACCCTGCTTCGCCCCACCCAAATCATCGCCGACGTCCTCGGCAGCAACGCCTCCCGGGGCCTGGCCGCGTTATCCGGCCCGACAATAGCCGACGAACTCGCCGCAAGATTACCCGCCACTGCCTGCGTCGCCTCTGCCGACGACCAGCTCGCCCAGCAAATCCAGCTTACCCTCAGCATCTCCTGGTTCCGCATCTATACCAACACCGACGTGGTCGGCGTGGAATTGGCCGGCGCAATGAAAAATATCATCGCCATCGCCGCAGGCATAATCGACGGCGTCGGCGCAGGCGACAACGCCAAGGCCGCCCTCCTTTGCAGAGGCCTCGCCGAAATCTCCCGCCTCGGAGTGGCTATGGGTGCAAACCCGCAGACCTTCGCAGGCCTCACAGGCCTCGGCGATTTGGTAACAACCTGCATTTCCCCCAAGGGCAGAAACCGTTCCTTCGGCGAACGAATCGGCCAAGGCCAAACACCCTTGATTGCCCAATCCGCTACGGAATCCGTTATCGAGGGTATCGCCACCTGCAAATCCGTCGTCGAGGGTCTCCTCCAGCAATACAAGGTCGAGATGCCCATTACCCAGGCCGTCTATGATGTCCTCTTCAAGAACAAATCCGTCCAGTCCGCCATCGCCGACCTTATGACCCGCCAGTTAAAACCCGAATCTTCAACCAGCCAAAAAAGCTGACCGCCTAAACTTTCGTTAACCAAAAGGATTGACTGCCGCCCAATTTCCGCTAATATATCAATGACTGGGGCGGTTAGCTCAGGTGGCTAGAGCGCGTGCTCGACACGCACGAGGTCACAGGTTCGAATCCTGTACCGCCCATTACCCCTTCGCATTGTGTCGTAAGGTGTTGTTCTGTGTTGAATTTCGCAGGTTCTCCGCCCGTGTGCGAAGCCGTGCAACACGGTTCAGCATTTTGCTGCGCCGCATTTTGCGCCGCCTCTCCGTTGCCGGTAGAAATCCCAGCAGCCCGCTCAAAGTGTTCCTCTGTCACTTGAAGGTAGTGCTTCCTCGCCACTGCCTTTGAATTGCCAATCCACGCACAGACAACGTGCTCAGGCCAACGCTCAGCCAATTCCGTTTCGCGTGTGCTGCGAAGATTCTGAAACAGCTTCGGCCAACGTTTAAGTCCTGCTTTGGTAATAATGCGGTCAAGCTGGGTTCTCAGGTTGCAATTAGCTTGGCGATAGCGTGTGATAACATATTCAGTCCCCGGCTCCGCCTGCTCAAACACCTCCTGCAAATAAGGCAGCAACTCAGGAAACAACGGGACGAGCCGTGAATCGTGGCCAACGTGGTGAGCTGTCTTTGGACTTCGGACGACCATCCGCCCTTTATCCCAATCAATATCTCGCCACGTCAAGCCAAGATGTTCCGAAGGGCATCGCAGCCCGCCATACCGGCTCAAGGCAAATAACAATCGCCATTGAGCATCCGGGCAGGCATCCAGAATCTTCTGTGCCTCCGCCTGTGTGATAAAGTAGTATCGCTGTGGATTCCCCTGTGACGTTGATTTAAGGTCTTCAAAGGGATTGGCCGACACTAACTTCCGCCGCACCGCCACGCGGAAGAATTGCTTGGCAGTGCCACAACGCCGCCGGATTGTATCATCAGCCATCCCTTTCTTGACAAGGTATAGCCGCCACTGGTCGGCTTCGCCGGGCGTAATTTCCCGCAAGGGCTTATCGTCGCCGAAAAAGTCGGTCAAGTTTAGCCGAACCCGCTTATAAGTGATACTTGTGCCCGGTTTCACGTCGCTTCGTTCTGCGATATACGCATCCAGAAACGCACGCAGTTTTACACTATCACGCCGCCCTACCAATCCTACGCCAGCCAGTTTGTCATACATTGATTCGTCAAGGCCAGTCAGCCAGTTAGCCGTCTCATCGTCAACAACGCCGGTTATACCCGTAGCGGCCAAGACCAATTGCTCGATTTTCACCTTGACGGCTTCGGCTTGTCGCATCGTGGCTTTGCCCAGCCGGATTGCCCTTCGGCTTCCGTCACCAGCCACAAACTGAATCCGCTTTCGGCCATTAGGGTCACTATTCACGCTTGCCATATTTCACCTTCCGTTTCTTTGTCGTTTTGGGCCGGATAATGATTTCAAGGCCCAGGGCCTTTATGAGTTTTTCCAAACTTTCAATGCTCAAAGCTTTCTCACCTGTCATCAACCGCGATAACTGGCTTTGCGGAATGGATGTATCTTTTGACAACCGATAACGGCTCTTGCCGCTGGCTTTAATTGCCTTCCGAATTTCATCAAGTATCTTACTCATTAAATCAAACATACCACATACTTATCCATAGTGCAAGTATTATTCTGAAATTTTTTCACCGTCCTTGTTTTCTGTAGTAGTTGGTCGAACTGCCTGCTTTAGCCAATCCCGCAATGAATCTACAGGATAGAGAATAGCTTTACCAAGCCGAATATGCGGCACTTCTCCCCTGTCTGTCCATTCCCAAAGCAGACGCTCACTGATACCCAGGGCCTTTGCCGCCTCACGGGGCCTCAGTGCCAAACACGGCGTTTCCGGCTTGTTTCCGGCCAATGTATTCGTAGGATTTGCGCCTATCATTGATATTTTCTCCAACAACAACGTATGAGCATCTTTGATAATCTTTGAGCATCTTGGGTTTTCAGCGTAAAAACGAAAGGTGAGCAAAGGTGCTCAAAGGTAATCAGCATAATGGACTTGAGCATCTTCATAGCTGGTCTATCCTCCAGAACCATTGCAATTTACCTTCGCTTGAAAGAGCATAGCTAACAACGCCAAGCTCCTGTTTGGCTCGTCTCAATGTTCCTTTTTTTATTCCTTGTTCGTCAGCCCGCCTGAAAATATCTGCTGCTGTCACGGCACTACCTTGAGGCAATTGTTCGACAAGCCACGTTTTTGCTTTGTTAAGTGCTTCTGGCTCGATAGTGCTTACCGTCGAAAGTGCTTCATCAGCGGTTAAGGTCACAGGTTCACTTTCAAAAACCACTTTCCCGTCAACAATCTCAAAAGCCAAACCTGTCGGCTCGATGAGAACGTTATGCTTTGCGGGGGTAAGCAGTCGGCGTTTGCTGTCCGGGTCGTTCGGGTCAGTTGTAACAAGCCAACACGTTCTCGCAGCAGCCAAAAAAGCCAGTGAACCCATTGCGCGATATACCGCTTTGCCGGAAGCGTTTTTGTTAAGGTGCGTAACGCCAATTACGGCCACGCCGCATTTTTCAGCCAATTCGACAAGCGGCCTCAACACGCTGCGAACCTCTGCGTCTTTATGTGAATCTATCCTGCCGCCCAAATACGCGCTCAATGGGTCTATGATGACCAGCTTTGCATCCCTTTGGCTTCGGACGGCCTGTTGTAGTGCCGGTAGGTCTCTCTGTAAGTTGAAGTATTCGCAGTGCTCACGATTTTCCTCGTCCTTTATCTTCACCCCCTCAAGTGCGACAATTTTGCTCACGTCCGCACCAAGAGCGTCAAGCCGGGGCCGAACTACGTGCGCTAAATCATCTTCGGCGGTCAATATGACGACCGAACCTTTTGACGCACTGCTCTCAGGTGTTCCGCCCTCCAGCCAAGCCCCTCCCGTGCTTACCTTCGCCGCCATAAACAACGTCAGAAAGCTCTTACCCAGCCCTGGGTCGCCAAGAATTAGGGTCAACATTCCCAGCGGTATCCGATTGAACCAAAGCCAGTCAATCGGTAATGGTTCGACATCAGCAAGCATTTTAATAATCGGCTTTGAATCACTTGGCTCAATCGCTCCGTCAAGACCCTCGGCAATTTGCTGAATTTCAGAAACACACTCTCCAACCGGCTCATCCGAATCCAGAATTTGTTTCATTTTGTCGTGTGCCTCGACAAGCCGACGCCGCTGTGCTTTCCCTTTAACGATGTTTGAATAGTATTCAGCGTTAGCCGACGAAGGGACAGAATCGAGAATTTTTTGCAGATAATCGACGCCGCCGATTTCATTTATCTTCTTGTTTTCTTCTAATGTGTTTCGCAGTATAAAACCGTCAATTGCCTTATCGGTTTCCCGTAGGTCAAGAATTGCTTGGTAAATGGTTTTGTTTTCGGGAAAAGCGAAACTGTCCGGCCCGACAATTGCCGATACCTTGTCAATACAGGCAGGGTCAATAATCATTGAGCCGATAACAGCAGCTTCAGCCGCGCGTGAAAAAAGCCGCTCATCGGTCTGGGTGTTCTTAATCTTGTCGCTCATAGCAGACCCTCCGCATACAATCTGCGCAAAAGCCCCTCAAGTAACTGCCAGCCCGATGATTCTGCTTGCCCTGCAACCAGTCGCAACAATAACACTCCCACAAACTCAGTGATGATTTCACTTGACTTGACTTGCCTTGTAATGTATCCTGAGCTTGAACGATGTTGAGAAACGGGCCTGTTAGTTTTGGGTGTGGGCTGACAGGCCCCGGTTTTTTCCTTAGCCATTACCCACCCCCTGCATTGCCTCAAAAGTTTTTCTATCCGGTGCGCCTGCCTTGAGCCAAGCTGCGATTGTGCTTTCTACCCAGCGGACAGACCCGCCAATACGTATCGGGGCAGGTAGTTTTCCGCAACTACTAAGCCGGAAGATTTGCCGCTTACTCAAGCTCAACATTTGCCCCAAAGCTTTCGCGGTCAGTAATTTTTCGGTAATTTCCTTATCAGTCATTTTTTAATCTCCTAACAAACGGTAATTGAATTGTTTAGTAACCACGCGGACTCAAGATAGCTAAACAGTGCACTGTGGGACTGAAACGGGAATAGAAATGACAAGAGGGGACTAATTAACCGATAGTAAATTCATACTGCTTAGAATCTCAAAAGCAGAAAAATTTTGACATAATTTTGAAAATGAGAATAGAATGAGAATAGAAAAAAGGGAAGGATTACGGTTTACGACGGGATTTTTGGGTTATTTTCTTTTGATGAGCGAGTTCTTTACGCTTTTCAGCCCCTTCGAGGTATTTTTCAATAGCTTTATCGGTTACTTGGCCGTGCAGAGCAAATTTCAGCCATTTTCTAAATTCGCCTAAATGAACCTTACAGCGTTGTCCTTTGTGCATACGGTGCACGGGAAATTCAGGGTCTTTCAACAATCGGCTCATATTTTTCACTGTAATTGAATCATCGCTTGCCAAGTTTACAGCTTCTTGCAATGTTACATATTCGCCATTATCGTCCGTCCAGGGCAGTTGCCACTCTGAATCAAAACCATAAACCATCTTCCACAGCTTTTTCTTGTCGATTTGCCACTGTTTAAGGCGATTAAGGTCAACTTCGATTCTGCCAACATCGGGACAGATATAAACTCCGACAGCTTTGCCATCGGGACATTTTCTTATGTCTGGCTCAATGTAATGGCTCTCTCCGCACTGGTCACAAATTACACCTTTAGCGTGTGGAATTTCGGTAAGTATTCCCGCTGTCACTAACTCCTTGAGCTTGCCTTGTGGCCAGTCCTCTATTTCATCGGCTGACACAGTATCAGCATCAGGGATTTGCAATCTTTCTGCCAGCTTTGCTAAAAATTCATCCACCTACAAAGCCCCATTTTTCAAGATATTTTTTGGCAATCTGGTCAAGCGGGTCATCCTTCAAAGTGCAGCGGTCAGAACCCGATATTTCAAAGGTCAGTGTCTTACCCTTCTTGCCGTCCCTTGCAGCAAACTGAATATGTATTTTCGCCCGCGTAATTTGCGCATTTTCCAGAGATTTATTTTGTTTGTTTAATGCCGCTTCAATTAAAGCATATACGGGTTGGCCCTCTTTTGACGGTGCTACCTCAAGAGTTATTCGCTTGCTGCCTATTCCGGGTAAATCCAGACGTAACATCGTAATTGTAACCTTCTCAATTCCATCTACCGGCTCAGTAACAAATTTCAGGGCTTCATTCTTAAACTTCGATAAATCAAAGTGCCGTTTCTCCAAATCCGGCAATCCCTCAAGCCCCAAAATGGTTTTGCAGAAAATCTCCTGAAGTTCCTCTATCTCCTCTTTTTTGCCTTTGGCACTTACTTCCAAAACACCGCTGTCGGGCCGGTAAACAAAAATCACTTCAAAGGCAGGTTTCCTTAACCTGTGATAAAACTCGCCCTTATCGTCATAACCAATTTCGGTAGTGGCAAAATCTTCGGGATATACAAAATAGCAGTGTCTTTCCGGCTGCTGTCTCAGATAGTTGTCAACGTGACAATGTTTCCCTCGTCCCTGCTTCTTATAAAATTCGCTCACCCCATCGGCCAGTTTACCTTTGTCCTGTTCTGTTACGGCAGGAGCTATTCCCATCCCCACCTTATGGCTTCTCCACGAGCCAAGAGCGTCCATATAAGCCAAATCACAGGCAATCAAAAATACTTCCGGGTGATTAAGAAATATCCAGAAAGCTCTTTCGTAGTGGTTTTTCATTCCCGCCAAATTTGCGGACACGTTCAACTTGTGAAAAACTGATTCAGCTTCTTCGATTAGCACCCTGACTCCGGCTTCGCAGGACATTTCATTGATTTGCCGAAAATCCGCCTCTACGCCATTCCGCTCTTTGTCTGGCAAATTTTCCATCGCTGCATAGATAGTGTCTATCTCTGTTTCGCCAAGCGTGTCAAAACCAATATCCGTAAGCAGGTTTTTGCGGTGAAAATAATCTTTGAGTATGCGGTTTGGTGTCTGTCGTAAAAATGCTTTGGGTGCGTAATTACGGCTCATTTTGTTTCTCCCCAGATTTTGCCCTTGAAGTGTGTAATGAACTGTATCATTCTTAGTAATGAGTATTGTTCTGGAACAGCTTCTTTTTCAATTCGCTTTCCTGATAAGCTTGCGACAATTTGTTTAAGTAGCTCATCAACTAACATAATCCTGCCACCAGCAATTTCCTTTTTATTTATTTTGCTTGCAAAAACCAAAAGCGCTATCTGTTCAATCTCTGTTGGCAAATCCACACCCTTGAACAAGTCCGGTATATATTTTTTCCCCGCCTTAAACTTCTTTTCAAATCTTGCTTCTCGTTTTTCCCACGAATGAGCATCAAGAGAAGGTTCTATTTGCACCAGCTTCTTTGTTTTGGGATTAAAAGCAACAATATCAAGTTCACACTCATAACCGCCTTTTTGGCGTTTACCCACCAAGACATTTTTTTTGACAAAATATCCGTTGTATTCATACCATTCCGCAACAAGTTGTTCTAAGTGATTAACAGCCACGTGTTATCTCTATTAAAAAGTTTCCATAAAATTATAATTCCCCTCAAAATGCCTTTGACGAAGAGCTTTGACCTAATATCTTTAATTTTCTTTCAATCTTTTCATAATCTCGCAGATAAACCGTCATTAAGCTTTTCCAAAGCTTGCCGTGATTAGGGACGCGGAAATGAAGCAACTCGTGGATAATTACATAGTCACCGATTTTCTTATCCAAACCAAGCAGTTCTTCATTGAAATTCAAGTTGCCGCTCGTTGAGCAGGACGCCCACTTTTTACGCATAGGACGCAGTGCCAGAGATTTCACCGCAACATCTATCTCTCTGGCAAAGTGGTAAACCCTGCTTTTGAAATCCTGTTTGTTCTTCCAATTTTTCATAATCAGCCGATGTTACGCGCCTTCTCCAACAGATTAAACAAATAGTCGATTACCTCTGCCACCCTGTCCATATCATCTTCGTCCTTGCCCAAAACCCCATAGAGGGCACTTCTTAACTCTCTCTCCTGTTGCCCGCTGCTCTGCCAGTTAGGATACTCGTCGAAAGCAGCCCTAACCTTCCTGGTCGTTCCGTCCGTATCTTTTATCTTCCTGTCAACCAATACGGTATTGATAAAGGACGCTAACCCGTCGAATCCCTTTGCCTGCTGTTCTTTCTTTCGCTTGAGTTCACTTTCTAACAGAGCAGACAACTCATCTAATACTTTTTGTGTTTCCTCCTGTCTGTCCTCGTAACGCTCCTCAATTTCCTGCGCCCTGACGGCAAGCGGTATCAGCGAAAGGTCGCCGGAATTTTCCTGCACATATTTCTCAATGCTTTTTATGAGATTGATTACCTTAACGTTGCCCTGTTTACTTTTATCCTGAATTTTTTTAAGTGCTGTCCCGTCAATCTCAAAAATATCAAAACCACCCTGCACTTTGTCAATGTCAATAGTGTCCCTCACCAACTGATTGGTCTTTCGCAAAAACTCTCTGTCAACATTGATTCTTTTGGCAAAGGCATTTCTGACGATAGCATATATCTCAGACAAAAACCTATAATCATCAAGGTATGGTCTCAGAAAAACATCCGGCGATATAATCTCATAGAGCGATTCAAGCTCCTTATAGATTTTGAAGAACTCTTTCCGCTTGGATTTATCCTTGAAATGCTCAATCAGCTTATCCGTTTCTTTGTCGGTAATGGGACGTTTAACAAGTTTCAGATACTTCGGAGCGTCCTTTTCCATTCTTGTCTTAAACTGCTTCTTGAGCAGGTCTATGCTCTTAATTACGGCACTGACTTCTTTGGAGTCAAACGCCAACGCTTTCGTCAGCTTGTCAAAGATACCTATAAAGTCCAAGACAAACCCGTGCGGCTTCTTCATATTCTTTTCTTCGTTCTCATAGGGCCTGTTTACCCTTGCGATTGCCTGAAGAAGCGTGTGGTCTCGCATAGGTTTGTCCAAATACATCGCATAGAGAACCGGAGCATCATATCCCGTTAGCAATTTTTCGGTGACAATCAGAATCTTTGGCTGGGTCTCCAGCTTAACAAACGCCTTCCTGATGTCTTTTTCCTTTTCTTCGGTAAGGTGAAATTGCTTAAGGTGAGCCGGGTCGTTGTAATTGCCTGTATAGACCACCGCAGAGTATTCCGGTGGCAGGTATTTATCTAATGCCTTCTTATAGAAAGCGCACGCCTCTCTATCAACTCCCACCAAAAACGCCTTATACCCTAATGGCTCTACGGTCTCGCGGTAGTGGTCTGCGACAAACTTGGCAACCTTATCGACGCGTTTTTCACCTTTGAGAAAATTCCGTGTATTGATTGCCCTCTCAAGAATCTTGTTGAGTTCTTCAATGTCGCTGATACCCTGCGCTTCTGCCAAAGTTAGAAATTCCTTCTCAAGGATTTCTTTGGGGACAAGTAACTCGTTAGGAGCTAAGGCATAGAATAACGGCAGTGTTGTTCCGTCTTTGATAGAGTCGGCAATCGAGTATTTGTGCAGATACCCCTTTTCGTCATCTATGCCAAAGGTTTTGAAAGTTCCTTTGCCATAAGCGGTCTTATCAATAGGTGTGCCGGTAAACCCGATGAAGGTCGCGTTGGGTATCGCAGCTATAAGATAATTACCCAGGTCTCCCGAAGTGGTTCTGTGCGCCTCATCTACCAGAACGTAGATATTCTTGCGGGTATTGATATTTGCGGGCATATCCTGAAACTTGTGTATCATCGTAACGATTATGCCCCGGTAATCCTCTCTCAATAGTTTGTTAAGACCTGCTATGCTTTCGGCTGGTTCTGCTGTCTTTATGCCCACCGCTTCAAGATTGCGCATCAACTGGTCTTGTAATTCGTTCCTGTCAATGAGCATTAGAATCGTGGGCTTTTCTGATTGCGGCGCAGTAAAAAGAAGCTCCGCAACCTTCATCATCGTAAAGGTCTTGCCGCTTCCCTGTGTGTGCCAGACCAAGCCCCTGTGCTTGGTAGGATGATGCGCTCTTTCAACGACTAACTCCACTGCTTTGGTCTGATGTTGGCAGAGAATATACTTGTTTAGCTCCTCGTCCTTTTCAGAGAATATGATATAGTCCTTGATATATTTCAAAATGCGTTCTCTTGGGAAAAAGGCCTTTATCTTATCTTCAAGTTTGCCGACTTCTTCCTGCTTCCAGTTAAAAATACTTCTTCGGCTTAAATTCCACGTCACCCCGTAAGAAAACCCAAGTGATTCTGTGACGGTAAACATCTGTTCGGGTATCATCATTTCGGGGGTCTCATTATGGTATCGCCTCACCTGGTCAATACCTATGGCAATCGCCTCATCCTGTGTCGCGCTCTTACATTCGATAAGCGCAACAGGTATCCCATTTATGAGAAAAACTATGTCCTCACGGTTGCCATACCGACCATTAAAATAGTAAAACTCGTCAGTAACCTGAAAGGTATTGCTGGTTGGGCTATCAAAATCAATAAGCGTAAGATTGAGTTCTCTGTTTTCCGTCCTGCAATAAAATGTCTTCTTGCCTCGCAGGTAATCCAGAAAATCCTTGTTGCCCTGAATCGTATTCGGGAGGATACTTAACTTGCGCATCAACTCCCCTTTGCTGTCCTCAAATTTTGGGTTGAACTGTTTTACCTTTTGATAAAGGGTATCGCTGAAAAACAACGAGCCGTTGCGTGACCTGTCCTGAATGCTCGCACCTTGAGCGGCAAAGCTGCGTCTGCCCTCTGCATCGGCACGAGAGACAAGCTCCCACCCCAATTCTTGGGCATATCGCAGAATCGGATTTTGAACGCCTTGTCTTTCGCTCATTATGAGAACCTTACGTCCTTAACTCTGATTTGACCTGTCATAAGGTGGTGGAGCGCGCTCGCAAATAAAGACTCATACTTAGCTTTTATACTTTTACTACTGTCGATTTTCCTTTCAACAATGCTTAACGCTTCTGCAATCTCCACCTGCTCTTGGTATGTCGGTAAGGGTATAGGCAACACAGATATTTCATTCTTATTGTAATTCGCCTGATTGACCGCTCGCCTCGACAACTTTACAAACACACCCTTTTCACGGAAATGGTTCATCAAATAACAAAGAAAACGGTTATGGATTTTCTTCTCATCACACCTTATTCTTAAAACAAACGAAGCAAAGATATGCGGTTCTGGTTGCGATTGAAATACGGCGGTCTTACCGATTAACTCTGCGGTATTCCTCCAATTGAACAAAACATCACCGTCTTTTAAGGTTAATCGTGCAGTGGTTTTCACGGGAGCAATGACTTTCCTTATTTTATAGTAGAGTAATTTGCCATCTTTACTTATATCTGCGGTACTTACAATCTTTACGCCATCCTTTATCGGTGTTTTGGGTATCGCCTGCGAAAACCCATAGTCAATATAGGAAACTGCGTCTGCCAATTGAACAACCTGCCAACTTCTCGGCACTAAACCAATCTCCGTATCTTTCTGAGGTTCGCCGTTGAGTCCTTCAGCGAAAAGCTTCTGCATTAACGCCTTCCTGAGTGCTGTGGCCGTCTGAATAATCTTCTCTTGGGTCTCTATGGCGGATTGAATTTTGGAGAGAATGTGCGAAATGTTTTGTTGTTCGACAAGCAACGGACACGGAATTAACAGCGACTTAAGTCTCGATTGTGACAAATTGGGGATTGTTGTTTTATTACCTAAACCAAAATATATTTTACCAACTGAAAATCCATACATTAACCAATACATATAGAAGTGGGTATTTGTGTCGTTGTCTTTTGCTCTCATCCTGTGAAGATGATTTTGATAATAACAATCTTTGAGATTGTCTTGCCAAATTGCAGTCCTGCCTATTTCGCCACCTTCGCAGACCAACAAATCACCACTCCTTAATGCCAGTTCGTTAGTTTCCTCAACCGTAAAGTGCATTTCATCTAAATCAACAAGGTCAAGTTTCCCCCAAAAAACATTAGATGTTCTCAAGAACGGTCTTTCGTTTGTGCCGCGCCTATGTTTTGCGGATAGTTGCTTCCCTTGCTTTATAGCAAAACAATTGCCTATATCTGATACTTCCCAATCAGTGGGCAATGACCCAATCTCTGTTTGTCTGAAACCCATCATCTAATACCCTATCTTCTTCAGAATATCCTTTAAGTCCTTATCAATCGCCTTTGCCTCGCCCTCAAGCTCATACAGTTCTTCAACTATCTCAGGGATTGGTCTATGCTCCTCGGCGTCAGCAGTTTGTATATAGCGAGATGGCGATATGTTGTAGTCTTTTTTAATAACCTCATCTTTTGTGACAATCTTACTGAGCTTATCAATTTCCTTCCGCTTAAGGAAAGCGTCCACTATCTTTTTCTGACCTTCTTCGGTGATATAGTTTTTAGGGTCACCTTTTTCAAACTCAAGCGAAGCATTGACTAAGAAAATCTTATCCTTTTTGTTCTTGGGTTTGTCCTTGTTAAGAAACAACACAATGCCAGGTGCACTCGTGTTATAGAACAAGTTCTCAGGCAGATATAACACCCCCTCAACCAAATCCTGCTCAATAAACCACTTCCTAATGTCCTTCTCTTTGTTGTTCGAGGCACTGCCCGAACCTCTTGATACTGCGCCTGTGTCCAAAACCACCGCTGCTCTGCCGTTATCCTTCAAACTTGCAAGTATATGCTGCGCCCACCCCCAGTCAGCACTACCCTTTGGCGGTATCCCTCCCTTAAAACGGTCAAGCTCGTCATTCTCGTAGTCCTTTTCCGTGAAGCTGTCCTGATTCCACATAGGATTGGCAACAGCTATGTCAAACTTCTTCAATCTATTGCCTTCACGGAATTTAGGATTAGTCATTGTATTGCCAATCTCAAGGGTGCATTCCATATCGTGTATCACGGCGTTCATATTCGCCATTGCCCAAGTAGTCGGAGTAAATTCCTGACCGTAGAGTTTAAGCGGTGCGTATTTCTTTACGCCCTGCTTTTTCATCTTGTCATTTAATACCAGCTCGCACTTGATAAGAAGGCCTGCCGAACCACAGCAGGGGTCATATACTTCCATCCCCGGCTCTGCGTTCATAATCCGGGCCATAATCATACCCACTTCTCGTGGCGTATAGAACTCGCCTGCGCTCTGTCCACCGCCTTCGGCAAACTTGCGGATTAAGTATTCGTAGCTTTTGCCGATTATGTCCGGCTCAACGTCGTTGAGTCCTAATCGTTTCTGGCTCATCCTCTCAATCAACTTGATGAGACCTTCTTCAGAAATTTCCCTCTGGCCGTGCGTGGTGGCGTTGAAATCAATCCTGTCAATAATGCCCTGTATGCGTGAGTTATACTTGGCAACATCACGCATTACGCTGGTCAATTGCTCACCAACTTTGGTGGTAAGCGTTCTTATGACTGACCAGGTATCGTCTTTTTCAGGGTCTTTGGCCTTTAATGGCAGGTAGAAACGAACAAGCTTGTGGTCTTTATCAATAACCTTGAGTGCCTTTGTTCTACCGCCAAACTGCTTTACCAAGCGGTCGATTTCGTCATCGAAAACATCACACAAACGCTTCACAAAGACCAGCGGCAGGATATAGTCCTTGAATTTAGGTGCGTCTTTCTCCCCCCGTATCGCACAGGCAGCATCCCACAGCCACGACTCTAACGACTTCTCTCCGTTGTTATTCGCCATAGATTACCCCACCCCCTGCTCGTCAATACCTATCCTTGCGTGTGTTTCATTGTCCATAATCTGATTCTCCAACCCTCCGGCCATATTATACGCCGTTGAGGACAAATGGCAACGATTTTCAGCAGCTTGCAGCCCCAAATCCCACGCTGTAAAATATAAGCTATGTAGGAAAATGGTTATACGGTAAAAGTAACGCTATGCTTCAAAACAAAGGAGATAACGCAAAATGGGTGATATAGAACCTCAGTTACTAACAGTTGCACAAACGTGCCAATTTTTGAATATCAGCAGGTCTTTACTTTACAGCCGTTTGTCCTGTGAATGTTTTGGAATCATCCCAATTCGCGTAGGAGGCAAGGTTTTATTTTCACGGAAAGAGCTGCAAGCTTATATTGACGCCGGTATGCCGCCAAGAACTAAATGGCAGGCAATGAAGCAAAGGTATCTGGAAGATAAGTAATATCTCCACCTTGTCAAAATCTATAAAAAACGCACACAAAGACAGACCCAATTTACAAATCAGTCACACCGGCCCTTTGGGGGTGATACCCCCCTGTGAAAATTGGTGAAAAAATTTGCGTCGTTGGACACCGTTTCTAAGGTTTGCTTCCCCCTATACCCTGCCTTACTTATGAGCCGCTTCCTGTTGACCTTGCCGAAAAAGAGTTTTATAATAAGAATTAGAGGTGAACAAAATGCTTACAGAGGAACAGAAACAGAAAGTGCGGGAACACCTGAAGCGTCACGACAGAATTATGAGGCGATTGAAAGGTAAGCCCCCCTTGCCAGGTGAACAAGAAGCCACCGACGAAGAAGTGAACGATTTTCTTTCGGGAATAGTAGAAGAAAATCCTTCCGCGTAAACCTCAAGAGCTTTTCGGCCAGCAAATATCCTCGCCACTAACCGAAGGCGGTCATATAATATCCCCCAGCCCTTCTACCCACCTCTTTCTCCCCCGCCTCTCTAAAGTTCAATTACTTGCTTTCGTCATAGAACCTGCCCTTTTCCCTTGAATTTCTCCTCCAAACAGTTATAATCAAAATCGCCTTTGGCTGGGGGCAAAGGGAACAGGTGGATTATGGTTTAACAAAATACGTCAAATCGAAAGGCCTGGTTGCGTAGCCAAGCGTTTAATATGGGAAATCAGACTAAACAGTGGAACGAGGGCCGACGAACGAATTGAAAAACGCAGAGGGCGACCGCTAATGGTTGACTTTGAACAACGTATCGAATGGGCAATACCATCTCCGAGAAAGCTTTTTACTCCCGCTGTTACCACTATCCTCATTTTGCTTGTCGCGGGCTTTGCGCTGATTTCCTATGTGCCGGGATTTACGCTTAGTTATCTGGCCCTGTCCCTGGGAGGTTTATTGCAGGGCAGAATATGGCAATTAGTAACATACCCGTTTTTTGATTCATGCAGTACAACACTGATTTTCGATGGCCTGCTGGTGCTGCTTATCGGCAGCGCAATAGAGCGTGAATGGCGGACAGGGGCGTTTGTTTTGCTCTGGCTGATTGTGTCGGTGGTTTGCGGGCTTATCTGGGTTGCCGTCAGCGCATTGTTGGGCCGAAACTTCGTAGGTATGGGTTCGGCATCCTGTGCCTATGGGTTGATTGCGGTATTCGGCCTGCTTTACCGTAAAAAGCGATTTCTTGCCCTTTTCTGGGCTTTGGAGGCCCAGTATATTGCATTGGGTCTTGTTGTTATCGGGATTGTCCTCGGAATCCGGCAGCCGATGGGGTTAATTTGGGTGGCTGGTGCGCTGGTAGCGTATATTTACGTAAAACTGCGGTGGCGAGCGGCATCATCCGGCAGGAATGCCCCGACAGGTCGGTACACTCCCGGAAGTTTTGTGGATATAGATTGAATTTATGAATCCAGTCGTCCATAAACAGGCCTGTTCGCGGGCTAAACTTGCGAAGGAGGCGATGCGAAATTGCCGGCTGTGTCCGCGCAATTGCGGCGTTGACAGGACCGCCGGGGTGACTGGTTATTGCGGCTTAGACGATTCGGTCAGGTGCTACAGGGAGGCGTTATACAACGGCGAAGAGGACGACTTGAACCCCTCGCATCACATTTACTTTGCCGGCTGCAATCTGCGATGCGAGTTCTGCACGGTGGCCGAGTGGAATGAGAGGCCCGGAGCAGCGGATAAAACAGACATCGTCGCAATAAAAGATAAAATTGCAGAACGAGTCAGACAAGGCGCTCGAACCCTCAATCTTCTGGGCGGCGAACCGGCGGTAAACGTTCGCGGCGTGCTTGAGCTGCTTTCGCAGCTCAAGTGCGAAACGCAGGTGGTCTGGAATTCCAATATGTACTACAACGACGTCGTCGATGAGTTAATCGCCGGCCTGGTGGACGTATATCTTGCGGATTTGAAAGTGGGCAATAACCAGTGCGCCGAGGCAATGCTGGGGGCTGGCGACTATCTTGAAGTAACGAAAAGAAATATCATAAAGGCGAGCGCGCACGGGCGTGTGATTGTCAGGCACGTTATTTTGCCGGGGCATACCGAATGCTGCCTGAAGCCGGTTTTGCATTGGCTGGCCGAAGAGCTGCCCGGCGTGGAAGTCAGTTTGCGGGACAATTATTTCCCGCCCGCGAATCCCGCGGTGGCGCCTGCCTGGTATCTTGGCCGGGATGAATTTCAAAATGCGATGCAATTAGCCAGACAATTGCGACTTAATCTGGTAAAATAGTTATGAAGCCATATAAACAAAAGCCGGGCGAGTTTGAGATTCGCATATTACCCGACGGCAGGGTTCTTATGCCCGCACCTGACGAGGCGATGCTGGATGTATCGCGGGCATTGAAGCAGCCCGATGCAAAACAATCTTATATAGGGAAGGCGAAGAAAAATGTCCGAGCCAAAGCCAGTGGGACCAAACAAGGCGGCCGTCGAGGGCGCAGCCGAAAAAATGAGCGAGCTTGAGGTCCTGATTCGCGCTCGATACCCGATAATATACGTTATTACCTGGGAGGAGCAGCGATTGGTCCATCGTGTTTCAGGGATAGCATCTCGGCTGGGTAAGCACGTATTCGAATGGTCCGTCACCACGGGCCTGGTGCCGGCGGGGGCATCGGTCCAGTCACAGAAACACAAGGACACCGCGACGCAGGACCCGCTTATTGCGCTCGATAACGTTATCGAGCATGTCGAGCCGGCCCTGTATATCTTCAAGGACTTTCATCATTTTCTCAAGCCCAACAATATATCCGTAATTCGCCGGCTGCGCGAGGTTTCGGCGACGATGCAGAACACCTATAAGACGATTATAATTGTCAGTCCCACCTTTGAGATGCCGCCCGAACTTGAAAAAGACCTGACGGTAGTGGACTTCGATTTGCCGGCCGAGAACGACTTTACGGCCCTTTTGAGCAGAATCGTCGAGGAGGTAAAGGACAACCTCAAACTCGATGTCAAGATGGATACGAAGACCCGCGAACGAATTGTCCACGCCCTGCTGGGGCTTACGCTGACCGAAGCCGAAAACGTTTTGGCAAAGACGCTGGTCGAGCATCGCTGCTTAGGTGAAAAGAGCTTGAACGTCATACACGGGGAGAAAAAGCAGATTATTCGCAAGAGCGGCCTTCTCGAATATTATGATGCCGAGGGAGACCTCGCGTCGGTCGGCGGGCTTGACGCAATGAAGGGCTGGCTGCTTAAACGCGCAGCCGGTTTCACTGACCAGGCCAGACAGTTCGGCTTGCCCTCACCCAAGGGCGTGTTGCTGCTCGGGGTGCAGGGCTGCGGCAAAAGCTTAATGGCCAAGACAATCAGCAACACTTGGCAGTTGCCGTTGTTGCGGTTCGACGTCGGGAAGGTTTTCGGCTCGCTGGTTGGGTCGTCCGAGCAGAATGTCCGCAGGGCAATCAAGGTAGCCGAGTCGGTGGCACCGGCCATATTCTGGGTGGACGAAATCGACAAGGCCTTTCGCGGCTCACGTGGTAGCGGTGCCAGCACCGACAGTGGCACAAGCGCACGAGTGTTCGGCACGTTTCTTACGTGGCTGTCCGAAAAAGACAAGCCCGTCTTCGTCGTCGCCACGGCCAACGACGTTTCAGCATTGCCGCCGGAATTGTTGCGCAAGGGGCGATTCGATGAGATTTTCTTCGTGGACCTGCCGGCGTTCGCCGAGCGAAAAGCTATATTCGAGATTCATCTGAAAAAGCGTCGAATTGACCCTGCCTTGTTTGATATCGATGCGTTATCGCGTGCATCGGCTGGTTACAGCGGCGCCGAAATCGAGGAGGCGGTCATCAGCGCGATGTTCGATATGTTTTACGAAAAACAGAATATGACGACGGAACGGCTGCTGGAGAGTATCCGGCAGACGGTGCCACTTTCGAAGACAATGAGCGAGGATATCGATGCGCTTCGCAAATGGGCTGAGGGTCGGGCCAGATTGGCCACCAGCCCCGAAACGGCCGAGGCGGGCGCAGACAAGCGAAAACTTGAGATTTAATCTTCCGCGGACAGAGCGGGAAAGGAGATTAGTATGGGCGCTATTATAATTCTCACGCCGGTTATTATAGCCAGTTGGCCGGCAATCGCGGCGGCAGTAGCGGGCGCCGCATCAGCGGTGGGGCTGATGGTGGGAGGGGCCGTCAAAGATTCGGTAAAGGATGCGGCGTATCAGGAGGAAAAGGCCGAACAGAAGGTCGAGATTGAGCTTGCCGACAGTGAGGTCCTCGCAAAAGGTCTCACCAATGAGAAGGAGATTGTCCTGACCAAAGGCGACGTGGAGCTTCGCGTCAGCCGGGATGAGCGAGGGCGATGCAAGGTCTCCGCCAAGGGCAAGGGCCACAGCCGTGCCGAGCTTAAACAAATCACGGAGCAGTTCGTGCAGAAGATGACTCAGTGCTTTATCTACAATCGGGTGGCCAGCGAGTTGAAAACCAAGGGCTTTCAAATGGTCAATGAAGAGGTTATGAAAGACGATACGATTCGAATACACGTGCGACGATGGGAGGACTAAAATGACACAGCACGAAGTAGAGATTACCATATCCAAGACCGGTGAGGTGAAGGCCCATATAAAAGGCGCCAAGGGCAAGGCCTGCCTCGATTACGCGAAATGGCTTCAGCAAATCGTCGGCAAGGTCAAGAACCAGACGTTGACCAGCGAGCATTATGAGCCGGACGTCAAATCGCGGATTGACGTTCGCCAGCAGGTGCGGGACAAAGAGTAAACTGCCGTGCGCTGTCCCCAATGCCAATTTGAGAACATACCCGGCCAGGAGCGGTGCCTTCGGTGCGGCTCAGTTTTGGAAGCAACGGCAATGACCGGTTCGGTGAATCCCCCGCGGATGGCCCATTGGAAAAGGCCGGTGCGGTCTATGGTGCGGTGGTTCCGTCTGCACAGCATTTTACCTGATACTTACCCGCGGTGGTTTGCCTATTTGAAGATAATGTCTGGCAACGCTTTTATAAGCATTATTTTGTCGATAGTTCCGGGGTTGGCACACCTTGCCGGCGGTCGGTTTCGTGAAGTTCGCTGGTTTGTGCTCGGTTGGCTTCTGCTGCTGCTTGCAGGGATATTTTTTTACTGCAGCAATTTAGGACTTTTATTGCTGGGGCTTGCGGTGGGTCTTCACGGCTGGATTGCCTACAGTCATACGCTGATGAAAGAATCTGACGAAATGGGCAAGAAAATTTTTGACCTTGCGATGCTGATTGTAATCGTTGGGTTGCCTTATTTTGGCATCCGGCACTATGCGTTTGGGGATTTTGTTTTTGGCTATACGAACCTGACGATTCCTTATCAGAACGTCCAGACCGGCGATTTGCTTTTGGCGAGACACAGTTTGGCGCAGGCGACGAATTTTAAACGAGGTTCTCTTGTCTTATCGCCGGTGGTGGTTTGGGGCGGTCATGGGCCTGCGAACAGGCGCGGACCTCTTATGGTTGGCCAGATAGTGGCCCTTCCCGGTGAGGAGGTTGCGATTGATAATGCTTCGTTTGTCGTTGAGGGTCATATCCTGGATGACAAGCAGTTTCCGGTTCCTCAGTGGCTGCGAAAAGGGAATATTGGAGCGATTCAAGTTCCCGCCGGTTCGTATTTTATAAGTACAGTGTATAATGTTAATGCTCATGGTATGGTGCTGGATGCTGGGCTTGTCGGAAACGCCTGTGTAGTGCATTCTTCCAGAATAGAGGGCAAAGCGATTATGAACTGGCTTCCGCTGGCAAGGCGAGGATTCCTGAGGGCAGGCGAATGAGGCGTTTTTCACGACTTGAGTTTGGTGACAGGTCCGATGAGGGCACAGGCAAGCCCGGCGGCACCGGTGAGGAAATGCGCGATGCGGAGTATTTCCTCAAACAGGCGCTGAGATACCGGCTTGCGGGGGATTTTGAGCTGGCGTTGCGAAATTATTCGCGGGCGCTGGAGAAAAGCAGCACTTTTTATCCCGGCTGGCTTGGGCAGGTTCTTATGCTTATCGAACTGGGCGAATACAAGGAGGCGGCGGTGTGGGTGGATAAGGCGCTGGAGATGTTTCCTGAGCACCCGGAGTTGCTGGCGGCCAAGGCGGTCGCCTGTGCTCGCGACGGCAGAATGGAAAAGGCGATTGTTTATTCGGATAACTCCATCGCCAAAGACAACGTTACCTCAGCCGTGTGGCTTGCCAGGGCCGAGGTATTGCTCAATCGCAAAAGTAATATAGCTCAAAACTGTATCAGTAAGGCGGTAGGCATCGCAGGGGCCGGCGAAGACGGGGCAATGGTTCGGCTCCAGACGGGGCGGCTGCTTAACCATAAGGGCGACTATGCCGGCGCTTTGCAGTATCTGCGAGCGGCTTCAGACGAACTGCCCAAATCCGCGCTTGCCTGGTACGAGCTTGGCTGTTGCCAGGCAAAACTCGGCAGGCCCGAGGCCGCCATTAGTTTTGAGCAGGCGCTTAAGTTTCACCCGAACTGGCCGCCGGCCGAGGAGGCGCTGCGAAAATTCAAAGACCGAGGATTTTTTACGAGATTTTTTGGAAGGTAACTTATGGTGGTATCCAGTGAGATTCAGCGCATATTGGCCGCAGCACGACGCGAAAACGCATCCGACATTCATATCGTTGCGGGTCTGCCTCCTCTGTTTCGGATAAGCGGCGAGATTGTGCTTGCCGATATGCCTCCGCTTTCCAGAGAGGACACGAAGCGGTTGAGCTACGGCCTGCTCAACGAGGAACAGCAGAAGATTTTTGAACGCGACTGGAAACTATGCTGTTCGGTTTACGACGAAAAGCTGGGCAGGTTTCGCGTCTCAGTTTATTACCGGGTCAGCAATCCTGAGATGTCCATTCGTCCCGTTATGGACCATGTCAAAACGCGGACCGAGCTTCGGCTGCCGGAGCAGGTGGAGGATTTTACGCGGCTGTCGAGCGGCCTGGTACTGGTAACCGGGCCAACGGGCACGGGTAAAACCACCACGATGAACTTTATGATAGACCTTATCAACAGTGAACGACGGTGCAAGATTATCGCCATAGAAGACCCCGTCGAGTATGTCCACAGGCCTAAAAAGGCCATCATAATCCAGCAGGAACTCTACACCGATGTAAAGTCGTTTGACAGCGCCTTATTCCATGTTCTGCGCCAGGACCCCGATGTTATCTGCGTAGGCGAGATGCGTGATATGGACACCACCGCCACAGCCCTTGTCGCCGCGGAGACCGGCCATCTTGTTATCGCCACCTGCCACACTCCCAACACAGTGCAGACCGTCGAACGTATCGTTTCGATATTCCCTGACAATCAGCAGCCGCAGATTTACGCTCAATTGGCCAATTCGCTTCAGGGGGTCATTGCGCAGCGGCTTGTGCCGTCTGCCGACAAAAAACGTCGCTTCATCGCAACGGAGTTGCTCATCGTAAACTCGGCTGCGAGAAAACACATACGAGACCGCCAGCTCCACATGCTTGTCAATGTTATTCAACTGGGTAGAAAGTCGGGAATGCACCTGATGGACGATTCGCTTATGGAGCTATACGAGGCGGGCGAGATAACTTACGATACCGCGATAAATTATTCGCACGACGCCGGCGAGATGCGAAAGAAAATACATCAGCAAACGGCGCCTTCCGAAGAGGAGCCGCAAAGTTGAGGATGCCATCGGGACATACGTTGCCCAAATCTGTCCGCCGAACGTCGCAGACTTAGTAGCTAAAATAGCAGGCGTAGTGTCTGTAAAAAAGCCCTATTGACCGCATAGCGATAATCGCGACGACATGTACCACCAGGTTCACCGCCAGATTGCCCATATTGGACAACGCCAGCGGTTTTGTCAGCGGCTCGTATTGTCTGGCGTTTGTTTCGATAAAGCAGGCGGCGGCGAGAAGGCCCACCGTGACCATATAGGGAACAAGTACTCGAAAGACCGGGGCAATCAAACGGTCGAGACGGAACAATTCGGGCTTACATACAGCCGGGGGCTATATAATATACACCCCAGGCCCTTTACCCACCTCTTTCTCCCCCTGCCTCTCTAAACTTCAATTCCTTACTTTCGTCATAGAACCTGCCCTTTTCCCTTGAATTTCTCCTCCAAACAGTTATAATCAAAATCGCCTTTGGCTGGGGGCAAAAGGCATAGCCAAGCGTTTAATAGGGAAAATTCTAATGTAGTAAAAGTTAGAGTTTTCAGGAGGTGACTGAAATGAAACGGGTGGGCATTATTCTCGCGGCCATTCTGGTTATGCTGCAATTATTCAGCGGCGATATTTGGGCACGACCGACAACACAAACGGAAGCCGAAAAGGTGGTAAAGGGCTGGTTAAAAGCCAGTCCTCAGCCGCTGGGCGCAGCCCTGGGCCGGCAGGTAACAAAAATCGAAACCTACACAGATGATAATGGCAACCCTCTTTACTACATTGTCTATTTGCAGCCAAATGGTTTTGTCATAGTGTCGGCAGACGATTTAATTGAACCGATTATTGGTTTTGCCCAAGATGGGATATATGACCCCTCGCCTACTAACCCTCTCGGAGCATTGGTCACCAACGACCTCAATGGTCGAATTGAGTCGGTCCGAAGCGGAATGCCCGCCCGAACTAAAGCCGTTACCGGTGTAACCGCAGAGCCGCAGAGCAAGTGGAACAAGTTCATTGGCCTTGCGGAAGCATCGGAAGAAGAGTTTGGCACATTGGGGTTATCTGGTATCGATGATGTGCGCGTGGCCCCATTGATTCAAACCAAATGGTTCCAGAAGAATATTTGCTCGGACACACTGGCCTGTTATAACTATTACACACCGGGACCTACGAATAATTGGCAAGGCACTGAAGGAGACACTACTAATTATTGGTGCGGTTGTGTCGCCACCGCCCTTGCACAAATAATGCGTTATCATCAGTGGCCTAATACCGGCGTAGGCAATACAACAAATTTTTCTATAAAGGTTTGGAATACTATATATACTCGCCATACCCGGGGCGGTGACGGTAATGGCGGGGCGTATAGCTGGTCGGATATGGTGCTTGTACCCGGCTGCAGCACAACACTGGCCCAGAGACAGGCCATCGGGGCGCTTTGCTACGATGCAGGGGTGGGAATTTCAAATCTTGTCTCCGGTCAATACACCACTTACACCTACGAGGAAACAGACGCCTGGACGCACAGCGCAAAAGTGGGGCTCACGTCCACTTTTAAGTATGGTAACGCCATCTATGGGTTCAACAGCGGCTCTAATATCAGTGCCGGGTTAATCGGTATGGTCAACCCTGACCTCGACGCCAGCAAACCTGTTTTCTTCGGCATCAAGAAATCGGGCGACCCAAACAGCGGGCATGCCGTTGTATGTGATGGATACGGCTATAATGCAGGCACAATGTACCACCATATTAACATGGGCTGGGCCGGGACATACGATGCGTGGTACGACCTTCCAGACATCAGCTCATCCCCCAATTATGATACGCTTTATGAAACTATTTACAATATTTTCACGTTAGGTAGCGGTGAGTTCATCAGCGGAAGAGTGACCGACCCCTGCGGCAATCCCATCAACGATGTCAATGTCAATCTGCTCTACTATCCCGGCCCATCCCTATTAATTATTCACCATACCAATTCCAAGGGGATATACGCTTTCTACGGCCTCAGTTCCGATTCCAACATTGCTCTTTGGGCGGAGAAAACCGGCTATGTATTCGGTGGCGACACGATAGTCCGGACAGGACATTCCAGCGACTCGCAACCCACTTCAGGAAATCTCTGGGGCGTTAATATAGTATGTATCGGTCCAGATATTAACACAATCAGCCCGACATCCGGCCCCGGTGGAACGTATATGAAGATTCAAGGCACACATTTCGGCACTTCGCCCGGCCAAGTGACATTTCCGGGAATCGGTTACTACGGTGAAATACTGCAATGGAGCGATACTCTTATCCTTTGCCGGGTCCCCTTCTGTCCTGTAAGTGGAGACGTTATAGTCCGCACAGCCGTTGGGGTTAACAGCGGGGGTGTTCATTTTGACATTACCAATCCGACGACAATATATGTGGATGTCAACCATACACCGGATGTCGAAAATGGCAGCACCAGCTATCCCTTCAGTACGATTGAAAGGGGTATTTATCCCGCGACATACGCAGACACCGTCATAGTTAAACCGGGCACCTACTATGAAAATATCGCCTTAAGCGAGGAGGACATCACATTAACCAGCACAGACCCGAACGACCCTGACATAGTTGCTTCCACAGTTATTGACGGCAACGGAAACGGGGCGGTAGTGACGTTTAACTACGACTGCAGTGTATTGACCGGGTTCACAATCACTAATGGCTATAGCGAGTTCGGTGGGGGAATTTATTGTTACAGTCAATGTGAGGATATGGCCCCGACAATTAGCCATTGCATCATCACTCGCAATTACGCGGCATTTTTTAATGGTGGTGGCGGTGGTGGTATTTATTGCTTAGATAACGGCCCGACGATAAGTCATTGTACAATCGCAGGCAATTGGGCCTATATCGGCGGCGGTATTGATTGTAACAATGAGGGAGCTTGGTACAACACCCCGACAATTAGTCATTGCCTCATCGTAGGCAATTCAGCCAATAGCGGCGGCGGTATATATTTAGGGGGCGGAACGCCTTCAATCAGCCATTGCGACATAAGCAGCAATATGGCAGGCAGCGGCGGAGGCATTTTCTGCGACGACACCAACCTGATGGTCAATCATTCGATACTATGGGCCGATACGGCGTTTGATTCCGGGCCGGAGATTTTCGTCATTATTTCCGGCAATCCTAACGTTACCATAAAGTACAGCGACGTTCAGGGAGGATTGGCTGGTATGTCTTATCCGCCGGCACACACACCGCACTGGGACGCGAATGATACCAACGCCAATCCGTTGTTTGTGCGCGACCCCAATCCCGGGCCGGATGGATACTGGGACGACGTTAATGATGACTTCGGCGACCTGCATCTGCGCGACGATTCACCTTGTATCGATGCGGGTGACCCGAATTATGTATCCGGCCCGAATGAAACGGATATTGATGGTCAACCACGGGTTGTCGGCTGTCGTGTTGATATAGGCGCTGATGAGTTTGTTTACCTCGGCGATATTGAACCTGATGGAGATGTTGACTTTGCGGACTTTGCTGTTTTTGCCGGTTACTGGCAGAACACCAACTGCGGCAAATGTGGCGGGGCCGATTTTACCGGTGACGGGATTGTAGATACTTATGATTTGGCGGAACTTGCCGAAAACTGGCTGAAGAGTCTATGCAAAGATTAACCTGGCTATGAAATAGCCGGTTTTTGCGTATAAGAAGCTCAACGTAAAAGAGAAAGGGTTAATTATAGCAGTAAAGCGCGTCTTGCCTTTGACTCATCGCATAATCCCTCGACTTTTGCCAGAAGACGGTAAACCACCTCGTTTTTTCTATTGACTGCCACCAGCAAAAGGGTATCCGGTTCCCGAACCCGCCACGCTCTTACTGCTCGGCCTTGGTGCTGTAACGCTGAGAAGTAAACGCAGTTAAGCCGGTCTATATAATCTTGTAGAACCGCTGCCAGATAGGGTTTTGGGCTTTAGAATCGACGAACTCGGCTCAAGGTGAACAATAGGGCATCTTTTCCCGAACCAGCCTCGGAGTCTCGCCAAATCCCCCTTTTTATCGTGTACAAGAACTCAACCCCTGCCAGTTATTGTTTCTTTTTATGGACTCGGAAAGTTCGTTTTCACTTCAAAAACAGGGATTCCCTCTGCCCTTATTTCTCGTATTCGCCCGATATTGCATAATGGAAAAGCAGTAAATTTCGACTTTTTTTCTCTTGACAGACTCCGGCAAAAGAGTATCATCAAAATCGCCTTTGGCTGGGGGGCAAAAGGCAATGGGGAGAAGAGTATGAGAGAAGAAACACGTCTATTGCGCAAAGTTCACATAAAGAGCTATCCGTGCGCACAAGGTGCGCTAAAACTTACGAATTTTTAAAGAGGAGAGAAAAATGAACAGGTTAATGACAATTTGTTTGACGGCAGTGGTTCTGTTTATGGCTGTAATGAATGTTGCTTCGGCTGACACCATACGCGGAATTGGGATGGATTTTGTAACTATCGGCAATCCAGGTAATGCTGCTGATACGGGTGGTACTCCCGGCTGTGGTGCAGTCGGCTATAACTATCGTATCGGCAAGTACGAGGTGACCAATGCTCAGTGGAACACTTTTACAGCCGCTGCCGGTGCCCCCACGGGCAATGGCAATGGTTATAACCATGGTGAACCTTTCACCGGAGCCCAGCAGTCGGTCGATGAGGTAAGCTGGTTGGCAGCAGTCCAGTTCTGCAACTACCTTACCAGCGGTGATAAGAGCAAGGGCGCATATCTGTTCAGCGGCAATAATACCAATCCCGGCGATTTTCGGGGAATAAATCGTGACGCGGCTATTTCTTCTTATGGCATAGCTTACGTCATACCGACTGAAGACGAATGGTACAAAGCAGCGTATTACAAACCTGACGGTAGCGGCTATTCGCTCTATGCCAATGGCTTAGATACTATACCTGCTCCTGGCAACGGCTGGAATTACTTTGGCGTATACGGCCCTGACTTCGGCAAATACGGCGGTGGATACGACAGCGAACCTTGGAATGTGGGTACGGGTACGCAAGAGCAGAACGGGACGTATGATATGATGGGCAATGTCTGGGAATTGACCGAAACTCTTGCTTATGGCTCTTGGAGTGTCACGCGCGGTGGGTCTTACTACTACGACGACCACGCCGAAAAACTCGCGTCGCCCTACTACACATGGTGTGCCCCGACATTCGACGGGGACCCCCGAATCGGGTTCCGCATTGCCGAGGTCCCTGTCCCTGAACCAGCTACGTTTTTGCTGCTCGGCTTCGGTGCGGTGATTTTGAGAAAACGCAGGGCGTAACTCTAATTAGAACTAAGAATGCAGAATTGAGAATTGGGCCGTGAGTTTTGGTTGTTGCCGCTATTCAGGGCCTTTCTCTTTCTTGCCACGGCGTACTATAAAAATATTCATCCGACGTTAAGTTTTTGGGGAACCCACTTAAAATACAACTTTACTTTCAGCATTTTTCTCCACCTGCTCAATCGTTTCACGGCTCTCGCGCAAAAGCTGGCTTATGTATCGACGTTCAGCTAATGATTCGGCTGAATAACGCCCATGTTTCCAATTCGCCTTTCTCGACCTCTCAAGACCGTCAGTAGTGCGAGGCCCTGTGCTCTTACCTCCATGCATCCTGCATCTGCCGTTTGCCATAGCTGGTGCTCTGCACGGTGTTGCTCTTCTCGTCTTAGCTCCACATCGGGGGGCATTCATAGGATTACCTTGAGGATTGCCATTTTTTAACAAAACAGGCGTTTTTCCCCTGTTTGCACGGGGTTCATTCACAACTCTTTTCATTTTTTCCACCCCCTTGATTCACTGTTCCTACGATAGCCTGGCCGCCTTCATTGACATTGACATGCTCAACAATCATCTTTTGCTGCCCCCCGGTTCGATACTTCTTCAATGCTTCCATTTGCACCGCAAAAGTCCTCAACATCTTAGTTGCCCGGTCTGCATTTGCTTGTATTCCTACAAAGGTCTGGTCTTTAAGCATTCCTCGTCTTATGGCTGCCATCGCGACGTTGTGTACGCCTATCATTTGGACGGCCAGCATACCTTCAATCTCATCTTGTGGCTGTATCCCGTTTAATATAGCCATAGCCATATTGATTGCTGCTAAAGCTGCCTTGTTATCATGACCATCACTCGATACAGTTCCCTCAAACGTCCCAGCTACTTGTGCAAGCAAATAGTTGCTCAGGTCGTGGTCTGCTGTTCCTAATGCCTCAGACATTTTAGCTTCGCGTAACTGGCCATCAGGGTATTCAATGGCTATACTCACCTTTCCTGACTCACCTTTAACCTCTTTGAACTTTACGGGTTTTCTTTTGGCTAAATCTTGAAACTTGGCAATACTTGCTTTCTCATCATCGGTGTATTCTCTTTTTACCAAGCTCTCTGTCGTAGTTTCGGTCTCTTTCTTTTTGGTCGTTTCTTTTGCCATTTATTTTTTCTCCGTGCTGTTAGTTTGGATTAACGCTTTTATTGCCGCTTTGATATGCCCCGGCAGGTTCGGCCAGTGTTCGACGACCATTGCCAAGTCGGGGTCTTTTGGGGGTTGAGAGGTGTTCGGCGCATTAGGTGCGCCGGATTCTGCGCCGCCACTTGCTGAAATTGGGATTTTTGATTGCTCTAATGGGGGGTGTTCGAGTCCTGTACCGCCCATTATTTTGATACCCGCTATTATATTTAACCCGTTTCTCCAAGAGAGTTCCTAATTACGATTCGATTTTTTTCGCAAAACGGTTGAGAAACAGCCGTGCGATTACTATTTAACCTTTTTTGGCAAAATGGGCGATATATAAACAAGGTAAAACCGCACTCATAGTATGCACTTAGGAGTAAGTTTTTATTAAAAAACAGATGAGAAAACACGGAGTTAGCATAGCAATCCTAACAGGGATTTTCTGCGTTTTGATGAGCGGCATCACGTCAGGCGCGGAGACGTTTACGCTGTATTTGGAAAACGACGGGACATTTATCAAGCCATTATACCGGACTGACCGGCACTATACCGCCGGGGAAAAACTGGTTTATACTAACCAGCCCGACTGCAATTTTCTAAAAGAATTTGCGCGATGGAATGATTTTGGTCAAAACGACGGCCAGGTTTCAACGGCGCTGGGGTATTTTGTCGGTCAAAACCTATATACGCCTGACCATGTTGACGCCCCAGAGCTTCGAGCCAGACACGACCGGGTATTCGCGGGGTGGTTGTATGGGGGTATATTCGCGCAGCGGGCCTCTGAAAACCAGATGGAACATCTGGAACTGAACCTGGGGGTGATAGGGCCGGTAGCGCAGGGGGGTGAGACTCAAAGTTTTATTCATGACCATATCGGGGCGGCAGAGCCGAAGGGATGGGAAAATCAATTAGGCGATGAGTTCGAGACGGATGTTACGTGGCTGAAAAGGCAGCGGGTCGCGGAGCAGTATTTCAAGCGGACGGAGAATTTCGATTCGCATCTGGAATACGGGGCGACGGTTGGAACGCTGCATCGCAACGCGAACCTGGGGATAGTTTTCAGATACGGGATGAATTTGCCAAATGATTTTGGGCCTGGGCGACTTGAGGCGCCGGCGTCGGCGTGCATTGGAAAACCTACAGAGGTTCAAACGGCGTATCTTTTTACGCGGATTGGCGGCAAGCTGGTTGAGTATGACCGGTTTTTGAGCGGGCTGACGACGGAGCCGGCGGTTGCACAGTTACAGGTGGGAGCGGTTTACAGATATAAATCATTCGAGATAAGCTATTCGGAGACGTTCCTGACGAGGGAATACAGTAAGCAGGGCAGCACGGATTCGTACGGGGCGATAAATTTGACGTGGTGGTTCTGAGTTTTTGCCACTAAGACACTAAGACGCGAGGTTTTTTAGCCACAGATTACACTGATTTATTTTAGACGCAGATTCCTTCGACTACGAGAGGGCAGGCGGAAGACAGAGAAAAATACTGGATCCCCGGCAGAAAACCAAGGGAGCTAACCCCGAGGACAGGTGAGGAATCAGTCCTTCTCAATAAGTTGGTTATCGAACTTGTCGCGGTTGGCGTTCCACCATTTTTGGGCCTGGTCGTAGGTATCGAAGTCCTGAGAGATGAGAAAAGTTATCGCTGATTTGACTTCGTCGCGAAAATCAGGATTGGCGTCTTTGAGGCCCGTAATCAGGATGTCCATAGCGGCGGGGCTGGAGATATCAATAAGCGAGGAAACGACGATCTCCTTGACGTCTTCGTACCGGCTGGTGATGCCAGCTTTGAGAACCTCCATGCGGATAACGGATTCCTTCTGCTCGGCGAGTTGAATGGCGGCAGTCCTGACATCTTCACTCGAATCAGCGATTGCTTCAAGAAGAACATTTTCTACTGCCGGGTCCGTTACGGCGGTGCAGGCCTCGATAGCGCTTTGGCGGATTTGGGGTTCGCTGTCTTTCAGCGCCTTAGCGGCAACGAAGACGATATTGGGGTCGCTCGACTCTTTCGTCGCGAGCATTTCCATAGCGGCGGTGCGAACCTCGACATCATTATCATCGAGGACATTATAAACCATAACCGCCGTAGATTCGGGGTGTTCGTCGGCATACTCTGTCATAAAGTCGATTTTTTCCTCGGCGGTTTTCAAGGATTCAAGCGGCTTCAAATCCGCCGGCTTGGGCATCGCAGGAGCTTTGAGTTGAGAAGACGAGGGGGCTTCTTGCTGCATAGCCGGTTCCGTATCAGCAACTTTGGGCGGGGTCTTGTCAGCGGTCGTCTCTTTTTTATCCACAGCGGGTTCGGTCGGCGAAGTGACCACACCGGGGCCATTAGCTTCAACCACAGGCGTCGCAATTTGTGTATCCTGCTTAGACGATTTTGTGTCGTTTGAGGCCGGAGTTTTGGCCGACTTATCCTGTTTCTTCGGACACCCCGCAGCCATAACCACAGCCAAAAGCAACGTAATTATCAGTCCCGTTCTAACCGTTATTTTAAACCTGAATATCCGATTCATTTTTTGTGACCCTCTCAAGAATATGCCAACCAATGAAAATATATCGGCAGGTTGGTTCAATTGCAACAGGCATTTGGGGCGATGCGGCCCGACAAGCGAGGCAAGACAGGCCAATTGCGTTATTTGGTGAGCCAGAGAGTAAAGATGGTATTCGCGATATCAGTGTTGTCGATGTATGGGCCGCGGACAGGGTCATTTCCGTCGATGGTTTTAGTGAATTCTTCGGCCCCCCTGCCTTTAGCAAAGAAGGGGACAAGCGAATTGGTGTGATTCCTGCTGTGCCATTCCATAGCGGGGAGTTTGCCTGGCCCATTACTGATGATGTCATTCCACATCTGCCCTGAGCCAGGGCCTGTGAGGTGGCCTGTTTCGTGGTCGGCGGTGATGATGACAAGCGTTTCGTTCCAACTGCCGTTTGTGTCAATCCAGCGGATGACGGCTTCGATACTCTTGTTGAAATCATCCATTTCCTCTATGAGGCGACCCGATTCGTTGGCGTGCGCGGCCCAATCAACGGCGCCGCCTTCAATCATAATAAAGAAGCCATTGGGGTCATTATTGAGGACGTTCAGGGCGGCATTTGTCATTTCCGCGAGAGTTGGGACGGTCTGAGTTAAAGGCGCTATGTATGGGGCGGCATAAGGGTTACCCTCGCGTTTTTGCTGGGTAGTATCATAGACCTGTATGAGGCCGAAGACACGTTTTGGGGTTTTACCTTTTGCCAAGGCCTGGAATTCGGCGCGTGTCTGGACGAGTGTCCAGGGGTTTGCGCTGCCGCCTGCCGAACCATTCTTCAGACCCGCCCAGGTTTTCTCGCTAATATACTTGTAGGTTGGTTCTTGTGTCTGCCTGCCGTCGGAATCGTAAAAGGGGTGGCCCGCGCCCATAATGCAATCGACGGAGTTATTGTTGACCATATCATCGGCGATTTGGGTCAGGTTGCTCCTTGCGCCGTTGTGGACGACGAAGCCGGCGGGAGTGGCATCATCGAAAAAGACAGTGGTTATTACGCCTGCGGCCTTGCCGAGTTGTTTGGCACGTTCAGAAAGATTCAAAACTGGACGGTCATCAATATCGAGGCCGAGGGTTTTGTTATGGGTTTTGACGCCTGTGGCCATCGCGGTCGCGGCGGCGGCCGAATCGGTTGCGCCCTTATCGAGGTAATCGAAGCTGCGCCAGGCGAGGTTAGCATCATAGGAGCCGCCATAAGGATAGGTGGTCATCGCAAGACAGACGGGAAAGTCCTCGTACGGCTGACAGGGTGAGCGGCCGCAGTTATAATAGTCGGCAGATTTATAATGATTGAATCCGCCGCCGTCAGCAATCATAATGATGACGTTTTTGGGGCCGCTGCTATGAGCGCAAGGAGATGCTTGTTTAGACGCGTAAGAACATCCGCAGATGCCGCCGAATAAAATCAAGCCAAGCAATATGTTTCTAATCAGCATCTTCATATCTGAATGACGATTATAATAAAAGGACGTTAATTTACCAGCGGGGGCTTCTTTTCCCCCGTTAAAAGCATATAATCTTATGGTTTGGAGTATGTTAGGTATGGGTTATTTTCGTGATAATATCGAGCAGATGAAGGGTTATGAGCCGGGGTTTCAGCCCAAATCCACGGAGGTGGTAAAGCTCAACACCAATGAGAACCCTTACCTCCCTTCCCCAGCGGTTTTGAAGGCGATTAGTGAGATAAAGCCGGAGCAATTGCGGCGGTATCCTGACCCGATGGGCAACGTGTTTCGCGAGGCGGCGGCAAAAATCAACGGGGTAGAGCCGGACTGGATTATGGTGTGCAACGGCGGGGACGAATTATTGAGTATGGCGTTTACTGCCCTTTGCGACAAAAAGAGGGCCGCAGCGTATCCCGTGCCGACGTATTCGCTTTACCCGGTGCTGGCGCAAATCCAGAACTGCAAAGTTATTGAAGTACCGTTTGACGAGGAATTTAACCTGCCTTCAAAATTAGCGAGGACAAAAGCGGCGTTGACAATCGTTTGCAACCCGAATGCGCCGAGCGGGACATTTATTGACGTAGAAGAGCTCGCGGAACTTGCGGCGGAGATAAAGGGCGTGCTGCTGATTGACGAGGCATACGTGGATTTCGCCGAGCAAAACTGCACTGAATTGGTCAAACAGTTCGATAACATAATTATACTTCGCAGCTTGAGCAAAGGTTATTCGCTGGCGGGATTGCGATTCGGATACGCGATTGCGAAACCGGGATTGATAGAGGGACTGCTGAAGGTCAAGGATTCATACAACGAAGATGCGATAGCGATTGCGGCGGCGACGGCGGTGATTAAAGACCAGGATTACTTTAAGGAAACAGTTGAGAAGGTAAAGGCGGAACGCAAACGACTGAGCGAGCAGTTGAGAGCGATTGGATTTACGCTGCCCGACAGTTCATCGAATTTTGTTTTCGCTGAGCATAAGACGCGCAAGGCGAAAAGTGTTTTTGACAAACTCGTGCAGCGGAATATTTATGTGCGATACTGGGATTTACCCGGCATCGAGAACAAGCTGAGGATAAGCGTCGGGACAAAAGAACAGGATGATATACTTTTGTCGGCATTGAAAGAAATCGTATCCGCATAAAGGACTATGCTATGAAAAAGCGAACGGCGAAAATTCACAGGAAGACAAAAGAAACGGACGTTAATATCTCGCTGAATCTCGACGGGACAGGCAAATACGAAATCGATACAGGCGTCGGGTTCCTCGACCATATGCTCACGCACCTCAGTAAGCACAGTAAAATAGATACGGCCGTAAAGGCCAAAGGCGACCTCGACGTTGACAGCCATCACACGGTCGAGGACATCGGGCTTTGCCTTGGGCAATGCTTAGAGAAGGCGCTGGGGGACAAGAAAGGCATCAACAGATACGGCAACAGCTCGGTGCCGATGGAGGATTCGCTCGCGAATGTGTCGATTGATTTGTCGGGCAGGCCGAGCTGCGTTTATAACGTGGAATACCGGACGAACAAGATAGGCGATTTCGACGTCGAGTGCCTTGAGGAGATGCTGAGGAGCTTTTCGAACGCGGGCAAATTCAACCTACATATAAACGTCCCCTACGGCACAAACGCCCATCATACCGCGGAAGCGATATTCAAGGCGCTTGGCCAAGCATTGGGCGCGGCGGTTAAAATAACAGGCAAAGACATACCCAGCACAAAGGGAACGCTGTGATTGAAGCAGAACCAATTGAGTTTCGGGCGGGTATCGGCACAGACATTCACCGCTTGGTCGAGGGCAGGAAGCTGATGCTGGGCGGGGTGCTGATTCCGCACCCGATGGGACTGCTCGGACACAGTGACGGCGACGCGGTGCTGCACGCGGTGATAGACGCCCTGCTTGGAGCGGCGGGCCTGGGCGACATAGGAACATTTTTCCCCGATACCAACCCCAGATGGAAAGACGCGGACAGCAAGGAACTGCTGTTCATAGTCAAAGAAAAACTCGCTGAGAAGAAATGGGACATTATCAACGTCGATGTAACAATTCACGCGGAACAGCCCCGGCTGGAACCATTCAAGGGACAAATCAAGCGGGTAATCGCAGGGCTATTGGGAATCGACTTCAACGCAGCAAACGTCAAGGCGAAAACGAATGAGGGACTCGGTGAGGTCGGCGAAGGCACAGCGATAGCCGCCACGGCGATAGCGATGCTGAGAAAGAAAATCAAAAGGGTTTAATAAATGGGCTTACAACTATACAACAGCTTAACAAGACGGGCAGAGGAGTTTAAGCCGATAAATAAGGACCGGGTCGGGATATATGTCTGCGGGCCGACGGTTTATGGGCACGCCCATCTTGGACACGCCAAAAGCTACGTCAGCTTCGATATTCTCGTTCGATACATGCGATACCTCGGTTATAACGTAACATACGTCCAGAATATCACGGACGTAGGCCATTTGACGGATGACGCAGACCAGGGCGAGGACAAAATCGCAAAGGCAGCGGCAAAGGCGCACACGCACCCGATGGCATTAGCAGAGAAATACACCAAGAGTTACTTTGATGATATGGACAAACTCAACTGCGTCAGACCCGATATAAGCCCGCGGGCGAGCGGCCATATCGTCGAGCAAATCGAATTAGTCAAGACGCTCGTCGCAAAAGGTTACGCATACGAAGCCAACGGGTCGGTTTATTTCGATGTTTCAAAATTTTCAGATTACGGGAAACTATCGGGAAGAAACGTCGAGGATATGATAGCTGGGGCAAGGGTGGAGGTATCGCAGGAAAAGAGAAACCCCGCGGATTTCGCCCTTTGGAAAAAGGCGGACGCAAATCATATTATGCAGTGGCCAAGCCCGTGGGGACAGGGATTCCCCGGCTGGCACCTTGAGTGTTCAGTGATGAGCACGAAATACTTAGGGCAACCATTCGATATTCACGGGGGCGGGCTTGAAAACCAGTTCCCGCATCACGAATGTGAAATAGCGCAGGCGGAGGCGGCGACGGGAAAGCAGTTCGTCAAATACTGGCTACATAATAATATGGTTACGGTCGATGGCCAGAAGATGGGCAAGAGCTTGGGCAATTTTATTACGCTAAAACAGGTATTTGCCGATTCGCAGGAAGCGAAACACGAGCGACTGAGCAGAAAATACGATTCGTTAGCCGTTCGGCAATTCATTTTAACGAGCCATTACAGAAGCACGCTTGATTTTTCGGATGAGGCACTTCACGCGGCGCAGAGCGGATACGATAAATTAATAGACGCGGTCATCGCGGTAAGAAAGCAGATCAAAAACGCTCCAAACGGACCCATCGATAACAACATTGAGAATCGGCTAAAGGAATTAAAAGAGAAATTCGAGACGGCGATGAACGACAACCTCAATACGTCAATTGCGTTGTCGGTGATGTTCGAACTGGCGGGTTTAGCCAACGAGCAGATTGCCAAAAACGCGACAGGTAAGACGCTTACGGCAATTGATAATATGTTCACAAAACTCGGCGGCGACGTGCTGGGTATTGTGAAAGAGCAATATCAGCAACAAAGCGAAGGTAACGAGGTGATGCTGGATAAGCTGGTGGGCGTTATCATCGAGCAAAGAAAAGCGGCGAAACAAAATAAGGATTTCACGACGGCGGATACGCTGCGAAAGAAAATCGAGGAAATAGGGATTGTCCTCGAAGACAAGCCCGGCGGAGTTACCGGCTGGAGAATGAAATGAGGATTCTCGGCATAGACCCGGGATTGCAGGTTTGCGGGTATGCGTGCATTGAGTCAAAATCGGGCGAAACAACGCTGATCGAGGGCGGAGTGATTCGCACAACGGCCAGCAAGGCACTTGAGACGAGATTAAATCAGATAGCCGAAGATATTGACTCGATACTGGATAAGTTCAAGCCCGATGTTGTGGGGGTAGAGCAGTTGTATTCACATTATGCTCATCCGCGAACAGCGATATTGATGGGGCACGCAAGAGGGGTTATATTGCAGAGGTGTGCTGAGGCGGGCGTTGAGGTCAGGAGTTTCGGCGCGACGCGGATAAAGAAATGTATTACGGGCAACGGGCACGCGTCGAAGGAGCAGATGCAGAGGACAATCAAGACGCTTTTAGGATTGTCGGCTGTGCCTGAGCCAAATGACGTGGCGGACGCGATAGCGGCGGCGATGTGCTGCGCAGAATCGTATTCACCTGTTACAGTTGTGTCCCGAAACAAAAGTCAATGAATCACGTCAGTTTAACCGATTCGCCTTGATTTGTGGTCGTCTGCTAAAGTATGCCAGCCCGCTCAGTCCTAACAGCATAATGGTCGCAGGTTCGGGGGTAACATTGAAACTACAACTGTATGTCTGAGCCAGCCGATAATTGACACCAGGATCGTCCCAATTAGGCATATTCCACCACTCATACTCGATCCAACCAGGAGTTGTATAATCATCTATCCATGCATGTGCGTTAACCGTATAACCCCCCTGGGGCAGTAAACCCATATCTGCGGGGATTTCCCATTCAATTATCGTGTTCGACCGAGGACCCCCCGAGTATGAATCGTAAAAATAGTAATCAAGAGTGATGGACGTGCCTGAACGGTAAGCATCTGAACCGAGATAGGAAACAGTAAGGAAGCGGTAACAGGTAGAGTCGAGGGTTACACTGTCTGATATCGTAGGATTGAGAGGGCTTACCCCAATGCTGCTGATGCCAACAACATCACCATTGGCATTAAGACACAACACAGCAATTGTCGAAAATACAACAAAAACCACCCAATGTGAAGAATTGTTTAGACCTACATTTCTCATATTTCTCCTCCTTCGCTACCAAACGCGGCAGCATCGTTGTGGTAAAAATATTACTGCCCCACAACAGAGCAAAACAACGATTTCAGAACCAAACTCTCTTCACCAGATATGCTACCACCCAAGGCCCGAGAATGTCAAGGGTTTTTTGGTAATTTTAGAAGTCTTTCTAAGGAATGGTAATACTTTCTCTTTTCAGGCAATCAGGTTATAATTCCGGCTTATGATAGCACGACTGGAAGGAAAACTTGTTAAGCTGGATACCGAAAGCGCACTGGTACAGGTGGGCGCGGTGGGGTATGAAGTTTTGCTGCCGGGGTATTGCATAAGTGCATTAGCGGGCAGCATCGGCTCAACTATTACGCTTTGCACGATGGAATACTACGAAGGGTCATTGGGCGGCGGGAATCTTATCCCAAGAATCGTGGGATTTTTAAGCGATGGCGAAAGAGAATTTTTCAACAAGTTCACCAGCGTCAAAGGCATCGGCGTGCGAAAGGCGCTGCGTTCGCTGACCATACCGATTGCCAGTATCGCATCGGCGATTGAAAACGGGGACGATAAAACACTAACCGCGCTTGACGGCGTAGGCAAAAGGACGGCGCAACAGATTATCGCGGAGCTGAAAGGCAAACTCAGCAGATTCGCAATCGGCGTCGGGCCGACGGGCGTGGCTGCTCCGGCTTTCAAACCATACCAGGCGGAAACACTTGAGATATTGATTGCCTGGGGTGAGAAACGAAATGAGGCGATGGAGCTGATTGAGCTTGCGTGCAAGAAGCACCCGGATGCTAAAACCGCGGAAGAGTTAGTGCCTTTAGTATATAGAATGAAACAAGGCATAGAGGTCTAATGGCGATAGATAGAGTTATAACGAGCGAATCGAAGAACGAAGCAGAGGAGAATTTCAACGTCTCGCTTCGGCCAAAGCAGTTGCGAGAGTGCGTTGGCCAAACCAGGGTAATCGACAAGCTCAAAATCGCGATTGAAGCGGCGAAAAAGAGAAACGAGCCGTTGGAACATATCCTGTTTTATGGCCCTCCCGGTTTAGGCAAAACCACGCTTGCCAACGTCATCGCAAATGAGATGGGCGCAAATATCAGGTGCACGTCGGGGCCAGCGCTGACAAAACAAGGCGACCTGATGGGGCTTTTGAGCAATATCAACACGGGCGATATACTTTTCATCGATGAGGTTCACCGACTTAGCACGCCTGTCGAAGAGTTTATGTACCCGGCGATGGAGGAATTTAGGGTCGATTTCACGGTGGATAGCGGGCTGCACGCGAAGACGATAAATTTCCCGCTAAAGCGATTCACGCTAATCGGGGCAACGACACGGGCGGGATTGCTGAGCGCGCCATTGCGAAGTCGATTCGGGATGCTTTACCATCTCGAATTTTACAATACGGCGGATTTGACTTTAATTCTCAAACGCTCGGCCAAACTGCTGCAGTTGAACTGCGATGAAGGGACACTGAACCTGATTGCGACGCGGTCGCGCGGAACGCCGAGAATCGCGAACCGGCTGTTGAAACGGGTGCGAGACTACGCACAGGTAAAAGGACAGGGCAAACTGACGACCGCAATTGTCGAAAGCTCGCTCAAGATGGAGCAGATTGACGGGCTTGGTCTCGACGAATTAGACAGGTCGTTTTTGCGGGCATTGGCGGGGGTATATGAGGGCGGGCCCGCTGGTATCGAGGCAATCGCGGCAACATTAGGCGAGGAACGGGATACGCTGGAAGACGTGGTTGAGCCGTATCTGCTGCAAATCGGCTTTGTCCGCAGGACGAAAAGGGGCAGGGAGATAACCAATGATGCCTGCTCGCACCTTGGGCTGAAATATCACAAGAAGACATCAATAGACCAGCCGGAATTGTTTGACGCCGGGCAGCAGTAAATTCAGCCGACGGAATCGGAAATTTTAATCTGAATTACCTTACGAGTATCGTTAGTTACCTTTGCCTGTTCGCTTATCCTGACGGGGCAAAGCCAGATGATTTTTTCGGTGTCGGCGATAACGAGCAATTTTCGTCGCAACGCCGAGGATACCTTCGCGGCAGTCAAAAACTTACCCACTTTTTTTTCGTCTGCCAAACCTAAAGGCCAAAATTTGTCACCGCGTTTTCTCAGGCGAATTTCCAGCGGTAGTTTTAATTTTTCGCAATCGAACCATTCGACAAGATTTGTTTTGGTCTTTTTGAAGCCGGCCAGGTCTTTCTGCTCTATTTCTATGATATCAGCGTTGATTGTATAAGGGCCGAATTGCGTTATTCCCGGCACTTTTAACGCAACAGGGTCTATCGCAATTGATTGGGCCGGTTTAGTTTTAAGATGTTTCTCAAAAACGATTTTGTCCCCCTGCCGATGCACTGTTACGCAATTTGGAAGCTGCAACCGTGAATCATCCGGCAATCGCAATATGCCTGTATAATGACGTCCAGTAATATCCTGTTCGCGGCAATCCAGACGAGCCAATGCCCTGCGAGCAATCTCGATTTTGACTTCAGCCGGCTGATTGGCAATTTTGCCCAAATCCACAATAACGTTGTTTTCATTCACAGTTGCTGCATCAGGCCAAACCGCGTCGGCTGTTCGGCAAATCATAAGATAAAATCCGCGAGACGCTTTCGACAGAACAGCAAGGCGCTCAACGATGTTGCTTTGAGAATCATTCTGTAACGCCGGAAGCAGGCGATGACGGATGAAGTTACGCCTGTACGCAAAATCCGTATTTGTCCTGTCGGTGCACCAATTCAGATTGCAGCTGTTGAGATATTGAATAATCTCATCACGTGTAGCACAAAGCAACGGCCTTATAAATGTGATTCCATCAGCAAATCTTTTCGCGGGCCAGATGCCGCACAGACCGCGGAGACCCGTTCCGCGAATCAGCCGATCGATAATTGTTTCGGCGTTATCATTTTTATGATGGGCTGTGGCGATACAGGCGCAGTTCCGTTCTTTCGCAATCTCAACCAGCTTTTCGATTCGCAGATTTCTCGCAGCTGTCTCAACCGACAGTTTTGATTTCTTCGCGTAATCACGCACGTCGATTTTCATAGTGATGACAGGGATTTTGAGCTTTTGGCACTGTTCAATCACAAAATCCTCGTCTCTTTGTGCCTCATCAGTTCTCAACTGATGGTTGATATGGGTGCAGTAAATATCGAGCCGCAGCGCAGCCAGGACGTGTAACAACGCCGAGGAATCCGCGCCGCCTGAAACCGCGAGCAGAACTTTTCCGCCCGCCGGCAAAAGCTGTTCGGCTGCAATAAAGTCCGCTGTTTTTTGTTCCAGTTTCTTCAGCATTGTCGGCCAAAAGCAAATGGGCCTGACTGTCGGTCAGGCCCATAATTACGCAAAATATTCATTCGAACAAATTCGAGCCGAGGTTACGGCTTGGGTTTGGCTTCCCCGGTTAATTCCTTGACCCGTTGTTCGGCAAGGGCGACCCACTGCCTGTGCTCATTCGATTTGGTTATCTTCGACAACGCCTCTTGATAAATCTGCAGCGCCTCGGCTCTTCTGCCTAACTGGGTGTCGAGAAGATACGCCGCCTTGAACCTTGCCGTAGTGGGCGTTTGCGGGTTCCACTGATAGGTTCTCTGGTAATTCTTAACGGCGTTAGGGTAGTCCTTGAGGTACTCATAAATTCCGGCCATTCTGAAAGCAGCATCGTCTATTTTGTCGCTTTTAGGATATTTATTTATAAACTGGTCATACTTATCGAGCGCCTTTCTCAACAAGGCCTCGTCCTTGATTAACGGGCCTGCCTGCTCTTCGATACGAACGGCCTCGGCGTACATGGCGTTGGCATCCGAAGCGGTGCCGACCTCGGTATTCACCTTCTGTGATTTGCCCGCATCCTTACCGTTACACCCTACAAGAACGAACGATAACGTTATAACCGACACAATAACAGCTAACCTTGCCATAATGGCCTCCTTTCAATTTCATAATACCGCCGGTACTCCGCCGGCGACTCTCAATCACTTTACAATTTACCTAAACCACGTCAAGAGCAATCCGGCAAAAAATCGAATACCCAATCAATCTCCGGCCCGCCTGACGATAATTGCCGTATAACTCCCATCGCGGTCAAACATCTCGGCTGACGGCAAAATCAACCTTTCGGATTCGAGTTCGAAACCCGAATTTCCCTCAATAAACCTGCGCACGAGCAGACCATCTTCTTCGGGTTGTATGCTGCAGGTGCTGTAACAGATAATACCTTTGGGTTTCAGCATACCAGCGGCCTTCGAGAGCAAAATCATCTGCGTTTTAGCAAGTTTTTTTACATCGCTTTTAGTAATTCTATGGCGAACCTCCGGCCTGCGAGCCAGGACGCCGGTATTCGAGCAGGGCGCATCAACCAGCACACAATCAAAACTACCCCGCTTTTCAACATCACTATAATTGATTGTCGTGACACATCCTGCCAACCTCAGGCGGGCGATATTTTCTTTGACCATTTCGAGACGGCTGGTATCTATATCCGTCGCCGTTATCTTCGCTTTGCCGCCGGTCGCTTCCGCCAATTGCGTTGTCTTTGTGCCCGGTGCAGCGCAAAGGTCAAGGATAGTCCAGCCCAGTTTTGGCTTCAACGCCCGAACCACTTCCGATGCGGCCAAATCCTGAACGGTAAATAACCCATCATTGAAGCCGGGCAGAGAGGTTATCGCCTTGGGGCTTGTCGGTTTTATCATTTGCGATTCGGGCTCAATCTCGCACTCGACGTCCGCTGACTTGAGCTTCTCCGCAAGTTCTCCCGCCGTGGTTTTAAGCGGATTAGGCCTCAAATAAACGCTTGGTCTGCGATTGCTCGCAAAGCAAATATTTTCTGTCTGCTCCCTGCCATATTCATCGAGCCAATTTTGAACAAGCCAGTCGGGCAGTGAAAACGCACAGGCAAGATACTCACACGGCGATTCGTCCCGGTCGGGAAGTATCTCGAAATCAAATTCGCAACCTGTGTCCGGCGTTTGCGGTATGGTCTCTCGCAGCCGGGATTGCTCAATCGGTTTTTGACGGCCGCGTATGTGCCTTAACACCTGCCTGAGAACCGCGTTGACAAACCCCGCCTGTTTGGCGTCTGCGACTCGTTTCGAATAATCAACCGCCTCATCAACTATCGCGTACTCCGCGGCCTGGGGACAATAGACCAGTTCGTAAACGCCCACGCGGAGGATATTTAGTATTTTGCCGGAGATTCTCCCGACGGGGACAGCGGAGACCTTCTCAATCAAATTATCAATCAGACAGTTACTTTTCAAGACACCGAAAACAATGTCAGTGGCCCGCTGCGGTTCTTTTGTCCGCTTGAGAAAATCGGCCAGCGTCTCGACGACATCGCCCTTTTTGGGGTCGGCCCGCGTCAAAACAGAGGCGGCTACGGCACGTGCGGTTAGGGGGACAGAGGAAGACATATCATTCTTCGATTCTGATAAAGATGTCGCCGGGGCAAACATGCCGGCCGTTGACAAAATCCGCGAAACTCATCAAGCGGGAATTTTCCGGTTTCAACTGCATAATCTGCAAGCGGTCTTTGCCGCAGACGACGTTGAGGTTTTCGTCGATTGTGCCGGGAGACAGGTTCGTTGGATTATCCATTCGCAGGATATCCGCCTTGGCGAAGACGACTCGTTCCGCCCGGCTCGATTTTTGTGACTTGTAAAGGGCAGACACACCCGGCCAAGGCCATAAACCAAGCATCTTTCTATGCAGCAATTCCGCCTGCTCAGCAAAATCAAGAAAACCATCGGCCTTTTGCAGCTTTGGTGCGCGGGTGGCCTTCGAGTCGTCCTGTTTTACGTATTTGGCTGTGCCCGCGGCAATCTGGTCAATGGTCGCAACGAGCAATGACGACGCCAGTTTCGCCAGCCGGTCGTGAAGTTCGCCCGCTGATTCCTCGCCGTCAATCTCGGTCCTGCATTGCGCGAGTATGTCGCCCGCGTCCATTCTTTCCGCGACCGTGATAATACTGATGCCCGTTTCGGAGTCGCCGTTGATTATCGCCCAGTTTATCGGCGCCGCCCCGCGGTATTTAGGCAGCAGCGACGCGTGAACGTTTATTGCCCCTTTGGGGGCGATATCGGTTACTTCTTTGCTGATTTTCTGGCCGAAGGCGATGACAACCAAAAGTCCGGGTTTGCAGGAACGTATTTGGTCGATAATCTCGGGTGAGTTCACATCAGGGGCTTCAATGACGGGTATGTTATTTTGGGCTGCCCATTCGGCGACGGGCGTGGGCTTTTCTTTACGCCCCCTGCCCGCGGGCTGTGCCGGCTGGGTAATGACAAGAGATATTTTATGGTTCGACCGGGAAATCGCGTCGAGACAAGGTAAACCGAATTGGCCGCTTCCGAGATAAACGATGTTCATTTGTCTTTCAAAACATAGAGATGTCAGGAGCCAACGTCGTTGTGCTCTTCTTCGAGCATTTTCAACTGCTTTCGATGCGCAATCCGTGCGGTTGTCGGCATACGGTTAACTATCGTAACGCCCTCAATGTGGTCAAATTCGTGCTGAAGCGCACGGGCGTAAAGTCCTTCGCCCTTGTCGGTAAAGGTTTTACCATCGAGGCCGGTGGCAGTAACGGTCGCCTGACTGTACCGTTTGATTTTTGTGAATATGCCCGGGACAGACAAACACCCTTCTTCATTTTCCACAAGCGAACCTTCGCCCTTAACTGCCGGATTTACATAAACTCGTACATTATTCCTGTTGCCATCGAGAGAAATTATAAACAGGCGCAGTGGGACGCCCGCCTGGGGAGCAGCAAAACCAACGCCTTTAAGCTCAACCATAAGGTCCGTCATCTTAACGACAAGCCGACGGATATTATCGTCTATTTTCTCCACCGGCTGCGAGGCCTTGCCCAGCACCTCAGCGGGGTAATGCGTTATATGACATTTTTCAACATCAATCGTCATCTTGACTCTTTAATCAAACTCATCGCCCTTGAAACTATTACCTAAATAGGCTTTTTTGACGATTTCATTCTGGATAACCTGAGCTGGGGTGCCTTCCGCCAAAACCTTGCCGTGGTCGATGATATAGGCCTTATCGACCACCTCGAGCGTTCTTTCGACGTTGTGGTCTGTAATCAGGATGCTGACGCCGGAGGCGACAAGATGACGAATGTCATTTTGCAGTTCCTGGACGGTAATGGGGTCAACGCCGCTAAAGGGTTCATCAAGAAGAATCAGGGATGGCTCCGTTACCATAGCGCGTGCGATTTCGAGTTTTCTGCGTTCGCCGCCCGACAAAAACCGCCCCTCGCTGCCTGCCACCTCGGTCAGGCCAAAACGCTCAATCAGCTCGTCGGCCCGGCTTTCTCTGTGCTGTTTTGTAACAGCCATTGTTTCGAGAATGGCGTAAAGATTATCCCGCACACTGAGCCGCTGGAATATACTGGGCTCCTGTGAAAGATACCCGATGCCAAGACGCGCCCTTTTGTACATCGGCAACTCCGTGATGTCATTGCCTTCAAAGACAACCTGGCCCGCGGTGGGGATTATCATCCCTATAATCATTCTGAAAGCGGTGGTTTTGCCCGCGCCGTTTCGGCCAAGCAGGCCCACGATGCTGCGATGCGCGATTGTGATGGATACGCCGTTGACCACGGCCCTTCCAGAATACTTTTTCACTAATCCGCCGGCTTCAAGTAAATTCGTATCCGTCAAGACATTTCCCTTCGAAGTATTGGTAGTTTTGCTGCCGCTATCCGCGTATTATAGCGACGATTTTCACTAAAGCAACCATATAGCATCTCACCAAAAGCCGCCGGATTTATCACGAGGGTTTTCCTTGAACCGCGAAAAAGCAACAAATACTCTGGCCTTTTGGCGCTTTTTCTGTTATGAAGTCACTTTTGCGTTATGCAATCCTGAGCATAAAGGGTAATCGAGCGTGAGTTAACTATGTTTGCGATAATAAGCGACATACATTCGAATATCGAGGCGTTGACGACCGTCCTTGCGGACATCGAAAGCCGGGGCATAAAAACCATTTATTGCCTCGGCGACGTCATCGGCTACGGCGCCAATCCGCGAGAGTGTCTTGACCTGGTTATCAACAAGACCAAATGGTGCGTCCTGGGCAACCACGATTACGCTACGCTCTATGAGCCAACCAACTTCAACTACGGCGCGGAACAGGCCAGCTTCTGGACCCGTTTCAACCTCGAAGGTGAACCGGACAAGCAGGCAAGGAATAAACGCTGGGAATTTTTAGGTAAATTGCCTATGCGACGGTCGGTCAAGGCGAAACTCGGCGACGTCGCCACCTCAATCGATTTCATCCATGCCTCACCGCGCAGGCCAATCAACGAGTATATCTTCCCCGACGATGTTTATACCAACCCCGTAAAAGTCCGCCTGCTTTTCGAGCGGGTCAAACACATCTGCTTCGTAGGCCACACGCATCTGCCCGGCGTATTTCTCGACGAGCCGGATTTCTATCTGCCGAGCGAATTAGGCAACGTCTATCCGATTGTCGAAGACGAAAAGGCAATCATCAATATCGGCTCGGTCGGCCAGCCGAGGGACCGCGACAACCGCACCAGCTACGTTTACATCGAGGAAAACGAGGTGCACTTCGTCCGCCTCGAATATGATTATAAAACCACTGCCGAAAAAATCAGGGCGTTGGGCCAGCTCGACACCTTCAACGCTGACCGGCTCGAGGAAGGAAGATAAAAACCAGATTATGAACTTCAAAACTCTTCTCATACTGATACTAACGGTTTTCTGCCTGCTTTGCGGGGGACTGATAGTCCAGTCCGGATTCTTTGGCCACACAAACAGCCAGCCCTGCATCCTGCTGCAAAACACAACGACTGACGGGAATTCTGCGCCGAAAGTCGCCGCGGCTGAAACGCCCGCCCTGCAGCCGGCTCCTCTGCCCGGTTTTAGCGCAGTCGGCGGAAATCCAAAAATCATTACGCTCGGCTCGCTCGACCCGAACACCGGCTTCAAATTCCTGCTCGACCTCACCTCGCGAGGCGCAGGTATCAGCGACGCCAAACTCAGCGAATTCGACGACCGCGACCACAAAAATCCACAGCCCCTTGCTATGCTCTCGCCAACGGTCAACCTCGATGGCACGCCTGCTTTCTCAATGGCCAGCAGGACGCTTATACTGGATAATCAGTCCCAATTTCGTTTAGACAAACTCGACTGGATAGCCACCGATGTTGAAACAAATGACGGCACACAAATCGCCCGCTTTGAGGCAATCATAAAAAACAAGACCACCGGGCAACCCGCTATCAAACTGATTAAGACCTATCGTGTCACTCCCAAAATCTATGACCTCGACTGCGATTTAACCGTAGAGAATCTCTCGTCCGATGAACATAAAATCCAGTTTGAGCTGACCGGCCCTGCCGGCATCAAAAGAGATGACCCGAGAACCGACTCAAGAAAGACAATCGCCGCGTTCAGGGATACCAGAGGAGAGGTCATCAGCACCATTCTCGATATCGGTAAACTCAAAAAAGCCGTAACGCCGGAAAGCAGACAGCTCGTCCAGCACAATGCGGGTTTTCTCTGGGCGGCAATCACCTGCAAATACTTCACGGCTATTGTCATTCCAACACCCGACGCCAATGCGGATTTCTGCAACTGGATAACCGACAAATCCGGCTGGTGTGCAAATCCCGACGGCGATTACCAGCTCAACAGTGGCGATGAAACCATCGGCATCGACCTGAAATCAACCGTTATCACGCTCGCCCCGGCAGGAAACAAAACGTTCAACTTTAAGTTCTTCCTCGGCCCCAAGGACAAATCGCTGTTCGACAAAGTACCGATGTACAAAAATCTCGGCTTCGTCCAGACAATGGATTTTATGGCCTGCTGCTGCCCCGCCGCTATCATACATCCACTGGCCTTCGGAATCCTCTGGACGATGAAATGGCTCTACTCGTTTATCCCCAATTACGGCATCGTAATCATCATCCTCGTCCTGCTCGTCCGGCTGATTCTCCACCCGCTCACCCGACTAAGCCAGGTGTCGATGAGCAAGTACGCGAAGTTTAACGCTTTGCCCGAAGTGCAGGAAATAAGGAAACAATACGGCAAAAACATGATGGAGATGAATCGCCGAATCGGTGAGGTGCAGAAAAAATACGGCGTATCTCACTCTGCCGCGGTTATGGGTATGCTGCCGACAATGGTCCAGATGCCAATATGGATTGCACTGTACGGCGCAGTTTACGCCAGTATCGACCTTCGCGGCGCACAATTCCTGCCCTTCTGGATTACGGACCTTTCGGCGCCGGACGCACTGTTCAGATTCAAGGCGGTAGTGCTGCCCCTGTTCGGCACGCTCGACTCATTCAACCTGCTGCCGATTCTTATGGGCGTGGCGTTTTACCTCCAGCAAAAACTTATGCCCGCCCAGGCCGCCGCCGACCCCCAGGCCGCGCAACAGCAGAAAATTATGATGTTTATGATGCCCGTGATGTTCCCTTTGATGCTATACACCTCGCCTTCGGGTTTGAACCTTTACATTATGGCCAGCGTCTTCGGCGGCGTAATTGAACAATACCTCATAAAAAAGCACATCGCCAAACAGGAACTGCTGGGAACCGAAAACTTTGTCCCCGTAACGAGCAAAACCGGCGGCAAAGTCAAAAAGCAGAAGCCAAAACCGTTCTTCAAAATGTAGAGGACAGCGTACAGCGTATAGCGTTCAGTGAATGTGTATAACTCTAATGATACAATCGTGGCTATCAGTTCTCCCGGCAGCAACCACAGGGTGATTGTTCGAATAGCCGGGCCGGGGACAATTCAAACCTTAAACCGGATTTTAGTGCCAACAATTACCGCCGAAGCCGGCATTACACGGGGCAGCGTTTCAGTAACCGCTAATATAAATCTCGACGCAGTTATTTATTTGTTTCGAGAACCCCATTCCTACACAGGCGATGACTTAGCCGAAATACACCTCTGGGCAAATCAGGCAATCATTGAGACGTTGATGGAAAAGTTATTGGAACTCGGCGCCCGAACCGCATCGGCAGGCGAGTTTACCGCAAGGGCATATCTCAATAACAAAATCGACCTCGCGCAGGCGGAGGCCGTCAACGAAGTGATTACCGCCTCAAATACTTTCCAGCTTGCCGCCGCGGAAAACCTGCTGGCGGGCCGATTAGGACACTTGTCCAAATCAATTCGCGAATCAATTCTCGACCTTCTCAGCCGGCTCGAAGCAAACCTCGATTTCAGCGCCGAAGATATTACCCCCGCCAATAAAGCAGACATAATCGCCAAATTGAACGAGACCATAAGCCGACTCAATGACCTTCTCGCCGGCTCAATACGCTGCGAATCAACCCTCGATTTACCAGCCGTCGGAATCGCAGGGACGCCCAACGCAGGCAAAAGCACCCTTCTTAATAAACTATTAGGCAGGCATCGCAGTATCGTCTCGCATCAGCGAAAAACCACAAGAGACGTCCTCACGGGTGAATTTGAACTCCCCGGCTGTCGCTGTGTTTTATTTGATTGCGCCGGGCTTATCACCCATGCCGAAACCGTAATTGACGAACTCGCACAGCAAGCCGCAATTGAAGCAATACGAAACGCAATGGTAGTTATCTTCTGCGTCGATATCACAAAATCCGAATGGGCCGAAGACCTTGCGATACGCCGATTGATAAACCCCGCACACCTGATAGCAATCGCGACAAAAACCGATTTGCTTTCGGAAAAGAATACTGCTGAACGACTCACTAAACTAAAATCACTTTTCGGCTGCGAGTTTCTCCCCGTCTCCGCACATATCGGCGCAGGCATTAATAACCTAAAAACACAAATCGCAGAACGGGTAATCGCCTCCACATCCGGCCACGACAAATCCGCCTCGGTGGACAAATACGGCGTCGCGTTAACCGCCCGCCACAGGCAGGCACTCAATAACGCGATTCACGATATTATTCAGGCCGAAAAAGAAATAAAGGCGGGTAGCGAGGAACTGGCCGCTATGATGCTCAGAACCGCTTATAACCAGCTAAGCAACATCGAACAACATAATATTGACGAACAAGTCCTCGACCGCATCTTCTCCCGCTTCTGTATTGGTAAATAAAAAGAGCGCAAGCCCTTTATTGACCGCGTTTTTGTTTACCTGAACTTCAACGAAAACAGTTGCGAATTTATGATATTTGCCCTTCTCGCTTCAGAACCCGTTGAAGTTCATAGAAAGTCTGTTCGATGTTATCACTTGAAAAAGGTACATGTTGAAGACCTGCGACATTACTGAACTCTTCGATGCCCTCCTGTACCAAGAGGACGGCCTTTTTAAATCCGAGACGCCCCTGAAATAAACCCGCCTCATGAACAACATTCTGCCTCGCCCGTCGAGTTCCATCTGTCGTATCATCTTCCGCTGTAAGGACTAATATGGCAAATGTGGCTTGTTCCATCATCTTTTCTAAAACAGGAACGATTGATTCCCCGGTTCGTGGTTCAGATTCATACGTGACCGTCGCAATACCCAACTCATTCTGCAGATAGATTTGCACCCTTGCCCAGAGCTTACTCCGGCCATGGCCGATAAAAACACATGGGCTTTTAGTGACCTTTGCCTTTTCAGGATTCGAGACAGATGATGTTACAGGGAGCAAATTTCGAAATTCCTCCTCGCTAATCTTTGTGAGAGCATCGACGAGGTTATTGATGTCTCGAACTATAGAATCTGTGTCCGAAGTTTCGCGAGGTGGAATGTAAAGTCCTGAACCACTGGGACGCCATTGGCGATAGAACTCCTCTACTTTTTTCGCCAATAAGGCCAATTCTGTCTGGCTAATTTCTGGAGGAACTTCACACATAAGTTCGCGAAGTCGTTCAACATAATGTGTGATCGAGGCAAAAAACTTCGTGTTCTGCTTTACAGCCATACTGAGCGCTAAAACATGAACGCGAAGTTGGGCGAATTGGTTCATCTACAATTCCTTATCGCTTGTCCTTATATGATTATAGCCAGTTGACACATTATATTTTAAGAGTCATTCTCTAATCAAACTTTAATCGCTTGGCTTCTTCTTGAATATTCTTTTTACGCGTCTCTATTTGCTTTCGCTCTTGCAGAAGTCGTTCGCATTGCTCTTTTTCAAACTTTTGATACTGGCAATTGGCCTCCTCTACTGCTTGGATAAGAGTACTACGGTGATACTTTTCAACCTCTTCAATAGTTGTTCCATCAAGAATCACTTTGTCGCCAACTACTGACGCAATGCCAGGACGATGCCTCGACGTAAAAGTGGGTGGGTGATTCCAAGACTGAATAAATATCTGTTCCCATTCGTAAGGCGGACGACAAGATAGACGAAAGGGCACGTTATAAAGCGCGCTTCCACGAGTTCCATCATTTAGAGGTGTACCTATCTCATCTACAATTACTTCGATAATACGAATCGGCTGAAAATCGTCTGTCTCTCTTTTTTCTACCATATGTCACCTATCTCATTAAAGTTTGTAGGGCGGGCTTTAGCCCGCCGAACATATCGATAATCGAGCATTCAGTATCAAACGGCCACAATCCGTTTTCACTTTTGCCTTGTGCCCTTATTTTTTATCTTTTGCCTCGAATTCTGCGTCGATAACGTCGTCGCCGTTGTCTTTTCTGCGGACTTCGCCTTCGGCAGGCGGAGGCGGCGGCGCATCCTGTTGAGTCGGGCCGGCTGGACCTTTGCCGCCCGCGGTCTTCTTCGCGGCCTCCTCATACAGCGTCTTGCCGAGTTCCTGACTTGCGCTGCTGAGGTTCTCAATCGCCTTTCTTATCGCGTCTGCGTTATCGCCCTTGGCGACTTCTTTTAGATTGTTGACTGCGCTTTCGATTTTGCCGCGAGTGTCGCCGGAAACCTTGCTGCCGTGCTCCTTGAGCGTCTTTTCCGTCACGTAAATCAACTGGTCTGACTGGTTCTTCAAATCCACGACCTCTCGTTTTTTCTTGTCCTCCTCGGCGTGTGATTCGGCGTCCTTTTTCATCCGGTCGATATCCTGGTCGCTTATGCCGGAGCTGGATTTAATCTCAATCGACTGCTGCTTGCTTGTCGCCAGGTCCTTGGCCGAGACGTTCAAAATTCCGTTTGCGTCGATGTTGAAAGCAACCTCAATCTGCGGGATGCCCCTCGGTGCCGAGGGAAGCCCGGCAAGCTGGAACCTGCCAAGCGAACGGTTATCACTCGCGAACTCGCGCTCGCCCTGCAAAACGTGAATATCAACTGTTGTCTGGTTATCCGCGGCGGTCGAGAATATTTCGGTCTTGCTGGTTGGTATCGTGGTGTTGCGGTCGATAAGTTTTGTCATAACGCCGCCAAGCGTCTCAACGCCCAGTGAAAGAGGCGTTACGTCAAGCAGCAAAATGTCTTTGACTCCTGTGTCGCCCGCCAAAACCGCGCCCTGGACAGCCGCGCCCATAGCGACAACCTCATCAGGATTCAAACTCCTGTTGGGTTCTTTCTGGAAAAGCTCGCGTGCAATCTGCTGGACTATCGGTATTCTCGTTGAGCCGCCGACGAGTAAAACTTCCGCGATATCCTTCGTCGCCAGCTTGGCGTCCTTTATCGCCTTAAGGCAGGGGTTTTTCAGCCGGTCGAACACCGGCTCGCAGAGATTCTCCATCGTGCTGCGGGTAAGAGTCATCTGCAAATGTTTCGGCCCCGAGGCGTCGGCCGTGATAAACGGCAGATTTATCGTCGATTCCATCTGGGTACTCAATTCGCACTTTGCCTTTTCGGCCGCTTCTTTGAGCCGCTGATGCGCCATCGGATCTTTGCGAAGGTCAATACCTTCCTTCTTCCTGAACTCCTCGGCGATGTAATTTATCAAAACCGCGTCGAGGTCATCTCCGCCAAGATGCGTATCGCCGTTGGTGCTCAGCACTTCGAAAACATTGTCGCCGATATCGAGTATTGAAATATCGAACGTGCCGCCGCCGAAATCAAACACGGCGACTTTCTCATTTCTTTTTTTCTCAACGCCGTAAGCAAGCGCAGCGGCGGTGGGCTCATTAATAATTCGCTCGACCTTCAGGCCCGCGATTGCGCCGGCGTCTTTGGTCGCCTGTCTTTGCGCATCATTGAAATACGCGGGCACGGTAATCACCGCGCGCTCGACGCTCTCGCCAAGGTAATCTTCCGCTGTCTTTTTCAAATCCTGTAAAATCATCGCGGATATTTCGGGCGGCGTATATTCCTTGCCGCGGACGTTGACCTTGACTAATTCATCGGGATTGCCCACGATTTTATAAGGCACAATTTTTTCCTCGGACCCGACCTCGTTGTGGCGTCTGCCCATAAACCGCTTGATTGAGAAAACCGTATGCTCAGGATTGGTTACCTGCTGGTGTTTTGCAATCTGGCCGACTAAACGTTCGCCCTTGTCTGTGAAACCGACAACCGAAGGCGTCAGCCGTGAGCCCGATGAGTTAATCAGGACCTTCGGCGTATTGCCTTCCATTACGGCAACCACCGAGTTTGTCGTACCCAAATCTATTCCTATTATCTTGTTCGTAGCCATATTTAGCTCCCTTTCTATTTATCGCTTATTTGTAACAGCATTGTTTCTACCTTAAAAGTGCAAACGCCGTGCCAAAGGCCCAACCAAAGGCCAATACACCATAACTATATTATAATAAAGAAGTTACGATTATTGGACAGATGAAGGACGTATGTATTTTTGCCATTTTGGCAGACGCCAACGGCAGTAAGAGGCGCCAGCTTAGCCGTTTAAGGCAGAGCGGATGATTTTGGCGCGGAGGGCGTCGCGGTGGGTGGAATCAAGCTCCTTGCCGTAGTTAAGCTGCAAATGTGCAGGCAGTGTGAGCAAAAACAGGCGATTTACCGTGGCGATGGATAATCGGTCAGACGCTCCTGAATCGGCGCAATCTTTGCCCAGCGAGCAAAGCCGGTCGATTGCGGGCGTCGATGCACCCTGATGTTTGCGCATATTAAGTCCCAGCCGAATGTGACTGAGCAGAAACAACGCCTCCTGAGAGCTTATCAGGTTGGCATTTTTCAACAGGGCAAGCGCACGCAATATTTTGTCGTCGAGCAAACCGGCATCGTGCGAGAGCAACTGGCTGCGGGCCGCGTGCTCATATTCCACAATTTCAGGGATAATCGCCTTCTCGAACTGGGTAACAATATCATTCTCGCGGACGCCTAAGGTTATCTGGTTGGAGAGCTGGTAAAAGTCCCCCGCCGCCTCGGTGCCTTCGCCGAAAAGTCCCCGCACTGCCAACCCAAGCGATTTTGTAGCGTTGAGAAATTTTTCTATCTGCCCCGTCATTTTCAGCGCGGGCAGATGAAGCATAACCGATACCCTTATTCCCGTCCCGAGATTCGTGGGGCAGGCGGTAAGATAACCGTATTTGGGACTGAAGGCGTATTCGACCTTCTGCTCAATCAAATCATCGATGCGGTTAATCTGCTCGATGCAGGCGGGCAACTGGCAACCGGCCTTTAGAACCTGAAGGCGGAGATGGTCCTCTTCATTTATCATCGCGGTGAAAAACTCCCGCCGGGCAATCACCGCCCCGCGAGGGCCTTTGCCAAAGGCGTGATTCTGACTAATAAGATGCCGTTCGACGAGGAATCGTTTTTCCAGCGCGGGCACTTTGTCAACGCCGATATAAAAAACCTCATCTCCGAGGTCCAGCGCCATCAAAATATCTTTTAGTTTTCTTAATATCTCCGCTTTTTCCGTCGCAGGGCAGGCGGCCAGAAACCTATGACCCGCAAGATTTCTCGCGAGGCGCACACGCGAGGAAATTACCACGTCCGAGAGAGGCCCCTCTCCGCTGAACCATTCGTTGATATTCCCGCTTATTTCAGTCAGTTTCATCGCAGCAAAACGTGTTACTTAAATTCCGCGAGCTTGTCCCGCAATTTCGCGGCAAGCTCGTAATCTTCTTTTCGCACCGCCTCATCCAACTGCTGTCGCAACTGGGCGATCTCTAATTGTTTTTTCGAATCCGTCGGTATCTTCGCCGGCACTTTGCCGCAGTGACATGTCGCCCCGTCGTGCGCCTTTTTTATCAGTGGCGAAAGCTGTTTCTCGAAGACCTCGTAATCGTTCGGGCAGCCGAGGACCGCCTTCTCCCGGAACTTATCGAGGGTGTAGCCGCAGTGCGGGCAGACCGGCTCGCTCTCAACAAGTTCCGCCGGCTCCTCACCCTTCGGCCCCACCGAAAGCAGGTTGCTCAAAAGCTCATTTAAGGGGATATAGCTCTTTGTCCCCACGCCCTGCTCCTGCGCACACTGCTCGCAAAGATGCATCTCCGTCCGAACACCATCGGCTATTTCCGTCAGGTGTATCGTCGCCTCTTTACTCTGGCAAACCTCACACTGCATAATCGCCTCGATTCAAACTTATATTATACCACACTGGCGCTGATATAATCGTCAATTTTCCCGCCCTCCTGAATATCCAATCGACGCGGAGCGTCGTCTTTCGGCTTAAAACCTGGAACTCGATGCTATCTTTTGCTGTAAATCGCCCAGCAGCCCACCTGCTCGCTGACTTTAACGCTTTTCAGCAGGACGTTTTTCGGCAGGGTCGGCTCAAGCCGGTCGAAAATATACACCGCCACGTTCTCCGCCGATGGGCACTTGTCGTGGAAATAATCCGACTCGTTCAGGACCGTCTCATGGAGCTTGGAGGTAATATCCGAAATTCGCGATTTGAGTTGTGCGAAACCTATCACCATCCCGCCACTGTCCGGCATCTCACCGCTCACCTCAACATCCACCGCCCAGAAATGCTCATGTTCCGGCTCTTTTGTCCCATCCGGCAAAGGAACGCTGTGCCACGCCTTGAACTGCGTCTCGATTCCAATCGTAAACACGTTTACACTCCCAAAAAACCAATCCTCGATTAGCAGGCGGCATCCTTGCCTCGACAGCCGCCTTTAACTATGTTTCGCCTATTTGCCTATTGTTTCTTGAATCGTTCCTGCAATCGGCGATATACATTCTCAGGCACTAAGTTCGAAATATCACCCCCAAGCGACGCCACCTGGCGAACCAGGGTCGAGCTTATAAAGCCGTATTGCTCCGTCGTCATCACAAATATCGTCTCAATCCCCGTAACCGACCGATTGGTCATCGCAAGTTCAAATTCATAATTCACGTCCGTCAAACTGCGCAATCCGCGAAGTATGACGTTGGCCTTTTTTTGCCTCGCATATTCCACCGTCAGGCCATCGAAACCCTCAACCGATACCCCTTGCAGGTCCTTTATAAGCTCCGCTATCATTTCAACCCGCTCCTCAGGGCTGAAAAGCTGGTCTTTAAGCGGACTTCTCCCCACCGCCACAATCAGCTCGTCAAAAATCCTCATACCACGGTTTATTACGTCTAAGTGCCCGTTAGTAATCGGGTCAAAAGACCCCGGAAAAATCGCACGCACAAACTTACCGCTCATAATCCTTATCCTTAATCAAATTCGATATTATACCCCCCCACTCTCACAGGTCAAATCTTCTCCCGCAGGCAAATGCCCCTATTGACCCCTGCCTGTGAATATGGTATTATTTAGTGGGTCAAGGAACCTCACGCAAGAATATATGGAGTTGGCTTATGTATATGTATAGACGGAAAGCACTTGCCACGGCAAAGCGAAGCGAAGTCGGGCCTGCCCGGCGTAGCCCACAGGGCGAAGAAGGGCCTGCCCATCGTAGCGCAAGCGAAGATGGGCCTGCCCTCCGTAGCTTTAGCGAAGGAGGATTTACACTCGTCGAACTGCTGGTAGTCATCGCAATCATTGCCCTTCTTATGGCCATACTGCTGCCCGCCCTGAACAAGGCCCGCGAACAGGGCAAACGCGCCGTCTGCCTGAATAACCTTAAGCAGTTGACCCTCGCCTGGATGAATTACGCATCGGCGAACAACGAAAAACTCGTAAATGGCGCAGCTGCCATATCCGGCGTTGCCTGTCCAGCTGGGATGGATTGTCCTTCTGGAACTACATGTGCGGCCGCACCGCCCCTTTCCACCGACCTAAACTGGTATCCCATGCACAAAAATGAATTACCCTGGCTTGGATACGGTACGATAACAACTCCCACCGGATACAAACCTGCTGATATATGCTGCCAGAAATGCGCTATGCAGACCGGGGCACTCTGGAAATTTACCCAGAACGAAAAAATATACCGTTGTCCGACAGGCGAAAAAGATGCTTTAGTAACATACCCCATCGTCGATTCGATGAACGGTAAATGGAAATGGAACTTTCAAGGTGGTGCTAGTGGTGGTGTTTCAGACAACTCTTCAACAGTGATGATTAAGTACCTCAATCAGATAAAAGGCACTACGATGAGAATGATATTCATCGATGAAGGCACATTGAGCCCGGATAGTTATGCGGTCTATACCGGGTCCCCGAGGTGGTTTGACCCACCGATGGCAAGGCACGGCAACGGAACGGATTTATCTTATGCCGACGGCCACGCAGGACGCATAATGTTCAAAGCGCCTGAAACCCTTGATGCCGCAAAAAATAATACATATGATTATCTACCAACAACCTGTGAAGGCAAGGTCGATCTCTACAAGGTGCAGGTTGCCTGTTGGGGTCAATTGCTTTACACGCCTGACCCGACGTGCAAAGGGTACGCGCCTGCCGAATAACAAAATAACTCGCTTAGGGTGTCTAAAAACCAGCAAAGAGCGGTCATTCTCGTGATATCCCCTATTGACCCCTGCCTGTGAATATGGTATTATTTAGTGGGTCAAGGAACCTCACGCAAGAATATATGAAGTTGGCTTATGTATATGTATAGACGGAAAGCACTTGCCACGGCAAAGCGAAGCGAAGTCGGGCCTGCCCGGCGGCTTGTCCGGCGTAGCGCAAGCGAAGTCGGAAGCTTTAGCGAAGGAGGATTTACACTCGTCGAACTGCTGGTAGTCATCGCCATCATCGCCCTTCTTATGGCCGTGTTGCTGCCTGCCCTGAACAAGGCCCGCACACAGGCCAAACGTGTCGCTTGCCTGAGCGGTCTCAAGCAGTTGACCCTCGCCTGGATGACGTATGCCTCGGGCAACAACGATAAGCTCGTCAACGGCTCAGCGAACGGCGGCGGTCCTTGTCCGACCTGCCCTGCTGGGACTGGGACTTGCGGGGCCAGGGCACCGACCACAGTGGGCACTCAGGAATATAACGACCATAAAAATGAGTTACCATGGATCGGAAGCTATAACATCGCAACCGATTCAGATTGCGGCAAGAAATGCGCTATTGATACCGGCGCACTATGGAAATACATACAGGACTACAAACTTTACCATTGTCCAACAGGTATGAAAGGTGAAACAATTACATACGCGATAGTCGATGCAGTGAATGGCCGGCAAGAGGGAAGAGGAACCATCGGGTCAGGAGGAACCGTCCCGGCAGATATATGGAAAAAAACTCTCGGTCAGATAAGAAAATCCGCAACGCAGCTTGTCTTCGTCGATGAGGGGCGTATCACACCGGATAGTTTCGCGGTCCCTTATAACGGCGGTTGGCATACGCCTCTCGAGAGCTGGTGGGACGGTCCAGATGCCCGGCACGGCAATGGAACAACGGTATCTTTCGCGGATGGACATGCGGAATATTGGAAGTGGGCTGCCTTGGAAACAGTCACTCGTGCACAACAGGTAGAAGCAGGAACTGCCACTGGAACCTTCCCTATTTCGTCATCGCCTGATGCCGCATTTCAGGACCTCTACAAAATGCAGATAGGCTGCTGGGGTAGACTCGGCTACACGCCCACACACACGCCAAAAGTCGACTGACGAAACCGCGTAAATCGCCAAACTTCGGGAACATTCACCGGCAATAAGCCCGGCATGTTTTTCACGCCGGCAACCACCCTCGATTCCCCGTCCTCCACGCCAAATTTCTATTGCATCCCCTATCGGTTTTAGATAACCTGCTGGCTTTCTATTGAGCCGGGATTGCGATGAATCAGGCCCCGGCAAGGCCGTATGTAAAATACGCTTTTTTAAGGAGTTACTATGCTGCTTCATCCTATCGATATAGCGATAATCGGTACGTATATCGTCCTCATTATGTCGGCGGGTTTCGCCGTTTCCAAGTTCGCCAGCCGAAACCTCGATTCCTACTTCTTAGGCGGCAACAAAATACCCTGGTATATCCTCGGCGTCGCAGACGCCTCCGGTATGTTTGATGTTACAGGCACTATGTGGCTGGTGATGGCCCTTTTTGTCTATGGCCTCAAGGGTTCGTTTCTCCCCTGGGTCTGGCCAACCTTTAATCAGGTCTTTCTGATGGTTTACCTCTCTACCTGGCTTCGTCGCTCAAATGTTATGACGGGAGCCCAGTGGATTAATACCCGCTTCGGCAACGACTTAGGGGCGAAGCTGTCGCATATCAGTGTGGTCATCTTTGCTATCGTCTGCGTCATCGGATATCTTGCCTACCAGTTCAGGGGAATGGGAAAATTCGCCCAGATATTCCTGCCCTGGGACCTGTCCGCCAACACCTACGCGATAATCCTGATGACCTTCACGACTATTTACGTCATCCTCGGCGGTATGGTCAGCGTCACAATCACCGACGTTATCCAGTATGTCTTTACAACGATAAGCGCCATCGTCATCGGCATAATCGCGTTCAGGACAACAACCGCCGCCCAGGTTAACGCCGCCGTCCCAAACGGCTGGCACGACCTGTTCTTCGGCCTCCACCTCAATCTCGACTGGTCACAGCAAATCCCCGTTCTAAACAGCAAAATCGCCAAAGACGGCTGGGAACTTTTCGGAATATTTTTTATGATGCTCTTATTCAAGGGGTTACTCGTCAGCTCGGCGGGGCCTGCGCCAAATTATGATATGCAAAGAATTCTCTCAACGCGAAGCCCCAAAGAAGCGGCTAAAATGAACTGGTTTGTGCAGGTGGTGCTGTTTTTCCCGCGCTATCTGATGGTTACAGGCATCGTCGTTCTTGCGCTGGTCTTTTTCAAGGATGCAATTGTCAAAATGGGCGGCGACTTCGACGTCGAGCAGGTCCTGCCGAACGTCATCAACAAATTCCTCCCGCATGGTCTCATCGGCTTTGTCTTGGCGGGCCTTTTCGCCGCCTTTATGAGCTCATTCAATTCAACCGTCAACGCGGGCTCCTCTTACATCGTAAACGACATTTATAAAAGGTACATAAACCCGAACGCACCAGACAAAAGATACGTCCACATAAGCTATCTCTGCTCGATTCTGATAGTGGTCGTGGGTATCGCGTTCGGTTTTATGACCGAGTCGGTCAATACCGTCACCCAGTGGCTGGTCAACGGCCTCTTCGGCGGTTATACCGCCACCAACGTGCTGAAGTGGTACTGGTGGCGATTTAACGGCAAAGGATATTTCGCCGGACTTATAGCCGGCATCATCTCGGCGCTGACTTTGCCCGCTATTTTCTACCACCCGACCCTGTGGGGTATCGAACATAATATGGCGCTGTTTCCGATAACCCTCGTGATAAGCACACTCGTCGCCGTTGTAGTTACTTTGAAAACCGAGCCGGAAGATACCGAGGTGCTCAAAAAGTTTTACAAACAGGTTCGGCCATGGGGTTTCTGGGGGCCAATACGCGAACTGGTTATGGCGGAAGATGCGTCTTTCAAACCCAACACCAATTTCAAACGCGATATGGTAAACATCGCTGTCGGCATCGTATGGCAGCTCACGCTTGTACTAACCCCCACCTACCTGATTCTCAAAAGGTTCGGCAATATGTGGATTGCTGCCGGGGTTATGGTGGTAACGTCTATATTCCTCAAGTTCAACTGGTGGAATAAACTTGAAGAGAACTAAAAACCAACAGGAACAAAAGATATGAATAAGAAGACATTCGACGCAAAGGTCAAAAAACTGTTCGCGGACCATAAACGTTTCATCGCCCGAAAGAACTCCAAAGTCAAAGAGACCAACGGCGTTTACTATCGCTATAAATACCCGGTCCTCACCGCGGAGCATACGCCCGTCTTCTGGCGTTACGACCTCGATTATAAAAGCAACCCCAACTTAATGGAACGGCTCGGTATGAACTGCGCGTTCAACCCCGGCGCTATCGAATTCGACGGCAAAATATGTCTCGCCGTCCGCGCCGAAGGCGTTGACAGAAAATCATTCTTCGCAATCGCGGAAAGCAAAACGGGCGTCGATAACTTTAAGTTCTGGGATTACCCGATTCTCCTGCCTGAAACAAACGACCCGGATATCAACGTTTACGATATGCGATTGGTCAGGCACGAGGATGGCTGGATTTACGGCCTGTTCTGCTCCGAACGCAAAGACCCAAACGCGCCTCGCGGCGACCTGTCATCCGCGACCGCTCAATGCGGCATCGTCCGCACCAAAGACCTCAAGAATTGGCAGCGTCTTGATGATTTGAAAACCACCTCGCCCCAGCAGCGAAACGTTGTCCTGCATCCCGAATTCATCAACGGCAAATACGCCCTCTATACACGCCCACAGGATGGTTTCATCTCCGCCGGCTCCGGCGGCGGCATCGGCTGGGGACTCTGCGATAATATGGAACACGCGGTAATCACTGGCCCCGAGACAATCGTCGACGACAGGCAATACCACACAATCAAAGAGGTCAAAAACGGCCTCGGCCCTGCTCCCATCAAAACCGCAAAGGGCTGGCTCCAGCTCGCTCACGGCGTCCGCGCCTGCGCAGCGGGATTGCGTTATGTCGTTTACGCTTTTCTAACCAAACTCGACCAGCCGGACAAACTCATCGCCGAACCGGGCGGCTACCTGATTGCCCCGCAGGGCGAGGAACGTATTGGAGATGTCTCAAACGTTGTGTTCACCAACGGCTGGGTCGCCCGCAAAAACGGGCAACTATTTATTTACTATGCCTCATCGGATACCCGCTGCCACGTCGCGGAAACGACTGTTGATTCGATGCTGGACTATGTTTTGAACACCCCGCCCGAAGCCGGCAGGTCTTATGCCTGCGTCCAGCAGAGATACAAACTGATTTCCAAAAACCTTCCCATTATGAAAGCTATGGGCATAAAGCCCTAAAGACGGCCTTTTACTTCTGCCTTTTTTTGAAACATTCTTCCATAATGGTTGCTGTCGCGGTTGCGCCGAAGCGAGTGCAGCCGACTTCACGAACCTTCAACGCCATATCGAGGTCTCGCACGCCGCCAGCCGCCTTGACCTGCACCTTCTTTGAGACGGCCTTTCTCATCAGTTTCAAATCCTCAATCGTCGCGCCGCCGCCGGCAAAGCCGGTCGATGTCTTTATCCAGTCCGCGCCCGCCTCCTCGCACAATCGGCACGCAATCTTTTTCAATTCATCCGTCAGGTAGAAATTTTCGAGTATGACCTTCACAAGCACCTTGTTCTTGTGTGCAGTATCAACGACGGCTTTTATGTCACTGCGGATATAATCAAAGTCGCCACTTTTGAGTTTGCCGATATTGAGCACCATATCAAGCTCAAGTGCACCGTCTTTAATCGCCTGCTCGGCCTCGAAGACCTTGGTCTCCGTTTTGTTGTACCCATGCGGAAAGCCGATAATAGTCGTGGGCTTTATATCCGTCCCTTTCAACAGCATAGCCACTAAAGGCAACGCCGAAGGCGAACAGCAGACGGTTGCCACGCCGTATTTTTTGGCAACCTCGCAGCCCTTTCTAATATCATCAGCCGTCATCTCCGGCTTCAAAAGCGAGTGGTCTATCATTTTCGCTATGTCCCTGCACGTCCATTCCATTGCCGTTCTCCAAATCAAAATAAAATATCAAATCCTATTATCAATTATCAATCATCGATTATCAACTGCGGAAATTCAAACTTTTAAATCAGCAATCAAAAATCATAAATCTCAAACCCCAATCCACTGCTTTTCCACAACAAGCACTTACGTTGTGCATAAGCTGTTAAATGTAAAAATTTTTCGGTTGCAACCCCATTGCCAGCCGAGACATCGAACAAGTTGAAAAGAAAATTAAAGAAACGCGATTGATTCAATTCGCATCCTCCCAATAATTGCGGTTGTTCTGCTCGCGGTGAGATTGGTCGAACCGCTCGCGGTGAGTAAAATTAAACCGCTTAACATAGTGCGGCTTCCAGCGTATGGAGACGCGTTAAAAATTTAACAACGATTGGCTGCTTTCCGGGGAGATACAGATGCAAGGTATTGTCAAGGAGGACATCCGCACCTCGACTAAGTGCGTGGAAGCCCGCTCGGCGGAATCCGTGGTTAGCGCCATTAATGACGCTATCGCGGAAAAAATCGGGCAGCAAAAATTTCGAATATGGTTTAAGAACTCGACACGACTGACACTTTCGGATGGTCTCTTGAAGGTTGGCGTTATAAATCCGTTCATAGCGACATGGCTCGAAAGCCACTTCAGCACACAGGTTGCCGAGGCGGCTCGCGCCGTCGCGGGCGACAACTGCCAGGTATGCTTCGCCGTTGACTCGCAGCTTTGCGACAACCACAAACCTGCCGCATTCGACTGGCAGACCAAACCGGCCGTTGCCGAAACTGCCCTGCCCGCCACGGGCAGAATCGAAATGCCGATGATGCAAAGGCCGAGTCCCGCGGGCCAACGCCTCAAGCTCTCCTTAGACACCTTCGTAGTCGGCCATTCCAACGAACTTGCCTATAACGCCGCGAAAGCGGTTATCAACGATAAGCAAAGCCCTTTCAATCCGCTGTTTTTCCACGGAGGGTATGGCCTCGGCAAAACGCACCTGCTGCAAGGGATATGCACGGAACTGCGCCGAACCAGGCCGACAGCCACCTGGCTGTATATGTCGGCGGAGGACTTTGCTAATCAGTTTGTGCTGGCCTTGAAGACGAGAAAGCTGGATGCTTTTCGCAGTCGCATCCGACAAACGGACTTGTTGGCTATTGACGACATTCACTTCCTGGCCAGCAAGCCCGCAACGCAGGAGGAATTCCTGCATTCTTATAACGCGCTGGATTTGGCGGGGAGGCAGGTAATACTTGCCTCGGACTCGCATCCGAAAATGATAACCCAGATTTCAGAAAAGTTAATAAACCGGTTCGTGTCGGGGATGGTGGTGAAAATTGACCAGCCGGATTTCAAGACCCGCTGTGAGATTTGCAGACGGTACGCCCAGAGTATGAAAAAACACGTCCCGGAAGAGGTAATTAGTTGCGTCGCTGAGCACCTCCGCAGCAACATACGCGAACTACAGGGAGCGATACTGAAATTAGTCGCCTTCGCGTCGCTACAGAACATCAAAATCGGTCTCGGTATGGCACAAGAGGTACTGGCGGAGCATCTCGAACGCTGTGACCCGACTGTACATTTATCGGATATCGAGTCGGCGGTGGCCGCGTTCTTCGGCATCACGTCAGCGGCAATTCACTCTTCGAAAAAGGACCGAACCGTGGCCCTGGCCAGACACTTCAGTATGTATCTGGCGAGGAAGCATACGCGAATGTCATCATCGGAGATTGGCCGGCTGTCAGGCAACAAGAATCATGCGACGGTCCTGGTGGCGTGCAAAAAAGTCGAAGAACAAATCGCCCGCAACGCTCAGCTTAACTGGCAGGGGCCGACTGGCAACAGGGTCTGCAACGCCCCGGCAATCCTTGAGCAACTGGAAAAAAGCATCAGATAAGACCCCGGACACTGGCCCGAAGGCCCCGGGTGCAAGCATAAAAAAAGCGACGCCATAACCACCGGCGTCGCCCCCCACGTGTTTTCGAGAAGAGAAGGAGAGTTATTTTTCTGATATTTATACGCAGCCGGCCGATGGGTGGTTCCAAAATATCCACAATTTTTTGACGACATAAATAAAAGAGGAAGGCGTTTTCAGTTCCCTTCATGCCGCCTTCCCATGATTTGAAAAGAGGAGGAAAATATCCGTATATCTTTTCATTTTTTTATACGCCGATACTTGACAACGGTTCGCCTGCGGCGGCAAGGGCTTTAGGGGTATTTGGGGGTATGGGCAAATACAAAACGAGGAAGAGCGGCTTAATCTCGCTTTCGCCGCCCTTCCTCATTTATTGTTTCGTTAAGGAGGAGAGTTTTTTTATATTTTCAAGAGTAGATACGCAGGGGGATTTCGAGGGTTCAAAAAAAATGGAAAAAATTCAAAAAAATTTCGTTTTTAAGGCCTAAAAGCGCGAATGAGCAAATACACTTCATAGCATCAATGATTTTCGATTCTAATCGCGGGTCAGGCCCTTTGATTACGCCCTTAAAATGCGGCCGCCAATCAAAATAATGATATGAAAACCGGTCATTCTTTAATCTTTATTAGGCCAAGGTGACAGTCAGCAAAGTTAAGAAATTGCTGCCAGTCGTAATCGTTCAGACCGTGAGTGCCTTTACGATTGTGATAACCGATGAAATCACCAACGGGGGTTTCGAGGGGAGGCATATCTTCTACTCCAAGGCCTTTTTTGCCAAATAACTGATAGACCGGCTCGGCATATTTGCCGGAAAGGAAACAGCCACGGGGGTCACCCCAGAGGTCCTGTTCCGCGGTCGCAATATACACAGGGCGAGGTGCTATCAGGGCAACGAGCATATGCCAGTCAACAGGAAGGTCGTTCACGTGATTGCCATACTCTTTAAAATTCCGGCAGAACCAGTGAGGGAATTTGCTGTTGATTACTTTGACGGTTTCGCCGAAACCGCGACGGACGATAACCGCCCCGCCACAGCCGGATTCGCCGGAGAAAACAATTGCGAAGCGTTCATCCTGAGCGCCCGCCCACATCGCGACCTTGCCAAATCGGGAAAAACCCGCAACACAAACCTTGTTGGCGTCGATTTCTTTATCGGTAATGATGTAATCCATAGCCCTGCTCAAGCCCCAGGCCCAGGCGCCGATAGCGCCCCATTCGTCAGGGCCGGGCTGGTTCTGGTCAGGTTTGGCAAAGAATTTACGGATACTCTTCTGATAAGAACCTGTCTGTATATCCGGTTCAATCTGCGCGGCATTGAAGGTCGCCAGACCATAGCCGCGTTCCAGAAGCCACTGCTTTTGTGGAGCCCATTCTACAATGGCAACTAATGGCACCGGTTTTTTAGCGGCACTGGCGGGCAAAACGATATTCACGTCCATTTTTGGCCCATCTTCTTTACCCGTGAAATAGATTGTTACTGTTTTGGTAATGGCGATGCCATTCATATCGGAGCGGTTTTCCGCGGTGACTTTCCATGTCATACCAGCCGGCCTGCCAATCATCGTGCGGCCATACACATTGGTTTCGAATAATTTTAGAATTTCGGGCCTGCGTTTTTGTTTCCATGTATCGACGTCATTAACCTTGCCGCCATTGAGCATAACCAAGGGGTCGGGCAGGGTGAACTTTGGCACGTTTCCCTCGTCGTATAATCCCGGCGGGTAACCAGGCGGAGTCGCCGCAGCATAAACTAAATTGCACAAGAAAACTATTAGCAAACATACGATGATTATGAGCAAGAGCGACAATTTCATAATTCGACTCCTTCCAGACCGCTAAAAGTTTCGTTATGTCTTCAACAAAGCCGGCTTAATTTACCATTCTACCAGCCAATGACAGGGCTCAGCAACAGGGAAACATTAAGCGGGAAAACAAAAGTGGCAAAATTAAACAGCCGAGTATAATATATGAGTATTATGGAGCAGTGGCTGAGCGGCTGAAAGCGACGGTCTTGAAAACCGTTATACCCTTTGGGTATCGGGGGTTCGAATCCCTCCTGCTCCGTTACCTTTCTGCCATATCGTCTTGAAGGCATTAAAACCAATGCCATTAAGACGTTTTAAGATTACTTCGAAGGCAGCAGAGAGGATTCCTTGAAGATTCTATCATTCAGCCTTTTTGTGGCGTATGTGATTGAAAAGCACCTTGAGCACAGACTGCCTTGCGGTCTTTTCCTTATCCTGTGACATCGGGCGGAGAACAGTTTTTACCTTGCGACCGCCTATTATTGTCTCGGTACTCGCCGATTTGGCAGCTTCCTGTTTCAAAAACAGGCCTATCTCTTCCGGCAAAAAGAAAAATACTTTCTCTTGCCCGGCCTCCCCGACCTGTTTTGAAACAAGCTTTTTTACCTTATTCAGAACTTTGGATTCTTGAGAACATAAGATCACCTTGTCGTAACCGGCAGACAGGCATTTTTCAATATTGCCGAGCTCGTGCGTATCAGGACAGGTCACGCAAACCTCTACCGCAATCTTGATACCTTCCCGTTCAAGGTGAACATCGACCTTGCCTTTGCCGTCCGGTGTCGGGTTTTCTATCAGGGCAAGGAAGCCGTTTGCCTGTGCCTGCTTTTTAATATCGTTTTGAATATCCCGGTGCTTATCCCCGCCAATGCCCTCGAGACTAGGCCCTTCCGGCTCTACAGCTTTCTTTCTGTAATAAAGGGGCTGTTCTTCTCCCACCTGCTTTGTTTCTTCGTCCAGAGGGGCTTCTGGACTCTTTGAAACCGTTATATTTTCTTCAATAACTATTTTCTGCTTTGCCAACTCTTCTGCCACCTTCTCTTTAGGCAAGGCATACTTCTGCCGGGAAAGCGAAATCAATTTTTCTCTTCTTTGCTTAACGAGTTCCGCCGCAACATCAGCCGGGGGAATTGTTTTGAGATTGAAGTCATACTCTGCCCGTTCGACTCTTGCTATCGCTTCCCCAACACCAAGGTTTTGTAAATCCTTAGCATCGAAGCTTGAGAAGCCGTCCTCTAATTTTTTGGCGTCAAAATCACCGATACGGAAGCAAATCCTTGTGCCGGGGTTCGATATCACCGAACTGGCCAGTTGACTGTCTTTGCTCAAAAGCTGATGTAGCTCTTGATGCGCCAGAACAAGTCCGAAATGATATTTTCTCGCGCCAGAAAGAATTTCTGTCATTGATTCAGTGACGAAATTCTGGAACTCGTCGATATACAAGAAAAAATCGCTCCTCTGCGTATCGCTTACAGCTTGCCTTGCCATTGCCGCTTGATGGAATTTGGAACAAATAATAGTGCCGAGTAAGTATGCGTTCTCCGTGCCTATCAGGCCATGAGCAAGTTTGGCCAAGAATATTTTATTACCGTCTAAAATCTTTTGGAAATTAAGCCCCTCTTTTTGGGCGACCATATAGCGAATGGGTTTGGGCCTTAAGAATGTGTCTAGTCGCGTTAGAATCGGAGCGTAGAGTCTGCCGCCAAGCTGAGGAAAAACCTTGTGCCAGTAATAGACGACATCCTGATCCTTGACCGTACTTAGAAATCTTTGCCGGAAATCCTTTTCCACCAGAAAACGTCTCAGGTCAACCAACGTCCCGCCCTTTTCGCTTTCAAGGAACGCCAAGATAGCGTTACCAAAGATGGAATTCATTTGATCGCCCCATGCCGTTGAAAGCCGCTTGAATACTCCTACCAAGTCAGAAGACAACACCGTCTTGTCTATATCAGAATAAGCCGAGAGTATATTGAGGCCCACCGGATAATCTGAATCAGAGGGATCGACCAGAACCACATCTTCTAATCTGTTTTCAGGAATATAGCCCAAGATACGGTCTATTAAATCCCCATGAGGGTCTAGGACACCAACACCAAGACCATTTTCAATATCCTGCACTATCATCTTCAAAAGCAGCGTCGATTTTCCCGTGCCGGTAGCACCAATGATATGGGTATGCCGCAATCTCTGTTCACTGTTCAAACTAACTGTCGTTTCCTTGCCCTCGTGAAAATTATTGCCAAGTACAAATTTATTGCCGGTAGCAATAGAAGGAACAAGCTTTGTTTTCTTTAACTCCCGCCGCAGCTTAGCGGCCCTGATTGAATGTGAAGGCGGATGGACAAGCGAGACAAGTTCTTCGATGTTGAGTAACATGCCACTGCGTCGGCTTTGCCTAGAACGTATATCTTCAGCATGAACAGAGTCATCATAACCGTCATTGTCCAAGTGAGATAACTCGTTGCTTTCCGATCTTGATACCGGGGCGAGTCCTCCCGTTAAAGCGCTTGCAATCTCCCAAGCCCGAACATTTTCCGGACTCTGGGAAGCGATTCTCAGACAGACGGCAAAAAGCGGCTTTTGAATCTTTTCTTTTGCCAAGTGCTGCATATCGGGACTGTCTGCAAAGAAACTCTTGCCCTCCCAATCCGTTACAGACCGGGCTATGCTTTCAGCCCAAGAATGACGGGCTGGTTGGAACAAAACTTGAAAAATACCAATCTCGTCTTTTTCAAGATTCTCCAAAGCAGCAAAAATGCCTGTCAGGGGATCTGGTTCAAATCCCTTGAAGGTGCGAATCGGCCTCATGAATTCCTGTACAAGGGCAAAGTCCATGAAAACTTTTTCTTTGCTGTCAGTGGTAAGACAATTCAGGTCTTCGCCTTCATCGTAAACTACGGCATCAGGAAAATATGCCTCGAATTGCGGTTTCAAGTGGTACAAATCAGCTTCACGGCAGACAAGCTGGACTGTAGTTTTTTCAAAAGTGCCGATTATCTCGAAACTCACAGGAAAAATGCAGCCGCCAAGACTCATTAAGAATTGCTCTGTGCAGTCGTAATCGACTTTGTCTTTCAGGGACATTGAAATGGTCAGATACTTTAGCGGCGAACTGTCTTGGAATAATTCCGGCTGAATTTCTTCTTCAGTTACCGGCTCAAGTTCTTTTTGTTTACTGCCAAAAAGACTGTTGCGAATTCTTTCTATTAAGCTACTAAAAACTGTTGGTCTGCGGCCATCATCATACGAAGAAGGATAACCGGGATACCGGTGCATGAAAGGTTCGTAAACCGGTTCTATTTCCACAGGTTCCGGCCACAGTTGCCAGCCGCGACCTCTTTTCTCCCAGCGGTAGAAGTTGGCAGTCAACCGTTCGCATAGAGTTGAAGAATTGGATTCTGTTTCATCACCTGCCATGATTATCAAAGCTTACGCTTAAACAAATCGCTCATGATCGGCGTTCTTTCAAGCTCCGTCATGACTCTCAGGCCCTTACCCTCGGTAGCGTGACCAATCACTTCAACGACAGCCGAATGCACCGAATCTCGGAACATGAGGGCCGTATCCAGCTTGTAGTACGTCTGCCGCAGGGATAACCACCATAACAATACACCGACAAGACCGACCACCAAAGATATCAACATCAGTTTGATAATCAGGCCAACAATCATAACCGAAGCAAAAATTAGTATGGCAATCGGCCAAAATGATTTTTCCTTTTTGCCCAGCCACCAAGAAGTAAAAAAACCGGTGCCGAAAGGAGCGGCACAGATATCGAAGGTATATTCACTTCGCTGCACGCGTAAATACTCCCGCGAAGCCGATAATACTCCGGCCTCGGCGTAAGTTATCCTAGAGACCTTAACATCCGGTATCTTCCGCCTATCAATCGCTTCCTCTATCAGGCTATAAATTCGCTGGGGTGATTCCTGAAAATTCTCGAAAAGGTTGTGCCAGTGAGAAATTAGTGTGAGTGATTCCCAGTGCTTTAATAACTCTCCCACCTGAGAACTGGTTTGTTCAATCTTCTCTTGAATCCTATTGTTGATTTCTTCTAAAGGTTTTTGCCCGCCATTGGACAAGGGTGTGTTGTCAGCCATTTTCGTGCCTCCAGCATTAAGTCACAAAGTTATAAAACGTAATTATTCAACGACAACAAAGGATAAAAACAAAAAATATTATAGTGACTTTGGGTCTTAGGGACAAGTGTTATTTATTTGCTCTGCGGTGCGAAAAAAATGCCCTCCAAGCATAGCCCCACATTAAGAAGATTTATTGCTATTGACGGCGAGCTCATTTTGCCGGACAATGGAAAGTATATAGCTATTCTTTTTCAGGAGATTATATACTAACTACAAAATACTTATAACAGACAAGATAAAAGCATGGTCTATGGCTAACTGAGGATAAATTTTTAAGATAAGTTAAACACATACAGGAACAACCATGAAAAAAGAAACTACAAAAGACACCGACAATATAACTCTGGCGGCGATCCTAAAGGATTCAAATTATAATCTTTCGATTTTCCATCCAACAGAGGTTATAGCTCTCGAAGCAAAAATAAAACTGCTAAAACACAAGCCTTACATTGACTGCATCATCAGGGAAAAAGAAGTTCAACTTAAACCTGAAGAAGTTGTCCGGCAGCTTTATGCGTCAAAGCTAATTAACCAATACGGCTACCCTAAAAAACGGATACGTTTTGAGCATCCTGTCCAATTCGGCAGAGAGACCAAATCTGCGGACATAGTTGTTTTTGATAAAGATAGGCCCACTGTTGAATACATTATTATTGAAGTCAAAAAACCAAAACTCAAGGACGGCAAGGAACAGCTTAGGTCATATTGCAATGCTACCGGTGCACCCATCGGGGTTTGGACAAATGGCGGACAGATTTCACACTATAACCGCAAAGACCCGAATTTCTTTGTGGATATAACGGATATCCCCAAATCCGACCAAACCCTTGAAGACATCCTAAAAGAACGATTTACTTGGCGAGACCTTATTGTAAAAGATAAAATTCCCAACGAGGGTAAATCGCTGAAAACAATCATAACCGAAATGGAAGACGAAGTCCTCGCCAATGCAGGCGTGGACGTCTTCGAGGAAGTGTTCAAACTCATTTTCACAAAACTTTATGACGAAACCAAGAGCAAAGACGACAAGGTCATTACCGACCGAACAATTAAGCGGAAACTCAAGGCCGACGAAATCGGTGATTTTGAAAAATTAAAAGAAGCATTGAAAGACATTGATACTACCGATTTCCGAGTGCTTGAATTTAGAAATACCGGCCAGTCAGAAGGTGACCTTAAGAAAAAGATTCAGAAACTTTTTGACGAAGCAAGAAATAAATGGCCGGGCGTGTTTCCCGATGAAAGCAGAATTGACTTATCGCCCTCTCATCTTTCCGTCTGTGTTTCAAGCCTTCAGGATGTTAAACTTTTCAATTCCAACCTTCAAGTTATTGATGAGGCCTTTGAATACCTTGTAAATAAATCCTCTAAGGGCGAGAAAGGGCAGTATTTTACACCTCGGTACGTAATTGATATGTGCGTAAAAATGCTCAATCCCAAACCCGGCGAATATATGATCGACACCGCCTCTGGTTCCTGTGGATTTCCAGTCCATACTATTTTTTATCTCACTGGCCATCTTTTTGAAAATGCTGATATCTCGCAGGAAGAAAAAGAAGATGTTTTAAAAATCTTTGGCATTGATTTTGACGAAAAAGTCGTTCGCGTAGCTCGCACATTAAATCTTATTGCCGGTGATGGCGAAACAAATGTCTTACATCTTAACACACTTGATTACGACCGATGGAACGAGACGGTCAATAACCCCGACTGGCGGGATACATACAGTACCGGCTTTAGGCGTCTTGAAGGTCTAGCAAAAGATTCTAACTCTTACAAAGAGTTTTGCTTTGATATTCTTATGGCTAATCCGCCCTTTGCAGGTGATATTAAAGAATCCAGAATAATCCATAAATATGAGCTTGGGTATAACGAAAAAAACAAACCCAAGCCGAAAGTCGGGAGAGACATCCTTTTTATCGAACGAAACCTTGACTTTATAAAACCCGGCGGACGAATGGCAATAGTCTTACCTCAAGGTCGGTTCAACAATACTTCTGATAAAGACATCCGGAAATTTATCGCAGGCAAAGCCAGAATTATTGCAGTTGTGGGCCTTAACAACAATACCTTTAAGCCCCATACCGGCACAAAAACAAGTGTTTTATTTCTGCAAAAGTGGGACGAAAAACTTTGCCCCAAAAAAGACGATTACCCAATTTTCTTTGCCGTATCTGAAAAATCTGGAAAGGACAACTCCGGCGAATATATTTATATCAAAAATGGTGACGGCAAGAATAAACTGGATAAATACGGTCATTTAATTGTTGACCATGACTTGCATAATCAGGGTGGCGGATTGCCCAATGGCATCTCTGAAGCATTTATTGAGTGGGCAAAAAAAGAAAAATTAAGCTTTTGGAAAAGTTAACATGAAAAGTTCCAGTGTTTTATACTCAAAACTAAGGAAACACGAAGACTGGCGCTGGGATAGCGAGTTTCTTTGCAATGAACCGTTCCATAATAAAAAATTAACCTATAAGCCAATCGGAGATATTCTAACTCTGTCGCAGTATGGTATTTCGATTGATATGAATGAAAATGAGGACGGGTGCAAGATTTATCGGATGAATGAAATAACTGATATGTTTTGTGATAGGGTGATCAATAAATATGCCAAAATACCGGCCAGTCAGATTAGTAAATTCAAGCTAAAAGACAATGATGTTTTATTCAACAGAACTAATTCGTTGGATTTCGTCGGCAGAACTGGAATATTCAAGAAATTCTCAGATGAAAATTTAGTCTTTGCTTCATATTTGATAAGGGTAAGGACAAATGAAACTGAAATATTGCCGGAATATCTAACTACTTTCCTAAATACAAAATATGGCATTCAAGATGCTAAAAGAAGAGCAAGGATTTCGATTAACCAGTCAAATATTAACGCAGAGGAGCTAAAACGAATTGAGATACCTATTCTATCAAAACGGGTACAGGATGTTATAAGAGATCTATTTAAATTGTCCTTTGATCTTGTTAATAAATCAGAATCATTATATCGAGACGTCGAGCAAATCCTTCTTTCCGAACTTGGCATCTTGAATTGGAAGCCTAAACATAATCTTTCATTCATTAAGAATTTCTCCGAATCAAAATCCTCCGAACGTATTGATGCCGAATATTTTCAACCTATGTATGATGAAGTGGTGGAGCGCATTGAGCAATATAAAAAAGGGTATAAACCCTTGGGCGAACTCGTAAAAATTAAAGATAAAAATTTTCAGCCAAAACACGATGTTACTTACAGATATATAGAGCTTGCCAATATTTCTGCAAATGGCGATATCAACGGATTTATTGAAGCCGATGGCAAAGATCTGCCGACAAGAGCACGGCGTAAAGTTAACACCGGCGATGTCATTATTTCTTCTATTGAAGGGTCATTGTCGAGTATTGCCTTAATAACTGATAATCTGAACAATACCTTATGTTCAACGGGATTCTTTGTGATTAACTCTGACTCGATAAATTCCGAAACCTTACTTGTATTGCTCAAATCCTTTGTGGGGCAAATGCAGCTTAAAAAGGGTTGCTCCGGAACAATTCTAACCGCTATCAGCAATGATGAATTTAAAAAAGTCATCTTGCCCGAAGTCAAAAAGGATATCCAAGAGGAAATCAAACTGAAAATAATCGAAATGTATAATGCGAAGGCATCATCAAAACGACTTCTCGATATCGCCAAGCGAACCGTGGAAATGGCAATAGAAATAGATGAACAAACCGCCACAAAATGGATTGAAGAGCAGATAGGAAGAGTATCATAAATAATTATACTTAAGGATAAGGACATGCCATATTATTTAGTTCGTATCGGGGAAGGTTCAAAATATATTGAAGAAGGCCGCAGTGGTAAGTTTATTGCTATCGGGTGGAATGAAGTTCCAAATCTTTCTAAGCTCGGAAGCTTAGAAGAAATAAAGAAAGCATTAAGCAAAACGAGTTATCAATATACCCCCGCTCAAATTGCAATACAGTCCGGACAATTATTTCGGTTTGGTCTTGAAATGCAGAATGGAGATACGGTCATTTCGCCAATGGGTAGTGGTGAATACGTTGTTGGTATTGTTGGTGATTATTATTTTGAAGATAACCCTAAAGGTGGCTGCCCTTATAAGCATCGCCGTAAAGTGGACTGGCAAAATGAAACGATCTATAAAGAGGATATGTCTACCAATTTATCTTATGCACTTGGAGCCACTTTAACTGTATTTTCCTTGGAAAAATATGCTAATGAGTTAAGGTCTTTGCTTGCGGGTGAAAGCTACACACCAGCCGATAAGCCACAAAGAATCCGTGATTTGATATTGAACGGATTATTGGAATTAGGTGGAAAAGAATTTGAGGAATTTGTACAGCATCTTTTAGAAATCATCGGTTTTACTTCCGAAACTACACAGTATGTGGCTGATAAAAACATAGATGTCAATGGAACTCTAAATGCTGAGGGTTTAGCAGATATAACCCTACGAATACAGGTAAAACGCCTGCGTAGCTCTATATCAAACAAAGAGATTCTCGCATTACGAGGAGCTTTAAGACAAGAGGAACACGGCTGCTATATTACTTTATCAACTTTTACCAAGTCAGCTATTGAGGAAGCACAAGCAGATGGGAAAATACCAATTAAATTGGTTGACGGAGAGGACCTTGCCGGACTTGTTTTGCGTCATTATGACGACATTGATGATAAATACAAAAGCCTTTTTGGTATACGTAAGAGGAAGGATTTTAATATAGAAGATCAGTTTGAGCCGATTCTATCCGAGAAAGATAGCATTGCAGAATTGCAAGAAAATATTCAAAAACAAGTTGAATGGGATACGTTAGTATGCTCAGCCAAAGAGGATGGATTTAAATCTGCCTTTTTAGAACAAAGGTCTTGGTGGGCAGTTCGCCTTAATCCACGAACGATTCCCTTCATCAAATACATCGCAATTTACCAGATAGCTCCAGTATCAAAAATTACTTATTATGGGAAAGTAGAGAAAATAGAACCGTATTTGAACACCGGCAAATACAAACTCTATCTTCAAGGAGCTCCAGTAAAACTTGAAAGACCCGTTGGGCTTGGTAATAACCCACACTTAAAACCTCAAGGGCCAAAATACACAAAGTTGACAGTTATTAAAACAGCTAAAACACTGGATGATGTTTGGGGACAAAAACTTTGAATACTATGTGACTCATAGATGAAAGCAGTTACTTTAATTGGTCGCAGCAGATTGTGCCAAGAGCTACCGCCTCGAACATCCTGATATGATAATGATGCTTGCTTAAAATATCTTTTCTGAATTCGCGCATAAGATCAGGATACCTGTTCGCAAGCACTTCTGCCAATCTGGCCTTGTTCTTAGGCTCGTCGCTAATAATTAAGTCCGTTACTTGTTTTATTGAATAGTTATGAATCCTTATCTTTCTTTGGCAAGCTAACTTTTCAATCAGGTTAACTATTCTCTTGAGGTGAATCGACATTTTAGAGGGATGAAACTTCTTTAGAGCTATTATATCGGGCTCGTAACGTTCTATAAGCCGGAGAACGATATTTTTAACTTTTGCTAATTTTCGTTTTTCGGGGAGGTAGGGAACGTTTTTTATTTGCCAATCTTGCAAGGCATTACCATAAAAGACCGCTACCCCTATGTATCTTGAGCCGGGGTTAATCGCAAGAATTTTGCAGAGTTTATTTGACATGGTTTTTGATTAAGAGATTGATTAAAAGAACTTGTTGCTGCTATCTTTTTATATATATCTATTTAATATATTCTTTTTAGGGCCTCAGGATATCGCCAATCCGCCGCCAACTTGCTGGGTATTTTCCTGTTTTTGGTACCCCATCAGAAATACCATTCTTGGTACTTCTGATGTACGGATTCTGGTACATCTGATGTATCAAATTCCGTGTAGCTTTGAGAGTTTTCCACTTTTGAATCTGTATCAGGAGACACCTGCCGGTGTTTTGTGTGGCAATATAACCGTGCTTCCTTAAAACATTCAGCCACCTCGTTATCGTAGTCTTGCTTATACCCATATCTGCGCTTATAGTCCTAATCTTCCTCATCAGGAAGCCGCTGCTTCTATTCGCATTAAGCACCAGATACAAGTAAAGCCAGACAGCGTTTTTTATTCTCTTAAGGTGCTTGGCCTCACGATCCATAACCAAACCCGTCCAAATAGGCGCCCACCATTGTTTCCTGCCGTTTGTATTCGGCGGACCAGTTTTTCCAAGCATGGTATTTTTATGGTTTGGTCTGATTACCCGACCTTTTTTGTTTATAAAGCTTTTCGGCTTGGCCAATTTCCTCTATGAGTAATACCCGCAGGTCGATGAAAAGCGTATCGACCATTGTTCGGTAGAGAATAGCCAGCTTGAACGCACTTTGTAACCTTGGCGGATAAAGACCGTTCTCCCATTGGGAAATCATATTTGGGTTTTTAAGCCCCAGTATGCAAGCAACATCTTTTTGTTTGAACCCCGCCGCCCGCCTGTACTTTCGAAGGCAGTTGGGCGTAAATTTATGAGTTGTTCTCATTGTAATTGGAAAGGTATTAGCTTCCTATTGCTTTAAGGATACCCTCCAAGGGATTTTGCCAACAAGGATGGGAAAATCATCAAAAATGGTAAGTTTCCCCCTCTTTTTTGTTTTGTCATTTGGCTTAATCTAGATAGCAAGATGAGGTTAAACAAAAAAGCAATCGACGAATTCAAGGAAATTTATTTCCGCGAGTTCGGACAACAGATAACAGACGAAGAAGCCCAGGAATTAGGGTCGAAGCTGATTTCATTAGTTAAAATACTTTGTCATCAGACACCCGTTCATACTGATCCCGATTTCTCAGGCGAGATTATTCGTTATTAAAAAACCTAAGCAAGATTAACTTAGGATTGCTTTGCTGGTTTGACACAATCTACCGGCGCGTTACAATGCGCGCGCCTTAATTCAATCAAATTTATGCTAAAAGCCCTCATATACTGTCGTGTCTCTACCGAGGAACAGGCAGAGCAAGGATATTCCCTTGATGCACAGGAGAAATTGTGCAGGGCTTTTGCATTGAGCAACGGTTACAGCGTAGCTGGTGTCTATCGTGATGAAGGCAAAAGCGGTACAAGCTTGGACAGACCCGCTCTTAAAGACTTACTTGCGAAATGTCAGGACAAACAATCTATAAGTGCTGTCATTGTTCAAGAAACAGACCGTCTTGCTCGAAACACCCAAGACCACCTTGCTATTAAAACCTTACTTAGCAAGGCAGAGGTAAAACTAATATCCGTGAACCAGCCTATGCTTGATGATAGTCCCGAGGGGAATATGATTGATACCATTATAGCAAGCGTGAACCAGTTTCAATCCGACTTAAATAGCCGCAAGACCAAAAAGGGGCTTCAACAAAAATTCGATGAAGGAGGGTGGCCTAGTCAAGCCCCGCCGGGCTATCTTAATGTCTCCGTTGGTCCAAATATAGATGGAGTAAGAGTACAAAAGGCCGTTAAAAAAGACCCCCAACGATGGGATTTAATAAAAGAGGGTTTCGTATTATATCTGACCGGCGACTACTCCGCAGATTACGTTAATGACATCCTATACAAAAAGGGACTTCGTTCCAAAAAAGACAAGAAATTCTCACACAGCGTTATAATCAGCACCCTAAAAAATCCTTTTTATGCCGGGATCATGCGATGGAACAAACAGGAAAAGATAGGCAAGTACCCACCAATGATAACGGTATCCCAACATAAAAAAGTGTTAGAAATCATGAATTCCAACAATAACTTTGCTTGCCGCAGGAGAAAGCATGATTTTCTTTTGCGTGGTTTTATCTTCTGCGATATATGCGGTCAAAGATACGTGGGCGAGAAACACCCGGCGAAAAACAAAGAGTATTATCACTGTGGTTCAAGACGCATACATGACAACCTAGGTCAGAATGTTGAAGTTTCATACCTTGAAAAGCAAATTGAAGAACAATTCAAACATGTCCAATTCAGCGACGAATTCATAGCCCGAGTTCTGGAAAAACTCAAAAACCTCTATCAACACCGAAATGGTGAAATCTCAGGCCAGACGCAAACCCTATATAACAGGAAGAAAGCCATCGAAGCCAGACGCAATGTAGCAGAGCAAAAACTTCTAAAAGGGGTTCTAAAAGACGAAGCTTTTACGCGACTCCGAGATGGATTCACAATAAGCTTGGACGCCATCCAAAGCCAAATAGACGAGCTTTCCGAGCAGCGAGAGTTACAAATAGACGTGATCGCCGAGGTTATAAAATTATCACGGGACATTTACAAGGCATACAAAACAGCCACCCCCGAACTGAGGCGTCATTACATAGCACTTTTCTGGGAACAATTCCTTGTACGAGACAAGGAAATTATCAAAGCAATACCCACTAAAATCGTTATCGCTCTGCAAAAAGAGCAGAAAGTTAGATTAAGCTCAAAGTGGCTCCCCTTGTCGCCTCTTAATCTAACTTTGAAGGACTGGCAGTACATGGGTATGCTGAAAGAGAGGTTGGATAACATTAAAATTTTACTAAAAGCGGCTTAAGAGGGAAGTAAAAGAAAACCGCCTCCGACACAGAGAACGGTTTCTCTTTGTCGTGGCGGGTCACCCTCTGGGTACTAATGATTCTGTTGTTGATTTTAATGTTTGGGCTACTCCGTCTGCTCTGGCGATATGCTCGATTCTTTTTGCGTAATCTAAGATTTTCGCCTTTTCTGGGCCTGTCAATTTGGTGATTGAATCAAGGTGTTTTTTGAACTCTTCAGCAATTTTTTTACAATTTTCTTCAAAATAATTGCTCTCGGCCATACAAACCTCCTTTGTCTAAATAGTGGTGAACTTTTTAGTTTCTTATGACTTCATATCATGAAATAGTATTAGTGTCAAATTTAGCTCCCCTTAGGGTGGTTTTTCTGTCTTTCTTTTCCTCTTTTTTACTATGCAGCCATGTTTTCCAAAGCAACACGGCAAGTTGTTCAGCGGCCTTGTCGATCATATCATCATCTTCTGTATTTTCCCGTGATGATGAATATTCCTGTGTGGTGATAGAATTTTTCTCTAGCATTACTCCATGCTATCAGCCGCAGGGTAGTGAAAAAAGGCGGGGGAATTCACCATTTGTGGTGTTTTTCCCCTCTTTAGCAGATATAAACCAAAAAGGAGGGAATAACTTGCGGCAAATCGAGGGCGGATTTTAATTTGACACGGAGGATATGAGAATTTATGGTTAATTTAGCAAAAAAGGCTGGAAGGGTGAAGATTTATAATTTATATATATTTTTTATGATTTAACTTCGGGCTATAAGCAAAAGTATAAAAAAAGAATTTCAGAAAAAATTAAGGGTAAATAATAAATGGAACTACGTGGAACGTTTTTGGGTAAACAATTTATTGGATATGAACCAGAGATTGAATGCACGGAAAATGATTTTAAAGAATTTGTGTCAAAGTTTAATCGCCTTAATATGCTCAAAAAAATATGCTCATTAGCAAGTGAATTGTTTAACAGACCTGAAGTTGTATTTAAGTTCGGTGATGTTCCTGTCTCCGGCGATATTCTATGTGATTTTGCTTATAGAGTGATAAAGTACTGTGATGAAGGTAATCAACTGAAAATGTCAGATAGTCAAATTGAGTTTGCTTTGAAAATGTGCCATAAATTGTATAATAAAATATTTGAGAATATCCGAAATGAAGAAGAGATTTTAACGAAAGCCTGTTATAGACAATTCCCTTTTCAGCATAAGCAGACACTTTTTAATAATCTTACAAGAAACCTTTATTTATATACGGATCTATGGAATCGTGTATCTGAATCGCAGAGCATTAATATTCGACATGAAATAGAGGATGAAATGGGTTTGCCATATGATTACGCATTATATTTCACATATATGCTTATGGGCAAAGACAGCTACTTTTGGATTTTAGAAGAAGATGAGGTTAAAAAAATAAATCAAATAACAGGCCTTTCTTTCACTGTTGAATTCCACCACAATTTTACGAAATGGTGTAGTGGCACTTATGAAAATATTTTAAGCCATGATAATCTCTTGCCTGCCTTTGTTCGTTATCCTATTATTGCAACCAACGCTAAACCATTACCCGGTAAAGGCGAAGTTTTCGTGGTTGTTTCCCAGCATCTTCTTCATGACAAATTAACGTCCGGCTTATATTTTCATTTAATAGATCGTTTTAATGAAGGCAATAAAAGAAATAAATTTAAAGAAATATTTGGCCATGTATTTCAGGAATACATTGGTGAACTTCTTAAATACTATTTTAAAACTTGGAAGGTAATCCCAGAAATAAAATATAAAAAAGAAGGCCGTAAAATTCAAGATTCGGTTGATTGGTTTATCAAAAAAGATAATAAACTGATAATGATCGAAGTTAAACAATCATCTATTTTTCTTAAAGCCAAACAGGAACCATCAGTACAAGAAATCATATCAGATTTAAAAAAAACTATTATCCGGGCCGTGGAACAATTGAACACTACTGAGGAAGATATAAAAACAAATAAGTACCCTGAATTATGCGAATTTGATAATATTAATAGCTTTGTAAAAATTATCGTTGTCCATGATCCTCTTTATAATGCCAATTATCTTGTTAAAAAAATTATGAGTAAAGAAGTTGCCGACCTTAAATTTCAAATAATCAATATTAATGAATTTGAAATTCTTGTATCAAATCAGAAACAATCTGAATCTTTGTTTGATATTCTTAAACGTAAGGCAGACGAAGATAATGAAATGGATTTCAATGAATATATCCTTAAAATATTTCCTACCGCGACCAGTAATATAGAATTTTTAAAACCAATATGGGAACGCTTTATTGCACCTTTTCCTAGAAATAAATAAAAGCCAATTAATATATAAAGTGGACTACTTTTGCTTATAAGGCTCATCGAGCATACCGAGACGAAAAAAATATCCGCCCCGGCGAAATTTCAATTGAGTATACCGGGATAAAGATGGAGGGCAATACAAGATTTATCAGTCGTAAGGTGATTGAGGAGAAAGAACAAAGGAGTTAGATTAAAGCCGTGTTTATTTGAGCATATTGTGAAAACCAGTGCAGAAATATTTCAATATCCCTTGCGAGCCTGCGGGGGCTAAAACGAATTACTTTTACTCGCTCTAACAACTTATCTTGACCTTGTAAAGCACTAATAACTTTTACCATTTCCAAATCCCATTGCTCTTGTGTGGACCATCCAAAATAAGACATATGTTTTTCCGATGAGTGCATGAGATATTTGTCTCTCAATATCTTCAATGGTATATCGAACCATTCAGTATTTAGAATTATATAATCAACGTAGGCATGAAAATCTTTATTAAGTTCTTTTCCATGATTCCTTAAGAATGCCTTATGTTGATTAAAGGATGTGAAACTTGGTAAATTCTTACCTCTTAGAAAACGTCGTGACAACGAAATAGTTCTATCCAAAAGAAGACACGCATAGATAATCAAATTTTGATAATCAAGCTCCTGATATGAACTCATGGATTTTCTTGTGCGAGCGATTTGTGACTGACGTGTAGAGTATTTAACAGTAACAGGATGCCATCGGAGCTCTTTATCAAAACGTCGTGCAAGAGAGCAATGCTCCAATACCCGCCTAAGAGATAGTATATACCAAGAAAAAGCTTGCTTATATCGTCCAATATCACCTTGAAAAAATACTGCTTGGTCATCATCAAGCATCGTTAGATATTCTTGCAGCGGATCATTACTAAGGCGGCGAATTTCATTTTTAACATTAAGAGATTCATTTACAGCTATATGACCAAAGACGATATCGGGACTCTGTCTTATCAATTCTCGTAAATCCATATTCATACCCGAATTATGTCATATTCGTCCGGGGTCTTGTAGCCATTATATAGTTTGCATCCTGGCGGATGAATTTGCAGGTCCCATTTCCTCCACATTGATCCTAAAGGAGAATTTTTCATAGTGGCTAAATTGTACCATAAAACAAAGCCGATGTCTAAAAATTTAGTCTCGGACTCGGTTCTTATTTTGTATAAAAAACTCCCACCGTAAAAAGTGGGAGGTACTTCGTTAGAACAACTCCGGTGCAATCTCTTCAAGCATCTTTGGTGTCCAATGCAGGTCTCTTTCAACAGGAAGCCCCATAGGCCCACGGGCACTTTCAAGCTCTGACAAGCTAAAGTATCCAAGCTCTTTGCAATGACCTTCAACAAGGCCAAAGAAAGTATCTTCTCCGTCGAATTCAGTTGCCCACCATGTCCAGTTTGTGTCTGGCGTAAAGAACTTTACGAGAACCATTGCCTTACTGCCTTTACTCTCCTGCGAGTATAGCGGTGGAAGCTGTTTGCGGATTTCTTCTGTTAATAATTTCATTGATCAGCCCTATCCTTTCTTGTCCATAATCCTGTTCTCTAATTTGGTTTTCAACGTTCTGTCTTAACGTTAGCTCACAGGACTATTTGCAATAAGGTGGGGAAATTTACTGTTTGTGTGAACTTTCCCCATCTTTAAGGGGACAAGCTGAGTGAATAGAATTTAAGGGTATGGAAAACCAAAACAATGATTCAAACCAAGTCATACCCTTTGCTGTCACAAACTTCAGGAATACACGGAAAAAGTTTGGCATCAGGCCAAAAGACCGCCGGGGGCACATGTACATGATAGGAAAAACCGGAACAGGCAAATCCACCCTTCTAGGAAATATGATTATTTCTGATATTAAGGCAGGTCACGGCGTAGCTTTAATTGATCCGCACGGCGACTTGGCCGAGGAAATTCTTGATTACATACCCGATCACAGAATCAAGGACGTGATTTACTTTAATCCGGCAGATAACGAATATCCGGTTCCGTTCAATCCGCTTGAACAGGTACACCCTGATTATCACCACCTTGTAGCATCCGGCCTTATCTCCGTGCTTAAAAAAGTCTGGCCTGAATTCTGGGGGCCTAGACTTGAACATATCTTGCGGCACTGTATTCTAACGCTGCTTGAATATCCCGACAGCACTTTGTTAGACATACCGAAACTTTTGACGGATAAAGAGTTCAGAGGGCATGTATTGAGCTTTGTCAGACATCAGCAGGTAAGGGAGTTCTGGCTTTTTGAGTTTGAAAAATATTCGGCATGGCATAAGGCGGAAGCCAGTTCTCCAATCCTTAACAAACTGGGACAATTCTTAACAACTAAACCCCTGCGAAATATTGTCGGTCACAAGAAAAATACTTTTCGTTTCAGGAAGGTAATGGATGAAGGTAAGATTTTTATCGCCAACCTGTCAAAAGGCAAAATCGGTGAAGACAATTGCTCTTTACTTGGGGCAATGCTGGTTACGCAGATGCAACTTGCAGCTTTAAGCCGGGCAGGCATACCCGAAAATAAAAGACAGGGGTTCTACCTGTATGTCGATGAAATGCACAACTTCATAACGTTGTCTTTTGCGGACATACTCTCAGAGGCAAGAAAGTATGGCCTCAATCTTATCCTGAGCCACCAATATATTGAGCAGCTTGACGATGAAGTCAGAGCCGCGATCTTCGGCAACGTTGGAACCATGATTTCTTTCAGGGTGGGGGCTAACGATGCGAGATACTTGGCCAGAGAATTCTCCCCGGTTTTTTCCGAGGCCGATATGGTGAATCTTCCCAATTACAATATTTACCTTAAACTGTTGATTGACGGCATGTCGTCCAAACCATTCAGCGCCACGACCCTTCCTTTGCCAGAAAAAGAAAAATCTAACAAAAGTAAAGTTGTCAACTCATCGAGAGAACATTATGCTATTGCCGGTGAAAAAAAATGAAAGAGGGTGTGACTAATGGGTAAGACAATTAAAAAGCCGGTTGGTATATGGATCAGAGTTTCAACTGAAGACCAAGCGAGGGGTGAAAGCCCAGAACATCATGAAAAACGGGCGATGTTCTATGCTGAATCAAAGGAATGGCAAGTAAAAGAGGTCTATCACCTTGAAGCCGTAAGCGGCAAATCGGTAATGGAGCATCCGGAAACAAAGAGGATGTTGGCACATATCAAAAGCGGCCATATCACCGGCCTTATCTTTTCTAAACTTGCCCGCCTTGCTAGAAATACCAAAGAGCTTTTGGATTTTGCCGACTTATTCCGGGAATACAACGCAGACCTGATTTCTTTGCAGGAATCCATAGACACCTCTAGCCCGGCAGGACGGCTTTTCTACACAATGGTAGCGGCTATGGCCCAATGGGAACGAGAAGAAATCGCCGACCGTGTAGCGGCATCCGTACCCATAAGGGCAAAACTTGGAAAGCCCTTAGGCGGTTCAGCACCTTATGGCTACCAGTGGAATGACCACAAGTTATTGCCGCACCCCACTGAAGCCCCGGTCAGGAAACTGGTTTATGAGTATTTCTTAGAACATCGTCGAAAGAAAGCTGTTGCCAGAATTCTAAACGAGGCGGGCTATCGGACAAGAAAAGGAGCGAAGTTTACCGGTCTGGCCATCGAAAGAATTCTGATTGATCCTACCGCCAAAGGCGTTCACCGGGCCAACTATACCAAACGAGTTAATGACAAAAAATGGGCTGTCAAACCGGAAGGTGACTGGGTTTTAAACAAGGTAGAACCGATTATCTCAGAAGAATTGTGGGAACAGTGCAATCAAATCCTAGATGAGCAAAGAACGCACCGCAAATCAACAGGCCGGGTGGCAAAGCATCTTTTCACCGGCTTTGCCTACTGCCAATGCGATACCAAAATGTATGTGCCTTCCAATGCCCCAAAATACATATGCCCGAAATGCCGGAACAAAATCAGTATTCCTGATCTTGAGGAAATCTTCCACCAGCAGCTTAAAGGTTTCCTTTTCTCCCCCGATGAAATCTCAAAGCACTTGGAACAGGCCGATACTGTTATCAAAGAAAAGCAGCAGCTTTTGACCACCCTGACAGACGAAATACAGAAAATCAAAAAAGAAATGGACAAGACCTACCAACTCTACCTTGACGAAGAGATATCCAAGAAGGGGTTTGGCGAACGCTACAAACCCATGGAGGAAAGACTAGAGCAAATTGACGAGCAAACCTCAAAAGTACAGGCAGAAATCAGCTACCTGAAGGTTCAATACGCTTCAAGTGATGAAGTCCTTACCGAAGCCCGCGATCTCTATTCTCGTTGGCCAACCCTCGAACGTTCGCAAAAAAGGCAGATTATTGAGAATATAACGGAAAAAGTCGTTGTTGGTGAAAAGGATATCACCATCAATCTCTGCTATCTCCCTTTTTTTTCCGAAATGATGGCAGATAAGGCACGGAATGTTCCTGCTCCGTTAGGGAAGCTCCTTGAGTAAGAGGGATGAGAACCCCCGCGACGCGAAGCGTCGCGGGGGTTCGACACGCCGAAGGCGAGCCGCGCAAGCGAATCCCTCCTGCTCCGTTCTTCGCTGCGCTACGAACGGCAGGCCGTTGAGAGCAAAAAAGTAAAAAGGGGTCAGGCCCCTTTTTGGGGTTTTTGTTAAAAAACCACTTGCAAGAGGTCGATAATAGTAATTATAATAGCAACCAAGTTTATGCGGGTGTAGCTCAGTGGTAGAGCGTCACGTTGCCAACGTGGATGTCGTGAGTTCGAGCCTCATCACCCGCTTTGAAATATATAGTGTCGGCGAGTTACCGGCTAAATGAGTAGTTTGGCGTTGGTCGCCGATGCGTATGGGCAACGAAATATGAAAAAAATGTGGCTGCGGGAATCAGGTTCCTAATGCCATTTTTGTTTTGTATGAGCGTAAGCCCGATATGACAGGAGAATAATATGCCAGAGCAACTGCAGGAAACAACCCCGAAAAACACCGTAAAAATCGAAGAAGCAGGTCCGTGCAAAAAAAAGGTAATCGTTGAGGTTCCGCGAGAGATAATAAGCAAGGCCACCGACGCGCAATACGAAACGCTGCGCAAAGAGGCACTGGTGCCGGGTTTCAGGAAAGGTCGTGCGCCGAGGCGTTTGCTGGAGAAGCGGTTCGGCAAAGACATAGGGGAGCAGACAAAGCTCAAGCTGTTGGCCGAGGCAAGCGACTCGGCGGTAAAGGACAACAAGCTTGATATTCTGCGCGAGCCGGAAATCGACTACGAGAAAATAGAACTTCCGGCAGATGGGCCGCTGAAGTTCGATTTTGAGGTCGAGGTGCGTCCGGAATTCGAGCTGCCAAAACTTGAGGGCATACCGGTCGATAAGCCGAAACACGTGGTAACCGACGGGCACGTTGAGCGGGAAATAGAGATGCTTTGCAAATACGCGGGGACGTGGACGCCAAAGGACGACGGGAAGGTTGAGCTTGACGACCAGGTTGTCGCGGACGTGATGCTGAATATCGAGGGGCAGGAGCAGAAGGTAGATAACACGGAGCTATACGCCAAGCCGAACGGATTTGTGGCGGACGTGCCAGTCGAGAAACTCGATGAGGTCCTGATTGGCGCAAAAACGGGAGAGGTCAAGACCGTCGAGGTGGAAGTGCCAAAGACGTTCTTCCGGGAGGAATTGCGAGGCAAGAAGGTCGATATCAAGATAACAATTAAGGACATCAAGTGGCTAAAGCCCGCGGAACTGAACAAGGACCTGGCAGCCAAATGCGGCGTCGCCAATGAGGAGGAATTGCGAAAGGCAATTCGGGAGAAGCTACAGGGTCGGCTCGAAGGTCAGGCCAAAAACGAGATGGCCGAACAAATATACAAATACCTGCTGGACAGTATTAGCTTCGAGTTGCCGGTTGGCGTTATCGCCGACCAGGCCGTCACGATGTTGCGCCGCCAATATATCAACCTTATGATGCAGGGTATCGACAGAGAGCAGATTGACAAAAATATCGAGCAGTTGAAGTCGAACACCGAGCAGCAGGCGAAGGAACAGCTAAAGGCGTTCTTCATAATGGACAAGGTGGCGGAGAAACTTGATATCAAAACAACGGATGAGGAAGTCAACGGGCACATCGCCCAGTTAGCCATCCAGAAACATGTCCGCCCCGAGCGTATGAAAGAGGAAATGCAGCGGGATGGCTCCCTGGTACAGTTCAAACTTCAGGTCCGCGAACAAAAGTGCATAGCCAGGTTGCTCGAGTCGGCGAAGATTACCGAGGTTGAGCCGAAGGCGGAAAAACATAAGGTCGAGGCGCCCAGGCACAAGAAAACGGCCGAAAAAACACCTGAGAAACCGGCTAAAAAGGCCGAAACCGCGACAAAACACCCGCATACTAAGGCGGTCAAGGCCCATGATGAGAAAAAACCGATGAAAAAGGCGAAGCCAGCGCCCCGAAAAAAGAAAACCTGAACGTAAGAATATCCGATATGTAACAGAGCACAAATAAAGTTACTTATGCACTTGTGACTTGTGACTTAATTAAGGGGAAAGCTTGATGTTCAACACAGGACCCGAAAGACGAATTATGAAGGTTGAGCCGAAGGTTCAGTATCAGGACCAGTACGGGCCGTCCGGCGGCCATTATCAGCAATTTCGCCAGATGAGTTTGGATGACCTGCTGCTGGAAAACCGCATTGTGTTTCTCATCGGGGAAATCAACTACGCGCGGGCAACCGAGGTGATAATGAAACTACTTTACCTCGACAACCAGAAACGCAATACCGAAATCAGCTTGTACGTGAACTCGCCGGGGGGCTCCGTTGACGACACGATGGCGGTATATGACACGATGCAGTTTGTCAGCTCGCCTGTCGCGACTTACTGCATCGGTCGGGCGCAGTCGGGCGGAGCGGTGATACTCGCGGCGGGGGCAAAAGGCAAGCGATTCGCGTTGCCGCACGCCAAAATTATGCTGCACCAGCCGTGGGGCGGGGTTTATGGCCAGGCGGCGGACATAAAGATTCAGGCGGAGGAAATCCTCAAGGCAAAGCAAATGCTCAACGAGGTGCTCGCCAAGCACTCAGGACAGCCCGTTGAGAAGATAATCGCCGAAACGGAAAGAGACAGATATATGACGGCGGATGAGGCGCTGAAATACGGCCTCATCGACGAAGTGCTGACGCTCGAAGACCAGGACAAGAAAAAACCAGCCGACAAAAAACTGTAACCACTAAAGAGAGCGAAACTATGACAGTTGACCAGAACTTAGTGCCAATAGTAATCGAGAAGACCGGCCGGGGCGAACGGGCATACGATATTTACTCACGGCTGCTCAAAGACAGAATCATCTTTATCAGCGGGCCGATAGATGATTCGGCCGCCAACCTCGTGATAGCGCAAATGCTGTTTTTGAGCAACGAGGACACCAAAACCGACATTCATCTTTATATCAACTCGCCGGGCGGCTCGATAACGGCAGGACTGGCCGTTTATGACACGATGCAGTTTTTGCGATGCGACGTGGCGACATATTGCGTGGGTCAGGCGGCGAGTATGGCGGCCTTATTGCTGGCCGGCGGCAAGGCGGGGAAACGATTCCTGCTGGCCAACAACAGAATCCTCATTCATCAGCCGTTAATTTCGGGAGAATTGATTGCGCCTGCCACGGACCTTGATATTGAGGCCAAAGAAATACTTCGCCTGCGAGCGCGGCTCTATACTATTCTCGCCAGGCACACGGGGCAAACGGCTGAGAAAATCGAGAAGGACTGCGACAGGAACCTGTGGCTCGACGCCGATGAGGCGATTGGCTATGGGCTTGCGGACAGGATATTGCAAAAGGCGCCGGAAATAGTCAAGGCGACTGAGAAGGAAAGTTAAAACCATAGAATTGAGAATTATGTTCTTAGCTCGTAGTTCATTGTTCGTTGTCTGGAGTTCATCGTTAGCGATGGTTTTCGCGTTTGGTTGCGGGAACACCGGGTCATCAGAGAAACCGACGTTGTCACAGCAGGTTCAGCAGCTTACCGCGCAAAAGGCAGACCTGCAAAACCAGCTCGAACAAACCAAAACGGAAAACGACCGGCTCAAAAAACAGGCGGAGTCACTTTCGACACTGCCTGGGGACAAAAGGGCCGACGCGATATATCATCTCAAATCAATCAAAATCGGCAGATTCACAAATTTTTACGACGAGGGCAAGACCCCCGGCGCAACGGGGAAGAAAAATCTGGTCGTTTACGTTGAGCCGATTGATGAGACGGGCGACTTTATCAAGGCGTCCGGGGCAATTGACGTTCAACTGTGGGACCTGAACAAAAAAGAGAGTGAAGCCCGCCTGGCACAGTGGCGAGTTGAGCCAAATGAGATTAAGAAACTATGGCTTGGCGGGGTGTTTTCAAGCGGCTACCGGCTGAGTTTTGACGCAGCCGAGATTGTTGACAAGTTCGACAAACCTTTAACCGTAAAGGTCAATTTCACCGATTACCTGTCGGGCGCAACATTCACCGAGCAATTCATCATTCGCCCGCCACAACCCGCTGGCAAAAAGTAAACACCGCAATACTTTAATAGTCCATATCTCCGGGTCGTTACTCTTCGGGTCGATAATACAATCAACGGTTTTAAGTTTTGTGTTTTGTGTTTTTAACTGTAAAATGTGCCGGTATGAAAGAAATATTAAATAAGATAATCACCGGCGACTGCATCGAAACCTTGAGCAGTATCGCTGAACCATTCGCGGATTTGATATTTGCCGACCCCCCCTTTAACATCGGGTACAAATACGACAAGTACCATGACAAAGTCGAACGCAACAACTACATCGCCTGGACAAAGGACTGGATGACGGCCTGCAAAAAGGTCTTGAAGCCAACCGGCTCGTTTTATATCGCCATAGGCGACGATTACGCAGCCAATGTAAAAATCATCGCCGACGAAATCGGGCTTTTTATGCGCAACTGGATAATCTGGCACTACACATTCGGCCAGCAGACAAAAGATAAATTCGCACGCTCGCATACGCACATATTTTACTTTGTCAACGACCCGAAAAGCTTCACCTTCAACGATTACGCCGTGCGAGTTCCATCCGACCGGCAGTTGATTTACGCGGACAAGCGAGCCAACCCCGCGGGAAAAATGCCCGACGACGTCTGGGAGGATTCTCGCGTGTGCGGGACATTCAAAGAACGCACCGGCTGGCACCCCTGCCAGATGCCTGAGCAGTTGCTTATGAGAATCGTCGCGGCAAGCTCGAATGCCGGCGACTGCGTTCTTGACCCGTTCGTCGGCTCAGGGACAACTGCGGCAGCGGCGAGTAAACTGCGGAGAAACTACGTTGGTATCGAAATCTCCGCGGATTACGCAAAAAAAGCAAATCAGCGGCTCGCACAACTTGATACTCGCGCGAGCATTGAAAAAGAACACAAATTGAATATCGTCGAAATACGTGAATTGAAACGGCTCATACCGGATATCGGTTACTCACCAAAACAGGTCCTGTCGAACAAAGACCTTCTGGAACTGTTCACCGGCCAGTTTGCCATCCGAATGAACAATCAAAAACAGTATGTCTCTTCGGAAATAGCGACTGCTTTGAAAGGCATAACGGATTGAGCATTCAAAACACGAAAGGGATTTTGCGTCTTTTAACTGCTTTCGCCGGGACGGCGATTATGCTGACGCTGGCACAGCAGCCGATTGGGTGGTGGCCTTTAGCGTGGGTGACGTATGTGCCGTTCGTTCTTGCGTGTTTCTGTGAAACCAAGCCGTTTAAGCTATATCTAACCGCCTTTGTTGTCTCGACCTGTTACTGGCTCGGCAATATATACTGGATGAGCTTTGTAACGGTCGTCGGATGGATTGCGTTTTGCCTTTATACCGCCCTTCTCTGGCCCATATTAGCGTTATCACTCCGCTGGTGCATTAAGAAACGAGTTCCGCTTTTTATCGCCGTCCCCGTTCTGATTGTGGGCATCGAGCAAATGCAGGGTCTTTTCTTAGGCGGCTTTTACTGGAACCATCTCGCCCACAGTCAATTCACCAACACCGCTTTGATCCAGATAGCAGATATATTCGGCGCGGCTGGTGTTTCATTTGTGGTAGCGATGGTCAACGGCCTGATTGCAGGTTTTATACTTTCTGTGAAAAAGTTAGAATTTAAAATTGAGAATTTAGAAAAGAACCGGATGAGATGCCAGCAGTCTTTTTTAATTCTAAATTCTAAATCCTCGATTCTCGTTACAGTCGCGGCAGTTGTTGGCACACTTGTATATGGCCACTGGCGAATAAGCCAGTCGGATACGGTAGTCGCGCCGGGGCCGTTGATTGCGGCGGTTCAGACGAATATACCGATATCCGTCAAAAAGTCGTTTGCCGCGGAGAAGCAGATTTTCGATGAGCTGCTGGGGCAAAGCAACCAGTGTATTCCTGCCGGGGCTAAACTTGTGGTGTGGCCTGAGACAATGGTGCAGGCGATACTGAACCAGCAGGTCTTGCGTCTCTTGGTTGATGACCATTCGTATAAACTCTTCGATGAAACCATTCGCGAGCACGCAAAAAAGGGGGCGTTTGTTCTGGCCGGGGCTTATGACGGTACACCTCGATACGACGCAGACAATATTCGGCTGGCGCAAAAGTTTAACTCTGCTTTTTTGTATAAGCCCGACGGAAGCCAGGCGCCTCAAAAATACTCCAAAATATATCTCGTGCCCTTCGGCGAGATGCTGCCATTTTCCAATATCCCGCTGGTTCACAAGCTGTTCCTGAAAATGTCGCCTTACGATTTCGATTATACGATTGACCCGGGCACGGAATATACGGTGTTTGAAATGCAGCCGCAGGATGCGAACCGGACATACAGATTCAGCGTGATGATTTGCTACGAGGACGCGGTGCCTTTTATGGCGAGAAAATTTGCGATGGATGAGCGGAGCAACAAGCAAATCGACTGGCTCGTGAATATAAGCAACGACGGGTGGTTTGTCCGATTCGAAAACGGCAAAGTCCTGCCCGCCACCGAGCTTTCACAACACGCGGCGATTTGCGCGTTTCGGGCGGTGGAGAACAGATTAGCGGTGCTGCGAAGCGTCAACACGGGAATCAGTTGTATGGTTGACACGCTTGGCCGGATTAAGGATGGCTACGCAGCGGGAAATTTGCCGCAAAAGGCGTTTGACCGCCAAGGTGTTGTGGGCTGGTTCGCCGATACCGTGCCCATCGACGCAAGGACCACTTTTTTCAGCAAACACGGCCAATGGCTGGATTTTGCTTGTCAGTTGAGTGTAGTTGTAATCATAATAGCGCAAATTGCTGAACGATTCTTACTGAAACGACGGACCAAAGGCGAAAAAGGGAGCAAAATAAATGACGATAAAACACCCGGCAAAAAATAGGGCCGTTTTCACCTGTGTTATACTCTCGCTGATTGCTTTTTGCGGTTGTGAAACCGGTCCCGGAAAGCAGCAAACAGGCAACATCACAGCCGGCAATCCCGTAAGCAACGACCTCGAAATTCAGGCGACACAGATAATTCAGCAGGCCCTTGCCGACAGCAACCCACAGGTCAGAGCCAACGCCATCGAGAAAGTTGCCGCCATTCCGATAAGCCGGGCACGCAAGTTTATGCCGGAAGTGCAGCAACTGCTCAAGGACGAGTTTGTGCCGGTGAGGTTTGCGGCCGCCATCGCGATAGGCGACACCGGCTACTCGCAGGCACGGGACGACATCACCCAATTACTCAAAGACGACAACGAAAACGCCAGAATCGCCGCCGCCTATGCTGCTTATAAGCTTGGCTCTGCAGGCGGGCTTGCGATTATCCACGCATCCTTAAAAAGTAAAGACCAAAGTGCCAGAGCAAACGCCGCCTTCCTGTTAGGTAAATCAGGCGACTCGCCCAGGCAAGCACTGCCCCTGCTCTACGAAACTATGAGAGATGAAACCTCCGATGAAAAGGTCATATTAAGTTCGATTGAGGCCATCGCCCGGCTTGGCGACGATAAAATCTATCAAAAGCTTTGGGCCATGCTGATAAGCGAATACGCGGACGACCGGGTTTGCGGCATCCGGGCAATGGGAGCTCTGGGAACGTCCAAGGCAAGGGACTCCCTTTTGACAATGCTCAAAGACGACTTGACGGAGGTCCGTCTTGTGGCGGCAGAACAGCTTGGCAACCTGGGCGATATCACGGGCGAAAAGGTCGTCATCGATGCCCTCACAAAAAATACAGCCAACGCACAGGACCAGGAGGCAAAGGCCCGCATCCAGACGCTGGCGGCCTTGGCAATAGGCCAAATCAGGACGCCAACCCTTAAAAAGTTCCTCCCGGAATTACTAAAAAGTGAATTCCAGTTTGCCCGGCTTGCGGCAGCTAAGGCGGTTTTACAATACACCTCTGGCAATAATATAGGACGGCAAGAATAGGGCATGGGCGAGGAATAGCCCATTTTAACAAAATTAACTTGACCCAAACGTGCTAAAATCGTAAAATAAGGGTGTTGATAAAACATCGGGTGGCAGGGTATAATCCCCTCTGCATTGGAATTTAATAAAACTGGTGAAAGGAGCCAATCTTGAGCAACCTTACTAAGATACTCATAGTCCTATTGACTTTATCCGCAATTTTGTTGTGCGGCATCGTAGTGACATACGTCGCCAACGCGGACAACTACAAACAAAAATACGCCGCGCTTAATTCGGAACGCGACTCACTTGAAAAAGACAAGGACAGCTTAAACAATCAACTCAAGGAAAAGATTCAGCAAAAAGACGACCTTGAGAAGTCGCTGAACGGCCAGCTTTCAACACTGAAAACCAGGGCCGACGACCTGCAGGCAAAAATTAACACCGTCGAAAGAGAAAGGTCCGAGCTTCTTGAAAGAGTCAACGGCTGGGCAAGTATCACCAAGGACTTCCAGGCGACCACTGAAAAGCAGACACAGCTGCTCAGCACCGCACAGGAAGATGTGAAGCAGTTAAAGGCCGAGGAAATAAAGCTCAGCAAGGAGCTTGAGCAGACCAGTGCCACACTCGTTGAAAAGACGGCAATAATAGAGGCGGCTGAGGCGGAGAAACGCCGGCTGATTGAAGAGAAAGCGGATTTGCAGAACCAGTTAGACAAGGCGATGCAGGCCGGCGGCAAGGTTGCGGCGGCAGGCACACCGGTCACACAGGAAAAGGGATATGCACTGCCCGCGCAGACCACAGCCGCGGTGATAAACCTCAAGGCGTTGATTTCCGAGGTTGACGCAAAAAATTCGCTGGCCACAATATCAATCGGCTCAGCGGACGGCGTAAAGGAAGGAATGAAATTCCACGTTACACGAGGCAGCGAATTTGTCTGCGACGTTCTCATTGTTGACGTGGATACCGAAAGGGCCGTAGGCGTTCTTGAGTTGGTACAGTCCGCCACAGGCGGACCAAAAGTCGGCGATAACGCCGCGACCAACCTGTAAGCCGAATCGCCGGATTTAAAATACGTTTATTGAGGATGGAATATGAGTCCTGAAGCACAAATACGCAGCACAAAACCAGCGACAACGAGCAATATTTATACGGCCCTTCTGGCGGTAGCATTCGGCGTAGTGTTGGCCACGGCGGCCTTCGTCGCCGTTAAGTGCTATTTCATCTACGAGACACTATTCAAAATTCCATAAAATTTCCTTGTTGAGTCGGCTGGCAGGATGCTATAGAATATGCCCGGGTAACCCGGGTATTTTTATATGTAGAGAACGGAATCGATGAAGTTTCTGGACGCGATATTAGGCAGGTTCAGCATGGATATGGGTATCGACCTTGGTACCTGTACCACGCTGGTTTGTGTCCGAGGCAAAGGCATCGTCCTCAATGAGCCGTCAGTCGTCGCGGTCCGCAAAGGCACCAACATTGTCCTCAACAACGGCGAAGCGGTGGGACTCGTCGCACGCGAAATGCTTGGCAAGACCCCCGGCTCAATCAGCGCAATCAGACCTCTCAAAGACGGCGTAATCAGCGATTTTGAAATCACCGAGGCGATGCTCAGCTACTTCATTCGCAAGGTCCACGGCAGAGGCAATCTTATAAGGCCCCGCGTTGTAATAGCCGTGCCCAGCGGGATAACCGCGGTCGAGCGCAGAGCGGTCATCGACAGCGCAGAGCGTGCCGGCGCAAGGAAGGTATATCTGGTCGATGAGCCGATGGCGGCAGGTATCGGAGCGGGGCTGCCGATTACCGAACCGACGGCATCGATGATTGTCGATACCGGCGGGGGCACAACGGAAGTAGCGATAATGAGCTTGGCGGACATCGCAACCTGCGAGTCGATTCGCGTCGGCGGCGACGATATGGATGAGGCGGTTATCAATCACCTCAAACGCACTTATAACCTGCTGGTTGGCGAGCCGAGGGCAGAAAAGGTCAAGATACAAATCGGCTCAGCGGCGCCGTTAGAGGAAGAGCTGACAATGGAGGTCTCAGGAAGAGACACCATTTCAGGGCTTCCGCGAAAAATAGTTATCACAAGCGAAGAAATCCGCGAGGCGTTGAAAGAGCCGGTTGCGGCCATTATCGACGCGGTAACCCGGACCCTCGAAAAGGCGGAGCCCGAACTGGCCGCCGACCTTATCGATAACGGGGTTCACATCTGCGGCGGCGGGTCGCTTCTGCGGGGTATGGATACGGTATTGGCAAACGCGACGGGCCTTAAAGTCATTCGCGTCGATGACCCGCTGACGGCGGTGGCGCGAGGCACGAGCGTTTACCTGGAGAACCTGGAGTTGTGGAAGGACACAATGGAGCATTCCGACTCCGGCTGGTAACGGCACAGGATGCTGTAGTAACCAGAAATTCATAATGCGGTTATGGCACGGAAGCGAATCAGAATCTCCAGAAGGATGTTGTTCGCCTGGTTTATGCTGGCAGGATTTATCCTGCTTTTTTCCCCTCTTGCGATTACCAGCAGGTTCCAGTTTGCGTTCGCCCGCCTTTTTCACCGGCCCCTCAACGCGGGAAAACAGATGCCGCTTTCAGCCAAAACCGAGCTTCCGCTCAAGAATGATTTCAGCCGAAAAGAATCGCAGTATCAAAACTACATCGCAAACCTCGAAGAGGAACTGCGCCAGAAAGACCAGACGATTCAGCAATTGTCGGGCTTTCGGACAAGATTGCGCGGCCTTGAGGGGGCCAAGTTAGTGCCGGCGGACGTTATCGTCGCCTCGGCATCGGGACTGCGAAGCGAATTTATTGTAAATCGCGGAAAAGACGACGGGCTCACCAAAGACCTCTTTGTCATAGGCGACAATAGCGTCATCGGAACCATATCCGACCTGTATGCCCGCACGGCCAAAGTGCGGCTCTTCAGCGACTCCTCGTCGGTGGTGCAGGTAAATATACCGGATGTGGAAATAAATATGCTGATGCAGGGCAACGGAAACAACACGGCAAAGATTAAAATGGTGCCGGTCAAACACGAAATCAAAATCGGCTCGCCGGTTATGCTTCGCAAAAAACCGGGGGTTCTGGACTCCGCTATGATTGTCGGCGAGGTGCAGCAGTGCAAAAGAGACAACAAAAACCCCGCGCTGTGGGATATCACCGTCAAGCCGAGTTGTGATATTACAAAACTGAACAACGTGGCTATCGTAGTAATGAACCCACAGGGCCCCGGCAATATCGGTCGAGTCGATAACACCAAAATATCCGGCGGGAAATAAATATGCAGCTCGCCTCTCCGCCAATCATTTATTCCTTTTATATCACCACGGAGAAGTAAAATGCACTGGCCGCGCTTTGCGGTATTGGTTCTGATTGCCACCTTTCTACAGGCACGCTGGATTGACACAATCGCGGTAACGAACCTGCGTGTCACGCCTGACCTGTTGTTGATTGCGATGGTTTTTTTCGCGGTCCGCTGCAATGAATCGGAGGCGATTATCACCTCGTTTGTGCTTGGTTTCGCCGCGGACATAGCGGCGAGCGGTTTCTCTATGGGGCCTCTGATAATCAGCTTCGGCTTGTTCGGAACCGCCCTGGCGTATCTGCACCGTCTGATTGCCATCAAAAAGGTGCCTCACGAGGCGATTACCATATTTGTCATCGCACTGGGCACAGGATGCCTGGCCTGGCTGCTGGCGCGCGTGGCGGGTCAATCGCCAAGACCGGGCGGCATGGGCGCATTATTGGGGACATCGATTTATTCGGCGGTGCTAGGGCCTGTTTTGTTCTTGCTTTTAGACTGGCTGATGCGTATAAAAACCCGGCGCCGCGGACGAAAATAAATAGCCCGCAAACCTCTCGACATGTTTTAAACGTCAGCTATGTATAAAAAACGAATCACCATTCTGGTAATTGCGGGGGCCGTTTTGCTCGGCGTCTGCGTGTTTCGCCTGGCGGATATGCAGTTGCTCTCGACCTCGTTTTACAGGGAACAGGTCTCGCAACTGCGGATTCAACAAGGTTCTCTCCAGCAGGTCAGAACAATGCGAGGCAGGATACTCGACAGAAAAGGGCAAATCCTCGCCGACGACGAGCCGAGGTTCTGGCTAGCGATAAACTATGAACTAAGCCGATTTCTCGACGAACGTGTGCTTCAGGCAATGTCTCTTCGGGCCAAATCGAAAAACCCAGACGCCAACACATCACCCCTGCAGCAGGAATTTGCCGACCGGCAGGAAGACCTTGACCTGCTGATCAACAAATGCGTGCAATTCGGTATGTCCCGCGAGGACGTAGTGCTTCGGCTTCAAAAAATAAATGACAAAATCTGGAACCTGAGGACGTTCTTTGCCTGGGCCAGAAACAACCCCAGCGCCGACCTGCTGAAGAAATACGGCCGGAATCTTAATAATATCCCGCTCGCAGAAGCGGTAGCGGATTTTGAAAAAAAGTTCCCCGACCCGTGCGACCGCCTTTTGCTGATAAATAAAGTGGATGACATCGCTGAGCTTAAAAAAACGCAGCCCGTCGTTGAATTGAAGACGGAGGACGCTGTGTTCGCCGCGAGAGTGGAATTTATCAACGTCCCCGGCGTGGAGGTTATAGCAAAGGGCCAGCGCGTATATCCCTTCGGGTCGGCGGCGGCACAGACAATCGGCTGGGTAGGCCCGCCCCGCCAGCAGGATAAAGACCTTTTTGCCGAAGACAGGTTGTCGAGTTATCTGGATGATGAGCTGTGCGGACGAGAAGACGGCGTCGAATACGTCTGCGAGCAGATTCTTCGCGGCAAAAGAGGCGAGGTCGTCTATGACATAGACCGCCAGTTAGTGCGTCAGACGGAGGCGCAGTTCGGCCAGGACGTCCGCCTGACAATCGATATCGAGCTGCAAAAAAAAATCGAGCGACGTATAGCCGACTGCTCGCTCAATCGCAACTGCAAGGCCCCTGCCGCGGCGGTTGTTATCGATGCCGGCTCAGGCGATATTCTCGCTCTCGCTTCGCTGCCTGATTACGACTTGAATCTTGCCAGACAAACCTACGGCATGCTCGCCGGCGACCCCTGCGAACCGTTGCGCAACAGAGCGATAAATATGCACTATCCGCCCGGCTCGGCTGTAAAACCGCTGATATTGATAGCCGGTATGGAATCCGGCAAAATTACCGCGGGCGAAGTGATAAGCTGCCCCTCGCACAAGGCCCCCCAGGGCTGGCCAAACTGCCTCATATATCTTAGAAACCACTGGGGACACGATAGTATGTGGTCAAACACCGCTCGTAACGCCATAAAGGGAAGCTGCAACATATATTTTTCACACTTGGCCGACCGAATAGACCCCGTCGTTCTGCAAAGCTGGCTCTTCAGATTCGGCTATGGGCGTCTCGCCTTGCCGGATTCGATTCTCGCCCCCCTGCCCTCGTCCGATGAATCACCGGAACCGAATCTCCCGCTTCGCCTCTTCAGGCAGGTGCAGGGACAGATATCGAACACCCCCGCAAAGGACACGGTTACAAGTTTCGAGCAATTGCCCGCCCTGGAGCCGGGCGAAGAACGCTGGTTCGGAATAGGCCAGGGTAACCTCAGGGTAACGCCTTTACAGGTGGCAAACGCGATGGCCTGCCTGGCCAGAGGCGGCATTTACATCCCGCCCCGGCTAATAGTCGACCCCTGTTCGCCGAAACCTGAGCCGGTCAACCTGAATATCTCGCCTGTGACATTGGCAACCGTTTATGAGGGAATGCACGCCGTCGTGGAAGAATCGGGCGGAACCGCCAACAGGGAATTTGCGCCTGCACTAAGAAATTTCTCCTCGCAGGGAATACGACTATATGGCAAAACCGGCTCAACCTCGCAGCCCGAACACGCCTGGTTTGGCGGCTTCGCCAAAGACGCAAAAGGAAGAACAATCGCAATCACGGTCGTTGTCGAAGGAGGCCAGCAGGGTTCAACCGACGCCGCGCCATTGGGAAGGGACATCCTGCTATTCTGCGCCGAAGCCGGATACCTCGGCTACAAATAATCAGCGGGCCTGAGGATTACTTGCCGCCAGACGGCCCTTCAGCGAATCCAAGCGGTGGCTGTTTTCGAGATAGGTAAGCGTCTTTTCGATTATCTTGCCCGCGACGGGAGCGGAGATTGCTCCGCCTGTGTAGCCCTTGCCTAATGACATATCAGGTCTGCGAACCGATACAAGAACGATAACCTGCGGGTCTTCGACCGGTGCGCCTGCGACAAATGATGCGATATACTGGTGCTCGGCGTAGCCCCTTTCGCCGACTTTAGCGATATTGGCGGTACCCGACTTGCCGAACACATGCCATTTTTTCAGCTTCGCTTTTTTGCCCGTCCCCTCGTTGACCACGCCCACCATAGCATCTGTAACAAGCCATTTGGCAACCTCAGGGTCAATACAATAAGCAAGCGGCGGCGGGGCCTGAGTCAGCTTCACGATATTGCCCTCGTTGTCAACAACCGCTTTGACCACGTGCATATTGACTGGATGCCCGCCGTTGGCAAGTATGCAAAAGGCCCGAACAAGCTGTATCGCAGTAACGGTTATCTCCTGCCCAAACGGTATTCGCGTAACGCTGTAGCCGGTCCACTTCTGCGGAGGCCAGAGCAATCCGGAAACTTCACCCGGCAAATCAATCCCCGTCTCTTTGCCGAAACCGAAATTCCTAAGCGCCTGGTAAACTTTCTCCTTGCCCATTTTCTGGCCGACTTTCGCCATTCCTATATTGCTCGAATTGACCAGAATCTCCCGCGGCGTCAGGTAGCCAAAGCCGTTTCGATACTCGCTGATGCAGCCAAACCCCTTGCCGCAGTAGTTGCCGTTTTCGCAGAATATCTTTTCCTTCAAGCTGACGATTCCGTCCTCGATAGCAGGCCCCATAACCATCGGTTTTATCAAACTGCCCGGCTCAAACTGGTCTGTTATCACACGGTTGCGAAGTGAATTCGCATCCGCGGTATTGAAATTGGCAGGGTCGTAATCGGGCAGGGACACCATAGCCAGAATAGCGCCCGTCTTCGGCTCAGCTACTACCGCAACTGCCGATTCTGCGCGGTAATTTTTATATTGCTCTAAAAGCGCCTCGCGGACAAACTGCTGTATCGTCGCGTCGATGGTCAGGATAATTCCGACGCCGTCGGTAACGTCAGCGTCGTGTTCTCTTAGCCGGATGGGTCTGCGGAATGCGTCAGCTACAAAAATGTTTCGCCCCGCCGAACCCGCCAGGTCTTTGTTATACGCAAGCTCCACGCCCTCAAGACCCCGGTTATCTGCGCTTGTGAACCCCACAATATGAGTTGCCAGCGGCCCCATCGGATAATGACGTTCCCAGTCGGACTGGATTCCCACACCGTGAATTTTGCGGGCCGCAATCGCCTGGTTGGCGTCAACGCCGACTTTAATTTTGACAAAGCCGGGATTTTCACTATCAGTAATAATCCTGCAAATGTTATGAGCGCCAATATCCAGAACGTCCGCCAGCTCACTCGCAGTTTCCTTGGGGTCATCAAGAACCCTCGGCTCAGCGAAAACTGTCTGGATTTCCTCGCTGGCGGCCAATACCCTGCCGCAACAGTCAAGAATAGCGCCTCGCTGAGGAGATATCGTCGCAACAGTTTGCTGCTGCCTGGCGGATAAGCCGGAATAGTACTCGTTTCTGAAATACTGGAGATAAAGACATCGCGTCGCCAGAGCCGCAAAAGCAACGATTAAAGCCGCAAACAGCCAGACAGTGACACGACCGCTCGATAATCGATGCTCAATACTCATTGCCCGAAAAAATCCCTGTAATCGGAAAATCCCGTTTACCTCTTAATCTGCTTAGAAACACTGGCGGGGTTAATCATACTCTCTAAGCGCAGCTGTTTTCCGGCAAGCTGCTGTTTGAGCCGATTCTGATAAACACGCGCGGCACAAATTTTGTAGAATATTCTGTCGTTGGCGTTGCGAAGGGAAGCGGTGAATAGCATCACCGACGTGAAATAGAACGCAACAAAAACCAGGCAAAACCCCAACCGCATAAACCGCGTAGTAACCACAAAGAAACCGGCCGGCCCGGACTACTTGGTCGGCATCTTCAACTGCATTCCAACCGCGATATCATCCTCACTGGACAAAATATCGCTGTTCAGCTTGACTATATCCTTATAACGATTGCCGTCGCCAAGTTGCGAGGCCGCAATCTTCCATAAGCTGTCGCCTTCTTTGACGACATAAACGCTTCCCGACTTTGCCGTTGCCGCCGGCTTGTTGGTATTGACCGTCGAATGCTTCTGCCCGACCGATTCGACCTTTGTAAAATTCTTGTCCGTAAGAACCTCGGCAGGCGTTGACGATGCGGCAGTTGAACCCGGTATCGACGGTATTACCAGTTTCTGGCCGACCTGCAGGTCGTTAATTTTGTTAAGTGTCTTTCGGTTGGCTGCGAATATAGCGTCTATATTTTTCTGCTTTACGCCTTCCTTGACGCCGTAAACTTTTTTGGCGATTCCGCTGATACTGTCGCCGGATTGAACTACATACACCTTCGCCGGCTCAGGTGTCGCTGTCGGCTGTGCATTAACTGCGGGGACGTTCTGTGCCGGAGCGGAAACAGTCGGGTCTATCGATACAGCCGGCGTCATTTCCGCAGGCGCAACCCCAACGCTGCCCGGGGTCGGCTGAGCGGACGAAGGACCAAACTGCGCGGACCCCGCGGCACCCCGCGTTCCCTGCGGCAACGGCGTTACTGTCGCGCCGGGTGTTACTTCAGGGGATTGTACGCCGCCCGCAACACCAGCGGCGGGCTGGTCCAGAGCCATTTGAACTCTTCGCTCGTTGGCCCCGATTCCCGATGGATTACTTTGCAGCCCGACCATATTGGTCGTCAGCTTGTTGCTGTCATCCTTCTGATGAAGACCCGGCAGGCCGTTAATTACGAATGCGATAATAAATATGAATACCAGTCCCAGCAACAACCCAATTTTTGCATCCGATGTCATAACGCGACTCCCTTCAACCTTTCTATTGCACTTTTTGTGCAATCCTTAATTTGGCGCTTCTTGCCCGTCTATTATTCGATATTTCCGAACGTAAAGGTGATATCGGTTTTTTAGTAACAATTCGATAAATCCCATTGTTCTCATTATTCTTAAAATCCGTTTTCACTATCCGGTCTTCCAAACTGTGAAAACTGATTACCGCTATGTAACCATTCTGTCCCAAAAGTGCCGGGGCGGAACCGAGCAGCGTCGTCAGATTTTCCAATTCGCCGTTGACCGCGATTCGCAACGCCTGAAAGGTCCTGGTCGCGGGATGAATCTTCGACCATTGTCCGCCTTTTGTCAGGGCGCTCGAGACAATCGCGGCAAGCTGACCCGTCGTTGTAATCGGCTCACGATGGCGACGCTCGACAATAAACCTTGCTATCCGCCTCGATGCCCTTTCTTCACCGAACTTGTAAATCAAATCCGCGAGTGTCTTCTCATCTGCTCTGTTAATTATATCGGCAGCAGTGGTCTTTAATCTTTTATCCAAACGCATATCCAGCGGCATATTTCGCTGAAAACTTAAACCCATCCGGTCATCCTCTAACTGTGCCGAGCAAACCCCCAAATCCGCCAGTATGAAATCAACCTTTTCAATCCCCTGCCCGCGCACGACATCCGCTATTTCAGAAAAATTGGAATTTACCAGAATCACCCTGCATTGCAGCCCTTCTAAAACAGATTGGGCCCTTCGGATAGCATTTGTATCAACATCCAGGCCGATTATAGCTCCCTTGGGGCCCAATCCCTTGCCAAACAGTAAGCTATGGCCTCCTTGCCCTATGGTCGCATCGACCACCACCGCGTCCTGCGGCAGCTTTATCTGCTCAACAAGCACATCTGCAAGAACCGGTATATGTTCCGTCGCCGAACCATCCACTTTCAACAGCCGCCATCAACCCTAACCAACCGCCACCTTGCTCGGTTTCCTCCTTAGTTGCCCGACCGCAGGCGAAAACGCGACGCTTGCGAACTTCCCGCCGAGCTTTTTTACCCTTTCCAGCCGGTCATTCAGCACCTCCAATGAGGCAAACGTCTGCTCATCGATTGCTCTTGTGCCATTTAAGCTGTCTTTGACGACCTCACAATGGTTCGAATACAACTCTAACATTTGGACTCCTTTCACCCCTCTAAATCCTGACTCTGCTTTTGCAAAATCTCCTGACGGGCCTGGGCCACGCGCTTCTGGTACTGCGCCATATTGTCCGACAGATACTGCTCCCAGTCCTGAGTGTTCCAAAACTCGATGTGGTCCCGTACCCCCACTAATGTCACGTTATCTTTCAATCCTGCCCTTTTGCGCAGTTTTTCATTTAAAAGTAGCCGTCCCTGGCTATCTAACTCGACCTTCCCTGCCAAAGCGAAGTTCATTCGCTCAAAAGCTACGATTTCATCCGGTGCCGCGTTTTTCTCTGCCATCGCAACCGTCATACGTTCGAAACACTTCTCAGGATACAGCGACAATATGCCGTTTGCCCCAACGACAAGATAAAAATCGCTGCCGTGCTCCTCGCTGTCGATTTGATTGCGGAGCTTGTTGGAGACCAGCACCCTGCCCTTGCCGTCGATTGTGTGTTCGTATTCGCCTGTTATTAAAATCATGGTTTCACTTCCACTTATCTGCCACTCATCTACCACTTATAGGGAATTATTGCCATTCCTTGCCACTTCGTCAACACAAAACCCCACCTTTTTCTAAATTTTTTCAAAATTTTATTATAGGACCTCACCCCGAAGACCTAACTCAAACAAGGACAAACAGTTAGATACAAACGTGGTAATTCCGGCAGACTTGACTTTTTTGCGAATTTCTGTTTTTACCCCGTTAACGTCAAAATAAAAATGCCACGGCTTTTGACCGTGGCATTTCTCAAATCAATCCTGTTCACCAGACATCGATGAAACACACTTTTATGTCCCTGTCCTATAATGTCCCCAAGGCGTCCTGCAATGATGTTGTCGATTCAACTCGTCAGAATCTGAAAATAAAATCGAGACCGATTTCAGTGGTGTTGTTTTTGGGCTCATACCAGCCATTGTTAAGTTCGGATTCAGCAATGTTCCAGTATCTCACGAACGGCTCGATTGAGATGTCAATATCTTTGCCCGGATGTTCAAAGCCAACCGACCCTCGTATACCGTAGCCGCTATTTTGTCTATTGTGTACTGTCCCGTATCCGAAGTCTTTCAGATCGCTGCTTTGATTGCCTCTTAGAAAAACATCAAATTCCGCATTCGCAGACATCAGCCAGTCCCCGCTAAGATTTCTCAGCGTTGTGAATCCGACGGGTAAATAAACGTAATTCGCACTTCTGTCGTAACCGGCCGGGTCGCTGCCGCCGTTGTCTTTAAGAAACCTGTTGCCGACACCGGCATATATGGTGTCCACAGCGGTCGCCTTTGGAAAATCCATACCAAGTAACAACCGAAACTCTCCCGAACTGTCACTGATATTATTGATAGTGTAGGGAGTCCCGTCCTGCAGCGAGCCGTCATAATCCACCACGCCCCAGTCAACCCTTCCTTCGATTCTCGCCATCCATTTAATGCCCGCCTCATCAGTCGGGAAAATCGGAACCCATTCGCGGTAAGTATATGCCGCCTGCACACCGTAAAAATAACCCGTGTCCTTTATCCCCGGCTCTTTATATCGAAAATAATAAGCATCCGGCCCTATTTCCCAGCTATTGCGTTGCAGGGATTTTAACAGATTGACAGGTTGTTCTTCCGCAATTGCGACTGAAACAAACGCAAGGCAGACAATCAACAGCATCGCTTTTTTCATAACTAACCCTTTCATCAGTTTTTTGAATAACCGTTTAGACCGGCACCACTTGGCCGGTATGGATATGTGGATTTAGTGCTCATCCCGCCGGGCGTCAACTCCGCCGCGGGCAGGGTTTCAACTTCTTCTCTGGGCAATCGGTCGCTCATTTTGTCTCTTGCTAACCCTCAAACGCCCCTCCGTAGCTATGTCTTTATACCTAAAATATATCGGACAAGTCAAGGCAAAAACAATTGGTTATAGCATAGTAAAATATTGAATTGTGGTTTAAGTCCTTGTCCCAACGCGACTTACCCCCAATAAATCACATGTGCACAAGCCATAGGAGCACAAGTCACAGGTTACTTTTGCCCTTGTGCTCTTTTGCACTTATGCTCTTCTTAACAGCGGGTGATGGGAATCGGACCCACATAACCAGCTTGGAAGGCTGGAGCTTTACCACTAAGCTACACCCGCTTTTGGCGAGGTCTCGACATCGATTCTCGATGGCGGACCCGCGTAACGACAATTGATTATTGCTAATTGATCATCGATTATTTATAGTCGTCATTAGTATCGTCAATTATAAACTCAAAATACTGGAATGTAAAGACGGGACAAAATGAGTATTCCTCAAATAGCCAAAAAAGCGAAGTCGGCGTCAATACTGTTATCGGCTGTTAAAACCGAAACAAAAAATACCGCCCTTGCCAAAATAGCCGAGGCATTGAATAACAGAAGCAGCGAAATAATCGCCGCCAATCAAAAAGACCTTCGGCTCGCTGAAAAAAATAAACTCGCAAAGCCTTTGCTCAAACGGCTCAAATTCGACGAAGGCAAAATCGCCGACGTCTGCGCTGGTATCGAAAGCTTAATCAAACTCGATGACCCCGTCGGCCAAACACTCACCGCAACCCAACTCGACGAAGGCCTCAACCTCTACAAGGTCAGTTGCCCCATCGGCGTCATCGGCGTCGTCTTCGAATCAAGACCCGATGCCCTTGTCCAGATTTCAACGCTGTGCCTCAAAAGCGGAAACGCGGTCCTCCTCAAAGGTGGCTCCGAAGCAGCCAATACAAATAAAATTCTGGCAAAGGTAATCGCGGAAGCAACTCAAAAAGCTGGAATACCTGTTGGCTGGATTCAACTCTTGGAAACCCGTCAGGATGTCGCTGAAATGCTCAAGATGGATGAGGACATCGACCTCGTCATTCCTCGTGGCTCGAATGAATTTGTCCGCTACATAATGAACCACACAAATATACCCGTGCTTGGCCACGCGGAAGGAATCTGCCACGTTTATGTCGATGGGGCAGCGGCTCTCGATATGGCAATCAAAATCGCCGTCGACTCGAAATGCCAGTATGTAGCGGTCTGCAACGCAACTGAGACACTTCTTGTCGATAGTAAAATCGCGAAAGAGTTTCTGCCAAAAATCAAAGCGGCATTGGATGAAAAGAACGTTGAGCTTCGCGGCTGCAAAAAAACCCGTTCAATTATAAAAGTCAAACCCGCAACCGAAAAGGACTGGTCAACGGAATATCTCGATTACATACTGTCGATAAAGGTCGTCGATGGCGTCGATGAGGCAATCGAACATATAAACCACTATGGCTCGCATCATACCGATGCGATTGTTACGCAGGATAAGGCGACCGCTGAAAGATTCCTCGATTTAGTGGATTCGGCTGGCGTGTTCTGGAATTGCAGCACACGGTTCAGCGATGGCTATCGGTATGGCTTAGGCGCGGAAGTTGGCGTCAGCACGACGAAGATTCACGCCCGCGGCCCCGTCGGTCTCGAAGGCCTTCTGATTTACAAATGGAAACTCCTCGGCTCCGGCCAAATCGTCGCCGACTACACCGATGGTAAAAAAAAATTCACGCATAAAAAACTTAACCACTGATTTCACAGATTACGCTGATCTAATTGCCGCAAAAAGGCACAAAAATGTTTGATAAAAAACAGTAGCTGTCCTCATTTTTCCCAAAGTTATTTTTTAAGGTAATTCAAATAGTTGAATATTAAGTTTCCTATAACAGAAATCAAAAGCAGCACAACAGAAATAAACATATAAAAAGTATATTTCTTTGTTGCCGTTGCAGTTTCTTGAATTGCCAGAGTTTGACGGCGATAGAACTCGGCTTTGGCTTTTTGATCGTTCATAGAATTTGGCTGACAACCAGCCATCATCTGGGATACATACTCTAAAGACTGCTTTGTAATGTCTTCGCTCATGTCCAATCCTTAAAAATTTTATTTTCCTCTGATAATTACTCCTATAGCGTTAAAAAAGGTAGCTGTCCTCGGTTCTCCCCCGCTTTTCCCAATATTATGCACCATCCTCGCCATTTGTGACTTTATCATGAGCATCGTTCCTGCCTTGTGTATAGGCAGTCTTGTCGTTACCAGGGCTTTCATTATACCCTCCTTCGTAAGTGTTGTAATACCCTATGTAATATGCCTCCCAGTAGTCTAATTCTTTCGGCTGTACGTTCCCACGAACGACACTCCATTCCGCATAATCGTGGCCATCCTTGAAAGGACCGGTACCCATTTTTCGATGTTCTACCCATCTCCTTTCGGGTTCATTAATTGTTTTACCCACATACATCTTGCCCTCTTTAGTTGTGCCCACATAAACACAGGCAAACTTTTTTGTATCCCAACGGTTTGTATCCTTCGGCTGCGATTGTTCGCGTTTAAGATATTCAAAAACTTGGTTTGGTGTAATTCTAAGAGTTACCTTACCATAGGCGTTCTCAGGGGCACATGCATAATAATTTCTTGCAGCTATTTCTTGTATATTCTTTAGAATTTGTTTTTCTTGCTCAGTTTGGGCAATGTGTGCTTGCAGGACAACCGCACGTCTCCATACATGACGATACAAGGTTGCCTCTGGGTACCCCTTGTCTTTTGGACAGGATGGCATTGATTCTTCAACAAACTTTCCAAAAGCACCAAAATATGGCGAGAGTCTTTTCTTTGTTCTATTTTCTCCGTAGAGATGGAGTAACCACACAACTAATATTATTCCACCTATTATGGCAATGCCAGTTATGAAATTTGAATCTGACGAAGCCGAGGACAACATACTGATTTCCTTTATAATATAAAAAGCATATCCTCTGAATTTTGAATTATATCGCCCAGCCGTGCATTGTCAAAAAAATCCGTGTAATCTGTGTAATCTGTGGCTAAAAAAATTACTGTTTATTTTTCAGGTTCTTCTCGAAAAACTCTTTTGTTAATCGCGGCACATTGGGGTCTCTAAAGCCGCCGTGTCCGCCGCCTTTGACGGTGTAAAATGTCACCGGAACGCCCGCCTTTTTTAAAGCAGCTTCAAGAAGCTCACTTTGGTGATGCGGCACAAGCTGGTCTTTATCTCCGTGAATGATTAGAAAAGGAGGGTCATCTTTTGTGATGTATGTAATCGGATTGGCTTTTGCGGCTTTTTCGGGATTATCCTGAATGGGGCCGCCAATCAGCTTTGACTCCGGCAAATCGGGCGAGTTACTAACTTTGCCATTGGGCAGCCGATGTGATTCTACCTGAAGTAAATCAGTCGGCCCAAAATAATCCACAACCGCCTGCACCTTGCTGGATACTGTCAGATTTTCTCCAACGTCAAATTCATTTATATCGCCTGTTGTGCCAAGAAGCGCAACGAGGTGACCTCCCGCCGATGCACCCCAGACACCAAAGCGGTTCGGGTCAAGGTTATACTTTTGCGCATTTGCGCGCAGATAGCGCACCGCCGCCTTGCAGTCCTCTATCTGTGCAGGAAATATCGCGTGCTGGCTCAGGCGGTAATTAATCCTCGCAACCGCGTAGCCATAACGGACATAATCTTGCGGCCATTCACCCTCTTTACTGCCCGATAGCCAGGCGCCGCCATGAATCCTGATAATCAGAGGCAGATTTTTCCCTTCTCTCGGCAGAAACAAATCCAGTTTTTGTCTTTCGTGCCCGTTTGTAACATAAGGCAAGTCACGATAAACGATTGGCCCTTCATTTGCCTCTGGTTTCGTTGAGTTCATATCCCCTTGCGCAATAGCAACAGCAGAAAATATTAATACAATACAAACAGCCAATACTGATACGGTTTTTTTTAGCCAGTTATCCATTTTGTTATATCCTCGTAAATCTGCTTCTTTAAGTCCTTCATCTGCAATGAAATCATAAACGGGCAATTCTAAATCATCAATAAAATTCTCTGTGACCTCTGTGACCTCTGTGGCTATAATATACTCGGTGGCTAAATATGAGAAATTTCGAAAAGGCAAAACGGGTAGTAATCAAAATAGGGACCAACATTCTGTCGAAAGATGACAGTATCGACGCCGGGTATGTGGGCTTAATGGCCGGGCAGGTAAATTCACTGCTGAAAATGGGTAAGCAGGTGGTGATTGTTACCTCCGGGGCGATAGGAATGGGGGCGGGACAATTGGCGCTTTCAACCAAGCCCAGTGATGTCCGGATGCGCCAGGCCTGTGCAGCCATAGGGCAACCCATGTTAATGGCGGAATATCGAAAGGCATTCGAGCAATTCGGCGTTACCGTCGCCCAGGTGCTGCTTACCGCTGAAGTGCTGAATAACCGCAAGACCTATCTTAACCTGCAAAACTCGATTGAGACGCTTTTGAAACTCGGCGTCGTGCCTGTCTTAAATGAAAACGACAGTATCTCAACTGCTGAAATCGGACCTGTCCGGCGTAGCACAGGCGAAGTCGGAACGGCTTTTGGCGATAATGACCGCCTAAGCGCACTTGTGGCGAGCAAAATCGACGCAGACCTTTTGATAATCCTCACCGATATCGACGCACTGTATGACAAAGACCCCAAAAAATACGCCGACGCAAAGCCGATTGATACGGTATTTGAAATCACCGATTGTATAATCAAAAGTGCGGGCGGCAAGGGAACTAAATTCAGCACGGGCGGAATGAAGACTAAAATCGAGGCCGCCAAAGTCGCCTCCAACGCGGGCTGTAAAATCGTCTTAGCCAACGGCAAAACCGAAAACGTCATCGAACGAATCATCGCAGGCGAGACAATCGGGACATTATTTTTACCCAAACGCAAACTAAGTAACCGCGAAAGATGGATTCTCAACAGTACCCCGGCCGGCGTGATAAATATCGACGACGGCGCGATTCGGGCGGTAAAGAATAAAAAGAGCTTATTACCCAGCGGCATAAAATCAATAGAAGGGACATTTGACGCGGGCGATTGTATCTGGCTGAACAACAAGGCAAAGGCCGTAACTAATTTCAGCAGCGCAGAATTAGAGACCCTGGCGGGCAAACACTCTACCGAAATACGAAAGCTCTTAGGCCCCAAACGCAGGGACGTTGTCGCGATACCGGAAGATATCGTCTTCGTGGACTATTGATTTACCGCGGAGAACGTTAAGCGGTAATAATTGTCGGGAGGCATGGTTAGGCCGTGGTACACCTCAAATGCATATACTGCGGGCAGCGGATACTGGCGAACGATGACGGCCGAGGCAAAAAAGGTCTGTGCCCGACGTGCCGGCATACCATTTATGTCCCCCAGGCATTCAAGACCGACAGCAATTTATCACCCCTGGCGCTCCAGCCCATTGCGACGCCGAAAGAGCATGTTCCCGAATACGACAAAGCCCCTTCTGTCACAGAGGAGTTCCCGTCGCCCGATTCTCCTGATGATATGACGGATTTATACGAAGAGAAATACGGCTTTTTAATCCCCAACTATGACGAGCTCTCGCTGTTCCTGATGGCGGTTGTATTTGTCATCCTGTACTTCACCAACAGCAGGTTGCAGGTCGATATAACCGCCTTTTTGATGCGCCTGGACGTGTGGCGGCGATATATCTACATCGCCCTGTTTATGCTCGCAATGTCCCTGTGCCTGTATCACGTCTTCACCTTGCGAAAAAAAACGGACATAGAAAAAGGAATTATGCTTGTGTTTGCCGTAACGGTAAATGCAGCCACCGGTTTCATCGCCGGCTTTTATATGCTCAAAGAATGCCCCGGCTGGCTGCTCGTTTTCCCTCTCTGGAACATACTCAACAGCGCCATTATAATTCTAATGCAATACATTGACCTCTTCGATGAAAACCAAATCAGCGACCGCGACGCAACCATTCCGCAGGTCATCCTCGGCCTGGCTGCCGTCCTTATAATTTTCTTTATTTGCAATAACACCTTCAAGCTGCACTGGGCCATCACCTATTCGATTTGCATCATTTACACGACCAGCTTCGACAGGGGATTACAAAGCGTCTTCCCGGGTTTGACCGGCCAAAAATACGAACAATCCTCCGGGGGGCAACCGTGATAAGATTCAAGTGCATATATTGCGGACAGCGGATTCTGGCGAAAGATGAGGACCGGGACAAAAAAGGCAAATGCCCGAAATGCGCTCATCTCTTAACCGTCCCCGACTCAACCCAAGGCAGACCGGCAATCAGCTTCGATAAAGAACCGATGCCAGACCGTCCCAAGCCGCCGTATGTCCCAGCGTGGAAAAACACCCCGGAATGGAGCGAAGGACAAAATCGAATGCCTGAGGAACAGGCGGAAGCCCTGGCCGAACTCTTCAAAGAAAGCTTCGGTTTTCTCATTCCAACCTACGATATGTTGTCACTGTTACTTATGGCATTAACGTTTATACTGCTATTTATAACAAACAGCCAAATGCGAGTATTTGAGCCGGACGCCAATAAAGTTATTTCTCAAACCGATTCACTTATTTATTCTGCAAAATTATTTCTGCTCATCGCAATAGTACCCACTTTTTTTATGTTCCGGATATGCAGTCAAACAGACGCTGATTTGAAAAAACAGATTATGTTATTTTTCGCTGTCATGATAAATGCCTACAGTGGAATAATCGCCGGAATATATGTCATAAGCAATATAACTGCTTCCCACTGGCTGCTTGTCTTCCCCATCTGGAACATAACAAATAGTTTACTGATGCTGTCTATGTTTTATATGAAGGTTATTGATGAAGATTGTATCAGCGACCGTGAAGCAACAGCTACTCAGATTATACTTGGATTAATATCTGTTCTTACTATCTTCGCAATCTGCAACTACGTCTTCAAACTATACTGGGCCATTACCTTCTCTATTTGCATTATTTACACGACCAGTTTTGACAGGGCATTGCAGAACATCTTCCCCGGCCTGACCGGCCAAAAAGATGAACAAGCCTCTGAGGGATGAATTACATTCTCTTGTAACGCGGGCCGCCTGTGCCTTCGGGAACCGTCCAGCGGATATTGTCGAAAGGACATTTCCTCTGGCAGGTCTTGCAGTGCAGACAGTTTGACGGGTTGGCGGGTTTTACTTCCCCCTGAACTGTTTCATACACGCCGCCCGGACAAAACGTAATACAGGGCGCCGCGAATTTCAGTATGCACTTTTCCTGACAGATATTGCGGTCGATAATCGTCAAATGCGACGGCTGTTCCTCGCGGTGATGTGTCGCAGCCATAGCTGTAAAGGTATCCTTGTCGAAATGCTGACCGGGTTTTAGCTGATATGGCAGGACCGTCATTGCTTCATAATCCTTTTCGATATTGAACGCGGGCAGCAATGTCCCCAGCACCGATAAAGGCATACCCTGCAATGGCCCGAACCTCGCGACGGTCTGGCGGAAATTAGCAGCACTTTTCATTTCCTTCGCGACGTTGGATTTCAAAAGCAAATCGGTATAACGAACAGCCGATTCCCGCGGATTATCAACCGTCTCATTAATCGCCTTTGCCGCCATCATCCCCGAGTCAATCGCGTTGTGCAGCCCTTTGATTTTGAGCATATTCACAAAGCCAGCGGAATCGCCCAGTATAATCACGTTGCCTTTGCCGATAGCGCCGCTGATTGGGTCTCGCGGCACCGCGTTCCAGCCGCCTTCGGGAATCATCTTCGCACCCGCCTCGACGACCGTGCCGCCTTCGATGTGTCTTTTCACCCTGCTGTGCTGTTTGAAAAGCGTCAACGCATGCTGCGGATTGAAATCGTAATATTTCCAGTCCGCCCCGACTATCATCCCGACCGCCAGGTGCTCCGCCTGGAGAGGATAAACAATTCCGCCGCCGAACATCCCCGGCCCAATAATAGGCGCCCAAATCGGGTAACCCATCGCGTGAATCACCCTGCCTGTGGTAAATTCAGCGTATTGTTCGGGCGAAACCTTAATCAGCTCTTTCACGCCCACCGAGTAAAGCTGATTCGCTTTTCTTTTAAGTCCCGCTTTTTCGATGAATTTCTCTGTCAAAAGCCCGTCGCAGCCCTCCGCTAATACGATGTACTTCGCCTCGATGGTTTCGCCTTCGAGATAATTGGTCTGTTTGTGTCCTTCCTTATCGAGTCCCTGGTCAACAAGCTTGACTGCCGACGCACCATTGTCGTCAACCATAATATCCGCCGCCGCGAACCCGCACAGCACCTCGACACCGAGATTCTTCGCGATTTGCCCCAGCCATTTGGTCAGCTTACTGATTGAAATCGTGTAGTCGCCCGTGTGCGTCATCTGGCCAAAGCCCAGCCCGAAAATCTTCGCTAAGCGAATCGCTAAATGTATGTTGAATCCGAATTTTTTGCCCAGCAGGAACAGCACGTCATCTTTATCGATTTTATTTGCCAGCACGTCTTTCGCCGCGTCGCTGTCCCGCCAGCCGGGCGATGCGGCATCGAGCAGCGTATGAATCGGCTCTTTTTCAAGGACCGCCCCCGATAGATTGTGATTGCCGAGCTCCGCCCCCTTCTCGATGACGCAAATCTCGGCCTGCGGCTTGAGAACCTTCAACTGAATCGCGCAAGCCAGGCCCGCCGGCCCGCCGCCAACTATCAAAACTTCAACTTTGCCAAAATCGCTATCGTTTACCACTACGAACGCTCCTGTAAAGCAGCGACTAACTCCGGCACTACCTTTTCCGCTGTACCCACGATGTAGTAATCGCATTGTTTGAAAATCGGCGCATTGGGATCGCTGTTAATCGCCACGATTGTCTCGGTATTCGCCACGCCAATCATATGCTGAATCGCGCCTGATATCCCCATCGCCACATAAAGTTTCGGTCCCACCGCCGTGCCCGTCTGGCCCACCTGGCGAATCCTCTCCGCGAACCCCTGCTCAACCGCCGCGCGAGATGCGCCTCTCTCGACGGAAACATTCAATCTCGTCCGAATCGCCCCGCAAAGCTCGATGAGCAACTGCTCGTAATTGTCGCGGTCTTTCATTCCCTTGCCCCCGCTGACAATCACCTCGGCGTCGAAATTGACTTTGCCCGTGCCAAGCTCTGTTTTAATGATTTCGAGTGAAATATCGTCTTTGGTAACGTTGACTTTGTGATTGATAACGTTGCCTTTTCTGGTCTTATCGGCTGGTAACCGTTTCATAACGCCCGGCCTGGCGGTAGCCATTTGCGATTTCGAGTTCTTCGTGCAAATCGTCGCCATCACGTTGCCGCCAAGCGCTGGCCTCGTCTGGAACAGTGTCCCTATCTGCTCTTTGCGGGAGCTGTCGCGAATATCAAGACCCGTGCAGTCCGCGGTCAATCCGCAGCCCACCCTGTATGAAACTAACGGCGCAAGCACCCTGCCCTGCGGTGTCGCGGCGTATAAAACAATCTGAGGCCAGTATTTGCTCACCGCGTCGGCTATTACCTTGCGATGCGCAATCGGGTCAAACTCCGCCAAAAGCGGGTCGTCTATCGCATATACGTTGTCGGCGCCTCCCGCAATCAATTCCCTGGCCATCGGCTGCAAGTTGTGACCGGCGATTACCACCCCCACATTCGTTTCTACCGAACCGGCCAGGTCTCTCGCCTTTCCGATAAGCTCAAAAGTGGCCGGGTGAATTACGCCCCCGTGATGCTCCGCGACAACCCATACCTCACCCTTGTAACTCGGCTCAACGGCCCGCAGACCCAGCAGCATATCATCCAGCGCATTCTTGTGAAAATGCTCACCAGCGGACGCTACAATTTTTTCCTTCGTCTGTTCGTCGATGCCCGCCTCGCCGCTTATACCAAGCTCACGCAGCTTGTCGGTCAAAATCCTGTAATCCTCGTTCTCCTTGGCGGTCCCCTCGAAACTTCTGTCCAGCACGCTTTTTCTATTCGCGGGCAAAACGTATCTCGCCGCCTGTTTATCCGTCCCGGCCGCACCCGCCGACGACTTGACGCTTTCAACGATTACTTCCGCTAATTGTCTCGCGTCTGAAAGATGTCTGCATTTCCTGCTGCTTTTCCCCGGCGGAAATACCCGTATCACCCACGTCTTCGAACCCTTCGCCCCAATCAGCGCCGCGTTGATGTCCGAAGCCCCCCAGGTGATTACCTTATTCTTGTTCGCCCGCCTCGTCGCCGAAAACGAAGCGAAAAGCGGGTACTCATATTTGGCTACCGTGATTACCGCGGGCAATCGTTTCGGCGAAACCACCTGGCTTCCGCCGCTTATGATTCTTGTAAACTCAAATCGTCCCTTCTTGAATTCGCAATCCGTCGCGTATGCGATGCAGGAAATCCCCAGTTCCTCCGCAATCTGTGGCGGCACCTGTGCGGTGTCCCCATCCACTGATTGCATCCCCGAAACAACGAAGTAATCATCGTTGCCGTTAAATAGCTCCTTGGCGATTTTCCTTATGGAACAGGCAAGCGGATTGGCGGTAGCAACCGTATCGGCACCGCCCAGCGCCCTGTCGGTCAGCATAACCACCGTATCGGCGCACCTGCTCAGTGAATATCGCAGCACCTCTTCAGCCATCGGCGGCCCCATCGTCAAAGCGACAATTTTCGCGTCCTTGTCGCCCGAAAGCTGACGCATACGATTCGCAAACGCGAGCGCCTGCGTATCAAGCTCGTTAATGACGCTCGCCAGACGCGTCCGTATCAGTGTCCCCGTTTCGAGGTCGAACGCGTTGTCCGTGATTTGCGATACGTCCGGCACCTGTTTGACTAAAACTATATAATTGCTCATAACCCTTACACTCGAAGCCCGATGCAAAACACCCAAACCTCAAAAATCACCCCTGCCCTTGCCCCGCTATGCAGGTCTTAAATATCAAGGGCTGGTTATGATAAATCTAAAATCTTTCGCCGTCAATGAAAACACTTGGGACTGGATTTGAAACGGCAAAATAGTATAATATGCCAATCGGCTTATAGCCGGGAAAGGAAAGGTTGACATGCGTAATGCTATCGTACTAACAACAGTTTTACTAATTCTGGCGCCGGCCTGCGTAAAGGCCGTTGAACCCATCGGATGGTGGAAATTCGAGGAAAAAGACGGAACTATCGCGAAGGATTCCAGCGGCAACGGTTTTGACGCAACGGTGGATTTCGGCGGAGGCCCCAAGATATGGTGCCCCGGCGAGGGATTCGACTCAAACGGCTGCGCCAAATTCTCCGGCCAGCAAACCATCGTTATACCCAACGGAATATGGGGCCGCGTCAAAGACCAGTTGAGCATCGCCTTCTGGGTCAACCAGGACCCCTGCGCTCCGCCGGATGAAAAATGGCCCGGCCCCTGGGGAATCGCGCCAACAGAGGGAATATCGCACCCGGACCCCAACTGGCTGAAACTGCGGGCATTTGTCCCCACGCCGAATAAAGCGATTGATATTGGAAATGACGCAGAACATGTCTACTGGCAGGCCACAAGCGACAGCGACTTCGCCGGAAACTGGAATTTTTACGTCTTCGTCAAAGACGCCAACGAGCATTCGCTCCGCCTGTATCACAACGACTCCAAGGTCGCCGAAGTATTCGGAGCTATGGACCCGATGCCTAAAATCAGCAACTTTATTATTGGCGGCAGGGTATCTCCAAAGGCGGACTGGTCGGGAAAAATCGACGATTTCAGAATTTACAACTCTGCCCTGTCAGCCGACGATGTGCTGAAACTGTACATGGCAAAACCTCAGCCAAAACCAGAGCCAAAAACAGAGCCAAAAGCAGAACCAAAGGCAGAGACAAAGCCAAAAGCGGAACCAAAAACAGAAAAGAAATAATTAAACAGCAGGGAGAAAACACCACGGAAGGTGTGCTATGACCGCGATAATAAGCGCCCCTGATACCCGGCAAAAGCTGGAAATACTCAGTGCCGACGCACAATACGATTTGGCGTGCGCCTGCGGATGCAAAAACGACGAGCGCCGCAGGCGCGGGCCACAAGGCAAGTGGATTTATCCCGTCACCCTGCCCAATGGCGGAACCAGCGTCCTCTTCAAAACCCTCGTCTCCAATGTTTGCTCCAACGACTGCAAATACTGCCCACTCCGGGCAAACCAGGACCTCCGCCGATGCACCCTCAACGAAGAAGAAACCGTCAACGTCTTTCTCGATTACTACAAGCGAGGTGAGGTCTTCGGCCTGTTCCTCAGCTCAGGCGTTCTCGGCACCCCTGACGCCACTATGGAACGTCTCAACCGAATCGCCAAAATCCTCCGCTATCGTCGCAGCTTCCGCGGCTATATCCACCTCAAGGTCATACCCGGCGCAAGCGCAAACGCAATCGAGGAAGCCGTAAAACTCTCCTCCGCCGTCTCTCTGAATATCGAAACACCCGGCGCCAAATACCTCGCCAAACTATCCGATAAGAAACGTTTCATCGAAGACATCGTTGAACCGATTAAGCTCATCAGCCGACTTACCGGCCGGGGCAATAAATACGAAAGAGTCAAACAGACCACTCAGTTTATCGTGGGCGCCGCCGACGAAACCGACTCCGAGATTGTAAAATATATGTGGGGACTCTACGACCGCCTCAACCTCCGCAGGATTTATTTCAGCGCATATCAAAAAATCGGCAATGACGACTCGAACAACTTGTTTAGCCGTCCGCCGAAAGGCGTCCCTTACGGGAGCCAGCATTCATCCTCCGTAGCGCAAGCGACCTGTCCTCCGAAGCCCCTTAAGGGCGAAGGATGGAAGCCCGACGACGTTTTTGTCCGCGAACATCGCCTTTACCAGGTCGATTTCCTCCTGCGAAGATATGGTTTTTCAGAATCCGATATTGTTTTCGACGAAGCCGGCAATCTGCCCCTCGATACTGACCCGAAAGAATCCTGGGCCAAACGCAATCCGCAGTATTTCCCCGTCGATATAAACAAAGCGTCGAAAGATGAGCTTCTGCGTGTGCCGGGCCTGGGCCAAATCACCGTTGACCGAATTCTCGAACATCGAAAATCCGCCAGAATCAGAACCATCAACGACATCGGCAAAACCACATCGCGATTGAACAAGGCAAACTCGTATCTGGTGTTTTGACCGCTGCTTACTTCGGCTTAAATCCCTTCACTTTGCCGCTTGTGTATTTTTTGCACGCCTTTTCCAAATCCACGTCGCTGATATTGGCTAAGGTGCAAAGCCACGCCAAAACATCCGCGAACTCATCCCGTTTGTTCTTGGCATCGTTGCCCGCCAGCGAGGTCGCCAGCTCCCCCACCTCTTCGATGAACCACAAAAACGTCTTCGGCACACCACGCTGCCGGTCCCGCTTCTCGTATTTCTCGGATATGAACTGCTGAAATTCTTTGATATGCATTTTACCTGACCCTCATAAAAAATAACCGGCCCGAAGAAACCATTCGCACTCTACCCCATCAGGGTCGCTAATGCAAACGGCTTCTCCGGCCGGATTATTGTTCTTGTCCTCAAACCGCCATTACGCAAGCAAACTGGACAGCGTAACTTTCTGATATACCGCCCTGGCTGCGGCAAGACCATTCTCGTATGCCTTTTCCGCCCTCGTGCTGAACTTGCCCTTCTTGGTGTGCTCTTCGAGATTGAGCTGGCTCACAAGCGGCCCATCCACGGCCTCTATGATTTCGAGCATTGTGATTTTGCTTGGGGACTTCGACAGCACAAAACCGCCTCGCGGGCCGCGCTTGCTGCGAAGAATATTGGCTCTGACCAGCTGCTGGAGTATCTTCAGCAGGTATTCCAGGGGTATATTGTATTCCTTGGAAATGGTCTGTGAAAGCACAATTCCGCCCTTCTCACTTTTGGCAATATAGCCGGCTGCCAGTATCCCATAACCCGTTGACCTACTGATTTTCATTGCGTTCTCCTTCAAATAAAATTTGCGTTATACTTCTTGTTTCTTTTCACCGTGCCCACACGCACGTCAACCGTTTCAATGCCCAAGGGTGTGGACATTTACCCGCCGAACGCCGTTTGGCGTCCCTTACGGGAGGCGAATCTCAAGTGTGTCGAAACTAAAGCTATCCCGCATTCTGTATTCGCCATTATCCATTCTGAATTACAAAACGCAAGAACTTTTATCTAAAAAAACATCGAATTTGAAAATTCTACATAATATCTCCGCCAACTCAAGGGTTTTATGAAAAAAATTGTCGGGTTTTTTCGGCCCCTGCCCGCCGCGCAGTTTGGCGGGTTTTATCCACCTGTGGCGGATTGGACATTGGATATTCAATTCCGCCCCCGCTGCAGATGGATAAAAAACCCTTGTCTTGCCCTGCCGGCGGGGATATACTTTTTTAAGAAAGCGGCTTAAAATAGCGAGATATGAATAATGTTTATTTTTAGGAGGTCTATCGAAATGAAAGTATTACCTTACATCCTGTTAATGGCTCTGGCGGTAATCTGGCCAAATTATGCCCGGGCCGCCATCAAAACCCAAACCGTCGAATACAAAGACGGCAATACCGTCCTCGAAGGATTTCTTGCCTACGATGACGCCCTCAAAGGAAAACTTCCCGCGGTTTTAATCGCGCACGAATGGACAGGTATCGGCCCCTATGTTAAAAACAGGGCCGAACAGTTGGCGGGCCTCGGCTACGTCGCGTTCGCCATCGATATCTACGGCAAAGGCATAAGGCCGGCCAACACGGATGAGGCGGCAAAACAGGCGGCCATTTACCGTGGCGACAGACAACTGATGCGAAGGCGTGCCCTTGCAGGCCTTGAGCAGGTAAAAAAATTCTCTTTTGTTGACCCCGACAAAATCGCCGCAATCGGTTATTGTTTCGGCGGAGGCGTTGTGCTTGAAATGGCTCGCAGCGGCGCGGATTTGAAAGGTGTAATCAGTTTTCACGGCAATCTCGATACGCCGAACCCCGCTGACGCGAACAATATCAAGGCCAAAGTCCTCGTTTGCCACGGCGCTGATGACCCCTATGTCCCGCAGGAACAGGTTACCGCCTTCTGGAGCCAGATGCGTAATACGAAAGTTGACTGGCAATTGATAATCTACAGCGGTGCCGTCCACGGCTTTACAAACCCCGATAATGGCAGCGACCCATCGAAAGGCGCCGCCTATAACAAACAAGCCGATATCCGCTCCTGGCAGGCAATGAAAGAGTTTTTCAAAGAAATATTTTAACTTTCCACGGATTCAGAATTACGCTGTCTTTTTTCTGTTCTTCGTATATTGGCGTATTGGCGCCAAAAAAAACGAAAAACCGTTGCCATACATCCCAAAATTTGTTACTTTGCCTGTTCGTCTTATGTTTTTGGGTGGGAACTGGCGTTTTTTAGGGAGATTTTGTTATGGCGTCATTAAAACCAAGAGTCAGCGTTGAATACGGCGAAAAGGCCACGATAGTCACCTTCACGGACGAAAAAATTCTCGAGGAGCGCGATATCGTCGAGCTTCAGGAATCGCTTATGGGGATAATCGGGCAGGCCGAAAAAATAAACCTGATACTCGATTTTTCAACCGTCAAGTTTCTCTCTTCCGCTGTCCTGGGACTCCTGATTCGAGTCAGCAAAAAAGTTTACGAACAGAATGGCCAGCTTCGCCTCTGCAACATAAGTCCAAGAATTTATGAGATTTTCAAGATAACACGCCTGACGAAAATTTTCGATATATTACCTGACCGGGCCGAAGCCGCGGCGAGTTTAGCCGGGGAACAGTAATGGCAGAGGCAGGCGATCGCCCGATATCGGCTGGTTACAGTGCCAGGAGTTTTATGGGTGGTCTTATACGTATGCGTAGGTGTTGAGTTTATGCCGATTAGTCGGTCAGTCGTGGTTTCAAGCACTCCCTCCGCCGTGGCTGATGTATTTCGTCAGCTCCAGCCGGGCTTGAAGGCAAGCAACTATAGCGAGGAGGACATCTTCGCCGTTCATTTGGCCCTTGAAGAGGCCTTCACCAACGCGGTCAAACACGGAAATAAAATGGAACCAAACAAGGCAGTCAAGATTGACTACGCGATTGAGCCGGACAAGATAGAGATTTGTATGACCGACGAGGGGTCTGGTTTTGACCCGGAGGTGATTCCGGACCCGCGATACGGCGACAATCTTTACAAGCCCGCCGGCAGAGGAATGCTTCTGATGCGTTCGTTTATGGACGTGATAGAATACAACGAGCAGGGCAACAGCGTGCGAATGATAAGATACCGTGAAAAGCGCAAGCCGTCAAAAAGTGCAGCCGGAAGCAACTCATAGCCGATAATATCCTAATTGCAAATCCTGAAAGAAAGGTGTGAGCGGTTTAGCTATATGCGCAAAATAGTAGTATTGTTGCTTTTGACAATTTTAGGATTGGCCGGCTGCGCCCCTGAGGAGCAGCCGCCTCGAATAGTTTACGATTACGAAACCAAGGCGCCGCCAAAGACGACGTTGCCAACAAAGCCGATTGCCCCCCTGCCATCGACGGGTCTTGTCCCAAATAGCTGGATGCCTTCGCGTTCGGAAAGGGCGTGGTCTGCGATAATAATTCATCATTCCGCCACCGATGAGGGCAACGCGACCATAATCGATAAATGGCACCGGGAGAACAATGGCTGGAACGGCGTCGGTTATGATTTCGTAATCGGCAACGGCACAGACAGCGGCAACGGCGAGGTCGAGCCGACGTACCGCTGGCGCGGACAACTCACCGGCGCACACTGCGGAGGCACGCCGGGCAACTGGGCAAACGAGGAAGGCATCGGAATCTGCTTAGTCGGCAATTTCGACAGCACAGCGCCCACCAGCCGACAAATGGAGTCCCTTGCGAAACTGGTTCGATTCCTGCAGCAGCGATACCGCATTCCCAAAAGCCGGGTCTTTGGCCACGGCTCGGTTCCCGGCGGACACGTTACCGATTGCCCAGGCAGGAGATTTCCGATGACCTGGCTCAAGGCAAACATCTCCTATTGACCCATCCCGGAGAGCATATTTATCGTCCTATAAAATCAGGATGGCCCATTGGCGGGGCTGTTTTTCTATATTGGCATCGTCCGGATGCATTCCCGTTTATAAGTTGCCGCCCAATAATGCCGAAGTTCCTGCTGATATCATTGGATGTCATTGAAAGGAGTCGGCAGAATATGGATACATTCGGTTCATCGTATTCACCAAGCTGCGTCCTCAACGAACAGATTGCCCGGCAGGTATTTGACCTTCTGCCCGAAGACGGGCCAATGATGATAATCGTCAGCAAACAGGGCAACTGCTGGCCAAGCGACGCCGAAGGATTTACAAAACTGGGTATCAGCGACGGCTACATCAAAGAACTCTGCGCCAAGGTTGACGACGGCGAAGAGCCAATTGTTACGCAGGTCAATGACTTCAGCATCGTCGCAACCGCCCTTGCCACCGAACGCAACGACTGCGGGTACATAATGATTGTCCTGCCCCACTACAGCCCCGAATCCACTATGGCCAATATCGGCCTTATCGAGATTCTCCTCAGCCAGGTCGGCCTCATCGCGCATCTCATCGAGCAGAGCAATATGCTCTATGAACGCCAGATGAAACAATTGGCCACTTGCGGCCAAGCCGAAGGCGATTCAATCCTCAATTGATCGCCACTAAGACCCAGAATTTTCAGACGCTGATTTCGCAGATTCCGCGGGTTTCCGAAACGGGCTCTTCGTCCGCCTGAACTTCCCGGAATCAGCGGACAGCGTACAGCGTATAGCGGACAGATAAGACCAAAGACCTCAGACACAAGACATAAGACGGACGAGGAGAAGGGCAAGATTAAACTTATGCTGACGAAAAAGGCAAAAGGTTATTGAAAAATGTGAACGGGGGAGGTTAGAATCGGAGAGTTATTGCGAGATAAAAAACAGGACGACAAAAATCAGGCAAAAAAGGAGAAAACAAATGGTTACAAAAGAAACGGTTTTGCAAAGCGTGCTGTCGATAACAGCGATTGTCTGCGTGATAGCATTTTGTGGTGTCACATCAGGCCAAGAGTCAAGTTACAAGCTTATTAAGAGGGTGCCAATAGGCGGCGAGGGCAGCTGGGACTATCTTGCCGTCGATAGCGCCGCAAATCGTTGTTATATATCGCACCAGAGCCACGTCGTTGTTTTCGATACTGAAAAAGAAAAAGTAATCGGCGACATAAACAATACGCCGGGCGTGCACGGGATAGCAATCGCCACAGGGCTTAATAAAGGTTACATAAGCAACGGCGGCGATAACTCGGTAACTGTTTTCGACCCGGCAACGCTGAAAGAAACAGGCAGGATTAAGGTCGGCAACAGGCCCGACGCAATTTTGTTTGACCCGGCGACAAAACGTGTTTTCACATTCAACGGCGGCAGCAAAGATTGCACCGTTATCGACGCTGTTAAAGACACGAATATCGGCACTATACCTTTAGGCGGCAAGCCGGAATTTGCGCAATCCGATGAGAAAGGACAGGTATTTGTCAATATAGAGGACAAAAACGAAATCGCCGTGATAGACGCCGAAAAGCTGACCGTGACGAACCGTTGGTCGATTGCGCCCTGTGAATCACCCACAGGGTTAGCCATTGACCTCAAAAACAAGCGGCTCTTTTCGGTCTGCTCAAACGGCAAAATGGCAATAACCGATTACGCAACGGGCAAGAGTTTAGCGACGCCGGCTATCGGCAAAGGTCCTGACGCAGCGGCTTTTGACTCCGAAACAGGTCTTGCATTCAGCTCCAATGGTCAGGACGGGACATTGACGGTGATAAAGGAAGAGCCGGCCGGCCAATTCAAGGTTGTCGAAACCGTGGCGACTGCACCAATGGCACGCACTATGGCGCTGGACCCGAAAACGCACCGGATATACCTGGTTACGGCGAAAGTAAAACCGCCCGCACCGGGAGAGCAACAAGGCGGACGCCGAAGAAACTTTGAGCCGGACTCATTTGAACTGCTGATTGTTGGTCCAGCCACAAAATAAAAAACCGTTTACGCCGGGTTCCTGTTTTAACTTAATGCCGGTAAACCGACCGTCTGGCCATACAGGACGCGTTGTTGGGGGCGGAGTTTCAATTCCGCGGCGAGCGCCTGCTTATTGCAGTTGTGGAACCACGCGGCCAGGTTCTGCGAGGCGGCGAACAAATAAACATTTCCCGCAATGAGGCCGGTGGCAACGTTGTAATAGGATTTCTGTATCTCCGCGTCTCTTAGGCCGGGCTCCTGTAATCGGGATTTGCTGTATTTGGCGATATCAACGACGTAGATGAGAATCACCGGGGCTTTAGTCATAGCGCCGCCCTGGCCGTGGGCACTCACCTTTGCACGGAGGTCGCCCGCGACGACAGGATCGAGACGATGGTTGACCGCCTCGTAGATGTATGTCCCTTCGGGCAAAACAACGTAAAGGTCGATTTCCTGTGAGTTGCTTGCTGACGCGGCCGTCCTTCCAATCTGGCCGAACGGCCCGCTCTTGCGATTCACGCCCCAGGCCGCCCAGAGAAGATTAGAAAGCATCTGGGGGAGGAGCTTCTCGTCGCGAATGTTACGTATGGTCTTCCTTTCTCTCAGGGCCGCAAGCACACTTTTGCCGCCTTCCGTCTGTGGAGGCACAAGCACGATTGGCTGCAGGTCCGTTGGGGGAAGAGCCGCTTTAACCGCCTGGCCGTAGGATTCGTTTTTTTCTTTTACGGTTTCAGTTAAATTCGGCCTTGCCGCCGCCAGTATTGTCAGGGCCGGCACACTTTTCAAAAACGTTCTGCGATTCATATTTGCCTCCAATCTACAATTATTTTTCTAATTCTATCCATATCCACCTTGCGCTTTAAATAAATAATTATGAATAACTATTTAATCCTGCCGGGTATCACTGTCTTTGCGGGTAAGGCGCTCAGCGGCCCTGTGGCGGGCCAAAACGCTATGATGCCGGCCATACAGGAAATAAATAATAATGCCCACCGCCATCCAGATGAACAATCGCAGCCAGTTGGCAGAGGGAAGAGAGAACATCAGAACGAGGCAAAATAACACGCCCAACAGGGGAATCAACGGAACGAATGGACAACGGAACGGGCGGTGGGCCTGCGGATTTATAAATCGCATTACGAGAACAGCGGTGCAGACGATGACAAAGGCAAAAAGGGTGCCGATATTGACCAGCTCAGCGAGGATGCCGAGCGGGATAAGCGAGGCCAATGAGCCGACTGCGATACCTGTAAGAATGGTTGATTTCCAGGGCGTGCGGAATCGCGGATGTACAGCGGCGAAAAATGACGGGGGCAACAAGCCGTCTCTGGCCATCGCGAGAAGCACACGAGGCTGACTGAGCATCAGCACCAGTATAACGGAAGTAATGCCGGCCACGGCGCCAAGTGAGACGATGAACTGACCCCAATGCAGCCCGATGCGCTGAAACGCCGCGGCAACAGGGGCCTCGGTATCAATCTGGTCGCAGGGGACCATACCCGTGAGGACGATTGTGACGCCGATATATAAGACGGTGCAAATAATAAGAGAGACAATGATACCGATGGGGACATCACGCTGAGGATTGCGCGCCTCTTCGGCGTGAGTCGAAACCGAATCAAACCCGATGTAGGCGAAGAATATCATCGCGGCGCCGGCCAGCATTCCAACGGGTGAGCCGTCCGCGCCGGTTTGACCCCAGACGGTATGCCCGAAAATGCTCAGCCCCGCCCAGCCAAACGGAGCGAAGGGATGCCAGTTGGCGGCCTTGACATAAAACGCACCGACAACAATGACAAGAATCACCACAGAGACCTTGATTGCCACCATCACGTTATTAAACCGTGAGCTTTCATGGATGCCAATCACCAGGACAATAGTGATGACGGCGACGATAACCAGGGCCGGCAGGTCGAACCAGCTTCCCGTGTGCATAAAGATTCCGCTGGAAGGATTGTAGTCAAAGGGGGCACCGGAGAAAACAAGCGGAACTTTGATATGAAACATCCCGATGAAATTCTGAAAATATTTCGACCAGCCGTGCGCTACGGAGGCCGAAGCCACGGTGTATTCGAGGATAAGGTCCCACCCGATTATCCAGGCGAGTAATTCGCCGAGAGTGGCATAGGCATAGGTATAAGCGGAACCAGCCACCGGCGCCATCGACGCGAATTCAGCGTAACACAACGCGGAAAATACACAGGCCATCCCCGCTACAACGAACGAGAGCAACAGCGCCGGGCCGGCTTTGAAATGAGCGGCGTAGCCGGTGATAACAAATATGCCGGCGCCTATGATGCAGCCAATTCCCAAGCTGGTCAGCGACCATGGGCCGAGGACCCGCCTAAGACGATTGTCGCCCTTCATTTCCTCATGAAGCAACCCCAGCGACTTCCTTTTGAACAAATGGTGAACCATAGTTCCAAGAGTTATTTTTCGATACCGAGGAGCTTGAGCGTATCGCGTTCGATGACGCTCTGGATAATTGAGCGAGGCACCATCGGGAGATTCGCACCAGCGAGGAGCTTATTGAAGCCAAGCAGCGATTCCATACAATCCTCTGCCTTTGCGGCGGGGAAGGCGCTGCCGAAGAAGAGCTTATCCATCACGCCCTGCTCATAAGCTGAGACGACGATATTGTAAACCTGCCAGACGTTGCCCGGCCTGACAGAGAGGTCGGCGTAAACATTGTGATGTTTGGCGAGGAGGCACAAGGTCTGCTCGTAGAAGGGGAATCCCATACCGCCGACGACGATTTTCAACTCCGGAAATGTTCTGGCGACCTCGTCGAGGAGGAAGGGGCGGGCGTATTCGAGAAAACCTCCCGGGCCGACGGGGGTATTGTGGAAAAAGACGGGCAGGTGTAGTTCCTGAGCGGATTCGTAAAGCTGCATCGCTTCGGTCTGGGCGGGATGAAACGCGGACTGGGAACAATAAAGGACGATGCCTTTGAGGCCGAGTTTTTCGGTGGAGGATTTAAGATTGCGGACGCTGACGCCTTCAGTGAGAGGATTGATAAAGGCGAAGCCGACCATCTTGTTTTCGTACCGAGCGACGTACTGGCTCAAATCTTTGTTGACCTGGTCGGCGGGACCGTCGGTGGATGCCAGCACAACGCACTTATCAACCACCTCGGCGGCGGCGAGATGCTCTGAGGCATCAAGATTCTGTATGCTGACGCTTCTAATATGCGTGTGGCAATCAACTACCATTTCTCAATCCAATTCAATACAAGATTGGCGGGGTAAGCCCCGCCCTACCTAATATAATAAGGGTACGTCCTGGCAAATTCTCCAAGTTTTTTGCTGCATAGAGAACACTACTTCAGGGACAAATCTTCATCATATTTGTCTCTGTTTTTCTCCCACCAGTTTTTTGCCTCTTCATATGATGCGAATTCCTTATCGATCAGCGAGCTAATAGCGGAAGTGACTTTTTCACGGAATTCGGCGTCTTTGTCCCGCAGGGCTTCTATCAAAATATCCACGGCGCGGCGCCCCCCCATATTTTCCAACATAGCAACTGATTCTTCCTTTGTATCGCCGTATGGACAGGAAATTCCCTTTTCGAGCACTTTGAATTGAACCTGTTCGTCTTTACCTCTGGCTACGTCAAGAGCGGCGCTCCGTATATCTTCTGATTTATCCGACACCGCCGCAGCAAGCAAGTCGCCTGTCTGTGGGTCGTCAATATCTGAAAGAATGCCTACCGCCGTCCGCCTGACCTCCTCATCCGGATGCGACATCGCCTTAACTACCACAGGCAGAACCTTCGGACCTTTACACCCCTGTACTAACTCAATCCCTGCCAGAGCCAGATTGCCATCCTCATCTGCCACCGCCGTCTGAACCATTGCAACTGCACAGGGGTCACGGTCAAACGCTTTATAGGGCAGAAACTTAAAAAGCTCAATTTTTCTCTCACTGGCGCTTGTTACATTAAATTCTCTCCACACACTATCGATAGGTATTTGGGCATTACAAGGTTCCTCGATTTCTTTTGCGGTCTGATTGGCATCCGGCAATGGTAAAATGGGCGATTTGGGTAATTGGGATACTTTGTCTGCTGAAGGGATGCTAGCGCTAGTTTTGGCAGGATGAGATTTCTCGGCACCTGGTTTAGCTTTTTTATCCTTTTTTGACGAACAGCCGATAATAATACATATAATGGAAAGAGAAACAAGGAGGATGTAAACTGCTGAAACGGAAAACCCATACTGCTTTTTTGCTTTGACCATAAGAATTCCCTTGATAATTAACCGGTTTTACATTAGGTTTCAATCAACGACTTTTATGCCCTGTTTTAAGAACGCTGAAACACAGCATAGACGCTTTTGAAAATTTTGCAAAAAAATAATAAAATTTTGTTGATTATGCTGTAAAGTTTGGTCATTATATACCGCTAAGAAGTTTATAGACAACATAATAATACTGATAAGGGCGTTTCCTTTGAAATTGCACGATAGATTGGGGTTGCGATTAAGAGGGGTTGCAATTAAGATGGGATTGGAGTAATAACTCTTATGTATGGATATAAATGTTTGCGTATAATTTCCTTTTTTCGGTCAGCGGAAAGAGGTTAATTATGCGCAAAGAGGAAAATCTAAGGATGGGAAGGTGTTATCAGAAAGGAGACTTGCGGATGGAAAAGCCATTAGAAGGCCATTAGAAATTCGAAGCAAGGAAGATGGAAAGGTTTAGGAATGAAAAACGTAATCGAGATGAAAAAGTTATTCGAAAGGAGAATTAAGATGAGAAAGTTGTTGTTATTAGTTTTTGTGGCGATGATGTGTGTCCCCAGTTATGGCAGCATCCTTGTTTACAGAACTACCGAAACGGCCACGGTCCTTGACACTACCGGGTCCGCATCATTGGGCAAGGTAACAGAGAAGGGCTACTTAGTAATCAGCGTCAATCTGGATACTCAAGACGTCTGCGAGGCACAACAGATAACCCATACCGGCACGGGTGGCGCGACACTACGGGCATTAGCCGCAGATGTTGTGTTTTATAAAAACGTAGCCGGCAACATAGTTGCTGATTATTCGAGCGGCAATACCAACGCAGTACTGTTTGGGAAAACTTCTAATGGAAAATCTGTTGGTCTCACCGATAAAAATGTCGCGAGAACTCTGACTGGTTATACGGTTGATTTTACTTCCCCAACCTTTAGCTCGGGCACTTTTAGTGCGACATTGGACACCGCGCTGACGAAAAATAATCAGTCCACCCTTATTGACAACCTTGTAAGTAACCTCATTACGAGTTTGACCAAATACACTCTTGTTACAGATACCACTCCTCCTACACCAAGCCCAATGACGTGGGCACCCGGTGGAGAACCTAATGCAATAAGCAACACTCAAATTACAATGACCGCAACAACCGCAACTGATGCTCTCACTCCTCCTGTACAGTATTACTTTACAAATAAGACCCTTACCGGTCACGACAGCGGTTGGATTTCTGATACGACGTGGACAGACGGCGGTCTTCAGTCTAATACTCTTTACACATACAATGTAATGGCCGAAGACAGTAAAGCACCTGTGCCGAATGTAACCACTAAATCAGCCGATGCAAACGCAACTACTCACTCAGTAGCGGATACTCTTCCGCCCGATCCAAACCCGGCGACGTGGGCAGTCAGACCTACGACAGTAAGCGACACTTCAATTACAATGACCGCGACAACTGCGACTGCGCATCAGGGTGAGGGTGTCCAGTACTACTTTAGAAATAAGAACGGCACTGGCGGTCACGACAGCGGTTGGCAGGATTCTGCAACCTACCTAGACCACGGCCTTATTCCTGATACCAACTACGGATACACTGTAAAGGCCAAAACTAAGGCGTTAGTGCCTTATACAACCAATGAATCAGTCGAGGCAAACGCAGTTACCGGCCATGATACAACTGCGCCCGATCCAAACCCGGCGACCTTCGCGATAGCCCCTCATGCCACAGGAGCCACTACTATTGCAATGCAGGCAACAATCGCGACCGATGCTTCTAACCCTGTCTGGTATCGATTCTACCGATCTGCACCTATTGGAAACACCTTTGGGCCCACCGCTTGGCAAACTGATTCAAACTGGACGGACACAGGTCTCGCTGAAAATACCACATATAGCTATATGGTCCAGTCAAAAGATAGCGCAACTACTCCTAATATAGGAGCATGGTCCACTGCGGCACCATCAGCAACAACTGCGAAAACCATCCAGGGCCAGATAAATGCTGCTATTGTCGCCCGTGGTGGCGCTTCTACTACCCCGCCTTATCAACTTGTAACTGTCCCCATCGCGGCAGGAACGTATGCTGAGTCCATAGACATTTGTGAGCCCAACATTACGCTTGTAGGCGCTGGCGCTACTACTACCATTATAGAGCCGGGCGCTAACTACCAGCAGGCCGTAGAAGTAAACAAAAACGCTGAATATGCTACTATTGACGGCTTCACCATCAAGTACGGCACTCAGGCCTATACCGGTAGTAACCCATCGCAGAGCGTAATTTGGGTCCACGCCAACAACTCCACTATCCAAAACTGCGTCATCGACACCAATAGCGATACCATAGCTGGTATACTCATTGGCGGCAGAGTCGCTAATGTACCGAATGGTGGAGCTGGCAAAATAGCAATCTGGGGCTACAATGTTGCTACCCCATCAAAAGGCCACAAGATACTGAACAACACGTTCCACAGTTTCTCCTCTGGTGAGAGCGTGGGTATCTGGGCCGTCAAGCTGAGCGACGACTCCGTGATTAGCGGTAACACGTTCAATGGCGATGCCAACGATAGTCTCTCCTGGGGCGGCACCAACGCAGGCGGTCCCGGCACGGGCATTGTTATTCACAGTGCGGCAAAGGGTTCTGGTACTCACGCGGTTACCATTCAAAGTAACACCGCCCAGTACCTGAAGTACTCTTTCCTGACCTTTATCGCTGATTACTTCTACAATGATTCTGTTGGCAAGAAGTATGAGGAGCCGGAAGATTCCGACGTGAATGATGTGTTAGTAACGGGTAACACCGTCCACAACATAGGAACACTGCACACCACCGGAGACAGCGCCGGAGATGCTATCGGATTCATGGGTGCCAGAGCAGCTAGCGATGCCTATGTAGGAGGTTCTGGTGACCTCATCATTGACGCCGGCGGAGTAGCTATCCAGAGCAACACTTTCTCTAATAATGGATACGGTGTCTGGATCAAGGTTCCTAAAAACTATAATAGTGGTGCTTCTTATGGTTGCGTCTTTGATGCAAATCATATCACTATCGGCGCGAACAACTCCATATCTGGCAATAACATCTACGGTGTATACAACGGGACTGTTGATGCCACTCAAGAGGCATACCACGGCAGTACTGTTGTAGATGTCAATGCCGCGCTTAACTGGTGGGGCGATGTATCCGGGCCTTACCCGCACGGTAGCGGGGATGCAGTAGATGCTAATGTTATCTACTACCGTTATTGGACAAACGCAGCTATGACTGACCCGAATATCTAACGCTATGAAGTTGTGCAACTCTTGATAAGAGTTTTTCAGGCGACCCCGCCTCCTCACGAGGCGGGGTCGCTTTTTTTATGGGCGCCGATTCCGAGGACTTGTTCTTCCGGCTGACGCATCATTTTTCCAGGCAACACCATCGCGGGTCTTCGGTTTGACAGGCAAACGAGTGCGACTTCGGCAAACACCCCGCAATACAAAGACGTCGCGCCTGCGAGAATACGAAATTGTTGTTTATTGCATTTGGCCTACATCTTTGTTATCATTTCACACAACAGCCGTTTTTAAGGAATGAGCATAATGAAAACAAAGCCCGCCAAAGAGGTTCAGCTTCTAAACGACATTGCAAAGGGGCTTGCAGAGTCATTGGACCTGCAGCAAACGCTGCGTTCAATCCTCAAGTCGCTGGATACGCATTTGAAGCTGCAACGAGGAACAATCACCCTGCTGAACCCGGATACCGAGACCATAAATATCGAGATAGCCCACGGCATCAGCGAGCAATCAAAAAAGATGGGCATATACAAAATGGGGGAGGGCGTCACCGGCACAGTGGTGGCAACCGGCAAAGAGATAATCGTGCCTGATATATCGAAGGACCCCCGCTTCGTCCATAAAACCGGGGCACGAAACACTACAAAAGGCAGACCAATCGCGTTCTTCTGCGTGCCCATTAAGCTGGAAGGCAAGACAATCGGAGCACTCAGCGTGGACCGGCAGACCGACAAAACCAATGACTTTGAAAGCCACGTGCGGTTATTGAATATCATTTCGACTATGATTGCCCAGGCGGTGAAGCTTAACAAAATGGTAGAGTCCGTGCAGAGGCAGCTTCGCGACGAAAACGTCCGGCTTCGCCAGGAATTAAAGACGCGGTTCAACATTCAAAACATGGTCGGTAGCTCCAACGCGATGCAACAGGTATATCGGCTCATCGAGCAGGTCGCCGACAGCAACGCCACGGTTCTCATCCGCGGCGAAAGCGGCACCGGCAAAGACCTCGTAGCGCACGCGATTCACTATAACAGCCCCAGGGCCGAAAAACCCTTCATCAAGGTCAACTGCACCGCCCTGCCGGAGACACTGCTGGAGAGCGAATTGTTCGGGCATGAAAAAGGCGCGTTTACCGGCGCGACGGAACGAAAAATGGGCAGATTCGAAAGGGCACACGGCGGCACTATATTCCTCGACGAAATCGGCGACTTTCCCGTAAACCTGCAGGTAAAACTGCTGCGTGTGATTCAATTCAAGGAATTCGAACGGCTCGGCGGCATCGAAACAATCAAATCAAATGTTCGGATAATCGTCGCCACAAATAAGAACCTCGAACAGCAGATAAAAGAAGGCGTCTTCCGCGAGGACTTGTATTACAGGGTAAACGTTTTTCCAATCTACCTGCCGCCCCTAAGAGAACGAAAAGACGATATAATGCAGCTTGCGGACCATTTCCTTGAAAAGTATGCTGCCGAGAACAAAAAAAATATCACCCGCATCTCAACGCCAGCAATAGAAATGCTGACGAGCTACCACTGGCCGGGCAATATAAGGGAGTTGGAAAACTGCATCGAGAGAGCGGTGCTGCTCTGCGATGAAGATGTAGTCCGCTCCGAGCATCTGCCGCCATCGCTTCAAATGATAAAAAAGACCGAGCAAGTCGCCGGACACTCTTTGGCCGAGATAATAGCAAACAAAGAAAAAGAGTTAATTATCGACGCGCTGAAAAAATCCGGCGGCCAGCAGAGAAAAGCCGCCATGGAACTCGGTCTCACCGAACGAATCCTCGGCTACAAAATCAAGATGTACGCCATTTACCCGAAGCTGCTTTCCTGATTCACCATTTGGTTACATTTTTGTAGTCAATATGTGGCACATTTACATTTTTGTATAAAGCAACCCTTTGCCTGCCTCCGCAACCAAAACGCTGTAACGCCAGTTATATAAAGGAGTTATATGGCAAGTGAGCGGCTCTTCTTGCTTCTGGCACACCGATTGCTTATATGCTGTGTGGCCCAAGCCCACTGTGCGAAAAAATGAACAAACACATTAAAAGTTGTTTTGAAAGGAGAAAGAAGTGAAGCCGTTAAGATTGAGCAGTTTTTGTTGGATGTTGTCTTTGTTGGCATCCGGATTTTGTTTTTCGAATTTTGCCTATGCTACACCTTCCACTACATACTGGACTCCCTGCGTAATGGACGTCCAGCCCTACGGAGTATGGCATATTACCTACGACAGCTATTTTACAGTGGGCAAAA